>NZ_LR699554.1:1200000-2400000 GCF_902459535.1 Paraburkholderia dioscoreae
GTATCGCGCCGCGGTCGTCGAGCCCTGATTTTCGGTGCTGAACGAAGCGGGGCGGGCGTCGTCATACTGTTCGAGTGGCCCGCAATGTTGAGATCGCGGCCGCGCAATTCGACGGTGTAACGGAGTGGAATATGACGACAGTAAAGGGCGGTATCGTAGCGACGGCACTGATGCTCGGCTTCGCCGCGGCGGCGCACGCGCAGTTGGTCGCCCGACCAGGCAATGCGGGAGCCGGCGGCATGAGTGGCCTGCAATCCAGCGGGATCGGCAACATGAGCGGGGCGCCGGCAACGGGCCTCGGCACGAGTCCGGCACCGGCCGTGGGAAGAGTAGGCGGCGCGGGAACCGGCCCCGCACTCAGTAACATGAGGGCAAACGGCACCAGCCTGAACATGAACCCGGACCCGCGTGCGCCGAATCTCGCCGGCAAGGCGTTGCCGCAGAATTAGTCAGCAAAAATGCGCGCGTCCATCGCATGATGGCGGCGTATAAAATGCACGCCTCAGGCAAGCTGATCCGGTTCGAAACAGGGAGGTTGGCATGGCGTATGGCGAGCACGAATACAAGGTATCGGTGCAGTGGACCGGCAATCGCGGAAGCGGCACTTCGGGATACCGCGACTACGGGCGCGATCATGTGATTGCCGCAGGCAGCAAACCCGAGCTTGCCGGTTCATCGGACGCGGTCTTTCTCGGCGACGCGAAGCGTTGGAATCCGGAGGATCTGCTGGTCGCCTCGGCCAGCGCCTGCCATCAACTCTGGTATCTGCATCTGTGCGCGGATGCCGGCATCGCCGTGACCGCATATCGCGACAACGCCGAAGGCACCCTGCTCGACGATCCGAAGCAGGGCCGTTTTTCACAGATCGTTCTGCGCCCGCATGTTGTCATTCGCGCGGGCGGCGATGTCGAACTCGCCGCGCACCTGCATCATGTTGCGCACGAGAAGTGCTATATCGCGAACTCGGTCAACTTTCCGATTCTCTGCGAACCGGTGATCGAAACGGACGGGCATTGAGCGGGGCGCGTCCGTTTTGATCTTCCGGATAGGGCATGCGCTGAAGTATGAAACCGCGCGGCGTCCGGCTGATTGGCGGGTAGGCCGAGACTGGCGCGGGCACGAGCAACGGTTTCAACGGCCACGACGCCACGGCGTGTTTTCGAAACACGCGCTTATGCAGCGGTGAAACATAGGCGGCGTCGTTTTGGATGGCTTTTCAACGATTGCCGTCGAGCAGATCGCCAAGCAGTTCGTCAAATGCGGCTTGCGCATCTTCGAGTTCCTGCAGCGCGGCGTCGAACGTTTGCAACGCGAACTGCGAAGGGTTGCCGCTGCCGGCCGGCGGAAATTGCGACTGCAGCGACGCGAAGGCCGACTGCACCCGCTGCGTCGCGGTCAGTACACGCGCCATCGCGGCGGTTTCTTCGGCTCGCGCCTGTTCGTGATCCATGAAAAACTCCGAATTCGTCTGGTCGGCTCGCGCCGTTTCAAAGGCGTGACTATGCCACGTCCGCGCTCAGGATAGCGGCAGGCCGCCGTTGGCCTTTACCTCTCGCAACGACAGCGCCGATTCCACCGATGTCACGCCGGGCAGACTGCGCATCTCGTCGCGCATGAACGTGCCGTAGTCGTCGAGGTCGCGTGCCACCACCTGCAGGATGTAGTCGGCGCTGCCCGACACGTTGTGACACGCCAGAATCCGCGGGATGGCCTGCACCTCGCGCTCGAAGCGCGTCGCCACCGCGCGGTCGTGCACGGCAAAGCGTACATAAACGAAGGCCACCACGCCGAAGCCGAGCGCGGAGCGCGACAGCATCGCGCGGTACTGGTCGATATAGCCGTCGTTTTCGAGGCGCTTGAGACGGCGCGCGCACGGCGTTTCGCTCAGGCCGACCGTTTCGGCCAGCCGCGCATTCGACATGCGGCCGTCCGTCTGCAACGCGGCGAGGATTGCGCGGTCGGTTTTATCGAGGTCGGTTGTCATGGCGTTGGCAATGCTGATGGCGGATTGGAGGAAAAGATAGGCGTAAGTCAGAATGTTAGCGTATTCCCCCAAACTCAAAGCGGACCGGCCGGTAAATCGCCAACAAACTCTCCGTCGGCGATAGCAAGATAGAGGCCTGAAAAACAGGAGGCTTCGATGATTTCCGCACACCTGCTCGCCGTCTATATCGCAGCGCTTTTTGTCGTCTACGCCGTGCCTGGACCGGACATGGCGCTGCTGCTGCAAACCGGCATCGGACGCGGCGCGCGCAGCGGTTTCGCGGCTGCCGGGGGACTCGGTCTCGCGCGCGCAACCCACGTGACGCTGTCGGCATGCGGAGTGGCCGCGCTGTTGCGCAGCGCACCGTGGCTATACGACGTGGTGCGCTATGGCGGCGCGGTTTATCTCGCGTGGGTGGGCATCCAGATTTTTCGTTCGCCGGTGTTCGCGCTGCCTGATGCCGCCACTGCAAGCGGCGAGTCGCGCCCGCTGCGGGCTGCTTTTGTCAAAGGTCTGCTGACCAATTTGCTGAATCCGAAAGCGCTGTTGTTCTGTTCGGTGCTGCTGCCGCAGTTCGTGCGTCCGGAGGCGGGGCCGGTGGCTTTGCAGATGGTCGAACTCGGCCTCGTGTTGCTCGCCATAGGCGCGTGTTTCGACGCGATGTATGCGATCGGCGCCGCCCGCATCGCCACCTGGATGCGGGCTCATCCGCTGGCGCAAACGCTGCAGCGCTGGACCTTCTCGGCGGCGCTGATCGGGTTTGCCGTGCGGCTTTCGCTGGACTGACTTTCGCTGGACCGATATGGCGCGACGAGCCTGACGCGGATCGTCGCTGCACGGGGAGGGCCGAGGCCGCTCACCGGCTCAGCTTATGCTCGCGCCGCGAGCGGTCCTCGATGATTTTCCTGCGATGTTTGTCTTTCATCTTCTTCCAGCTTTTGCATTCGTCGCGGGTGCGCAGGCAGCCGACGCAGAAACCGGTTTTGCTGTCGAACTTGCAGATGTCGATGCAGGGTGACGCAATACTCATGGCGAAGGGCAATTAAAGAGAGAACCCGCAGACTCTCGCATGCGCCATGCCCGCGCGCAAAGTGATTGTGTTAATAAAGCCGATAGAGTGCCGCGCATTCTCTGTGGCATCACCATCACTTACTGCACCCATCAATGAAGACTTTTCTGCTTTATGCCGTGACCGCCGTTGCTGAAATTGTCGGCTGCTATTTGCCGTGGCGGTGGCTGAAAGAGGACGGTCCGATCTGGCTGCTTGTACCGGGCGCGCTCAGCCTCGCGTTGTTCGCCTGGTTGCTGACCTTGCATGGCACCGCCGCAGGCCGCGTGTATGCGGCTTACGGCGGTGTGTATGTGGCGGTGGCGATTGTCTGGCTATGGTGCGTCGACAAAGTGCGGCCCACGCTGTGGGACGCGGCAGGTGTCGTCTTTACGCTGGCCGGCATGGCGATCATTGCGTTCCAGCCGCGTATGTGAAATTGCCGGGGCGTGGCCCACGCCTTTTTTGCCGCCTCACGCAAGCGCGGCTCGTCAACGCTCATACCGCATATGCACAAGCCGCGAGGTCATGCAGACGCGTGCTTTACTTGATACCTACTTGATACCGCCGAGATAGTCGAGCTTGCCGAGTTCCACACCGTTGTGACGCAGAATGTCGTACGCCGTCGTGATGTGAAAAAAGAAGTTCGGCAGCACGAAACCGAGCAGATACGACAGGCCCGTGAACTCGATCGGGCCCGTGCGCATTTTCAGCGTGATCTCGCGCTCTTCCGAGCCGTCGATCTGTGCCGGCTTGAATTCCTTCAGATAATCGATCGTCTTTTGAAGGCGGGCATGCAGTTCTTCGAAAGTCTGTTCGACGTCTTCGTACTTCGGCGCTTCGACGCCGGCCAGACGCGCGGCGCAGCCCTTCGCGGTGTCGCTCGCGATATAGACCTGGCGCGTCAGCGGCAGCATATCCGGCGCGAGCCGGCCGGTGGTGAACACCGAGGGCTCGATCTGTTTCGCGGCGGCGTGCGCTTCGGCCTTGCCCAGAATGACCTGCAGGTTCGTCAGGCCGCGGATCATCACGGGCAATGATGCTTGATACATCGAAATTGACATGGGGCTTCCTCTGATTCTTTGATCGTGCGCGCGGCTGGCGCGCGAGGCAATGTAACGGCTGGATTGCCGCTGCAGCATCATAGCGCGAGCGGCGAAGTACCCGTATGGATGCGACTCGCCGTTAGCCATCCGGACAACTGCCGCGCACGCCGGAACTGTGTTCGAATGGATTGGTCGGACGGTTTGACGCAGTCCCTGAAACAGTAACTTGCCGCCGGCTTCAGGCAATGAGGTTGTGCAGGCGCGTGGCGTGCTGGGTCCACTGTGTGGAGCGTACCGTCACGCTAACTGGAGAGTCGACATCATGGTCAACAAGCACCCGCTGCCAGGCAGTGAACGAACCGTGGAACAGGGTTCGAAAGTCGTGGGGCAATGCGATCCGGCGGAGCGGATCGAGGTGTTCGTCATGTTGCGCCGTCAGCAGCAGGCGCAGTTCGACGCGCTGATGAGCAGGATCGAAGCCGGCGATCCGGGCGTCAAGCCGATCTCGCGCGAGGCACTCGCAAAAGACTACGGCGCCGCGCCGGACGACATCGCCAAGGTCAAGGCCTTTGCCACCGAACACGGCTTGACGGTGGTGCGCGAGGATCCGGCCGCGCGCTCGGTCGTGCTGGGCGGCACGATCGCCCAGTTCCAGAACGCGTTCGCCGTCAAGCTGGAGCATTACGAACATCACACGGCCGGCCAGTTCCGTGGCCGCACCGGAGCGATCAGCGTGCCGGACGATCTGCACGGCGTGGTGGAAGCCGTGATGGGCCTCGACAACCGCCCGCAGGCACACCCGCACTTTCGCATCCGGCCGCCGTTCCAGCCGGCGCGGGGTCGTCAGGTTTCCTTCACTCCGCCGCAACTCGCGTCGCTCTACCATTTTCCGCAGGGCGACGGCGGCGGCGAGTGCGTCGGCATCATCGAACTGGGCGGCGGGTATAACACCGCCGATCTCAAGTCCTACTTCGCGAGTCTCGGCGTTGCGTCGCCCACGGTGAAGTCGGTCGGCGTCGATCAGGGCAGCAATCAGCCGAGCGGCGATCCGAACGGGCCGGACGGCGAGGTCACGCTCGATATCGAGATCGTCGGCGCGATCGCGCCCGGCGCGAAGATCGCGGTGTATTTCACGCAGAACAGCGACGCCGGTTTCATCGACGCGGTGAGCCGCGCGGTACACGATGCGACCAACAAGCCGTCGGTGATATCCATCAGTTGGGGCGCACCGGAGTCGAACTGGACCAGCCAGTCGTTGCAGGCCTTCAACGGCGTGCTGCAGTCTGCGGCGGCGCTCGGCGTCACAGTGTGCGCGGCGTCGGGCGACAGCGGTTCGAGCGACGGCGCGAGCGGCGGCGACCAGGTGGACTTCCCGGCGTCGAGCCCGTATGTATTGGCCTGCGGCGGCACGAACCTCACCGCGTCGGGCACCTCGATCTCGCATGAGGCAGTGTGGAACGACGGCGCGGATGGCGGGGCGACCGGCGGCGGGGTGAGCCATGCCTTCTCCGTGCCGGCGTGGCAGAAGGGCTTGTCCGCCACGGCGTCTGGCGGCGGCAAGAAGGCGCTCAGCGGACGCGGCGTGCCGGACGTCGCGGGCGACGCGTCTCCGGTGACCGGTTACAGCGTATTGATCGACGGTACGCAGACGGTGGTCGGCGGCACCAGTGCGGTCGCGCCGCTGTGGGCCGCGCTGATCGCGCGCATCAATGCGGTGAAAGGGCAGCCGGCCGGTTTTATCAACCCCAAGCTGTACAAGACGCCGGGCGTATGCAACGACATCACGCAAGGCAATAACGGCAGCTTCGCGGCATCGGCGGGCTGGGATGCCTGCACGGGCCTCGGCAGTCCCAATGGTCAGAAGGTGGCGGCCGCACTATAGTCTGCAACACACGCCCCGAAGCAGGTCCGCCTGCGGGTTCACTTGCAGGTCCGCTTTGGGGGCGACGTACAAGACGTGAACGAACCCATGGAGCGATCATGACGAATACCGAGTCAGCTTCCGTTAGTCCGCAGTCGTCGCACAATTCTCATGCTTCGGCCGCACCGGCTGCCGCCAGCACGCCGCACAAAGCCGGCGATCAGCCGTTCTTCGATCCGGTCGCCTACGGCAATGGGCCGGACGATTCCGTCACCGATACAACCGAAACTGCCGCGATCACGCATCATTCCGTGACCATCGGCGGCCACAAGATCAACTACACGGCGACAGCGGGTCATCTCGTCATCGTCGATCCGAGCAGTTCGCAGCCGGAAGCCCGGATGTTCTATGTGGCGTTCACGCAGGACAGCCAGAAGGAGGAGGCCCGCCCGGTAACGTTCTTCTACAACGGCGGGCCGGGGTCGTCGTCGGTGTTCGTGCTGCTGGGCTCGTTCGCGCCGCGCCGCATCAAGACGTCGATGCCGAGCTTCACGCCGCCCGCACCGTATTCGATGGAAGACAATCCGGACAGCCTGCTGGACAAGAGCGATCTCGTCTTCATCAACCCGGTCGGCACCGGCTACTCGGCGGCGATCGCCCCGAAGAAGAACCGCGACTTCTGGGGCGTCGATCAGGACGCCGACTCGATCAAGCAGTTCATCAAGCGCTTTCTGACAAAGAATAACCGCTGGAATTCGCCCAAGTACCTGTTCGGCGAGTCGTACGGCACGGCGCGCAGTTGCGTGCTGGCGTACCGCTTGCACGAAGACGGCGTCGATCTGAACGGCATTACGCTGCAATCGTCGATTCTCGATTACACGCAGTCCGGCAACCCGGTCGGCGCACTGCCCACGGCGGCCGCGGACGCCTGGTATCACAAGAAGCTCGGCATCGCGCCGCGGCCGACCGATCTCGGCACGTTCGCCGAAGAAGTGGCGCAGTTCGCGCGCACCGACTATCTGGCCGCGCTGCGCAAATTTCCGGCCACGGACTCGGCAACGGTCGAAAAACTCAGCGAATACACCGGCATCGATAAAACGACCCTGCTTGCCTGGAGTCTGGATATCGCGTCGTATGACAGCCGGGGTAATTCGCTCTTCCTGACTACGCTGCTGAAGTCCAAAGGTCTCGCGCTCGGCGAGTATGACGGCCGGGTGACGGCGATCGGCACGGGCATTGCCGGCAAGATCGACCCGAATTCGGGCGGCAACGACCCGACCATGACGGCGGTCACCGGCGTCTATACGACGATGTGGAACGTGTATCTGAACGAGCAGTTGAAGTACACGTCGAATTCGTCTTTCACCGACCTGAACGATCAGGCCTTCCAGTACTGGGACTTTGGCCACATCGACCCGACGGGCGCGCAGAAGGGCGTCGACGCGAAGGGCAACATCATCCTGTACACGGCAGGCGACCTGGCGGCGGTGATGGCGCTCAATCCCGATCTGAAGGTGCTGTCGGCAAACGGCTTCTTCGACTACGTCACGCCGTTTTATCAGACCGTGCTCGATCTGCAGCAAATGCCGCTGCTGAGCCAGCAGGTCCGGCAGAATCTGTCGGCGCGCTTTTATCCGTCGGGGCATATGGTTTATCTCGACGGCGGGTCGCGCACCGCACTCAAGGCAGACCTCGCGAAGATGTACGACACGACGGTGTCCGACACGCAGGCGCTGACGCGTATCCGCGCGCTGCAGGCGCGGGTGCCGAGGTAGCGGCATATTGACGTAGGCGCGACGTGTCGTGGGCATCACGCCCGGGGCGACGAACGCAGCGGTATTGGCAGGCGGCTCTGGCCCGGCGGCGCATCCGGATTGGGGGTGCGGGCGTGCTGGCACGGTGGTGGCGTCGCCGGTTTCGACCGCTTCTGAAATCCGCAATGTTCGCCCGCAGGTTGCGGAAATGGCCTGCTGTTGTTACTTATTCATATTGAATGTGTTTTAATTGGTCTGCGAATTGAACTATTGCGTGCCGCTCCCGGTGCGCCGACGAATGAACGCAGGCATTGCAGACAGGCGTCGCACTCACCACTTCCGCGACCCGACCGGCAGTACATATGAAACGGCTCCGCCGGCGCCCATCCGTCGGCGCGGCGTGGCGCGTCCTCTGCGCGGCGCGCGCATTGCGCTCGGACTCGCACTCGGCTCTGCGGCATTGCTTGCGCTGTGCATGGGCGAAGCCCGCGCGCAAGATGCCGGGATGCTCGACGAACGTGTCACACAGCAATCGGTGGGCGAGACGATTTGCCGCCCCGGCTATGCCGACACGGTTGCGCCGCCGTTCGACGAACTGATGGCGCGCAAAGACCGCCTGCTTGCCGCGCGCGGCATCGACGCGGACAACGGCGTGGCCTTTGCGCTCGACCGGCGTGTGCCGATCGTGCTCGGCGGCTCGCCGGACGCACCTTCGAATCTCGATCTCCTGCCGTGGGCGGGCCAGCAGGGCGAGCGCCGCAAGGCGCGCGCGGCGGTCATGCTCAAGCGCTGCGTTTGCGAAGGCAAATTGAGCCTCGCCGAAGCGCAGGCCGCGATTGTCGGCAACTGGTCGGTGGTTTACTCGGGTTTCAGTCAGACGTCTTGCGACATCAGCCGGCTCGACGTCGCCACCGGCGGCGACAATGGCCGCAGCGGCGGACACGACAATCCGCCATGAGGATGGGCGCGGCCGGTTAGGGCGGCCGGTTCGCCCGGGTCGCACGCTTTCGTTCATTCGCACGGCTTGCGGTTGCAAGCCGTGGCCCCATTCCGTTTTCGGAGAATCATCATGATCCATTCACGTCTTGCCGTCATGGCGCTTTCTTTGGGCTGTCTGTTCGGCAGCACCGCCGTGTTCGCCGCGGAGCCGGTGCGCTGCGGCGAGGCCGACACGCTGCACATTCGCGGCGACGTGCCGGCGGCAATCAGCTTTGACGTGTATCGTCAACTGCGACCGTTGAGCGCGCAACGTATCGCGCTGTTCCAGTCGGCCGGCGAGGTGAAACGCCTGCCTGACGGTCTCGCAGTATGCGAAGTAGCCGACGACGGCGTCGACGATCCGTCCGCGGTGCTGGTTCAGTTGCCGCAGGGCAAGAACGCGTGGTGGGTGAGTTCGGCCAATGTGCAAGCGGCGGACTGATCACGACGATCAGCCCGCCTTTTGCGCACGTTCCCCGTAGGATGCCGCAGCAAAGCGTGAGCGCGGCCCGGTTTTTGCGCTCAGCGTTTACCACGTTCGGCGCGTTTGCCGGGCCAGTACCGGAAAATGAACAGCTGTATTGCTATTTTTGACGCCGCTTATTCAGGTACAGTGCATTAATGGCGGTTTTAGATCTGAGTTTGACGCCGCCGTCTCACATCGCTTTTGCTGCCGATTGTGGCTATCCTGAAAACAGGACGAAATTCGCAGGGGAGAATTAAATGGTTGCCTTCTATTTGTCATTGGCCGCCTTGGGTGCCGCCGGCACCGCATTGATCCGCCAACTCGCCGCCGCGCAGGCAAAACAGCGTGCCGCATTGCGCCCGGTGCGGGTGCAGGCCGCTGATCGCGGCACAGGGCGCAGCGCGCGCCGAGGGTAGGCTGCATGAACCTGATCGTTCGCAACATCGCGGAGTCGTGCAGCGAGCAGGAAGTGCGGGAGTTCCTCAAGCACGAACTCGGGCATTACGCGAAAAACATCGAGGTGGTCGACGCCGGCAAGCCGGGCGCCTACGCCACGGTCGAACTGGACGCCGAAGTGCCCTACGTGGGCGAAGTGATCGCGCGGCAGATTCACGGCAAGCAGTTGGGCGGCCTGACGCTGGAGGCCAGCGCCGACCTGTTCACCGACGAACCGCCAGCGTCTCACTGAAGAGGCGCGGTCGCGCGTACCCAAATGTGGCGCGCGACGAGCGCGCCTCGGCGGCCGCATTGCAGACGCGCCAACGCGCTCGTAAGGCAACGTCGCCGGCATATTGGCGTATCGCCTGCAACCCCCATCGCTTTTTTCAATCTTCGCTTGCCTGCACCGGCCAATCGAACGGCGTGTACGGCAACGCCCGCTTGTGACGCGTGACGTCGTAATAGCGCAAGATAGTCGCGCGCGCCGCATCGCTCACGGGTTTGCCCTCCAGAAAGTCATCGATAGCATCGTACGGAATGCCGTAAGCATCCTCGTCGGGCCGTTGCGGACGCAACATTTCGAGGTCGGCTGTCGGAACCTTGTGCGCCAGCTCTTCCGGTGCGCCGAGCGCCTTGGCCACCGCGCGCACGCGACGCTTGTTGAGTCCGGCGAGCGGCAGCACATCGGCACCGCCGTCGCCGAACTTCGTGAAGAAGCCCATCACCGACTCGGCCGCGTGATCCGTGCCGATCACCACGCCGGCCCGCGCACTGGCCACCGCGTATTGCGCGATCATGCGCTGGCGCGCCTTGATATTGCCGTGCACGAAATCCTGTTGCGATTCGTCGTTGAATAGCACGCCGCTCTTATCCAGCGCGGCGAGCATGGCATCGGCCGCGGGTTTGATGTCGATGGCGAGATTGTGGTCCGCGCGAATAAAGCGCAATGCCTGTTGCGCGTCGGCTTCGTCTTTCTGTTCACCGTAAGGCAGACGTATTGCGATGAATTGCGCTTCGTAATGTTCGGCACGCAACCGCTCGACCGCGAGTTGCGCAAGCCGGCCGGCAGTGGTCGAATCCACGCCGCCGCTAATCCCGAGCACATACGTTTTCAGGCCGTTGCTGCGCAGGTAATTCGCGAGAAAAGCAAGCCGGCGCTCGATTTCATATTCCGCGTCGAACGTGGGGCCGATATGCATTTCTTCAGAGATGCGCGCCTGGCATGCGACTGGATCGTGTGGCGTCATGATTCTCTTTGCTCCTTGCGCGCTCGCGCACAGGTCGAACGGTTAAACGTTGCGCGCGCAACAGCCGGATCAGGCGAAGCAGCGCGCTGCTTGTGATGAGGCAGTTCCTGTTTATGCGCCGTGACACATCCGTTCTTCGCGGTTTATCGCTGCTAATCGGCTTTAATTTGCCTTTGCGGCGCTTTTAATTCGCTGCTTTGTCCGGCAAATATGCCCGATTATTACGGCTATATGGCTGAGTCGTCGAATCTTTATCGACAGATCGCAATGTGCTTAGTAACATCCTCGTTCCGAGAGCGCCGCATAAGCCGGCGAGCAGACAATAATAATCAGGTTTTGCTCAACTACGCGATGAACTACCCCAACTGGCCTGGCCAGCCTGCACTGGACCGTGTGAGCTTCGCGTCGGTGGATCATGCGCGCGATGTTTCGTGTATGTCGTATCGACCTTCTGTGCGGAGCAGCGCGCGCGCATTGCCTTCTTTCCGCCGTCTGGCGGGGGCGTTACGGTTTGCATTGGGCGCCGTTTTTTGTGCGTTGTCCTGCGGCGTGGCGATCGCAGCCTCGGCACCCGTTGCAGCCTCGGCGCCGGGCGCGGCGAGTCGTCCGTCGGCGCTCGTTAATGCGTCCGCTGTCGCCGCGCCCGATGCCGCCGGCGTGGTCGACCCGCGTCGCGCGTTCATGCTGCGGGACGTGTTCGCGCAGAGCGTCACACGCAAGCTGAAAGTGCCGGCGGCGGATCAGCGAGCCTATGCCGACCGGTTGCAAGCTGCGCTCGGCGCGCACATGCTGGGCGACCTGTCGGGCGAGTATGTGGTGCTGGTCGATCGCAACGCCAACGTGCAGGCGCTCTTCATCTACTTTCGCGCCACGCCGGCCGACACCTGGCAGATGATCGGCGCGTCGCCGGTTTCGACTGGACGGCCGGGCGAGTACGACCACTTCGTCACGCCGCTCGGTGTGTTCGAGCATACCCCCGCCAACATGGATTTCCGCTCGGAAGGCACGCAGAACGAAAACCATATTCGCGGCTACGGCAAGCGCGACATGCGGATCTTCGACCTCGGCTGGGCGCAGGGCGAGCGCGGCTGGGGCAAAGGCGGTATGTCGCAGATGCGCTTCCAGATGCATGCCACCGACCCCGACCGGCTCGAACCGCTGCTCGGCATCCGTCATTCGAAGGGCTGCGTGCGGATTCCCGCATCGCTCAATACGTTTCTCGATCACTACGGCATTCTCGACGCCGAATATGCGGCGCTCGTCGAATCCGGTAAATCGCTGTGGGTGTTGAAGAGCGATCGCCAGGTGACGCCGTGGGCCGGGCGTTACATCGTCGTGGTGGATTCGGAGCGCAAGAGCCGCCCCGCGTGGGCGCCCGCGCCCGGCAGCAAGGCGCGCGCGAATGTGCCGGCCGGCGCGGACACGGCGGACTGATTCCGGCGGACTGATTCGCGGCCGCGCGATTCAGCGTGAGCGCGTCAGCAATACGCCGATCAGCGCTACGGCAAAGCCGGCGATCTGCACCGGCAGCAGCGTCTCGCCGAAGCCCGCATAACCTTCGAGCGCGGCGAGCGGCGGAGCGAGAAACATCAACGCGGTCGCACGCGCCGCGTCGCCGCGTCTGACCATCCACACGAGCAACGTGACGCTGATGCCGGAGAGCATCACGATCCCCCACGCGAGCGACGCCCACAACGTAGGCGACGCAATCCAGCGGTGCTCGCCGAGCGCCAGCACGAACACGCCCGCGACGAGCGCCGCGCCGAAGTTCTGCACCGCGCTCGCGCTGCGAATGTCGGCCCTGGCAAGCGAAGTTTTCTGAAACAGCGTGCCCGCTGTAATCGCGCCGACCGCGGCGATGGAGATCAGCACGACCAGCCAGCCGGGCGCGTTGCCGTGCGGTGTCGGTGCCGCGCTCGACGCCAGCTTCGGTTCGAGCACGAGCACGACGCCGGAGAGACCGAGCGCCATGCCGGTCCAGCCGCGCCGCGACAGCCTTTCGCCGAAGAGCGGCGCCGCGACGGCGGCCGTCGCCAGCGGTTGAAGCGCGCCGAGCAGCGCCATCACGCCCGCGCTCTGGCCTTGGGCGACGGCCCAGTAGCCGGCGCCGAGATACACGCCTTGCAACAGCGCGCCCGCCAGCAGATGTTTGCCGATGTCGCGGCCGCCCGGCCAGGCGGCGCGTGCAGCCAGCGCGGTCAGCGCGAAGATCAGCGCCGCGCCGCCGAAGCGCGCGAGCAGGAAGAGATTGGGATCAGCGTAAGGCGTGATCGCGCGGGCGACCACGAAACCGGTCGACCACGACACGACGAAGACGGCGGCGATGAAAGAAGCGAGCATCGGGAAAAATGGCTGGTGCGAAAAGGTGCGAAAAGGTGTGAAAAGCGGTGTGCAAAGCCGCCATCTTGTCGGAACGGTGCCATGCGCGTCTTGTTCGAAGCTGCAACCGGCGAGGCGGATCGGTGCGGGGTGGCTCGAACGGCGCGATACCGCCGTCACCATATCAGCAGCACAGTCCCTGCGCCGAGCGCGCCGCCGCACACCGCGCACGCCCACAGCAGCACGCGCGTGCGCCGGTACTCCCGGCCGATTTCCGCCACGAGCCGCGCATTCTGCTGCGGCGTGCGCGCGCGATCATGCTCATGCTGCAGATAGCGCACCGCGAGTTGCGGCATGCGCGGCAGCATATGCGCGAGGTGCGGCAACTCGTGGGTAATCCGCTTGATCCAGCCGCGGTGATCGATGTCGCGCCGTGCGATATCCGCCAGCACGCCGCGCGTGATATTCCACGTATCGGCGCCGGGATGCAGCGCGCGCGCCAGCATTTCGGCTTGCTGAAACGAGCGCTGCGCGGTCGCGAGCCGCGCGGGCACCGCGCCTTCGAACGGCTGCACCGCGTGCAGCAGGTGATGAAACAGCGGACCCGCCGAACGGTTTGCCGGCTCGGTGGCGAAATGCGCTTCGGCGCGCGTGCGCAACTCGGCTTCGAGCATCTCGGCGCGCGTATCCTGCGGCACGTGCCCGGCATCGCGATGCATGTCGGCGAGCCGCGCGTAGTCCTGGTCGAACAGCGCGCTCGCGCCGTGCACGAAGAACTCGCGTTCGTCCGTCGAGAGGCTCGACATGATCGAAAATTCCGCCAGGACGAGCCGCCCCAGCGTGTCCGGTTCGACGCTCACCCGCACGCGGCGCGCGTCGAGCGTAGCGTGAAAGAAGCCATGCTCGAACGCCTGCTCGGCGACCACTTCGACGATATGCGCGGCGAGCGGCGCGAGTTTGATGTGATGCGCATGCAGACCGGTCAGGTCGCTCGCCGGCAAGGTGCTGACGCGTTGCATCGTCAGCGTGTGGCTGGTGCAGAGATCCCAGATCACGTCCGGCACGACGATGCGCGCGTCGCCGTCGAAATGATGGCCGGTCTGGCTCAGATTGGCCGCTTCGGCTCGCAGATCGAAGCGGCGCAGGATGTCGTCCGTGAAGCTCTGCGCCTGCGCACGCAGGTGCAGGCGGCGCGCGGTGCCGGAAAGGTTCTCCAGCCAGCGCGCGACCCAGCGCAGCAGCGCGAGTTCGTCGCCGATCTGCTGCAACTGGTCGGCGCGCACCAGCTTGATCGCCACTTCGTAGTGGCCGTTCACCGGCGCCACCAGCCGTGCAAGATGCGTCTGTTCGGCGAAGCCGCCACGCACCGGCACCAGATCCACGGCGCTGAACAGCGTGGCGAGCGGCCTGCCGAACGCGCGCGCGAGCGCCTGTTCGGACTCGTGCGGCGGCAGCGGCGCTTCCATGTGATCGATTGCGTCGATCGCGTCGTGCAGGGTGCCGCTCGCGAGTTCGGGCCGTTCGGCCAGGGTTTGCGCGAATCGTCCCGCCAGCGGCCCGAGTGCCGGCAGCACGCGGCTCAGGCTCTGGCCGCTGCGCCCCGCCGCGTGCAGGCGGCCGGCCAGCTCGATTATCCAGTGCAGTTTGTGATCTGCCGGCGCGGCAAGCCAGATGAGGCGCGCCCCGTAACGCAGCGCGTGGAACAGCAGCAGTAGACGGCGAAACAGTGGCGGCATTGGTAGTTCGGTTTGCCGGCCGCGTGGCGTCCACAGCTATCGAGGGACATTCGCGCGCGGCCTGGGCGTTCAGGTTAGCAGGTAAGCGCGCCGGGAGGAGCATCGGCGCGCGACGCGTAATACAATACGCCGGCCTTCTCCAACCGTGGCGAAACCCAAGCGTGCCGGCTTCCGGCCTTTCATCGATGCTCGCAGAACAACGTCACCAATACATCCTGGCGCAAGTCGCCAAAACCGGCGCGCTCTCGGTCGCGGAGCTGGTGCGCGAACTGAACGTGTCGCGCGAGACCATTCGCCGTGACCTGAACGCGCTGGCCGGGCGCGGCCTGCTGGTCACCACTCACGGCGGCGCGCTGTCGAGCGACCGGCGCGAGCCCGACCTCGATACCCGTGAAGCCGCGAATGCCGGTGCGAAGCGCGCCATCGGCGAGCGCGCGGCGGAGTTCGTGCCGGACGGCGCGTCGCTGATCATCGATTCGGGCAGTACCACGCAAGCGGTGGCGCGGGCGTTGCTCGACCGGCATCGTTTGGCCGTGTACACGAACGACTGGCGGATCGCGCTGCTGCTAGGCCGCCGCAACGACAACCGCGTCACGCTGCTGGGCGGCGAGCTGTCGGATATCGAAGACGCCACCTTCGGGCTCGATACCGTCCATCAACTGACGCAGTACCACGCGGATTTTGCCTTCATCGGCGCGGGCGGGATCTCGCCGGACGGCTATCTGACCGACTACAGCCGCATGGCCGCCGAGGTGCGCAGCCGCATGATCGCCGCTGCCGACATGGTGGTGGTCGTCGCCGATCATTCGAAGTTCGGCCGCGTGACGCCGGTGCGCATCAACGGTATCGAGTCGGCGCGTTATCTGGTGACCGAGCTGGCGCCGGAGCGCGCTCTCGGCAAGGCGATCACGGCGCATGGTCCGGAAATCCTGATCGCCTGAGCGCCGCGGCTGTGCCCTCTACTTCACCCGGATGCCGAGCCGTTCGAGCGCGCGGCCGATCGCGGCCACCGCGTTGAGCAGTTCGTTCGCGTCGATCGCGCCGATGCAACCCACGCGGAACGTTTCCACTTGAGTGAGCTTGCCCGGATACAGCACGTAACCGGCCTCGCGGACTGCCGCGTAGAAGGCCGCGAAATGCCACGCGGGGTCGCGCGGCGCGTGGAAGGTGACGATCACGGGCGCCTGCACTTCGGGCTTCAGAAACGGCTCGAAACCGAGCGCTTTCATGGCGCCGACCAGCGCCGCGCAGTTGCGCGCGTAACGCGCACCGCGCGCCGGCTGGCCGCCCTCGGCGCCGAACTGGTTGAGCGCCTCGCGCAACGCAGCCACCACGTGAGTTGGCGGCGTGAAGCGCCACTGCGTCGTCTTCTGCATGTAGACGTATTGGTCGTGCAGATCCAGCACGAGCGGAGGCGAACGGCCTTCGCTGTCCTCCAGCACGCTGCGCCGCACAATCACGAATCCCATGCCCGGCACGCCTTCGAGACACTTGCCGCTCGCCGAGATCAACGCGTCGATGCCGCCGCGCCGCAGGTCGATAGGCAACGCGCCGAACGAACTCATCGCATCCACGATCAGGCTTTTGCCGTGCCGCTGACATACCGCGGCGATATCGTCGAGCGGATTGAGCAGGCCGGCGCTCGTTTCCAGATGCACTTGCGCGACGTGGCTGATGCGCGAGTCGCGGTTGAAGGCGTCTTCAATGGCGGCGGCGCTGACCGGTTCGTCCTCGCGCAGCGCCAATTCGATATAAGCGATGCCCATCCGCTGCAATATTCCGATCAGCCGGGCACAATACGCGCCGTTGTTCGGAACCAGCACGCAGCCCTGGCGCGGCACCAGCGTGCCGAGGGCCGCTTCGACCGCGAAGGTTCCGCTGCCTTGAAGCGGGACGCATACATAGTCGTTTTCCCCATGTACGATCTTCAGGAGGTCGGCGCATACGCTGTGGGTCATGCGGTTGAACGCGGCATCCCACGAACCCCAGTCGCGCAGCATTGCTTCGCGCGTCCGCGAGGAAGTGGTGAGCGGGCCTGGGGTCAACAGGATCGGGTCGTTTCCAAGGATCACACAAGCCTCCGTCATCATCCGAAACAGGCGCGGCCCGGACCGGGCGACGAAAAGATTCATTTGGATATTATTGGCGAATTGTGTCATTTTTTGGAATTCAGCAGAATCGTCATGGCGTTGTCATGCAAACCTGTGATCCTTGCCGTGCCCTTTCAGGCATGGCTGGCAGCGCGAGTGTCGTAGATGGGCTGTAAGTCGGGCTGGAAAGGTGGGAACAAAGTTGTTGGCAATCTGCAATCCGCATGAATCTGCACACAGCTTGATGCGGGCAACACGTAAGCGGCGCGGCGCTACCGCCGTTCAATCACAACAGGTATCGGGATATCCCGACCGTCTGGTTTTTTGCCTTTCGGAGAAAGCGACATGACAAAGACGAATTCCCTTCACGCCAAGGCGGGTCTCGCACGCAAGCTGCTGCCGGCGCTGGTCGCCGCAGCGGCATTCGGCGCCACGGCAATGCAGGCGCACGCGGCCGACGCCGTGGTGCTGTACACCGCCGACGGCCTCGAAAACCTTTATAAGGACGTGCTGCCGGCCTTCGAAAAGAAGGAAGGCGTGAAGGTCAACATCGTCACGGCGGGTAGCGGCGAAGTGGTGAACCGCGCCACCATCGAAAAGGATCAGCCGAAGGCCGACGTGCTCGTCACGCTGCCGCCGTTCATCCAGCAAGCCGACCAGAGCGGCCTGCTGCAGGCTTATCAGAGCGCCAACTACAAGAACGTGCCGGCGATTGCCAAAGCGTCGAACGGGGCATGGGCGACTTTCGTGAACAACTACTTCTCGTTCGCGATCAACCCGGAAGTCACCAAGACCCAGCCGAAGACCTTCGCGGATCTGCTGCATCCGGACTTCAGCGGCAAGATCGCCTACTCGAACCCGGCCACGGCGGGCGACGGCATGGCGGTGATCATCCTGACCTCGTCGCTGATGGGCGAAGACAAGGCGTTCGACTATCTGAAGAAGCTCGAAAGCAGCGCCAAGTTCCACACCAAGGGCACGGGCTATCTCGACGTGCTGCTTTCGCGTAACGAAATCGCGGTCGCCAACGGCGATCTGCAAATGGATCTGGACGACGCCGCCAACGGCGGCCTGTCGCTCAAGCCGGTGTTCCTCGCGGCCGCGCCCGGCGGCCAGCCGACCACGTTCCAGTTGCCGTACGCGATCGGCCTGATCAAGAACGGTCCGAACCAGGCGGAAGGCAAGAAGCTGATCGACTACCTGATGTCGACGGAAGTGCAGGCCAAGGTGCCGGACATCTTCGGTATTCCGGGCCGTACCGACGTGCCGCTCGCCGGCAAGAACGGTGAAGCCGTCAAGCAGGCCATCGCCGGCGTGAAGCTGATTCCGGTGGACTGGAATCAGGTGATGGCGAAGAAGGCCGACTGGACCGCGCGCTGGAAGAACGACGTGATCGGTTCGTCGGGCAAGCAGATCGAAGTGGTCAAGCCGAAGTAAGCGGTTGTTCGTAGCGTCATCGGCGTCACCCGGTCACGTAACCGGGTGACGTCACAGAATCAGGCGGCGCTCGCGGGAATCCCGAGGCGCTGCATCTGTATTAATCCAGTTGGAGGATGAACCCGGTGAATACCGCCAGTCTTGCTCAACCAGGCGCGCTCGGCGCCGCCCCGGACGCGCTCGATGCCGCGAGTTCGACTACGCCGGGCGGCGTGCAGATCGACCATCTGACCGTGCGTTTCGGTTCGCGCACGGTGCTCGACGATCTGTCGCTGACCATCCAGCGCGGCGAACTGCTTACCGTGCTCGGCCGCAGCGGTTGCGGCAAGACCACCCTGTTGCGCTTCATCGCCGGGTTTATCGAGGCGGACGGCCTGTCCGGCACGCTGACCGTGGCCGGTCACGATCTCACCCACGTGCCGCCGCACAAGCGCAATCTCGGCCTGCTGTTCCAGAGTTATGCGCTGTTCCCGCATCTGTCGGTGTTCGAGAACGTGGCCTTCGGCTTGCGCGCGCGCCGCACGCCGTCCAAAGATATCGCCCGGCGTGTGGCCGATGCATTGAAGCTGGTGCAACTGGGCGAGGCCGGTCACGTGATGCCCGCGCAGCTGTCGGGCGGCATGCAGCAGCGCGTGGCGCTCGCTCGCGCGCTCGTGATCGAGCCCGACGTACTGCTGCTCGACGAACCGCTTTCCGCACTCGACGCCAATCTGCGCGCGTCGGTGCGTTCCGAGCTGAAGGCGCTGCATGAGCGTCTGCCGAATCTGACGATTGTCTGCGTGACGCACGATCAGGACGACGCCCTGGTGCTATCCGACCGCACGCTGCTGATGCGCGAAGGCCGCATCGCGCAACTCGGCACGCCGCAGCAGTTGTACGACACGCCCGCCGACGGTTTTGTCGCGCGTTATCTGGGCGCGGCCAATCTGCTGCCGCCGCAGGTGGCGTTCAGCATGAGCGACGTACGCCACAACGAGCGCGAACGCGTGGCCTGCCTGCGTCCTGAGGCGCTGCGTATCGTGCCGCTCGGCGAAGGGCACTTGCACGGCGCGATCGCCTCGGTCGAATGGTATGGCGCGGTGTTGTCGGTTTCCGTCGTACTGGACGCGATGCCCAACGAGCCGGTGCTCGTCACCATGCAGCGCGGCCACGGCATGATGCCGGAGAAGGGCGCGCGTGTTTCCCTGCGTTACGAGGCTGACGATGTCGTCCTTATCAACCCCTGATACGCCGAACCCGCTCGGCACAGCCGCCGCCGACGCGCGCCGCAGCGCCAGCGCCGCCTCACATACGGCCGCGGTGAAGCGCCGCGAACGCGCTGCGCAATGGCACCTGCTGTTCATCGCCGTGGTGGTGCTCGGGCCGCTGGTCATCTATCCGCTCGTGCGTCTGGTGCTGCTCAGTCTGACCGGCCCGCATGGCTTGAGCCTGCAGGCTTATTCGGCGTTCTTCAGCAATCCCGAAACGAGTGGCGTGATCGGCACCACGCTGTGGATCCTGTTCGCCAGTGCCGGGCTCGCGTCGCTGCTCGGCGTCGCGCTCGCGTCGATGCTGTTCTTCAAGCCGTTCCCCGGCGCGCGCATGATCACGCGCTTTCTCGAACTGTTCGTCGCGTTCCCGTCGTTTCTGGTCGCCTTCACGCTGATCTTTCTGTACGGCTCGCAGGGTTCGGTCAGCATCGGCTTGCAGCGGCTCTTTCATCTGCAGGCGCCGCCGCTCGATTTCCTGTTCGGCGTAGGCGGCGTGATTCTCGCGGAGGTGGTGTTCTACGCGCCGTTCGTAGTGCGTCCCACGCTGGCTTCGTTCGCCACGCTCGATATGCGTCTGATCGAAGCCGCCCGCAGCCTCGGCGCGAGCGGCTGGATGGTCGCGGCCAGGGTGATCCTGCCGCTCGCGTGGCCGGGCATCGCCGCCGGCACCATCCTGTGCTTTCTGCTGACGCTCAACGAGTTCGGCATTCTGCTCGTGCTCGGCAGCGCGCATCTGATCACGCTGCCGGTGGCGATCTACAGCTCCGCCACCGTCGATCTCGATCTGCCGACCGCCGCCGCCGGCGCGGTCGTGATGCTGATCATGTCTTTGTCGCTGTATGCGTTGTACCGCCAGGTCAACCGTCGCAAGGTAAAAGGAGCGGGTCATGGCCGTTGAACTCGATCCGACCGTCTTGCCGGTCATGCATAAGAAAGCGCGACCGGTGCGCCGCAGTCTGCCGGTACGCATGCTCGGCGGCCTGTTTCTCGGTTTTGCCGCGCTGTTGTGCTTCTGGCTGTTCGTGTTGCCGGTGCTGGTCGTCGCGCTCTCGAGCGTGGCCGCGCACTGGTCCGGCACGATCCTGCCCGACGGCTTCAGCACGCGCTGGTTCGAGCGCCTCGGCTCGAGCGACTTCGACGCGCTCACCACCAGCCTCGAAATCGGCATGGGCGTCGCCGTGCTCGGCACGATTCTCGGCCTGTGGCTCGCGCTGGCGCTCGAAGGGCGCGACCGCCGCGGCCTCGGCGCCTTCGTCGACACCATTGCGATGATGCCCAACGGCGTGCCGAGCGTGGTGCTCGGGCTCGCGGTGCTGATCGCGTATCACAAGCGTCCGCTCGATCTGTCGAGCTCCGCGGCGATCGTCGTGTTCGTGCAGCTCGCGCTCGTGTTGCCGTTCTGCTACCGGTGCGCCGCCGCCGCGTTGCGCCCGGAGCTCACGATTCTGCGCGAAGCGGCGGCGAGTCTCGGCGCGCCGCCTTCGATGGTGTTGCGCCGCGTCGTGCTGCCGCAACTGGTGCCGGCGATCCGCGCGAGTCTCGCGCTGGGGTTCGCGCTCTCGCTCGGCGAACTCGGCGCCACGCTGACCGTGTATCCGCCGGGCTTCGCGACGGTGCCGATCGTGGTCGTCGGTCAGGTGGAACGCGGCTATTACCTGCCGGCTTCCGCGCTGTCGCTGATTCTTCTGCTGGTCTCGCTGGCTGCGCTGCTGCTGATCGCGGCGCGCGTGCCGCGCCGTCGGGCGGACTGACGAGCAACTTCTGATGCATGTGCAGGCGTGCCATGACGGCGCGTCTACACATATCGATGTGGCAAAATTTGTCAAAATGACCGAATATATGCAAACTGCTTCTGTCGATCCGATTGAGGTTGTGCGCAGGCATTCGCTGACGACGCTGGTTCGCGACGAAATCGAACGGCACATCATCGAGGGGGCGCTCGCGCCCGGCGACAAGCTCAACGAAGCCGACTGGGCCACGCGTCTGCAAGTGTCGCGCGGTCCGGTGCGCGAGGCGTTTCGCGCGCTGGAGCAGGCCGGCCTCGTGCGTACCGAGAAGAATCGCGGCGTATTCGTGCGGACGGTCTCGCTGGCGGAAGCGGACGAGATTTACGCGGTGCGTGCGGTGCTCGAAGAGGCGGCGTGCAGGATGCTGGCGGCGAGTATCGATGCCGGCAAGCTCGCGGTATTGCGCGATTGGCTCGACGCCATGCGCGCGGCGCGCGACGCGCGGGACCACGACGCCTACGCGCGCGCCAACGTGGCGTTTCACGACGCGCTCGTGGCGGCGTCGGGCAATCTGAAGCTGTATGAGACGTACCGCAGGCTGGTGTGCGAGTTGAGCCTGTTTCGACGTGCCGCGCTGGTGGTACATGCCGATGCGATGGAGCGCTCGCTGGCCGAGCATCGCGCGATTCTCACGGCGCTCGCTTCGCGTGACGCCGGGCGTGCCGCGGCGCTGATGCATGCGCATGTGAACGGCGGCTTGCAGCGCGCTCATGCGGCGTGCGAACCGGCCGGGCCGTTGGGCATGGTGCGCATGCCGCCGGCATCGAACGGTTGAGGTAGTGGCAACGGACTGACTACAACACGCGTGCCCGGCACGCATGGAAGGCGACGATGGCAAATACGAGCACGAGCACGAGCGGACGCACGATCGAAGTCAACGGCCGCAGCTACCGGCTACCTTCGCAACCGACAGTCGTGGTGTGCGTCGACGGCTGCGAATTCGACTATCTCGAAGCCGCGGTCGCGGCGGGCGTCGCGCCGTTCATCGGCAAGATGCTCAAGGGCGGCAGCGCCTTCAAGGGCGACTGCGTGATTCCGTCGTTCACCAACCCGAACAATCTCTCGATCGTGTGCGGCGTGCCGCCTTCGGTGCACGGCATCTGCGGCAATTACTTCTGGGATCCGCACGCGAACGGCGGCGAGGGCGCGGAAGTGATGATGAACGATCCCGCCTATTTGCGCGCGGGCACCTTGCTGGCCGCCGCCGCCGAAGCGGGCGCCGCGGTGGCCGTGGTCACGGCGAAAGACAAACTGCGCCGGCTGCTCGGCTGGCAGTTGAAGGGCATCTGCTTCTCGGCGGAAAAAGCCGACAAGGTGAAGCTCGAAGAAAACGGCATTGGCGAAGTACTCGATCTGGTCGGCTTGCCGGTGCCCGATGTGTATAGCGCGGGGTTGTCCGAATTCGTGTTCGCCGCCGGCGTGCGGCTCGCGCAAACCCGCAAGCTCGACCTGATGTATCTGTCGACCACCGATTACATCCAGCACAAATTCGCGCCGGGCACCGAGGGCGCCAACGCGTTCTACGCGATGGTGGACAGCTACCTCGCGAAGCTCGACGCGCTCGGCTGGGTGATCGGCCTGACCGCCGATCACGGCATGAACGCGAAGCACGATCCGCAGACCGGCGAGCCGAATGTGATCTATCTGCAGGACGTGCTGGACGAGTGGCTCGGTGCCGGCCGTGCGCGCGTCATTCTGCCGATCACGGATCCTTACGTGGTGCATCACGGCGCGCTCGGCTCGTTCGCGACGATCTATCTGCCGCGCGACGTCAGCGTCGCGCAGGTGATCGAACGGATCGGCGGCTTGCAGGGGATCGAAACCGTGCTCGATAACAGTGCGGCGTGCGAACGCTTCGAACTGCCGAGCGATCGCGTCGGCGATATCGTCGTGGTCAGCACGAAGCATGTGGTGCTCGGCACACGGCGCGATGAGCATGATCTTTCCGGGTTGACCGTACCGTTGCGCTCGCATGGCGGTGTTTCCGAACAGGAAGTGCCGCTGCTGTTCAACCGGCGTGTCGAAGCGTTGCCGTCCAGCGGCGGCAGCGGCGGCAGGAGACTGCGCAACTTCGATATCTTCGACATCGCCTTGAATCGCGTGTCGGCATCATGAACGCCACGCTGCGGGACCATCCGGCTTTTCGGGCGGAAGCGCTGCGGCTCAAAGGCGAGCGCGTGACGCGCTCGCGCACGCTCGACGTGTTCGATCCGTATACGGGAACGCGCGTGGGCACGGTGCCGTTGGCGAGTGTCGACGACGTGCGTGCTGCGTTCGAGTACGCGGCAGCCTATCAGGCACAGCTCACGCGTTACGAACGCTCGCAGATTCTGGAGCGGGCGGCGGCGCTGATACGCGAGCGGACTGAAGAGGCGTCGGATCTGATTTCGCGCGAGTCGGGCTTGTCGAAGCAGGATTCACGTTACGAGATCGGCCGCGTGGCGGACGTGTTGAAGTTTGCTTCGATCGAGGCAGTGCGTGACGACGGGCAGAGCTTTTCCTGCGATCTGACGCCGCACGGCAAGAAACGCCGTGTGTTTTCGCAGCGCGAGCCGCTGGCGGGTGTGATCGTGGCGATTACGCCGTTCAACCATCCGATGAACCAGGTTGCGCACAAGATCGCGCCGGCTATCGCGACCAATAATCGGGTGGTGCTGAAGCCGTCGGAAAAGGTGCCGCTGTCGGCGCTCTATCTCGCCGATATTCTGTACGAAGCCGGCTTGCCCGCGCCGATGCTGCAGGTGCTGACTGGCGATCCGCGAGAAATCGCCGATGAACTGATCACGCATCCGTTGGCGGAACTCGTCACGTTCACGGGCGGCGTGGCGATCGGCAAATACATTGCGGCGAGAGCGGCGTACCGGCGTGTGGTGCTGGAGTTGGGCGGCAACGATCCGCTGATCGTGCTCGACGACGCCGATCTCGAACGTGCGGCGACGCTTGCCGTGCAGGGCTCCTATAAGAACTCCGGGCAGCGCTGCACCGCGGTCAAGCGGATGCTGGTGCAAAAGAGCGTGGCCGCGGATTTCACCGATCTGGTCGTCGAGAAGACGCGCGCCTGGAGTTTCGGCGACCCGTTCGATGCATCCAGTCAGATGGGCACTGTGATCGATGTTGCCGCGGCGCAGCTTTTCGAAGCGCGCGTGAACGAGGCGGTGGCGAGCGGGGCGCGTCTCCTGACCGGCAATCAGCGCAACGGCGCGTTGTATGCGCCGACGGTGCTGGACGGCGTCGATCCGTCGATGACGCTGGTGCGGGAGGAAACCTTCGGCCCCGTGTCGCCGATCATCACCTTCGACACGCTCGACGACGCCATCCGCATCAGCAACGGCACGGCGTTCGGGTTGTCGTCAGGTGTGTGCACGAACCGGCAGGATGCGATCACGCGTTTCATCAACGAATTGCGCGTGGGGACGGTCAATGTGTGGGAAGTGCCCGGCTACCGGATCGAGTTGACGCCGTTCGGCGGCATCAAGGACTCCGGACTTGGCTATAAGGAAGGTGTTCAGGAAGCCATGAAGAGCTTCACCAATCTGAAGACTTTTTCATTACCGTGGGAGTGATAACGTGGCATTGAGTGTGAAGGACATCCGTTCCCTGTTCGAGCAATACGGCAAGATGGCTTATAGCGGCGAGCCGGTCACGCAACTGGAACATGCACTGCAGAGCGGCTTACTGGCGCAAGAGGCTGGCGCTGACGACGACCTGGTCGCCGCGGCGTTTCTGCACGACCTCGGGCACCTGCTCAATCTGCAGGGTGAGACGCCGACGGAGCGGGGTATCGACGATCTGCATCAGTATTTCGCGCTGCCGTTTCTACGGCCGGTGTTGTCGGACGCGGTGCTGGAGCCGATACGCCTGCACGTCGACGCGAAGCGCTGCCTGTGCGCGATCGACGACACGTATTTCGGCCGGCTTTCCGCCGATTCGGTGAGGAGTCTGGAACTGCAGGGCGGCATTTTCCGCAAGGAGGAAGCGGACGCGTTTCTGCAGAAGCCCTACGCGGAAGATGCATTGCGCCTGCGCAGGTGGGACGATCTCGCCAAAGAAGAGAACCGCGCGACGCCGGATATCGAGCACTATCTGGGCGTTGTCGAGAGGGTGATGCTTAAGCACGCGGCTGCCTGATAGGCTGTCGGTTGGCCTTCGGAGAGATGTTTGGATCAGGCTGTTTCTGTCTGTTTCGCGCTTGCTGATTCTCTGACTTTGTCGCGATCCTCTTGCCGTTTCTGGCGCAATCCATGCAGATCAAAATAACGCTTGCAAGGCGGAGTCTGTCTCGCTAGAATCTCGCTCTTTCGTGCTTCGGACAACGGAGTGCGGGAGGCGGGAGAGCCAGTAGTGGCAAGGCTTTCAGCGAAGTGGGCGGGTTAGGCAAGTTGGAAAAACCTGTTGACGACGTAGCGAAAGTTCTTCATAATCTCGTTTCTCTGCTGCTGATGCAGCGACGCAGAACGAAGCGGTGCCGGGTGGTTGCGAGGTTGGCAATTGCGGTGGTGGCGGTTCGGTGGTGAATGCGTAACCGATCTTTAAAAATTAACAGCCGATAAGTGTGGGCGCTTGATGCGCGATGCGAGGCGGATCCTTCGGGGTCTGCCGAGAAGCGAAAGTATCAAGTCTCACACAGTAATGAAAGGAAGGTTTGACTGTCGCAAGATGGTTGGATCATTCGTCAGTACGTTGAGTGAGCGACCGGTCTCGGAAGAGACCGAAAAAACAGTAACAGGTTTGAACTGAAGAGTTTGATCCTGGCTCAGATTGAACGCTGGCGGCATGCCTTACACATGCAAGTCGAACGGCAGCACGGGGGCAACCCTGGTGGCGAGTGGCGAACGGGTGAGTAATACATCGGAACGTGTCCTGTAGTGGGGGATAGCCCGGCGAAAGCCGGATTAATACCGCATACGCTCTGCGGAGGAAAGCGGGGGATCTTAGGACCTCGCGCTACAGGGGCGGCCGATGGCAGATTAGCTAGTTGGTGGGGTAAAGGCCTACCAAGGCGACGATCTGTAGCTGGTCTGAGAGGACGACCAGCCACACTGGGACTGAGACACGGCCCAGACTCCTACGGGAGGCAGCAGTGGGGAATTTTGGACAATGGGGGCAACCCTGATCCAGCAATGCCGCGTGTGTGAAGAAGGCCTTCGGGTTGTAAAGCACTTTTGTCCGGAAAGAAATCCTCTGCCCTAATATGGCGGGGGGATGACGGTACCGGAAGAATAAGCACCGGCTAACTACGTGCCAGCAGCCGCGGTAATACGTAGGGTGCAAGCGTTAATCGGAATTACTGGGCGTAAAGCGTGCGCAGGCGGTTCGCTAAGACAGATGTGAAATCCCCGGGCTTAACCTGGGAACTGCATTTGTGACTGGCGGGCTAGAGTATGGCAGAGGGGGGTAGAATTCCACGTGTAGCAGTGAAATGCGTAGAGATGTGGAGGAATACCGATGGCGAAGGCAGCCCCCTGGGCCAATACTGACGCTCATGCACGAAAGCGTGGGGAGCAAACAGGATTAGATACCCTGGTAGTCCACGCCCTAAACGATGTCAACTAGTTGTCGGGTCTTCATTGACTTGGTAACGTAGCTAACGCGTGAAGTTGACCGCCTGGGGAGTACGGTCGCAAGATTAAAACTCAAAGGAATTGACGGGGACCCGCACAAGCGGTGGATGATGTGGATTAATTCGATGCAACGCGAAAAACCTTACCTACCCTTGACATGTATGGAAGTCCGCTGAGAGGTGGATGTGCCCGAAAGGGAGCCATAACACAGGTGCTGCATGGCTGTCGTCAGCTCGTGTCGTGAGATGTTGGGTTAAGTCCCGCAACGAGCGCAACCCTTGTCCCTAGTTGCTACGCAAGAGCACTCCAGGGAGACTGCCGGTGACAAACCGGAGGAAGGTGGGGATGACGTCAAGTCCTCATGGCCCTTATGGGTAGGGCTTCACACGTCATACAATGGTCGGAACAGAGGGTCGCCAACCCGCGAGGGGGAGCCAATCCCAGAAAACCGATCGTAGTCCGGATCGCACTCTGCAACTCGAGTGCGTGAAGCTGGAATCGCTAGTAATCGCGGATCAGCATGCCGCGGTGAATACGTTCCCGGGTCTTGTACACACCGCCCGTCACACCATGGGAGTGGGTTTTACCAGAAGTGGCTAGTCTAACCGCAAGGAGGACGGTCACCACGGTAGGATTCATGACTGGGGTGAAGTCGTAACAAGGTAGCCGTATCGGAAGGTGCGGCTGGATCACCTCCTTTCCCGAGCTGACGTGTCAAACGTTGAGCGCTCACGCTTATCGGCTGTGAAATTGAAGACAGATACGCAGACGGACTCAGGGGTCTGTAGCTCAGTCGGTTAGAGCACCGTCTTGATAAGGCGGGGGTCGATGGTTCGAATCCATCCAGACCCACCACTGATTCTGCGGTGGCTGACCGGTGAACCCCTTGGGATGAAAGCAGATCTGATCTGTGCATGACTGGGGGATTAGCTCAGCTGGGAGAGCACCTGCTTTGCAAGCAGGGGGTCGTCGGTTCGATCCCGTCATCCTCCACCAATCCTCAATGCGTAGCGTTCTGCGAGAGAAGCAGAGCGTTGTGCATTGGCGATTGAGCCAGTCAGAGTGATACGCGGTTATGGCAATCGCGATATCGGCTGTCGTTCTTTAACAATCAGGAAGAAGTAGTAAAGAGATTCACGAAAGGTCACTTAGAGATGGGTGATTGAGTAGGTGAATCAGGGTTGTGATTGTATCAATGTATTTTAAAGGTGATCGAAAGATTGCTTTGGAATACGGCGCAACACGAATACTCAACCTGTAGCGGCATGTGACTCGAGAGAGACACACCCGTTATAGGGTCAAGCGAACAAGTGCATGTGGTGGATGCCTTGGCGATCACAGGCGATGAAGGACGCGGTAGCCTGCGAAAAGCGGTGGGGAGCTGGCAAACGAGCTTTGATCCACCGATATCCGAATGGGGAAACCCGGCCCGTATGGGTCATCCGTAGCTGAATACATAGGCTACGTGAAGCGAACGCGGTGAACTGAAACATCTAAGTAACCGCAGGAAAAGAAATCAACCGAGATTCCCAGAGTAGTGGCGAGCGAAATGGGACCAGCCTGTACTCTTTATCTTCATTGTTAGTCGAAGGCTCTGGAAAGTGCCGCCATAGCAGGTGATAGCCCTGTAGACGAAAACAGCGAGGAAGAACTGGGTGTACGAGAAGTAGGGCGGGACACGTGAAATCCTGTCTGAAGATGGGGGGACCATCCTCCAAGGCTAAATACTCGTGATCGACCGATAGTGAACCAGTACCGTGAGGGAAAGGCGAAAAGAACCCCGGGAGGGGAGTGAAACAGATCCTGAAACCGCATGCATACAAACAGTCGGAGCCTTCGCAAGGGGGTGACGGCGTACCTTTTGTATAATGGGTCAGCGACTTACATTCAGTGGCAAGCTTAACCGATTAGGGCAGGCGTAGCGAAAGCGAGTCCGAACAGGGCGATTCAGTCGCTGGGTGTAGACCCGAAACCAGGTGATCTATCCATGGCCAGGATGAAGGTGCGGTAACACGTACTGGAGGTCCGAACCCACTAACGTTGAAAAGTTAGGGGATGAGCTGTGGATAGGGGTGAAAGGCTAAACAAACCTGGAAATAGCTGGTTCTCTCCGAAAACTATTTAGGTAGTGCCTCGTGTATCACCTTCGGGGGTAGAGCACTGTCATGGTTGTGGGGTCCATTGCGGATTACTACGCCATAGCAAACTCCGAATACCGAAGAGTGCAATCACGGGAGACAGACATCGGGTGCTAACGTCCGGTGTCAAGAGGGAAACAACCCAGACCGCCAGCTAAGGTCCCCAAATATTGCTAAGTGGGAAACGAAGTGGGAAGGCTAAAACAGTCAGGAGGTTGGCTTAGAAGCAGCCATCCTTTAAAGAAAGCGTAATAGCTCACTGATCGAGTCGTCCTGCGCGGAAGATGTAACGGGGCTAAGCAATATACCGAAGCTGCGGATGCACATTTATGTGCATGGTAGGAGAGCGTTCCGTAAGCCTGCGAAGGTGCATTGAAAAGTGTGCTGGAGGTATCGGAAGTGCGAATGCTGACATGAGTAGCGATAAAGGGGGTGAAAGGCCCCCTCGCCGTAAGCCCAAGGTTTCCTACGCAACGTTCATCGGCGTAGGGTGAGTCGGCCCCTAAGGCGAGGCAGAAATGCGTAGCTGATGGGAAGCAGGTTAATATTCCTGCACCATTGTTAAATGCGATGGGGGGACGGATCGCGGAAGGTTGTCCGGGTGTTGGAAGTCCCGGTCCTTGCATTGGAGAAGGCGCTTTGGCAAATCCGGGCGCGGAATTCAAGGGTGCGAGGCCATTCACTTAGGTGAAGAAGCAATCGGAAGTGGTTCCAAGAAAAGCCTCTAAGCTTCAGTTTAACAGGACCGTACCGCAAACCGACACAGGTGGGCGAGATGAGTATTCTAAGGCGCTTGAGAGAACTCGGGAGAAGGAACTCGGCAAATTGGTACCGTAACTTCGGGATAAGGTACGCCCCTGTAGCCTGACTGGCCTGCGCCAGAAGGGTGAAGGGGTTGCAATAAACTGGTGGCTGCGACTGTTTAATAAAAACACAGCACTCTGCAAACACGAAAGTGGACGTATAGGGTGTGACGCCTGCCCGGTGCCGGAAGATTAAATGATGGGGTGCAAGCTCTTGATTGAAGTCCCGGTAAACGGCGGCCGTAACTATAACGGTCCTAAGGTAGCGAAATTCCTTGTCGGGTAAGTTCCGACCTGCACGAATGGCGTAACGATGGCCACACTGTCTCCTCCCGAGACTCAGCGAAGTTGAAGTGTTTGTGATGATGCAATCTCCCCGCGGCTAGACGGAAAGACCCCATGAACCTTTACTGTAGCTTTGCATTGGACTTTGAACCGGTCTGTGTAGGATAGGTGGGAGGCTTTGAAGCGTGGACGCCAGTCTGCGTGGAGCCGCCCTTGAAATACCACCCTGGTTTGTTTGAGGTTCTAACCTTGGTCCGTTATCCGGACTGGGGACAGTGCATGGTAGGCAGTTTGACTGGGGCGGTCTCCTCCCAAAGTGTAACGGAGGAGTACGAAGGTACGCTAGGTACGGTCGGAAATCGTGCTGATAGTGCAATGGCATAAGCGTGCTTAACTGCGAGACCGACAAGTCGAGCAGGTGCGAAAGCAGGTCATAGTGATCCGGTGGTTCTGTATGGAAGGGCCATCGCTCAACGGATAAAAGGTACTCTGGGGATAACAGGCTGATACCGCCCAAGAGTTCATATCGACGGCGGTGTTTGGCACCTCGATGTCGGCTCATCTCATCCTGGGGCTGTAGCCGGTCCCAAGGGTATGGCTGTTCGCCATTTAAAGAGGTACGTGAGCTGGGTTTAAAACGTCGTGAGACAGTTTGGTCCCTATCTGCCGTGGGCGCTGGATATTTGAAGGGGGCTGCTCCTAGTACGAGAGGACCGGAGTGGACGAACCTCTGGTGTACCGGTTGTCACGCCAGTGGCATCGCCGGGTAGCTATGTTCGGAAGAGATAACCGCTGAAAGCATCTAAGCGGGAAACTCGCCTTAAGATGAGATATCCCCGGGGCTTCGAGCCCCTTGAAGGGTCGTTCAAGACCAGGACGTTGATAGGTCAGGTGTGGAAGCGCAGTAATGCGTTAAGCTAACTGATACTAATTGCCCGTAAGGCTTGATCCTATAACAGGTGTGTTTTGTGCCGGTCATGGCGGATGCTTCAGCATTTACCAGGACCCCACCCCCGAAGGGGGCAGGACACCACGCACGGTTGAGATCAGTGTTGTGCCAGAAACAACACAACCCCCCGAATCTCCCTCTGGTGAGCATCACCAGAAACTACTTCTTCCCGATTGGCGGTATTGCCCCATGGGCAGTACGGCAACAAGTCATGCCTGATGACCATAGTGAGTCGGTCCCACCCCTTCCCATCCCGAACAGGACCGTGAAACGACGCCACGCCGATGATAGTGCGGATTACCCGTGTGAAAGTAGGTCATCGTCAGGCTCCCCCGCAGCAGACAGAAACCCCACCCCAAAAAGGTGGGGTTTCTGCGTTTACCAACCCCTCCACACCGCCCTTACAGAACCGGATCAGCGCGAAAACCCGACACGAATCCGACACGAACAACCCGACCTGCTCCGCTACCCGCGTCCAGCAACCGCTACGGCGCAATTCACCCGCGGCATTCCGCTCTCCGCCCACTCCGCGCCGCTGCCGTACTCACGCACAGCCAGCGGCGCCCAGCATCAGATCTGCCCCATGACTTACTGCGCCGAGATATCCGCGCCGCTGCTCGCACCAGCGGGTATCCCACCATCGCTAATCTGCGCTTTGTCGACTTCTGCAAGCAATGCTTCGTCGCGTGCAATGACTTTGGGCAGATGTGTACGCAAGAACTCGACCCAGGTCCGCGTCTTCGCATCGATGAACTTGCGCGACGGATACAGCGCGTAAATATTCATCTTCTGCGCCGTATATTGCGGCAATACGCGCACTAACGTTCCATCACGCAACCCGGAAATTGCCGCGTATAGCGGCAGCATGCCAATGCCCATTCCTTCGCGAATCGCGACGATCAGCGACTCGGCGATGTTCACGTGCACAGGCCCATTCACCTCCATCGTTTCGCAGCCATTCGGCCCTTCGAGCACCCAATCGTGCGGCGGAAACGCCGGGGTGTGCAGGATCAGACACTCGTGGTGTGCCAGATCGGCCGGTTTCTGCGGCGCGCCGTGGGCGCGCACATACGCGGGCGAAGCGCACAAGATGCTGAAGGTCGTTCCGAGCGGAAGCGACACGAGATCCGAATTAGGCAAAGTGGAAGCGCCGATCACCGCGACGTCCGCGCTGCCTTCAAAGAGATCAGGCATGCGCTGCGACAACGTCAGCTCGACTGTCACCTCCGGATACAGCGCGCGATAGCGCGAGATGGCCGGCAACACGTAGTGCTGGCCGATGCTGGCAAAGCTATGCATTCGCAAAGCGCCGCTCGGGCGCTCGTGCGCACAACTGGCTTCTTCTTCCGCCGTGCTGACATCTGCAAGTATCTGCTGACATCGCTTCAGGTAGCGCTCGCCCGCAGTGGTCAGCGCAAGCCGTCGCGTGGAGCGGTTCAGCAACCGGGTCCGCAGATGAGCTTCGAGTTCCGAAACCGCGCGGGACATCGCGCCGGTCGTTGAATTGAGCGACTGCGCGGCACCGGTGAAACTCCCGGCTTCGACCACGCGCACGAACACTCGCATATTTTGTAACGTATCCATCAATCCTTCTATTTCACGGCAGAGGCCGTATTGTCCGCCTGTCTCGGATGCGCATTGTTGTTCGTTTTGGAAGGAACGTTCCGCGCCTGTCCTCTTAATGCACGCATAGCATGCTCCTACAATCGGCGCCTTGTCTGCCGGAGTGAGCAGTCTTCGCCGGTGTTTCTTTCGGCGGCCAACCCGGCTGCATTGCTTTCAGATAAAGCGCGAACATGCGATCGAACCGACGGCCGATTCCGTCCGGCAGTGGAGCTTCATGTTGCGGCCACTCAGTCGGGCTGTTCTCGACTGGGCAGATAGCGATGACCTGATCTGGCTGCATCTGTTGAAAACGGTGACCGCCGGTCTGCTGGCGCTGGGCATTGCGATGACTACTGTGTTCGTGCTGATGCAGCCGTTCAGCGGAATGGTGCTCGCCAAGAGTCTCTACCGGATTCTCGGGACTGCGGCGGGCACAGTCGCTGCACTGGTGCTGGGCGCATTGTTCGTCCAGCAGCCCGAGTTGTACATGCTCGGCATGATCGGCTGGGTCAGCGCCTGTATTGCGGCAGCGGTCCGGTTTCGGCATTTCAGGTGGTATGGCTTCGTGCTCGCGGGTTATGCCGCTGCGCTGATCGGCATCCCGAATATCACGGCGCCTCACGACCTGTTTCTGGCGGCGCTTACGCGCGCGGCGGAAGTAGCGGTCGGCATCGTGTCCTCGAGCGCGGTGAGCGCGCTGATCGTGCCACAGCGATCCAGCCTCGCACTGCGGCACGCGCTGCAGATTCGATACGCAAATTTTACAGCGTTCGCCGCCGATGTGTTGGATAGCGGCATCGAGCGTGGCCAATTTGAGCGGCGTTTTGCGGATCTCGTCGATGAGATCGTCGGTTTCGAGGCGACGCGCACTTTTGCCGCCTTCGAAGATCCGGCCATGCATTCACGCAGCGAGCATCTCGGCCGTCTGAACAGCGAGTTCATGGATGCCTGCGCGCGGCTGCACGCGCTGCATCAACTGCTCAAGCGTCTGCGCGTCAACGGTTCGGCGCCGATCGCCACGGCGATCAAACCATATTTCAGCGAACTCGCCGCGCTCATGGTCCAACAGCCCGATGCTGCAGTCGATGCATCGCGAATGGCGGCCCGCTTGCAGCACTTTCAGGCGAGTTTGCCCCGGCTCGTGCGCGAAACGAGACGGCCGCTGGAAGCCTCGCCCGCTGAATCGCTGCGGACTTCGATACGGCGGCGGAACTGCTGTACCGGTTCGTCGACGAATGGATCCGCTACTCGAGGACTTACTCATCTCTGACGCTGCGCAAGCCGGGGAGCCAGCCGCGGACCACCAGTCGCTACGTGAGCAAAACCAACAGCTTTGTCGTCGCGTCGACTTTTATCCGTGCGGCTGTGGTCATGGCGATCGCCGGCTGGTTCTGGATCACGACAGATTGGCCCAGCGGCGGCCTTGCGGTGATCGGCGCGGCGCTGGTATGCGCGCTGACGTCGACCGCGCCGAACCCTTGGAAGATGGCCGTACAGATGGGCGTCTGCGCGGTGCTGGCGACCATGACCGGTTACCTCTTCACCTGCTACGTGTATCCCAACATCGACGGCTTTCCGCTGCTGCGCATGACGCTGCGCCGGTGCTTGCGCTCGGTGCATTCGTCGCCACCCCCAAGCTTGCGGCGGGATATGGGATCGGCTTCTCGGTGTTCTTCTGCCTGCTCGCCGGACCCGACAACGTCGTAACTTACGTGCCGGATCTGCTGATCAACAATGGCATCGCGCTCACCGCGTCGCTGCTGTTGGCGGCGCTCGTCTTCGCGATTGTTTTCCCGGCCGATATGCCCTGGCTCATCGGGAAAATCCTCGGCGATCTGCGCGCGCAAGCGGTATCCGCATGCAAGGACGAGTTGCCGGGACTCAATCAACGCTTTCAGTCGAGCACGCACGATCTCACTTCGCAACTGCGTGTGCTGTGGGCGCGACGCTCCCGGCGTCGCCGTGATGCCTCGCGCTGGATGCGCGCGACACTTGAAGTGGGACACGCCGTAGTCGATCTGCGCAACGAGGCGGTGCGCGCCGATTACGCGCACGCACTCCATTCGCGATGGGACAGTACCGTCGAGCGAACCCGCGACGACCTCGCGCGGCTTTTCGAGTGCCCCGGCGCGCGTAGTCTCGAACACGCGCTGGTATCCGTGCGCTCGGCCACCTGGATCGCGCAAGACGTGCTGCAAACGGTTCATGCCGATCGCGACAAGCATCACGACCTGCAGCGCATTCTGAGTTGCCTGCACTTCATCCGCACTGCGTTGCTCGACAAGGACGCGCCTTTCAATGTGCGCTGACTCATTTTCGATTGACTCATGAGCGATTGACTCATGAGCGATTGACTTATCGGCGTTGCCCCCTGCGCGCCACGATCTGTCCCGTGCGCCGATCCTTCTTCAGGATGGAAAGATCACTTCCGGGCGGCCCCGTTTATCTGCGTGAGTGGTAACCATATAGTTTCATTACTGCATCGCAGTAATCGTAAGTCCTGGAGAACGAAATGAATGTGTTGAAAATCGCCTTGATCGCCTGCTGTTTGTCTGCTATCGGCGCTCAGGCACAAACGGCTCCCGCCGCCCCGCAACAGCAGTCCGCCCAAGCGGCTGCGCAACGCGACGCCAACGCGGACACGCGCGGCCGCGCCGCTGCACCGGCCGCCAAAGCTGAAGAGTGCGTCGGACCGGTGAGCTTCTGCAACATCTACTTCGGCAGTTAAGCCGCGTCACGCATCACCCTGAAGTACGTGCAAGACCTGTCGCGACAATTGACGCGCGACGAAGCACCCGGCCGCGACGCCGTCATGTCGTGACGCCGCGGCGGGGGCGACAATCCGGCCACTGAGTGAAGCACACCGCAGACGTGCGCATCAACGGGCCGGACTGGTGATTATGGAGAGACTGAGTTTCATGTACCAAGACCGGATTCGCTGCGCCGCGCTGCGCGGAAAAATCACTTCGGCTGCCGAGGCGGCACTACTGATTCAGGATGGCATGCGCGTCGGCGCCAGCGGTTTTACCCGCGCGGGCGACGCCAAGGCCGTCCCCGTTGCGCTCGCCGAGCGCGCGCGTCGGGAAGGCAAGCCGCTGCGCATTACGCTGATGACCGGCGCCTCGCTCGGTCACGACGTGGACCGCATGCTGACCGAGGCGCACGTGCTGGCTCGGCGCCTGCCGTTCCAGGTGGACAAGACGCTTCGCGATGCCATCAATCGCGGCGAAGTGATGTTCGTCGATCAGCATCTGTCTGAAACCGTCGAGATGCTGCGTGCGAACCAGCTTGGCAAACTCGACATCGCCATTATCGAAGCCGCCGCGATCACGGAGACCGGCGGCATTGTGCCGACCACCTCGGTCGGCAATTCGGCCAGCTTTGCGATTCTTGCCGACAAGGTCATTGTCGAGATCAATCTTGCACAGTCGCTCGCGCTCGAAGGGCTGCACGACATCTGGATTCCGGGCCGCAGGCCGCACCGCGAGCCGCTGCCGATCGTGCGGCCGCAGGATCGCGTCGGCACGAAGGCGATCGAGATCCCGCCCGAGAAAATCGCGGCGATCGTCATCACCGATATGCCGGACAGTTCGTCCACGGTGCTGCCGGCGGATGCCGAAACCGAATTGATCGCCGGTCATCTGATCGAGTTCTTTCAGCACGAAGTGTCGCACGGGCGCATGCCGCGAAACTTGCCGCCATTGCAGGCGGGCATCGGCACGATCGCCAATGCGGTGCTGGCCGGCTTCGTCGATTCGCCTTTCGAGGCCTTCGAAATTTATTCAGAAGTGCTGCAAGACTCGACCTTCGACCTGATGGATGCCGGCAAGGTGACGTTCGCCTCCGGTGCGTCGATCACGTTGTCGGCCGCGCGCCAGGCGCAGGTGTTCAGCGAGCTCGAACGCTACCGCGATCGTCTCGTCTTGCGTCCGCAAGAGGTCAGCAACCATCCGGAAGTAATCCGCCGGCTTGGTCTGATTGCGTTGAACACCGCGCTGGAATTCGACATTTACGGCAACGTGAATTCGACCCACGTGGGCGGTACGCACATGATGAACGGCATTGGCGGTTCGGGCGACTTCGCGCGTAACGCGTCGTGTGCGATCTTCGCGACCAAGTCGATGGCAAAGGGTGGCCGCATTTCGAGCATCGTGCCGATGGTGCCGCATTGCGATCACAACGAACACGACGTGGACGTGGTAGTGACGGAGCAGGGGCTTGCCGACTTGCGCGGCCTCGCGCCGCGCGAACGCGCCACGTTGATCATCGAAAATTGCGTGCATCCGCTGTATCGCGATCTGCTGCGCGACTACTACCGGGATGCTTTGAAGAACGGTGGGCAAACGCCGCACCAGTTGGATCAGGCATTCGCGTGGCACACGCGGTTGCGTGACACAGGCTCGATGTTGCCGGCGCAGGAAGCGGGGCTTTAAGTTCGGAAGGGTTTTGAGTCGAGCCGGCGTCAGGTGGCCTTCGCCCCTGACGCCATAAAACGTCAGATGCGGCGTTCAAGTACCTCGCCGGATGAGCCGGATAAGAAACAATAGAATAACCGCGCCGATGACCGCGGTGATGATCGAGCCGATCCAGCCGCCGCCCAGCGAAATATGCAGCACGCCGGCGAGCCAGCCGCCGATGAACGCGCCGACAATCCCGACGATGATGTCGACGATCAGGCCGAAGCCGCCGCCCTTGACGAGCACGCCTGCCAGCCAGCCAGCGATCGCGCCGATGATGAGCCATGCAATGATGCCGTGTTCCATAATCGAGACTCCCTAGTTAAGTGTGAAAAATTCACGGTGACAGAGCTTAGTCGAAGGTTATGGGACAGTCCATATTCAGGACGCGGAATTAACATTGTCTGAATCTATTGCAAACTAAGTGTAGACGATAGGCGCCAATATAGGGGACTTACGCGCTGCGCTTATTCGGGCGTGGGCTCCGCTTCTCTGGCCGTCCAGCTGACGCTGGAGACGCTCTTTTCCATGCTGATGCGGCTGGCCATCTGTTCGAGCTTCGACTGATCTTTGGGATGCATCTTCAGGGTTGCCGTTACACGAATGCGGCCTGGCTCACCTTCGACGTCCTCGCTCGTCAGGCTTTGAAACGACAGCGGTGTCGAATACATCGAATTGGAGACGGCGGTACGGATATGAATCTCGTCGGCCTCCCGGCAGACGATCGTCAACACGTATTCGCGGACCAGGTCGGCGTTCGAGACCGGCGTCGCGTTGATCATACGGCTGACTTCACGCAGCACGGTATTGGTCAGCAGCACGACCACGGTGCCCGCGAGCGCCGGTCCGTAATGACCCGCGCCGCACAGCACGCCCACCGCGGCGGAGCACCACAAGGTCGCCGCGGTGTTGATTCCCTGAATGGAACCCTTGTCGCGCATGATCACGCCGCCGCCGAGAAAGCCGACGCCGGAGACCACGTACGCGGCGATCTGCGTGATGCCGCTCGTACCGTTGCCGGTCAGCACGCCGAGCGTAACGAACAGGCACGCGCCGCTCGCGACCAGCGTGATGGTGCGCAGGCCTGCATTGCGCTGACGCATCTGCCGTTCAAGGCCGATCGCGACGCCGCAGGCGAAGGCGGCGAGAAGCCGCAAGAGGAATTCAACTGTCATCGGTCAACAAGGGTGAGGCGAGAGTTCGCGCAGTGTGAACCTTGCGCGTGACACCGGCGCGTCCGTCCCGATGGGCACGGGCGCGAACAGGCGTGAACCGGGCGCGCGAGCAAAACCTCGCGGCGCTGAAAGGCAAGGACTGTCGGCATGGCATTCAGCCATGCGGAACTCACTGCGACTTTACTGCAACAAGTGGGTATGGGTACTACGACGTGCACCGCCGCCTGAAGGCAAGACGGCGACAGAAAAAGGTTGGCGCGGAAATCTTGCCGATCAGGCGATCGGGCGAATCGAAGCTCGACGGGTACTACTGCTACTGTCCAAGATCGTGATTCCGGGTAAATGAATTGGGCGGATTTTAGGCGCCTCTGCAAAGATAAGTCAAGCCGCCATTGGGTGCGGCGACGAATGATTTGCACGTCATCTTTGAGGAAGTTTCCGTGCTGATTGAGGAACTATTCCCACACAAATACGGACTCCGAAGGTTGACGACGGCCATCCCGGAAAACACACTGTCTGTATAACCCGGGACACGCGGTTTCGCTCGTGCGTCGCGTTCCGCGCAACGTCACCGCTTCCGCCGCTCATTCGAATTGAGGAATGTATGAAAGTTAAAGTTCTTGGAGTCATCGCCGGTGCATTGATCGCTGCCGCTCCCTTTGTGTCGTTCGCGTCCGGCTTGCCCGCGCCGTTTGAAGGCAGCAGCACGCTGCAGGCAGACGGCCTCGTGAAGGCGGTCGATCAGGCCAACCATTCGGTTACGGTGCTCGACGCGCAGGGCGGCGAAGCGTCGTTCAACGTTACCGACACGCGAAATCTTGCGCAGATCAAGCAGGGCGGCAAGGTTCACATCCGCATGATGCGCAACGCCGTGATCAGCGTCACGCGCAGTGCGGACGGGCAAGTCACGGCGGCTCAAACCGGGCAGTCGAACACGGTTCAGACAGTGACCGCCCGCGTCGAGGCCATTGACCATGCTTCCGGAATCATGGCGCTCAAAGGCGCGGACGGTTCGGTGTTCCATATCCAGGGCCGCGATCCGGCCAGGACCGCCGGCGTGACGCCGGGTATGCAAGTGGCGGTGGCGTTCGCGCCGCAAGTCAGCGTGGCCGTGGCGCCCACGCAGTAACGTCCCCCTTCGTCGGGTTCGCTAGTCGGGCTCGCCGGGCACGAGGCGCAAGCGCGTGATTTCGGACGGCGCGCCCAGACGCTTCGGCGGTCCCCAGTAACCGGTGCCTCGGCTCGTGTACACCCAGAGTCCGTTCAGCCGCGCAAGACCCGCGGTGAACGGCTGCTGAAACCGCACGAAGAAATTCCACGGAAAGAACTGGCCGCCGTGCGTGTGCCCAGAGAGCTGCAATGTGAAGCCTGCTGCTGCGGCGGCTTCGGCTGAACGCGGCTGATGGGCGAGCAGTACCTTGATCAGCACGTCGCCAGGCGCGCCCGCTAGCGCCGCGACTGGATCGCTGCGGTGCGCCGGGTCGTGATGGCCCGCTGAATAATCGGTCACGCCGGCGATCACGGCACGCGCGCCGTCGTGGTCCACGACCACGTGCTCGTTCAGCAGAACGTTCAGTCCCAGGCGCCGGAATTCGTCGATCCAGGCGTCGGCGCCCGCGTAATACTCGTGATTGCCCGTCACGAGAAAGGCGCCGTGGCGCGCGCTCAACCGTGACAGCGGCTGCGTATGTCTGGTCAATTGCGGCACGCTGCCGTCCACGATATCGCCGGTGACAGCGATCAGATCCGGCTTGAGGCGATTCACCGCGTCGACGATCGCATCGACATAGCGGCGTTTGATGGTCGGTCCAACGTGAATGTCGCTGATCTGCACGATCGTGAAGCCGTCGAGCGCGGCCGGCAAATCGTCGATCGGCACTTCGATCGTCACCACCTTCGCGCGACGGCGAGCGTTGAACAGGCCGACAAGCGTAGAGAGCAGCGCGAGCAACGGCACCGCCGCTGCGGAGCCGGTCCGCCAGTGCGCGATGGCAACGGTGTTCGGCCAGATCGCATCGACGGTCAGAAGCGAGGCGAGCACGAGGTCGCGCACGAAAGTCAGGACCAGCAGTGAGGAGAAGAAACCCATCACCAGCAGACCGACCCACGCGAGCCGGTCGCTGAGCGGCTGCTGTTTGATCGTGCGCGCCAGCATGCCGAGTGGAATGAGAAAGATCGACAGCACGAGCCACAACCCGCACAGCCAGCGGCCGGCGGTATCGATCGGCATGTCCGGAATCAGACGAAAGCCGACGTAAATGTGCAGCAGGATGCCAATCAGGATGATGCGAACAAGAAACGATGAGCGGCGCATAGAGAGGATCAGGGCGGGAAGGGGCCGGCACGAGCGGAAGGGCGGCGCTACTCGTGCGTTGCGGCAATGCCGGGGCGAACGAGCCGACCCATTCTACCGAGATGTGCAATCGCCTGCCGGCGGCGTCAAATTTGCCGCTGACGTGGCGAGCCGCTGCCCGTGGGAAGGCGCCTGCATGGTACTGCATTGCAGCATCCAGGCCGCCGTATCTGGCTCATCCGGCCGTCTGTTGCGCTCGAATTAAATGGGCTTTGAATTGTGTTCGGGCGTGGACTATTCTGAAATAGAACCGGCTTGCAGCAAAGCTAAGGCAAGGGTCTCAGAGAAGGCCCTGGCGGTCTGCTAGCGGTTCGTTTATCGCCTGCAGAGGCGAAGGCAGGAGGCACAGATGAAACTGCTCAGATCAGGCAACCCGTTCCGTCACGCGCACCATACGCATCATGTCGGATACGAAGGCAGTCATGTCATGCTGCCGCTCGTGGTCATATCGGTGATGGCGATCGGCCTGTACTTCGGCGTGCGCAACATCGATTTTTCCGAATTGGGCAAGACCGCGCTGTTCTACGTGGTGATGCTATGCGTCGCCTTGGGTATCGCGGGATTGTTCGGCGTCGTCGGAGCGTGGGTTCGGTCGGGCGGCGACGAGGCCGAGGAGGGCTTCTGCTTCGTTGGTGCGCTGATCGGCGCGGTGGTGTTTTACGTGGCGCTCTTCAGTTGACCGGACTCGGCAGCGGGTCGGAGGCTACGGATCAGACGATCCGCGCGGCTTCGTCGAAAGCAAAGCGCGGGCTGCGTGGAAACAGCTTCGACGGGTCGCCGTAGCCCAGATTGATCAGAAAGTTCGACTTCACGGTCGTGCCGGCGAAGAAAGCTTCGTCCACTTTGGCGGCGTCGAAACCTGACATCGCACCCGTATCCAGGCCTAGCGCGCGGGCGGCGAGAATCAAATAGCCGCCTTGCAGCGTCGAATTGCGAAATGCCGTGTCGGCAATCGTCTTGTCGTTGCCGGCAAACCAACTGCGCGCGTCCGCGTGCGGAAACAGCTTAGGCAGATGCTCGTAAAACGCCATGTCCATCCCGACGATCGCCGTGACCGGCGCTGCCATCGTCTTCTCGAGATTGCCTGCCGACAATGCCGGGCGCAGCTTCTCCTTGCCTTCCTGCGTTTTGACGAAGACGAAGCGGCCCGGGCTCGAATTGGCCGAGGTCGGGCCGAGCAGGACGAGTTCGACGAGTTGCCGCAGCACGGCGTCGTCGACGGGTTCCGGCTGCCAGCCGTTATGCGTGCGCGCTTCGCGAAAAAGCTGATCGAGCGCCTGGTCGGAGAGAATCATGTTGAGTGTCCCTTGAAGGTGGCGTGCGAGGAATGAATATGACTGCTGCGGATGAAACCGCAACGTGCCTGCGTGAACGCTGTCGTCGTTGCCGCCATAATAACCAGGGTTCTCATCCTCATCCCGTTACGCTTTGAACGCGCGCTCATACTCAGGCAATCTCATGACGGATTTCTTCGCGGATTTTTCCGATGCTCCGCCGGCGCCCGACGTCGACTGGTATCCCGATTGGCTGCCGCCCGCAACGGCGGTGCGGGCGTTGACGCAACTCATCGACGAAGTCGAATGGCGTCAGGACATGATGGGCACGCCCGCAGGCCGCGTGCCGTTGCCGCGGCTGACCGCCTGGCAAGGCGAGCCCGACGCGGTTTATGTCTACTCGGGCATTCGCAACGTGCCGCAACCGTGGACGCCGACGGTTGCCGAACTGAAGTCGGCCGCAGAGTCGGTTTGCGACGCGCATTTCAATAGCGTGCTGATCAACCGCTATCGCAGCGGCGCCGACAGCATGGGCTGGCACGCGGACCGCGAGCCCGAACTCGGCGCTCAGCCTGTGATCGCGTCGGTGAGCCTGGGCGTCGCGCGCACGTTCGATTTGCGGCACAACAGGAGCGGTGTCGTGCAGTCTTTTTCGCTCAAGGGCGGCAGCTTGCTGGTAATGAAAGGCAACACGCAGGCGGACTGGCGGCATAGGGTGCAGAAGGAGCCGCGCGTAGCGGGGGAGCGGATCAATCTGACGTTTCGCTGGGTGACGCCGCGCGCGGGTGCTCGCTGATGCCGGGGGCCGCTCGCGGCTGGCGCGGTTCGTATCTCCGACAGGTCGCTGCAGGTGCTTGCCCGTGTTGTCCTGGCCTTGAATCGGGCAGCTTCGCTTAGTCGGCGTCCAGACGTCGTCTTGCAGTGGCGGCGAGTCGACCGAACGGGAAGGTGCTGGCGGCGAGCGCCGTGGTATTCGGAAAATATTCGCGCGCAATGTCGGTCAAGATCTGGCCCGGCGGCGCTTCGATCAGCACGCGCGCGCCCATTTCCTGCATGACCGTGAGCGCGTCGAACCAGCGCACGGTGTAGCGCATATTGGTTGCGAGATCGTCGCGGATCGCGTCCGCCGTGTACAAAGGGCGGCCGCCGCGGTTGCCGACATACGTGCTGTGCGGCGCGTGAAACGGTATTTCCTGTGCGTAGGCCAGCAAGCCGTCCGCGGCCTGCGCGAGCAATTCGCAATGCGACGGTACGCTCACCGCGAGGCGCGTGGCCTTGCGTGCGCCTGCGGCCAGCGCGCGTGCGATGAAGGCGTCGAGCGCGTCGTTTGCGCCCGCCACGACAATCTGGCGCGGTGCGTTCACGTTGCCGATATAGACTTGCTGCCGGTCTTCATCCGCATGCCGCGCGGCGAGCGTTTCCACCTGATACTCGGTCAATCCCGAGATTGCCGCGAGACCGTAGCCGGATGGGTACGCGGTCTCCATCAGTTCGGCGCGGCGGCGAACCATCTTCAACGCGTCTGCGAAATGAATCGCGCCGCAACTGACTGCCGCCGCGTATGCGCCGACCGATAAACCCGCGCTGATCTGCGGCACGAGCTGTTCGCCAGCCAGTGCGCGCGTGATCGCCACGCCCGCGACCGTCAGGCCGATCTGCACGGAGACGGTCGAGCGCAAAGCGTCCGGCGTGTCCAGCGTGCGCACATCGACGCCGAGTACCTGCGAAGCTTCCTCGAGCGTGTCGCGCACTGCATCGTGCTGCGGCAGACGATGCAGGAACCCATCGGTCTGCGCGCCTTGTCCGGGGAAAAGCAGGGCGAGCATCAGGCGTTGTCGCCGTGCGCCGCGGTGGCCCACGGATCGGGAATCAGGCACGGACCGCTTGCGTGGCGCGCCATCACGCGTGGTTTGCCCGCTGCCCATTCGGCCAGGGCCACGCCGCCCGCAGGTGTGTCGAGTTGCGCGTCCACGCGAACGCCGGCGCGTTGCGCCAGCGCTTGCAGATAGTCCTGCAATTGAATCGCGAGGTTTCGCGCGAGCGGTTTTTCATAGGCTCGAATGAGCAGGTCGAGATCGCTCGATGCCGTCACCGTCGGTGTCTGTGTCGCCAGTTCAAAACCGGCGCTGCCGGTCGGTCCCCAGACGAATGCGCCCAACGGGCCGGCCACATCGTCCTGCAACGCGGCGAGTGCGGCGAAAGCGGGCAATGCGGTGCGCGCGGCGAGTGGAGCGCGTGACGCGAGCGTTTCCGGCGACACCGCAGTCACCACATCCGCCGACAACGCCCACGTAGCGTAGCGTTGCGACCGCCCGGCACCGCGCACACCGATCGCAACGAACCCGTCTGCCGCCAGCGCGCGTCTGACCACCGCATACGGTGCGCGCCCGAAAGCGTCGCGCACCCATGCCGGTTCAGCATCGAATGGCTGCAGACGTTGCAGGCGCAGCAAGTCGTGCGGCCGCCATCGCGCGTCGCACGACAACGCGTGGTCGATGGCAAACGGCGGCGCGGCGCACGCCTGCATTACACGGCATCCCATTGTTCGGCGAGACGCCGGTGCACTTCGATCGACGCCGCGCGATTCTTCTGCGCCTCAGCCGATTCCAGCCGATGCGCGAGGTTGCGGCGGCCGTCGTCGCGCACGCTGCGAATCTGTGCGGTCAACACCTGGCGCACGCGCTCGATCTGCGCGGCGTCCGGCGCGTCGGCATCGACGCCGTCGATCAACTGGTCGAGCAGTCCAAGCCTGGCGAACGACGCCATTGAGTACGACATCGGCACGATGGTTTCGCCGAGCGCGTCGAGTGCTTCGACCGTGCGGCGCGTGACGCGCGCGGCGGCTTCCTTGCCCATTGCGTGAACCATCGTACCGGGCGCGTCGAGCGCGACGATGCGGTTGGCCTGATAGCCGTGCGCGAGGAAAGCGCCCGACATCGCCGGCCCGACGATCAGCGCGATCACCGGATGACCCGCGTCGCGCGCGCTCGCGTAGGCGTCGACGGCGGCCGCGCACGCGAGGTGAATGCCGAGCATCTCCTCGCGATAGCCGTACGCCTGGCTTTTCACATCGACGATCGCCACGATCGGGCGGCGCGTGCCACTCGCTTCGTCTCGTGCCATCGCGTCGCGCACGGCGCGCGCGAGCCGCCAACCCTGTTCGAGGCCGACGACGTTATCGGTCGCGCGCGGAAAGCGGTTGGAAGGATCGGGCACGACCGCGAAGAAGTGGGCCGTTTCGCCGCCGAGTGGCGCGTCGGCGCTCCACACGGGAGCGTGGCTGACCGATTCGCCGGCAAGCGCCCGGAACCAGCGCGCACCGCGGCTGGGTTGTACGTCGCTCATACCTGCTCCTTGCGCAATGTGTTCCGCGCGTTCTGCACGTGACGGTTGAATACGTCACGCATGGTTTCCGGCGTGACGGTGGCGGGATCGATCTGCGCGAGCCGGTTCAGGAAAATGTCGACCTGTTCGCTGCGATGCGCGGCCGGCACACCCTGCGCGAACGCGGCATGCACGGCGGCGCGCACCGCGTCGGCGTCGTCGTCGACCAGTTGATCGGCGAGCGCGGTCGCCGTGCGCTGTTCGCCGCCGATCAGTTGCCACACGCGGCGGCGATCGCTGGCGTCGAGTTCCTCGATGCCGGCCTCCTGTTCGATCACCTCGGGGCCGTTCATGCCGAGCCGCCCCTGCTTCGTGACGACCAGGTACGAGCACAACGCCGCGGCCAGCGACATGCCGCCGAAGCACCCGACCATGCCCGCGATCACGCCGACCACCAGCACATGCCGGCGCAACGCGACGATGGCCGCCTGAATCTCCGCGATCACCGCGAGGCCGAGGTTGGCTTCCTGCAACCGCACGCCGCCCGTTTCGAACAGCACGACCGGCCGCACGATCTTGCCGCGTTCGCAGTCGCGCAACGCCAGTTCGAGCGCGGCGGCGATCTTGCTGCCCGACACTTCGCCGATGCTGCCGCCCTGGAACGCGGATTCGATCGCGGCGACCACGGCGGGCTCGCCGCCGATGGTGCCGCGCGCGATCACGCAGCCGTCATCCGCCTGGCAGACGACGCCTTGCAACGGCAGCCACGGCGATTCGATCCGGTCGAACGGGCCGAGCAGTTCGCGGAAGGTGCCCGCATCCAGCAGCGAGCGGGCGCGTTCGCGCGCCGGCAGTTCGATGAAACTTTCGCGCAGCAGCGGCGCGGGATGGGTGCTCGCAACCGTATTCATGCGTCGTCTCCCTGTTCGGCGGCTTCGACGGCTTCCGCGAGCCGCAACGCGACCACACCGGGCGTTGCGCCGAAGTCGTTGATTTCGATTTGCGCGGCGCCGTCGTAGCGGGTGAAAAAGCGGTCGAGCACGCTTTTCCAGATGTGGCTGTAGCCGTCGACGCTGGTGCGTACGACCACATGCGCCGCCAGCGCGCCAGCCTGGCCGGCGGGCGAGAGCAGCACTTCCAGATCGCCCGAGCCCACCACGCCGACATGCGCGCGGGTCGTGACGGCGCGTTGCGCCGGATAGTCGAAGGTCAGATGTTCCATGTGTCCGGGCTCCCGTTGGCGTCGTGATGGGCCAGCATGTCGAGAAAGAGGGTGGCGGCGAGCAGATCGGCTGCGCCGCCGGGCGATGCGTTGAGCGTCAGCAGGTTGCGTTCGAGTGCGGCGAGCGCTTCGAGGCCCGCCGGCGTCGAACTGCCGCCCGCGTCCAGCACACGCTGCGCGCCGTGTTGTCCGGCGTGCAAGCCGGGCAGTCCCGCGCGATGCAGCAGGCAGGTGTCGTCCAGCTTTGCCATGATCGAGAGCAGCGTGTCGAGGCGCGCGGCGTTTTCGCCGATGCCTCGCTCGCGCGCCGCGAGCAACGCAGGCAGGCCGACCTCGATGACGTGCGGAAAGCCGTCTTGCGCTTCGCGGCGCGCGCCGCCGACGTGATAGCGCTGACGCGCGCGTTCGCCGTGACTGTCGGAGGGCGCGGCGAAGCGGTCCGGAAAGCAGGCGATCTGCGCGGCACCCGTGCAGATCCGCGACGCATTCGGACGCACGGCCCCGGCGGGCAACGACGCGCCCGCGACCAGCAGCCCGACGATCCAGATCGCGCCGCGATGCGCGTTGGTGCCACCCGTGGCATGCAGCATGTCGAGTTCCCCCGCGCGGCCGATCTGTGCGAGCTCGGTGCGCAACAACGCGGACGGTTCGCCGCGGCGGCGCGCCGCGCGCGCGAGTGTCGCGAAGGTCGGTTCGAGCGCGTGCGCGGAGCGCAGCATGGTGTCGAGATCGAGGTCGCGATGGGCGCCGCTGCCGCGCCGGTCGACCAGCGCAGGTTTGGGGGTCAGTTGGGCCTCGTCGATCAGCGCGGTGATGGCGTAGCGGGCCAACTGTGTGTCGGAAAGGGTGGGCGCGAGGCGGGCGGCGCGAGCGGCCTCGTGCGAAATGTCGGCGCCATTGGCGCATTCCGCGACCCCGGCAGCTTCGCCAACCTCGGCGACGCCGGCCAGCCCGACGGTTCCGCCAAACTCGAAGGGCGAATCAACTGCCGGCGCGCGTGCAGCGTTAGCGCGCGGCGCCGGCGCTTCGTCTCGCGCGCACAATCGCGCACTCAAAACAGCGGGCGCCATGCTCACCAGCTCCTGAAGCGCGCCGGCGGCTCATACAGGCCACCCGACCACGTCACCAGATCGTCGATGCTGCGCGCCGCCAGCAGCGAGCGCTTGGCCTCGCCGCGACGAATGCCCAGATCCTCCGGATACGCGACGATGCCGCGCCGGCGCAACTCCGAGGTCTTCTCCGGTTTGGCGCGCAGTCCGATCGGCGTTACGCCGGCCACGGCGGCGATCGCCGCGCGCCGCTCGTCGATGCCTTCGGCCTTGTGCAGATGCGCGATGCCTTCCTCGGTGACGACGTGGCTGACGTCGTCGCCATAGATCATCACGGGTGCGATCGGCATGCCGCTTTTCGCGCCGACCGCGACGGCGTCGAGTTCATCGACAAAGGTCGGCTCGCCGCCTTTCTTGTAGGTCTCGGCCATCTGCACGACGAGTTTGTGGCCGCGCGACACCGGGCCCTCGTCGCGCAGCAGCTTGAGCCACGCTTCGCTCGAATGACGCCGGCCGCGCGGATCGTGGCCCATGTTCGGCGCGCCGCCGAACCCGGCCAGACGCCCGCGCGTGACGGTCGACGAATTCGCGTCCGCATCGATCTGCAGGGTAGAGCCGATGAACAGATCGACGCCGTATTGCCCGGCCAGCTGGCACAGCACGCGGTTCGAGCGCAGGCTGCCGTCGTTGCCGGTGAAGAACACGTCGGGACGCGCCTCGATATACGCCTCCATGCCGACCTCGCTGCCGAAGCAATGAATGCTGTCGACCCAGCCCGATTCGATCGCGGGAATCATGGTGGGGTGCGGATTGAGCGTCCAGTTGCGGCAGATCTTGCCCTTCAGGCCGAGCGATTCGCCGTAGGTGGGCAGCAGCAGTTCGATCGCGGCCGTATCGAAACCGATGCCGTGATTCAGCGACGTTACGCCGTACGGTTCGTAGATGCCGCGAATCACCATCATCGCCGTGAGCACCTGCAGGTCGCCGATATGGCGCGGATCGCGCGTGAACAGCGGCTCGACGGCGAACGGCCGGTCCGCCTGCACGACCACGTCGACCCATGAACCCGGAATGTCGACGCGCGGCAGTTCGTCGACGATCTCGTTGACCTGCACGATCACGATGCCATGACGGAACGCGGCAGCCTCGGCGATGGTGGGCGTGTCTTCGGTATTCGCGCCGGTGTACAGATTGCCGTGACGGTCGGCCTTTTCCGCGCACAGCAGCGCGACGTGCGGCGTGAGATCCACGAACATGCGCGCGTACAACTCGACGTAGGTATAGATCGCGCCGATTTCCAGCTGGCCATCTTCGAGCAGTTGCGCGACCCGCAGACTCTGCGGGCCGGCAAACGAGAAATCGACCTTGTGCGCGATGCCGCGCTCGAATAGCGTCAGGTGCTCGGGACGGCCAATGCTCGAAATCAGCAGATGCACGTCGTGAATCTTTTGCGGATCGACCCTGGCGAACGAGCGGGACAGGAAGTCGGCCTGCTTCTGGTTGTCGCCTTCGAGCGCGACGCGATCGCCCGGTCGAATCAGCGTTTCGAGCGCATCGACGATGCGGCCCGGCGGCAGCACGCCGTCTTCGAGCCAGGGGGCGATGGCCGCGAGGCGACGGTTCTTTTCGTCGCGGCGCGTGGTCCACGAACGCGCGGGGGGGGCGGTTTCAGCGGGTCGGTTCATCGGCTTCTCTCAGTTCCCGGTGATGGCGCGCGGGGGTCTGCCGCGCGGCCTGGGTTGATTCGCGTGCGCGGCTTCGGCCTGTGCGCGCTCGGTCAGGAAACGGTAAAGCAGGTCGCCCGTGCCCAGCAGATGCGCAACGACCAACTGCTGCGCGGCGGGAATGTCGCGGCGCTGCACGGCATCGAGCAGGGCGGCATGTTCATTGTCGGACTCGCCCTTGTAGGACGGCAAGCCGAACTTCAGGCGCAGATATCTTTCACCGCGCCGGTGCAGCGTGCCGATCATGTCCTCGAGTTGCGGACGGGCGGCGGGCCCATACAGGCTCATGTGAAACGCGACATTGCGCTCGACGTAGAGCGATGGGTCGGCCTCGCGTTCGGCGGCTCGGCACAGCCTGGCACTTTCGCGCAGCGTGGCGGCGGTGTGACGGGGAATGGCGAGCCCGATGGCGAGGCTCTCCAGCGCCGAGCGGATCTCGTAGATTTCGCGCGCTTCTTCCGCTGACAAAGGCGCGACCGTGGCGCCCTTATGAACCGCGGCTTTGGCCCAACCCTCGCTCTCCAGCTGACGCAAGGCCTCGCGCACGGGAATTGCGCTGACAGAAAAGTGCCGCGCGATCGCGTCCTGCCGCAGCGGCGCGCCAGGCGCCAGCGTGCCGTTGACAATCGCCTCACGCAGCGCCTCCGCGATGACGCGGGACGCGCTCTCACGCGGCGGCGCCGCGGGTAAGAGCGGGCTGCGCGCCGGGGCGTCCAGGGGAAAACCATCTATTACATCGTTCATGATATCAAATATTATATATGAAAAGACGCGATTTACAGGCGGGCAAACCCGAAATTTTTTTCGCCGCTCTGTCCGCGACGTCCTCTGACCGACGGTCTTGCGAGGACGCCCGGTTCATCGACAAACGCGCTAATCCGTTGTTTTTCGTTACGTACGCCAACCATTGGACCGGAGGAGCATGATGAATTCACTAACCGACCGCACGTCGGTCACGCGGCGCCGCACGCCGCTGAATCGTTCGCAGATCGCAGGTTTCTGGGGCGCGTGGGCAGGCTGGACGCTCGACGGGATGGACTCGTTCATCTACGCGCTGGTGTTGACGCCGGCTTTGACCGAGCTGCTGCCGCGCTCGGGTTATGCGGCCACGCCGGCGAATGTCGGTCTCGCCGGCTCGATCCTGTTCGCACTGTTTCTGGTCGGGTGGGGGCTGTCGTTCATCTGGGGGCCGCTCGCCGATCGCTTCGGCCGCACCAAGGTGCTGGCCGGCACCATCTTCACGTTCGCGATTTTCACGGGGCTCGCGGCGACCTCGCACAACGTATGGGAGCTCGGCATCTATCGCTTCATTGCGGGTGTCGGCATCGGCGGCGAGTGGGCGCTGGCCGGCACGTATGTAGCGGAAGCGTGGCCGGAAGATCGCCGCAAGATGGGTGCCGGTTATCTGCAAACGGGCTACTACGCCGGCTTCTTCCTCGCCGCGGCGCTGAACTACACGGTCGGCGTGCATTACGGCTGGCGCGCGATGTTCCTGACCGGCGCGGTGCCGGTGGTGGTCGCGATTCTGATCCTGCTGCGCGTGAAGGAGTCGGAGAAGTGGCAGAAGGCCGAGGCGCGCCCCGTACGCACCAAGCCGCTGCGCGAAATCATGGGGCCGGTGTATCGACGCCGCACCTGGGTCGCATGCATCCTGCTGACGATCGCCATCATCGGGCTGTGGGCCGGCGCGGTGTACGAACCGTCCGCCGTGATCCAACTGGCGACCAAGGCCGGCATGGCCAAAAACGACGCGATCAGAACGGCGTCGCTGGCCACGGGGCTCCTGTCCATCGCGACGATTCTCGGCTGTCTTGCGTTGCCGCCGCTCGCCGAGCGCATCGGCCGCAAGAAGACGCTGGCGATTTACTTTCTGGGTATGGCGATAGCCATCGTCGGCAGTTTCGGCTGGGCGTTCTACTTGCCCAATGGACTCGCGCCGTTCATCGCGTGGCTCTTCGTGCTGGGGTTCTTCGGCGGCAATTTCGCGCTGTTCAGCCTGTGGTTGCCGGAGCAGTTCGAAACCCGCGTGCGGGCGACGGCGTTTGCGTTCTGCACCTCGTTCGGGCGGTTCGTCGGCGCGGGCGTCAACTTTCTGCTCGGCGCGGCGGTGCTGCATATGCATACGCTCGGCGTGCCGGTGGCGCTGACGGCGCTCGTGTTTATCGTCGGCCTGTTCGTGATTCCGTTCGCGCCGGAGACGAAGGGCGAGGTGTTGCCGCAGTGAAGTTGGCCGTTTGGCCGAGTGGCGGGCAGAACTGCAAGCGGGCATCCTTTCCATCCGTTAGAGACGTAGTTTTTTCTACAGTTTCGAATGGCCCAATCTGTACAGGATCCGGTACAATGATTGCCGGTGGCTCGAGGTGCCTTTTTGCCTCGAGCCACCGGCTTTGCATATGGTCGCGCTTCGTACGGGCATCCGTCGACAGTGGAATCGTCCCTAACTTTTGACAGGAGCGACTGGAGGGCAACCTCCCAGTCAGGAAAACGAATGAACGTCCTTACTTATAGCGAGGCGCGTGCCGGCTTTAAGCAGGCGATGGACGACGTCTGCCGCGATCACATGCCCATGCTGATCACGAGGCAGACGGGCGAAAACGTGGTCATGGTTTCGCTCGAGGATTTCAATGCGATGCAGGAGACCCTGTATCTGCTGAGTTCGTCGAAGAACGCCCAGCGGCTCGCCCGATCTATCGCTCAACTGAACGCCGGCGGTGCGACTGCGCGCGAACTGCTGACCGATGAACAGACACAAAAGCCGCAACGAGGAGGCCGCAAGGGCTGACAGCATTTTTATGTTCACCGACGACGCGTGGGACGATTACCTGTATTGGCAAGAGACCGACCGGAAGGTCGTGCGCAAGATCAATACGCTGCTGGAGGAGTGCAGGCGCGATCCTTATTGCGGCACGGGGAAGCCAGAGGCGTTGATGGGCAGTATGAACGGATTGTGGTCGCGCCGTATCACGCTGGCCGACCGCCTTGTCTACTTGCCGCGAGACGGAAAGATCTACGTGATCGCCTGTCGCTTCCACTACGACAGCTGAGCGAAACCGGGTGAAAACACCCGGGTTTTTATGCAGCGCTTCGACCCGGCCGGGCGCACCGGCATCTCAATCCACCTGCCGCCGCGCCCGCCAGCCAGGCCGCAGCATCGAAAGCAGCGGCCATCCGAGATTCACGCCCAGACTCGCCACCACGATCAACACCATGCCCGTAAGTTGCGGGATGGACAACGCCCGTCCGTACACAACGGCATCGACCACGATCGCGGTCAGCGGATACACGAACAGCAATACGGCGATGACCGGCGTGCTCAGCTTGGGCAACGCGCCGTAAATCAGCACATACGACAGCCCCGTGTGCAGCACGCCCATGCCGACCAGCCAGAACCACTGCATCGGGCTAATATGCGCGGCGGTGAGCGGCGCGATGAACGGCAGGCACACGACACCGACCGCGCACTGCGTGAGCGTCAGCAGATGCGGGCGCAAACCGCCGAGCCCTTTGGCGATCAACGTGACGCTCGCGTACAGCACCGAACCGACCAGCGCTTCGCCGACGCCGATCAGATAGCTCGTATGGTCCTGCAAATTCTGCGTGGCCGCGACGCCCGACGCGAGTACGAGTCCCGCGAAAGCGGCCGCGATCCAGCCGAGCCGGTCCATGCCGAGCCGCTCGTTGAACAACGCAGCGCCGATCAGCACGACCCAGAACGGCTGCACATGAAACACCACGGTGGCGACCGCGATGCTGGTGCGATGAATCGCGTCGAAGAAACCGACCCACTGCGTGACCATCAGCACGCCCGTGATCAGTGCCAGCGTGACGGTGCGTCGCGTGAAATGCGCGTGCGTGAAGAAGCCTTTCCACGCGCAATACGCGGCCAGCGAGAGAAAGCCGAACAGGCAGCGAAAGAACACCAGCACTAGCGCACCGAGCTGTGCTTCCTCGACGAAGATGCCGAGCGTGCCCATCAGAAGCCCGCCGCAGGCCAGCGTGATGGCGCCTTGTTGACGTTCGGTGAGGGACATGCGCCGTGGTCTCCTTGATCTGATGTCGCGAGTATTGCGCGGCTTGCACGGCTCCGACAAACGAATTAAATTGAGCAATTCCATAAGCGGAATTGATGAATCATGCACCCCGAATTCGACGTCGATCTGCTGCGCACCTTCGTCGCGGTAGTGGAAACGGGCAGCTTCACGAAGGCGTCGGCGACCGTGCATCGCTCGCAGGCGGCCGTCAGCATGCAGATCAAGCGGCTCGAAACCATGCTCGGCACAACGCTGTTCGCCCGCAACACGCGCAATCTGTCGCTCACGCGGCCGGGCAATACGTTGCTCGAATACGCGCGGCGCGTGCTGGCGTTGCATGAGGAGGCGTGGTCGGCGATCGTGCGGCCCGAAGTCACCGGCCGCGTGGTGCTCGGCGCACCGGATGATTACGTCTCCTCGCTGCTGTCGCCCGTGTTGCGGCGTTTTTCGAATCTGTATCCGCACGTGGAGATCGAGATCGTCTGCGCGCAGAGCACGTCGCTCGCGCCGATGCTGGCCGATAACAAGATCGATCTCGCTTTCGTCACGCGCGACCGCAAGTTGCGCGGCGAATTCGTGCGCAGCGAGCCGATGGTGTGGGTGGGCGCGTCGCTGGACACGCCGGTGCTGGCGGCGTCGCCGCTGCCGGTGGGACTCTATGAGCCGGGCTGCGTGGCGCGCCAGCATACGCTGGCCGCGCTGGACGGCGCGCGGATCCGCTATCGCGCGGCATTCAGCAGCGCAAGCCTGATGGGACTGGTGGCAACCGTGGATGCGGGTTTGTCGGTGATTGCGCTCACGCGTTGCAGCGTGCCGCCGCGGCTAACGATTCTCGGTGAGGCGCAAGGCCTGCCGAAGATCGCGCCGCTGGAAATCGTGGTGGCGCGCAGCGCCAAGTCGGATCGGCCGACCTGCGATTATCTGGCCGCGCAGATGATGCAGGATCTGTCGCAGCGGCCTCAGGCTCGCGCGTAAGCCGTCACCTCGCCGTCCACCGCGAGCCGCACCTGCTCGCCCGGCCGCGGACAAAGATAACCGGGCACGCGCGCGCGGACCATCGTCCGCGTGTCGGAACGCAACTGCAGCGCGACGCCCGCGTCCTGCCCCTGGAAGGTCACTTCGGTGACCACGGCGTCGTGAATCCCCGCGCCGTCGGGCATCGTTTCTTCGGCGCGCAGCAGGCGGATCTGCTCGGGCCGCACCATCACATCGACCGCGCCCTGGCCGACCGGCCCGGATAACGGCAACTCGCCCAGTTCACAGCTCACGCGGTCCTGCCTCACCACGCCCGGCAACAACACCGCTTCGCCGACGAACGACGCCAGCTCGCGCGTCACCGGCCGGCGATAGAGCGTTTCCGGCGTCGCCGTCTGGATCAGCCGGCCGTTCCATAGGACCGCCACTTCATGCCCGAGCGACAACGCCTCGGATTGATCGTGCGTCACCAGCACGGCTGTCGCACCGGTCGCGGCCAGCGCGCTGGCCACGGCTTGCCGGGTTTCGAGCCGCAACGCGGCGTCGAGCGACGAGAAGGGCTCGTCGAGCATCACCAGCGTAGGCGACGGCGCGAGCGCGCGCGCCAGCGCGACGCGTTGCTGCTGGCCGCCCGATAGCTGTTGCGGCGCGCGTTCGCCGAAGTTCGCCGGCAAGCCGACCAGCTCCAGCAACTCGGCCACGCGATGCCGTGCGCGGCGTTGCGCGCGCGGCAGGCCGAACACGATGTTGTCCGCCACGGACAGATGTGGAAACAGCGCGCCTTCCTGCGGCACGTAGCCGATATGGCGCTGTTCCGACGGCACATGCAGACCGTCGCCGGCCACGCGGCGGCCGTCGATCTCGACACTGCCGTTATCCGCGCGTTCGAAACCGCACAAGAGGCGCAGCAGGGTGGTCTTGCCGCTGCCCGACGGACCGAGCAGCGCGAGCAGCATGCCGCGCTCGACGGACAGGTCGATGCCGTGCAGCACCGGCAGGCCGTCGAATGATTTTTGCAGCCCGCGGATACGAAGTTCGCTCATGAAAATCCGATGGTAAAAGCGCGGCGCGTCAGCCGCGTTCGCCGAGTAGCGCCGATTTGCCGAGCAGCGCGAACAGCAGCCCCGAGGCGAACAGCGAAATGCCGGTGAGTAGCGCCGCATACGGCGCGGCCGCGGCGAACGCCATCGTCGAGGTGTCGGCCCAGACCTGGGTGGCGAGTGTTTGCGTGTCGAGCGGAGAGAGCAGCAGCGTCGCGTTCAGTTCGGTGACGACCGAGATGAACACCATCGCCGCGGCCGCGCCGAGTCCGGGCGCCGCCAGCGGCAACACCACGCGAAACAGCGTTTGCGACCAGTTCAGGCCGAGTGCGCGCGCGGTCTCTTCGAGGCGCGGCTGCGCCTGCATGAAGGCGGCGCGCACACTGACCAGCGCCACCGGCATGAACAGCATCGCGTAGGCGATCACCAGCAGCGTTGCGCTCTGATAGAGCGGTTGCAGCACGTGTACCGCGAGCGACACGATCGCCAGCGCGATCACCAGACCCGGCACGCCTTGCGCGAGAAACACCGTGCGTTCGAACAGCGTCGCGAAACGGGTCGGATAGCGCACCAGCAGGAACGCGAGCGGCACGACGAGCAGCGTGGTCAGCAACGCGGCGGCAAGGCCGAAACCGAGCGAGGAGAGCGTGGCGTTGAACAGCAGTTCGGGCGAAACGTCGGCCGGCGTGACGGCGGCCGCGCCCGGTTGCGTGAGCCAGTAGCCGATCATGCCGAGCGGCACGCCCAGCGTCGTGACCGACAGCAGCGCAAAGCCCGCGACGACGATCCAGCGCCATACGCCGAGGTCGTAGCGCAGGACCGCGCGCCGTGTTCCGCGGTCGACGCGTTCATAACGCGCCGCACCGCGCACACGAAACTCGAAGGCCAGCACGATCAGGCAGATCACGATCAGCAGGCACGCGAGCAGCGAAGCGCCGCCGCCATCGAAACTGGTGCGGAATTCCGCGTAGATCTGCGTGGTGAACGTGCGAAAACGCAGCAGCGTAAACGCGCCGAATTCGGACAGCACGCCGAGCGCCACCAGCAGCATGCCGCCGAGCAGCGCGGGGCGTAGTTGCGGCAGCACCACGCGAATGAAGGTCGTCCATCGGTTGCAGCCGAGTGCGCGCGCGCTTTCTTCGAGCGCGGGATCCATGCTGCGCAGGGCGGCGGCGACCGGCAGATAGACGAGCGGGAAATACGCGCAGGTGAGCACCAGCAACGCGCCCGCGAAGTCCTGCAGATCCAGGCTCAGCGACACCCACGCATAGCTCGAGATGAACGCCGGCATGGCGAGCGGCGCGGCGCTCAACACGGCCCACGCGCGGCGTCCGGGCAAGTGCGTGCGTTCGACGAACCATGCGGCGGCCGTGCCGATCACGGCGGAAACCAGCGTGGTCGAGACGGTGATCATCAACGTGTTGACCAGCAACTCGCCGACGAGCGGGCGGAACACCAGATCGACCGCCTCGGCCGCGCCGAAGCTCGCTGCGCGCCAGAACGTAAACGCAATCGGCAGCAACACCAGCAAAGCGCTGAGTGCCGCTGCCGCGAACAGACCGCGCGGCGCGCGCGAACGGGCGCGCGCCGGGATAGGGGAGACAGCCGGTGGGCCGGCTGACAAAGCTTCGCTCATTTACAGCAGGCCTGCCTGACGCAGCAGCTTGCCGGCCTGGCTGTCGTCGCCGAGTTGCTGGATCGTCAGCGGCGGCGGGCTCAGTTCGGCAAAAGGCTTGAGGATCGGATCCGGTGCGATGCCTGCGTGCAGCGGATATTCGAACATCACGTGGCTGTTCGCCATCAACTGTTGCGCGCGGTCGCTGACCAGGTACGCGAGAAACTTCTGTGCGCCGTCCGCGTTGTGGGCGGACTTGAGCACCGCGGCGCCCGACACGTTCACCGCCGCGCCGGCGTCGCCGTTGCCGAAATGATAGATCGCGCTGCGGGTTTTGCTATCGCCGAGTTCGGCATGCAGACGCGCCCAGTAGTAGTTGTTGATCAGGCCGGTCGCGACACCGCCGCGGTTCACGGCGGCGACCACGCCTTCGTCGTCGTCGAAAATCTGCGCGTTGGCTTTCAGGCCCTTGAGCCATTGCACCGTTTGCGCTTCGCCCTTCAGCGCGAGCACGGCGGAGACGAGCGGCAGAAAGTCGCCGTCGCTCGGGGCAATACCGATCTTGCCTTTCCATTCCGGCCTGGCGAGATCGAACAGCGATTGCGGCAGTTGCGCTGCCTGGACCTTGGTGGTGTTGTAGGCGAGCACGTTTTCACGCGCGGTCACCGCGACCCATGCGCCGCTCGGCGAGCTGAAACGCGCCGGCACGGTGGCGAGCGTCGAGCTGTCCACCTTGCTCAGCAGGCCTTTCTCTTCGAGCAGCATCAGCTCCGGCGAGTTTTCCGTGAAGTACACGTCGGCGGGTGTGGCGGCGCCTTCGGCGACGATCTGCGCGGCCATCGCCGGGCCTTCGCCGTTGCGGATCTTCACCGAGATGCCCGACTGTTTTTCGAAGTCCCTGGCAAGCAGATTGACGACCTGCTCGTGCTGCGCGTTATACAGCGTGATCGACGCGGCCTGAGCCGCCGAGGGCATCGTCGCGAAAGCGGCCAGCATGAGCGCGGCCACGCTGCCCAGAACACGCAGACGAGTGCCAAACGAGTTGTAAGCCATGATTCAGAGTCCGTTGTGATGTTGTAGTTGATTTGTGTTTTGTTGACTGCCCTGCGTGCTTCAGGTCTCGAACAATCCCGCGCCGATATACGAACCCGGCTTCGCGCCCGGCGGCACGGCGAAAATCGCGCTGCCGACATGCGTCGTGAACTGGTTCATCATGTCGAACTTCGCGAGTCTGTCGTTGATCGGAATGAAGCCGGTGCGCGGGTCGCTCTGATGCGCAATGAAGATGAGGCCCGCGTCGTACTCCGTTTCCTGGCGCCATGGCGGCCAGCGTTCGATATAGAAGTTGGTGCCGTCGTTATACGAGTACGAACGGCGCAGAATCTGCGCGCCGTTGTTGCTCGCCTGATTCGACAGACGCACGTGCGAGTTCTCCGGAATCACCGGATTGCCGTCCTTGTCCTCTTCCTTCAGGTCGACGGCGTCGAACTCGTTCTTCTTGCCGATCGGCGCGCCGCTGTACTTGTGGCGCCCGAACACCTGTTCCTGGAAGTCCAGTTCGGTGTTGTCCCAGTGCTCCAGCGTGATGCGGATGCGCCGCACCACGGTGTAGGTGCCGCCTTCCATCCACGGCGCGTCGGCGCTGGCGCCGGCCCACACGAACTGGTTCATCAACTGCGGCTTCGCGGTGGACGGATTGTTGGTGCCGTCCTTGAAGCCCATCAGATTGCGTGGCGTCTGACCGCGCGGACCCGACAGGAAGCCGGACTGGCCCCAGCGCATCGCCGCCGTGCCGTACGCCATGCGCGACAATTGACGCACAGCGTGAAACGCAACCTGCGCGTCGTTCGCGCAAGCCTGGATGTACAGGTCGCCGCCGGTTTTCTCCTTGATCAACTGGTCGCCGTTAAAGCGCGGCAGATCGACGAGCGCGGCGGGGCGGCGCGCGGCGAGGCCGTAGCGATCCTTGCCTTCATGCGTGAAGAGGCCGGGGCCGAAGCCGAAGGTGATCGTCAGCCCGCACGGGCCGAGGCCGAGCACGTCGCCGGAATCGGGCGCGGCCTTGTTGTCGCCGGCATCGCCCGTGGGCAGCGGCGCGGCCGTGCCGCCTTGCGTGAGACGCGCGGCCGCCTCGGTCCACGCACGCAGCAGGGCGATCACGTCGTCACGCTTCTCGGTGGTCAGATCGAGTGCGGCGACGTACGTGTGGCTTTGCTGCGGCGTGACGATGCCGCCCTGATGCGCGCCGTAGAACGGCTCGACGGCCATCTGCGGATCGGCGGCGGCATGCGGCTGCGTTTTGCCGAGCGCATTCTGCGGCGCAGCCAGGCCCGCGCCGAGGCTCGCGCCCGCCGCGACCGCGACGCCGCCCGCCTTGAGGAACCCGCGCCGTGAGGGCCGCGGGGGTTGATCATTTGCCATGGTTACTTCACCTTCGTTTGGCTTTGGAATGCGCGACTTACTTCGCGAGCACCAGCGTGTTCACGTCGTCCTGCACGTAGTAGAAACCGTCGCCTTCAGGCGTCATCGCGAGGCCGAACAGGTCGCCGTTGCCCGGGGGCGATTGCGCCTTGTCGGTGTCGATCCAGCGCGCGTAAATCTGCTTGCCGCTGGCCGGATCGATTTCCACGATCTGGCCGTTCAGCGCATTGGTCACGAGCAGGTGGCCGTTGGGCGCGGTCACCATCGCGAGCGGCCGGTGCAGCAGGCCGTCGGCGGTCAGTTGACGGCCGACGCCCGCGCTCGTGTCGCGCGTCATGGGTTCGTCGATTTCGGTGATGCGGTTGCCGATCGCGTCGGAGACATACAGCAGTTTCTGATCGCCCGAGAGCGCGAGGCCGGTCGGGCCGACGAGGAACACGCCCTTGTCCGCCTGGGCGCCGAAGCCGCTGCCCACCACCGTTTCCTTCTTCACGACCGGCGGCTTGCCGGCCGGCACGTCGAGATCCAGACGCAGCACGGTGGCCTGCTTGAACACCGGCGGATTGCCGTCCGCGCCGCCCACGCCGAAGCCGGCCATGCTGACGAACAGCGTCGCGCTGGTGCCGTTGTCGACTACCGCCATGTTGCCCCACGGATCGTTGATGTTCGGGCTGCTGATGGTCGAGGCGACCTTGCCTTGCGGATCGATCACGATCAGGCAGCCGGCGCCCTTCGTGCCGGTGGTGCCGTCGTTGCTCGGCGTGCTGCCGACGATCACGTAGCCGGACTTCAGCATCGTCATCGCGGTCGACAGGCCGATGCCGCCGGGGCATTCCTTCAGGTCGCGCGGCACCGTGGCGAACACCGTCATCTCTTTGGTGTCGGGGTGATAGTTGATGATCGTGCTGCCGGTGCCCTGCAGATTGGTTGAGTTATTGAAGTTGCCGACCAGCACATCGCCTTGCTTGACCGTGCCGGCCGTGACCGGCGCGACCACCACGGCGTACGGATTCTGGTCGCCGTTGCCCGGCACGGTGTTGATCAGCGTGGTGTGATGCTTGACGGTTTCGAGGAAACCTTGCGGTTCGGCGTGCGCGCTGCCGGCGCTCACGAATGCGGCTGCGCCGACAGCGGCGGCGATCAGGGCCCGCGCGGCGCGCGGCGAAAACTTGCGCGTGGGGTTGTTCACGATTGAGCCTCCGTGCCTGCGCACAAAGCGGGGGTTGCGGTCATGATCGAAAGCATGGGATTCGATATTGTCGGTAGCGTGTGAATTGGGCGCGGGTGTCATCAGAAATTGATGTTGGTCCGCAGGCCGATGACGAACGTGTTGCGCAGCGGTTGCGTCGGATCGTTCGGATTCTGGCCGGCGCCGGCGTTGAAGGTGTATTGCGCATCGGCTTGCAGTTGCCACCACGGATTGACCTGATACTGGTAGGTCGCCTCGAGCGTGGTTTCACTGGTGCGCACGCCATAAGGACCGTTGCTGAATGCGCGGCTGTCCAGATCGAGGCCGTTCACGTGGTTGCCGACCTTGATGTAGGTGAGCGCGAGGCCCACGCTGTCGTTGTCGCGGCCGGCGAACGGCGCTTTCATCACCACGCCGAGGTTGGCGGCGAGGCTCACCAGGTTGCGGTCGCCGGGCGCGCCCATCACGCGCGCGAATACGCCGATGCTGCGCGCCTCGTCCGGGTCCGGACGCCAGATCATCTGGTCGGCCACCGCGTAGATGCTGTAGTCGCCGTGATGATTCTGGGCGACGCCGCTGGTGGCCGGACTGGCGAGCGACAGGCCGGTGTTGTCGTAGCGTTGGTCCGCGAAGCTGCCGTTGTTGTACCAGACACCGAGCTTGTAGGTGCCGGGCAAACCGCCGCCGCCCGCGCCGACCATTTCGCCGTCGGCCGGCTGGTTGATCGCATACTGCAATTCGCCGATGAACAGCGTGCCGTTGTGCAGGTTGAAGTTGGTGCCGCTCTTGTTGTCGGGGTTGTTGCCGAGCGGATCGCCGTCGAATACGCCGGCCAGCGCGGTCAATGAAGGCGTGATCTGGCCGCGCACGCGCACGCCGAGGTCGGACAGCGGATACGCCGGGCCGCCGGACGGCATGTCATACGAGGGCAGGGCAGGCCAGCCGAACATCGTGTTGACGAACAGCGCCGAATACGTGCTGGTGATGAATTCCTGGTCGATACTTTGCTGACCGATCTTCACGTCGATGCGCCTGTTCAGGAACGACTGCTGATACCACAATTCCCACAGGCGAGTGGCGTCGTCCGCTTCGATGCCGCTCGCCGTGTTCAGCGTGCCGAGCTTGTTGGCGCTGAGATTGGCGCCGTGAATCTGCAACGCGCTGACATTGAACAGGCCGCCCGGCAGGCCGAATGCCTTTTGCGTGTCCAGTTGCACGGTGCCGGTCGTCAGGCCGTCGTAGTCGGCGCCGTGCGCGAGACCGCCGCGCAGGTTGGCGAGCACTTCGCTGGTTTCGGTGAGCGTGAAGGTCACGCCGTATTTGCCGAGCCAGGGGCGCAGGCCGCCGATGTCGCCGAGCATCTGCTGTCGATTCCAGAAGCCGGTCCACTGGTTCGTCTGGGTCGCCTGAATCTTCAGGTCGGCCTCGGGCGCTTCCGGCGTGGCGTCGGGATTGGCTTCGGCCATGGCCGCGCCGGCTGTCAGCGAAGCCCACGCGAACGCCGTGCAAAGCGCGGCGCGCCGCATGGAGGGCAAACAGGCGAGGCGCGAACGGCGCGCCGCACTGGCGCGTGGCACGGAATCGCGAAACGGACGCGCTTTCACGCGGGGTCCGTTGAAATGGGCGAACTTCATCGAAATCCTTATTGGTGTTGTATCGACTGATTTGAACCGTTGCGGCACGTCGCCGCGTGTCCGCGATTTTGCCGCATCGGTTCGCGACACCAACTGCAGCAGATGGCGAGATCGTACGCATGCGAAATAGGTGCGTCAACACAAATGAGAACGATTCGCATCAATATTACTGACATATAACTTTGCTCTTTACGCACTGCTACGAAAGGCTATTTGCATGTAATTCGCGGTGAATGTGATCGTAATGAAACCGTATGGTGGTGGTCCTATCGAACGCGTTGCGGGGTGTGCTGTCGAATCCGCACACCTACCCATAACGCCCATTCAGGAGATAGATATGAACAAACGCATGGTGTTGATTTCGTTGCTGGCGAGCGGCGGTTTGCTGGTGAGCGGCGTGTCGAATGCGCAGCTGAATCTCAAGCAGTTCGGCATAGGCGGCGGTGACAGTTCGGCGGGCGCTGGGGCGACGGCGTCGTCGGGCGGCGTGTCGCAACTGTTGCAGACCTATGTGGGCGCGAACCAGCAGGTGCTCAGCGGGCAGTCGAGTCTTGCCTCCGCGATGGGTATGAGCAGTGCGGCAGGACAGGCGCAGCAGGCGGCGGGATTGCTGAGCGGCGGCACGCCTTCGGTGAGTCAGTTGACCCAGGTCGGCAGCACGCAGCAGTCGCTCTCGCAAACGCTGACCCAGGCCTTCGCGAGCCGGGCAGGCGGCACGGCGTCGGCTACGCCGATCAACAAGGAGGCCTTTACTGACGGTTTGTCTTCGCTCGGTAAGGGCGTGAGCCAGTACTCCAGCCTGCAGTCGGGGCTCGGCAGCATCGGCCAGATGAGTCCGTCGTCGCTGCTGCAGGCGGGCATGAATCCGCAGACGGCGCAGAGCGCCTCGTACATCGCACAATCGGCGCCGGGCCAGTTGCAATCGTTGATGTCGACGCTGAGCTCGGCCGTGCAGTTCGCGTCGAGCCACGGCATCAGCGTGCCGTCCATTGCGACCTCGGCGTTAAAGGGCGGACAGTAACACGCGGCTTCGGAGATAAGCGCCGCCCTCGCACGGGCGGCGCCGGCCGGTGCTACGAAAACAGCGAAGGACCGCGGCAGCGAGCCGGCCACAAAAGCGGCTATGATCGATTCCCGAAACCGCACGGTCGCACAGAACGGATCAGCGTCCGGCGCCCAAAACCATACCGGAAGCCTGCCGATGTCTCACACAGTGAATCTGGAAAACTACTTCGCCCGCATAGGCTACGACGGTCCGCGCGCGGCAACGCTGGAAGTGCTTCACACGCTTCACCGCTTGCACCCGCGCGCGATCCCGTTCGAGAACCTGAACCCGTTCACGCGGCGTCCTGTGAAACTGGATCTCGAGGCGGTGGAGCGCAAACTCGTCACCGGGCATCGCGGCGGCTACTGCTTCGAACAGAACGCGCTGTTCGCCGACGTGCTGCTTCAGTTGGGCTTCACGGTCACGCCATTGCTCGGTCGTGTGCTCTGGGGCCGCGAATCGGACGACGTTCCGCCGCGCACGCATATGGTTTTGCGCATCGACCTGAACGACGAAGCCTGGATCGCCGACGTCGGCTTCGGCAGCGTGACGCTGACCGCGCCGCTGCGGCTGACCGCGGGCCTCGCGCAGCCCACCGAACTCGGCACGTTCCGTCTTGCCGATGCATCGCGCGAGGCGCTCTATCTGGAAGTGCAGGCGCGTGACGAAAGCTGGGCGAGGGTGTACCGCTTCGATCTGCATCCGGTGGAGTGGATCGATTACGAAACCTCGAACTGGTACACGTCGACCTCGCCGGAAGCGGTTTTTGCGAGCACCCTGATCGTGTGCCGCGTGTTGCCCGAAGCGCGGCTCGCATTGCTCAACGATCAACTGAGCGAGCGCGCCGCGGACGGCCGGCTCATCAGCGAGCGGCAACTCAGGAGCGCGGGTGAACTTGCCGCGTGTCTGCGCGATCTGTTCGGCTTGAACACCGGCGAGTTCGACATCGCAGAGATATTCGAGCGCGTGCGCACGCCGGTCGCAACCGCATAGCAACGAACGGCCATGATCGCACGCCTCATTTTCCAAACCGTGGTCTGGCTGGTGGGCATGGGCGTGCTGCTGTTCGGCGCGGCGGGCACCTTTGCATGGCCGGCCGCGTGGTGGTACGTGATCGAGTTGGGCGTGCTGAGCCTGTGGATCGGTTTGTGGCTGGCGCGCCATGATCCCGGCTTGCTTGCCGAGCGGTTGTCGCCGTTCGTGCAGGAGCAGCAAAGCCGCTGGGACCGCATTTTCATGGTGGGCGTTTCGGTGACGTGGTGCGGCTGGCTGGTGCTGATGGCGTTCGACGCGATGCGCTTTCATTGGACCGCGCCACTGCCGGTCGCGCTGGTCAGCCTTGGCTCGCTCTGCGTGTTCCTGTGCCTCTTCATGTGCCGTTTCGTGTTCCAGGCCAATAGCTATGCCGCGCCGGTCGTCAAGATCCAGACGAGTCGCGGACATAAGGTGATCGACACCGGCCTTTACGCGCATGTCCGTCATCCCATGTATTCCGCCGCCCTGCTGATGTTCGTCGGCACGCCGTTGTTGCTGGGATCGTGGTGGGGTCTGGCCTTCGTGCCGGTCATGGTGCTCGCCATCGGCTGGCGCGCGGTGCGCGAAGAGCGGATGCTGGCCGCGCAACTCGACGGTTACGCGGACTACATGTCGCGCGTGCGTTACCGGTTCGTGCCGTTCGTCTGGTAGGCCGTATCGGGCCGCCGTTGCCGCCCGCGTGTCGGCTTGTCACGCATCAACCTGTCTAGACAAAACAAACTGCGCCGGCCCATGCGGCGGCGCATGCCAATCACGTTGCACACGTTGAAAACTCCCCGTCAACCCGCGTCGTACCGCATCGCCTAGGGGCTTACCCGATGACCCCGTCAATTTTCCACAAATTTTCTTGCGACGGCTTTTTGACTCATGCAGACTTGTCTATACAAATTAAGCAGCGGTGAAACACTCAGTTCGACGGTTTCCTCAATCAAAGGAGTTTGGACGTGAAAGTGAAGCGCACGACGGCAGCAAAAGCATTGATCGGCGCCGTGATCGGCGCCGCAGCGATTTTCGCGGCACCGGTGCAGGCCAAAGACTGGAAGACGGTGACGATCGCGCTCGAAGGCGGCTACGCCCCGTGGAATCTGACCTTGCCGGGCGGCAAGCTGGGCGGCTTCGAACCTGAACTGGTCGCCAACCTGTGCGAGCGCATCAAGCTGCAATGCAACCTCGTGGCGCAAGACTGGGACGGCATGATTCCCGGTCTGCAGGCAGGCAAATTCGACGTCCTGATGGATGCGATCTCGATCACGCCGGAGCGTGAAAAGATCATCGCCTTCTCGAAGCCATACGCCGCCACGCCCGCCACGTTCGCCATAGCCGACGCGAAGATTCTGCCCAAAGCCGCGCCGGGCGCGGGCGTCGTCAAGCTGACGGGCGATCCGAAGACCGACCAGCCGACCGTCGACGCTTTGCGCAAGCAACTGAAGGGCAAGACCATCGGCATCCAGTCGGGCACGGTCTACACCAAATTTATCAATGACGGCTTCAAGGACATCGCCACGATTCGAGTCTACAAGACCTCGCCCGAGCGCGATCTGGATCTGGCCAACGGCCGCATCGACGCTTCGTTCGACGACGTGACGTACTACGCGGCCAACATCGACAAGAAAGAAACCGCGTCGATCGTGATGGCCGGCCCGAAGATCGGCGGCCCGATCTGGGGGCCGGGCGAAGGTCTGGCATTCCGCAAGCAGGACGCCGATCTGAAAGCGAAGTTCGACACCGCGATCAGCGCCGCGCTTGCCGACGGCACCGTCAAGAAGCTCTCCAACAAGTGGTTCAAGACCGACGTCACGCCTTGATTTAGCGGGCGCCCGCGGGCCGCTCGCTTCGCGCGCGGCACAACCTGCGGGCAGCCCGGCGTTTTCCTGAGCGCGTTCAGACGATGCGGCGCGCGCCGGCCGGTTCGATCCGCCGTCATGGATGAGAGGTAGAAAATGGCTCTGATACAGATGCTCGGCTTCGGGCCGGAAGGCTGGGGCGGCGTATTGCTGCTCGCGGCGTTGATGACGGTCGCGCTCACGCTCGCGGCGCTCGCGGTCGGCGCCGTGTTCGGCGCGCTGGTGGCCGCGGCCAAGCTGTCGCGTTTGCGTACGTTGCGCGTGATCGGCGATATCTACACCACGGTGTTTCGTGGCGTGCCTGAACTGCTCGTCATCTATCTGTTCTATTTCGGCGGCTCGACGCTCGTCACGACAGTCGGCCAGTGGTTCGGCGCGGAAGGTTTCGTCGGCGTGCCGCCGTTCGTGATCGGCGCGCTGGCCGTGGGCATGATTTCGGGCGCCTATCAGGCCGAGGTGTACCGCTCTGCGGTGCTGGCGGTGTCGCGCGGCGAACTCGAAGCCGCGCGCGCGATCGGCATGCCGACGCTGACGATGGCGCGCCGCATCCTGATTCCGCAAGTGCTGCGGTTCGCGTTGCCCGGCATCGGCAATGTCTGGCAACTGAGCCTGAAGGACTCGGCGCTGATCTCCGTGACGGGGCTCGCCGAATTGCTGCGCACGAGCCAGGTGGCGGCGGGGTCCACGCATCAATACTTCACGTTCTTCGTGGTGGGCGGCGCGCTTTATCTGCTCATGACCAGCATCTCGAACCGCGTCTTCAATCGCGCCGAAGCGCGCGTGGGCCGGTCCTTCAAGCGCAACTTCGCGCGTAACTGACGAGGGCGGCCACCATGCATTTCGACTTCGACTTCCTGTTCGACACGCTCAAGCAACTGCTCGCGGCCGTGCCGACCACGCTGGGCCTGTTCTTCTGTTCGCTGATTCTCGGCGGCCTGCTCTCGCTCGTGATCGTCACGATGCGCGTGTCGCCGCACTGGCTGCCGAACCGCTTCGCGCGCGCTTATATCCTCGTGTTTCGCGGCTCGCCGCTGCTGATCCAGATGTTCCTCGTGTACTACGGCATGGGTCAGTTCGGCGTGATCCGCGAGAGCTTTCTGTGGCCTGTGCTGCGCGAGCCTTATATGTGCGCGGTGTTGTCGCTCGCGCTATGCACGGCCGGCTATACCGCCGAAATCATTCGCGGCGGCTTGATGGCGGTGCCGGTCGGCCAGATCGAGGCCGGTTATTCGATCGGCCTGTCGGGCTTCGCGCTGCTGCGCCGCGTGATCGGTCCGATCGCGTTGCGCCAGTGCTTACCCGCGTATTCGACCGAAGCCGTGCTGCTCGTCAAATCCACCGCGCTTGCGAGTCTCGTCACCGTGTGGGAAGTGACCGGCGTCGCGCAGCAGATCATCCAGCAAACCTATCGCACGACGGAAGTCTTCATCTGCGCCGCGCTGATCTATCTGTTCCTGAATTTCGTGATCGTGCGCCTGCTGGGCCTGCTCGAAACGCGTCTGTCGCGCCACCTGCGCGCGGCACGCCCGCAGGCCGCGGCGAGCCGCCCGGTTTCCACCTCCACCGAAGCACGCCGCGCCGCGCCCTGAACGGCCGCCCATCCTGGATGAATCTGGAGAATCCCATGAACGCTACGGCACCCGTTGCACTGTCGGTCAAGAACATTCACAAATCGTTCGGCGATCATCACGTGCTCAAAGGCATTTCGCTCGACGCCCACCAGGGCGACGTGATCTCGATTCTCGGCGCGAGCGGCTCCGGCAAGAGCACCTTCCTGCGCTGTCTGAATCTGCTCGAAACGCCCGACGACGGCTCGGTCGCGCTGGCCGGCGAAGAGTTGAAAATGAAGCGCCGCGGCGACGGCAGGTTGCAACCGAGCGACCGCCGCCAGGTGGACCGGGTGCGCTCGCAACTCGGCATGGTGTTCCAGAACTTCAACCTCTGGTCGCATATGACGGTGCTGGAAAATCTGATCGAAGGGCCGATGCGCGTGCAAAAACGCAGCCGCGCCGAGTCGGTGGAAGAGGCCGAGGCGCTGCTCGCGAAAGTCGGCCTCGCGGAAAAGCGCGGCCACTATCCCGCGCATCTGTCGGGCGGCCAGCAGCAACGCGTGGCGATTGCACGCGCGTTGGCAATGCATCCGAAAGTCATGCTGTTCGACGAGCCGACTTCCGCGCTCGACCCCGAACTGGTGGGCGAAGTGCTGCGCGTGATGCGCTCGCTGGCCGAAGAGGGCCGCACCATGCTGGTTGTCACGCATGAGATGGGTTTCGCGCGCCACGTGTCCAATCGCGTGATGTTCCTGCATCAGGGGCAAGTGGAGGCCGACGGCACGCCGGACGAAGTATTCGTCGAATGCAAGTCGGATCGCTTCCGCCAGTTCGTATCGAGCCATCAGGACCGCACCACCAACTGATCAGCATCACCAGGTAATTGACCAACCAGAGCACTGACATGGCCGTGATCCGTTCCAATCGTCCTCTCGACTGGGTTCAGGTGGCAGCGGTTGCCGCCGGCGAGCCGCTCGAACTTTCCGCCGACGCCCGCGCGCGCATCGCGGCGGCGCGCGTGCTCGTCGAACAGATCGTCGAGCGAGGGATTCGCGCGTATGGCGTGAATACCGGCGTAGGCGCACTGTGCGACGTCATCGTTTCGCCGGGCGAACAGCGCACGTTGTCGCGCAACATCCTGATGAGCCACGCGGTCGGCGTCGGCGCGCCGCTCGGCGCCGCCGAAACGCGCGCGGTCATGGCGGCGGCAGTCAACAACTTCGCGCATGGACACTCAGGTATTCGCCTCGAAGTCGCGGACCAACTGATGGCGCTGCTCAACGCGGATTGCCTGCCGGAAGTGCCGGCGTTCGGCTCGGTCGGTTATCTGAGCCATATGGCGCATATCGCGCTCGTCTGCATCGGCGAGGGCTATGCGCGCTTTCGCGGCGAGCGGCTCAACGGACGCGACGCGCTGCAACGTATCGGCCTCGAACCGCTGGTGCTCGAAGCTAAGGAGGGCTTGAGCCTGGTCAACGGCACGCCGTGCGTCACCGGTCTCGCCGCGTTGGCGCTCGCGCGGGCCGAACGCCTGCTCGACTGGACCGATATGGTCGCCTCGATGAGCTTCGAGAATCTGCGCGGCCAGCTCGCGGCGTTCGACGAGGAATCGCTCGCCTTGCGCATCTCGCCGGGACTGAACAAGGTCGGCGAGCGGATGCGCACCGCGCTGGCCGGCAGCGGCATTCTCGCGGCGGTAATCGGCCATCGCACGCAGGATCCGCTGAGCATGCGGACCATTCCGCACGTGCATGGCGCCGCACGCGACGTGCTCACCGCGACCGCCGACGTGGTCGATCGTGAACTCGCGTCGATTACCGACAACCCGATCGTCGCCGGCACGCCGGAAGAGCCGCGCGTGTATTCGCAGGCGCACGCGGTGGGCGCCTCGATCGCGCTGGCGATGGACAGTCTCGCCACCGCGATCGCGCAAGTCGCGGCGATGGCCGAGCGGCGCCTCGATCGCCTCGTCAATCCGCTGGTCAGCGGCCTGCCGGCGTTTCTCGCCGAGCCGGGCGGCACCTGCTCGGGCTTCATGATCGCGCAGTACACTGCCGCCTCGCTGGTCGCGCAGAACCGGCGTCTCGCGCTGCCCGCGAGCCTCGACGGCGGCGTCACTTCGGGCCTGCAGGAAGACCACCTGTGCCACGCCACGCCCGCCGCGCTGAAGGCGCTGGAAATCATCGACAACGCCGGGCGCATCGTCGCGATCGAATTGCTGGCGGCGGCGCAAGCCTACGACCTGCAAAGTATCGACGCGCCGCGCGCACCGCACACCGAAGCCCTCTGGCAGCGCGTGCGTCGCGTCGTACCGGCTTACCGCGACGACCGTCCGCTCGCGGACGACATGAGCATCGCTTTTCGCATGATCGCCGACGAAGCGCCGCCGCCGTTGCCGAACCCTGGTAACATTGGCCCCCGGCCGGCCACGTCCGCCGAGGGTCTGGGCATGGCGACGCCCGCCACGATCACGAGCCTGGCGGCCGCGGGCCACGTCCGCGCGGCGGTGAGTATCGCCGTCAACGACGGGCAGGCCGCCGCGCACATGGCATGATCGAAACAGTGCCGGTGAGCGGGCTACCCGCCGGCGAGCCGGCCGGGCTGTACCAGCCAGGTACAACCCGCGTACCACCCACGAGGTCGGAGTGAACACAACTACAAACGCGCCAGGCGCAGAGATGCAGGGCCGCCCTGATCGCAAGCAGGAGACACCCGTGAAAGCGATGCCTGCCTACGAGCAGATCAAACGCTACGTGATCAGGCGCATCAGCGAAGGAGACTGGAAACCGGGTGGCCTGATCCCGTCAGAGGCGGAACTGGTCAAGGAATTCGGCGTCGCGCGCATGACGGTGTCGCGCGCGCTGCGCGAACTGACCACCGAGCGCGTGCTCACGCGCGTGCAAGGCTCCGGCACGTTCGTCGCGCCGCAGCGCTACGAATCGACGGTGCTGGAAATCCGCAACATCGCCGACGAAATCGCCGCGCGCGGGCACCGCCATTCGGCGCGTGTACTGACGCTCGAACCGAGCGACGACCCGCACGCGCTCGAAGCGCTCGGTCTCGCCAGCGGGCCGGCGTTTCACTCGTGTATCGTGCACGGCGAGGAGGGCGAGCCGATCCAGTATGAGGACCGCTACGTCAACCCGAAGGTGTTCCCCGATTATCTGCAACAGGACTTCACGATCGAAACGCCGAATCACTACATGGTGCGGCTCGCGCCGATCCAGCGCGCGGAGTTCCGCATCTATGCGCAGAAGCCGGACGCATACGTGCGCCGGCATCTGATGATGGATATCGGCGAGCCGTGCCTGCAACTCTGGCGTCGCACATGGGTGGGTGACGACGTGGCGACGTCGGTGCAACTGTGGCATCCGGCGTCGCGTTTTCATCTGGCGGGGAACGTCTAGCGTGCTTCGACACGAAGCGCGTTTTCAACCCTGGCGTTGCGACAGATCCGGCGAGAAGCGGCAGCCTAGCCGGTAGCGCGAGCCGGGGTGCACGAAACGCGCGAAGGTGACCGCCACACCGCTCGTCCACGTGCGGCGCATCAGCGTAAGGCACGGCTCCTCGACGCGCATTTCGAGCAGTTCGGCCTCGGCACGCGTGGGCAGGCCCGCGTCGACCACGTGCTCGACGTCGTGCGCGGGCACGATCTCGAATAGATATTCCGACGGCCTGATCGCCGAGAAATCCTGTAGCAGAAAATCCGGCGCAATGGCCGGATTCACATAGCGATCTTCGAGCTGCACCGGCAAGCCGTTCTCGCGATGCACGCAGATCACATGAAACACCGAAGCGCCCGGCGCAAGCCCTAACGCGTTCGACACGATCACCGAAGCTGTTTCGCGCTGCAACAGCACCGTGTCGCAGCGATATTCGTGGCCGCGTGACCGGATCTCGTCGCCGATATGGGCGATCATCAGCAGCGTCGATTGCGGCTTGGTCTGCGCGACGAAGGTGCCGACCCCGGAGACGCGCGTCACGAGCCCTTCTTCAGCGAGCTCGCGCAGCGCGCGATTGACCGTCATGCGCGACACGCCGAGCGTCGCGACCAGATCGAGCTCGGACGGCAGGCGGTCGCCCGCGTGGCGCTCGCCCGATTCGATGATGTGCCGGATATGGCTCTTGACCTGTTCGTAGCGCGCGGCCGGCGCGTCGGTCGCGGCGCGCGCGGCCTTCATCGCCGCGGCGGAAAGCGGCTTGTCATGAGCCCGGCTGCGAACGGTGGAGGACATCGGCGGCCCTTGCGTCAGTGTCCGCGTGAGGCAGGCGGAAAGCGGCGCGCGCTCATAGCGGCTGCGCGTCGTCGGGGCCGCGTGTCCAGAACGCGTTGCGGTCGAAGTAGTTCTGCAGGAACTGCCGCAAGCGCGGCTGGCCGGCGTCGTGAAAGACATCGCGCGGTTTGCCTTGCACGGCGATACGGCCCTGATCGATGAACATGACTTTATCCGCGACCTGCGCGGCGAAGCCCATTTCATGCGTGACCACGGCCATCGTCATGCCGTCGCGCGCGAGCTGTTTCATCACTTGCAGCACTTCGCCGACCAGTTCCGGGTCGAGCGCCGAGGTCGGCTCGTCGAACAGCATGATGTGCGGCTCCATTGCGAGTGCCCGCGCAATCGCCACGCGCTGCTGCTGGCCGCCCGAGAGCTTGGCCGGATACGCGTCGCCCTTGTGCGCGAGGCCCACCGTTTCGAGCATCGCGTTGGCGCGGCGGCGCGCTTCGTCGCGCGACAGATGCCGAACGCGCAGCAGCGATTCCATTACGTTGCCGAGCGCTGTCATGTGCGGCCACAGATTGAATTGCTGAAACACCATGCCGACGTTGCGCCGTACGCGGTTGATTTCGCTTTGCGAGGCGCGCACGCGCTTGCCGTTGCGCTCGCTATAGCCGAGCAGTTCGCCTTCGATACGAACGTCCCCCTGATCGTAGGTTTCGAGCGCGGCGAGGCAGCGCAGCAGCGTGCTTTTGCCCGAGCCGGACGGGCCGATGATGCACACCACTTCAGAGCGCGCGATCTCGAGATCGACGCCGCGCAGCACTTCGACTTCGCCGAAGCGTTTGCGCAGGTCGCGCACTTCGATCAACGGCGCACCGGACGTTGATTCGACATGGGCAGTGGACGCGGAAGAGGGCATGTCGGTGATGATGGTCATAAGAGAGTCCCGTTTCCGTTCACGCCATGAAGCGCGCGATGCGGGCTTCGGCCCACATGCCCGCGCGCGAAGTCAGTTCGACCAGCGCGAGGTAGCACACGCACAGCACAAGCAGCGTTTCGACGAAGGCAAAGGTTGCCGAGCCGATACCGGTGAGCACGAACGTGAGCTCGGGCACGGTGACGATGGACAATACGGCCGTTTCCTTGCTCAGCACGATGATCAGATTGGTCAGCGCGGGCACGATCAGCACGAGCATTTGCGGCACCTGAATACGCAGAACCGCCTGCCAGCGCGTGAGGCCGAGACACGACGCCGCTTCGAGGTGACCGGGTGGCACCGATTGAAAGCCGGAGCGGAAGGCTTCGGCGAAATACGCGCTGCCGTACAGGCCCAAACCGAGCACACCGGCGGTCATCGGTTCGAGCGTGAGGCCGAAGGACGGCCCGCCGTAATACAGCAAAAAGAGTTGCACGAGAAACGGCGTGCCGCGAAACAGTTCGATATATACACGCAAGATGCCGCGCACCCAGCGGCCGCAGAAGAGTTGCAGCACCGCAATCAGAAAGCCGATCAGCATGCCGATCACGACGCCCGCAGCCCAGGTGCCGAGCGTCGTGGCGAGGCCCGCCGCGATCGGCTGAAGATTGTGCGTGATGACGGTGGGATCGAGCTTTTGCATGGCGTGGATTCGGTGTCGAACGCAGGGCCGCTCAGGCGTGCTGCAAGCGGTATTCGGCAGCGTGCGCGACGAGTGTGAGCGCACCGCAGATCACGAAGTAAATCAGCCCGGCGGCAAGGTACGCTTCCAGCGGCCGATAGGTGCTGGCGGCGATGTTCTGCGCGGTGCGCGTCAACTCGGCCACGCCCACCACCGAAATCAGCGACGAAGCCTTGATGAGTAGCACCATTTCATTGACGAGCGAAGGCAGCGTCAAACGGAATGCTTGCGGCACGAGAATGCGGCGCAGCATGTCGAACGGCGACAGGCCGAGCATGCGCGCCGCTTCCAGATGGCCCGGCGGAATGCTGAGAAAACCGCCGCGCAGGATCTCGGCGATATAGGACGCGGAACATAGCGACACGGTGCTGATCGCCGCTACAACCGGCGACACGTTTATACCCGCAAACGGCAGCAGGTAGTACACCAGCAGCAGTTGCACCAGCATCGGCACGCCGCGAAAGAAGAACACATAGGCGCCGCCGAACATGCGCGCCGCGCGGTTCGGCGAAAGCCGCGCCGCGCACACGCCGATCGCGACGAAGAAACCGATCAGGAGACCCGTCAGCGAAATGCCGATGGTGGCGAGCGCCGCGTGCAGCAGCAGCGGAAAGCCTTGGAGGAAGACGGTCGTGCTGAACATAAGCTTCGCACTCGGTAGAACGGAAGAGCGATGCGGCTCATTGCGCGGGCCGCATCGCCTGCATCAAAACGCGTGCATCGAAATCAGAACGTTAGCCTGACAAAGCGTGGAGCGATAAACAGGCTCAATAGTTCGGCGCAGGCATGGTCGTCGGCGCGTCCATTGCGACGCCGAACCATTTCTTCTGCAACGCGGCAAGGCGTCCGTCGTTATGCATTTTCACGAGCGCGGCGTTGAAGGCGTCGGCGAGCGGCTTGCTGTCCGCGTCTTTACGCAAACAGTAGGCGAAGTACACTTTGGCGCCGAACGGCGGCTGTACCACGGCGAATGTTTCCGGCCGCTGCTTGGCCACATACGCAATGTTGGTCATGGAGTTCGCCACCGCCACGATCCGGCCCGCGGCGAGATCGGCATAAGCCTGATTGTTGTCGACGTATTCGCGGATCTCAGGCGGCTTCGGCAACGTGGCAACGTAGGCCTTCAACTGGTCGAGCTGTGCCGAGCCCTTGCCGGCGCCGACCGTCTTGCCCGCGATATCCGACGATTGCTTGAGCGACGAGTCGTTCGCGCGTTTGAGCAGCGCGTCGGTGGCGTCCGCGATCGGCAGCGTGTACGTGTAGCGCTCCATGCGCGCCTTGGTGACGGTGAGCGGGCCGCCCACCATGTCGAACTTGCCCGCTTCCAGTCCGGGCAGCACGCTCGGCCACGGCAAGTCGATAAAGCGCACCTTCACGCCCATTTCCTTGCCGACCTCGGCGAACAGATCCTTGTTGAAGCCCGCTTGCTGGCCGTTTTCAAGGAAGTCGAAAGGTGCGAACTGCATCTCGGTGCCGACCACCAGTTCGCCGGCTTTTTTCACTTTGGCGAGCTGGTCTTCCGCGTGGGCGGTGACGCTTGCCGCGCACAACGCCAGCATGACCAAACGACACTTCCAGCCTGCAAGGATGCTCATGGGATTCTCCGGTTGGCAAAGCGGTGTCGCGCGAAGGTGGTGCACGAAAGCGGGTTCGGCGCGAGTCATGCGAGGCAGTATATACCGCAGTTTTCGCGCAAAATAAATAAACACGCGAGTAGAGAAAAGCCCTTATGCGAGGGGCTGACAAGCTGCTTGCGAGTGCGCTTTTGGCGGTATATACAACAGCAATGCGTGAGGCGGAAGGCGTCTTTCAACAGACGGTTCATGCGCCCGCCTCATGTGCGTCTTCATGTGCCTGTTTCATCAGTCGATTCAGCCGATCCTTCAGGAGCAATGCGATGCCTGTGACCCGCATTCCGATCATCGATTTCGCCGGCGTTCGCGCGGGCGACCCGCAGGCTTTACAGCGCGTGGCGCAGGAAATTCGTGAAGCGTGCACGACGATCGGCTTCTTCTACATCGTCAATCATGGCGTGCCGCAAGCGCTGATCGACGCCGCCGCGCAGGCGGCGCGCCGCTTCTTCGCGTTTCCGGTGGAGACCAAGCGGCGCGCGGCGGTCAATCACCGGCATCGCGGTTTCAATGCGCTCGGCGACGCGACCATGTACCAGGCCAAACGTCCCGACTACAAGGAGTTCTTCAGCATCGGCCTCGAATTGCCGGAGGACGACCCCGACGTGCTGGCCGGTCAGGCGCTGCGCGGACCGAATAACTGGCCGGACTTCATGCCGGAGCTGCGTCCCGCGCTGTACGGTTACTATGAAGCGGTAGGGGCGTGCGGCGCCGATCTGCTGCGCGCGGTGGCGGTGAGCCTCGGCGTGGAGGAACAATTCTTCGCGCCGCGTTATACCAAACGGATGCAGCGCACGCAGATGGTCTACTATCCGCCGCAGCCGCCCCAATCGGACGAAGATCAGTTCGGTGTCGCGCCGCATACCGACTATGGCTGCATCACCTTGTTGTGGCAGGATCAGGTGGGTGGCCTGCAGGTGCGGGAAATCGCCAACGATACGTGGGTGGATGCACCGCCGGTCGAAGGCAGCTTCGTGGTCAACGTCGGCGATCTACTCGCACGCTGGACCAACGACCGCTTCCGTTCCACCTTGCATCGCGTGATCAATGCGTCGGGGCGCGAGCGCTATTCGATCGCGACGTTTTATGATCCGACTTACGGTGCGCTGGTCGATCCGCGCGATCTCGGTACGAACGAAACCGACCTCAAGTATCAGCCGGTCGCAGCGGGCGACTATATTCTCGGGCGTATCAACGACTCGATGGGCTATCGGAAGAAGCGCGCCGCCGAAGGCGCGCAAGGAACCCCTGCATGACAGACAACAGTACCGCGCATCACGCAGCACCGCTTGGCGAAACACTCGATGCGCTGCGCGCCGCGCTCGGTGAAGACAGCGTACGCGTGGGCGAGCAGATCAGCGAACGCGCGATGACCGACTGGACACGCCACGAGCCGACGCGGCCCGCGGCATTGCTCCTGCCGCGCACCACGGAGCAGGTCTCGCGGGCACTGGCCATCTGTCACGCGGCCCATCAGCCGGTGGTGCCGCAAGGCGGCATGACCGGCCTCGCGGGCGGCGCGATTGCGCGTGCCACGGACATTGCGTTGTCGCTCGAACGGCTGGACGGCGTCGAAGAAGTGGACGCCGCTTCCGCCACGCTGACCGTGCGCGCCGGCACGACCTTGCAAGCCGCACAGGAAGCCGCCGCCGCAGCCGGCTTCGAACTCGCGCTCGATCTCGGCGCACGCGGTTCCTGCCAGATCGGCGGTAATCTCGCGACCAACGCGGGCGGCAACCGGGTGATCCAGTCGGGCACCGCGCGCGACCAGGTGCTCGGTCTCGAAGTGGTGCTGGCCAATGGCGACGTGTTGACGTCGCTCGGCAAGATGGTCAAGAACAATACCGGCTATGACCTCAAACACTGGTTCATCGGCTCGGAGGGCACGCTTGGCGTGATCACGCGCGCCGTGTTGCGATTGCATCCGCCGCGTGCCGCGCGCCATACCGCGCTGGTTGCGCTCGACGGCTACGACGCCGCCGTGAACCTGCTGCGCCGTTTGTCCACGCGATTCGGCAACGATATCGGCGCGTTCGAAATCATGTGGCCGGACTTCTACGACTTCGGAGTGAAGCTGACCGGCACGCGCTCACCGTTCGCCGACGGGCATCCGCTCTATGCATTGATCGAACACGCGAGCTTCGATTCGGACGACGGCGGCGAGCGCTTTTCCGCCGCGCTGACCGCAGCGCTGGAGGCCGGCGCGATCCGCGACGCCGTGATCGCGCAGTCGGTGGCCGACGTGCGCGCGCTATGGGCGATTCGCGAATGCACGGCGGAGTTTCCGGTGCGGCTCGATGCGATCAACTTCGACGTGAGCCTGCCGATCGGCGAGATCGGCGCCTTCGTCGACCGCTGCCGCGCGGCGCTCGATCAGCGCTGGCCGGGCAATGCGTCGTATTTCTTCGGGCATATTGGTGATTCGAATCTGCATGTCACCGTGGACGGACATTCGATCCGCGGCGTCGATCATCATGCGGTGTACGCGTTCGTCTACGACATGCTCGGGCCGCTGCACGGTTCGGTGTCGGCGGAACACGGGATTGGTTTGCTCAAGCGCGAGTTCTTGCCGATTTCGCGCTCGCCGGCGGAGTTGGCTGCAATGGCCGCGATCAGACACGCGCTGGACCCGCACGGCATTCTGAATCCGGGCAAGCTGTTCTGAGCGGCCTGCGCCTGCGCGTGTGGTGACGGCGCGCCCGCTCTTCGTCAATGCGCGTCCAGATACTTCGCGATCACCGGATAGACATCCACGGCGGCGTGTTTGCCGAAGATACAGTCGATGTGTCCATAGCCGGGAATGATGTGCCGCTCGTAGGGCTGCTCGGGGAAATGCCCGGTTAACAGATCGTAAGTGCGTAGCGTGCTTTCCGGCAGATAGGTTTCGTTCCTTTCCCCGTGAATGAAGCCGATTGGCCGGCGCATGCCTTCCAGCCCCTTCATGCCGTCCGCTCCGGCCAGATAGACGTCCTCGCCGGCTGCATCGACCACTTTACCGGCTCGCACCATCGCGGCGAGATGCTTGAATACCGAAACGTCGTGCACGCCGAGCAATTCCTGCAGGTTCGCATGAAGCGTCTCGTTGAGTTTTTCATGTTCGTAGAGCAGGCCGTACAGGAACGTTGCGCGGTGGCAGACCGGATTGCCGCAACCCTCGTCGTGATCGAGCGGGTAGAACCTGAGCGCTTCATCGAGCAGGTTTTGCGGCCACGACTCGTGTTCGGTATAGGCGGTCAGGTCGCGCACGCCGAGATGCTGCATGATGTCGGGAATATGCAGGCCGGCCTTGATCTTCTGCAACGTACCCGGCACGGGGTGCGCCGACACCTGCGAGATGACCGCCGAGCGCACGCCTTCAAGTCCGTACAGCAACGACATGCTCAACGCCAGGCCACCCATGCAGTGCCCCAGCGCCTGAATTTCCGGCGCACCGGTCAGTTCGCGGATTCTGGCGACCGCGGCCGGAATGTCCTCGCGCGCGACCTTGTCGACGTTGGTCGGCACGAGCACGCTCGGCATTTCGATGCTGACGCGCAGATCGACGAGCCACACGTCGTAGCCTGATGCGCAAAGATATTCGACCATGTTGGTCGCGATCAGGTCGGTGGAGTAGATGCGGCTCGATACGCCGGAGCCGTGAATCAGCAGCACCGGGCGCGCGGCTTTGAGCGCGGGATCGAGGTAGCGTGTGAGCCTCAGCGTCGTGCCATCGGGCGTGTCGAAGAAGACCACCTGCGGCGCCGGCGCGCGCAGCGCGCGCTTCAGACGCGGCTCGGCCTTCGGGTCGTAGTACTGCAAGGGCGCGGCCACGCCGCCATATTCGGTGAACAGCACGCCCGCGAAAAACTTGCCGAATTTCAGGGTCCACTCGAGGCGGGTCTTTAGATCGGGCGCATGGGTGACTTCGAGCGTGCGTTGCTGCTTGAGGAAATTCTCGGGCGTGATGATGAGCGTCGCCTTGCCGAGCAGCGGTGCATCGGCTTGCGCCGATTCGCGAATCTCCGCGTAAAGCGTGTTGGTCTGCTCCCACAAATTGATCGGCGAGGTGCGCGTGATGATCTTTTGCCCGCTCAGATAGTACGTCTTGCCTTCGGTCGAATTGAGCGTCATGTGGTAATTCATGTTGCGCTCGTCCACGTCGGACTCATCGACCACGAACAGATTGAAGGTGCCGTTGGAGATCGTCATAGGCTGCGAGGAGAGCGCGGGGCAGGTCAGCGTGCCGGCGGTTCGTGCCAGATGTTGCGGATTGCTGATCATATCGGCGAGATCTTCCGATTCGACCGTCAGCGTGAACTCGATCGGAATCGCGCCGACCTCGCCCGCCGCGACCGGCGTGTAGGTGCCGATCATCGTTTCGGTGAACTGCAGACCGATCTTCTGCGGCGAGGACGGCGTCAACGACGACGACGCGAGCTCCGGCGTCGGCGCAGGCGGCAAGCTCGGCGCGGCGGCCGCGCCGTCGGCCGAGTCGGCGGTCACGGGATGCGTGGCCAGCAGCAGCTCGCAATTGCGTTCGGCCAGCGCGGAAATGGTGAGGAGCGGATTGACGCCGAGCGACATTGGCATGACGGCGCCGTCCATCACGTACAGACCGTCGTGCACCGCAGTGCCCGTGGCGCCGCTGAACACGCGGCCCATGTGGTCGACTACGCCGTGCTCCGCGTCCTCGCCCATGCCGCAGCCGCCGAGCGGATGCACGGTGACGGTGCGGTTGCCGACAATGTCGGTGGAGATCGGATTGCGCAGGTATTTGCCGCCGATCGGCACGGTGGCCTGCTTGAGCGCCTCCTCGACCACCTGAAAGATCGGCTGCTTGCCCGCGTTTTCCCACACGATGCGCGGCTGGCCTTTGTCGTCCACGTCGATCTGGCCGTTTTCGTCGTCATGCGCCATGACGAGGTAGCTTTGCGTGTGATTGAGCGCGCCGTGATAGGGGCCGCGCAGAAAGCTCTCGGACACCCGGGCGTCGTAAGCGATCTGTTCCGGCAACGAACGCGGCGCGACATCCACGCCTTCGAGCGGCGCGGCGGCGCCGAGCAGGCCGACGAGCGCCGCGCCCACCGGACCGGCCAGCGAGCCTTCCTCGATCACATAGCCGTCCCTTACGTTGGCCATATTGCGATGATCGATGAGGCCGGTAATGGTCGGCCCGACCGGCGGGATATCACCCGGCTCGTGCGAACCCCAGCCAACGCCGTTGATCACGGGCTCGGTGTTGTACGCAAAGGCGAGCACGTCGCCATTGCCGGTGAAATGCCTGCCGAGCATGCCGGAGACGCTCAACCCCTGATTGCGCGAGCGCAGCAGCAGTGCGGTCGAGCCGATCGTGCCGGCCGACACGATCACGATATCGGCGCTCACGAACAGATCGGGCGCGCCATAGCTTTCGCGGCCAAGGCTCACCAACTGGTAGCCCACGATCCATTTCCGCGTGGCCGCGTCGCGCCGGACCGAATGGACGGCGGTTCCGGTGAAAATCTGCGCGCCGTGGGCCACGGCGTCGGGCAGATAGTTCATGTGAGTCGAATTCTTCGCGTCGTAATTGCAACCCGAATTGCAGTCGCCGCAGCCGACGCAAGCCTTCTGCTCGACGCCCGCGGCGTTCACGCGGTCCTCGAAAGTGACGGTGATATCCGGGCGCGTGAAGCGGTCTTCCATGCCGAGCGCCCGCGCCGACTTTTCGAGCGCCTGCAGTTTCGGCAAGGCCGGATAATCCTCCGGCACCGGCGACGGTTGCAGCATCGCACGGGCAAGCGCATAGCCTTTGTCGCGCGCGGCCTTGTCGGCACGCAACGCGGCCGGCCAGCGTGCGTCGTCCCACAGGCGCGGGTCGGCTTCGAGCGCGACGTTCGCGTTGATCAGCGAGGTGCCGCCCAGACCGCAGCCGACTACCGCGTTCACGTCTTCGTTCACGTGCACTTCGAGCAATGCCAGCGGCGAGCCGATATGGGCCACCGCCGTGTTGTATTGCACCTGTGCGGCGCCCTGAAACGGCGTACGGGGAAATTCGCCGGCCATGAATTCGCGCCCGCGTTCGAGCACGCATACGCGGCGCCCGGCGCGCGCCATGCGGCACGCGGCAATCGCGCCGCCGTAGCCGGAACCCACCACGACCACGTCGTAATGCGATTGAATTGCGGTCACGGCGCTCGATAAGCGGTTCATCACGACCACCTCGTCTGGAATGGAGTGCGGGGAAAGACAACCAGGACTTCGGAAGCAAGACGGCGTGCGGCGACGGCTTTTTTATCCTAGGTGGTGCGCGCGAACAAAAAAAGGCGCATCGTACGTGGCGCACGACTCTGTTGTGCCGCATCCGCGGTCTCTTGAGACGGCGCGGCCGGCCGGCGCTCGCGTGGCCGCATGCTGTCAGGCGGCTGCTTCGTTCATTTCGCTGTCGCTCGATTCGGCGGCGAGCAGGTTCAGCGCGAGCAGAATAGCCGGGCGATTGTCGACGTCGATCTCGATACCGAGCTCGTCCGCGAGCCAGCGGCCGATCTTGGTATTGGAAAAATCCTCGGCGCCGGCCGTCTTCTTCATGGTGACGCCGAGCTTGACGGCGCGATAGTGATAAGAGGGCACCCGATGCTGCGCTGCGACTGCAGAAAGACCGCCTTTGCCTTCCGAGCACCAGCCGAGGCTGCCGGCCAGCACGATCCGCTCCGGCTCGTCGAGGCTCTCGATAAAGGCGCGTGCCGAGAGCCGCACACGCTGTTCGTCGAGGCCGTATTGCAGCAGCACGCTTTCTACCGGGTCTTCCAGCGCTTGCGCATGCAGATCGATTTCCTGCGCCATGCCTTCGTTTTCCATCGATACGTTGCGCTGATGGCCGGCGCTGCGCAGGCAGTCGATCAGATAGCGGCGGAAATACGCGCACAGTGCGTAGCCGTTGGATGGCGCGCTGTCGGCGCAGGCGCGGGTTTCCGTATGGCCGGGCGCGAGGCGCAGGACTTTCGCGTAGATGAACTGGGCGACCAGTTCTTCCTTGTCCTCGCCGAGCGCCTGCAACTCGAGCGGGCGATAGGTCCGCAATGCCCGCTTGACCAGTTCGACCATCGACACCATTTCGTCGCCGGATAACCGGGTACGCCGGCGCCACAAATCCGGCAGAATCGCATCGTCGAGATTGCGGACGAACTCGTGGCTAGGAACTGCGCCCATGAAAACCTCCAGAAGGGGTAAGGCAACGAGCGCGGTGAGCCCGAACTGCAGGCGGGGTGTGGATGGTGGAGCTTTGAAGCCGCGCTGGAGAATGTGAGCCCAGTATGGTTTCCGGCGGCGGCTTCGCCTATATGGATTAAGTGGTAGCTGATGGGTAAACTGCCGGGTAAACCATCCGGAAAAATGCATCTTATTCGTCTGAAGAGAAAGGGGTTGCGCCGGAGCTGTCCGGTGCACGGGACCAGAGCAGGCGCCGGAGCGCCAACTCCGATCGACGATCGACAACAGGAGACCGCGTAATGCGGGCTGACCCGATCCAGCGTGCCATCGACGAAGACCTGGTGCGCGTGCTGTACGCACAAGATCCGATCGCTTTCTTTTCGCACTGGTTTTCGATCGCGGTGCTGGTGGCGATTTATTGGCCGAACATACCGTCGCCGCCGCTGTTTATCGCCTGCTTCGGTTTTTATGCCGCAGCCAATTGCGGCAGTCTCGCGCTGTGGATCTGCAATCGCCGCTATCCCGAGCTCGTCTCGCCGCGCGGCTGGATCTATCTGCATGCGCTGCGCGGCGTGCTGCTCTACAGCGCGCCGGGCATCGCGGTGTGGTTCGCGTTCCAGAGCCCGCAAACCGATTTGCCGCTGCTGCATACGGTCATGCTCGTGACGCTGGCCGCGGGCGTGTTCATGTCGAATGGCTTCGACCTGCTGAATTTTTCGACCGCGATTCCGTTTCTGCTGTTTCCCTCGATCGTCATGCATTTCGGCACGCATACGTTCGACCGCACGATTCTCGCTATCGTCCTCGCGTTTTTCTTCTGCGCGATCAACGTCTATGCGTTGAGTTACCGCAAGCTGTTCCAGCAGGTCGTGCAGGCGCGCGTCGACCAGCAGTATCTGGCGGAGTCGCTGGCCGCGCAGAAACAGGTGGCCGAAGAAGCAAGCCTCGCCAAAACGCGCTTTTTCGCCGCCGCCAGTCACGATCTGCGCCAGCCGCTGCATGCCATCGGCCTGCTCGCGGCCTCGCTCAACGACGCGGCGGCGACGCCCGCGCAGCACGCGAAGACCGCCGAGCACATTGTCTACAACGTCGAGGCGCTGAACCAGCTGTTCAATCAGGTGCTCGATCTGGCGCGGCTCGAAAGCGGCGTGACGCAGGTGATCCGGCTGCATTTCCGGCTGTCCGAACTGTTCGAACGGGTCGGCAGCCAGTACCGCCCGCAGGCGGCCGCTAAAGGCCTGGCGCTGCGCATCGCGCCGACCACGATGGTCGTGCACGACGATCCCGTGCTGCTCGAACGGGTACTGAGCAATCTGCTTTCGAACGCGGTGCGTTACACCGAAGAAGGCGCGATCTGGCTGGGCGTGCGCCGCGCGGGGCGGCCGGCGGGCGGCTATATCGAGGTGCGCGACTCGGGCATCGGCATTCCCGTCGAGGAGCAGGAGCGCATCTTCGAGGAGTTCTATCAGGTCGCCAATCCGCAACGCGACGCGCGCCAGGGTCACGGTCTGGGCTTACCGACGGTGAAGCGGCTCGTCGAGATGCTCGGCGGCAAGCTGCAACTGCGCTCGGCGCCGGGGCGGGGTTCGGCGTTTCGCTTCCCGGTGCAGGCGGGCGATGCGGGCGGTATCGTCGCGAGCCTGAACGAAGCCGTGGCGGGCGGTCCCTCGGCGCAAGGGCGGTGCGTGCTGTGCATCGACGACGATCCGTCGATTCTCGAAGGCCTCGTCAGTCTGCTGGGCCGTTGGGGTTGCAGCGTGCTCGGCGCGCGCGACGAGGCCGACGCGCTCGCGGCGCTCGAAGGCGGCTTCGTGCCCGATGCCGTGCTGTGCGATTACCAGTTGGCGAATCACCGCACCGGCGCGCAGGCGTTGACGGCGGTGCGCAACGCGCTCGCGCATGCGGGGCACGACAACGTGGTGACGCTGCTCATCACGGGCGACATGGCGTCGGCGGAACTGGCGGCGCTCGCCTTGCAGGGGATTCCGGTACTTCACAAGCCGGTCACGCCGGCGCGCCTGCGGCGCACGCTGGAGATGCTGTGGCAGCAGGCCGAACTGGACAAGGGGCGGGCGGCGGCCGCGCCGGAACTGCGCGCGGACCCGACGGGAAAAGAGGTGGGCGGCTGGCCGGCGAGTGGCGCGATGCAGGCTGCCGCGAGCGTGCCGCAAGGTGGAGCGGGAATGGGATCGCAGAGCCAGTCCCAGAGCACTCGGTACGAAAGCGCGCCGTCGCAAAGCGAACCGCAAAAGTAGACACGTAGACGCGAACAGGCGGCGCGAACACCGCCTGTCGCCGGTCTCGCACTAAAGGGTTTTCCCGGCTTCCAGCCAGCCGTTGATCACGGCGATCGCCGTCGACCGGTTGTGCACGCCGAGCGCCCGGAAAATCACCGACAGATGCACCTTCACCGTGCCTTCCGCGACGCCCAGCTCGCGCGCGATCATCTTGTTGGTCCAGCCGCGATGCACGAGCCGCATGATGTCCTGCTGACGCGGCGACAGGTTTTCCAGCAGATGCTGCTGGTGCGGCTGCAACGCCTGAATCTGCGCGATGGGTTCCGTCAGCGCGGCGCCGGCCTGGCTGGGCGCTTGCGCGCCGCCCGCAACCATGCCTTGCAGCGACGGATTGGCGCCCGCTTCGGCCTGCGCGTCACGCGTGCCTAGCAGGCTGAGGGCTTCCATCGGCACGTAGGCGCCGCCTGAGAGCACCAGTTCGATCGCCTTGAGCATGACGCTGGCGGGCTGCCGCTTCGGCACGAAGCCGAGTGCGCCGGCGGCCAGCACCGCGCGCATTTCGTCGGGCGATTCTTCCGCTGAGAGGACGACGAGCGGCAGCGCGGGGTTCGCCTTCAGCAGCACTTCGAGCGACGAGGCGCCGCTCATGCCGGGCATATGCAGATCGACGATGGCAAGATCGTGATCGGCGTCGGGACGCGCGAGGGTCGCGAGCGTTTCCCAGTTGTCGGCTTCGTCGAATTGGGCGTCGGGATCGAGTCCGCGCAGCATGCCCTTGACGCCTTCGCGGATCAGTTCATGGTCGTCGGCTACGAGAAACTTCATGATGGCTCCGCGAGTCGGGCCAGCCCAATGTGGGCTGCCGCCGTTATAGGGTCTCGTTTTACTTCTAGCCTCGTGAATCGCATCATTGCTGCCCACCCCGCGATCATATGCCCGACCGGTGGCGCGGCGCACCTTCGGGTTTGCCGCTTATGTGACTGCTTATTTGTTAAATCGCCATCTGGTCCGATGCACTGCATGATGTCTAAGGCAGGTCTCCCGCGCATAGGTTCCGGCTTGCATGGTAGACGAGCCGAACGCCCCTTTTTTGAAGCCGGCCATGCAGGATTCCGAAGGTTATGCGCACCGGATCGAATCACACGAAAGCAGTTGCTATTTGATTGCAAATAACGTCGCATTCATCAGAATCTTGAATGCGAAACCGAGCGACATGGCCGAGCCCACGCCGAAACACCACAGCGCGATGAACCACAGCCAGCCCGGCAGTTTGCGCGACGGCGCGGGCGATGCGCCGTGAGTCCCGCTTCGAGTTGCGCCGGAGCCGGCCTGCTTAGTGATAGTGATGTTGGTCGCCATGACGCACCTTGCCACGAAATACCCAGTAACCCATCGTCGTATAGGCGATGATGATCGGCAGAATCACCGCTGCGCCGACCAGCGTGAACATCTGGCTCGAACGCGGCGCGGCCGCTTCCCACAGCGTCATGCTCGACGGAATCGCATACGGCCACAGGCTCACCAGCAGCCCCGCGTAGCCGAGCAGCACCAGCAGCAGCGCGAGCGCGAACGGCGTGTTGTGATGCCGCTCACGCACCGCGCGATACATGAAGAACGCGCAGACCGCCACGAGGAACGGCACCGGCAGCAGACGGTAGAAGAGGCCGTCGTGGAACCAGCGTTGCGCGATATTCGGATCCTGCAGCGGCGTCCAGAGGCTCACCATCGCGATGAAGCCGAGCAGCACGATCGTCAGCGGCCAGACCACGCGATGCAGGCGGCGCTGCAGATCGCCTTCGGTCTTCGCCACCAGCCAGCAGCAGCCGAGCAGCGCGTACGTGACGACGAGTCCGAGACCCGTGAGCAGGCTGAACGGCGTGAGCCAGCCGAAGGCGTCGCCCGCATACGCACCATCGATCACGGGAATGCCTTGCAGGAACGCGCCCAGCGCGATGCCCTGAAAGAACGTCGCACCTGCCGAGCCGCCGATGAACGCCAGATCCCACAGATGCTTCGTGCGATTGGCCTTGGCGCGAATCTCGAACGACACGCCGCGAAAGATCAGGCACACGAGCATGAAGATCAGCGGCAGATACAGCGCGGACAGCACGGTCGAATACACCGCCGGAAATACCGCGAACAGACCGGCGCCGCCGAGCACCAGCCAGGTTTCGTTGCCGTCCCATACCGGCGCGACGGTGTTCATCATCAGGTCGCGTTCTTTCTCATCGGGGAAGAACGGGAAGACGATGCCGATGCCCAGATCGAAGCCATCCAGCACCACATACATGAAAAGGCCCAGCGCGATGATCGCGGCCCACACTACGGTTACGTCCATGTTCTTTCTCTATCGCAAGTAGCTGCTGAAGCAGGGTGGGTTCAGGCGGCGTCGATCATGTGATCGGCGGCGGAGAGCGGGCGGCGCGCGGTCTGGTTCGGTGAGCGTTGTTCCGGCGCGCCATGCGGCGTGTGTCCCGGCAGAGCGGGGCCCGTGCGCATGAGCTTGAGCATGTAGTAGATGCCGGTGCCGAACACCAGGAAGTACACAACTACGAAGGCCATCAGCGAGATGCCGACCTGCTGCGTGGTCAGCGGCGACACGGCCTGCGAGGTGCGCATCACGCCGTACACGACCCACGGCTGACGTCCCGCTTCGGTCGTGACCCAGCCGGCCAGCAGAGTGATGAAGCCCGTCGGGCCCATCGCCACGGCCACGCGCTGGAACCACTTCGATTCGAACAGGCTGCCCCGGCGGCGCAGCACCCAGGCGGCGACCGACATCAGGATCATCAGCACGCCGAGGCCCGCCATGATGCGGAAGCTCCAGAACACCACGGTCGAGTTCGGCCGGTCTTGCGGCGGAAATTCCTTGAGGCCGCGAATCTCGCCGTCCCAGCTATGCGTGAGGATCAGGCTGCCGAGATGCGGAATCGACACGGCATAGCGCGTGGTTTCCGCCTGCATGTCGGGAATGCCGAACAGGTTCAGCGCGGTGCCGCCTTTTTCGGTGTCCCACAGGCCTTCGATCGCGGCGATCTTGGCCGGCTGATATTCGCGCGTGTTCAGACCATGCTGATCGCCGACGAAAGCCTGGATCGGCGTGAGAATCAGCAGCAGCCAGAGCGCCATCGAGAACATCTTCTTCACGGCAGGATCGCGCCGTCCGCGCAGCAGATGCCACGCGCCCACCGCCGCCACCACCAGCGCCGCGACGATGAACGCCGCGAGCGCCATATGCGCGAGCCGGTACGGGAACGACGGATTGAACACGATCTTGAACCAGTCGAGCGGCACGACGCGGCCGTTCACGACTTCGAAGCCTTGCGGCGTTTGCATCCAGCTATTGGAGGCGAGAATCCAGAAGGTCGAGATCAGCGTGCCGATCGCCACCATCAGCGTGGCGCCGAAGTGCGCGCGCGCACTCACGCGCTGCCAGCCGAACAGCATGATGCCGAGGAAGCCCGCTTCGAGGAAGAATGCGGTCATGACCTCGTACATGAGAAGAGGCCCGGTGACGGGGCCGGCGAAACTGGAGAAGCCCGACCAGTTGGTGCCGAATTGATAGCTCATCACGACGCCGGACACGACGCCCATACCGAAGGCCACCGCGAAGATCTTCGACCAGAACAGGCAAAGGTCTTTGTAGTACGCCTTGCCGGTTTTCAGCCAGCGCCATTCGAGGACGGCAATGAAGCTGGCGAGACCGATGCTGAGCGCCGGAAAAAACGATGTGGAACGAGACAGTGAACGCAAACTGGATGCGGGCGAGATCGAATGCCGATAGAGCGGAGTTCATGAGCGTGAAGTGCGTGATGACCGCGAAGGCGGGCTACGCGCGTCGACCGTTGTCGGTGCGCACTGCGCTGGGCAGATGGCGCAAGAGTAGGGGATGAGGGGAAACTTTGCTGCGGTGCGATGTGCGTCAAAAAACCACCTTGTTTTATGCTGATTTTCTTTTTTGAGACAGCAAACCGTTGATGGGCATCAAGTTTTCCTGATTGCCTTCGCGCACGGCGTCGGCGCGCGACGGGCCGGAGCTGCGGCAATCGACCGCGGCGCAGCAACGTCGCAGGGGCGTGGTCGAGCGTTTTGACTTGCCGGTAGCCAGACGGCAGCGTTTTTCAAAAGAGCGCATGCTACTCACACGCATAAGCCGTATAGCCATTCCCGTATTTTTTCCCGTTATCCGCTTCGAAATAGTCAAAGCCGACCCTCCGGTCTGATTGCCTGGGTGTGTCGCGAATCCGTCATCGGCGTGTGGTGTAACGCATGCTGTGCCGCCTGCCACGCGAATGGTTTGAGAGCACGCTTCATCCACCTGCCGGCAACGGCAGACTTCACCTGAAAGGAGTCCGCAGATGAGCACGATCAAGACGCAAGACGGTACGGAAATCTTCTACAAGGACTGGGGCAAGGGCCGGCCGGTCGTCTTCTCGCATGGCTGGCCTTTGACCGCGGACGCCTGGGACGCGCAGATGCTGTTTCTGGGCAGCAAAGGTTTTCGCGTGATCGCACACGACCGGCGCGGTCACGGCCGCTCGCAACAGCCGTGGGACGGCAACGACATGGACACCTACGCCGACGATCTCGCGGCGCTGATCGAACACCTCGACCTGAAGGACGCCACGCTCGTCGGCCATTCCACGGGTGGCGGGGAAGTCGCGCATTACATCGGCCGGCATGGCACGCAGCGGGTGGCCAAGGCCGTGCTGATCGGCGCGGTGCCGCCGTTGATGCTGAAGACCGAAAGCAATCCTGGCGGCACGCCGCTCGAGGTGTTCGACGGCATCCGCAAGGGCGTGGAAGACGACCGTTCGCAGTTCTTCAAGGATCTCGCGCTGCCGTTCTACGGCTACAACCGTCCGGGTGCGAAGGTGTCGCAGGGCGTGATCGATTCGTTCTGGGTCCAGGGCATGGCCGGCTCGATCAAGGGGCTTTACGACTGCATCAAGCAGTTCTCCGAAGTCGACTACACGGAGGATCTGAAGAAGATCGACGTGCCCACCCTGGTGCTGCATGGCGACGACGACCAGATCGTGCCGATCGACGCCGCCGGCCGCCTGACCGCGAAGATCGTGAAGAACGCCACGCTCAAGGTCTATCCGGGCGGACAGCACGGCATGTGCACCGTCGAGGCACCCAAGGTGAACGCCGATCTGCTGGAGTTCATCGGATCGTAGTAATGCGTTGACGTTACGGGTGCGGCGGGCGGTGGATGGGCCGGCGTGCCCAGCCGCGCTCCAGGCCGAACCGCAGGCCGAACCGCAGGCCGAATCGCAGGCCGAATCGCAGGCCATGCTTGATGAGGTGCCCGCGTCCCGGACTGCTCAGACAGTCGGCCAGCCGACGCGCGCCGCTCGTCGCAACGACGAGCGGACCACCAGCCGGTGGAACGGCGCGATCGCGAGGATGTAGAAGCGGCCGAGTCGATTGTGGCAATGCACGACGGTGGACAGGATCAGATAGCGCGAGCGGCCTTCGCGGGTGTCTCGGCTTTGCTGCAGTAGCGACACGCGGAAGTCGAGATGACGGTCGTTTTCGCCGAGGATGATCTCGTGTGCGCTACGCGTGTAGATCCTGAAGATGTCGACGCGCTCCTTTGCGTTCGCCGGATCGCGAGTGCGCAACTGCGTCGAGGTCTTCAGTCCGAAACGCGCGACGATCGCATCGCGCAATCCCATCAGCTTCGCGACCCACGCTGCCTGATGCCCGAACACGAAGCGCGCGAGCGATTCCGGATCGTCGATGGCATTGTCGGGCAGGCGGACCGCGTATGCGTCGGCGAGGTCCGGTGCCTGGTATAGACGGGCGACGCCCGATTCAGCCGGCAGGGCGACGGATTGCACGGAACAGTGGGCTGTGAGCATGGGTGGTGTGCGGGGCTGGCAAATGGAATCGACGGAATCGAAGAAGGCGCGGCGCCGGTTCATCGCTGGCGGCTCGGCTCGCGCGTGAGCGTTTGCGTTCAGGTCTACGCGCCCTTGAGGGACGGCAGTGCGGGGCTGGCACGCGGGGGCTCCCATGTGCCCAATTCAGATGGAAAAGCATACCTCAAGTTATATGACGTCACATAAATTAAATTGGCATAGTGCGTTGTTTGCAAGGAGAGAATTGGATGTGTCGAGGCTGAAATAAGGGTAAGTGCCTAATTGAATTTAGCTTCCGCATCGATGATAGTACGTTATCGTACAACTATTTTAAGCTCGGCAGAGCATGCCGTCATGACCGAAGCGATTGCAGTATCCAAGTTCGATCGCGCGCGGTGCAGCAAAGGAACCCTATGAAAAAGATTGCTCTGAGTGGAGCAGGCGGCCAGCTAGGCTCAGTAGTACGCGCTGCGTTGGTCGCGCGCGGCACGCCGCTGCGCTCGGCCGCGGGCTCGAAGGCCCTCGTGCCGCTCGTGGAAGGCGAGGACGTGATGCACGGCGACCTGCGCGACCCCGCGGTCGTGGACCGGCTGCTCGAAGGTGTCGACGTTCTGATCCATTTCGCGGGTACGAGCGTGGAGCGTCCGCTGCCCGAGATCATCGAAAACAATCTGCGCGGGCTGGTCGAAGTGTACGAGGGCGCGCGCCGGCAAGGCGTGCGGCGCATCGTGTTCGCCAGTTCGAATCACGCCATCGGCATGTATCCCGTTACCGAGCATCTCAGCCTCGACTGCGAACTGCGCCCGGACGGTTTTTACGGCCTGAGCAAGGTGTGGGGTGAAGCGCTGGCGAGAATGTACTGGGACAAGCACGGCATCGAGAGTGTTTGCGTGCGCATCGGCAGTTGCCTCGAGCGGCCGACCGAGCCCCGCCATCTGAGCACCTGGTTCGGTCATCGCGATCTGCTGCATTTTCTCGACCGTTGTGTTGAGGCGGAGAACATAGGCTTCCTGACCATCTGGGGCGTGTCGGCCAATACGCGCAGCTGGTGGGACAACAGCGGCGCCGAGCGTCTGGGCTATCAGCCGGCGCAAAACGCCGAGGTCTACGCCGAAGAAATTCTCGCGCGCCCGAATCCGCTCGACGCGTTGGGCCAGCGCTTCCAGGGTGGCGGCTTTGTGGGCATCGATTATTCGCGCGATGACGCCGGCCCGGACGGCCTGGCCGCTTCCGCCACGCGGCCTGTTTGAGCGGTCCAGAATTACGAGGAGACGCAGTAATGAAGATCAAGGGCATCCGCTGGTGGATGGTCAGCCTGGTCGCGGCCGGGCTCATCATCAATTACCTCGCGCGCAATACGCTGTCGGTAGCCGCGCCGACGTTGATGAAAGACCTCCACATCACCACGGAGCAGTATTCGCACGTGGTCGTGGCCTGGCAGCTCTGCTATGCATTCATGCAGCCGGTCGCCGGCTATGTGATCGACACCATCGGCACCAAGATCGGCTTTGCGGCGTTCGCCCTGGCATGGTCGCTGGCGTGCGCGGCGGCGGCGTGGTCGACCGGCTGGCGCAGCCTCGCGTTCTTCCGCGGTGTGCTCGGTCTTGCCGAGGCGGCCGGCATTCCGGCCGGCGTCAAGGCGACGAGCGAATGGTTCCCGGCCAAGGAGCGTTCGGTGGCGATCGGCTGGTTCAACATCGGCTCGTCGATCGGCGCGCTGCTGGCGCCGCCGCTGGTGGTCTGGGCGCTGTTGCATGGCGAGTGGCAGTTGGCCTTTGTGATCGTCGGCGTGGCCGGGATTATCTGGAGCGTGCTGTGGATGGTGCTCTACAAACATCCGCGCAAGCAGAAGCTGTTGGGCGACGCCGAGCGCGACTACATTCTCAGCGGCCAGGAAGCAAAGCACAGCGACGCCGGCGCCGCGAAGCGCAGCTGGTTCGCCATGCTCGGCAGCCGCGACTTCTGGGCAATCGGCATTCCGCGCATTCTCTCCGAACCGGCCTGGCAGACTTTCAACGCGTGGATTCCGCTGTACATGATGACCGAGCGTCACATGAATCTGAAGGAAGTCGCGTTGTATGCGTGGATGCCGTTTCTGGCCGCTGACATCGGCTGCGTGCTGGGCGGCTATCTGAGTCCGCTGTTTCACAAGTACGCCAAAGTGTCGCTCTTCACGTCGCGCAAGATGGTGTTCGTGGTCGGCGCGCTGTGCATGATCGGGCCGGCCTGCGTCGGTCTGGTGGCGAGCCCGTATGCGGCGGTGGCGCTGCTGTGCGTCGGCGGGTTTGCGCATCAGACCTTGTCGGGTGCGCTGTATGCAATTACGGCCGATATGTTCGGCAAGAATGAAGTCGCTACTGCGACTGGCATGGGCGGCATGGCGGGCTATCTGGGCGCGGCGGCGTTCACGGCGCTGTTCGGCGTGCTGGTCACGCAGATCGGCTACAGCCCGTTGTTCGTCGTGCTGGCGGTGTTCGACATTATCGCGGCGGCGGTGGTGTGCCTGCTGGCGAAAGGCGCCGACAGGACGCCCGAGCCGCGCTGGACGCAGGCGAGCGCGGTGGCCAAGTGAGTCACGATCGGGCTGGCGAGCGACGCCCAGCAGCCGATCAGGGTTTCGCCACCGCGCACCGCTCGGCGAAAACTATTGGGTAAGGGCTGATAGGGCGTGAGGGCAGGCATGGGCTGTTTTCCTCGAACGACGATGGATCGGCTAGCTCCAACGACCGTCAAAGTTTGTTATAGGTCGTCGTATATCTAGGTTTTCAGATTGGCATTGGCCTTACCGCTGGTGGCGGCCACGTAAACCCGAATTCCTCGCCAGACAAGCGTTTCGGTTGCGCGCACATCTCGATATGTTGTAGGATGACCTATATCTTAGGTCTCTATCCAAGGAATGCGAAATGTCTATCACCGGCGAAATGCTGATCGGTCGCAAAGCGGTACGCGGCGAGGAAGAACCATTGCATGCGTTCAATCCTGTCACGGGATCGGACATCGCGGAGCCGGTTTTCGGCAGCGGCTCTGTCGCCCACGTTGGCGAGGCCTGTGAGCTCGCGCGGCAGGCTTTCGATCCGTACCGTCAGTTGCCGCTGACAGTGCGCGCCGAATTTCTCGAGCGCATCGCCGACGGCATCACGGCATTGGGCGATGCGCTGATCGAGCGGGCGCACCAGGAGTCGGGCTTGCCAAAGGCGCGTCTCGAAGGCGAGCGCGGCCGCACGACGGGCCAGCTCAAACTGTTCGCGCAAGTCGTACGCGCCGGACAATGGCTCGCCGCCACGCTCGATTCGCCGCTGCCGGAGCGCAAGCCGTTGCCGCGTTCCGATCTGCGTATGCAGAAGATTCCGCTCGGCCCGGTCGCCGTGTTCGGCGCGAGCAATTTCCCGCTCGCGTTTTCGGTAGCGGGTGGCGACACCGCCGCGGCGCTCGCGGCCGGCTGCCCGGTGGTGGTGAAGGCGCACCGCGCTCACCTGGGCACCTCGGAGATGGTCGGACGGGTGATCCAGCGTGTCGCGCAGGAAATGGACTTGCCTGAAGGCGTGTTCTCGCTGATCGTCGGTGCCGGTAACTCTGTGGGGGAGGCGTTGGTCGCGCATCCGGCGATCAAGGCGGTGGGCTTCACGGGTTCGCGCGCGGGCGGGATCGCGCTGATGCGCGTGGCGGCGGCGCGTGCCGAGCCGATTCCGGTCTACGCGGAAATGAGCAGCATCAATCCGGTGTTCCTTCTGCCGAATGCGCTGGCTCAGCGCGGCGAGAGCATCGCGCGTGGCTTCGTCGATTCGCTGGTGCTCGGCGCCGGTCAGTTCTGTACCAATCCGGGTCTCGCCATTGCAATCGACAGCGACGCGCTCAAGGGCTTCGTTGCAACCGCGTCCGACGCGCTGAGCGGCAAGCCCGCGCAAACCATGCTGACGTCCGGCATCCATGCCGCTTATGAAGAGGGCGAGGGCAAGCTGGCCGCGACGAGAGGCGTGGAGGCCGTGGCGCACGGCGTCGAAGGAACCGGCCCGACGCAGGCTCGCGCGGCGCTGTTCGTGACCGATGCGCCGACGTTCCTCGCCACGCCCGCATTGGAAGACGAAGTGTTCGGCCCGGCGTCGACCATCGTGCGTTGCAGGGACGAGCAGGAAATGCTCACGGTCGCCGAACATTTCGCCGGTCAGTTGACCGCCACGGTGCAGATGGACAGCGCCGATTTGCCGGCGGCGAAGAAGCTGGTGCCGATTCTCGAACGCAAAGCCGGCCGGCTTCTGGTGAACGGCTTCCCGACGGGCGTCGAGGTCTCGCACGCGATGGTGCATGGCGGCCCGTTCCCGGCTACATCCGACAGCCGTGCGACTTCGGTCGGCACGACTTCGATCGAGCGCTTCCTGCGCCCGGTGTGTTATCAGGATTTCCCGGCCGATCTGTTGCCCGAGGCGCTCGCCGACGGCAACCCGCTGAACCTGTGGCGCCGCCGCGATGGCGAGATCACGCGCAGCTGAGTGCCGGGTGATTCGCGATCGGTGATCGTGTGAAATGAAAAATGGCCGGGGTCTATTCGATCTCGGCCATTTCTTTTTGTGTTCACGGCCACCGCGCGATGACTTCGCGGTGACGAATCGACTCAGCTATTCGCTTCAGCCGCTTCGTTCGCACGCCGCAAGCGCTCGCGGCTGTTGGACAGATGCATGCGCATGGCCGCGCGCGCGCCTTCCGCGTCGTGCCGGGTGATCGCTTCGAGAATGCTTTCGTGTTCGAGGTTCACGAGCGACAGATACGCGTCCGGTTCCGCGCGCGCAATGCCTGCGGAGTCGAGCCGGTTACGCGGAATCAGCGCGCTGCCCATTTGCGTGAGGATATCGACGAAATAGCGGTTGCCGGTAGCGCGTGCCACTGAGATATGAAACTGCAGATCGGCGTCGACGCTGTCCAGCCCGTTGTGGCGCGTGGCTTCGATCGCATCGAGCGCGGTGCGCATGCGCGCGAGGTCGTCCGGCTTGGCGCGCTGGGCGGCCAGCCCCGCGCATTCCGTTTCGAGGCTGATGCGCAGTTCCAGGATCGACAGCACGTCGCGCAAGGTGGTGGCCGGCACCATGTCGATGCCCAGTTTTTCGCGCGGCGGTTCCAGCACGAAACTGCCGATACCATGCCGCGTCTCGATGATCTTGCCCGCCTGCAAACGCGAGATGGCTTCACGAATGACGGTCCGGCTCACGCTCAGCGTGACCATGAGCTGGGACTCGGTGGGTAGTTTGTCGCCGGGTTTCAAGGCGTTCGACGCAATCTGCTCGGTGACGTAGCTGACGACGAACTCGGCAAGATTACGAGCGCGTCGTGGCGGTGCCGCGGATGCCAGTGGTGTAGCCATCGAAAACGCCCCTCGAATCAGATAGTTGCAGAGACTTCATGCGTTTGATTATACCGTCGTCTGATGACTGATTATATAGACGCCGAATCATTTTGCGAGCCGGCGTGCGGACTGGCATCGGCGCGCCGTTCAAGGCGTCTTGCGCCGCAATGGCGGCCAGATCGCACCATCGCGTAGAAGTACGATAACCGCCGCGTGACTAGCGCCGGCGCAGTTCCACCCGCTTGATGTCTTTGACGATCACGAGATAGCTGAACACCGTGAGCAGCGCGTTGATACCGACGAATACCAGCGCGCCGTTGAACGACCCGGTTTTCGCGACGAGATAGCCGATCACGATCGGCGTCACGATGCCGGCCACGTTGCCGAACATATTGAAGATCGCGCCGGACAGGCCGAGTGCTTCCTTCGGCGACGTATCGGCGACCACGGCCCAGCCGAGCGCCCCAATGCCTTTGCCGAAGAACGAGAGCGACATGAGGGCGACGACGACCCAATCGGTCGACACATAATTGCAGCCGATGATGCACACCGACAGCAGCATGCCGCCGACAATCGGCACCTTGCGCGCGATCGTGAGCGAATGGCCGCGACGGATCAGCCCGTCGGACAGAATGCCGCCGAGCACGCCGCCGGAGAATCCGCAGATCGCCGGCAGCGAAGCCACGAGGCCCGCTTGCAGAATGGTCATGCCGCGCGCCTGCACGAGGTAGATCGGAAACCAGGTGAGGAAGAAGTAGGTCAGCACATTGATGCAGTACTGCGCGAGATAGACACCGAGCAGCATGCGGTTGCTCAGCAGTTGGCGCACCAGAGACCAGCCGCCGGTATTTTCGATTCTGTCGATGGCTCGGGCTTTCTTCGGCCCGTTGACCACGCCTCCGCCCTGTTCGATGTACTCCAGTTCGGCGCGCGACACACGTGGATGGTCGGCGGGGTTCTTCATCACCTTCAGCCAGGTGAGCGCGAGCAGCAATCCCATCACGCCCATCACGACATACACCATGTGCCAGCCGAACGCGTGAGTGAGCCACGCCATCAACGGCGTAAACACCACGGCGGCGAAGTATTGCGCCGAATTGAAAATGGCCGATGCCGTGCCGCGTTCGTTGGTGGGGAACCAGCTCGCTACCACCTTGGCATTGGCGGGGAAGGCCGGCGATTCGGCCGCGCCCATCGCAAAGCGCAGCGCGAACAGCGCGGTGACGGCGGCGGCCGCGCTGCCCAGCAAGCCGATGGAGCTTTGCAGCAACGTAAATAACGACCAGAAGAAGATGCTCGCCGCGTAGACGCGGCGCGCGTCGAAGCGGTCCAGCAGCCAGCCGGCTGGCAGTTGCGACAGCACGTACGCCCAGCTGAACGCGGAGAAAATGTAGCCCATGCGGATCGCGTCGAGACCGAACTCGGCTCGCATGGCCGAACCGGTGACCGACAGCGTGGCGCGGTCCGCGTAGTTGAAGGTCGTGATCAGAAAGATCAGCAGCAGGATGGCGTAGCGGACTCGGGTGCGCTTCGCGACGTGGGCGGCACTCGCCGCGCGGCTCATTTCCATGGTCATCTCCTGAATTTCTTATGCATGGGAGCGGGCTCCCTGGCGTCGAGGCGCCGTCGCGGCGCAACTAGCAGTCGCGGACCTTGTCGATACATTCGTGCAGCACAAAAACGCCCGGCGACGTTGCCGTGCCGGGCGCTCTTTGCGGTGCCGTTTGCGCGGCCTTCGCTCGCAAGGCCGCCGGGTGTTGTCTGCGTCCGATGCGCCCCAGCCGGATTACTGCGGACCGAGCGTCTTGATGAGCGCGTCCAGCCTGGCCATTTCTTCTTCCGTCAGATCGGTCAGCGGCGCGCGGACCGGACCGGCGCTATGGCCGACCAGCTTCGCGCCTGCCTTGACGATGCTGACCGCGTAGCCCGCGCGGCGGTTGCGGATCGCCAGGTACGGCAGGAAGAATTCGTCGATCAGCTTGCCGACCGTGGCATGGTCGTCCGCGGCGATCGCGCGGTAGAAGTCCATCGCGGTCTTCGGAATGAAGTTGAACACCGCCGACGAATACACCGGCACGCCGAGCGCCTTGTACGCCGCGGCATACACTTCGGCGGTCGGCAGGCCGCCGAGATACGAGAAACGGTCGCCAAGGCGGCGGCGGATCGACACCATGTTCTCGATCTCGCCCACGCCGTCCTTGAAGCCGATCAGGTTCGGGCAGCGCTCTGCCAGCCCTTCGAGCATATCGGCGTTAAGCCTGGAATTCGCGCGGTTGTAAATGATCACGCCCATGTTCGGCACGGACTTGCAGACTTCTTCCGCGTGCGCCGCGATGCCTTCCTGGCAGGCTTCCGTCAGGTAGTGCGGCATCAGCAGAATGCCGTTTGCGCCATGACGCTCGGCTTCCTGTGCGTAGGCGATCGCGACACGCGTCGGGCCACCCGCGCCGGCGAGAATCGGCACCTTGCCTTTGCAGACTTCAGCGGCCGTGCGCACGACGTTCGAATAGTCGCTGTGCGTGAGCGAGAAGAATTCGCCCGTGCCGCCGGCAACGAACAGTGCCGAAGCGCCATAAGGCGCGAGCCATTCCAGGCGCTCGGCATAGGTGTCGGCGCGAAAATCACCTTGTTCGTCGAAGTCGGTAACGGGGAAGGACAGGAGGCCTTCGGAAACGATCTGCTTCAGTTCCTGCGGTGTCGTCATGATGAGTATCCAGTGCGTCGGGATGGTTCGCGAGTGGTTCGATGGGTAGAAACGGAGATTTCTTATACGTCATCGTACAACAACAAATCGGCTAACTCAACGATCATTTAGCGGCATAATGCCCGTCATAGGGTAAATACGGAACGTCCGCGCAATCTTTCATGTTGTAGGATGACGTATGAATAGTCGGCGCACCAGGCGTGCAGCGCCATAAGGATCGATGCAATGGAACAATCTCCGCTCTACATTCGCGTTCACCCCAATGACAATGTCGCGATCGTCGTCAACGACGGCGGCCTGGGCGAGGGCGCCGTATTTCCCGATGGTCTCGCGCTGCGCGAGCGCGTGCCGCAAGGGCACAAGGTCGCGCTGGCCGATCTGGCCGAGGGCGACGAGGTCATCCGCTATAACGTGGTGATCGGTTATGCGCTCAAGCCGTTGCCGAAAGGCAGCTGGATCAACGAACACGTGATCCGCATGCCGAGCCCACCGGGGCTCGAGGATCTGCCGATCGCCACGATCAGGGCGCCGGAGATGCCGCCGCTCGAGGGCTACACGTTCGAGGGCTACCGCAACGCGGACGGCTCGGTCGGCTCGCGCAACATTCTCGCCATCACGACCACGGTGCAATGCGTGGCCGATGTCGTGCAGCATGCGGTCACCCGCATCAAGGCCGAGTTGCTGCCGAAGTACCCCAATGTCGACGACGTGGTGAGCCTCGGCCACACCTATGGTTGCGGTGTCGCGATCGACGCGCCCGACGCGATGGTGCCGATCCGCACCGTGCGCAATATCAGCCTGAATCCGAATTTCGGCGGCGAGGTGATGATGGTCAGCCTCGGCTGCGAGAAGCTGCAGCCGGAGCGCCTGATGCCGCCCGGCACGATTCCGATCGCCGCGGCTGCCAATGTGGCGGAGGTCGCGGACATCGGCGATATCGAGGCTGATCTGAACGGTGACGTCGTGGTGCTGCAGGACGACGCGCATGTCGGCTTCCAGTCGATGATCGAGTCGATCATGAAAATGGCCGATGGTCATCTGCAGCGCCTTAACAATCGCCGGCGCGAGACTTGCCCCGCGTCCGATCTGGTGATCGGCGTGCAATGCGGCGGCAGCGACGCGTTCTCCGGACTGACCGCGAATCCCGCAGTGGGCTACGCGACCGACCTGCTGGTGCGTGCCGGCGCCACGGTCATGTTCTCCGAAGTCACCGAAGTGCGCGACGGCGTCGATCAATTGACGGCGCGCGCGGCCAACGCGGACGTCGCCGCGGCGATCATCCGCGAGATGCAGTGGTACGACGATTATCTGAAGCGCGGCGGTGCCGATCGCAGCGCCAACACCACGCCGGGCAACAAGAAAGGCGGCTTGTCGAACATCGTCGAAAAGGCGATGGGGTCGATCATCAAGTCGGGCAATTCGGCCATTTCCGGCGTGTTGTCGCCGGGCGAAAAGGTCAGGCAGAAAGGCCTGATTTACGCGGCGACGCCGGCGAGCGATTTCATCTGCGGTACGTTGCAAGTAGCTGCGGGTATCAACCTGCATGTTTTCACCACCGGCCGCGGCACACCGTATAGCCTCGCCGAAGTGCCGGTCATCAAGGTCGCGACGCGCTCGGATCTCGCGCGCCGCTGGCATGACCTGATGGATATCAACGCCGGCACCATCGCGACCGGCGCGGCGACCATCGAAGACGTGGGCTGGGAACTGTTCCGTCTGATGCTCGACGTCGCCAGCGGCCGCAAACAGACCTGCGCGGAAAAACTCAAGCTCCACAATGCATTGGTGCTGTTCAATCCGGCGCCGGTGACCTGATGGGTCGCCCGATCCGCAGGTTCCGCTTCATCACGCCGATCTGATCGCACTCACACCAACATAGAAACATGACTGACTCGAACCTCGACCGCAGCGCGGCACAAAAACCTTTCCGCCGTCTGCTGCTCACCGGCGCGGCCGGCAACCTCGGCAAGCAGTTGCGCGGCGCGCTCGCCGCGTGGGCCGATATCGTGCGCGTCACGGATATCGCGCCGCTCGGCGACGTGGCGGCGCACGAAGAAGCGTCGACTGTGGATCTCGCGGACCAAGCCGCGGTTCACGCGCTGCTCGAAGGCGTGGATGCGGTGATTCACCTCGGCGGCATTTCTGTCGAAGCGCCGTTCGAAGAGCTGCTCGAAGCGAATATTCGCGGCCTGTACAACCTCTATTCGGCCGCGCAGAAGCAGGGCGCGAAGCGCGTCGTGTATGCGAGTTCGAATCACGCGGTGGGTTTCCATCCCGTGACGGAGGTGGTCGATATCGACGCGCCGCTGCGGCCCGACAGCCTGTACGGCGTGACCAAGTGCTTCGGCGAATCGTTGTCGCGTTACTACTTCGATCGCTTCGGTCTGGAGACGGTGTGCCTGCGCATCGGCTCGTCGTTCGAGCAACCGAAAAATCCGCGCATGCTCGTGACCTATCTGAGCTATCGCGACTTCATCGAACTGGTGCGCTGCTCGCTGTTCACCAATCGCGTGGGTCATGCGATCGTCTACGGCGTGTCGGATAACCGGACCAAGTGGGTGGACAACACCAAAGCCGCGTTCCTTGGCTTTCGTCCGCAGGACAGTTCGGTCGAATTCGAGCATCTATTTCCGGTCACGGCACCCACGGTCGAACTCGACGATCCGACGCAGCGTTTTCAAGGCGGCCCGTTCGTGCTCGCCGGCCCGATGGAGCCGAAGCGATGAGCGCCGCGGCGAATCCGCGAGTGGAGCGCGTGGGCGCGGTGGGGCAGGCGCCGGCTTCGGTCGGCGAAAGTCCGGTGTGGCGCATAGCGGAACAGGCGCTCTACTGGGTGGACATTCCGGCGCAGAAGATCGTGCGCTTGCGGATCGATTCGGGCGAACGCTCCGAATGGCTGTTGCCGGAGAAAGTGGCGTGCATCGCGTTCGATCATCGCGGCACGGTGCTGGCCGGTTGCGAGACGGGGCTCTTCGCCGTTACGCTCACTGAGGCCACGGCCAGCGGCGAAGCCGTGCAGGTGACAGGGCGCCAGCTCGCCGCGCCCGACTTCGCATGCGGCGACATGCGTTTCAACGATGGCCGTTGCGACCGGCAAGGGCGCTTCTGGGCCGGCACGATGGTGCAGGACATGGCGGCGGCCAACCCGGCCGGTGCGCTCTATCGATTCGATGCGCGCGGCGTTCTCTCCGCGCCGGTCGTCGACGGGCTCATCACGCAGAATGGTCTCGCGTGGTCGCCGGACGGCACGACCATGTATCTGTCGGACTCGCATCCTTTGCGTCGGCAGATCTGGGCATTCGACTACGACGGCGAGACCGGCGAGCCGCGCAACCGCCGCGTGTTTGCCGATCTGAATCATCATGCGGGCCGTCCCGACGGAGCCGCGGTGGACGCCGACGGCTGCTACTGGATTTGCGCCAACGACGCGGGCCTGTTGCTGCGCTTCACACCGCAAGGCAAGCTGGACCGGCGGATTGCCGTGCCGGCTATCAAGCCGGCGATGTGCGCTTTCGGTGGGCGCGAGCTAGATACGTTGTTCGTGACGTCGATTCGTCCCGCGGCGAACGCGAGTGAGCACGACGGCCATCTGTTCGCCGTGCGCCCCGGTGTCACCGGCTTACCCGAGCCGGAATTCGCGGGCGAGCTGTAAGCGGAGCGTTGGCGAGAAGGGCGCCGGGCATCTCGTCATGCCCGGCGCCCTTTGTTTACTCGTCGTAAATTCATCACTCATCGTACAACAATGTGGTGTAAAGACTACGGTCGTTCCACCATTCTATCTAGCAAAACCGTGCGAGACGGGGATCCCCGTTTGCCTCGACAGCACCGTGCTGGCTGACGTGTGGCTCTGTGCCAGCCTGATTCGGTCATCGATGCCGGGTGCTTCGTGGTGCGGGTAAATACCGTCTGTACAACTCAAACCGCCTTTTATAGACTTCATATGTCGTCGTACAACATATGAGCCCAAACGAATTCCTTTCTATAGATTTCGCGTTACCGGTATGAACACGGCAGCGTGAACGTGCGGGACCAATCGCCCACGACACGCACGCCGAAGCAGTTGAAGCAAAAGTAAAAGAGTCGGATTGTCTGACAGGAGTGCTGAGCATCTGCGCCGGGGACGTTGCACAGACCAGCACGGCAAAGCGTGCGTGACCGCGAACGGTGGCAAGCGTAACGCCGGAGACGCAGCAAAACCATATCGCATCCGCGAGCGGCCTTCCGCAATCGATTGGATGGTCAATTTTTCAAGGAATCTCACGATGAACAAGAAGTTCGCCTCTTCCCGTGTTTCGATGATCGTCGCAGCCTCGATGCTGGCCTTCAGCACCGTGTCGGCGCAAGCGCGAGTGTTCCGCGTGTCGGACGTGCATGGCGACACGTATCCGACCAATATGGCCGTGAAATACATGGGAGAGCAGATCAACAAGGCAACCGGCGGCAAGGATTCCGTGAAGGTCTTTGGCAATAGCGCGCTGGGTTCGGAAAACGACACGATCGATCAGGTGCGCATTGGCGCATTGGACATGGCGCGCGCCAACGGTGCGGCCTTCAACGAAATCGTTCCCGAATCGATGATTCCGTCGCTGCCGTTCCTGTTCCGCGATATCGACCATTTCCGCAAAGTAATGTACGGCCCGGAAGGCCAGAAGATTCTCGACGCCTTCAAGGCGAAGGGCATGATCGCGCTGACGTTCTACGAGAGCGGCGCACGTTCGATCTATACGAAGAAGCCGATTCATTCGCCCGCTGACATGAAGGGCTTGAAGGTCCGCGTGCAGCCGTCCGATCTGATGGTCGACGAAATCAGGGCGATGGGCGGCACGCCCACGCCGATGCCGTTCGCCGAGGTGTACACGGGCCTGAAGACGGGTCTGGTGGATGCCGCTGAAAACAACCTGCCGTCGTACGAAGAAACCAAGCACTTCGAAGTCGCGCCGATCTATTCCGAAACCCAGCATTCGATGACCCCCGAAGTGCTGGTGTTCTCCAAGAAGGTGTGGGACACGCTGACACCGCAGGAACAGGACATCATCAAGAAGGCGGCCGCCGACTCGGTGCCGTACTACGAAAAGCTGTGGACCGCGCGCGAAGCCGACGCGAGCAAGACGGTCACGAAGGGCGGCGCGACCATTGTCGCCTCGTCGCAGATCGATCGCGCTGCGTTCGTCAAGGCCATGCAGCCGGTCTGGGCGAAGTACGAAAAGACCCCGCAAATGAAGCAGCTCGTCGACGAGATTCAGGCCGTCAAATAAGGTTCAGCTGAGTGGAGGTATCGCAGCGGCGGAAGGGGCGGCGAGAAGACTCGCGTGCCCGGCCGCTGCGTGCTTACCGAACCGAAGGATCGAACAGGATTGCTGATTATTAAAGACAGGTCGGTCGTATGCAAGGATGGGGTCAATGAGCTTCATGAAGCGCCCAAATGATTTTCTGTTCCGCGCGCTGGTTATCGTAGCGTCGCTAAGTCTCGCCGTGCTCAGCCTGCTGGTGATCTACAGCGTCGTGATGCGCTACGTCTTCAGCGATGCGCCGGATTTCGTCGAGCCCATCGCGCTCCTGCTGGTGATCGTGATCGCCATGTTCGGCGCCGCGCTCAAGGTTCGCGAAGGCGGCCATATCGGACTCGATTCGCTCGTAAAGAAATTGCCGCCGAAGGGCCAACTCGTCGCGACGGCGTTTCAGCACATTTGCCTGATCGTCTTCGCGGCCGCGGTTTTCTTCGGCTGTCTGCAGATGGTCGAGGCGACCGCGGAAGACCGGATTCCCATTATCGGCTTGCCTGAATCTTTGCGTTATTGCATTCCGGTCATTGCCAGCGTCTGCATTGCAATGTTCTCGGTAGAGAACCTTCTGGCGCTTTTCGCACAGAAACAAAAATAGAGCCATCATGGAACTCGCCATCCTCTCCGTCAGTTTTCTCGTTTTTCTCGTTCTCGGCGTTCCTGTTTCCTTCGGGCTAGGGCTCTCGTGTGTCCTGACTTATCTGTACGAGGGCTTGCCCGCGGCCACCGCCATGCAGTCGATGATTTCGGGAATCAACGGCTTTTCATTCCTCGCGGTTCCGTTTTTCATTCTGTCAGGTGAACTGATGCTGCACGGCGGCATCGCGGATCGCATCCTGCGTTTCGCGCAAGCCACGGTCGGGCATTTTCGCGGCGGCCTCGGTATGGCCAACGTGGTCGCATGCACGCTGTTCGGCGGGGTCTCCGGTTCGCCTTCGGCGGATACGTCGGCAATGGGCGGCGTGGTGATCCCGCTGATGAAGCGTGAAGGCTACAGTGCGGCCTACGCGGTCAACGTAACGACACACTCGTCGCTGGCGGGCGCGCTGATGCCGACGTCGACCAACATGATCATCTATGCATTCGCGGCCCAGGGCATTACCGGCACCTTGAATGGACACCCGATGAGCGGAGTGTCGATCGGCGATCTGTTGTTTTCCGGTCTGTTGCCGGTGTTATGGGTGATGGGGTTCGTGCTGCTCGCCGCGTACTGGCAAGCAGTCAAATACGGCTATCCGCGTCGCCCGGACGGTTCGACCGAACTGCAGCGATTCCCAGGCTGGTACGCCGTGGCCCGCACGTTCCTCGGCGCATTGCCCGGCCTGATGGTGATCGCGATCATTCTGGTTTGCGTGGCAAAGGGTATTGCCACCGCGACGGAAGCCGCCGCAATAGCCGTATTTTATTCGCTGGTGCTGACGATCGTCGTGTATCGCTCGATGACGATGAAGAAGCTGTTTCATGCGCTCTCGAAGGCGGCTAAAACTACCGGCGTGGTGCTGCTGCTGATCGGCGTGTCGAACATGTTGCGCTACCAGATGGCTTATCTGGAGATTCCGGATGCGATCGAACACATGCTCGACGGCGCGACCAGCTTGCCCTGGCTGATGCTGCTGTACATCAACCTGATCCAGATTTTCCTCGGTACGTTCGTCGATATGGCGGCGCACATCCTGATCACCACGCCGCTGTTCCTGCCGATGGCGATGCACGCGGGCGTAGGTCCGGTGCAGTTCGGGATCATGATCCTGCTGAACTGCGCACTGGGTCTGGTGCATCCGCCGATCGGATCGGTGCAGTTCATCGGCTGTGCGATCGGCAATGTGTCGATTGGTGAAACTACCAAGGTGGCGTGGCCGTATTACCTGGCGATCTTCAGCGCGATCAACATCGTGACTTACGTGCCGATGTTTTCCACGTGGCTGCCTAGCCTCATCAATGGCCACCCGGTATTTTGAAATCCTTAATTGACGCCTGTATGAAAGTCCCTTTTGGGGAATTTAGTGGCGCTCGAACCATGCAGCAACAAAGAACAACTTTTTAAAGAGGAGCAGAAATGAAAAAGGCATTAGCAACCTCCGCCCTTGGGTTGGTCGCCCTCGGCGCGCACGCTCAGAGCAGCGTGACGTTGTACGGGATCATCGATACCGGTATCGGCTATCAGAGCAGCCAGACGTCGCTTGGTTCGACCTCCGGCGGCCGTTCGGCGGTGAAGATGGTCAACGGCGTCTGGGCCGGCAGCCGCTTCGGCCTGAAGGGCGCCGAGGATCTGGGCGGCGGCACGAAAGCAATCTTCCAGTTGGAAGAAGGCTTTAACAGCGCGACCGGCGCGCAGTCCGTTTCCGGCCTCGCGTTCAACCGCCAGGCTTATGTCGGCGTGGCGAACGCCACCTACGGCACGTTGACGGCAGGCCGCCAATATACGTCGTATTACACGCTGCTGGCGCCGTATAGCCCGACCACGTGGCTCACGGGCGCCTACGGCGCACACCCGGGCGATATCGATTCTCTCGATACTCTGTATCGCGCCAATAACTCGCTGGTGTACACGTCGCCGACCATGTATGGCCTGACGGTGAGCGGTTCGTATTCGCTCGGCGGCGTGCCGGGCAGCTTCAACGCGGGTTCGACGTGGAGCGCGGCATTGCAGTACCTGAACGGTCCGTTCGGCATTGCAGCGGGCTTCCAGCGCATCAACAACTCGACGCCTGGCGGCGGCGCATGGGGCGCGGATTCCACGACATCGAACGCGGGTGCGCAGGCGGGCGTGTCGGGCATCAATAACGGCTATCAACGCGCACAGGCGCAGCAGCGCGTGGCGGTGACCGGCGGTTATGCATTCAACGCGCAGTGGGATGTTTCGTTCTCGTACTCGAACGTGCAATATATTCCGGGCATCAACTCGCCGTTCCGTACTACGGCGATCTTCAACACGGGCGGCGCCGTGCTGCACTTCAAGCCTTTGACGGCGCTGGATCTGGCCGCAGGCTATAGCTATACGCGCGCAACTGAAGCGAACGGCATTTCGAGTTCGGCTCGCTACCAGCAGTTCAACCTTTCGCAGTACTACAGCCTCTCCAAGCGCACGGGTCTGTACGCGCTCGAAGCGTATCAACGCGCGAGCGGCCAGACGCTGGCCACGAACGGCGTGAGCATCATCAACGCGACGGCTGATATCGGTGACGGTCAGAACGGTGCGCCGTCCTCGTCACGCAGTCAGTTTGCCGCGGGCGTGGGCATTATCCACAAGTTCTGATGGTGTAACCTGGTGGCGGCGTGTGACTGCGCCGCCACGCGATGCGTGTTTGAATACGCCTGACTCATGCGTCTGGCTGGAACCGGGGTCGTCGTGGCGCGCCCGGTGTCCGTGCGTTGCGCCGGTTCGGCCGTGGATGCACCGTGCGCCGGGCGGGCGCTTGAGCCATTGCACACTCCACGTCGTGAGGACGAAGGGCGCCGTCATGGCCGGCCAGCCGAAACAGGCGGCCGCCGCCTGCAGCATGACCGACAAAGCCACGCCGCCGAGCATCGCACATGTCCACAATGGCAAGCTCGCCTCGGCGAGCCGAAAGCTTTCGCGCTACGATATGTGCATCGGCGGCGCACCGGCGCACCGGCGTGCCGCTTCACGAGGAGACAGGCAGATGCGCGAATTACGGTGGGCATCGGAAGAGGGCGACGGTATCGAACATCTGGCGTTCGATTCGCATGAGGACGGTTTCGTCGCAGAAAGCGTCGTCGTTGGGCAGCGCTATGGCAAGCCATATGGGCTGCACTACAAGGTGCGCTGCGACGCGCAATGGCGCACGCGCTATGCGTGGCTGAAGATCGTCGGTGGCGGCGAACTGGAATTGCATGGCGATGGCGACGGTCACTGGCGCGATGGTCACGGGCTCGTGCTGAGCGCGATCGAAGGTTGCATCGACATCGATATTGCGGCCACGCCGTTCACCAACACGTTGCCGATCCGCCGTTTGCAACTGGCCGAAGGCGAGCGTCGCCCCATTTCAGTGGCGTATATTTCCACGCCGGATTTACAGGTCACGCGCGCCGGGCAGGCCTATTCGTGCATCGCGTTGCATCGCGAGTATCGCTACGAGGGCATCTTCCGCGACTTCACGGCGGACCTGAAGGTGGACGAAGACGGTCTCGTGATCGACTATCCGACGTTGTTCACACGCCTGCCGCGCGAGCATTGACGGTTGATGCGGCGGAGCCGCCGTGATCAGCCCGGTGCCGCTCCACAAAGCGCTCGATGCTTGCCGCGATCCGTTCGGGTTCGCGTAGCACGACCCAATGGCCGGCATCGATCTCGAAGCGCTCGTACGCGCCGAGCCAGCCTTCCAGTCCGAGCGATAGCGCTGGCCCGACATAGCGGTCACGTAGCGGCACGATGAATTGCACCGGCGCGTGGGCATGACGCGCGCGCGGGTGCAGCAGTTTGTCGATGAAATTGGCGCGGTAGAGATTCAGGCCGTTGATCGCATTGCGCATCTGCACCGGGTCGGGCGCCGGCCGCACGCGTTCGGTCACACGCAGCCACAGCGGCCACAGGCGCGCGCCGCCCGCGCGCCACACCAACTCCGGCAGCCACGGCAAATGAAAGAAGAAGATGTACCAGGACTTGAGCGTTTGCCGCACGCCTCTGCCGAACGGGCGCTTTGTTCTCTGATGTGCGGTTTGAGCGCCGCCGCCGCCGTTGCCGCGCAGGTCGAAAGACGCGTGATCGAGACACGGCCCCGAGATCGACGTGTACGACGCAATGCGGCCTTTGAACGCCGGGTCGGTCACTGCTTCCCAGCATTGAATCGAGCCCCAGTCGTGCCCGACGAGGTGAAACGGCCGTGTGCCGCACGTCGCGTCGGCAACCGCCGCCAGGTCGGCGGCGAGGTGTTCGAGCCGGTAAGCCTGGCGCGTGGCCGGCGCTTCGGACGCGCCCGCGCCGCGCACGTCGTAGGCGATCACGCGATAGTGCGCATCCAGTTGCGCGCGCACCGGTTCCCACACTGCCGCCGAATCGGGGTAACCGTGCACCAGCACGATCGGCGGCGCGTCGCGCGGTCCGCTCACGTAGACCGCGAGCCGCACGCCGCCGGCTTCGACCGAAAGCGTGTCGCGTATCACGCGGCCGCCTGCACGCCGCGCCGCGTGGCCTTGCGGGCGTTCGGCGTGGCCGCGTTGGTGGCATCGACCGCGGCGACCAGTCCGTCGATGCGAGCCAGTTGCGTGCGGTTGTCGTGATCCCACGGATGGAAGCCGGGCCGGAAAAAGCTCAGCCATTCACCGGCGATGCGCGGAAATACGCCGTGGCGCGGGCCGTACAGATACTTCACGACGCGCCACATGCCGCGCAGATTGCCACCGCGTTTGCGGTCGGCGATCATCAGCCGCACGTGGTAGTCGAACACGATCAGCCAGAACGTCACGGTGGTGGCGAGCATGGTGCCCGTGCGCAGCAGATACCGGCCGAGCCCCGGCTTGAGCACGGCGTTCCACACGTCGTATGAAACGGACTTGTGCTCGGTTTCCTCGAGCGCGTGCCAGGTCCACATCTGCGTATAGCCCTCAACCGATCCGCCGATGCGTGTCGCGTCCTGCAGCAGCAGGCCCGCCAGCATCGCCGTGTAGTGTTCGAGGCAGACGGTCACCGCGAGCTGATACGAATGCGGCAGGATCTTGCGGCCGAAGTTGAGAATCACCCAAAGCCGTTTGTCGAGCTTATGCGCGGGCAAGCCTGCCTGCTGCAGCAGATCGTTGTATTCCACATGCTCGCGCGTATGCATGGCTTCCTGGCCGATGAAGCCGAGCACCTGCTTCTTCAGTACAGGGTCGTCGATCTGGTCGCGGTAGTGGCGCACGCTATCCATGAAGAAACGCTCGCCGGCCGGGAACAGTAGCGAAAGCGCATTGAAGAAGTGTGTCACATGCGAGCCTTGCACGTGCCAATCGCAGGCACGTTCCTGCGGCAAGTTGAAACGGAGGTCGCGGCGAACCGGCATCATGGCCTTTCTCCTTGAGATGCTTTATGTGTTGCTGTGCGTTCTGATCGAATGGCGTGCAGGGCGCTGCCTGCTGCTTGATGGCCGGCCCCTCAAGCGCGCCTGCCGTCCACCTGCGCGGCGCGGCGCGCGCGTTTCTCCGCGATGCGTTTCATCCGGCGCGTTTGCATCACCACCAATGCCTGATAGGCCGCCGGCAATGTGCGCGCCAGCCAGTCCGCGGCCCGCGCATCGCGCCCGATCAGCACGCGCCGTTTGTTTTTGCGTACGCCGTCGAGAATCACGCGCGCTGCTTCGTCGGCGGTGGTGATAAAGAACTTCTCGAAGTCGTCCTTGCCTTGCTGTTCGGTTTCCAGCATGAAGCCGACCATATTCGACGAGATACGGCTCGATTGCGCGATGCCCGTGCGGATACCGCCCGGATGCACGCAAGTCGCCGAAACGCCGCACTTCATCAAATCGAGTTCCTGGCGCAGCGCTTCGGTAAGGCCGCGCACCGCGAACTTGGTCGCGTTGTAGCCGCTCATGCCCGGCTGCGAGAACAACCCGAACACGCTCGACGTATTGACGATATGCCCCGCGCCGGAAGCCTTGAGATACGGCAGAAACGCCTTCGTACCGTGCACCACGCCCCAGAAGTTGATGCCGACGATCCATTCCAGATCGGCGTAATCCATGCCTTCGATAGTGCTCGACAGCGCGACACCCGCGTTGTTGAACACCAGATTGACGCGCTGGTGCTGCGCGGCTGTTTCGGCGGCCCAGTCGAACATGGCGGCGCGGTCCGCGACATCGAGCACGCGCGTGGTGATGCGCAGCGGCGCGCCGACGATCTGCGGTGCCGCGGCCTGTGCAAGCTGCGCGGTTTCAGCGAGGCTCGCGGCATTGCGGTCGGCGAGCGCGAGGTGGCAGCCTTCGCGCGCCAGCTGAATCGCGAGCGAACGGCCCATGCCCGAGCCTGCGCCGGTGATCGCGGCCACTCTGTCGGTAAAGTTCTTCATTGGCTTGTCTCTCATCCCATGCAAGATTGATGCTGTCCTCTCTGAACCGTGCCTTGTCGTTATGGTTATGTCCTCTCAGGTCGCTTCGGCCGACGCCGTTGCGCTGCCGTGAGCATGCACAAGTTGCGGCGAGGCCACCGGCGCGCTTGCCGGCTGCGGTGCGGGCGAATACGCGAGGTAATCGCCCATGCTGAACGTACTGGTGGCCTGGCGGAATTTGTAGGCGAATCCCGGCCACAGCGTGGTGTTCCTGCCGGTTTTCGGATCGAGATACCAGCTCTTGCAGCCGCCCGTCGACCAGATCGCGCGGCCGAGTTTCTGCTGGATCTGCTCGTTGTAGGCACGCTCGACTTGCGGCCGCACTTCGATCGCATCGGCGCGTTCCGCATTCATCGTCTTGAGTGCGCGCAGAATGTATTCGACCTGCGACTCGATCATGAACACCATCGAGTTATGGCCGAGACCGGTGTTCGGTCCGACGATCATGAAGAAGTTCGGATAACCAGGCAATGCCGTACCGAGATACGCATGCGCGCCGTCGCGCCACGTATCGACGATATCGACGCCGCCGCGCCCGCGCACCACGCCGCGCGGAAACGGGTCGGCCACCTGAAAGCCGGTGCCGAAGATCAGGCAGTCGGCCTGGTGGCGCGCGCCGTCGGCGGTGACGACCGCGTCTTCCTCGATACGGGCAATGCCGGTGGTCGTCACCGAAACATTCGGGCGCGACAGGGCGGGGAAGTAGTCGTTCGAAATCAGAATGCGCTTGCAGCCCATCGTATAGTTGGGCGTGAGCTTGGCGCGCAATTGTGGATCGCGCACCTGGCGGCGCAGATGCTTCTCGGCGACTTTCTGTGCCGTCTTCATCAGCGAAGGATGAATCGCAAAGCCGAATGCGCGCGATTCGAGCATGCAGTAGAGCGCCGAGCGCATGATCTTCTGCGTGACCGGCACGTGCGTGAACAGCCATTGTTCGAGCGGCTTCACGCGGCGGTCGGCCTTGGGCATGATCCAAGGCGGCGTGCGCTGGAACAGATCGAGATGCGCGACGCGCGGCGCGATCTGCGGGACGAACTGGATCGCGCTCGCGCCGGTGCCGATCACGGCGACGCGTTTGCCTGCCAGCGAATAACTGTGATCCCAGTGCTGCGAATGGAACGTTTTGCCCCTGAAGTTTTCGATGCCGGGAATGGTCGGCATGGCCGCGCGCGACAGGCCGCCCATGCCCGAGATCAGCACGCGCGCCGACCATTGCTGGCCGTTCGCGAAGCTCAGTTGCCAGCGGTGGCGCGTCTCGTCGTAGATCGCGCTCGCGAGTTCATGGCCGAAACGCAGATGCCGCTGGACGCCGAAGCGCTGCGTGCAGTCTTCCAGGTAAGCGCGGATTTCCGGCTGGCGCGCGAACATACGGCTCCAGCGCGGATTCGGGGCGAAGGAGAAGGAATAGACGTGCGATTGGACGTCGCACGCGCAACCGGGGTAGTGGTTGTCGCGCCACGTGCCGCCGACGGAATCGGCCTTTTCGGCGACGATGAAATCGCAGATGCCGGCCTGGCGCAGGCGGATCGCCATACCGAGGCCGGCAAAGCCGGACCCGATGATGGCGATGTCGGTCTCGACGGGCGCGGACGCGCCGGGCGCCGCGCTGTCGTGGGGCATGCGTGCGTTCATCCGATCCGTCTCCTTTATTTACTCTATTAACTGTTACATTGTTTGATGTAACAATATAGGCTGGTAACGGATGACGCAAGGAGGCGGTTAGACGCGCCCCTCTAGGCCCGGATGCACGCGGCGATTCACTTGGCGGCCAGCGCCGCCGCGACTTCCCGGTTCTGCCAGACGCTGTCTTTCACGGTGATTTTCTGCGGGATCAGATTGGCGCCGTAGAACGCGTCCGCGACGATTTGCTGCGAGCGCACGATTTCGTCCGTACTCGCCGCGCGAGCGGTGCGTAACGACTGCATAAGTACGAACGCGGGCCGGGACCGCACGCAGAGTTACTTTTTCGTTTTGTCTTTCTTCTTCGAGGCGGTCGTGCTTTCGGCGGGATGCCCGAGTTTCTTTGCCATGATGGCTGCGACGCGGTCGCCGAGATAATCGCCGGACGCTTCTTCGAGAGCGCGGTTCATTTCGCTTTCCACCAGCACCATTGCCAGTGGCCGTACGCGCCAGATGGCGTCGACCAGAGCGGGCACATCGGCGGGCGGCGGCAGTGCGTCGGCGTCGTAGCGGTCCAGTTGGCGCACCACCAGATCGACCAGTGCTTTGGCAACCGCGTTGAAATGCGGCCTCGCGATGCCCACGGCGTCGAGCAGGTCGGCAAGCGGAATGCCTTCCTTCGCCATTGTGGCGCCGGCGGCCAGCGCGGTCGGGCTGCCTGATACGAAGGAAAGACCGTGACGTTCCAGCAGGCCGAGATCGACCGCTTTGCCGAGCGCGCTCGGCGAGGCTTTGTCGCCGAACATTTGCAGCAGTTCGATCAGCGAGTATTTTTTCGGCCGCTCGCGCGACCAGCGGCCGCCGATCGCCGTTTCCAGACCGAGGATGGAGCGCAGATCGTGGCCTTCGTCGACGGCCATGATCAGATCCTGGATGTTGGCGAGCGTATAGCCGCGAGCGAGCAGATGGTTGATCAGCTTCAGACGCGATGCGTGCGTGTCGTCGTACACGCCGACGCGGCCGCGCTTTTCCGGCGGTGCGAGCAGTCCCCGGTCCTGGTAGGCGCGCACGTTGCGCACGGTGGTGTCGGTGACGCGCGCGAGTTCGTCGACGGTGTATTCGTTGCGCGGCGTGATGCTGGCCGGGTCGCCGGAGTCGGCGGGCAGCGGTGGGACAGGAGGCGGCGTGTTGGGCATGCCGGGATTTTACCGCGACGGCGCGCGCGCCTGCCAGCGCGCTCGCCGCATGCAGGCGGATGTTCGGAATTCTCGCGGGGATTCGCTTGTGTTTCCGGTTCCGCCTTTGGGCTATCCGGCAGAGTTAGCGTTTCTATGGGTGCCGAATATTTGGCCGTGGCAGACGTGGTGGTTCGGGCGCTTGAGGTGCTTCAGGCACTTCAGGCACGTCCGGGCGCAACGTCGTCCGGCGGGGTCGAGTCACCTTTGCCGAGCGTGCGCTGCATCAACGTCGTATCGAGCCAGCGGCCGTGTTTGAAGCCTACGGCCTTCAACGTGCCCGTCAATTCAAAACCCAACTGCGTATGCAGCGACAGCGAGCCGCCGCTGCCGCCGTCCGCGATCACGGCGACCATCTGGCGCCACGGTCCGGTTTCGCAGCGCTCGATCAGCGCCTGAAGCAATACGCGCCCCAGGCCTCGCCCGCGATAGGCATCGTTCACATAGATCGAATCTTCGATGGTGTTGCGATACGCGGCGCGCGGCCGGTAAGGCGTCGCGTAGCAATAGCCGGCGACTTCGCCATCGATCTGCGCCACCATGTACGGCAACCCGTAGCTGCGCACCGACGCGAGCCGCGTGCGCAGGTCGTCGACGGAAGGCGGAATTTCCTCGAACGACGCGACGCCGGTCAGTACATGGTGCGCGTAGATTGCCTGAATCGCGGGAAGATCGGCTTCGGTGGCGTCGCGGATCAGCGGGGCGGCGGCATTCGCCGAGTCCGGGGCGGAGGGCGCGGGGCGGGTGGTGCTCATACGTGTTCCTGTCGTGGCGATAAGTCTGCGGATACGTTTTACTATGCCCGCCGTGCGCGCGAATTTGAAGCGAGTCAAAAATCGCTGCGACGTATGGCCGATATCAGCGCACGTACAGGCCGATCGCATCGCGCGCGCACGCACGCTCAACGTTGCGACACTCAGTTATGCGAGTACGTGTCCGGCTGTGTCACATGTGCGCGATGATGCCGGCGATGCTTCGCCTTATGTTTCGAGCTGGTTTTCGACGGCGGTGCGTGCTGTTCGGCAGGCGGCTCAGCGGCCGGCTCCTGAGCCTGCGCGTGCGGCGCGGGCGCGGGCCGCGTATTACCGGACGGCAGCGCGCTCTGGCCTTCTCCGAAACGGAACGTTTGCGACGTCTGGGCGTACGCGCCGACTGCCACGGTCAAGGCGGCGACCGCGAGGCAAATTGAAAACTTCATGGATCCTCCTTCTGAACGAACCGGTGAGGATACCTGTTTCCTGTCAGCGGATCGATCACATCAGCCGGAGCGGCCCGCTTGCATTGTTGTCGATAAGCGGCAATGCGCGCGAACCGGGCAACTCGTAGTGCCACCATTCGCTTTTGATGTGCGTGAAGCCCGCGCCATGCATCACGCCGAGCAACAGCATGCGATTGCGCTGCACATCTGCTTGCAGACCGGGGTGAAAGTGCTCCGATTCGATCGTCATGGCGTCGAAGCCGGTGCCCATGTCGAGTTCCTCGCCTTGCGCGTCGAGCAGTGTCAGGTCGAGCGCTGTTCCACGGCTATGATTCGAGCCGCGTTTCAGATCCGCCACGTAAGTCGGGTCGGGCAGAAAATCCCACAACACCTGCTGCGCTTGCGGCGGCCGGTACGCGTCGAAAATGCGCAGCGTCGTGCCGATCTGACGTGCCAGTTCCACTGCGCGGCGCAACGCCGCCTCCGCCGGTTCGAGCAGGAGGCAATGCGCGGCCCGGTAGATTGGTTTGCCGGTGAGATTGCGCGCCGTGGCGTAGACGAGGTCGATGTCCACGCCGTGCGTGGCGTGTGTGATTTCGATGAGTCGATGGTCGGTCATGTGACGAAGAGGGAACGAAGGGAGAGGAGCGCGTCAGAGGTCGTCGAACTGATCGAATTCGCTTTGAAGTTCACGGTTGCGCGCCGCGCGTTCATCGAGATTCGGCCCGAGCTTTTCGACGATCGCCGAAATCAGCAGATTGAAGAGACAGGTAAGCGGCGCGAGCGAATCCCAGAACTGGCCGACGTCGGTCTTGACCTGTAGCAGATCGCCGTCGAATTCGCGCGCCCACGGACAATAAATGTCGGTGATGAGCGCAAAGGGCAGGCCGCGGCGCGTGGCGGCCTCGCAATAGCGGCGTGCGACCTTCGAATACGCACGAGTGTCGGTGACGATCAGATACGGCGATTCGAATCCCGAGTTCAGCGAATCGACATACGAGCCCGACATGCCGTCCGAATAGAACACGCGCGGGCGGATATATTCGAGGTAGCTATAGAACGCGTTGCTGATGCCGCGCGTGGACTGAATGCCGAGAATGTAGACGGCATCCGCGCTGGAGATGCGCTCGGCCACGCGCGCGAACACCGGCGATTGCGCGAGCTGATAGACGTGCTGGATCGCACCGAGCTCGAGTTCGAGCGAATGGGCGAGCGCGGGGCGGGGCGCGGCGGGCGAAGCTGCATCCGGCGCGGCTTCGTCGTGTTGGCCGGCGGTGCGGCGGAACGCGTCGAGGCGGTCGGTGATCAGCCACGGACGCTCCTGCGTGCCGCGCAGTTCGCGCTTCAGGTCGTCGAGATTCTGATAGCCGATGCTGCGCAGGAACCGGCCGACCGAAATGCCGCTCGTGCCGGCTTGCTGCGCGATCTGATCGGCGGTTTCGAGGCCGAGCCGGTCGAGGTTGGCCAGCATATAGCTGGCGACGCGCTTGGAGGTGGGCGTGAGTTCGGCAAAGCGGGCTTCGACGGTTTGAGCAAAAGCGGTCGGCATCGTAGTCGCGGGGCGGGCAGTGGTTAGTCGATCATCGGGATGATGACATATTCAACCGGCCGCCCATGCCGCGAGCGTGTGAAAAATGGCCGAAGCGCGCGCGTCAGGCAGCCGGCCGTGCCGGCGTCACCCGGGAAAAGCGCCGCGCGCCGGCCACGCAGGCCACGACTACCACGGTGACGAGGATCATCGCGGGCGGCACCTGTTCGTGCAGGAGCAGCCCCGCGAGCAGCAGGCCGAAGAACGGCTGCAGCAACTGCAACTGCCCGACGCCCGCAATGCCGCCCAACGCAAGGCCGCGATACCAGAACACGAAACCGATCAGCATGCTGAAGAGCGACACATAGGCGAGGCCCCAGAGCGCCGCGTGACTGACACCGTCGAACGATGCGGGCCGTGCCCATACTGCGAGCGGAAGCATGAGCGGCAGCGACAGCACGAGCGCCCACGAAATTACCTGCCAGCCGCCGAGGTGGCGCGACAGGCGCGCGCCTTCGGCATACCCCAGCCCGCATGCGACGATGGCGGCCAGCATCAGAGCGTCGCCAACGGGCGATGCGTCGAGCCCGTGACGCAAGGCGAAAGCCACCACGGCGCCGCTGCCGAGCGCCGAGAACAGCCAGAACGCCGGTTGCGGACGCTCGCCGCCGCGCAGCACGCCGAAGATCGCCGTGGCGAGCGGCAGGAGACCGACGAACACCACGGCGTGCGCCGAGCTCACGTGCCGCAGCGCCAGCGCCGTCAGGAGCGGAAACCCGACCACCACGCCGAGTGCGACCACGACGAGCGGAATCAGATCGCGGCGCGCGGGGCGCGCCTGGCGAAACACGAGCAGCAGCAACAGGCCGAGCGTGCCGGCGATAGTCGCGCGGGCCACCGTCAGGAATAGCGGGTCGAGGCCTGCCACGGCAATACGCGTGGCCGGCAGCGAGCCGCTGAAAATCAACACGCCTATGAGGCCGCTCAGCCAGCCGTTGGTTGTTTTGTCCATGCGCAGAGTCCATGCGTGAGGAGAGAGAACGCATAGCATCGGCTATCCGGCCGTGGACAGTAAGGTACGGATCGGTGCAAACCGTCCAAACTGTATCGAGGAATGGAGCGGTACAGCGCGTTGCGCGGCTGCCCATTTTCGCTGCGGATCACAACGCATCGTGCATATCAGTCAGCGGTTCCGGGCAACGGAACGCCAATCACGGACAGCCGCGCGACACCACCGTGGCGACTGGCACGGCAGCATCGCCTTCGGGCTGCGTCATGAACGTCTATCATGAACTGATGGGTTCACGGGATTGGGTCAAGCACGTGATGAGGAGACGAACATGAGCAATCTGACCGCCAGGATCAAGCATGAATTCATGGAGATGATTCCGCCGACCCTCTACTTCCTCGTCATTCTCCACATTGTCGCGATCATGCGCGCGCTGATTTCGCGCGGCTATGACGTCACGTTGCCGACCTCGGTCTCCGTGACTATCGCCGCGCTGATTCTCGGTAAATCGGTGCTGATCGCCAACCTGCTGCCGTTCATCAACCGCTTTCCCGAGAAACCGCTGATCTGGAATATCGGCTGGAAGACGGCGATCTATACCCTGGTGGCTCTGGTCGTGCACTACCTCGAGCATCTTTACGAATACTGGAAGGAGGCGCCGAGCCTCGCCGCCGCCAACCGCACGCTGCTCGCCAATCTCAACTGGCCGCATTTCTGGGCTATCCAGATTCTGCTGGTGACGCTGATCGCGATCTATTGCGTGGTTGCCGAACTGGTTCGCGTGATCGGCCGCGACAAATTCATGGCGATGTTCTTCGGTCCAATCCCGCCGAAGCCGACGGGTCACGTTGCCGGATAGTTCAGTCGCCGCCCGTCGCGCGCGGGACGGGCGCCTGGCCGCCACCTACTTGCATAGCAGAAGCAGACGCTCCTGGTCCGAACACGTCGAGCGCGGTTTCGGCGCGGCCTGGGCCGCGGCGGCGCTGATCGCGGCGCTCTTGTTCGCAAGACACGCACGCAGATGCTTTTCGACCGGCGCGTAGTATTTCCATCCGCGCACGAGAGTCGGCAACTCCAGCTTCACTTGCTTCCATTTCGGATGCCCGTGCTCCTGCAGATTGTCGAAGTTGGCGCATAGCGAGTCGGCAAAGTGATTCAGATTGCCGACGGTATCGCGCAGACCGTAATCGTAGGTGACGAGAAAGGCCTTCACGGTCAGCGTGGGAACGTCTTCCTTCAGCCAGTTCGGATAGCTGGTGGCGCGAATCGTCGCGGGAAAATAGGTCTGTTTGGCGCGGGCGGTTTCGGGCGCGGCCGGATCGACCTTCAGCAGGCGGATTTGCTGCAACAGGTCGGGGTTCATGTCGTTGAACAGTTTCGCCGGCTGGCCGACCACGATGATCGCGACGTCCACTTTCTTCACGATCAACGCGGCCAGTGCGTCCTCATTGCTCAGATGCTGGATGTTCTGCTCGGGAATGGCCTGGCCGAACATCAGGTGGTAGAGCGTCGTGGCCGACTGCGCGGTGCCGCTGCCGATCAGCCCGACGCTGATGCTTTTGTCCTTGATATCGGCGAACGTTTTCAGCGGCGAGTCCGCGCGCACCACCACGTTAATTTCCTCGTCATAGAGCGGCATGATGAGCCGTAGCGGCCGGATTGCCGTGCCCGCGTCGGCATTGCCGGCGTTGGCCATGTCGATGTAAGCCTGATATACGTCGGATTGCACCAGCGCGAGTTTCACGCCCGGCTCGAAGCGCATGCGTTGCACGTTTTCGGCCGAGCCCTTCGACGCCATCACTTCGAGGTCGATGCCCACCGGCTGCGCAACCCATTTCGACAGATCCTGGCCGATCTGGATATACGTGCCCCGTTCCGGACCGGTGACGATCTTGTAATGCGCCGGCTCCGCGCAAGCCAGCGAAGATACGACCATCAGCGCCAGCCCCAGCCATCCCGCCAGAAGTCTCTTCAGCATGGTCTATCTACCTTTCGGTCAGGTTCATACAGATTCGCGCGTCGACGCGCGCGAAGCACCAGTGAGCCGGTGTGCCATGTCATGTTCTATGTGCCGCAACTGCCATGTCCGTCTGTTACTTATCAAACCGCGCGTGCTTATGCTTGCGTTTATAGGTGCGATTTTCCGGGATATTTATCTATATGATTCGGTATCCGTAATATATTTCATTGCCTGGCGGTAGTGCCCGTGGAAGACTTGGCCGCATTCGCGGGCGCGCGGTTCCAGCCGGAATCCTTGATGGCGCGCAGGCGCGCATCGACGCTGTTGTTGTCGGCCGTCGCGACGGCGGGGCGCGGTGCGGCTATGACAACTGCGTTGTTCGCCGGCATGCCTTGAGGAAGCGGTGTTTGTAGCTGAACCGCCTGCTGCGAAGGTGACCCGGCTTGCGCTTGCGCAGGCGGTTTGACTTGCGGCTGCGTGCCTGTCGCAGCGTGCGGGTTGAGCGGTGCCCAGCCGGTCTCGCGAATCACGCGTTCCAGAATGGACTTCGCTGTTTCATTGCCGGTGTCGATCGCGAGCGCTTCGTTGGCGTGCTGGCGCGCGCAAGGCCACGACTGCTGTGCCGCGCAAGTTTGGGCCGCCTGCAACGCGGCGTCGCGGCGTGCGATCAGCGGCTTCAGTTCTCCTGCCAGGTCTTGCGCGCCGGAGCTGCCCGGTTGCAGCGCCTGCGCGGCGCCGAGCGCGGCTTGTGCCGAAGAGAGATCGTTGGCGCGCAAGGCGAGGCGTGCTGACTGCAACGCTTGGGCCGCGTCGCTGAACCTGGGTGCCGCGGGTTTGACTGGCGCCGCTGTGACAAGCGGCGCGACAGGCGTTGGCGGTATCACCTGAGCCGGTCTGGCCGGCGCGACCGATACGGCGGGTTTGCCCGTGACGGCAGCCTGATTGGCCGACTGGGCCGGTGTGTACGGAGCGATCGTGCCGGTAGTCGTTCTGGCATCCTGAGTAATTTCGGTTTCGTTCGACTGGCCGCTATTTCCACCCGACAGATCAGTGTCGCTGAATAGCGCATATCCGACATACGCCAGGCCGATTGCGACAACCGCACCGATGGCGAAGAGCACCTTACCAACCGACCTCGCGCCGCGACCCGCCGAACCAGGTAGCGCGGGGAGAGGCGGGACCGGCGTATCCGGCGAAACGAGTGCCGATGCCGGTAGCGCGGCCTCGGCGGAAGCCTGTTCGCCGGTGCCCGTGGCACGCATTGCAAGGCCGCTTTCGTCCGGTGTCATCGGGTCGGGACTGTTCTTCTGTGTCGTTTTACCCGTGGCGCTCGCGCGGCTGCCCGGAATCACCGTGCGCTTGTGCGGACCCGCGTCGAGCGGATGCACCGCGCCGCAATACGGGCAATAGTCGACTTGCCTGTACAGCGCGCCGCCACACCGTTTGCAGGGCGTCGGAAAGCTGTGGCCGATCAGTGTCTGGGTGGACATGCTGTGACCCACCTGTGGAAAACAATGCCATTACGGCATGTTCCGGATCATGTTGAAGCGGGAGCAATGTCCGCGGAATCACGATCCACATGCGCCGGAGAGTCCTGAGCGGCAAGCCCACGCTTACGGTGCCGCTGCTCGCAATATGTGGCGTTTCGGTGAGAACGTCAATCGACGTTGCTACCTATCTTATGTGCGCTAGCGAACACTTGTAGGTACGACGAAATGCTCCATATGTCGGCAGGACGAATGGGGGAGAAAGTTTTTTCACGCCATTTGAGCGGGGCTAAAAACAGAACGAGGTCGCGCGCATGGCGCTCGACCTCGTTGTCCCTCATCGTGCCCGTCGTCATTAAACGCTTGCAGGAAGCGCTCGAAGCAATTGGCGCAATCGTCAATGCTTGCGCAGCGGATGATCCTTCAGCAGCCACGCGAGCGCGAACGCCAGTACCACCACGCAGGCAGCCGCAAGATAAACGGTGTGCAACGCACCGGCGAACGCTTGCAGATAATCGTCGCGCAATGCTTCCGGCAACTGATGGATCGCAGCGGGCCCAAGCGCGTGCGGCAATTCCGTGTCCGGCGGAATCAGCTTTTCCAGACGCGCGGCAAGACCGTTCGAGAACACGGCGCCGAAACCGGCCACGCCGATCGAGCCGCCGATCGAGCGGAACAGTGTCGCGCCTGAAGTTGCCACCCCCATATGCCTGAACTCGACCGTGTTCTGCACAGCGAGAATCAGCACCTGCATCACCATGCCGAGCCCGCAGCCGAGAATGCCCATGTCGATATACATCACATGAATCGGCGTACTGATTTGCAGGCGCGCAAGCAGGAGCATCGCGACCGCAACGAGTAAGGTTCCCGCGATCGGGAACATGCGATATTTGCCGATCTTGCTGATTACGCGGCCGGTCACCATCGACATGACGAACAGGCCGCCCATCATCGGCAGCATCTGCATGCCGGCTTGCGACGGTGTCGACCCTTTGACGACCTGCAGATACAACGGCAGGAACGTCACCGAGCCGAACAGCGACACGCCGATGATGAAGCCGATCAGACTGCTCAGCAAAAACGTGCGTTGCCTGAAGAGCTCGAGCGGCATGATCGGTTCGACCGCGCTGCGTTCCTCGTGGATGAAGCCCCAGATCGCCACCAGCCCCATGCCCAGCGTGAACCACAACTGCGGCGACGACCACGGCAGGATCGTGCCGCCCTGGCTCGTGAACAGGATGATGCAGGTGAGAGCGCCGGCGAGAAATGCGGCGCCCATGTAGTCGATGGTGTGCTTCACGTGGCGAACATGCGGCTTGAACACCGCGCCGATCACGACGAGCGAGACGATGCCGAGCGGCAGGTTGATGTAGAAAATCCAGCGCCACGTCAGATGCTCGACAAGAAAGCCGCCGAGCAATGGGCCGACCACGGTCGCGAGACCGAACACGCCGCCGAACACGCCCTGATAGCGGCCGCGTTCAGCCGGCGGAATCACGTCCGCGATGGCGGCCATCGTAACCACCAGCAAGCCGCCGCCGCCAAGACCCTGCAACGCGCGCAGCACGATGAGCTGCGTCATGTCCTGCGCGACGCCGCACAACGCGGAGCCCACCAGGAACACGATGATCGCCGTTTGCAGCACGATCTTGCGGCCGAACAGATCGCCGAATTTGCCGTACAGCGGCACGACGATGGTCGAGCTGAGCAGGTAGGCGGTCACCACCCATGACAGGTTGTTGAGCCCGCCCAGTTCGCCGACGATGGTCGGCAGCGCGGTCGAGACGATCGTCTGGTCGAGCGCGGCGAGCAACATCACCAGCAGCAGCGCCGGGAACAGCAGGCGGATCGGCGGATGATCGCCGGCCTGCGCGCCGCTCTGCGGGCTGTCCTGCGCCTCGTGCTGTGTCGTCAGCTCGGCGGGTTGAGTCGTGGTCGATTGATCCATGGCGGCCTGGCGTTGAAATTAATTAATTTAGAGATTAATATATGCGACATCGCGTCACCCGTCAAATCGAGTGCAATGGCAAGAATTCCGTCCGACGATCAAGCGGTGAAAAGCCCGCCGAAAGACATCGCTGGAGTGAAAGGGCGCAAGCCGCGAGCGGCGCTCAGGCGGCCTGCTGAAACTCAGACAGATTCGCAGGCAGATGCGCCGGCGAATCTCAAGGCAGCCGCGCCGCCACGTCGGCCGGGCCGGCCTTCGGGCGCCGCGCGCGGACCCGATCAGCGCAACCGTCTGCTCGACGCGGCGCTCGTCCTGTTCGCGCGGCAGGGCATTGTCGATACCACGCTTGGAGAGATCGCCCGCGAGGCCGGTTTCACGCCCGCAATGATGCATTACTACTTCAAAACCCGCGATCAGTTGCTCGATGTGTTGATCGACGAGCGTTTCGCTCCGTTGCGCGCGGGTCTAGGCGTGCCGTTCCAGGAGAATCCCGATGATCCCGTGGCAGCGATCACGCAGCTCACGCGGCGGCTCGTGCAGGTGGCCACCGACCACCCGTGGTTTCCGTCGCTGTGGGTGCGCGAAGTCATCAGCGATGGCGGCCTGCTGCGCCAGCGCATGCACGAACGTTTCGGCGACGCGCATCAGAAGGCGTCGCTGTCGGCCATTGCCCGCTGGCAGAAAGAGGGGCGGCTGAATGCGGGGCTGGAACCGGCGCTCGTCTTCGTTACGCTGCTAGGGCTGACGATTTTGCCGCTGGCCACGTCCAAACTGTGGTGCAACGATCCCGTACGTCGCAATATCGGCGGCGAGCAGATTGCCCGGCATGCGGTGGCGTTGCTGGTGCAGGGGATTGGTCCGAAGAAAGCAGGCTGACTGTCTGTCACCTGTCACCTGTCACCTGTCACGCCACTCGCCACTCGCGCAGTCTGCAGATGTGGCGCAAAGCGTGATAGGCAGTCGACACCACCACCGTCGTCTCTCTGTCTCCGCGTCCGTCTCCGCTCCCACACCTAATAAGCCGCTTTCGTCGAACAAGTAGCAGGCAGCACCGCGCAACCAGTCCCGCCCGACGCCGAATCTGGCGAGGCACGCCGCATGCTAGTGGTGGATTGAAACGTGAATGCAGGCGGCATGACGCGACCTCGCCGGCATCGCAACGAACAGGAATGTGAAATGAGACGCCGGGCGGGAAAGGCCGTGCCAAATTGGGGTTTGCACGAGCTGTCGCGGCGGATCGGGAGTCGGCCTCGGCGAGCCGTGACTGTGGCGCCGAGGGCCGGTTTTTCATCGGCGTGCAATTTTGGCGCGTTACTGTGCGTACGCGTTGGCGTTCAGGCCATGTTTTACAATCGCGGGCCTGCTTGCAACTCTGCGCATGAAATCGAGTCGGACCATGAACAGCAATATCGCAGCCGCGCAAATGGGCGGCAAACAGCAGAGTGAAACGTTGGCCACGTCTGACGGCCTAACCGGTTTTTTAGAGCAACAACAGAAAATGACTGCAGCATTGAGACTCGATCAGGCCACGATCGTGCTCGTAGAAGACGACCCGGACAGCCGGGAATCGCTGACCTTGTTACTCGAAGCGGAAGGCGCGAATGTCGTCGCGGTGGCGGATGCGGAAGAGGGCGTGGAGGCGGCGCTGCGGTTGTTGCCCGACGCCGTGGTATGCGACCTCGAACTGCCCGCCATGGACGGCTTCTACCTGATCCAGCGCTTGCGCGACCACGAGATTCGTGGCGACCACGCACCATCGGTCGCCGTCGCGCTCACTGGCCATACGGACGAAGCTTATCGCTTGCGAAGTATCGGCGAAGGCTTCCAGCACTTCATGACGAAACCGGCCTTGCCCGAGGATCTCGTGACGCTGCTGCACGACGCGATCGACGCCCGCGCGGCGGGCTGAAAGAGCGGGGCGGCTTCGCGGACGTGGTCGGTGAATTGCGTGCCGCAGCGCCGTTGTAGCCGCGTTCCCGCCGGAAAGCGGAGCGTTTGCCCTCCAGATGCCCGTCTCGGCGGCGAACCGATTCCGGTGCGCTCCACGAGCCGTGGCTGACGGCGCAGCCAGCCGCGCTATTTGACGGCAGCAACAGGCTGCGCCGCATCCTTGCCCGCCGCCGCCGCTTCCGCCGCCTGACACGTAGAGCACAATCCCTTCAATTCGATTTCGTCGCTCGCGAGCCGGTAGCCCGCGTCTTCGATTTGTGTGACAAGCGCCTGGCGCAGCTTGGGCTGGTGCAATTCGGTGACGTTGCCGCACTGCTGGCAGACCACCAGAATGCCATGCTGACATTGCGTCAGATCGTGGCAGACGGTGAATGCATTGATCGATTCGATCCGATGCACGAGGCCTGCCGACAGCAGAAAGTCGAGCGCGCGATAAACCGTGGGCGGCGCCGAACCGGGATGGATCTGGCGCATCTCGTCGAGCAGCGAATAGGCTTTGGTGGCGCGCCCGGAATTCAGCAGCAATTCGAGCACTTTACGGCGGATGGGCGTGAGTTTTTCGCCGCGTTCGCGGCAATATTCTTCCGCGAGTATCAGGGCGGCTTCCTGCGAATTACCGTGCGCGTGCCCCGGCTCATGAGAGTGAGCGGAGGTGGCTTTTGCGGTGGTCGCGGCGGGCTTGGCGGTCTTCATGCGACGATTATAAAGGCCATCGTGCCACGCCGTGCCGGCGCGCTGTGCGTTCGTTCGTCGTGGCGCAATGGCGCTGCGCGAAAAAGCGGGAGCAAGGGCAGCAGAGCGAGTGGCCGGCGTTTGGGCATACGCAGCCCGATGGCTCGAACCCGATGGTTCAGGTCAGCGGAAAGTCCACATACTTCTTGAACCCCGTACGCGTCGCAATGCGCGAATACCAGCGCTCCAGATTCGGCAGCGGCGGACGCTCGACGCCATCCACGCCGAACCAGCGTTTCGCGTAGGCGCCGATCACAATGTCGGCCAGCGTGAACTTCTCACCTTCGAGGAAGAAGCGCCCTTGCAGATGCGTGTCAAGCATGCGCCACAGCACGGCGACGGCGTTGAAGTCGCTGGCCAGTTTTGCGGTGTCGCGCGCGGGGGCGGGCGTGCGCACGAGCGCCCAGAACACGGGCCGCTCGGCGGGTTGCAGCGTAGACAGCGACCAATCGAGCCAGCGGTCGATGCTGGCACGCGCTTTCGGCTCAGACGGATATAGCAGGCTGCCTTCCCCGTATTGCAGCACCAGATAGCGCAAAATCGAGTTCGATTCCCACAGCACGAAGTCGTCGTCGACCAGCGTCGGAATCTTGCCGGTCGGGTTCATCGCGAGATAGGCGGGTTCGTCGTTGCGGCCGAATTGCAGGCCGGCGTCGATCCGTTCATACGGCAGAACCAGTTCGTCGCAGCACCACAAAACTTTCTGGACGTTGACCGAATTGGTGCGTCCCCAGATCGTAATCATCCGGTAAATCCTTTTCTTGACAGTTGGCAAGCCGCGCCCGTCGCGCGGCGTTCAACCGGTAACGATACACGATGCGCGTGATGTTGCGCGCCGCCGGGCGGCAACCGGCGGCGCCGGGCATGCCGGGCGGCATGTCTGAAAGCGCCGCCGCTACAGGGGTTCGGCAATTGTGCGCGTTGCGTACAATGAGCCCATCCGAATACGACGAGGCACGCATGGCCCGCATTGTTCCCGACGACTGGAAAAGCCTTGCCGCCACCGGCGCGGCGGCCCGCGAGCGCGAAACGCTGGCGTTGCTGGAAGAAGCGCTTCCCGAGGGCTACACCGTCTATCACGGCGTGCACTGGACACGTCTGAACCAGAACTTCTCGGTGTTCGGCGAAGCGGATTTCGTGATCGTCAGCCCGGCCGGGCGCGTGATGATCGTCGAACAGAAAACCGGCTTCCTGCGCGAAACGCCGAAGGGACTGGTCAAGGTTTATCTGCAGACCGAGCGCAACGTGGCGATCGCGCTCGCGCACACCGTCGAAAGTCTGCACCGGCGCTTTACCGCGGCGTTCGGCGCGGGCACGTATTTCATCGAGGAACTGCTGTATTGCCCCGATCACGTCGTCAAGGACACGGCGATTGCCGGCGTGAGTCCCGCCCGGATCGTCGACGCGACGCGCAAGGACCGGCTCGCGGCAATTATCCGCGAAGCCTTGCCGGCCGATGAGCCGCGCCTTGCCAGCGCGCCGAAAATCCACCATTTTTTCGCCGACGAGCTGGCGCTCACGCCCGACGCCAGCGCGCTGCTCGGGCAGGCGGGCACGCTCGTCACGCGCCTGGCAGGCGGTCTCGCGACGTGGGCAAGGCGGCTCGAATTCTCGCCGTTCCGGCTGCGCGTGATCGGCACGGCCGGCTCGGGCAAGACGCAACTCGCGGTGCAGGTCATGAAAGACGCGGTGGCGCGCGGCCAGCAGCCGTTATACGTGTGCTTCAACCGGCCGTTGGCGGATCACATCGCACGCGTCGCGCCGCCCGAAGCGAAGGTGGCCAACTATCACCAGCTATGCGACTGGATCGCGCGCGACGCGGGCCGCGAGCCGGATTTCCAGGCGGGCGGCGTGTCGCCCAATGGGACTTCCCTCGCGGCGTTCGATCAGCTCGAAACGATTTTTGCGGAAACACCGATCGGTCCGCGCTGGCAATTCGACGTGCTGATCGTGGACGAAGGCCAGGATTTCCAGCAGCCGTGGGTCACCGCACTCGAGCGCCTGTTACGTCCAGGCGCCGCGTGGTGGTGGCTCGAAGACCCGCTGCAGAATCTGTATATGCGTGAACCGGTCGCGCTGCCCGGTTGGACCACGCTGACGGAAACCACGAACTATCGCAGCCCGCGTGACATTCTCGATTATGTGCGCGACGTGGTCGGCGCCCCGGTGCCGGTCGCCGCGGCGATCGCGTCAGGCAGCCCGTTCGACGGCTCCGATATTTCGCTCTCCGTGTACGACGAAGCCAGTGCAGCCGAAGGCAGCATCGAGGCGACCAAGCGCGCGATCACCCAGGCGCTCTCGCTCGGCTTTCGCAAGCAGGACATCGTCGTGCTGTCGTTTCGCGGCCGCGAAGGCTCGGCGATGACCGCGCTGGATCACCTCGGGCCGCATCGGCTGCGCAGTTTCACGGGCAAGTACGATATGTTCGGCAACCCGGAGTACCGCGAAGGGGACGTGCTGTTCGAGTCGATCTACCGCTTCAAGGGGCAGGCGGCGCCGTGCGTGATTTTCACCGAGGTCGACTTCGAGACCTTCGACGAACGCATCGCGCGCAAGCTGTTCGTCGGCGCCACGCGCGCGACGATGAAACTGATTGTCGTCGCGTCGCAGCGGGCCGCGCGGCATCTGCATTTGCGCGGCGGCAAGGAGATCAGGGAAGCGAAAGAAGCGTAGGGCCCGGACGCTTCAGACACCCCGGACGCTCAGGTCCACGCACGCGCGCCGACCAGCATGCCGGTTTGCGTATGCGCGTCCCACCAGATCACGCGCAGCAGCGGTGCCTGCTGGGCGATCAGCAACGCCTGCACCGGATCGCTCTCGATGAAATGCGTGACGCCGCCGCGCAATGCGGCCGTGGCCTTGTGAGCGGCGCTGCCGGCGGGACTTTCGTCGTGCGTGTCGGGCGTGCGCATCGTCAGTTGCAGGTGGCCGAAGCCGTGCCGCGCGAGCCACGCCTCGGTGCGCGCGCGATCCATCTCCGGCCGGCCGGTGATGATCGTCCGGACCTGCTGCAGGTCGATGCCGGGCAGCACGTCGAACGGCAGCAGGGCATCGCGCTCGGCGAGCGCGGCGGCCAGATCTTCGTCATAGCGGGCGAGCGGCACGTCGGGCAGCAGAATGCCGTCGAGGTCGATCGCATACGTGGCGTATTCGTGATCGTCCGCCATCGCGGGCGCCTTGCCGGCTTCGACGCGCGCCCAGTCTTCGCGATAACGCTCGGTGTAGGCCTGGCGCTCCCACGGAAACAGGGCGAAGTAGCCGCGCGCGTCGATCGCGTAGTCGGGTTGCGTGCGGCTCAGGTCGTCCACGGCGCCGGTCAGCGTCCTGACCACGAGGCCCTGCTGCTGAAGAAACGCGATGCAATCCGTCAGCGTAAAACCGCGCCCCGCGATGTCCTCGCACAGCAGCACGACCGAGCCCGCGGGCGGGATCGGCAGCGTCGAATCCCAGGCGACCGTGCGCGCCTCGCGATCGTAGCGCAGGAACGCGACCGGCGTGCCGACGGCGTGCGACACCATCAGCGCGAGCGGCGCGCCGCCGCGCAGAATGCCGATCGCCATCGTGAAGCGCTCGGCCAGCAAGGCGGGTTGCAGCGACTCGATCCAGTGATCGAGTTGTTCGTACGTCAGGGGCAAAACCGGCTTGTTCATGACTCGTTGGGCGGCGCGTGGCGCGTGTGGGGCGAGTTTCTCTGGCGCGGGAGCGGCTTGCGGTGCTCGCGCGGCCGCGGCTCCTCGTTTTTGAGACAGAGAATTTTGGCGATATTATGCATGCGGTTCAAAGATCGCGTCGGGGGCAACGGGTGGCGGGCGCGGCGACAGATCGGACCGGGGACTGTCCGGCCACCCACAGCAAGATAGACAACGGAATAAAAAAGCAGATGACCAAGTTGACCGCAGCGGTGAATGGCAGGAAACATGCAATCTGGGCCGCGGGCCTCGTTCTCTCACTGGCCGCATGGAGCGCGCTAGCCCAGTCGGATCCTCCACCTTTATCGCTCGACGTGCGCGGCAAGATCGGCAAGACTACCGATGCGTCGCACCAGACGTACCATTTCACCGAGGCTCAACTGCTCGCACTGCCGGTCCATACGATTACGACCGCGACCACCTGGACGCCGCGCTCCACCTTCACAGGACCGCTGCTGGCGGATATTCTGAAGACGGTCGGTGCGTCTGGCAGCCAGATCGAAATCCACACGCTCGACGACTACACGTACACCATTCCGGTGTCGGACGGCGATCGTTATGGCGTGATCGTCGCATACAGCATGAACGGCCGGCGTCTGAAGATCAGCGACTTCGGGCCGCTGTTCCTCATCTACCCGCGCGATGCGTTCCCCGATGAACTCACGGGCGCCTCGGGCGATTCGAAATTCGTATGGCAGATCAAGGCCCTCATCGTCAGATAGTGCGCCGTCCGTGGCGCCGAGTCCTCTACGTGCTGATCTGGCTGACCGCGCTCGCGGCGCCGGCCGGCGCGATCGGCTACCTGTTGTACGCGAATCTGCTCAACCCGCGCGCCACCGAGCAGTTGACCGGTTCCTACGACGGCTTCTACTGGGACGCCGCGCAGTTGCAAATCGCGTACGCGCGTTTCGAGAATCAGCTGCTGCTGTATCAATCGGGCGGCGACGACGACTATCAGCGGCTGATGCTGCGTTACCAGTTGCTGCAATCGAAACTCCACGTGATGGCGGGCTCGACGCGCCGGCTGACCACGCAGCTCTCGCTGCTGCAAAGACAAATGGACGAAATCCATTCGCTCGACCGGTTGCTGGGCGGTATCGGACCTGAAGTCGATGCGTTGCCGAAGGACCGCGGCGAGGCCAATCGGATCGTCGCGCAACTGCGCGAGCACTGGAACGAGGTCAACGATCTCGCGCTGAGCCGGCGCTTTGCCGACGTCGCCGACCGCGAAGCGATGAACCGCGATTTCATCGACAAGCGCCGCATGCTGTTCGCCGGCGGTCTGTTGCTGCTGTTGCTGTCGGCGGCGGCGACGCTGTTGCTTGTATTGAACGGGCGGCGCCGCACGCGCCTGATGCGTCAGCAACACGCGGCGCTCGAAGCCGAGCACCAGGCGAGCCGCGCGGCGCGCGAGGCCAGTCACGCCAAGGACGCGTTTCTCGGCATGATCAGTCACGAGCTGCGCACGCCGTTGCACGCCATCGTGTCGTCGATCGAATTGCTGGGCTTCAACTATCACTCCGAGGCGGACCGCAAGGTGATCCAGCGGCTCGAAACCGCGGCGCGGCATCTGGAAGCGCAGATGAAAGACCTGACCGACTATGCGCGCCTCGGCGCCGGCAAGCTTGAATTGCGTCACGAACATTTCGAGCCGCGCGAGCTGCTCGCGTCGATCGTCGACGAACATGCGATGTCCGCCGCCGCGCGCGGTCTGCGGCTCGAAAGCGAGGCGAGCGGTGTGGGCGGCCTGGTCGATTCCGATCCGCACCGGATTCGCCAGATCGTCAACAACCTCGTTACCAACGCGATCCGTTACACCGAGACCGGCACCGTGCGGGTGCTGTTGCGGCAGCGGCCGGCGCTGCTGACCTTCGTGGTCAGCGACACGGGGCCGGGCGTGCCGCATGCGCAGATTCCGCTCATCTTCCAGGAGTTCACCCAACTGGACGCATCGCGCACGCGCCGCTTCGAAGGCGCTGGGATGGGGCTGACGATCGTGCAGGGGCTCGTCAAACTGTTCGGCGGCACCGTCGAGGTGGCGAGCAAGGTGGGCGAGGGCACGACGTTCACCGTCACCATTCCGGTCACGCCGGTCGCCGCCGCGCAGCCGCAGGACGTGGCGGCGCGCACCGAGCCTGGCGGTGCGCGTCCGTGCGTGCTGATCGTGGACGACAACCGCCTGATTCGCGAGTCGCTCAGCGAAATGGTCGCGTATATGGATTTCGATGCGCACGCCGTCGCCAATGCCGACGACGCCCTCGCCTGGCTCGACGCGCGCCGCTGCGACGTGGTGTTGCTCGATCTGCATATGCCCGGGCGCGACGGCTATACGTTTCTCGCGGACTTCGCCGCGCGCGGCGGGCCGTCCGCGGGCGTGCCGGTGATCGTGGTCAGCGCGTATGCGCCGGACGAGGGAACGGAGGACGGCGCCGGCTCGCAGCAGCCCTTTTTCGATGCGCTATTGAAGCCGGTCCATTACGAGGAACTTCGCAGCGCGTTGCAGCGGGCTCTGGCTTCGCGGCACACGGTGTGATGCGAAGAAGACCGCTGCTTACGGCCGGTTCAACCGCTTCGACAGATCGGCCACCAGAATCGCCATGCGCGCAGGCTTTTCATAGCACGCGACGTCGTAATTGCGGATCACCTGGCTGATCTCCGATTCGCTGGCCTTGCCAGTCAGCAATTCGCCGGTCAGCACGAAAATCGGCGCGTCCGGGTTTTCCGAGGCGCGCACTGCGCGAATCGCGGCCGCCGAGGTTTGCGAGCCGAACAGCCAGTCGATCACGATACCGTCGAACACCTGGGTTTGCAGTTGTTCGGCAAAGGCCGCCAGCCCATAGATCGCCACCGCCGCGAAGCCGCTGCGCTCCAGATAGTCGCGCAGGTTGTCGGCGCTCGCCTGATCGTCGTCGACCACGGCGATGGTCGGCTTGTCGGTTTCGGCGCGGCGCGGATAGATCTCGATCTTGTGAACTTCGTATGCGCTTTGGTAAAGCGTGCCGTCATGACGCGCCACACGCCATTGCCCGAGCCTGGAATACGCGACGAATTCGGGGCGGCTGCCCGCCTCGAGCGCGGCGCCGACCCAGGCCGTGCAGGCCAGTTCGATTGCGCCGATGCAGAACACGGCTTCCTGGGCGATCGCGCCGACCATGCCCGGATCGAGCGATTGCGCGCCGAACAGCTGGGCGGCCGGCTCGCCGAACACCTCGGCAACCTTCTTGATCTGCGAGAGGGTCCACGGGCTGTTGCCGCGCAGCTTGCGGTGCCCCTGTGAAAAACTCAGGTCGAGAATACGGCACAGCTCCGTGGTCTGCTGGCGCTTGCCGATTCCGTGCCGGCTCATCAACTCGCGCACGCGCTCGGCGACTGCGATGGAGTCAGGTGAGTGTGTTTCGTTGGCCATACTGCGTGAGAATCCGCCGTCTTAAAGGGTACTGGGGAGTGCGATACGACAGGCGCGACACGGCCATGCACATTCGATGCGCATTGACGCGGTTACGCAGGGGACAGCAAATGTACCGTAAAAAGTATCGCAGTCTGTAGTTTTGTTGATCGCCGCCAAGCCCGTTGGTGCAAGAGTCGGAACGGACCGGTTCGGCGATTTTTTTATGCATTTAGCATGAGTCGTATTTTACCGATGAAACCGCGCCGCATCGGCAGAGAAATATCTCTGGCGTGGCGAACGGCCCGGAATGCCTGGCCGGCGGGCATGGCGGCGAGCCTCGCCGCCATGCTCTTCAGGCCTTGAAAATCCGCTCGGCGACCTTGGCCGAAGCCCGCTCGGGCGCTTTCGCCGAAACCCGCTCGGTCGAGCCGGGCGTCCGGCCGATCAGCCGTTGGCCCCCGCTCTGCCTGACGAATAGACGGTGCATCATTCGCTTCCATACGCCGGCGCCAGCCTCGAGCACTACGGCATTGCGAACAGCCGGGCCGCCTGCGAAGATTATGCCCACACTTAAAACCTGCCAGTCCGATGACCACCACTTACCCGCTGCACGCGAACTTCACGCCCGCTGACCAGGTGTTCCCGAAACATGCCGACGTGGTGATTGCCGGCGCCGGCATCATGGGCTGCGCGGCCGCCTACTATCTGGCGCGCCGCGGGCTCTCGGTGGTGGTGCTCGACAAATCGCGGATTGCCGGGCAGCAGTCGTCGCGGGCGTGGGGATTCGTGCGCCAGCAGGGCCGTGAAGCCGCCGAAGTGCCGCTGATGATGGCGGGCATCAAGCTGTGGGAAAAACTCGAAAGCGAGCTGAATTTCGACCTCGAATGGCGTCAGGGGGGCTGTCTCTACGTGGCGACCGGCGAAGAAGACTGGAGCTCGTTCCAGCAATGGATGGACGTCGCGCGCCAGCACGGGCTCGATACGCGCACGCTCGACCGCAGGCAGATCGACACGGTCGTGACCGGCATGCAAGGCCCGGCGCTCGGCGGCCTCTACACCCCGAGCGACGGTCAGGCGGAGCCGCGCCGCGCCGCGGCCGCCTTCGCGGCGCGGGCGGCCGGGGCGGGCGCGCTGTTTTTCGAAGGCTGCGGGGTGATCGGCGTCGAGCGCGCGGGCGGCGCGATTGCCGGCGTGGTCACCGAGCGCGGCACCCTGCGCACTTCGCGCTTCATTTGCGCGGCCGGCGCGAGCAGTTGGCGTCTGCTCGAAACGCTCGGGCTCGAACTGCCGCAGCAGGCCGTGCGCGGCACCTGCATGCGCACCAATCCGCTGCCGCGCATCACCGCGTCGACGTTCTGGGGGCACGGTCTGGGCGTGCGGCAACGCGCGAACGGCGCAATCAATCTGGCCGACGACATGCAGGTCGACGTCGATATGACGCTCGGCCATTTCCGTGCGCTCAAATGGTTTCTGCCGGAGCTGTGGGCGCAGCGCGAGAAATTCAGCTTCCATCTGAACGGTGCGTGTCTGCGCGATCTGCGCGACCGTTTGCCGGGCGGCGTGCTGAAAAACGAACGTGTGCTGCATCCGCGCGATCCGCATCCGCAGCCGAACGAGCGCCACGCGCCGCATGCGCTGAAAAAACTGCGCGCCCTGTTTCCCGCGTTGAAAGACGCGCAGGTGGTCGAATCGTGGGCCGGTCTGATCGACGTGCTGCCCGACGGCATTCCGGTGATCGACGCGCCACCGCAGGTCAGCGGTCTGACGATCGCGACCGGCTTTTGCGGCCACGGGTTCGCGATGGGACCGATTGTCGGCAAACTGCTCGCGGAACTGAACGATGGCGGCGAGGCGTCGCTCGATCTGTCGGCGTTCCGCTTGCAGCGTTTCTTCGACGGCACGATGCAACGGCCTCGCAGCATGCTGTAAAAAACACCCGTCTCAATCCGCTTAAGGCGCGACCAATGAACCAGCCGATCTTGCGCCATGCCGGCGTGCCGTACTACACGCAATGGGGCAGCCCCGAATGGGTTGGCCCGATTGTCGAGCAGCACCGCGACCCTTGCGACGATCCTGAATGGCGGCGTAGCGGCTTCATGAACCCCGAGCGTTACCGCTTCTGGGCTAAACGCCTGTGCGGCCTGACCTGCCTCGAATCCGCGCTCGACTACTGGCGCATCGGCCACGCGCCGCGCGCCGTCCTGCTCGACGAAGCGCTACGGCATGGCGCGTACCGCATGCGCGAGGACGGCGGTGTCGACGGTTTGATCTACCGGCCGTTTGCCGATTGGGTGGCCGGCGCATTCGGCTTGCAGGTCGACGTGCTGCCGCAGGCGTTGCTCGAAGAGATGGCCGCGCGGCTGAACGCCGATACGCTGGCAATCGTCTCCGTGAGCCCCGAGATCCGCTATCCCGACCGGCCGAATCGGCGCCAGGGCGGCCATCTGGTCCTGCTGCACGGACGCGATCGCGACGGCGTATGGTTTCACAATCCGTCGGGCATTGCGCCGCATCAGGCGGATGTGTATCTGCCGTTCGAAACCATGACGCGTTTCTACGCGGGGCGCGGCATGACGCTCAGCATCGCCTCCCAGGCAAGGAGCGATGGGATCGTTCGGTGAACGCAGTGATCAGGCCCGTTTTCTGCTGAGGAGCCTGCACCGACTTCTGCGATACCGGAGCTGCCATGAATCGAGTCTACCTCCTGCTTGCCGCCAGCCTTGTTGTGACTGGCTTTGCCGACCCGGTGAGCGCCGCCAGCCGCGACGAGCAAACCAAGGCCTGCCGTGGCGACGCCATGCATTTCTGCGCCGCTGACATTCCCAACAAAGAAAAGATCACCGCGTGCATGAAGCAGCACGTGGATGAACTGAGCCCGGCGTGCCGCGCCATGTTCAAGGGCGGCAAGAAGGGCGGCGACAAAGATACTTCGCAATGACGGCGAGGTGGTCGGCTTCGCCTTCGGCCGCTTCCACGAAGGGGTCTACCCGAGGCTGTGGTGGTGGTGCCGGCACGACTCTACTTCCACCATAAGGAGCCTGCGATTCGTCCCCAAGCCGGCATGCCGGCCCTGACCGGCTGCCAGTCGGCCAGGCCATTGATCTGTTCACGGCGTTACGCGTAAGCCGCCCATGACTCGCCTCCAGGCGGCGCCCTAGGCGACGGCTGAACCACCCATTGCCTCCCGCCACGTCGCTGCTCTGCCGCGATCCGGCCCCACCGCGCGTCAGGCGTCGTAGAATCGCTTGTCATAGATTCTCCGGAGCTGCCGCGTGCCCGATCTGCCCCATGCCGGAGCCGCGTCTATCGCGCGCGCGTTTGCCGCGCCGTGTCCGCACGCCCTGGCAGCCGCCGCGCGCCCGCACGCGGCTCATTGTCCCATTCACCAACTGTCCGCTGTCGGCGCGCGGCCGCGTCGCCCTGCTCGACCGTCGCACAACGGCGCAGGAAGTTGGCCGCTGGAGCAATGCGCGGCCAGGCGCGGTAGTGGTCGGCCCGGTGCGCGCGTCGCGCGTGCCCCCGTTTTACGAAGACGAGCCGTCTCCGATCGAGGCGGGCGATCTGCTGATGCTGATCCAGTCGTCGCGCCAGCCGAACGAAGCGAGCGTCGCCTGCTAGTCAATTCCAACTCAACCTTTTGCCAAGCACTGGAACAACCTGCCCATGACTCGCCCGATCACGCAGATTTTCGACGCCGCCGCGACCGCGCGGCTGATTCCGTATGCCGCACTCGTCGACGCACTCAAGCGCGCGAGCATCGAGTATGCGCAGCAACGCATCGCGAGTCCCGAGCGGCTCGTCGTGCCGCTCAACGAAGGCGGCATCATGCTGTCCATGCCGGCCACCGCGCCCGACCTCGCGATCCACAAGCTGGTCAACGTGTGCCCGGCCAACGGCCCGCACGGCCTGCCGACGATTCACGGCAAAGTCATGACGTTCGACGCCGACACCGGCGAGACGCTCTTCATCCTCGACGGCCCGATCGTCACGGGACGCCGCACGGCGGCGATCTCGATGCTCGGCGTCGAAACCTTCGCCGCCGCCGCTCCGCGCGAATTCCTGCTGATCGGCACCGGTACGCAGGCGCTCAACCATCTGGAGGCGATCGGCGAGCTGTTTCCCGAAGCGCGCGTGTGGGTGAAAGGCAGTGCGCCCGCGCGTGCCGAAGCGTTTTGCGCACGCCATCACGACAAGGCGCTTGAGGTCCGGCCGTTCACGCAGGACGGCGCGGCGATTCCCGAGTCGGTCGACGTGGTGATCGCGCTGACCACGAGCAGACAGCCGATCTACGACGAAGCCGCGCGCGCGGAGCGTCTCGTGATCGGCGTCGGCGCATTCACGCCCGCCATGGTCGAGATCGGCGCGCGCACTCTCGCCGGGAGCGCGCTTTTTGTCGACGACGAGGCTGGCGCGCGCCACGAGGCCGGTGACTTCATTCAGGCGGGCGTGGACTGGGCGCAGGTCGGCGGGATCGCTTCGGTGCTCGACAACCCGGCGCTGCGGCCGCAAAAGAAACCGGTCGTTTTTAAAAGCGTCGGCTGTGCGGCCTGGGATCTGGCGGCGTGCCGCGTGGCGCGCGAGGCATTGTCAGGCGCCTGAAGGCTTGATGAAAAAGCGTGTGCCGGAAGCATGTAAGGGCAGCCCGTGGGTGTGGCGTGCGCAAGCGCTACGACAGCGGGCGACACAGCGGGCAACACAACGGGCGGCGGCCTGCCGGCGAAAGCCGGAAAAAACCTTCCGGGCAGGCCGTTGATGCCGCAGGTTGGCATATTGCGCCAACCTGCGGCACATGTTGCCGTGCAAACAATCTCAAAACGTTGCACCATAGGCGTTTGTCAGAAAAGAGCGCCGGGCCGTCGGCACGGTGCTTTGCTGCTGTTTTTTTGCCCGCTTTTTTCTGCCCTTCATCCACGCCTTATCCCTCACGACGCTGCGACCGCGCTATGACGACCCACCACGCTTCTGCCACTCCCGACCTGCCGCTCGACATGATCATTTTCGGCGGCACCGGCGACCTGTCGTTTCGCAAGCTGCTGCCCGCGCTCTATATGGCGCATCTGCATTGCAACCTGCCGCCGGAGACCCGCATTCTCACGATCGGGCGCAAGCCCTGGTCGCGTGAGGAGTACATCAACGAATTCATGGAGCAGAAGGCAAAGCCCTTCATCGAAAAGAAAGCGTTCGATGCCGCCGCCTGGGACAAATTTCTGGCGCTGTTCGAATACGTGCGCATGGACGTGGACTCGGTCGAGGACTATCAGCGCCTGAAGGAGGCGTCGCGCGAGGGTGTGCGCCGCGTGTTCTACCTCGCGACGTCGCCGGATCTGTTCACGAACATCTGCGATAACCTCGCAGCGGCGGGACTGGTCGACGGCAACTCGCGGGTGGTGCTCGAAAAGCCGCTGGGCCACGATCTGGCCTCCGCTCAGGAAATCAACACGGCGGTCGGCAAGCATTTCAGCGAAGCGCAGATCTACCGGATCGACCACTATCTCGGCAAGGAAACCGTGCAGAACCTGATGGTGCTGCGTTTCGGTAATCCGATTTTCGGCCCGCTGTGGCAGGCGCCGTATATCAAGAGTGTGCAGATCACGGTGGCGGAAACGGTCGGCGTGGGCAGCCGCGCGGGCTTCTACGACAAGACTGGCGCGCTGCGCGACATGGTGCAGAACCACTTGCTGCAACTGCTGTGCATCGTCGCGATGGAGCCGCCCGTGTCGCTGGACCCGGACGCGGTCCGCGACGAAAAACTCAAGGTGCTGCGCTCATTGCGGCCCATGACGCCGGAAGACATCGCGCGCGACACCGTGCGCGGCCAGTACACCGCCGGCGCGGTGGACGGCGAGGCGGTGAAGGGTTATCTCGAGGAAGACAACGTGCCTGCGGGCAGCCGCGCCGAAACCTTCGTCGCGTTGCGCGCGCACATCAATAACTGGCGCTGGGCGCATGTGCCGTTCTTCCTGCGTACGGGCAAGCGGATGCAGAAGAAAGTGTCGGAGATCGTCATCGAGTTTTCAGAACTGCCTTTCTCGATCATCCCGAACGGGCATAGCGGGCGCAACTACGGCAACCGGCTCGTGATCCAGTTGCAACCTGAGGAGTCGATCCAGTTGCAGGTGCTCGCCAAGGAGCCGGGCAGCGGCATGCATATGCTGCCGGTGAATCTGAATCTGGATTTGCAGCAGGCCTTCACCGAGCGGCGCGCGGAAGCGTATGAGCGTTTGCTGATCGACGTGATTCGCGGACGTCTCACGCACTTCATGCGTCGCGACGAACTCGAAGCGGCATGGGCGTGGGCCGAGCCGATTCTGGCGGGCTGGAGCAAGTCGGGCGACAAGCCGCGCAGCTATACGGCGGGCACGTTCGGGCCGGCTGCATCCACGGCGCTGATGGCGCGGGAGAATGCGGTGTGGGCGGAAGAGTCGCAATAAGATTTTTCTTCAGCGCGGTAGAAAGCCCGCAAATGCCAGCGGGCTAGACAAGACGTAGTTTTACACCGGCCGATTCGATGCGCATATCCAGGCCGTCGAGAACGAAAGAAAGCCCGCATGAGCGGGCTTTCTTATTCCATCGATCAGCGCTCGATGCCTAAGGCAACGAAATCGTCAACGTGGCCGATTGCGGTCCAAGCTTGACCACCTGCGAATACGGCGCGAGCGAGCGCAAAGTCTGGTCGCGCAGATAGGTGTTCAGTCCGAGATAAGCCAGCAGCCCAACCAGCGCGAATACCGCACCGATCGACCACAACGGCACCTCGCGCTTGAGCCGGTGCGCGACCTGATCGGGTAGCGGCCAATGCGGCGCGAATGGCGCGCGCTTGCCCTTCATATGCGCGATTTCATCGCCGATACGCGCGGTCAGATACGCGAGCTTCTCCGGCCCTTCGAGCAGATACTTGCCCTGAAAGCCGAGCAGCAGGCACATGTGAAACACCTCGAGCGATTGCAGACGCGCCGCGCCCTGTGCGCGGCACTCCTCGAGATACTGGAAGAATTTCTCACCCGCCAGTTGCTCGCCGAACAGCACGAGCTGCAGCGGCCGGCGCTCCCATTCCGTGCGGATCCTGAAGGTGGACGACAACACCGATTCGTCGATGGCCGCGCAGAACGCAAACTTCGACGCGTAGACATCTTCCGCCGACGCATTGAGCTTCTTCGCGCCGCGCTCGAAGTCGCCGAGGAACTGCTGGATGCGCTGGCTGAATTCCTGCGCGTCGCCGGGCTCGCGGCCGTTCTTCAACAGGAACAGCATGAAGAAGCCGTCGTACAGCAGATCGAGCAGCGAGCGGACCTGGTAGGTCGGCTCGGTGACCGGTGCGGGCGTCGCGGCGGGCGTGCTGCCGCCAAACAGGGAGGGCGCGTAGCTCATGATGTGACGGCAATCAGTTCGAGTTGAAGATCGTTGATGCCCGACGGTGCGTAGATCATTGCCGATTGGGCCTGCAACATACGGTCGTACAGCGCGCCGCGCGATTCGAACGAGAAGTAGCACGCGCCCGGACGAACCGGAATGGCGGGCGGCACCTGCGGCGTGTAGACGAGCCGCACGCCCGGCATGGCCGAGAGCACCAGCTTGTCGACGTCGTCGGGCGCGCCGACCTTGAAGCGTGCGGGCACGGCTTCCACCAGTTCGGCAGTCGGCATGTCCGCCGACACCGCGACGTAGAACATGGTCTTATCGTCGATCTTGCCCGAGTCGAGGCGGCCTGCATGAAACGACGGCCGGACTTCTTCGAGCGAGATCGCGAAGTAGCGCGTGGAGATCACGGTTTCGAGCAGATCGCGCAGAATCGTGTCGAGACGTGCAAAGCCGGGGCCCGGATCGTCGTGCCGGTAAGCCGGCAAGTCGGACAGCGCATAGCCCTTCGAAAACGTCATCAACTGGCCGGCAAGGCGCAGCAATTCCTGGAACAGGCGTTCAGGGTGCAGCGCGGAATGCTGGTACAGATGCGCGAGCGAGGCGAACGCCGCGCTCGCGGTATGCAGCAGCCAGAACGACGCGATGTCGCCGGAGCGGAATTCGATGATGTTCTTGGTCGGCTCGCGATGAAAACCGTACAGCGCGTTGACCTTGGCCTGCAATGCATCGATCAGTTGGCGCAGCCGTTGATGCAGGATCGGCGAAGCGTCGATGGCGAGGCAGGGCGGCACGAAGCTGTCGTCGATTTCGAAACCGCTCGTAGCGGTGCGGCGTACACGCACGAGCGGCACCGAGAGCAGTTGATCCCGCGGCTCGCTATGCGCGATCAGTTTGACGCTGGTCTTCAGGAAGGTGATGTCGGCTTCGGCGGCGTCGGTGAAATGATCGGCCACCGGCGTCTGCTCGCTGACGTAACGCGACACGAAACCCGCGTTGCTGTCCTGCGAATAGTTCGCGCCGGTTTCGCGCAGCGGATGCAGCGCGAGATAAAACGTGAATTCGTTGATGCCGTCGGGCAGCGTATCCAGCGCAATGGGCGGCGGCAGGTCGTCGGCTTGCGGCGCGGAGTAGAGCGCGCCGTCGGGAAACACCAGCGAAAGTTCGCTCACGCGCAGCACGTTGCTGCCGAGCGCGTCGCGGTCGAAGCGCGCCGAACGTACGCCCCAGTTGTATGGCTGGATCGCCTGGATCGATTCGAACAGGCGCGCCTCATGATAGGCGTCCTGACGCTGAAAATGCTGCGGCCTCAGAAACAGGCCTTCCCCCCAGAGCACTTTTGCGGAATAACTCATCTCAAACCTGTTATATGCGTTCAGCGTATGGCGCATCGGGAGATAACCGATTCGAGCGCCGAATTGTTAATTCTCTAAAGAATGTTAAATCGTATTTGACCGGCATCTTTATCCGCAGCTTACAGAAGAAAGCATATTCAGCGGTTGCGCGGGCAATCCCTGTTCTGACGGGATCACAGTGCCGTTGGTCACCGTCATTGCACAGTTATGCAGGCCGATCATTATGCCGGATTTCTCCGACTTCGCCGGGTCGAAGGCGAATTTCCAGCGCTGCATTGCCGGATCGCGGAATAGCGCGACGATACCGAATGCCTGCGCTTCACGCGAGACTTTTTCGGTAACGGCGTAGCGCTGGCCGGGGATTAGAGTAACTTCGCGCACGCCCAGCAAATCGCCGCCCAGGATAGTCTTCTCACGGGCCGGATCGGTAAAGGCGTCGAATGGCGCCTGCTGGAATGAAGTGGGGTCTTTCAGGACATATAGCCGCACGACCAGTGCCAATGGGCGTTTGTCATTCGCGGCATTCAGATTTGGCGCGGCATATAAGGTGAGACCGACATTGCGTGGCGGTTTCTGGGCGTCCGGCAGGTCCGGCTTGCCGAGGCCGCTCGCCTGCAAAGCCGCGTTGGCTGCGGCTCCGAGCACGGTCACGCCGGCCGCGCAGCCACCTAGCAACGCGCACGCGGTAGCACTGGCAATCAATTGCGATGCATGGCGAATAACATGCGAGTTCATATACATCGAGCGGCTCGGCGCCGTCCCCCGTCTAAACATCTAATAACGAAATCAAATCAGTGATTTGTAGCAACGGTTTGCCGCGTAATGCCGCTTTATGCAAAGCGCATGTAACTACGCGTGACTTGCCGGATTGCCGCAGGTGGGTGGCAAATTTTTCCGTTTTCTGTTTGACTCTATTGAAACAGGAAACAATTTCTGCATGTTTCGTTTAATTGAGCCCATGCATTTTTTTTGTGCAATGCTTCTTCACACGAAAGTTGAATTATCGAAAATTGGCCTGTACTATACCCGCGCACTTGAAGCAAAGCAAAACTCCGGTTTTCCCTTGAAATAAAAAATTCGCACGTCGGTGAAAAACGATGAATGAGCGTCTGTTAGTAAAACTATCTGGGGTTGTGTTGGCATGCGGCGTGATGGCCGGTTGCGCGACACAGGGCAACAATCTCGCGACCACACCGGAGGCTTTTAATAAGCAACTCGCGGATGCCGATACCGTCGCTAAGGGCGGTGATCAGGATCGCGCTATTGCGCTTTATCAGCAGCTTTCCAAATCCGATCCGACGCGTGAAGAACCGTGGTCGCGTATTGCGCAGATCCAGTTCGCGCAAGGTCACTACGGCCAGGCAATCGTCGCCGCGCAAGAAGCGCTGCAACGCGACCAGACCGATCGCCAGGCCAAGAGCGTGCTGGCCGTGGCCGGCCTGCGCGTCGCCACGCAATCGCTCGGCGAATTGCGTCAGGACGCCTCGCTCGCGGGTGATGCCAAGTCGGACGCGCAGGCGCTCGCGAAGCAGTTGCGCGACACGCTCGGCGAAGCCACGCTGTTCCCGCCCGACCCGAACGACAAGCCGGCCGTAAAGAAGAAGCGCGTCATTCGTCACATCGCGAAGAGCAAACCGGTGGATACACCTGACGCCAGCACAGGCACCGCGCCTGCCGCCGCGCCGCCGGCTGCGCCCGCCGTGCCGGCGGCACCTGCCGCACCTGCCAAAGCCGCGCAAAGCGGCGGCGCGTCCGATCCGTTCAGCGCGCTGCGCTGACCCAAGCCTGATCCACCAGCACCCGGGAGCCGACGATGGCGAAGAAAGAAAGCATTCAGAAACGCTTGCAAAAAGTGCGGCCGCCCCGCGTTCAATTGACCTATGAGGTCGAGCGCGGCGATGCGATCGAGGTGAAGGAGTTGCCGTTCGTCGTCGGCGTGGTCGCCGATCTGGCGGGACAGTCCGAAGTCGAGCAGCCGAAGCTGCGCGATCGCAAGTTCGTCAATATCGACCGCGACAACTTCGACGACGTGATGAAAGCGATCGAACCGCGCGCCGCTTTCCAGGTGGAAAACCGCTTGAGCGAGGGCGGCGGCAAATTCGCGGTCGACCTGCGTTTCAGGTCGATGGCCGATTTCAATCCGGACGAAGTGGTCGCGCAAATCGAACCGCTGCGGCGCCTGCTCGAAGCACGCTCGAAGCTCGCCGATCTGCGCAACAAGCTGGCCGGCAACGACAAACTCGAAGACCTGCTGAGCGAAGTGCTCAACAACACGCAGCAGTTGCAAACCCTGGCGAAAGATCAGGGCAACGCGGCGGACCAGCACGGCGGCGCGCCGGACCACGACAAGCAAGGCGAATAAGCACGGGGTGTGAGATGAATCAGCAAACGGCAGCAGCCCAACTCGCCACCGCGCAAAGCGGTGCGGAATCCACGCTGCTCGACGAAATCGTCGAGAAAAGCCGCGTGGCGAAGTCCGATTCCGAGCACGCGCGCGCGAAAGACCTGATCGGCGAGCTTGTGCATCAGGTGCTCGACGGCACGGTGGTGGTGTCCGACAACCTGTCGGCCACCATCGACGCGCGCGTCGCCGAACTCGACCGCCTGATCTCCGCGCAACTGAGCGCGGTGATGCACGCGCCGCAATTCCAGCGTATGGAAAGCACGTGGCGCGGTCTGGACTACCTGTGCAAGGAAAGCAATACCGGCGCAACGGTCAAGATCAAGGCACTGCATGCGCCCAAGCGCGACCTGGTGCGCGACTTCAAGACCGCGATCGAATTCGATCAAAGCGCGCTCTTCAAGAAGATCTACGAAGAAGAATTCGGCACCTTCGGCGGCTCGCCGTTCGGCACGATCATCGGCGACTTCGAAGTCACGCGCCAGCCGGAAGACGTGTACTTCATCGAACAGATGTCACACGTCGCGGCGGCCGCGCATGCGCCGTTCATCGCATCGGCGTCGCCCGAATTGCTGGGCCTCGAAACCTTTGCCGACCTCGGCAGGCCGCGCGATCTCGGCAAGGTGTTCGACACGGTCGAATACGCAAAGTGGAAGTCGTTTCGCGACGCCGAAGATTCGCGCTACGTGGGCCTCACGCTGCCGCGTTTTCTCGGCCGCCTGCCGTTCAATCCGAAAGACGGCGCCACGGCGGAGGGTTTCAACTTCGTCGAAGACGTGGACGGCACGGATCACAGCAAATACCTGTGGTGTAACGCGGCGTGGGCATTCGCTGCACGCCTGACGGCGGCATTCGACGACTTCGGCTGGTGTGCGGCGATTCGCGGCGTGGAAGGCGGCGGTCTGGTGGAAGATCTGCCCACCCACACCTTCAAGACCGACGACGGCGAAGTCGCGCTGAAATGCCCGACCGAAATCGCGATTACCGATCGCCGCGAGAAAGAACTGAGCGATCTCGGTTTCATTCCGCTCGTGCACTGCAAGAACTCGGACTACGCTGCGTTCTTCGCCGCGCAATCGGTGCAGAAACCCAAGAAATACAGCACCGATAGCGCAAATGCTAACGCGGTTCTGTCCGCGCAATTGCAGTACATCTTCTCGGTGTCGCGCGTTGCGCACTACCTGAAGGCAATGATGCGCGACAAGATCGGCAGCTTTGCATCGGCACAGAACGTCGAAGTGTTCCTGAACCGCTGGATCTCGCAATACGTGCTGCTCGACGACAACGCCACGCAGGAACAGAAGGCTCAGTTCCCGCTGCGCGAGGCGTCGATTCAGGTCTCGGAGATTCCGGGCAAGCCCGGTGCGTATCGTTCGGTCGCGTTCCTGCGCCCGCATTTTCAACTGGACGAGCTGTCGATCTCTTTGCGGCTTGTCGCTGATCTGCCGAAACCGGCCAATTCATAAGCAAATCAGAGAACCCGGGCTAGCCGTCCGGGTTGGCTGTTAAAACCACCTCTTTGGGGAGTCGAGGAGTTATGAAGGATATCTATTTAAAATTCGGCAATCCGGCGATCAAGGGCGAGTCTGCCGATAAGGATCATGCTGGCTGGATCGAAATCGATTCGTGGAACCATTCGATCACGCAACCGCGTTCGGCAACGGCTTCGACGGCAGGTGGCCACACCTCCGAGCGCTGCGAACACGCCGACATGCGGTTCACGAAAGACATCGACGTGGTCAGCCCGCTGATCTATCAACACGCATCGGGCGGCACGACGTTCGACGAAGTCACGATCGACTTCATGCGCTCGGACGGCGAAGGCAATCGCATCAAGTATCTGGAAGTGAAGCTCAAGTACGTGATCATTTCGAGCGTGACGCCGAGCGTGGTGGGCGAAGGCTTGCCGACCGAACAGTTCTCGCTGAAGTACGCCGCCGTGCAATGGAAGTACACGCAGCAGAAGATCGGCGGCAACCAGGGCGGCAACGCGCAGGGCGCGTGGAGCCTGACGAAGAACGACAAGACTTACGCGGTCTGATGCGCGGGCGCACCCGGCGCGCGCGGCTCGAAAGGGTTGCCGCGTATGCTGTGCGCCGCGCGTCGCGCAGTTTCTTCGGACGCTGATGAAACGCTTCGAACCCAGCTTTCTCGACAAGCTGTTCGACGACGAACCGCATCTGCCGGCTTCTCCGGCAATGCGGCAATTGTCGCTGGATGAATTGAAGAGCACCGTCGCGCGAGATGTCGAGGCGATTCTGAATACGCGCATCGCGCTGACCGAGCACGAGTTGGCGGCGCTGCCGGAATGTCAGCGTTCGGTGCTCACGTACGGTCTGAACGATTTTGCGGGGCTGAGCCTTGCGAGCCACTACGATCGCACTTTCATCTGCAAGTCGATTCAGCAGGCCATTGCGCGGCACGAGCCGCGCTTGCAGCAGGTGGCCGTCACGCTCGAATTGAACGAACAATCGACCAATGCGCTGAACTTCGCGATTCAGGCGTTGCTGGTCGTGCATCCGGCGGAAGAACCGGTGAGTTTCGATGCGATGCTGCAGCCCTCCACGTTGCAATACTCGGTGACGCGCGCACGCGCGAAACTGTAGTAGCACGGAGTTGTTCTGGCCGCTGCGATTGAGCAGCGGCATTTGAGTCGTGGTGTTTCAGTACCGCTTTGCCGCCGCCGTTACGCGCAACGGTGGCGACAGATTGGGCGGAGCGGTTTCAGGTCCGGGGATAGATCGATGGAAGAATTGCTGCCGTATTACGAGCGCGAGTTGTCATTTCTGCGGCGCTATTCGCGCGACTTCGCCGAGCGCTACCCGAAGATTGCCGCGCGGCTGGCTATGTCCGGCGAGCACTGCGAAGACCCGCACGTCGAGCGGATGATCGAATCGTTCGCGCTGCTCGGCGCGCGCATCAACAAGAAACTCGACGACGACTACCCCGAATTCACCGAAGCGCTGCTGGAAGTGCTGTATCCGCACTACCTGCGGCCGTTTCCGTCGTGCTCGATTGCGCAGTTGGGCACGTCCGCCGCGCTGAGTCATCTGACCGAGCCGGTGCTGGTGGAGTGCGGCACCGAACTCAAATCACGGCCCATTCGCGGCGTGCAATGCCGTTTTCGTACCGCGTACGACGTGACGCTGGCGCCGATCCGCATCTCGGAGGCGAAATACACGTCGGTGGCGATGGCGCCGAGCGCGACCGTGCTACCGGGCAATGCCACGGCGATCGTGTCGATCACCTTCGAATCGACGGCGGCGCAACTGGATCTGTCCGCGCTGAAAGTCGGCACGCTGCGTACGCATCTACATGGCGAGCAGTCTTTTATTGCTGCGCTGGCGGACTGTCTGTTCGTGAACGGAATGGCCACTTACGTGGAAGCCGATCGTCGCGGCGTGTGGAAGGCCATGCGCGAGTCGCCGGTCGTGCAAGCCGGTTTCGCCGAAGAAGACGCGCTGATCGACTATCCGGCCAAGTCGCATCCGGCGTATCGGCTGCTGACCGAATACTTCGCGTTCCCCGAAAAATTCAATTTCGCCGATTTCGATCTGGCCGCAATGACGCGCGCGAGCGGCCGCTGCCAGCGTCTGACGCTGCACGTCGTGCTCAAGGAAGTGCGGAGCGACTCGCACGTTGCGCGTCTGCTTGACTCATTGGGCGCGCACCATTTCCGCCTGTTCTGCACGCCGGTGGTGAATCTGTTCGAGCAGCACGGCGAACCGATCCGCATCAGCCATCAGGCGATTTCGTATCCGGTGATTGCGGAAGCGCGCCGTGCATTTGCCTACGAAGTCTATTCGATCGACTCGGTGAAGCTCGTCCGGCAGCAGGCACATGAAGAATCGGTGATCGAGTTCCGGCCTTTCTATTCATTGCATCACGGCGAAGCGGCGCGTGCCGGGCATTACTGGTTCGCGAGGCGCAACGATTGGGTCGCGCAGAAAAGCCCGGGCTACGAGACCGAAATCTCGATCGTCGATATCGACTTCGAACCGGCCGCGCCGCAAACCGATACCTTGAGTCTCGATCTGACCTGTACCAATCGCGACTTGCCAGCCGGCCTCGCCGTGGGGCTCGAAGGCGGCGATCTGTTTCTCGAAGGCGGCTCGCTGACCGGCAACATCTCGATGTTGCGCCGCCCTACGCCGAGCGTGCGTTTCGAGCGCGGGCGCGCCGCGCATTGGCGGCTGATCTCGCATCTGGCGTTGAACCACGTATCGCTGGCGAATAGCGGCCTGTCGGCACTCAAGGAAATGCTCGTGCTCTACGATTTGCGGCGCACGGCGGTGTCCGCGCGGCATATCGACGGGCTGGTGGGCATCGAACAACGCGCGGCTGTGCAATGGCTGCCTGGCAAGCCGTTTGCCACTTTTGTGCGCGGCATCGAGATTCAGTTGACGATCGACGAAGAACATTTCGTCGGCACGAGTCTCGCGTCGTTCGTGCGGGTGATCGATACGTTTTTTGGGCTGTACGTGCATCTGAACAGCTTTGTGCAACTGGTCGTCGTGTCGAAGCGCACCGGCGAGGAGATTCTGCGATGCAAACCGCGCAGCGGCGAATCGATCCTGGCGTAATCGAACAACTTCTCGACGAGCCGCATCGCTTCGAATTTTTTCAGGCGGTGCGGATTCTCGAGAAGTGGTTCGCGCAGCAATCGCCTTCTCACACCGGACGCCCAGGCGAAATCGTCGCCCAGCGTATCGGTTTTCGCAATTCGCTGTCCATGTCGTTCCCGCCGAGCGAGATTCACGGCGCGCAGTCTTACGGCGCCGCGGGCGCGGCACTGAAACAGAAGGCGCAACGCACGGCGGCGCTCGAAGACGGCTCGCTCGACAAAGTGGATATCACGCCCGCTTTTTTCGGTTTGCTCGGCGGGCAGGGCGCATTGCCGCTGCACTACACCGAACAGATCGTCGCGCGCGAGCAGATCAAACGTGACCGTGCCGCGCGTGAGTTCTTCGACGTGTTTTCGAATCGCGCGACGGCGCTGTTCTACGCGGCGTGGAAGAAATACCGCCTGCCGTTTCATTACGAACTGGATCGCGACGAACGCTATTTGCCGTTGCTGCTCGCACTCGCCGGTGTCGCCGACGACGACACGCGCAACAGTCTGCAAAACGGCGAAGGCGCGTTGTTCGACGAAGCGATTGCCGGCTACGCGCTCGCCGCGCGGCATCGACCGGTATCGGCCGCTTATTTGCAGCGCACGCTATCGGAGTACTTCAAGGTGCGGGTGCGCGTCGAGCAGTTCATCGGCAAATGGTACGACGTGCCGCGCGATCAGTTGACTTTGCTAGGAAGCGTCAACGCGACGCTCGGCGCGACCGCGCTGGCGGGCGAGCGCGTCTGGCAGCGCGACATGCGCGCGCGGCTAGTGATCGGACCGCTCGACAAGGCGGACTACGAAGCGTTTTTACCCGGCGCCGATCGCGCAGTGGCGCTCGAACGCATGCTCACGCTGCTGGCAGGCGTCACGCTCGAATACGAGGTGTCGCTGGTGCTGCGTCGCGAGGCCGTTGGGCCGAGCGTATTGAGCAAGGGCGCGCGCCTCGGCTGGGATGCGTTCCTTTGCACGAAGGAAGCTGACCGTGACCGCGCGGATGCCCGCTACGAATTGCATGTGATTCACTGACTATCACGACAGAACCCGGACCGGATCGCACCACATGAGCACGTCACTCAACACCCTGATCGCCAAACTGAATCCGACCTGCCGGCAGGCGGCGTTGCTCGCGGCGAACAATTGTCTCGCGCGCGGTCACTACGAGGTCGATCTCGAGCACCTGCTGTTGGCGTTGCTGGACGAACCGGCAAGCGACGTCGCGCTGGTTCTGCGCGCAAGCAGAATCGACGCGCATGCGTTACGAGCGGATCTCGAACGCGAATTGCAGCGTTTGAAAACCGGCAACACGCGCACGCCGGTATTTTCGAAGCATCTGATCGAATTGCTCGAACAGGCGTGGCTGATTGCATCGCTCGATTCGCAGATCGGACGGATCCGTTCCGGGCATCTGCTGCTGGCGTTGCTGAGCGCACCGGATCTCGCGCAGTTCGCCGAGCGCATGTCGCCGTTGCTGCGCGACGTGCGCGTGACCGACCTGAAGCACAAATTCGACGAGCTGACCGCGGGTTCGCGCGAAGTGGAGCGCAGCAACGGGACAGAGAGCGCGCAAAGCGGCGCGGACGACGCAGCAGCAGCGAGCGATACCACGGCGGGCGCGCCGTCACAAACGCCGGCGCTCGACACCTACACCAGCAACCTCACGCAGCGGGCGCGCGAAGGCAAGATCGATCCGGTGATAGGCCGCGAAGGCGAGATTCGCCAGACCACCGACATTCTGATGCGCCGCCGCCAGAACAACCCGATCATGACGGGCGAAGCGGGCGTGGGTAAAACAGCGGTAGTCGAAGGTCTCGCACTGCGCATTGCCGCCGACGACGTGCCCGCGCCGCTCAAAGGCGTGGCGTTGCACGTGCTCGACATGGGACTGCTGCAAGCCGGCGCCAGCGTGAAAGGCGAGTTCGAAAACCGCCTGAAGAACGTGATCGACGAAGTGAAGAAGAGCCCGCATCCGATCATTCTGTTTATCGACGAAGCGCACACGATCATCGGCGCGGGTGGCCAGGCCGGGCAGAACGACGCGGCTAATCTGTTGAAGCCGGCGTTGGCGCGTGGTGAATTGCGCACCATCGCGGCCACCACGTGGAGCGAGTACAAGAAGTACTTCGAGAAAGACGCGGCACTTGCGCGGCGTTTCCAGGTCGTGAAGATCGAGGAGCCGGGCGAGGCGCTTGCCGCGGCCATGCTGCGCGGCATGGCCGCGTTGATGGAAAAGCACTTCAACGTCCGCGTGCTGGACGATGCGATCACCGAAGCCGTGCGCCTGTCGCATCGCTACATTAGCGGCCGGCAACTGCCGGATAAGGCGATCAGCGTGCTCGATACGGCTTGCGCAAAAGTGGCGCTCGCGCATAGCTCCACCCCCGCTGCCATCGACAACACCAAGAAACGCCTCGAACGTATCGACGCTGAAATCGCGGCGCTGGAACGGGAAGTGGCAAGCGGTGCGCTGCACGACGAGCGGCTCGCGGAATTGCGCGCACTGCGTGAGGAAGACCTCGGGCATCTCGCCGAAGACGAAGCACGCTACGACAAGGAACGCGCACTGGTGACGGAAATTGTCGGCCTGCGCGCGGACATCGACGCGGCCCGCGTGAGTAGCGCGGATCCTGAACAGGCCGGCAAGGCGCAGCAGGCACGCGAAACGCTCGCCATGCGCGTGGCCGAATTGCACGCCTTGCAAGGCGGCCAGCCGATGGTGCCATTGCAGGTGGATGGTCACGTGGTCGCCGAAATCGTCGCGTCGTGGACGGGCATTCCGCTCGGCCGTATGGTCAAGGATGAAATCCAGACCGTGCTCAACCTGCAGCCGCTGCTGGCCGCGCGCGTGATCGGTCAGGACCACGCGCTCGAAGCGATCGCTCAGCGCGTGCGCACCGCGAGTGCGAATCTCGAAGATCCGAACAAGCCGCGCGGCGTGTTCATGTTCGTCGGGCCGTCGGGCGTCGGCAAGACCGAGACCGCGCTTGCGCTGGCCGACGTGCTGTACGGCGGCGAACGCAAGATGGTCACGATCAATATGAGCGAGTATCAGGAAGCGCACAGCGTGTCCGGTCTGAAAGGCTCGCCGCCGGGCTATGTCGGTTATGGCGAGGGCGGCGTGCTGACCGAAGCGGTGCGTCGTAATCCTTACTCCGTGGTACTGCTCGACGAAGTCGAAAAGGCGCACCCGGATGTGCTCGAAATGTTCTTCCAGGTGTTCGACAAAGGCACGATGGACGACGCCGAGGGCCGCGAGATCGATTTCCGCAATACGTTGATCATTCTGACTTCGAACGTCGGCTCGCAGGCCGTGATGCAGGCCTGCCTGAACAGGAGCGCTGAAGAATTGCCTGATGCCGACGAACTCGCGGAGACGTTGCGCCCGCAACTGTACAAGGCGTTCAAACCGGCATTCCTCGGCCGCATGAAAGTAGTGCCGTACTACCCGATCTCCGACGACGTGCTTGCTGAGATCATCGAACTGAAGCTCGAACGGATTCGCCGCCGTATCGAAGCGAATCACAAGGCTGTGTTCGAATGGGACGAGTCGCTGGTCGATGCGGTGCTCGCGCGCTGCACCGAAGTGGATTCCGGCGCCCGCAATGTCGACCACATTCTGAACGGTACCCTGTTGCCCGAAATTGCGCGGCGAGTGCTGGAACGTGTGGCGAACGGCGAGGCGATCGAACGCATTGCCGTGCGGGCGAGCGAGGCGGGTGAATTCGACTACACGGTGGTGTGAGCGGACGTCCACGCGCACTCATGCGTGCTTCAATTTCTTTTAATATCGTACCGGACAGTGATCGCTTTCTTCCATGCCGATTAATCTGAACACGTTGCTGGCTCCGCTCAGCGAAACCTCGCCCTGTGGCGAAGATCTGCTTTTTTCAGCGGATTTCGACGCGATTCAGCACGCGCGCCGTTTCGAAGACCCATCGCTGGATCAGGGCGAATGGGTCACGGAGATCAAGGAGGCGGATTGGCCCTTCGTTGTCGAGTGTTCGGGCAGTCTGCTGCAAACGCAGACTAAAGATTTGCGCCTCGCCGTCTGGCTCACGGAAGCCCTCGCGATTGATGAAGGCGTCAACGGTCTTTCGCAAGGCTATGCGTTGTTGACGGGACTTTGCGAGCGCTACTGGGATCACGTGCATCCGCTGCCGGACGGCGACGACACCGAGTATCGCCTTGGCAACGTCGCGTGGCTGGTCGGCCGCACGGGCGATCTGTTGCGCGCCATGCCGATTACGTCGTCGCAGGGCAGTACGTACAGCACGATCGATTGGGATGTGGCCACGCACGTCGCGCAAGCTGTCAAGCGCGATCCGGATCACGCCGACGACATCGCGCGCGGCAAACCGTCGATCGAGCAGATCGAAGCGTCGAAGCGCGCCACGCCGACGGTGTTTTACCCGACACTGCTCGCCGATCTGAAAGCATTCGAAGCGGCCATGCTCGCCCTCGAACAGGAACTGGACCGGCGTGCCGGAGATTTCGCGCCGAGTTTCCGCCAGGCAAAGGACGCGTATGAAAGCGTCTACCGGTTGGCCGAGCGCTTTGCCCGCGAACTGGGTGTGAACGCCGATGCAGCGCCGCCCGCGAAAGCACCCGCGCCGAACGAGCACGAACGCGCCGAGCCCACCTTCAAGACCTCACCGCAACGCGAGGAACCTGTGTTGACGACCATGCCGACCAGCCCGATTGCAGGAATCCAGAGCCGTGCGCAGGCCGTCGCGCAATTGCGTGCGGTGGCCAAATTTTTCCGCAGCACGGAGCCGCATAATCCCGCGGCGTATTTCGCCGACAAGGCGGCGGAGGCGGCGGATATGCCATTGCATCAATGGCTATCGACCGTGGTGAAAGACGACGGATCGCTCGCGCATATTCGCGAGTTGCTGGGTGTGAAGCCGGAAGAGAACAGCTAGATAAAATCCTCGACGCGTTAAGCAATAAGCCTGGCTTCGGTTATCTGTCGAAGATCGAAGCCGGGCTTTTTTCATACGCACCGCACACACGCCGACTCAAGACCCCGCGCGAAACTCGATGCGCCGATTCCGTGCCCGCCCATCGGTCGTGTCGTTCGACGCAATCGGCTGATCCGGACCGACGCCGGTCGTCGTCATCTGCTGCGGCGGGATACCTTTGGCGACCAGATAGCCCTTCACCGCATCCGCGCGCGCCTGGCTCAATGCGATATTTGACGTGCGATTACCCGAGTTGTCGGTGTGCCCGATGATCGCGACCGTTTTGTTGGTCATTTTCATCATTGCGGCGGCCATCTGATCGAGAATCGCACGGCCTTGCGGCGTGAGCGTCGCGCTGCCGGTTTCGAATTCGATCGTGCGGTTCGCGAGTGTCTGATCGAGCAGGCCCTGTTCAGAGGCGCTTACACGCAGGCCGTTCTTGATCGTATAGGTCGGGTTCAACGCATTTGCCATGTCGCTTGCGAGTTGCTGGCGTTGCGATTCGTTGTGGACTTCGCCCTTCACGTCGATCTGCGTGCCGTCGATTTTCAGTTGGCCTTTGCTGATCTGTTTCAATTGCGGCCCGATCAGCTTCTGTACGTTGGCGGACCAGTTCGGCGGCGTCGCCACGTCAGCGACTTCGATCTGATCGACCACATTGGCCGCGCCGTACGTGTCGCGCAGGCGCGCAAGCACGGCTGCCTTGGTCGCTTCATCCGGCACCTTGCCGCCTACCACCACCTGGCCCGGCGTTGCGTTGGCGGGCGGCGGTGCCGCGGTGATGGCGCCAGTGCCGGCGCCGGTCGTGCCGCTGGCGAGTCCGGCCGTGTTCACCGCCGGCCCCGCGTTGCCCACCGGCGCCGACGAAGCAGGCGGCAGGATCGTGGTGTGAATCGAAATACCGCTGTTGTCGACCGGCATGACGCGAGCCGGGCCGTCGTTGTCGGCATGCGCGAGCGCGCTGAGAAAAAGGCCCGCGAGCAGCGCGGCGATACGGGTAGGTTGGTTCAGCATCGTGTCACGCTCCCGTGAATGCTTCGCGGAACGTGTCGATGCTGACGCGCAGCGACAGTTGCGGTTGGTCGAGGTAACTGACGAGCTTGCTGATGCCATGATCGTTTTGTGCGTGTTCGTCGATCCACTCGGGATCGTCGATATCGATGTTGTGCGCCGCGTACGACTGCGGATCGACCACGCTGTGCAGCGTTTTGGCCGAAGCACCGTTAAAGCCGATGATGAGCCGCTCGCGCTCGGCAATCGTGCCGATGAAAATCGCCAGTTCGAAATCCGCCTGCGCGACGAACGGTGCAATCAGTTCGAGCCAGAATGCCGCGACGAGACTCCGGTAGAACGGATCGTTCGGCAGCGGCAAGGTCAGCCCGCGTTCGAGATGCGACGAGCCGCTTTGCATCACCGGACGCAAAAGCGAGCCGAGCGCCAGCATCGCGCCGCGCAAACGCACCGGATGGCCGCTCCCGAGCAGCATCTGTTCGAGGCCGGCGAGCGTCTGGTGTTCGACGAAATCATTGAAGGTGCCGTCGTGCGGATTGCCGGGACCGGCGCCGATTTCGATCGGCACCTGCGTTTCGCCGAGCGCCTGCAGGGCGCCGGGCGGTTCGCTGGCACCGAGCAGCGGCTTCATCTGCGCCGCGACGCGTGACCAGAGGCGTGCGAAGGCGAGTGGACTGTGCGCCAGAAACGTCAGCGGCTTTTCGACTTCGAGCGCGGTCGCGGCGAGAAACGGAAAGCGCCGCGACGACTGATCGTGACTGGTCATCATATGCCCGGCAATTGCCAGCTTGCTGCGCGAGCCGAGGAACGCGAAGTGCATCGGCTTGGCGTTTTCGTAGACGATCTTCCAGCGCGGATCGTCGGTGAGCAACTCCATTGCTTCGGCGATCCAGCGGTCGAGTGTGGCCAGCAATTGCGGGTTATGCGCGCTCTTCACAAAGTCGCCGCGCGACGGGATCTTGCCGAAGTAGGCGATTTGCGCCTGCACGGTCTGCGTCATTGCGCACCCCCTGGGTTCGAAACCGCGGCGGCGGCCGTAGCCGGCCGTGCCGCAGGCGTTGCCGGCGCGGTGGCGAGCGCGGCGCCCGGCGCCCCCGCGACAGTCGCGTTGACCGAATTCGCCGCCGCGCTCACATCCGCCACCGAGGACGGCAGCCGCAGGCCGCGCAGGCTCTGCTGTTGCGGCGCATCGCTGGTGCCGCTCGAAGCCTGCGACGTGCTGATGATGCGCATGCTGACCGCCACCGTGACGCTGCCTTGCGTCCACGACAGATCGAACGTGCCGTCCGGGCGACGCTTGCGCTGCGCCGAATTGATCAGCTTCTCCAGACCGTAGCGGCCCGGTTCGTTGACCAGTTGCAGCGTGCGGCCGTCGAAGGTCGTGGCGCTCAACGTCGCGCCCGGTGAGCCCGACGGATTCGGCCACACGAAGTTGGTCCACTGCGGCGGCGTATTGCGATAGCGCATCTGCTGGCCGTCGATCGCCAGCGTGTATTCCGTGGTGCCGCTGCTTGGCTGCGGCAGGATCTGGAACACAGTCTGCGGTTCGGACGAACTCTGAGCCGACGCACTCGCCGCGCCGCCGGCGAGCGGCGCGACCCAGCGCGCGAAGCCGTTGGTGAAGTCCGGCGTGAGCGCGAGACCCATATCGCCCCACGTGCGAGCCGTCAGCGTGTCGCCACGGCGCACGGCGAGCGGGCCGAGCGTGGTGCCGACGAACCTGGCGATCGCACCGTCCGGGCCGAACACCTGGGCGATTTCACCGGCGCCGGCTTCGACTTTCGCGTCGCTCGCAAACGGGTACTTGTTTGCCAGCGAGCCCTGGAAGGTCTGATAGACCTGCGCATTCCACACCTTGTTGACTTCGACGCTGGCCGGCTGGATCACCACCGCATACGCTGCCATCAACGGCCGCACGAGCAGCGGGCGCAGCGCTTTGCGCTGCGAGTCGGTGAGGCCCGTGAGCATTTGCTCGTCGACGTATTTCAGCGAATCGGCGAGCTCGGAACCGCTGCCGTCGAGCGTCTGCTGCATCAACTGACGCGCGCCCGGTCCGGGATCGCCCTGATTCTTGATCACGTTAAAGCGCGTGCGCACTTTCGACAGCGTGTCCATATAGCCCTTGAGCATCGAACCGTTGTCGCCGCTCACCACGATGCGGCCCAGCGCCGAGAACTCCTGGCCGATCGGGCCCATCGGCATTTCAACCGGATTACCGTTGATGTCGATGTTCGCGTTGAGCTGGCCGGTCGGCGCACGCGAAAACCAGTTCTTGAACCAGCTCGTCACGCCGGTTTGCGCGCGCTTCAGGTTCGCGTTGAACAGCGACGGGTTGTCCCACGAAGTCTGGTCGTACGCGGTTTCGAGCACCTTGCGGATCGGCGAATCCTGCGGGTCGCCGAGACGGTTCATCGCATCCACGGCCTGACCGAAGCTGCCGAAGCTCTGCACCGCAATGCCTTGCATGAACTTCTGCCAATGCATCGCGTACTCGGTCTTGTACATCGCGACGAGCGCTTTCTGGATCTGCTCAGGACTGCCTTCCAGCGTCAGGTCGTCGTGAGCGGACGTGTTGAGCACCCAGTCCTTGGCCTGCAGTTCCTTGGTGGCCGCGTCGCGAATGGCGGGCTGCACATACTGGAACCACGCCTCACGCGTGAACGTGCCGGGGATCGCATAGCTGCCCGCCACCAGCGCGGTATTGTTTTCGCCGACAATGCGCGCGATCGTCATTGGCGCGAAACGGGTCGACGCACGTGCCTTGATTTCTTCATAGACACGCTGACGGGCCGGCATGCCGCGCACCACGCGGCGCAGATTCTCGCGAGTCTGATCGACGAGACCGAGGTTCTGGTCGATCATCGGCCAGTCGTCGTCGGACACGCGCGAGAGGTAGAACGTGATCATGCGTTCGGCGCTGCGGATCATCTCGTCGCGCGGCATGTTGCCGCGATTCGTTTCGAGCCAGCCGCGCCAGAAGCGCGCGACCTGGTCGGTGAGGTGAGCCGTTTCCACATGACGCTTGTCGCTCAGCATCAGGTAGGTCTTGAGCGCGTTGTACGCGTCTTCCACATTGGTCGGCGAGGCGTCGCTATACAGACCGCCCTGGCTGTTCGCGCTCATGGCCGAATGCGTGGAGACCGGAATCGCGGCGGCGTCCGGCGCGCGGTTCAACGGCGCGAGCTGATCGGGATGCGCGTTGACGTCCTTCAGGAACGAAGCGAGATTCTGCGAGACCGGGTCGAGCAGAATCTGGCGAACGCCGTTGTAGTACTCGGTCAGCAGACGTTGTTCGAGGCGATCGCCCTGATAGAGACCGAGCGATACCGCGAGCGGCTTGTCGCGGCGGAACTGTTCGAGCTGGTCGATGCGGTCTTCGAGCACGTCCATAGCCTGCAGGCGCGATTGCAGATCGTTGCGGTTCTGCTGCAGGCGCACCACGTTGTCGAGGTCGGCCTGCACGTTCGCCGTGAGCTGCTGGTTGTTGACCGTCGACCAGGTCCAGCCGCCGAGCGCCAGCGCGAGCGCCGCAACGAAGCCGAAGAAGGTCGCATAACGCATGCGCGTTTTGGCAGGACTCGCGAATTGCCTGACCGTTTGCCGGTCGGCAAAGATCACTTTCGAAAACAGATCGCGCAGGAAGAAGCCGTTCTTCGAGAACGCGCTGTGCGGCTTGGGCAGGCTCTCGGCGCTCAGGCCGAAACGGTTCGCGATGCGCGTGGCCGCGGCGCTACTGGTTTCGCCTTCCTGCAATGCGCTGGTGAAATAGAAGCCGCGGAAAATCGGCTTGTACTGGAACGGGTTGGTCTCGAACAGCGTGGCGAGAAACGCGCGCAATGCGGGCTTGATAGTCGAGAATTCGAGCGGAAAGCTCAGTTGACCCGGCGAAAGCTTGTTGCCGCGACTGATCGACATCTGCGCGATGCTGATCTCTTTCAGACCGTCGTACAGTTCTTCGAAGTGCTCGTCGAACAGACCCACCACGTCGCGCTTCTCGTCCGGCTCGTAGGGCAGGGTGGCGCCCCACACACGGTCGTATTCGTGGCGATCGCTGCCGCTGAAGAATTCGGTGAAGCCGGTAATCAGGTCGGCCTTCGTAAACATCACATACACCGGCGCGAACACTTCGAGCTTCTCGGTCAACTCCTGCACGCGCTGGCGCAGATTCTTCGCCAGATTGATCGCGAATTCGGGCTTGCTGCCGGTCAGTTCCGCAATGCTCGCCGTGACGATGATGCCGTTGATCGGCGCCTTCGGCCGGAAACGTTTGAGCAGGCCGAGGAAACCGAGCCATTCGGTGCGGTCCTCTTCATGCACGGAATAGCGCCCGGCGGTGTCGAGCAGAATGCCTTCGGTCGTGAAGAACCAGTCGCAGTTGCGCGTGCCGCCAATGCCGTGGACCACCGCATTGTTCATGTCGGCGAAGGGAAATTGCAAGCCAGAATTCAGCACCGCGCTGCTCTTGCCCGCCGCGGGGTTGCCGATCACGATGTACCACGGCAGTTCATACAGCGCCGAGCCGCCCGACACCTGGCCGATCTTCGAGGTCTTGATGGTCTTCACGGCTTCGACGAGGCGCGTGCGCAGCACGTCGAGTTCAGCCTGGCGCGCGGGCGTGGGCGCGGGGCCGGCTTCAGTCTGCTTCTCGGCCTGCTGTTCGAGCATTTCGCCGAGCTTGCGGTTCGCGCGCCGTGCGCGCAGACGGCGCACCGCCCACACCAGCAGCCAAAGCGCGACCACCGTGCCGAGGACGACAGCCGGCCACATCAGGTCGATCTGCAAGGTATCGGCGCCAATGAATAAAACGGCAGCGAGCGCGAGCAGGCCGATGATCGAGAGCGTGCGTGTGTGAGTCAACACGTTGAGAAAGCGTCGCATAAGCCGTTCAGGTCTTGGTGATGAGTGTCGTGGCGCATGCTGTGGCGCAGAACATGGCGCGTACGGCGTTTGAAATAAAACGAAAGCATATTCAGGCCAAAGCGAATGCGGCTGAATTGTTAAATCCGCGACAAACGGTCTTGGAGAAGATGCCCGGCTCAATGCCGATATGCACGTGGCATTGCCGATTTTTGCCAGAAAAATTGATTGAACGTCCCATTGCTACCTCTTTATTACCCGTCTCGCCTTAATGACCGCGCCCGAGGACGAAGCCGGGTTTGTGATATTCGACGTGCCCAAGATCCATCATTTTCCAGCGGCCACCCCACGTAAGACCGACCTGTTCCGCTGTCTGTCCGTATAACTGATAACCTCGCATGGCCCAAGGGTCTTTTTCTGAAATGACCAGCTCGCCGTCGCGCAAAAACGCATTGTCCGCGGCGAGACCGTATTGATGGTAGCTTTGAAACGCCGCGGCATTAGTGACGTTGCCCCCCATTTGCGCCAGGCGGTTTTGCCGCTCAGGACTGCGATAACCTTCCAGCAAAGCCATTTCATAGCCATATTGCTCGTGCATGATTTTGTAGACGAGCAATAAACGGGTTCTGAAATCAGCGTCGAGCAGATTCCAGTCGCGGCTCGCGTCTTTTAGCGCGGGCCGGATCTGCTCGACTTCCCGCGTGGCGAATACCTCCGGCGGTAGCGGCGGCGGGGGTACGAGCTGTTCGCCCTTCAATAACGCGGCAATTTTCTCGTCCGGTACGCGCGCAGTGTCATCGAATTGGAATAATTGCCGACCACGTAAAGCCAATGCCACCAATGGAGGCGTGGCAAGAATACCTGCCGTGGTAAAAATCAGCAAGCGCCGCTTTACCAGTAACTTTTGCATATCGACTGCTGTCGATTGCGAAATTTTTGCCGAGCGTGCTAATTGGCCACGTGCGCGCGATGCACTACGCGATGCTCCGCGCATAACGCGACCATGAATAGTAAGTGCGGCGCCTAATAAAGAGGCGCGGACCGCCGGCAATAGCAGCATTGCGGCGATCACGACGGCGACGGCGAAATAGGCAAGAAGTACTACGGCAATCAAAGGCGACCCCGGAAATTGGAAACAATTGTATTTTGTAATGCTTGCTCTTAGAATCAGGCCTGCTCTGAGAGGAGCCGGAACGTATTATCGCGGCGAAATAATCCAGGATTCAATGAGACAGTGAATGAGTGCGCCGGAAAGTTCGAATTCCAAAGCCCCGCCTAGCCTGTTATCCGATAAGGCTAAAGGCGCTGACGGCAATGGTTCGCGAATTCTTGCGAACCTCGAAGGCCGCGTTGCGCCGCCTGCGGAGAAATCACGCCGGCCGAAGGCGACGCTCCTGCTGGTCGCCTTGCTCGTGATCGCAGCGGGCGGTTGGGGGGCGTGGCATATGCAGGGCCGCGTTCAGAGCGAATCGCTGGCAGCGGCCACGGCGGCCGGCGTCGAGAAGGCGGCCGCGCCGGCCGCTGCTGCGAGCGGCTCGCCGGAGGCGCCGGCTGCGGCGTCGTCGCAAGCGGCGACGATCGTCGCCGACGATAGTGACAGCAAGGCTGCTACGGCATCCGCTACAGCGTCCGCCAGCGGCGACGGGAGCCGGCTGTCGCGCGCGCTGGCCGATGGCGCGGAGCCGAGTAGTGCGCCTCTACTGATTGCGTCCGCGACGGCGGCTTCGGCGGTCACGGCGCCGGCGGCGAAGCACGGCAAAAGTGCGGTGGCTGTAGCCGGCAAGGAAAAACACGAGAGCGTGGCGCACGGCAGGAAGGAAAGCACGACTGCCGGAAACCGTCACGCGAGCGCGCCGACCGCGGTCGCTCAATCGAAGAACGCCCACGCGAACAGCAACGCTTCGAAAGATGATTCGGATGCCGATCTATTGGCCGCGCTCGTCGCTCGGACCAAGCCGGCGGACACCAAAACCGCAGCAGCGGATAAGGCGACCAAGGTTAGCGCGAGCGCTACCGGCAATGCCAAACTGGCGGAACGCGTGAAAGAGTGTGGACAGCGTGGCTTCTTTGAAGACCAGTTGTGCCGCTGGCGCGTATGCGACGGTCACTGGGGTAAGGATCCCGCATGCCCGGGTTCGGCACAGCAGGCACGCCAGCCTTAATGGCGCGGGCACGCTGACGCCAGGCGAATTGATGCATCCTTCAGTTGGCACGCAGGCCGTGGATAAGTGGGTGGGGGTGGATATGAGCTTCTTCGGCGCCAACGATGGCAGGGCTGCCGGCTAGTCGAGTTTGCCGTCGGCGGAATAGTGGAAGGTGATGACCGTCGATCGCTTCGATAATCCCGATTCTTTTGAGTTCGAGTTTTTTTGCCGCCTTGCGCGCCTGCATTGAACCCGCCTCAGGCGGGATGCAGGCCGCGCAGCAACTGACGGACACGCGAGAGATCCTGATCGACGTGCTCCGCTTTTTCGAACAACTCTGCCAGCCAGTCGACAAACGCGCGCACGCGCGGCGACACGCGGCGATTCTTCACGTATGCGACCGAGACCGGCATGGGCACCGGCTTCCATTGCGGCAGGACTTCGCGCAAGAGGCCTGAGTCCAGATAGGGTTGCGCGGCGATCCGGGCGGGCTGGATCAGGCCGAGGCCTTGCAGGCCGCAGGTGAGATAGGCCTGCTCGTCGCTGACTTTGACGAACCCTTTTACCTTGACGTTTTGCGCGTCGCCATCCACTTCGAAGTCGAAGTCCACTTCGCGCCCATTATGCGGGGACATGCAATTGACGGCGACGTGTCCACGCAAATCGTCGAGGTCCGTGGGCGTGCCGTAGCGGGCCAGGTAGGCCGGACTTGCGCAGGTCACGTGTTCGAGGGTGCCGAGTTGGCGCGCGACCAGATTGGAATCCGGCAATTCGCCTAGCTGGATGCTGCAGTCGATTGCTTCGGAGATCAGATCGACTGTGCGGTTGCTGATGCCGATGGCGAGATCGAGGTTTGGGTAGCGTGTGTGAAAATCGTCCAGTGCCGGCAGGACGATGGTGCTGGCTACGGCGCCCGGCATTTCGATGCGTAGACGGCCTGTCAGGTTATCCGTGGCGTGACGGATGCTGGCTTCCATTTCGTCGATGTCGGCGAGGATTTGCGCGCAGCGTTCGTAGTAGGCCGCGCCTTCTGGTGTGACGCTTAGACGCCGCGTGGTACGGGCGAGGAGGGCGGTGCCTAGTAGCGCTTCCAGATTCTGGACGATGGTGGTCGCCGTGGCGCGCGGAATGTTTAATGATTCCGCTGCGCGGGTGAAGCTGTTGGTGTCCACGATTCGGATGAATGTGCGCATTGCGGTTATTCTGTCGATCACGGTTTTTGCTCCAGTCGGGGTTGGGGGCTGCGCGGCGGTTTGGGGTTGTGCTTTTCTTTTTTGTTGGCCTTTCCTTGAGTTCTTTGTGGTCTATTAGTGTTGCCCCTGTGCGGGGCGGCACTCACTTTCTTTGCGGCCGCAAAGAAAGTAAGCAAAGAAAGCGGCTCACACCGCCAACTCATAAGCGGGTTCCCTGGCTTGGAGGGGATAGCGGTACATCTGGAATTCGTGTCTTCGCGCATTCAGCCCCGGTGACAAGGCCGTCATACTTCCGGCGCCGCTGCGTATTGCATTGACCAGCGGTTTTTAATGGCGTGTCGCCGAGGCGAAGCCAACGGCCCCACCCGCACGGAACTCCTGACGGTTTCCTATGCAAACCCGTTCGCGACGCACGTAGTGCGGAGCGGGAGCGAATGACGGCTTTGTCACGAACGCGGAACGTGCGAGCGCACGGATTCCAGATGCACCACTGCCGTGGATGTGCGAGGCCCCCACTTAAGAATTGGCGGTGTGAGCCGCTTTCTTTGCTTACTTTCTTTGCGGCCGCAAAGAAAGTGAGTGCCGCCCCGCACAGGGGCAACACTAATAGACCACAAAGAACTCAAGGAAAGGCCAACAAAAAAGAACAGAAAGCACAAACCACAAACCACCACGCCGCAGGCAAAAAGAACCACCGCAGCGCGGCCCAAGCCCCCTTACTTCCGCAAGGAATCCAGATCAATCACAAACCGATACTTGACATCACTCTTCAGCATCCGTTCATAAGCCTCATTAATCCCCTGCATAGGAATCACCTCGATATCCGAAGTAATCCCATGCTCGCCGCAGAAATCCAGCATTTCCTGCGTCTCGGCAATTCCACCAATCAGCGACCCAGCCAACCGGCGACGCTTGAAAATCAGATTGAACACCTGCGGCGACGGATGATCATGCTCGGGCGCGCCGACCAGCGTCATCGTCCCATCACGCTTGAGCAGATTCAAAAACGGATTCAGATCATGCTGCGCAGCCACCGTATTCAGAATGAAATCGAAGCTGTTCAAATGCGCTTCCATCTCTTCGGCATTCTTCGAAATCACCACCTCATGCGCACCCAAGCGCTTCGCATCCTCGATCTTCGACGGCGACGTGGTGAACAGCACGACATGCGCACCCATCGCATGCGCGAGCTTCACGCCCATATGACCCAGGCCGCCAAGGCCCACAATGCCGACTTTCTTGCCAGGACCCGCACCCCAGGTGCGCAGCGGCGAATACGTCGTGATACCCGCGCACAGCAGCGGCGCCACGCCGGCAGGGTCGAGATTGTCCGGCACGCTCAGCGTGAACTCTTCGTCCACGACGAGTTGCGTGGAATAGCCGCCGTAAGTGATCTGACCGTCTACCCGGTCGACACCGTTATACGTGCCGACAAATCCGTTCTCGCAATACTGCTCAAGTCCTTCCTCGCAACTCGCACACGTACGGCACGAATCGACCAGACAGCCAACGCCGACCAGATCGCCGACCTTGTGCTTCGTCACGTCCGGGCCGACCGCGGTTACGCGGCCCACGATTTCGTGGCCCGGCACCACCGGAAAAACCGTGTTCTTCCATTCGTTGCGTGCCTGATGCAAGTCGGAATGGCACACGCCGCAAAACAGAACTTCCATCTGCACGTCATGGGCGCGAAGTTCGCGGCGCTGGATTTCGAACGGGGCGAGCGGCGCGGTGGCGTCGGTCGCTGCATAGGCATAAGTCGTGCTCATGGGTAGCTCCAGCAAAGAGGGTGAAATCGTAAGGCGCCGGCGATAGGCAACACATGTCACCGATGTGGCCAACCTCGTCATGAACCGGAATCACGGCGCGGGCGGTGGCTGGCAAATTCGTCAAACATGGAATTGGCAACCCAGCCCGGCGCAGCGCGGAAATGGATGATCCGGCAGGGTTCCCATCATAGGAGCAGGAACGAACCCCGGGAATACCTGAATGTCTTGAAGATTTGCCTAAAACTCCTGGCGAGCAGCGCGATAGGTCGTTTGGTGCTAAATTTCAAGCATTATTCTCTTGCGCGTCACTATACCGTCATGTCAACCCGATCAGTTGAACCCGTTCCGGCCGATCCCGCCCAGCAGCGTGTGGTCGAATTATTCGACGCGCTCGCGCCCAATCCGGGCTTCACGCGCACGAGTCTCGAAGGCGTCAACCTGATGCGCGCAAATAGTCCCATGCCGCGTATGCCGGTCATGTACGAGCCGAGCATCGTGATTGTCTGCCAGGGCCGCAAGCGCGGCTTTCTCGGCGATCAGGTGTTCCAGTACGACGCGCAGCAGTATCTGGTGCTTTCTGTGCCCTTGCCGTTCGAATGCGAGACCGAGGCGAGCCTGGAAGAGCCGTTCCTCGCCATCTCGGTGCGTGTCGATCTCACCATGGTGGCCGAATTGCTGATGGCGTTGAACGAGACCCAGGGCGCCGCGCAGAACGAACCCGTCGGCATCTATTCGACGCCGCTCGATCCGGCGCTATGCAATGCGGTGCAGCGCCTGATGGAAGCGCTGGCTTCGCCGCTCGACGCACGCATTCTCGCGCCTGGCGTGGTGCGGGAGATCTGTTATCGCGTGCTGACGGGCGAGCAGGGCGACGCGATTCGCGCGGCGCTCACGCATCAGAATCATTTCGGCCGCATTGCCAAGGCATTGAGGCGGATTCATGCCGATTACCACGGCGAACTCGACGTCGATACGCTCGCGTCGGAAGCAGGCATGAGCCTCGCCGTGTTTCATGCGCAGTTCAAAGCCGTCACGGCTACCTCGCCAATGCAATACGTGAAGACCACGCGCTTGCATCACGCGCGTTTGCTGATGGTGCAGGATGGTTTGAATGCGGGTGCGGCGGCTGCGCGAGTCGGTTATGAAAGCGCGTCGCAATTCAGCCGCGAGTTCAAGCGCCTGTTCGGGCTGAGCCCGGTCGACGAGGTCAAGCGCATGCGCACCCTTTACGATGCGCCGCCGCCGCGCGTGGTCAAGCCGGTGGCGCGTTACGTCACCGCCGTGTGACCGGACACGCAAGCGCGATTACAGCCCGCTGAACCAGTTGTAGCCCTGGTCTTCCCAATAGCCGCCGGGATTCGTGTTCGTCACGAAGATCGCCGCGATGTGCTTGGGATTCTTGAAGCCGAGTTTGGTCGGCACGCGCAATTTCAGCGGATAGCCGTATTTGGCCGGCAACGGCTCATTGCGAAAATCGAGTGTGAGCTGCGTCTGCGGATGCAATGCCGTTGCCATGTCGAGACTGGAGTAATAGCGATCCGCGCATTTGAAGCCGACATAGCGCGCGCTCAGATCGGCGCCGACGCGTTCCAGAAACGTGCGAAACGGCACGCCGCGCCATTGTCCTATCGCGCTCCATCCTTCAATGCAGATGTGGCGCGTGATCTGCGAAACCTGCGGCAACGCGCGCAACTGATCGAGGTTCCAGCTGCGCTTGTCCGACACGAGTCCCGAGACTTCCAGTTGATACGTCGAGCCGTCGATATCCGGTGCGTCGAACTCCGGATAAAACGCGTTGAACGGGAATGGGTCGGTGATTTGGCGCGCCGAGTAGGTCGGCGCCAGCTTGTTGCGGTCGAACAGCCAGCCCTGCACGCGATCGTTCCAGTGCGACATGGCCCAGAGCACCTTGTCGACCGAATCGCCGTCCTGCATGTTGCAGCCGGAGAGCATCGCCAGTGCGCCAATGGAGAGCGACGAGCGCAAGAACAGGCGCCGTTGCAGCCGTTCGATTTGCGGCTGATGATCGGCGAGGACGATGCGGGATTTGCGGGCGTCGCCGTTGCGTTCGGATGTGCTCATGCCCGGCCCCCTTCATGGGCTGCGCGCGGTGCGCGACCGGTCAGCATGGGCAGCAAGGTGCGCGGCACCAGTAGTACCAGCGCCAGATGCACGACCACGAAGCCGACCACGCCCGCCATCGCGATGAAGTGCACGCGCCGTGCGAAATCGAAGCCGCCGAATAGCGCGGTGAGCCAGGAGAATTGCACCGGCTTCCAGATGGATAACCCCGATGCGACCAGCAACACGCCAAGGCAGAGTACGAGCAGATACAGCGCACGCTGCACCGCGTTATATTTGCCGGTATCGTGCGGCAACCGGAACCGCAGCGCGAGGCTTGCGTCATGTATCACGTCGCGCGGATGAACCGGCAACAGCTTGCGCCGGAAATGGCCACGTCCGAGGCCATACGCGAAGTACAGCAGTCCGTTCGCGCACAGCAGCCACATTGCGGCGAAATGCCAGGCGATCGAGCCGCCGAGCCATCCGCCAACAGTCGCCCACACCGGAAATCTGAACGGGAAAAAGGGCGACGCGTTATAGATGGCCCAGCCGCTCATCACCATGCAGACCATCGCAAATGCGTTGATCCAGTGCGTGATGCGCACGACGAGCGGGTGAACAAGCTGGCGCTTTTGCGGTTCTGGCATGGTGCGGAGGTCACGAGACGAACGGGAAGTGGAAAGCCGCGCCATTGAAGAACACGGCTGCCCGGACAAGCGGGAGAAGCGGTACAAACGGTACAAAGGCAACGCCGTATTACATCGGCGGCGTTACGCCGTTCTCGCCCGCGGAGATGAAGTTGGCGGCCATCGAGCCGTCAGCTTCCTTGTGTGCGAACAGCACGACTTTCGCGCCCGGCACCAGCAACGAACGGTCGCCCGGTTCCAGCGCGACGATAGGCACGTCTTGCGGAATCACGATCTTCTTTTCGCCGTCCTTGTACTTCACGGTGATCGTGCGGCCGTTGCTGACCACGAGTGAACCCACCGTACCGTTGGTCATCGAGCTGTTTCCGCCGAGATCCCACGGACGATGGCCTTCGCCGGAGCCGCGCATGCTGGCCGGGAACACGTGTACTTCGAGCGCCTTCAGCGTGCCGTCCGCCTGCGGAATCGCGGCGGTGCCGACATAGCTGTCCGGCTTGATGTCGTTCACATTGGCGAGCACGACGCCGCGAATCGGCGTGTCCTTGGCGAGCTTCACGTCGACGTCCTTGCCGTCGCGCGTGTGGACCTTGAGCAGGTCACCCGACAACGACGTCACCGTGCCGCGTACGCCGGTGGGCGCAGCGCTCTGGGCGAATGCCGCGGGTCCTGCGGCGAGGAATGCGGCGGCGGCGAGCGCGGGGGCGACGAAGGTGCGCAACGCACGCGCGGAAACGATCTTCATGAATCTGCTCCAGGTGGTGAACGATGGGGGCAGATTAGACTCGCGACCGGCTCCGGCGAGTGACAGACGGATGACAAAAACGTCATGAATGGCGCGCGAGGGCCACGTAGAATGGCTGACATATCCACGTCCAGCGTTTTAGCGTTTCAGCGAGCAGCGTAGCGGGCCTTCGGGCCGAAGCCCGAATTGGAGCACCGAACACCATGAGCATCCTCGTCATTGAAGACGATCCGAAAACCGGCGATTACCTGAAGAAGGGTTTGCGCGAGAGCGGCTATGCGGTCGATCTCGCGCGCACCGGCACGGACGGCCTGCACATGGCGCTCGAAAATGCTTACGACCTCGTGGTGCTCGACGTGATGCTGCCCGGTATCGACGGTTGGGAAATCATGCGTGCGCTGCGGGCACGGCGCGATCTGCCGGTGATTTTCCTCACTGCGCGCGACCACGTCAGCGACCGTATTCGCGGTCTCGAACTCGGCGCGGACGACTATCTGGTTAAGCCGTTTTCATTTACCGAACTGGTGTTGCGCATCCGCACGCTGCTGCGCCGCGGCGTGACCCGCGAGAGCGACGTATTCGAAATCGCCGACCTGAAACTCGACGTATTGCGCCGCAAGGTAACGCGCGAAGGCGTGGAGATTCCGCTCACCAACAAGGAATTCATGCTGCTGCATCTGCTGGTGCGCCGCCAGGGCGAAGCGCTCTCGCGCACGCAGATCGCCTCCGAAGTGTGGGACATGAACTTCGACAGCGACACCAACGTGGTGGACGTGGCCATCAAACGGCTGCGCGCCAAGGTCGATCATCCGTTCGAAAAGAAGCTGATTCATACGGTGCGCAGCATCGGCTACACCTTCGGCGACGGCTCATGAAATTCTGGACCGGGCGCTCGCTCACGGCTCGCACCACAGTGCTGTTCGCGTCGATTGCGTGTGTGGTGATCGGCACGCTGGGCGCCTATTTCTACCGTTCGGCGGAATTGTCGTTGCAGCTCCGCGCCGACCTGGTGCTGACCGCCCGCGTCGAGCATTTCAGCCGCATTGTGCACGATCTCTATTCGGTCAGCGAGTTGAAGAACCGGCCGTTGCTGTTCGAGACCATGCTCGGCGCGGAACAGGACGTGCTGCTGTTTCGCCGTCCGGGCGAAGCACCGTTTATCGACGTGAATCCGGAGGGCGTGGCCGTGCCCGCCTTGCAGGCCGGCGAGGCGGGCCGTCTGCCGACCATTGCCGACATTCGCCAGACCCGGCTGGCCGACGGCGTGCCGGTGCATTGGGCAATCGCTACCGCCACGGCGCGCGAAGACGGCACCGAAGTCGAAGTGATCGCCGGCCACCCGATGACGCAGGAAGTGCGCATGCTGGCCGCCTACCGCAACCGTATCGTGCTGGCCACGCTGATCGGCATGCTGGCCGCGACGCTGCTCGCCTACTACGTGTTGCGCCGCGCGTTGCGCCCGGTGCGCGAGATTGCCACGCGGGCCGCGCAGATCAGCCCGGCGAGCCTGTCCGTGCGGCTCGACAGCGAGGCGGCGCCGCTCGAATTGCGCCAGCTCACGCATGCGTTCAATGCCATGCTCGACCGTCTTGCGGATGGCTATCAACGTCTGTCGCAGTTTTCGGCCGACCTGGCGCACGAGATTCGCACGCCGGTCGGTGCGTTGATCGGGCAAACCCAGGTCACGCTTGCCAGGACTCGCGAGCCCGAAGAGTATCAGCAACTGCTCGAATCGAATCTCGAGGAACTGAGTCGCCTCAGTCATATTGCGGAAAATATTCTATTTCTGGCGCATGCGGATCATGCGGCGCTTTCTGTGGACCGCGAGCCGGTCGACCTGCGTGGCGAACTCGTAAGGATCGCAGACTATTTCGAAGGGCCGGCTGACGAACGCGGCATGCGCTTCGTGGTCGAGGCCGAGGGCGTGGCATCGGTGAATCCGATGTTGTGCCGGCGCGCGATCAACAACCTGGTCGTCAATGCGGTGCGCTACGGCGCGAGCGATACGGTAGTGCGCCTGCGCGGCACACAGGACGAAGGGGGCGCCACCGTGGTGGTCGAAAACGACGGCGCGCCGATTCCCGAGGAGCAACTGGGCCGTCTGTTCGATCGCTTTTATCGCGCCGACGCGGCGCGCAGCGCGTTCACCGAGTCGAGCGGTCTGGGCCTTGCGATCGTCAAGGCGATCATGCATCTGCATGGCGGCACGGCGCGTGTGGTGTGCCCGGCACCGGGCGTGGTGCGTTTCGAATTGCGCTTCCCGGGCGTTTGAGCGACGCCGCCGGCCGGCGCCGTTCGCTCAGACCTTCTTCAGATACGCGGCCTTCAGCATGAAGCTGCCGGCGTCCATCTTGCAGTCCACTTCATGGTCGCCGCCCACGAGGCGAATGCTCTTCACCTTGGTGCCCATTTTCAGCGTGATCGACGAACCTTTCACTTTCAGATCCTTGATCAGCACGACGGCGTCGCCATCGGCCAGCGGGTTGCCGTTGGCGTCCTTGACCACGCGTTCGTCGGCGTCGTCGGTGGATGCGGCGGCGTTCATCGGCCATTCATGTGCGCAATCCGGGCAGACGTAGTTGTCGCCGTCGGGGTAGGTGTTTTCCATTGCGCATTGCGGGCAGGCGGGAATTGTCGACATGATTTTCTTTCCAGGCCGCGGCGCCGCCGCGGATAACTTCGGGGTTGGCGAGTATAGCGGACGCGCGCCGGACTACCACTGTCCGGCATGCGGGATGCTGCGCGAGCGCAAACCTGTGGGCCGCGATTCTGGCCCGAAAGGCGCGTGGCGACGCTCAACGGGAGGCGGACTATACTTTTCCAGCAGCCCGGCGGTCCCGCATGTTTCGTCATGCTTTGCGAGGCCTTGCAAAGCACCTATTGCCCGAATCTCACAGCAGGAGTCTGTCATGGTCAAACTCGCCCTGTACGTTCGTCTTGAAGCCCGGCCCGGCAAGGAACAGGAGGTCGAAGCGTTTCTGCTCGGCGGCTTGCCGCTCGTCGAGGATGAGCCCGGCACCGTGGCGTGGTTCGGGTTGAAGCTAGGACCGTCCACGTTCGGCATTTTCGATGCGTTTGCGGACGAAGGCGGCCGTGACGCGCACCTGAACGGCAAGGTGGCAGCCGCCTTGATGGCGAAGGCCGGCGAACTGTTCGCCTCGCCGCCGAGCATCGAAAAAATCGATGTGCTGGCGGCCAAATTGCCGGGTTGAACGCGCGGCTAGCGGCGCGTCGATTTGTCAGCCGCCTGCCGCTTCGCCCGCGTCGGTAGCCGGCTGGCTCGCGTAGGTTGCGCGCTTTTCCTCGTACATGAGCAGATCGGCGCGCTGCACGCCGGCTTCGAGCCGGTCGCCGCGCTGGCAGGTCGCCGCGCCCATCGAGAAGCTGAGCGGTGAGCCGGGATAGAACTGATTGTTCAGCTCGATCAGTTGCCTGATCGCATCGACCATTGCGACGCCGCCGCGCTCGTCCGTGTCCGGCATCAGGATCGCGAATTCGTCTCCGCCAATACGCGCTGCGTGAAACGGCGCCTCGGTCGCTTTGGCGAGCACCTCGCCGGCGCGCCGCAACAGCGCGTCGCCCGCGGCGTGGCCGAGTTGATCGTTCACGCGTTTCAAACCGTTCAGGTCCGCCATGATGATCGTGACGGGCCACGGACCCTTGCGCTCGAGCCGGTTCAGTTCGTCCACGTAGAAGGAGCGGTTGCGCAGCTTGGTCAGCACGTCATGCTTGCCGAGGAACTCGAGGTAGGCTTCGGCCTTCTTGCGCGCCGTGATGTCCGTGAGCGCCACCAGCACCAGATCCCAGTTCTTTTCATGGCCCGGCAGCACCGAGAATTGCAGGTGCACGTGCACCTCGCTGCCGTCGAGCGAATAGTTGAGCACTTCGCGCTGCTGGAACAGCTTGCCGTCCCACAGATCGATCAACTGCTCGCGGAAATGCGGCCGCATGTCGTCGCGGAACACATCGGTCAGGCGCGCCAGCAGCGTTTTCTTGTCTTTGGCCGCGAACATGTCGAGCGTGTGCTGATTCACGTCGAGCACGTGGATTTCCTGCATGCAGCGCTCGACGAACTCGGGATGCACGTCGGTGAACACGCGGAAATCGTTGATGCCGGCTGCGCGCGCGTCGTCGAGCAGACGCTTGACCGCGCTGAAATCCTCCACCCAGAGCGAGACCGGCGAATACTCGAACAGACCGCGCACATACTGCTCGGCGAGCGTCACGCGGTGCCGTGCGCCTTCCAGCTCGGTGATGTCTTCGACCGATACCAGTACGCGGTCCCAGCGCGCCTCGTGGCCGGGCAGCACGGCGCCCTTGAGGAGCACATCGAGACGCCTTCCGCCGAGCGTGTAGTTGACCGTCTGGCTGGTGAACTGCGATTGCCCGGCCCACAACTGGCATAGCTCTTCGAGGTGGGTCTTGAGCATGTCGTCGCGGAATACCGAGGCGAGATTGCCGTTGAGCGCCTCGAAATCGGCCGCCTCGAATTGCGTCAGGGTCTTCTGATTGACCTTGATGACGCGAATGCTATGCGCGCATTGCGCGACGCAGTCCGGATTGGCGGCGAAATGCGCGCGCAGATCGGTCACGCCGTTGGCCCGCCATGCCTCGAACAGTGCGCGCACGCCGCTGAAGTCTTCGAGCCAGAGCGAGACGGGCGCCAGTTCGAACATCTCGGAATCGTCGTTGGCGGGCGCGGGGCCGCGCGGGAGGATGTCCAGCATGGAGTTCTCGAAATCGGAAGTGCCGCTATTTTAAAGCGGGTTGGGCCACGGCTGAAAAGAAAGACCGGCTACGCCTCATTTTCGCTGCGGCCATTCAGCAAGATAACGGCAAGCTTTCGACGGACTTGAGGCGCGTCGGGCCTTCGCCAGGCCTGTTCCGGAACCTGCGAGACTGGGCGTCCGAGCCCTCCGGACGGCCGCCAGCACGCCTTTGCGAGCCTTGCTACACTGGCCTGAAACCCGCCCCGTCCATTCACGTTGCCGATAAAAGCGCCATCATGAAGCCATCCCTTCTGGTCCTGATCCATTTGAACGATGCAAGCCGCGCCAGTATCGAGGCGGCGTTCGAGGTCATCTACGCCCCCGATGCCGCCCAGCGATCCGCCGCGATCGATGCACACGGCCAGACGATTCGCGCGGTGCTGACCAACGGCACGACCGGACTTACCGCGGCGGAAATCGACCGCATGCCGCAGTTGGGACTGGTCAGCGCACTAGGCGCCGGCTATGAAAACCTCGCCGTCGACCACGCCCGTTCGCGCGATATCGTGCTCGTCAACGGCGCGGGCACCAACGACGATTGCGTCGCCGACCATGCGTTCGCCTTGCTGCTCGCAGTGGTGCGCGACGTGCCGCAACTCGATCAGGCCACCCGCGAAGGCGTCTGGCGAGATACGCTGCCCATGCGCCCGAACGTGTCCGGCAAGCGTCTCGGCATTGTCGGGCTCGGCAATATCGGCACCAAGGTCGCGCGCCGCGGCGCCGGTTTCGACATGGAGATCGGCTATCACAACCGTAAGCCGCGTGAAGGCTCGCCGCACAAGTACTTCGACAACGTGGAAGCGCTCGCGCGCTGGAGCGACTTTCTGATGGTGGCAACGCCGGGCGGTGCGAGTACGCGTCACCTGATCGGCCAGGCAGTGTTCGAGGCGCTCGGTTCGCAGGGCTTCGTGGTCAACGTTTCGCGCGGCAGCGTGCTCGACACGGCGGCGCTCGCGCAGGCGCTCACGGCGGGCACGATTGCCGGCGCGGGGCTCGACGTCTACGAGGGCGAGCCGAATCCTCCCGAGGCGTTGCTGAAACTGCGCAACGTGGTGTTGACCCCGCATGTGGGCGGCCGTTCACCGGAAGCGATCACGGCCTCGGTCGACAATTTCCTCTGCAATGCCAGCCGGTATTTTGCGGGTGAAGCGGTGTTGACGCCGATCTGACGTCAACCGGCGCTCACGCGTTCATGCGTTTTGCCATGTAGCGCCAGCTCGTTGACGAACGGGAACGCGCCGGCTTCCACGCCGGGCGCAGCCGCTGCCTCGCGCGAAGCGCGGGCCGACACTCCACTGAAAGGCAACCGAAACTATCGGCACGGCGGATACTTTCTGTCGAGAATGGCGATTTCCATTGCGAGGCTGCGGCGAATAGGATGGGCGATACCGCATCATCATCGCTTCGACACACCGGAGCAGCGACGGAGATCCCGCATGGAACACCACGCCCGCACACAGAACGAACGGCTCGATGTCAAGACAACCACCTGCTACATGTGCGCCTGCCGTTGCGGTATCCGTGTCCATCTGCGGGAAGGCGAGGTGCGCTACATCGACGGCAATCCGGAGCATCCGCTCAATCAGGGGGTGATCTGCGCGAAGGGCGCGTCCGGCATCATGAAGCAGTACTCACCTGCGCGCCTGACCCAGCCGTTGATGCGCAAGCCGGACGCGGAGCGGGGCAGCGCGCAGTTCGAGCCGGTGTCGTGGGAATACGCGTTCGACGTGCTCGAAAAGCGCCTTGGCGCGATTCGCGCCTCGGACCCGAAGAAATTCGCGCTCTTTACCGGCCGCGATCAGATGCAGGCGCTGACCGGGCTCTTCGCCAAACAGTTCGGTACACCTAATTATGCGGCGCACGGCGGCTTTTGCTCGGCCAATATGGCGGCCGGCATGATCTATACGATCGGCGGATCGTTCTGGGAATTCGGCGGCCCGGATCTCGACAGCGCGAAGCTCTTCTTCATGATCGGTACGGCGGAAGACCATCATTCGAATCCGCTGAAGATCGCTATTTCGAAGTTCAAGCGAGCGGGCGGCCGCTTCATTGCAATCAATCCGATCCGCACCGGCTACGCCGCGATCGCCGACGAATGGGTGCCGATCAAACCCGGCACGGACGGCGCGCTGTTCATGGCGTTTTTGCACGAACTGATTGCCGCGGACGCGTGGGATCACGAGTTCGTGCGCCGCTATACCAACGCGGCGGAACTGGTCGATCTTGACGAAGCGAGTGAGAACTTCGGCCTGTTCGTGCGCGATCCCGAGCGGCCGGTCGGCAATCCGCTGTTTCCGCAGAATCATCTCTGGTGGGACGCGGACGCCGCGCGCGCCGTGCCGCATCACACGCCGGGCGTCAATCCGGCGCTAGACGGACGCTTTACGCTCGACGACGGTACGCCGGTCACGCCGTCGTTCGCCTTGCTGCGCGAACGCGTGGCCGATTGCACGCCCGAGTGGGCCGCCGCGATCACCGGCATTCCGGCGGACACGATTCGCCGCCTCGCGGGTGAAATGATCCAGACGAGCCGCGACCACCGCATCACGTTGCCGATCCGCTGGACCGACGCGTGGGGCGAGACGCACGAAACGGTCACCGGCAACCCGGTCGCCTTTCATGCCATGCGCGGCCTCGCGGCGCACTCCAACGGCTTCCAGTCGATCCGCGCGCTCGCCGTTCTGATGTCGCTGCTCGGCACGATCGACCGCCCCGGCGGCTTTCGTCACAAGTCGCCGTTTCCGCGTGCGGTGCCGCCGTCGGCGAAACCGCCGAACAGCCCCGACGCCGTCAAGCCGAACACGCCGCTCGCCACCGGTCCGCTCGGCTGGCCCGCAGCACCCGAGGATCTGTTCATCGACGATCAGGGCGGCCCGGTGCGGATCGATAAGGCTTTCTCGTGGGAATACCCGCTCGCCGTTCATGGCGTGATGCACAGCGTGATTACCAACGCGTGGCGCGGCGACCCGTATCCGATCGATACGCTGATGATCTTCATGGCCAACATGGCGTGGAATTCGTCGATGAACACGATGAAAGTGCGCGAGATGCTCGCCGACAGGCACGAGAGCGGCGAGTACAAGATTCCGTTTCTGGTGGTGTGCGACGCTTTCCAGTCGGAGATGACGGCATTCGCCGATCTGATCCTGCCCGACACGACCTATCTGGAAAGGCACGACGCGATGTCCATGCTCGACCGACCGATCTCCGAATTCGACGGACCGGTGGATTCGGTGCGGGTGCCGGTCGTGCCGCCCACCGGCGAATGCAAGCCGTTCCAGGAAGTGCTGATCGAACTGGCGTCGCGTCTGAAGTTGCCGGCCTTCACGACCGCCGATGGCGCGCGGCGCTTTCGCGACTATCCCGACTTTGTCGTCAATTTCACGACCTCACCGGATTCCGGCGTGGGTTTCCTGATCGGCTGGCGCGGCAAGGACGGCGGCAAGGCGCTAGTGGGCGAGCCTAATCCGAAGCAATGGGAGCAGTACGCGAAGAACAACTGCGTGTTCCATTACCCGCTGCCCGAGACGCTGCAATACATGCGCAACTGCAACGGACCGTATCTCGAGTGGGCGGTCAGGAACGGTTTTCGCAAGTTCGGCGAGCCGATCCTGATCCAGCTCTATTCCGATGTGATGCAGAAGTTCAGACTCGCCGCGCAAGGGCGCACGAGCGGCAGTCAGCCGCCGGATCACCTGCGCGCGCGCGTTGAAAAGTACTTCGATCCGCTGCCGTTCTGGTACGCGCCGCTCGAAAGCGCGGCCACGGACCTCGCGCGCTTTCCGCTCGCCGCCGTGACGCAACGGCCGATGGCGATGTACCACTCGTGGGACTCGCAGAACGCATGGCTGCGGCAGATTCATGGCGAGAACTATCTCTACATGAATCCGCTGATGGCGGCCGAGAACGGTATTGCCGACGGCAGCTGGATCTACGCCGAATCGCAATGGGGCCGCGTGCGTTGCATGGCGCGCTTCAGTGAAACCGTCGAGCCGGGCACCGTATGGACGTGGAATGCGATCGGCAAGGCATCGGGCGCGTGGAATCTCGGCCCCGGCGCGAATGAATCGCAACGTGGTTTCCTGCTCAATCACCTGATCACCGACGAGTTGCCCGGCCGCGATCACGATGTGGCGAGCCGCATGTCGAATTCCGATCCGGTGACGGGCCAGGCCGCCTGGTACGACGTGCGCGTGCGCATCTATCCGGCGGAAGCCGACGCGCGGCACACGCTGCCGCAGTTCGCTGCAATGCCCGCCGTGCCGGGTGAAAACGGTGTGATCTCGCGCATCGTGCAAACCTACTTCGCGGGACGAGGGGAATTCGCGGCGCGGCTGCGCGGCGCGACGGGACGCAAATAGCACAGAGAGCCGCAAGGAGCATTTGATGACGCAGATGGCATTGGTGATCGATCTGAACGTATGCGTGGGGTGCCATGCGTGCGTGACGAGTTGCAAGGAGTGGAATACGTCGGGCGAATCGGGCAGTCTCGCCGATCTGAATCCGTACGACGCGGATCCCTCCGGTACCTTTTTCAACCGGGTGCAGAGCTTCGAGGCCGGCAGTTTCCCCAACGCAGAGACGATCCATTTTCCGAAGTCGTGTCTGCACTGCGAGGATCCGCCCTGCGTACCGGTCTGTCCGACCGGTGCGAGCTACAAGCGCAAGGAAGACGGGCTCGTGCTGGTGGACTTCGACCGCTGCATCGGCTGCAAGTACTGCGCGTGGGCATGTCCCTACGGCGCGCGCGAACTCGACGAAAGCCGCAAGGAGATGACGAAGTGCACCCTATGTGTGGATCGTATTCACGATGAAAACCTGTCCGAGCGAGACCGGCAGCCTGCCTGTGTGCTCGCATGCCCGACCTCGGCGCGGCTGTTCGGCGATATTCACGATCCGGAGTCGGTGGTGTCGAAGGCTATCGAAGAGCGCGGCGGCTACCAGTTGATGCCTGAGTGGAATACGCGGCCGGCGAATCACTATCTGCCGCGTGTACCCACCGAGGCTGCGGGATGCGGTAGCGGTTCGTGCTCGTGCAAATCGTCCGGCTCGATGTCGGAGCCGGCCCAGTCGCCGGAATCGCTCGACGCGCAACTCGAGCGCGGTGAACTGCGTCTTGCGTCGATGGCGACGCGCATCTAAAAACCATAGGACTTCACGATGAATCCCGCATTCTCCGTGGTTTTTCTGACCACCTTGAGCGGCGCGGCACAGGGCCTGCTGATCGCGCTCGTCGGCGTGGAAACCGCTGGACATCTCGGCCTGCCAATGTCGCCCGCCGATACGTTCTATATCGCCGGCGCGGCCGTGTCGGTGATATTGGGCGGACTCGGGCTGCTCGCGTCGTTCTTCCATCTCGGCCATCCCGAACGCGCATGGCGCGCGATCGCTATGTGGCGCACTTCGTGGCTGTCGCGAGAATGTCTGTGCCTCCCGGCGTTCCTTGCCTGCGCGTTTTTCTATGGCGTCGCGCACTGGTTCGGTTCGCCCTGGTCGCTCGCGATTGGCTGGCTCGGCGTATTGGCGAGCGCTGTGCTGTTCGTCTGCACGGCGATGATCTACGCGTGTCTGCGTTTTTTGCAGGAGTGGGCCACGCCGCTCACGCTGGTCAACTTCGCGCTGCTCGGTTGCGCCTCAGGCTTGACGCTGGCGACAGCGTTGAGCGCATGGCTCGCGCATGCGCTGACCGCGTGGCTCGCCGTCTGCGCATGCGGGTTGACGCTCGCCGGCTGCGCGAGCCGCTCGGCATCGCTCGTGCGCAATGCGCGCTTGCGGCCGAAGTCGACAGTGCAGAGCGCCACCGGCATTCGCAATCCGAAGCTGGTGCAGGTGTCGCGCGGCTTTACCGCCGGCGCGTTCAATCTGCGGGAGTTCTTTCATGGCAAATCGGCGGGCACCTTGCGCGGCGTCAAATGGGGTTTCCTCACCACGGCCTTTGTCGCGCCGATCGTGTTGATGGTGTTGGGGGCGAACCTGCATTCGATCGGCGTGTCGCTCGGCTTACTGGGCGCGGCGTGTCTTGTGCAATACGTGGGCCTGGTCGCGGAACGCTGGTTTTTCTTTGCCGAAGCGAAGCATCCACAGAATCTCTATTACGCGAGAGTCGGCTGAGGAATGCCTGATTCGATAGAAGCAATTGGTTATGCGATGGCGTGACACCGTGAATCAGGCTGGGATGACACGGCGCGTGGACTCTACACGTGTTGCTGCGGCGCTTCTCTGCCACAGACGGCCTGATAATCTGGAATCTTAAGCGATGGTATGGGAGAGACTGAAAATAATAGTCAATGAGCCCGTCCTGTCGTACTCAAAGAGCCGCGACTTCACCTTCAGAACGCCGTCGAAGCCGGGTTCGTCGACCCTCATGGTCACGTTGTCTCCAACGAGAGGAAGCAGATGTACCATCTGCGACCCGGTGGTGCGGTATGTACCAAAACCGCCCGTGTACTCGTACACATACGTCACTTTCTCGTCCATACATGTCCCGTTTGCGTGCATGAAATTTGCGCTCCGCGATCGTCTCGCGAGCTACCGCCACGTCTGATCTGGTCAATTGAAGGCTGGCAGCGATCGTCTCGCCGCGATCCAATGAGGCATTGGCAAAAAAACATAAGCCTCATCTGCAGATGAGTCAGGCGGGGATTACCGTACTGAACAGCGATATCGGCCAGCGTGCCGAACTGCGCACGTCCGCTCGAGCCGCGCGATGCGCATGCCGGCCGCGGTCATAGCTTCGGCGGCTGTCCACAATAGATACGTTTTCACCTCGACCTCGATTTGAGCGTCGGCGATTTCTATATCGGAGGCGTGAATTGAGAGCCCGGATGCATGCGTACGCAATGTTGGCTTATGCATCGTTGACTCTGTCGTGGGAAATCGAATCTGGCGGTTCAGGAAAAAATGCCTGCCGCCCGAGGGGCGCCAGGCGAAATCGAGGGGCGGGGTTGCTTCAGAGAAGCGCCCCCTCGAAAGACCGAAGCAGAGTTTAATCGGCCGAAGCAGACGGCGGACGTGCGTGGCGGATTGAGTCAAAATGTTGACTGAACGGGACATGAGAAAGAACCATCCGGGTAGCAACGACTAACACGTAGGACTATGATACCGGTCACTAACCGTAGATGGCTCACCGCCTGTCGCTGACGCAGATTGTCGGCATATCCGCTTGCGGGAACCGCATTCGTGGCACGGCGGGTCCATTCCAGGGAGTCCTGCCATTTCGGCTCCGGCTGCATCGACGACGTCCTATACCTGATTGGCGACAACCGGCACGACAGGCAGGCGGAGAACACATGCCTGGCTCGTTGCGAGCGGACGTCCGCAGGCCGACTTCACGTATTCATTCAGTTTCAACTGATCAATTTTAATTTAATTTGATGTGGCTTTACATATGGGCAATGAACGTCCGCCTGTCCTGGCATCATCGAGCACTACTATATTTCGATGATGAAATTATGTACGTTTGTGATTTGCAAATATCGGATATGAATATGGCTATTGAATAAACGGTTTGTTCAGATGCCCAGCCTTAAGGAATGTCGTTACTAAAACCGGGATTTCCTTGCTCTTCCGTACGTGACCTTGTATTTCGTCTAAAGGATTGATCATATCCGCCAACATATTGGTCGATTCGGCCATAAAAATACTCCGTAGACCATCCTTATGTACGATCAATCCGGATAAATAATCAGAATCAAAGCAAGTCGGAACGGACAACCAATTTCCGGGGAAAATCTGATGGGGTGGTCTTCAGTCGCTTACCGCAACAGCGCAATGGTACCTCAAGTTTTGCCAGAAGCCGGTACTGCGAAACGTATTGGTATAGTTTTGTTTAGCGGCTTTGCCCTTCCTGAGGCGGCGGAGATCGCCGAGGTATTTCAGTCGGCGAATGCGCTCACAGAGGGCGAGCAATATGGCAGGACGCGTTACGACGTCAGTTTGTTATCGGCCGCCGGGGGCAGGGTCGCGAGTTCTTCATCCGTGTTCGTCTGGACGGAGAGTATCGGAGGCCAGCGCGACTCGGAGCGCTTTCACGCCTTGTTTGTAGCGGGCGGCGGAGGCGTAATTGATGCGCTACGCGATGAACAGTTGATTGCGTGGCTTCGGCGGACGTATCGGCGCGGGGAATTGGTATTCCCGATCGGTGAAGGGAGGGCGCTGCTCGACGCCGCCGGCTTCGGACAGGCGGCCGGTATCAGGCGCTACGGCGAACGCGCGGGCGAAATCGTGCGGACTGGCGCCGGTATTGGCTCTTCGAGCGCTTCTGTCAGTCCGTTTCGAACCGCCATTGCGGTGATCGAAGGAGATTTCGGCGCCGAAATTGCGCGGCAGATTGCTGACTGGGTCGCGCCATCCACGGATACCCGATTTACGGCGATTGTGCGCAAGAATGCTTCGGTTGGCGTGAGCGAGAAAATCAAGGCGTCGGCAAAATGGCTCGAAGCGAACGGGCACCGCCATATTTCGATCGACGAGGCGGCGCAGATTGCGGGCATGAGCGAGCGTAATTTCCTCAGGCGTTTCAAGATTGAAATGGGTGTGACGCCGTCAGATTACCTGCTGTACGTACGGCTTGATATGAGTTGTCGCCTCCTTGTCGAAACCGATCTACCTGTCGATAAGGTCGCACGCCATTGCGGAATTGGATGTGGCGGTCGGTTGGCAAAGCTCTTTCGCAAGCATCTGACGACAACGCCCACCGAGTATCGTATGAGCAAGCGGGTTTGAACGGGAATTGCGTTTCTGTCTAGCTCGAAATTGGCTGGTTCATAATGTAATGACGAAATTCGTATCGTTTATTTCATGGAATTTAATTTATTTTTCTATATCTGTATTTTATTGGTGACAGTGCTGGAAATTCGGGTCGCGGGGGCTATTTTTAATGGCCATGACCTCGTGGAAATTAACCGGTCGCCATCCGCATTGTCCGAACCGGATTATATTTTTTCCATGATAATCCTGCGAGATTCGTTACCCCAGGACGGGAAAATTGATCAATGGGCGCATATTCAGACCAGGTGCGCGGCACCAGCAATTATCTGAAAAATTCCCCCGAATTCGAGCTGGATTAACGGCTCGGAGACGAAGGAAAGATCGGGGCGACGACAAACCGAGCGAGAGAAATCGCATTGAGTAGGGCCGCTGCGGCCAAAATTCGAGTCGCTTACGCCAGGCACGACTGCGTGACCAACTAAGGCTTTATGCTCCCGCCTCGTCGTTTCTGTTCGCGTGAGCGACAACATCCGCTGAATCGGCGGTCACTGCCGAACTACCGGTCTGAATGGAAGGCGCTGACCTTCGCGTATTGTGCCCTGACGTGTTCAATCGACCGGGCAGGGCGTTGCGTGCCTGCCAGTGGGGCCGGGATGACCCAACACGATTCGACCATATTAATGACACTCGGAGTCTCTCATGCTGAAAGTTACAAAGGCAGTATTTCCGGTAGCGGGTCTTGGCACGCGATTTCTCCCTGCCACGAAGGCGAGCCCAAAGGAAATGCTGCCAATTGTGGATAAGCCGCTGATTCAATACGCGGTCGAGGAGGCTATGGCCGTCGGTATCACAGAAATGATTTTCGTGACGGGCCGCAGCAAGCGCGCGATCGAAGATCATTTCGACAAGTCGTATGAGGTCGAGGCGGAACTGGAAGCGCGCGGCAAGGACAAGCTGCTGCAACTGGTACGCAGCATCAAGCCGAGCCATGTCGACTGTTTTTACGTACGCCAACCGGAGGCGCTCGGCCTCGGGCATGCGGTACTGTGCGCGGAGAAGCTGGTTGGTGATAGCCCGTTCGCCGTGATTCTCGCGGATGACCTGCTATACGGCACTCCTCCTGTCATGACGCAAATGATCGAAGTATTCGATCACTACCATAGCTCAGTGATCGGCGTTGAGGAAATTCCGGCGCAGGACACCAAATCGTATGGCATCGTCGACGGCAAGGAGTGGGAGCAGTCCATCATCAAGATGTCAGGCATCGTTGAAAAGCCTGAGCCAAGCACGGCTCCCTCAAACCTCGGTGTTGTGGGTCGATACGTGCTGAAGCCGCGCATTTTCAAACATCTGCGCGCAATCAAACCGGGCGCCGGCGGTGAACTCCAGCTGACGGATGCAATCGAGTCGTTGCTTGCCGATGAACAGGTACTGGCATACAAGTATCGCGGTACGCGCTTTGACTGCGGCAGCAAAATCGGCTATCTGAAGGCCACGGTGGAATTCGCGGTGCGGCATCCCGAGGTAGGTGCCGAGTTTCGTGAGTACCTCGAGGAATATCTGTCTCTGCTGCCGATGTGAACGGGAATGAACGCGCATATCCATACAGCTGGTAATAGTTGAGTAGTCGTTCGGAATCCATAGAGTAGTCGCGATTAGGTGAACTGGCACGAATCCGCCATTTCGATCCCGTGGGGCGGTCGTCCGTGACCGCCAACCTATTATCCAATTCGGCCAGCCACCAGTTTTATGCGGATCGCTTGTGTACGATTTCCCAAAACGGCCCATATGCAGCCGTAGGAGGCCACTTATCTTCGGGGGATGGCTGGATGGCAGGATTCTTTTCCCGTACTAGTCGCCATGCGACTCAGGCTCAGGCGTTACATGACGTTCGTGCGCTGAAACGCATCGGGATAGCCCTTTTCAATGGATTCGCGCTACCGGAGGCCGCCACGGTAGTGGAAGTTTTTCAGTCGGCCAATGCGTTCTGTACGTCAATGCGCATTGGCGGCCCGCTCTACGATGTTTACTTGCTGTCGGTTGGCGGTGGAAGAATAGCGAGTTCGTCGTCGGTATTCGTCTGGACTGATAGTATCGAATCACGCGGTTACGCGGACGATTTTCACGCACTCTTCATTGCTGGCGGCGCAGGCGTTCACAACATGCTGAGCGAGGAGCGTCTCATTGCATGGCTGCGTTGGCTCGATTTTCGAAGCGAAAAGATTTTTCCTATCGCCGAAGGACAGTTGCTTCTGGATGCCGCCGAATTCCCGGACAAATCCTCTACATTGCGCCGTCGCGAGGGCGATCATACTGTTGCCCGGAGCGGTTTGAAAGTGTCGACTTCACAACGATCCGGTACTCCGCTGCGTGCGGCACTGGCGATAGTCGAAGAGGATCTCGGAGCCGAAGTCGCGCGCGAGATCACGGGGGTGGTCAGAATGCGTTTCGAGGCGCAGTTCACCGCCACGCCGAACAGGAGCGCATTCGGTGTGGTAAGCGAGAAGATTCAGTCTTCGGCACAGTGGCTGGAGATGAATTGTGGCAGGGCGATCAGGATTGAAGAAGCAGCGCAGTTCGCCGCGATGAGCGAACGTAATTTCCTGCGTCGCTTCAAGATGGAAATGGGCGTGACGCCGTCAGACTATCTTCTGTACGTTCGCATCGACAAGTGCTGCCATCTTCTGTCTGAAACAGACCTGCCTGTCGACAAGATCGCACGGCGCTGCGGTATGGGCAGCGGCGGCCAACTGTCGAAAGTGTTTCGCCGGTATCTGGGCGTCACGCCCACCGAATATCGCACTAGCAAGCGCTCTTCCAACCCGGCTTGAAGAGATCATGCCGCCGTTCGCAAGGGCTGTGGTTGGAGAACCTTTAATCGTCAACGAAGAAGGCCCTCGCTGCGAATGGCGGTTCTCCTCAGTACACTTCGGCCACGCTGAAGCGGGTGCCTACGGAATCGCGCTTCGACGTGATCGGCGCCGTGTTCAGATCCCACTCGATGGCGATATCCGGGTCGTCCCACTGCAGGGTGCGTTCGTGCTCCGCCGAGCCGCGCTCGGTAGTCTTGCACAAAACTTCCGCAACGTCCGACAGCACCAGAAAGCCGTGCGCGAAACCGGGCGGAATCCATAGCTGACGACAGTTGACCGCCGAAAGCCGCGTGCTGATATAGCGGCCGAACGCGGGCGACCAGCGGCGCAAATCGACCGCTACGTTCACGACTTCTCCGTTGACGACACGCACGAGCTTTCCCTGCGGCCGCTCAATCTGATAATGCAGTCCGCACAATACGTTGTGGGGGTAAACCGTATGGCGCTCCTGCAGGAAGCGATAGCCACGCGCAACGTTCTCCTCGAAGTCCTCCTGATCGAAGCTGTCAAACGAAACGCCGTGCGTGTCCGAAACAATGCGTGGCTCGATCAGTTTGACGTCGCGAATTGCCGTGTGCTTGACCTGGATTGCCATTGTGACGAATAGGATGAGGGATTGCGGACACCCTGCACGGTGTGCTGCGGGAGCCATGCTATTCATATTACAAGCGACCGTTTATCCCTGAGCGCCAAAAGATTGGTGTGATACGCCATTTGCGTATTTTGGCGGAGGCGGCTGTTCGATGCATGTCATACAAGGTCGTGACGGTGGCGGAGGCCATAGTCCTCATCTACGGATTTCGAGGGGCGGCGGAATCCTTCAATGTTTTGGCGGACCCGATCAGATTGGGTATAGGACTATGCGTCGCGTGATTGCAGTTCCAGCGTGGCGTTAGACATGTACCTGTTGGCGGCGCGTTGCGTCGGCTTCACCTGCTGCATGGCGGGGGCGCCCTGCTTATTTCCAAAGACACGCGACTGCATGGCCGCGTCCACTCAAGCTACCAATAATGAACCGGCTCCTCGAATTTGATCTTCAGGCGCGTACGGAACTGCTCGCCTATCTGGTTGCGTCGCAACTGGTTCTACGCCAGAGAACCGGCCATTGGTTGAGGCCCGAGCAACTGGTCGAATCCACCCGACTCTGGCTGCGCCTGAATGGCCGTCGCGCCGACTGGCTGCAGCGCGTGACGCTGGCATGCCGCGCGCAACGGTTGGCTGAGCAACTCGAGCGAAGCTCGCGGGAAACATGCGACGCACGCAGTCTGGCGCGCATGTTCTTTGGCGGTGTGAGGTTGGACTTGGGTTCCCGGGCGGTGATGGAAATCTTCGTCGCATGTGTGGCCAATCTGCCGGGGGAGATTGTCTTCCGTAAGCAAGGCGGCTGATAGGGAGGCGAAGCTGCGCAAATGGAGTGACTCGTTACGCTCTATTTGCGACCCCGCTAGTCTCACCGACTCGACATGTCCTGCAAACTACGCCGGCACTCATGCATGCACCGACCTTTCGACCTATCTCGTCATGTCGCAACTGCTAAGGCCATTGCCTAACCGGAAAGTGGCTGACGCCCGAGCATGCCGTCGAATTCACGCATCTCTGATTGGATGTGAGTGACCCGCTCGATCTGCTGGCGCGCGTATCGTTGGCGAGCCATGCGCAAGCGCTCGCGGCGCAAACGCTGCGCATGTCGAAACAGCGATTCGACGCAAAGACTCCGGCGGCCGCGTTTGTCGACCGCGACCGGTCCGGCGGCTATCAACACTTCGCGTTCCGGCAAGTGACCGTTGCGCACTGCGGCGCGCTGCCCGTGCAATGTCTTGACGTTCTCGAACCGCTCCAGCAGCGACGACAACTCCGCCTCGATTTCCTGCTTAATCACCTGCCCGACTCCGTGCCGAACCAAATCGTCCAGCCCCAATAGACCCCTGATAGCCCAACGACTTCATTTTCTGTAAACTTGCTCATGGTGGATGGTTTGCTGTTTGCTAGTTTTCCACTGCGACAATCGAATTCTCAGTTGAAGCTTCCACCGCCTTCAATCTCCCGCGCCCAAACTTCCCCGTACACCAGAATCGAGCTTATCTCACACTGGAGATGAGGCAAGCAACGTTTGCGCACGTCATGGGTACGGGACCACTGGCGCGGGGGCGTGGCAGTTCGAGGGAGAGGTTTTGCGATCTACGAAAATTATGTTGGCGAAATCCGCCACATAAGTCATCTCGCCGGATGGGTCGTGAACAATGCGCTCGGCAGGAGTCGGCCGACCAGAGAAGCACAAATGAGCGACACCGTACGCTGTCGTCTGCATCGTCGGCAGCAGCAGCCTCACGTGATTCGCAACCTGTTCAAGGAAGAGCATTTGCGTTATGCCGCCTTATAGATTGCGCACCATTTGATGTACTTCTCAGCGATTCAAAATCGCCACTGGCTCCGGCGGGCTGATCCCCTGGCGTCTTGGCCCATTAATTTTGAGGCTCTATTCTCTGGGTCTATTCCGACAACAGCTGGTCTCAGACGGAAACCTCCGCCTTCCTTCGATGCATCACGTTAGACTGCGCTCGGTTTCGGACCTCTTGGAGGGATTTCTCAGTTAGCACCGAAACCCCACAGCTGCTTGACCACCGCAAAGACGTGCTCGACCCGCGCACGTATCTTCGACTTATTGCAGTTCTTCGAGCGTCTGGCGTTATCGACTTCATCACTGCGCTTGCGCACGCGCTGATTGGTAAAGTCCTTCTTTCGGCGCTATGCGGCAAAGCCGGCATCAGATGCTTGTCATGCACGTTCGCCGCCGCCACTACCGCGCTGTGTGTCAGTCCCGTCTGGCTATCCGCATCGATGTGCAGCTTCATCCCGAAGTGCCACCGCTCACTTTTCTTCGTCTGATCCATTTCGGGGTTCCGCGCCTTGTCCGCGTTCTTCGTGGAACTAGGCACACCGATGATGGTGACATCCACGATGTTGCCGGTGTCTACTTTCAGCCCTCGCCCTTGCCGGACCTCGCCGACCTTGGCGAACAACTGCTCGCGGAGTTTGTTGCACTCCAGCAGCCGGCGAAACTTCAACGGCGTCGTGCCATCGGGAGCCGGCTCGCGCCCCCACCGCCCAACGACCAAAGCAGTTCTAATTGGCCCAGTTTCCAGGATAGCTGATCGCAGCGTCAATGCCAGTAGTTTCACATACCTGTCTAAACTTTTCCGGCTTTCGGCGGCGTTCCTGAGAAATCGCCAAAGGTCATTTAACCGACACGAGATGTCGGTTTTTGAGGCCGCAGCGTCGCCGTTGCCCTGCGCAAGTTCATAGAGTGGCGCTACGTGCCTATAAAAATGGACGCGAGCAGCCAAGGTTGTTGGCGTAAGTTGCCACGGAAGCTTGCTGATATTTGCCTGTCGGACGCCCCTCACGCAGTTGGGCGTAAGTGCACCTGACATGGCGGGCGCATGACAGGCCATTTCGGCAATCTGGCGACGCATGGGCCAAAGCGCCAACATGTTGGCATTATCCGTCAGTCGCATTACCTCGGAAGTAGCCACAAGTATGATGCACTGCAACCGAAGTCGAGAAGGTTTTTAAAGGCCAGTAACAGTAATAGCGCTCCTTATTAAAGATGTACGCTTTATTCGTCGATAAATTCGAAATGATCGAGCGGCCTTCATCGCAATTACGCCATCCAAATCGTTTAATAAGCAATTCAAAAAAGGCGGTATTGGTGGTTCTATTCGCGCTGCAAACAGGAGTCGATATGAATGACACGTTGTTGGGTGAGGCGGATGTTGCAGACAGTGAAAACAAGGCAGGTCAGACGCCAAAGCACATCGCTGCTTCGGCTGTGCGTCTCGTTCCTGTGGTGCTGGCCGGTGGCGCAGGATCGCGACTTTGGCCCATGTCACGCGAACAATTTCCAAAGCAACTGATTGATCTGTTGGGACCTGATTCGCTATTGCAGGCCACCGCGCAGCGGATGAAGGGGTTCCATGCCACCGAAGGCACGGTAGGCGCGCCCATCATCGTGTGCGGGGACGAGCACCGCTTCATTACCGCGGAGCAGCTGCGCGCGAGAGGTATCGACGCACGGATCGTGGTCGAGCCGGCGCGGCGCGACACGGCGCCCGCACTGACGATAGCCGCTGCGGATGTGTGCGTGAATGGTGACGACGCCGTCATTGTCGCCATGCCGGCAGATCACGCGATCGAGGACGTTGCTGCGTTTCAGTCAGCGATCTCGTTGGCGGTGCAGCATGCGCAGCGCGGTGCGATTGTCACGCTCGGTGTGCCGCCGACTCGCGCTGACACGGGCTTTGGCTATATCCGTCTGGGTTCCGGGCTTGGCGACGGCGCACATCGTATTGCACGGTTCGTCGAAAAGCCCGCCGCCGAACAGGCCGAGCAGTATCTCGCCTCCGGGGAGTACTGGTGGAATAGTGGAATTTTTGTGGTACGTGCGAGTGTGTGGCTTGCTACGCTCAAGGTCATGCGGCCTGCCATGCATGACGCGTGTGTATTGGCTCATACGCAGGGTACTAGCGACGGCGTGTATTTCCGTCCCGACGCGAACGCCTTCAAGTCGGCGCCGTCGGACTCGATCGATTACGCAGTGATGGAACGTCTCGGCACTGACGAGCGGTTCGCGCACGGCGTGGTGGTCCCGCTTGACGCGGGCTGGTCGGATCTCGGTTCGTGGGACGCGGTATGGGAAGCGCTCGATAAAGACGCAGACGGCAATGCCGCGCGCGGCCGGGTCGTGTTCGAAGGCGCCACGTCCAGCTTTGCGCACTCGCAAGGGCGTCTCATTGCATGCGTCGGCGTGACCAACGTGGTGGTGGTGGAGACCGATGACGCGGTGCTCGTCGCCGACCGCTCGCGCGTGCAGGAAGTAAAGGACGTGGTCAGCCGAATGAGAGCGCTGCAGGCGCCCGAGGCCGATGCGCACCGAAAGGTGCGGCGCCCATGGGGTTATTACGATTCGATCGACCGCGGTGAGCGGTTTCAGGTCAAGCGGATCGTCGTTAATCCGGGCGGCCGTTTGTCGTTGCAACTGCATCACCACCGCGCTGAACACTGGATCGTAGTGAGCGGCACTGCGCTCATCACTCGCGGCAATGAGGAATTCATGCTCAGCGAGAACCAGTCGGCCTTCATTCCGCTGGGCGTGACACATCGCCTGGAGAACCCCGGAAAGTTGCCGCTAGAGCTCATCGAAGTGCAGTCCGGATCCTATCTCGGCGAAGACGACATCGTTCGTTTTGATGACACATACGGCCGCGCGTAGTGCGTAGGTGGAAAGCAGTCCAACTTTAACGGGGAATCGCGAGATGCGGGGGATACGGGGGTTCTTGGCGCGGCTTGTGGATATTGTTCTCATTGTGGGGGGCGCCATCGCGGCGTCGCATATCCGCTTTGAGGATCTGACGCAGATCCGGGGAGACGGCGCATTCATTACCTTTTCCGTCGCTTTCGCATTGGTGGCATTTCCGGCATTTGGCTTGTACGAGTCATGGCGTGGCCGGTCTCTGCTTCGACTAGCCGGGCAGGTTTCGATCGCGTGGCTGGTCGTGCAGGCGAGCGGTCTGGTGCTGATGTTCTCGCTGCATCGCACGGATTTTATTTCGCGGCTGTGGTTTGCCTATTGGACCGCGACAGCGGGCGGCGCGTTGATTACGTCGCGCTTATTGGTCCATGCGGTGCTGCGCAGCGTGCGCTATGCCGGCCTGAACTTGCGCAATGTGGCGGTGCTCGGCGTCGGGGTTCATTGCCGTGAAGTTGTAAACAAGCTCATGGCGGCGCCGGCCAGTGGGTTCCGCGCATCCGCGATATTTGACACCCAGCCCGATGGCGGCGCCGCGCCGAACGGCGTGCCGCTGTTCGACGACTTTGGCGAGTTCGCCGAGCATATTCGGGGCAACGGCGTGCGGGAAATCTGGCTGGCTTTACCCTTGTCGGAAGCGTCGACCACGCTGCACTTCGTCGATGAGTTCCGTAACGATCTTGTGAACATCCGCTTCATTCCCGACGTGCGCAGCATGGCGCTATTCGAATGCAGCGTGATCGACCTGATCGGCGCACCGGCAATCAGTCTCGTCGCATCGCCTTTGCCGGCACGCGCAATTCTGCAGAAAGAAATTTTCGATCGCGTATTTGCCGCGCTCGCCTTGATTGCGTTGCTGCCATTGCTGGTGATGATTGCGGTAATGGTGAAGTGTTCTTCACGCGGCCCGGTATTTTTTACGCAATACCGGAAAGGCGCCGATGGCCGGGTATTCAAGATCTATAAGTTCCGCACCATGCGTCCGCACGCCGAAAAAACCGGCGTGGTTACTCAAGCTACCAAAGGTGACCCAAGAATTACGCGTGTGGGCGCGTTGTTACGGCGAACCAGTCTCGACGAACTACCGCAGTTTTTTAATGTGCTGCGCGGTGAAATGTCGGTAGTCGGTCCTCGCCCGCATGCAATCGAGCACGATGAGTTTTATCAGAAAGTCATCAATGGCTACATCCATCGTTACCGGATCAAACCGGGCATTACCGGGTGGGCGCAGGTGAATGGATTTCGTGGCGAGACGGATCGGGTCGAGAAGATGCAGATGCGGGTGGAGCACGACCTTTACTACTTGCGTAACTGGTCGTTTGCGTTGGACATGCGGATTGTCATGACCACTGTGGTCAAGGGACTAGTAAGTAGCAACGCGTACTAGTCACGCTGGCAAACCACGGAGTTTTCTGTTGTTCCAGGCAGAAAAGTCGATCGCGAAGCGAAGTAGAGTTAGACGAAATTTAAGGAATACCTGATGGGATTTTTGGGGAAGTGGGGTGCAGACAGAGCGAGGTCTCATGTTCGTCGCTGTACTCGTGTGCTGGTGAGCCTCGCGGTGAGCGGCGTTCTGTCGGCTTGTTCCGTGGCGCCTGGCATGCGGATGGTAACACCGGCAACCTTGCCGCTTGCCAGCGCAAGTTCAGATACGCCGCCAACCAACGTACAGATTCCGATCACCGATATCAACATTGCATTGACGGAAAAAATGCGCGAGTCCGATCTGCAGGCGAACACGCAATTGTATGAATTGATGGGAAAGCCGGAGCCATACACACTAGGTGTAGGCGACGTGCTGCAGATCACGGTATGGGACCACCCCGAGTTGACGGCGGCATTGGGCGCGCAAACGCAAACGAACAATCGTCCCTATGATCCCGCCCAGGGCTTCGTGGTCGACAACAACGGCAATATACAGGTGCCCTATGCGGGCAACGTGCATGTTGCCGGCTTGCGTGTCGACCAGAGTCAGCAGGCTGTGTACACAGCAATCAGCAAGGTGTTCGTGCGTCCGCAGGTGACGGTCAGAGTGGCTTCGTTCCGCGCCAAGCAGGCATATGTGGACGGCGAGGTGCGTACGCCGGGAGTGGTGCCGATTAACGATGTGCCGCTCACGCTATTCGAAGCGATCAACCGAGCCGGCGACTTTAGTACCACGGCCGATCAAAGCCGCATGATTCTCGTGCGCAACGGCGTGTCGTACCGGTTGAATCTATCGAGCATGTTATCGAGCGACCAGAACCCTTCAAAGATTCTCTTGAAGAACGGCGACTTGTTGCGAGTCGTTTCGCGTGACGACAACGGTGCGTATGTGATGGGCGAGGTGAACAAGCCGATCACAGCGATTCCTATGAAGAGCGGCAAACTGACCTTGAGCGACGCGCTATCGCAAGCGGGCAGCATGAATACCGCGAGTGCGGACGCGGCGCAACTCTATGTGATTCGCGGGTCATCCGGTTCGACACCGCAGATATTCCATCTCGATGCGCATTCGCCGGTTGCAATGGTATTGGCCAATGAATTTGATCTACAGCCGAAAGACATTGTCTACGTGGATGGGAACGGACTGGTCCGCTTCAGCCGCGTGCTCAATCTGCTGCTGCCCGCGATCAACGCTGGCCTGACCGGCGCGGTCGTGACGAAATGATCGACTGCATCCTTGTTGTGTGTGAAGGGAACGTCTGCCGGAGCCCGATGGCGCAAGGGCTGCTCGCCAGGCAATTCCCAGGCGTGCGCGTGATGTCCGCCGGCTTGGCCGCGCTCGTTGGCCGCAGCGCGGATCCGGTCGCCATCGAATTAATGGCGGAGCGCGACATCGATATTGGAAGCCATATTGCTGCGGACCTGAGCTTGTTCCACGTGCGCTCGGCTGACCTCGTTCTTTCGATGACGCAGGAGCAGCGCAAAGGAATCGAAACGAATTATCCGTTCGCGAAGGGAAAGGTCTATCGCCTTGGTGAGCGTGAAGGAATAGACGTATTAGACCCGTACCGCAAAGGACGCGCGGTTTTCGAAATAGCCGTGGCGCAAATCGAGCGTGGGGTGGCGCACTGGTCCGATGCAATGGTTCGATTGACTCACTAATTTATGGCAACCGGAAAACAAAATCGATTCCTCGAATCGTCGAGTAGCGACGAGATAAATCTCTCCGCCTATCTTTCCGTCATCACAGAGGGCTGGAGGCTGATTGTTGCCGTAACGGCTGCCGTGCTAGTAATCGGTACGGTCTATGCGTTTGCCGCAAGGCCAGTGTATCGCGCTGACGCAATGATCCAGGTGGAAGACAGTGCTAATTCAACCAAAGATGCATTAGGCGAGTTGGCTTCGATCTTCGATACCAAGCAGACCGCCGATGCCGAGATCGAGTTGATCCGATCGCGGCTCGTGGTTGGCCAAACCGTGAAATCGCTGCATCTCGATATCAGCGCTCAGCCGCATTATTTTCCGCTGATCGGCGCGGTGTTCGCGCGACACGCTGCGACTAACGAACTGGCAGTGCCCATGTTTGGTGTTACGCGCTTTGCATGGGGTGGAGAGAAGATCGAAGTATCGCTATTCAATGTGCCGCACGCCCGATACGACGTGAGGTACAAACTGATAGCGCGCGGCGAAAACAAATTCGACCTGGTCGATCCTGACGGCGACATTGTTCTTCACGGACATGTGGGCGATGTCGTGCATGGCGGCGAATCGGCCGATCAGATCGAGCTGCAGGTATCGCATCTTGAGGCGCGGCCAGGCACCGAGTTCTATGTCACTCGCACCTCTACCCTCCTCACGATCGACCAGTTGCAGAGCTCCCTCGTTATCGCAGAGAAGACCAAGCAGTCCGGTGTGATCGGCGTTTCGCTCGACGGCGCGGACAGCAAGCGCACTGCCGAGATCATTAATACGATAGCCGCGGCCTATGTTCAGCAGAATATCGACCGGAAGTCCGCCGAAGCGGAGCACACCCTCAGCTTTCTGGATCAGCAATTGCCGCAACTGCGCAAGCAGCTCGATCAGGCAGAGGATCGCTATAACGCCTTTCGCAACCAGAAGGGGACGGTCGATCTGACCGAGGAAAGCCGATTGCTGCTGCAACAGATTGTCGACAGTAAGACCAAGTTGGTCGATCTGCAGCAACAGCAGATTGAAATGGTGCAGCGTTTTACCGCAACGCACCCGGGGGTTGTGGCACTGAATGCGCAGATCGCGTCGCTCCAGGCGCAGCAGGATCAGTTGAACAGACGCGTTTCTACTTTGCCAGACACGGAGCAATCTGCTCTACGCCTGTTGCGCGACGTGCGTGTCAATACTGAGCTTTATACAAATCTGCTGGACAGCGCCCAGCAGTTGAAGATCGTCAAGGCGGGCCAGGTCGGCAATGTTCGCGTGGTGGATTACGCGGTGGCCGGCGAGGTGCCAGTCAGGCCGAAACGGGCGCTCGTTATCGTGCTCGCAGCCGTACTGGGTCTCATCGCAGGGACGGCTGCGGCGTTTGTCAGGAACGCGTTGTTCGGCGGTGTGGAAAACAGCGATGAAATCGAACACGCGCTGGGCTTGCCGGTCTACGCGGCCGTGCCGCACAGCGATACGCAGATGCGTTTGTATCAAACCATGCGACGTGGCCGCCCGGGTCATCACGTACTTGCTTCGCTCGCCTCGGAGGATGTTGCGATTGAGGGAATCCGGAGTCTCCGTACTGCGCTGCAGTTCGGCCTGCTAGACGCTGCCAATAACGTCATTGTGGTTGCCGGCCCGCGCCCGGGGGTTGGGAAATCCTTTATGTCGGTGAATCTTGCCGTGGTGCTCGCCAGCGGTGGCAAGCGTGTGCTGGTGATCGACGGCGATATGCGACGTGGCGACCTGCATACCTATTTCGGCGTGGCCAGAGAACCGGGGCTTTCAGACGTCATCGCCGGACTGGATATTAGCAGTGCGGTCCTGCACGAAGTGTTACCGAATCTGGATGTTCTGCCGAAGGGGCTACTACCGCCAAATCCCGCCGAACTGCTAATGAGTGATCGCTTTAAAGCGATGCTCGAACACGTTTCGAGTCTCTACGACATCGTTATTGTGGACACGCCGCCGCTGCTGGCGGTAACCGATGCGGCGCTGATCGCCAAGAACGCCGGTACGACCTTGCTGGTGGTTCGTCACGGGCGCCACCCCTTGGCGGAGATTGTTGAATGCGTCAACCGGCTGCGCAATGCCGGCGTCGAGCTGAAGGGGGTGTTGTTTACCGATGTGCCGCAGAGACGTCTTGGCTATGGCACGTATTACTACGGTTATGAAAGCAGCACGGATTAGCCGTCGCAAAACCGAAGCAAGGCGCGAGAGCGGCTCCGGTAGATCGATTACGAGGAGTATCACACCATGAGTCATAAAGTTGCGTTGATTACGGGCATTACAGGTCAGGACGGTTCATACCTCGCCGAGTTGCTGTTGAATAAGGGTTATGAAGTTCACGGCATTAAACGCCGTTCATCGTTGTTCAACACGGAGCGGATTGATCACCTGTACCAGGATCCGCATGCGTCCGATCGCCGCTTCATTCTGCATCATGGGGATCTGACCGATTCGACTAGTCTGGTGCGGATCATTCAAAGTGCGCAGCCTGATGAGATTTATAACCTTGGTGCGCAGAGCCACGTTGCGGTTTCGTTCGAGGAGCCAGAGTACACGGCGAATGCCGACGGCATTGGCGCATTGCGCATTCTTGAAGCAATCAGGATTCTCGGGCTTGAAAAGAAGGCGCGCTTCTATCAGGCTTCGACATCCGAACTCTACGGGCTGGTGCAGGAAATCCCGCAAAAGGAAACCACGCCGTTCTATCCGAGAAGCCCCTACGCAGTGGCCAAGCTGTACGCCTACTGGATGACGGTCAACTATCGTGAAGCTTACGGCATCTATGCCTGCAACGGCATTCTGTTCAATCACGAGTCGCCGGTGCGCGGCGAAACGTTCGTGACGCGCAAGATCACGCGGGCGATTTCGCGCATTGCAACGGGCCTGCAGGAGTGTCTGTACCTCGGCAACATGTCCGCGCTACGCGACTGGGGGCATGCGCGCGATTACGTCGAAATGCAATGGATGATGCTGCAACAGGAGCAGCCCGAAGACTTCGTGATTGCTACGGGGGTGCAATATAGCGTGCGTCAGTTCGTCGAGCAGGCTGCTGCCGAACTGGGCATCCATCTGCGCTTTGAAGGTACGGGCGTCGACGAGGTGGGTATTGTCGAGCGCATGGAGGGCAATGAGGCGAAAGTGTCGCGCGGTGATGTGATTGTGCGTGTCGATCCGCGTTATTTCCGTCCGGCCGAAGTGGAAACGTTGCTGGGCGATCCCACCAAGGCACACGAAAAGTTGGGTTGGAAGCCGACTACGTCGTTCGAATCGCTGGTGAAGGAAATGGTGCGTTCCGACTACCAGGTTGCGAAGCGGGATGCGTTGGTCACTCTCGCGGGTTTCAAAACGTTTGAGTATAACGAGTAAACACCATGGATAAGAGCGCTCGAATCTTCGTCGCCGGCCACCGCGGAATGGCCGGCTCGGCACTGCTGCGCAATCTCGCTTCACGCGGCTACGGCAATGTGGTGACGCGCAACCGCGCTGATCTCGACTTGACCGACCAGGCGGGCGTTGAGCAATTCTTCCGCGAGGAGGCGATCGATGTGGTCATACTCGCTGCCGCGAAAGTGGGCGGGATCCTGGCTAACGATACGTATCCCGCGGACTTCCTGTATCTGAATCTGATCATCCAAGCCAACGTGATTCATTCGGCGTTTCGAGCGGGCGTTCAGCGGCTGTTGTTTCTCGGCTCTTCCTGTATTTATCCGCGTGAAGCCGGGCAACCCATCAAGGAAGAATACCTGCTGGATGGTCCGTTGGAACGCACTAATGAACCTTACGCAATTGCAAAGATTGCGGGTATCAAGCTTTGCGAGGCGTTCAACAGGCAGTTCGGCACACGGTACATCTCGCTGATGCCAACGAATCTCTATGGACCGAACGACAACTACGACCTGAAAACGAGCCACGTGCTGCCGGCGCTGCTGCGTAAGGCCCATGAAGCGAAAGTGAACGGTGCGAGCAATCTCGCGGTATGGGGAACCGGTCGCGCACGCCGGGAGTTTCTGCACGTTGACGATATGGCCGATGCAGCGGTATTCATGCTAGAGCGTGGAATCGAGGGCGGTTGGTACAACGTAGGCTGTGGCACGGATGTCACGATTGAGGAACTCGCCCGTGCGGCGATGCACGCGGTTGGCTTTGACGGCGGCATCGAGTTCGACATAAGCAAGCCTGACGGTACGCCGCAAAAGCTACTTGACGTGAGCAAGCTGGCCGAGCTTGGCTGGTGCGCAAAGATCGGTTTGCAGGAAGGACTTGCCGCGACATACGAAGACTTCTTGCTATGTCACGAAACGCAAGTTCTGGAACGGGCCTAGGCGTGTCCGCTACTCAATGAAACTGATGCGATTCGATGAAAGCAGCGTGACGTGGGTCTTTGCGCAGCAGGGTGTGTCGCGCCTGCTGGTGGCGTTCAAGTTCTTCCTGCTGGCGCGCTTGCTGGGACCCCATTCGATCGGCCTGATCGCAGCGTGCCTGATGGCCTTGTCGATAGCTGAGTCGTTGACCGAGATGGGAATGAGCCATGCGTTGATCCAGCGGCGGGAGCTACTGGATCAACGCGGCCTTGACGCACTGTGGACGGCAACCGCACTGCGAGGCTTTTTTCTGAGCGTTGTGCTGTTTGCTTCATCCGGTCTGATTGGACGGTTGATGAATATCCCGGAGGGCACCACCGTTTTGCAGATGGTCGCACTGGTGCCATTCGCCAGGTGCATAGCCAGCGTGCGTGTCGTCATCGCGCAGCGGGACCGGCGGTTCCGTACGGTCGCTTTGTTGACGAGTAGCTTTGTGATGGCCGATTTCGTTATGTCCGCCGTCGCCGCGCTGGCTTATCGCGAGGTGGTGTGGGTTCTCGCGGCCTTGCCGTTATCGGAGTTTCTGAAGGCTATCGCCTCACACATTGTGTTCAAGTCCAGACCTCGATTGAATTTTGACGCCAAGCCGCTGGGCGAGGTGATGGAATTCGGCCGCTGGGTTTGGGCGAGCAGCTTGCTCACCATCATTGTGAATCAGTTGGACCGGATTATTACGGTCAAGACATTTGGCGTACAGGTTCTGGGGTTGTACCAGACAGCAAGCCGTCTCGCACAATTTGGTGTGGCTGATTTCGGCATCGCGATGAGTCAGTACCTTTTCCCGAACTTTTCCGAGTTAGCGCGTCAGGACAAAAGCCGCGCGGCGCACTACGCATTGGCACTGTTTAGTCAGTTGGGAACGATCGCGCTCGTGGTCGCAACATTTCTCTGCGTGGCCGCGCGCGACATTATCCATCTGACTCTGGGGGGGCAATGGAGCGGCGCGGTCCCGTTTTTCCGTATTTTTGTTTATCTGATGGCGGCCGGTGTTCTGGTCGGCTTGCTGACTTCCTATTTGCGCGGTACAGGAAGGCCGAGCCGGGTCACTCGCGGAACGCTCGTGCAGTTGGTGTGCCTGTTGGTTTCGTCGGCGATTCTGGTGCCTTGGCTCGGGGCAATTGGTGTTGCATTTGCCGCGACGATCTCGGTTTTCGCCTGCACCGCGTTGATGCTCTGGGACGTTCTTGCGGATGACCGAGACCAGATCCGGGAGCTATTGCCGCTCGTTACGGAGGGGATGCCGGTGGCTGTCCTGATCGTGGTTCTGGACCGGGTGCTCGCGACGCTTCCGTATCATGCGGTGGGACTTGCGCTCGTTTGCGCGATTGCATTGGTGCTGCCATTTCAGCGGCTGCGTGCTGGAATTTTACTGTCCGTCTAGAGAGAGATTGTTATGCGCATCATGCACGTGGTGTTGACGCCGCGGCATTCCGGAGCCGAAATGCTTGCTGCTACGTTGGCGGAAGTACACACGGCCGCGAAAGTCGGTGCAACCGGCGTCATCGGGATCAACCCGTGCGAGGAGCCCTTTGAGCAGGTCTGGTCCAAACTGGAAGCAGTGGGCGTCTGGTGCGCAGCACCTGAACGATTGCTCGGGCGTGTGGGACGGCTTCGCTTCATTCGCGCTGCACTACGCGATTTTTGTCCTGACGTCGTTGTCGCGCACTCGGTTATCCCGGCGGCATACGCTCGCCTTGCGACGAAACTGACCGCGTCGGCCATTCCGGTCATCACTGTCATGCACGCAGCTACCAATGACGACTACGCGGGCGGTCTTCTCCGACTGAGTGAACGCATTCTTAAGCAGGATGCCGCGGCCGTGGTCACCGTCACCGAGACCGCTGCATACAATTATCGCTTGCGATGTGGTTCGCCGAGCCGGTTGTTGACAATCCCGAACGGCACGCAGCTCGATCGTTTCGCTTTCGATGCCGAGACGAGGCGACGGTTGCGGGCCGAATTCAAGGTCGACGACAATGTGTCCGTGGTGCTTCAGGTGGGGCGTCTGTCGTCGGTGAAGAACCAGGCCGCTAGCATACTGGCGTTGAAGGATATGCTTCACGCTGGTCGGACAGCCGAACTATGGCTGGCTGGATTGACCGAAGATCCCGCTTACGGCGACATGCTGAAACGATGGGTAGAGCAACACCATTTGACGGACAAGGTGCGGTTTCTGGGCAGCCGCGCGGACGTTCCAGCGTTGCTTTGCGCAGCGGATGTGTACGTCATGCCTTCCGAGCGCGAGGCCCACAGTGTCGCGATGATCGAGGCGCTCGCGAGCGGCGTGCCCATTGTCGCGTCGACCCTTCCCGTATTTGAGTTTGCTGCACGTTTCTCCGGCGTCGTGACAGTCGATCCGGCAAATCACAAAGATTATGCGGCGTCAATCACCTCGTTGCTCACGCAAGCGCGGAATCGCCACTCGCGTGATTTGAGTGCCTATTCGATTGTGCATGTGGCTCAACGTTATGCCACGTTATTTGGTGAGGTCATATTGCGTCCGCGATTGAGCGCCGGCCCGGCTCGGCCCGGGAGGGTGTGACATGGCGCGGTTGCTGCTGGTCGAACCCGAGGCAACGGGGCACCGTATGGTGCTGTATGTCCGCCTGATAGCTCAAGAGGCGCTGCGGCGGGGATGGAAAGTTACGCTAACGACGACGGAGTCAGCACTTGCGCATTCTGCGACACAAGCCGTGATGTCGGCGTCGGCATCGGGGCTGGGCGTTATAAAAATGCCGGAAATTCCGCGGGAAAACCGATATGGAAAGCTGAAATTATTGCGTGGTCAGCACGCTTACCTGCGGGCTTTTGAGCAGGCCTATCAAACGTATAGCAAGACGAATGCAGTTGATTTTGTGTACGTCCCTTACTTCAATTATATCGACAAGATTGTCGGATTGCGCGGGTCGCCGTTTGGGGCGACACCGTTCGGTGGCATGATTCTCGCCGCGAAGTTTCATCATCATGCATGCGGTATAGCCGGATCGCGCGACAAGATGGATGTTGTCAATCGAATGTTGTTCCGGAGATTGCTGAGCGTTCGGGCGATGGCGGTCGCGACGACGATAGATGAGCCGTTGCAGAAATACGTGGCACAGAACATGCCGGCATTGGCGCCGAGGCTCAGATATGTGCCGGACGTGTCGTTCATCGGCAAACCTGCACAAAGGCAGGCTGCCCGGCAGGCTTTGGGGCTGGAAGATGACCACTTTGTGATCGCCTCCTACGGGTCGCTCAGCCCCCGCAAAGGCCTCGCCCGGCTGCTGAGTATGTTTTCCGCGGTGGACATCCCCGCGCACTTCAGGCTTGTGCTTGCCGGTGCACAAGATGCTGAAGCCGCGCGTCTTATCCAGACTTTCAAGTCGGAAATTGGGGCGCGCTGGTCGCAGGTGGTGGAACTGAACAGATTCTGTACGGAGCAGGAAGAGGGCTGGGCATTCGCCGCAGCCGACGCAATGTGGCTATGCTACGAGAACTTTAGTGGCATGAGTGGCGTATTGATTCAGTCGGCCCAAGCCGGTGTGCCGGTGATCACCTCGAATTACGGCCTCATCGAACACAATCGACAAAAACATTCGCTTGGCCTTCGGTGGGATGACTTTCTTCTCGCACCGCCGCCGGCGCCGCGCTTTGATTGGGCAAAACTGGAAGCGATGGTGCATTCAATCAAGGGATCGTCTTCGCTGGGCCAATTTGCACTTCAGCACAGTCCAAAAAATTTCGGATGCAATGTAATGGATGCCATCGAGCACGTTCATCAAGTACGGGACACTCATGACTATCGTTAACTTGACACGCGTAAAGCACGGCACACGCGGTGGGTCATCACCTGCCATGCTTCAATCGGGCGAGAGCGGTGGCTCGAACAAGCGCCCCCGGGTCGCTATCGTGTACCACTTTTTCCCCCACTACCGTAAGGGTATTCTCGATGCGATCGGCCGGGACGACTTTAACCTGACGTTTTTCGGCGACCCAGTGGTGTGCTATCAGGGTATCCCGTCATTGCGTTTCGACGCCAATACGGATTTCAGACCCGCAGCGGTCAAGGTCGTCAATAACATCTCGTTTCAGTGGGCCGCGGTACGCGCCGCGCTATCGAGAGAGTTCGACGTGTTGGTGCTGCTTGCCAATCCGAATTTCCTGACTACCTGGCTGGCCGCAGCAATCGGACGTATGACCGGCAAGCGTGTACTTTTTTGGGGGCATGGCTTTCTCTCGGCGGACCGATCCTTGAAGAACCACATCAGGCGTGTGTTCTTTTCGCTCGGGCATGCGCAGTATCTGTATGGCTACCGGGCAAAATGCATTGCGGAGAATTTTGGATTTCGTTCCAGGAACCTCTACGTGGGGTTCAACAGTCTGGATTATCAGTCACAGTTGCGTACCCGCCGCGCATTACTGGAACGTCCGGAGAAGGGTCGGCAGCCCTCGGAAATCCGCATTCTCGGCGTTTCCAGACTGACGGACAAATGCGAATACGACGTTTTGATGCGTGCGGTGTCGCTGGCGCTAGAAACGTCGGAACTGCAATTCAAGCTGACGTTGATCGGGGGAGGCCCGGCTGAGAGTGGGCTTAGAGCGCTTGCTGCGCAGTTGAAGCTGGACATCGATTTCGTCGGCGAGTTGTATGACGAAGAGGCCGTAGCCGCTTATATATTCTATGCCGACGTTGTGGTCTCGCCTGGAAAAGTTGGCTTGACCGCCATGCATGCGCTCATGTTCGGGACACCGGTTATCAGCCACTCGGACATGGATCGCCAAATGCCCGAGGCGGAGGCAGTCGCACCCGGATTCTCAGGCATGTTGTTTCAACACGGCGACGTAGCCGAGTTATCGCAGTGCCTGATTTCAATTCCTAACGTATTCTGCGACCGGCGCCAGACTCGGAAGAACTGCTTCAGGGTTGTCGACGAAATATACAACCCACATAGGCAATGTGAAGTGCTTTCGGATGCAATTCGCGGAAAAGCGGCCGGCCCCGGCAATGACATGCAGGTCCTCTATGGAGATGGGTATGAAGGCCGATCTTAGGGCCGCCATGCGTAGCGCCAGAAGACTGTTCTGGCGGAAAATGCTCAGGCTCAACGACGTTCACTCCACGGTGCTATTCGGCGGATATGGCGATATCAGCCGGGATTTCCATGCAGGCGAATATGTTTACGTAGGGCCTGGCTGCCGGATCAACCCAGGGGTTCGTGTAGGTAGTTATTCGATGTTGGGGCCTAACGTGCAGATTGTGGGCAACGACCATATCTTCGATCTTCCTGGCGTTCCGATCATTTTCAGCGGCAGACCTCCCTTTCGCCCGACGCATATCGGCAAGGATGTCTGGATTGGCGCCGGTGCGACCATTCTTTGTGGAATCACCATTGGCGATGGTGCGGTTGTCGCATCCGGCGCGGTTGTTACTCGAGATATCGAACCGTTCACCGTGGTGGGTGGCGTCCCGGCTCGTCTGATCAAGCGTCGCTTTGCAATTTCGAGGGATGAGTCGATACACAAAAAAATGCTCGAAGCACCCGTTGCCGGCGGGAGTTATTGTGCACCCGTTGCAGTTCAGCAAGAGGCCTGAACGATGATACTGCAACGTGTGGACTCCAAGGTTGCTCCTTCCTTCTCGCTGAAAAATCGCCTGGCACGCGTACTGTGGGGCGTCGCCTACGTGCTGCTTTTTCTGCCTACGCCGCGGCCTTGTCATGCTTGGCGGCGAGTTGTTTTGAGAGCCTTCGGTGCGCAAGTCGGCACGGGCGCACACATTTATCCGAGGGTCAGGATCTGGGCGCCCTGGAACCTTTCGGTTGGGGCACTGGCCGGCGTTGCAAATGGTGTCACGCTCTACTCGATGGAAAGGATTGTTTTGGGGGAACGCTGCGTGATTTCTCAGGGTGCACATCTGTGCACCGGCAGTCACGATTTCAATGACCCTATGTTTCAACTCACGGCGGAGCCGATTTCCATCGGGCGCGACGCGTGGATTTGCGCTGAGGCGTTTGTGTGTCCGGGCGTGGCGGTTGCCGACGGTGTGGTGGTGGGTGCGCGGTCGGTGGTCACCCGTAGTCTTCGCGAGAGCTGGACGGTATACGCAGGCATGCCTGCGAAAAAGATCGCCACTCGAACTCGATCTGGAGAAATGCAATGAGCGGTGTCTCGGTTCTCATTCTGACAAAGAACGAAGAAAAGGATCTTCCAGGCTGCCTGGAGAGTGTCATTGAATGGTGCGATGACATTCACGTATACGATTCTCACAGCACCGATCGTACGGTTGAGCTTGCCAAGCTGCTGGGTGCGCAGATTACATCGAGAGAGTTTGATAACTGGGCCAGTCACCAGAATTGGGGCTTGGCCAACATCAAATTCAAGCACGACTGGGTGCTTTATGTCGACGCAGACGAACGTGTAACTGAGGATCTGGCCCGAGCGGTCCGCGAGTTGGTGTCGAGCGCTACCGATTGCGTTGCCTTCGAGGTACAGCGTCGCGATTTCTTTAGCGAGCGCTGGCTAAAACACGTTCAGGTGTCGCCTTACTATGTTCGCCTGTTCAAGCCGGCCTACATTCGGTACGAGCGAATGGTGAATCCTGTCACCGTGGTCAATGGCAAGACGGGCAGGATTGGCGGGTATCTCGACCATCATCCATTCAGCAAGGGCGTTTCGCATTGGTTGGCGCGGCACAATTCGTATAGCTCGCTAGAGGCGGATCAGTTTCTGCTGAACGCGAGCAAGGGCGAGAAATTTAAATTGTCGAAAGCGTTGCTGGCCGAGGATTTTCAGGTGCGTCGCTATCATCAGAAGGGCTTGTTCTACAAGGTTCCGCTGCGTCCGCTTGTCAAATTCTTTGTGTTGTACGGCGTTCGAAGGGGGTTTCTGGACGGGCGGCCTGGATTCGTTTATGCCGTGCTGCAATCCATCTACGAGTACTTCATCGTATTGAAGGTGCAGGAGCGTTTGAAGGCTCCGAAAGCATGAAACGTGCACTTGTCCAGTCCAGTCCAGCCACTGCCGATCGGCGGCCCTCCAGAAAGGTTCTGATCTATGGTCTTAACTATGCGCCCGAACTTACTGGCATCGGAAAGTACAGTGCCGAGATGGCGGAATCTTTGGCCGATGCGGGGTACCAGGTGCGCGTGGTCTGTGCACCGCCCTACTATCCGGAGTGGCGGATTGGCGCCGGTCATTCGGCTTGGCGTTATCGCACTGAAGAACTTGCGGCTGTGCGTATCCAGCGTGCGCCAGTATGGGTGCCTAGTCGTCCCGGTGGGTTGAAGCGCCTTCTGCATCTCGCCAGCTTTGCAATTGCGAGTATGCCGACCGTATTTGCGCAGTTGTTCTGGCGCCCCGACATTGTGATCGCGGTTGCACCGAGCTTGATGAACATCCCGGCTGCGTTGATGTTCGGCAAGTTGGCGAGAGCGCGCACGTGGCTGCACATTCAGGACTATGAAGTCGACGCCGCTTTCGAACTCGGGCTGCTGAAGGGTAAGCGCTTGAGAAAGCTTGCTCTAGGTGTGGAAAGTTGGCTGATGCGGCGCTTCGATGTGGTGTCGACCATTTCCGCAAAAATGATCGAGCACGGGCGCAGGAAAGGCGTGGCTACGCCGCGATTGTTTGCGCTGCCCAATTGGGTTGATGTGAACATCATCTTTCCGTTGGAGCGTCCCAGTTCGTATCGCGCAGCGTTGAATATTCCCAAGGAATCGATCGTTGTTCTGTATTCGGGGAATATGGGCGCAAAGCAGGGTATCGAAGTGCTGGCTCAGGCAGCGGCGGCGCTTGCATATCGACTGGACATCCATTTCGTGCTTTGCGGGGATGGACCATGCAAGGCCAGTCTGGTTGAGCAATGCGCGCATCTGGCTAACTGCACGTTTCTTTCGCTACAGCCTTTGGAAAAACTGAATGATTTGCTCAATGTGGCGGATATTCACGTTCTGCCGCAGCGCGCGGATGCGGCTGATCTGGTTATGCCTTCAAAATTGACGGGCATGCTCGCGAGCGGGCGCGCGATCATCGCTATGGCGCGTGCGGGAACTGAACTCTTTGATGTGGTTTCCGCGCGTGGCGTGACGGTGCCACCAGAGGATGTCGAGGCGCTGGTGGTGGCGATCGAGAAGCTTGCGGATGATGAGGGTATGCGGCGTAGGCTGGGTGCTGCTGCGCGCTTTTATGCTGAGACGGAACTGTCGCGGCGTGCTGTGATTGAGCGTCTTGATGGCAGGTTTCAGGTGCTGTGTGATCGGGTGAGGGAGGGATCGGTTTTTACTTGAAGATGTCCGATTACCGCCTCGGGGGCTATTCGCACAATAAATCTGACCTCTTAATTTATCTGTCGGTCATCAAAGATTGGTAAACACGATGTGCTCGGGAGGCCACTGTCAACGGGACAGTGGCGCCCATCTCTCTTCAACTGCGCCTTCTCTTCGACCTGCTCAGGGAGCATTATGCGGTATCCCATCCTAAGTGCTATTGCTGCCGGGGCGTCGATTTCAGTCGCTATGGCTACATATGCGTCCTCGCAATCCGAGCCGATTGGCATGTTCCGCGCAGATTCACTCGTAAATTCAGAATTTACATTGATGACACCGATGAGATTTGGTGCACTGGGAGATGGCTCCAATGATGACACTGCAGCCCTGAACCGAATGTATGCCGCGGCACGGAAAGCGCATCAGAGCGTTTTTCTCCGCGGCCGCGAATACCATGTAACGGGTCAGATCGACGCGCGCGGTGTGTCCACATTGGGGGAAGGTGCGACGCTCAGTTTTGCGCTCAATAGTTCGAAAACTCCGATGGCTTTTTTTTGGGGCGGAACAGATTCTTTTGTGACAGAGGTAAATTTTCAACTTTCGAACAGCGGGGCGGCGGCGATGCAAGGCGTTTTAAATTCGGTAAATGACGTTACCAATCAACGCTTCTATCGCAATCGTGTCGTGTGTGCTGCGACGGACAAGTCCGGGGTTAAGTCGAACATCTACGGATTATGGATGACAGGGACGGGACTCGACGGCGTGTCCATCAGCGATAATCGATTCGAGAATTGTACATACGGTGCTCAAATCAATAACCAGAATGGTATGTCGCAAAGCGTTCGCACCAACCCATTGGGCAAGCCGTCATCGCACATTAATATTTCAAATAATACGTTCATCGACGCGACGCTGGGTATCAATACTCCGCATATTTTTGTGTCGGACGTTGTGATCGCTGATAACACGATCGAGCCGAAAAATCTTCGTCTTGACCTTCCACTCAACGTAGCTCATGTCAGCCGGCTCTCCATTTCGGGTAACGTGGTGACCTCAAATGCATCGAGTGCCAATGGAACGCTTCATGTTGAAGATGCGAGTGGTGCCGTGACCATAACGGGAAACGTGATCACAGTGAAGGGAAAAAACAATGGGATTGAGGTTGGTGTCCGGCCGAGTGTCAGTCATGACGTTGAACAATCAAACCGGATGACCATCACCGGGAATCATGTAGCAGGGCCCGGAGCTGATGCTGTTGAAACGGTTGGAATTCTCTTGCCGGATAGGGGCACCGTAAACACTACTATTTCGGGTAACTACGTTGCCAATTTTGCACGATGCGTCGATTCCGTTGATGTTTCAAATATCAGTGGGAACACACTAGCCCACTGCGTCACTCCTATCGCAGGTGCGAAGAGTCCACTTTATCCAAATATGGTCAGCGAATAGCGATAGTTGGTTTAGCGACGGCGTGTCGGGCCCGCGACAACGCGGCGGGTGCCTCAGCGCGCCGGCGCGTTGTTGCGGACACGAACGCCATAGTTAACACTCCAGTCATGCCAGAACCTCCGATTGGCTGAGAGAAAAGTGCTGTCACGAGAAGCGGAAAGCATATGACAACCTTCGGGTTGAACGCTCGTGCGGCTGGACGGATACCCGAAAGAACTAATGCTTGACATGCAAACCCGATTACTCCGATCGCCGTGATTGCAGCTAGCAAGCATATGCTATCTCCGGCACGCTTCTCACTGAATAGACCTGTGCCCACGGGGTTGATCCAAATGGATTCAATGCCTCTGTCTATGGCATCGGAGCGATCCGTGACAGATGAACCGTGCGTCTCCAGCTTGTCGGCGAGGCCCACGGCCGGTGTGAACACCAGTGCTGCCGCCGCGACTATTGCAAAGCCGCCGAAAAGGATGAGACGCGCGATGCTTACGCGACGTTGGGTGATGTACACGAGTCCCGCGGTAAGTGGCAAGAGAACAAGTCCAAGGGTAGAAAGACTGGCCACTGTACCTGCGGTTAAACCGATCAAGACGAATTTTGAACGTCGTGTGAAACACTCATATGCAAAACATAGTACTGAAACCGCTTGATATATGCCAGCTTCCCGGAAAAAATTCGAATACCGATTTAATACTGATCCACCAGCTGAAGTAAAGACGCTGTACATCATCGAAAACGGAAAATATACGGCGCCGGTGGTCACTTGCTGCCCCCCTGTTGCCGAAATAGTTGCTGCGTCATAACCCTTGACCCGGAGAGAGAAGAGCAACAGTGGGTCTAGTCCAAAAATTTGCGAGAGGGTAAAGGTAATAATACTTGACCAGCCAAGCAGAGCTAAAATCATAGTAAAAATTCGAAAAAACGTTCTGTTTTCATTTTCTTCGATCAAGAATACTGCATAGCAGATGGTAATCGTCACGCTTGACAAAAAGTCTTTCGCCAAAAGCATAGTATCGGACCCTTGAACAATTCCCAATGGCAATTCGTAGAGCCAATATAGAACAATGATTGATACAGTAAACAGGATATCCCGGCGGTTGGCTTCCAAAATTATACGTTCATGGCATCCTCTCAATGCCAGATACCCTCCCACAAGCGCGACGCTCAGAATCATCGCAATAGGGGCGTATTCTTGGCCGAGTGCTGCGGGGCGCATCAGGAACGTATTCATGACTAGTGCTGTGCTGAACAACGTCATGAGTGAAATTTTTTTCATAATCTGGCCAAGTATCCGACGCTGGTGTAGAAAACAGTCTATTTTTTGCCCGTATGACGTCCTCGTAGCGGGCAGTTGACGGGATCTGGGTGTTAAACAACTACCACGGCGCTCTATACAATTTCGCAGCCGCATTCCCACCGACCCCAGAATCTTGCCGTGCGGCAAGATCCTCCTCGAAACCCGCTACCGAAGATCCAGACACGCTGCCGTTGCCAGGCTGCCCGATTTTTCCCAATTCACTACTGCGCCGCGATGTCAGCTTCCCCGGCGATATTCCGCCTCTCCCCCCCGACCCCGGCAACGACAACCCCTCCATCGCCGCGAGCCCAAAACCCTTCGTCTGATGCGCCTCATCCGTCTTGCGAGGCTGACTCTCAAAGTGAGCCGAATACGAATCCCCGTAATCCTGTGGCGCTCCGTACAGCGAAGTCATCCGCATGCTTTGGGAAGGCTTTGCATTGCGCGCCTGGTCTCCATACGCAGACGCGTGACCTCGGTTCGAGCCCGCAGTGTCGTCATCCGACGAGTAGGTCGCGTTGTAGTCCGGTGGCGACCCGAGCAAAGGATTCAAATATGTATCTGAATTCGATTGCGCACCGCGCTGCGAACTGCCGTGTAAATATTGAGCACGCATCGAGCTCAGGCTACTTTGCGCACCTGCCGGTGAACACATGACAACAACCGCGGTAACTGCGATCGCGGCAATCCGAAGAACTTTTACAAAACAGGTATTCATATGAGGGCCTGGTGCCGACGTTGCCCAGCAGCACAGACGTAATGGTCCTGATCCTCACCCGAATCAGGGCTTATCTGTTACCGGGGAATCGAGTGAGCCGCATCGCGCCCAATCGTGTAGTACGTCCAACCGCTATCGCGCATCACGTTGGGGTCATACAGGTTGCGTCCGTCGAATATGACCGCGTCACTGAGTGCCTCTTTTACCTGGCCGAAATCGGGGCTGCGAAATTCCTTCCACTCGGTCAGAATCACCAGCGCATCCGCGTTCCGAAGCGCAACGTCACGCTCTTTTGCAAACGTCACATACTCAAAGTCGTCGGGGCCGAGATCATCCGCCAGAAGCCGCCGTGCTTCGTCAAGCGCAACGGGGTCGTACACGCTGACCGACGCTTTACTGCTAATCAACGCAGCAATCAGTTGCCGGCTAGTTGCCGCCCGCATATCGTCGGTGTTCGGTTTGAAAGCAAGGCCCCAGATGGCAAAGTGTTTGCCTTCGAGCGCGTTACTGAAATGCCGCTTGATCTTGTCGAGCAGCACCGTTTTTTGCAGGGAGTTCACATACTCGACTGAAGCCAGAACATTCAGCTCCGCGCCGTATTCGTTAGCGGTATGCATCAATGCCTGCACGTCTTTTGGAAAACAGGAACCGCCGTAGCCGCAGCCGGCATACAGAAAACTGTAGCCGATGCGCGGATCAGAACCAATCCCGCGCCGCACATGTTCGATATCAGCCCCAACGCGATCCGCCAAATTGGCGAGCTCATTGATGAAGGAGATTCGTGTGGCAAGCATTGCATTGGCCGCGTATTTGGTGAACTCGGCCGATCGCACGTCCATACACAGGGTGCGCTGATGATTGCGGTTAAACGGTGCGTAAAGCTGTTCCATCAGGCTCTTCGCACGTAGTCCCGGAACATCGGAGTCGTATCCCAACACAATACGATCTGGACGCATGAAATCCTCGACAGCAGCGCCTTCCTTAAGAAATTCGGGGTTCGAGACCACAGCGAATTCCGCATCATGGCCGCGCAGCGCCAGTTCTTCAGCGATAGCCTCGCGCACTTTGTCGGCGGTACCCACGGGTACGGTCGATTTATCTACAACTACCTTGAAAGAGTGCATGTACTTGCCGATGCTGCGCGCGGCAGCGAGCACGTACTTCAAGTCTGCGGAGCCGTCCTCGTCAGGGGGCGTTCCCACTGCGATGAACTGAATTTCGCCGTGTGCTACGCCCTTCGCGACATCGGTGGAGAACGTCAGTCGGCCTGCGTCGCGATTGCGCGCGATTACGTCCGCTAGACCAGGTTCGTAAATTGGCACACCACCATTGTTAAGCTCATCAATCTTCGTTGCATCGACATCAAGACACAGCACATCGTTACCCAATTCCGCGAGGCAAGCTCCGGTGACAAGACCGACATAACCGGTTCCGACGATAGTGACTTTCATGGATTCTCGCGCGCGTTGAAGGTAGAAATATCTGTGGGCCGTCATGCAAACGCCCGCTTGATCGACTGGTCCGAAGGCGTAAGGGTCCGACGAGCTTGCATCTTTACTCGGCAGACACGTTTTTGGGAATTTATGGCGTTAGCCGACAAGGTAATTTCTTTTTCTGTCAAGATTTGATCGGCATGATGGGTTTGACGGAAGCGCGGAAATAGAAATGCAGAAGGCGGCGGATAAGGTCCCGCAATTGTCGGATTGGGCTCAATCATCCAACGTATGCTTCCCGGCAGAAGGCATCGACACACCATTCTTTATCGATTAATTTCTGCTGAATTTCTATGCTTCCAACTGATATGTTCTTGAATGTCGTCGATGCGACGCCGCTGGTTGCCATCGATCTTGTCATTGAGAACGACGAAGGCAGTTATCTTCTCGGGCGCCGCGTCAACAGACCCGCGCAAGGCTTCTGGTTTGTGCCCGGCGGGCGCATTCGCAAGAACGAACATCTTGACGACGCATTTCGCCGGATTGCGAGGGAAGAACTGGGTCTCACCGATCTTAAACGTGCCGACGCCGATCTCCTTGGCATCTACGAACATCTATACGAAGACAATTTTAGTGGACGGTCGGGTATCTCGACTCATTATGTGGTGCTCGGGTACAAGCTGCGCGGCGCGATTGAACTCGAACGCCTTCCTGATCTGCAGCACGCGGCGTACCGATGGGCCACAAAAGAAGAGATCACGGCAGACGCGGAAGTTCATCTGAACACCCAGGCCTATTTCAGTGATCGCGAGAACCACCAAGCAAGGAATGGTTGATGACGGGGAATGAAATCATCCAGAAGTCGGCTGCGCTACGCGGTCAGGGAAAATATCAGGAAGCGATTGATCTCATCGAGACGAATCTTCCGGACATAGAGATGCATATCCAACTCGATGCTCGCTTTGAAGCGTTTCGGGCCGCAGTGGAAGGCGGCAATGCCAAGATGGCGCACGAGTATGCAGCAACTATTGCAGCCGACGAGCCGGGTCAACCGTGCACGCTGAGCGTGACGCTAATCAATGACGAATTAACGTGGTCCGCTGAAAAATAGTGCATTCCGCCAACATGTTAGTCCATTCCGTCATGGGCATTCCGCTGTGCGGTAATCTGGATATAATGGACCGCATTTAAAATAGATTTTGGTCAGCGCCGTGAAGATTCCGCAGAAGGCGCCGCGTCACGCATTTCAATTTTCCTTCGTGGCTCAAGACGGATTCGTCGCATTAAGACGGGCAGGACAAGCCAGGGCGATATGCGAGAATAGTCTATTAAACAAACGGGCAAAATTGCTGGGCGGTAGACAGCCGGCTGTTGCCGGAACATTGTGGCTGTCCTTTCTTGATCATGTGCATTAATTCGATGCCATTCAGATGGCATGCGCACAGTTGAAATCCTTGAATCCGAGCGTCGCTCGGGTTCGGCGTTTGATGGCCCGATGGTCTTGCTCCACGATGTTCTTCAAATACTTGATCTGACGAACGTTGATGTCTTGGTCGAGATTCCAATATCACCGGTTTCGAGAATCGGCAAATCGGCACGTTCAGGATCTGACTATGAGAATTACCGCCCTGTCGGCAGGGCGGCAGGACGCATATGAACGGAGCGGGCGCGTGCCTGCTCAATCATCATTTACGAATGATTGTCGAACGCCGACTGTTGTAGGCGAAAGTGGCAGAAATTGACCAGATAATTGCGACGATGGACAAAGGGTGCTGAAAGAGCAATTCCCCTGAGACGACGAACCGCTCCTACCCGGGCACGCTAAACCTCAATACCGCGTGCTCGCCTTCGCCGCAATCGCTGCGGCAGCAGCGCGCGTTTCGACATGCAGTTTGCCGAACACATGTTCGAGGTGCTTGTTGACCGTGCGTGGCGCCATTCCAAGAATGTCGCCGATATCCCGGTTCGTCTTGCCGCGCGACAGCCACAGCAGCACTTCCGCTTCGCGTGCGGTCAGGCTGAATTGCGCGGCGAGCGCGCTGGTGTGAGTGGCATCGTCGAACTCTTCCAGCAGGATCACCCATTCGCCGCGCGTCGCCGGTCCCAATACGCGTACAACGCGGCGCACGCCGTCGGCGGCGGTCTCGAAGGCGGCTTGCAGGTCGCAACCGGCTTCGATCCAGCGCACGAACCATTGCTCCAGCACCATCGGCAGACGCAGGCCAGCTTCGCTCAGCGGGTGATGCAATAGCGCGGCTTCGTCAACACGTCGAGGTGTGAACGAAGTCGAAGCCAGACAGCCGCCGTCTTCATTTGCCTGTTCATTTGCCGCTTGATTTCCCGCTTCATTTGCCTCATCCATCAGCCCACGCCCCGACCCATACCACGCCAGCCGTTGCCGCGCCAGGTCGCTCTGCCACCTGATCTCACCGCTCGCGGCCGCAATCAGCGCCGCGCGCATACCGATCTCCAGCACCCTGTCCGCCTGACGCTGCTGACGCGAGCGCTGCACGTGCGCGGCAATCCGCGCGCTGACCTCGCTTGGCTTGACGGGTTTGGTGACGTAATCAATGCCGCCCACGCGGAAGCCCTGCACCACATGCTCGCTATCGGTCAGTGCGGTCATGAAGATCACGGGTAGATGCCGGTTGCGCGGATCGGCCTTGATCCGCCGGCACGTCTCGAAGCCGTCGAGGCCGGGCATCAGCGCGTCGAGCAGAACGGCGTCAGGCGTGATGCGCGCGAGGCGTTGCAGCGCGGACTGGCCATCGAGCGCCACCAGTACCGCGTAACCGGCCGCCTGCAGCGTATCGGAAAGCAGCGCGAGATTGTCGGGCGTGTCGTCGACGATCAGCACGACCGGTTTGCCATCGGGCAAGTCCGGTTGCGTGTCGGGCGGCAAAAGCAAAGTTTCGTCATGCATCGGGATGGACCTGCTGGGTAGGCGCGAGCAGATGCGCGAGTTCAGTCAACCGGAAGCGGCGCGCAAGCGCGCGCAATGGTTCGAGCACGGCGGCGAGTTCCGGTGCGCCATGCTCGGCGGAGTCGAGTTGTTCGATAAAGCCCTGCACGTAACCCATTTCCAGTTGCGCATGCAGCTTTTCGCGCAACGAGGCGGGCAGGCTCGCCGTCACGTCGACACGTGCAACGGCGGAGGCGGCCGCTACCGCTTCGGTCGGCTCGACGATCCAGTGCAGTTGCAGCAGCGCGGCCAGTTTGTCGAGCAGCAGCGGAATGTAGAGCGGCTTGGCGAGGTAGTCGTCGCAACCGGCTGCGGCGCCTTTGTCGCGATCGTCCGCGAATGCGTTGGCGGACAGGATCAGAACCGGCGCCGACGACAGATGATTGTCGCGAATCAGCCGGCTCGCCTCGAAGCCGTCCATGTCCGGCATCGACACGTCCATCACGATCAGATCCGCCGACGCGGTCCCGAGCCATTGCAGCGCCTCCGGTCCGCTGGCGGCTTCCACCACGTTGAAGCCCAGCGGCGCCAGCGTCTGCACGACGATGCGGCGTTGCTCGGCGAGATCGTCCACCACGAGCACGGTGCGGCGCGGCCCGTCGTAACCCTTCACGTTGAGCGGGCCGCTCGCGAGCAACTGCGGCGCGCGCACTTCAGGCGCGAACAGTTTGACGATAAAGCGCGTGCCTTTGCCCACTTCGCTTTGCACTTCCAGGTTGCCGCCCATCAGTTCCGTGAGCAGGCGGCAGATGGTCAGTCCCAGCCCCGCGCCATGATCGTGTTCGCGCGCCGCCGCGCCGCGCTCGAATGGCAGGAATAGCCGCTCCAGTTCGCTGGCCGGCATGCCGGGCCCGGTATCGGCGATTTCAAAGGTAATGGCTTCCCACGCATAGCTCGCGCGCACCTTCACCGAACCGTGCGAGGTGAAGCGGATCGCGTTGCCGATCAGGTTGATGAGAATCTGCCGCACGCGTTTTTCGTCGATGCGCACCACGTCCGCCATGCGGCCGCTCGTCTGGAATTCGAACTGCAGTCCTTTGTCGGTGGCCTGCGGTTCGAGCATGGCAGCGAGTTGCGCGACGAAGTCCGGCAGCGAAATCTCCGTCACGTTCAACTGCAGCTTGCCGGCCTCGATCCGTGCGACGTCGAGCAGGCCGTCCACCAGCGCCAGCAGATGCTCGCCGCTGCGATAGATGGTCGCCACGGCGTTGCGCCGCGCCGGCGGCAGTTCGTCGGTGCCTTGCAGCAGTAGTTGTGCGTAACCGAGAATGCTGTTGAGCGGCGTGCGCAGTTCGTGACTCAGGCCCGTCACATAGCGGCTCTTGGCACGATTGGCGGACTCGGCTGCGGCGCTCGCGCGCTGAAGCGCGGCGTCGGTCTTGCGGTGCGCCTCGATCTCCTGCATCAGCAATTCGGCTTGCCGCTGCGATTCTTCCTGGGTGACCTTGCGGTTTTCGTTGGCGAGCACGAGCCACCAGGCGGCAATACATCCGACCAGCGCCAGCGCAAAAAACGCCTTCAGATAGCCCTGCAGCAGCACGTCGTGAACGGTCGTGTCGAGATTGGGCAGGGTGCGTACGCTCTGATACCACTGCACCGCCAGCACCCCGCCGAGCAACGTCACCACGGCGATCAGCAAGCCGGCGTACTGTGCGAGCCGCAAACCCGCCGGCCCAAGCGTGAGCCTGGGAAAGAGTGTGCGCATCGACTTGCCGAATTGCGCGGGCAGTCGCGCGTGCGGCTTGCAGGAGTCGTTGCAGCGCGAATCGAGCGAGCAGCACAGCGAACAGATCGAACCGGCGTAAGCCGGGCAGTGCGCCATGTCCTCGCGTTCGAAGGTGTTTTCGCAGATCACGCAGCGCAGTATCGCGCCTTCTTCGAGGTCGCGGCCGTCGCGCGCCAGATAGAAGCGTCCGCGTGTGGCGATGGCCAGCAGCGGTGCGCAGATGAACGCCACCAGCAACGCAATGAACGACGACAGCGCCTCGGCCGTGGTGCCGAACACACCCGCATGCGAGAGCGCGGCAATCACGGAGGCGATCAGCATCGCGCCCACGCCGACCGGATTGACGTCGTACAGATGCGCGCGTTTGAACTCGACATGGCGCGGGCTATACCCGAGCGGCTTGTTGATGACGAGGTCGCCCACCACCGCGCCAATCCAGGCAATCGCCACGTTCGCATACAGCGCAAGCACCTTGCTGATGGCTTCGAACACGCCCATCTCGACGAGCAGCAGTGCAATCAGCACGTTGAACACGAGCCACACCACGCGCCCCGGATGGCTATGCGTGAGCCGCGCAAAGAAATTCGACCACGCGAGCGAGCCGGCATACGCGTTGGTCACGTTGATCTTCAGTTGCGACACGATGACGAACAGCGTCATCGCAGCAAGCGCGCCTTCAGGCGAATGGAACACGTAGTGATACGCGACCAGATACATCTGCGTGGGCTCGACGGCCTTGACCGGATCGATCTCGTGCTGGATGGCGAGGAAGGCGAGAAACGCGCCGCCCAGCATTTTCATCGCGCCCGGCACGATCCAGCCAGGGCCGGCCGCGATCAGCGCGGCCCACCAGCGAAACCGGTTGGCGCGCGTGCGCGGCGGCAGAAAGCGCAGATAGTCGACCTGCTCGCCAATCTGCACGATCAGCGAAAACACCACGGTGCAGCCCGCGCCGAAAGCGACGAGGTTGAATTCGTGGCCGTTGCCTGAAACGCCACTAAACGTCACCCATTCCGCGAGCACGTGCGGTTCACGCCACAACACCACGACGTACGGCACGACCAGCAGCACGAGCCACAATGGCTGGGTCCAGCCCTGAAGGCGATTGATGAAGGTAATGCCGAAGGTCACGACCGGAATGATCACGAGCGCGCTGATCACGTAGGCCACGGAAAGCGGCACCTTCAGATACAGCTCCAGCGCGAGCGACATGATGGCCGCTTCCAGCGCGAAGAAAACGAAGGTGAAGACCGCATAGATCAGCGAAGTGAGCGTCGAGCCCAGGTAGCCGAAACCCGCGCCGCGCGTGAGCAGGTCCATGTCGACGCCGTTGCGTGCGGCGTAGTAGCTGATCGGGATGCCCGTCAGAAAGATCAGCAGGGAGACGGCGAGGATGGCGCAGATCGCGTTGGTAAAGCCGTAGTTCACGACCAGCGCGCCGCCAATCGCTTCGAGTACCAGAAACGACACCGCGCCGATCGCCGTATTGGCGACGCGGAATTCCGACCAGCGCCGGAACGCGCGCGGCGTGAAACGCAGCGCGTAGTCCTCGAGCGTCTCGTCGCCGACCCACGCGTTGTAGTCGCGGCGGATCTTGACGATGCGCTGCGTGCCGCCGGCCGGCGGGCGCGATGCCCCACCTTGGGTGGCGGGACCGGCGGGCAGAGGGGTCTGTGGTTGCGTTTGGTGCATCGAGGCCTTTCGTCGGCGGGTTGCGTGACTAGCGGTGCGGCCATGCAAATTGCATTCCATTCGCGCTTGCCTCCTTACCCGCATGCCAGTGCGGCTACTACGCCGACGCGATTATAGGGAGCGGATTTTTGTCGCGCCCTACGTCAACTGACGTATTGGGCCGCGCAAATTGGCTACCTACCTTTCGTGGCGTCGACACCGCCATCCGGTTCCCAGCGCGGGTCGCCCGACCACGACTACAAGGAGAATTCGATGTCACACGATGATCAGAACGAGTCCGGCATGCCCTCGGCGCTGCGCCGCAAACTGTTGATGGGGCTCGCTGCCGCTCCCGCGCTGGCCATGTCCGGCATCGCGCGGGCCCAGCAGTTTCCGACCGCCAAGGTCAACACCACGCACCTTGCCGTCACCGACACGGAAGTGACGGTGGGCCAGTTGCACTCGGCGACCGGCACGATGGCGATCTCCGAAACCGGCTCGATTCAGGCCGAGCGGCTTGCGATCGAACAGATCAATTCGGCAGGCGGCATTCTTGGCCGCAAGATCAAGATCATTCAGGAAGACGGTGCATCCGACTGGCCGACGTTCGCCGAGAAGTCGAAGAAGCTGCTGGAGAACGATCACGTCGCCGCCGTGTTCGGCTGCTGGACGTCGGCCTCGCGCAAGGCCGTGCTGCCGATTTTCGAACGCGACAACGGCCTGCTGTACTACCCGACCTTCTACGAAGGCCTGGAGCAGTCGCACAACGTGTTCTACACCGGCCAGGAAGCGACCCAGCAGATTCTCTGGGGGCTGAACTGGGCGAACCAGACCAAGAAGGCGAAGAGCTTCTTCCTGATCGGCTCGGACTATATCTGGCCGCGCACCTCGAACAAGATTGCGCGCAAGCATATCGAGCAGCATCTGACCGGCTGCAAGGTGGTGGGCGAAGAGTATTACCCGCTCGGCACCACCAACTTCAACTCGCTGATCAACAAGATCAAGATCGCCAAGCCGGATTGCATCTACGCGATCATCGTCGGCGGTTCGAACGTGGCGTTTTACAAGCAGCTCAAAGCGGCCGGCATCACCGCGGACAAGCAGTTCCTGCTGACCATCTCGGTGACGGAAGACGAGGTGCTCGGCATTGGCGGCGAAAACTTCGCGGGCTTCTACTCGGCCATGAAGTATTTCGAATCGCTCGATAACGACAACAACAAGAAATTCGTCGCGGCATTCAAGGCGAAATACGGGCCGAAATCCGTGATCGGCGACGTGACCCAGGCGGCCTACCTCGGGCCGTGGCTCTGGAAAGCCGCGGTGGAGAAGGCCGGCAGCTTCGACGTCGACAAGGTGGTGGCGGCCTCGCCGGGCATCGAATTGAAGACCGCGCCGGAGGGCTACGTGAAGATTCACGCGAACCATCACTTGTGGAGCCGCACGCGGATCGGACAGGCGCAGGTGGACGGCCAGTTCAAGGTGGTCGCGGAATCGCCGGATCTGATCGAGCCTAATCCGTTCCCGAAGGGCTACCAGTAATCACAGCGGCAAGCCACGCGTGAAGCGCGCTCGCCGCTGTGCGGGCGCGCGCCGATCAATTCGAGGAGAGCGACATGTCGGCTTCGGACATTCTTAACATCACGCTGATGCAGGGTTTCGCGGGCTTGAGCCTTTTCAGCGTGCTGCTGCTGATGGGGCTGGGGCTGGCGGTGATCTTCGGCCAGATGGGCGTCATCAATATGGCGCACGGCGAATTCATGACGATCGGCGCTTACACGATCTACATGTTTTCCCAACTGGCCGACAACTATTGGCACGGCTTCGCGCCGGTGTATTTCCCGCTCGCCATCTGCGCGGCTTTCGCGCTGGCGTTCGCGGCGGGTTGGGTCGCGGAGTGGGCGCTGATCCGTCATCTTTACCGGCGTCCGCTCGACACCCTGCTGGCGACCTGGGGCCTCAGCCTCGGCATGCAGCAGGTATTCCGCTCGGTGTTCGGCCCGAAAGAAGTGAGCCCGACCTTGCCGGACTGGCTGATGGGCTCCTGGTCGCCTAAGCCGGGGCTCGACATTCCGATCAACGGCCTCTTCGTGATGAGCCTCGCCGTGGTGATGACGGGCGGTGTGCTGCTGGCGCTGTACCGCTCGCGCTGGGGCTTGCGTGTGCGGGCCACGGTGGCGAACCGTCAGATGGCGAACGCGGCGGGCATCGATACCCGCAAGACCGACCGGCTGACCTTTGCGATCGGCTGCGGCATGGCCGGCGTCGCGGGCGCGGCGTTCACCGCGATCGGCTCCACCGGGCCGACCAGCGGCTCGCTCTACATCGTCGATTCGTTCCTCGTGGTGACGTTCGGCGGCGCCGCGAGCCTGCTCGGCACGGTGGCGTCCGCCTTCGGCATTGCGCAGATGCAGTCGATCAGCGAGTTCTTCATGACGGGTTCGTCGGCGCGCGTGGTGACGCTGTTGACCATCGTGATCGTGCTGATGTTGCGGCCGCAAGGACTCTTCGCGTCGAAGGTACGCCGTGCGTAATTTTTCATCGAGTGCGCCTCTGAACCGTTCCATCAATTGCTTCAGCCCGGAGAAACGCATATGGACCCGCTGAACCCTTCCGCCGGCGCGCCCGCTTCGCCGGGTCATGCAGCCGCCCGCGCCGGCTTGCGGCCCGCGCTGCGGCGCTGGCTCACCACCGACGGCTACGGCAGCATCGTGGTGCTGGCGGTGCTGATTCTCGTCGTGTTTCCGCTCGCGCTCGACGTGTTCCGTCTGAACCTGATGGGCAAGTATCTGACCTACGCGTTCGTCGCCGTCGGCCTCGTGATGGCGTGGGGCTACGGCGGCGTGCTGAGTCTCGGGCAAGGCGTGTTTTTCGGCCTCGGCGGCTACTGCATGGCCATGTTCCTGAAGCTCGAAGCCTCGGACCCGGTCAGCACGAAGATCCAGTCGACGCCGGGCATTCCCGACTTCATGGACTGGAACCAGCTCACCGCGCTGCCGTTCTGGTGGAAGCCGTTTCATTCACTGCCGTTCGCGCTTGCGGCGGTGGTGGTCGTGCCGTGCGCGCTGGCGTTCGTGGTGGGCTTCGCCATGTTCAAGCGGCGCGTGGGCGGCGTGTACTTCGCCATCATCACGCAGGCGGTGGCGCTGATTCTTTCGGTGCTGATCATCGGCCAGCAAGGCTATACGGGCGGCGTGAACGGCATCACGGATTTGCGCACCCTGCTTGGCTGGGACATTCGCGGCGACGGTGCGAAGCTGATCCTGTACTTCGTCAATGCGGTTCTGCTGCTGGTGGCGATTCTCTGTTGCCGGCAAATCCAGCGCAGCAAGCTCGGCACGCTGCTGCTCGCCATGCGCGACAAGGAAGACCGCGTGCGTTTCTCGGGCTATGACGTGGCCATGTTCAAGGTGTTCGCGTTCTGTGTCGCCGCGGTGCTGGCCGCGATCGGCGGGGCGATGTTCACGTTGCAGGTGGGCTTCATGTCGCCGTCGTTCGTCGGGATCGTGCCTTCCATTGAAATGGTGATCTATGCCGCGGTGGGCGGGCGCATGTCGCTGGTCGGCGCGGTCTACGGCGCGGTGCTCGTCAATCTCGGCAAGACGTGGTTTTCCGAGAGCTTTCCGAACCTGTGGCTGTTCCTGATGGCGGCACTCTTTATTGGCGTGGTGATGGCGTTTCCGAACGGCCTCGCCGGTCTTTACGACAGTCATGTGAAGCCGTGGCTCGCGCGCCGCGGCGCAAGGAGCGCCTCATGAGCAATACCGATTTCGTGCTGGCCGTGGAAGAACTGAGCGTGTCGTTCGACGGCTTCAAGGCGATCGATTCGCTCAACCTGTATGTGGATCGCGGCGAGTTGCGCGTGGTGATCGGACCGAACGGCGCGGGCAAGACGACGCTGCTCGATCTCATCTGCGGCAAGACGCGCGCGACCCACGGCAGCATCAAGTTCCGCAACGAGGAGATGACGCAGTTGCCGGAGTTTCGTCGCGTGCGCAAAGGGATAGGCCGCAAGTTCCAGACGCCGTCGATTTACGAAAACCTCTCCGTGTTCCAGAACCTCGAAGTGTCGTTTCCTCGCGGACGTGGCGTGTTCGGCGCACTGGCGTTTCGCCGCACTGACGACGTGATGGACCGCGTGCGCAGCGTGGCCGGTGAGATCGGCCTCGCGAATCAACTGGATCTCGAAGCGGGTTTGCTCTCGCACGGCCAGAAACAGTGGCTCGAAATCGGCATGTTGCTGATGCAGGAGCCGGAACTGTTGATGCTCGACGAGCCGATCGCCGGCATGAGCGTGCGCGAGCGCGAGATCACGGCGGAGCTGCTCAAACGGATCTGCCAGAACCGTTCGATGATCGTCATCGAACATGACATGGCGTTCGTCGAACAGATCGCCCACAAGGTCACGGTGATGCACCAGGGAAAGATTCTCGCCGAAGGCGCGATGGAACAGGTGCAGAACGACCCGCGCGTGATTGACGTCTACCTGGGCCACTGAGTGGGGAACGGAAGTTGAATCGACCACGAGTCGAACGGGAGGCGATCATGAAGCGAGCAACGAGGAGCCCAGCATGTTGAATGTCGACGACGTATTCGTCAGTTATGGCCAAAGCGAGGCCTTGCATGGCATCAGCTTCAACGCCGCCCGCAACGAGACCGTGGCGATCATGGGGCGCAACGGCATGGGCAAGACCACGCTGTTCAAGTCGCTGATCGGTATTCTGCCGCTGAAAGCGGGCTCGGTGAAACTGGATGGCGAAGAGGTGTCGCGCGACGAAAGTTTCCGGCGCGTCGCCAAAGGTATCGCGTATGTGCCGCAGGGCCGGCAAATTTTCGCCACGTTGAGCGTGGAGGAGAACATCCAGACCGGTCTGGAGAACTCACCCACGAGGCGCGTGCCCGACGAAATCTATGCGCTCTTTCCGGTGCTCTACGAGATGCGCTCACGCAAGGGCGGCAACCTGTCCGGCGGTCAGCAGCAACAACTGGCGATCGCCCGCGCGTTGGTTACGGAGCCCAAGGTGCTGCTGCTCGACGAGCCCACCGAAGGCATTCAGCCGTCCATCATCAAGGACATCGCGCGGGCGTTGAACGAGATCCGCAAGCTGCGCGACATCACGATCGTCGTGTCCGAGCAGGTGCTGAGTTTTGCGCTCGATGTGGCCGACCGGCTCTTCGTCATCGAAGGCGGGCGCCTCGTGCATGAGAGCACGCGCAGCGACGCCGACACCGCGAAGATCCGCGAGTACCTGTCGGTGTGAGCCGACTGTCTGCAATTTCCAAGAGGAGAGTTTGCAATGGCTGAAACGCTAATCAAGGTCGATCTGAACCAGTCGGCCTACGACAACGAGAACGTCCACAACCGCTGGCACCCGGATATTCCGATGGCCTGCTGGGTCAATCCGGGCGACGATTTCATTCTGGAGACTTACGACTGGACCGGTGGCTTCGTCAAGAACAACGACAGTGCCGACGACGTGCGCGATATCGATCTCTCCATCGTGCACTTCCTGTCCGGACCGGTGGGCGTGAAGGGCGCGGAGCCGGGCGATCTGCTGGTGGTGGATCTGCTCGACATCGGCGCGAAGCAGGAGAGCCAATGGGGCTTTAACGGCTTCTTCTCGAAGAAGAACGGCGGTGGTTTCCTGACCGATCATTTCCCGCAAGCGCAAAAGTCGATCTGGGATTTTCATGGTCTCTACACCAGTTCGCGCCATATTCCCGGCGTGAACTTCGCGGGACTGATCCACCCGGGGCTGATCGGCTGCCTGCCTGATCCGAAGATGCTGGCCACCTGGAACGAGCGCGAAGCCGCGCTGATCGCCACGGACCCGCAACGCGTGCCCGGCCTCGCCAATCCGCCGTTCGCCGCCACTGCGCACATGGGGCGTCTCGCCGGCGACGAGCACGCCAAAGCCGCCGCCGAAGGGGCGCGCACGGTGCCGCCGCGCGAGCATGGCGGCAACTGCGACATCAAGGATCTGTCGCGCGGCTCGAAGGTGTATTTCCCGGTGTACGTGGATGGCGCGGGCCTTTCCGTCGGCGATCTGCACTTCAGCCAGGGCGACGGCGAAATCACCTTCTGCGGCGCCATTGAAATGGCCGGCTGGGTGCACATGAAGGTCGAGTTGATCAAGGGCGGCATGGAGAAATACGGCATCAAGAACCCGATTTTCAAGCCGAGCCCGATCACGCCTCACTACAACGACTACCTGATCTTCGAAGGCATCTCCGTCGATGAACAAGGCAAGCAGCACTACCTGGACGTGCATATCGCCTACCGCCAGGCATGCCTGAATGCGATTGAATATCTGAAGAAGTTTGGCTATTCGGGCGCGCAGGCTTACTCGATTCTGGGCACGGCACCGGTGCAGGGGCATATCAGCGGCGTCGTGGATGTGCCGAACGCATGCGCGACGCTCTGGTTGCCGACGCAGATTTTCGACTTCGATATCCGGCCGAATTCCGCGGGACCGGTCAAGCATATTACCGGCGGCGTGGATCTGCCTTTGTCACCGGATCTGGTCTGACGTAGAGGTTTGCCGAAACACCTGAGAGGGCCGTGCCCGGAAGACCGCCGTGCCGAGTCGGGCAATGGCGCGGCGGTCACCGGAGATGGAACGACTTGAGGCACCAAAGGAGCACACCATGCCGACTTACGATTACCGTTGCGAAAACTGCGGCCCATTCGCTGCGATCCGCCGCGTTGCCGAGCGCGACATGCCTTGCACATGTCCCACCTGCGAGTCGCAGGCGCAACGTACGTTGAGCCTGCCTTCGTTGTCGTTGATGGCGGCAGGCGCGCGCACCGGACATCAGATCAATGAGCGTTCGGCGCATGCGCCGCAACGGTCGGGCGAATACAAACACCGGCATGGGCCGGGGTGTGGATGCGGATCGAGCAGTACAAAGGGCGCGACGAGCGCGGGCGGCCTGAAGACCAATCCCGCAGGCAGGCCGTGGATGATCAGCCATTAACCGCGACCACGCGCGGACTTTACCCGCACGCGCCCACTTCACCGCATGCGGTGCAGAAGTCGCAGCCATCCTTGCGAATCACCGCGTTCGCTCCGCACGACCCGCACTTGCGCCCGAGCATCGTATGCAGCCCTTGCGCGCCGCCTGGCTGCGTCAACACGAGGGCGTCGGCATTGGTTTCGACGGGATGCGGGCGAATGCCGAAATCCGCCGGTAGCGCGGTTTCGGCCCGCATCTGCCCGCGCGATAGACGCGCCAGCATGCGCGAGGGCACCTGATTGCCTTCAGCGTCGAGAAAGCCGCGCCGATGCAGAATCTGCTGGATCGCAAAGGCGAGGGCGGCCACTTCCGAATCGTGCCAGCGCGGCGTGCGGTGCCCGTCCAGCCGCTGCACCTCGCCGAGCCGTACCTGGCCGCGATCCCATGAGACCTTGCGCATATCCTGCAGGTTGCGCGCGACAAAACCGCCACGCGCCGCGAGCGATAGCGAACGCATCGTCGCCGTGATCCATTGCTGCGATTCGTCGCGCTGACCGGTCGGAATGAAGAACTCGATAGGCCGTTCGATGGTGACGTCCTCACCGCCCAGCCGGCCCGTGACCTCGATAAACGATACCGCCACATAGAGCGACTTCTTGCCCGCCTGCGTCAGATACTCGACCTTCTCGATGATCGCGGGCAGCTCGCCCTTGGGCCGATGATCGATTGCGATACGCAGCGGATCGAGATCGCTCTCGGTCAGCGTGTCGTCGGCTTGCGGCGGGCTCACGCTGAGCACCGCGCCGAGCGTCTCGTTGGGCCGGTAGGTGGCGAGACCCTTGAGGCCGTTTTTCCATGCGTCGAAGTAGAGGCTTTCGAACGCTTCGAACGGATAGTCGGCGGGCACGTTCACGGTCTTCGAGATCGACGTGTCCACATACGGTTGCACGGCCGCCATCATGTCGAGATGGTCGCGCGCCGACATTTCCAGCGCGCTGACGAAATAGTCCGGCAGCCGGTCGACGTCGCCGCCGAGCTCGCGATAAAGACGATACGCGTAGTCTTCCACGTCGAACGATTCGCGGCTGCCGTCGGCCATCACCTTCATGCGCGTGTAAGTCCACGAGAAGGCCGGCTCGATGCCGTTCGAGGCGTTATCCGCAAAGGCAAGGCTCACGGTTCCGGTCGGCGCGATCGAGAGCAGATGGCTGTTACGGATACCGTCGCGGCGAATGGCCTGCTTGATGTCCTCGGGCAGGCGCGAAGCGAACGTGCCGGTTTCCAGATAGCGCGCGGCGTCGAAGAGCGGAAACGCGCCGCGCTCGCGCGCCAGTTCGACGGATGCGCGATACGCCTCGTCGCGCATCAGCTGCGCGATGCCCACGGCGAAATCGCGGCCTTCCTGCGAGTCGTAGCGCAAGCCGAGCATGACGAGCGTATCGCCGAGACCGGTAAAGCCTACGCCGATGCGCCGTTTGGCGCGCGACTCTTCGTACTGCTGCGGCAGCGGCCAGAGCGTGACGTCGAGCACGTTGTCGAGAAAGCGCACCTGGGTGCGCGTGCGTTTCGCGAGGCCATCCCAGTCGAACGACGGCTTGCGGCCTTTGATCTGCGCGAACGGATCGATCACGAAACGCGTGAGGTTCAGCGGGCCGAGATTGCAGCAGCCGTACGCCGGTAACGGTTGTTCGCCGCACGGATTGGTCGCGCGAATGGTTTCGACCGCGCGCAGATTGTTGTCCTCGTTCATGCGCGAGATGAACACGATGCCGGGTTCCGCGATGTCGTAAGTGGAGCGCATGATGCGATCCCAGATCGCGCGCGCGGGACGTTCGCTGTAGACCCACAGGCCGTCTTCGCGTTGCCGCACGTCGTCTGCCGCACGCTGTGCCGGCGACGGTTCGGCGCGATGCACGAGTTGCCAGGGCTGATCTTCTTCGACCGCGCGCATGAAATCATCGGTCACACCGACCGAGACGTTGAAGTTGTTCCAGCGGCCCTTCGAATGCTTGGCCTCGATGAACTCCAGCAGGTCGGGGTGATTGCAGTCGAGCACGGCCATCTGCGCGCCGCGCCGCGAACCGGCGCTCTCGACGGTGCGGCACGACGCGTCGAACACGTCCATATAGCTGCACGGTCCCGAGGCCGACGAACTGGTGGTATGAACCCGCGCGCCCTTGGGCCGGATCGCCGAGAAGTTGTAGCCGACCCCGCCGCCGCGGCGCATGGTTTCGGCCGCCTGCAGCAAGGCGACGTAAATGCCGGGCAGGCCTTCTTCGTCGACGCCTTGAATCGCGTCGCCCACGGGCTGCACGAAGCAATTGATCAGTGTGGCCGCAATGCCGGTGCCCGCCGCGCTCATGATGCGGCCGGCGCCGAGCGCGCCGTGCCGCAGATTGTCGACGAACAGCGCCTCGACCGACTCGCGCAGCGCCGGCGGTTCGGCCTCGGCGACGCCGCGCGCGACGCGTTTGAATACGTCGTCAGCCGATTGCTCATCGCCTTTCGCGTATTTTTCCAGCAGAACGTCGAGGGAGAATTGTTGCGGTGCGACGAGCGGTGCGGGAGGCGCGGGGGGCGCGATCTGGGCGCGGGTCTCCGGCGTGTCTTCGGCCATGATATGCCCTCAAACGGCGCCGCGAGGGGCGCGGCGCGGTGGGTGGAAATGCGCGTCACTATACCGCCGTGCGTGGCACGGCAGGGTGACACGGCGCAATGTGGTCCACCTTAACGCACGTGGCGAAGAGCCGCAATCAAAGGGTGTGTTACCCACGGTGCGACACGGGTCGCATGATGCGCTTGCCGCTATGTGGGTTGTTCCGCCGGGCGGCTCGGGCACGGTGGATCAGCGTGCACGGCGCCGGCAGGGGCATTGAGGCGTCAGTCCTCGACGCACTCCAGAAGTTCAGCGCAAATCATGGCGGAAGCATTCGAGGGTGCCGGCCGTTCCGCCGGTTTGAACACCGCGTCGCCGCGGCGAATCTTGCGGCGCGATACCGCGCAGGTACCGGATGTGTGTGCCGACCTGCGCCGCCACCGTTGTTCACCGTAGTGACATCGTCCCGGCTCGACCCAGCGAATCACCAGCGTCGTGTCGGAGCGCTCGAGAATTTCGATGCGTACGCCATTGGCACCGTCCAGGGGGATGGACTCTAAAGTCATCGTCGTCGGCTCCGTATTGTGTGGTGTGCCGAATGTAGTCCTGCGCGCCCCGGATAGCCATTGTGTCGTCGTTGAAACACTGTTCTTGAAACAGCAACAATTAAACTTGACATTCGACCCATGCCGATAAGACGGGGCTTTGCGGGTCACAAAAACGGGCAAAGGATAATAGGCCGGATTTCTGCAACGCAGTGTTGTACCCAGTGATACAAGGGCGTTGCCAGCAAAGGGCGCCGGCGCTTCCTTTAATATGTGGTTATTGATGAGCGACCGTGCAACGCCAGTGTAGCGGTTTTGCATTTTTCCGGTCGGCTCGCACACGCCCGAAGGAAGTCCTCATAAGGGACGTCTTTCCAGAACCATAAGAGCTCACATGATTTCATCCCCGCCTGTTGCACCTCCTGAACCGCCGGATGCGCCAGACCGTCTGAAAAAGCAGAAAACGGCCTCGCTCGCGCTGTACATCGGATTGGTGCTGCTGGCGCTGTGGGTGGTACGCGATTTCATCGCGGTGGTGGCGTGGGCCGGCGTGATCGCCATTGCGCTGTGGCCGCTGTTGCGCAAGGTCGAGGGCAATCGCTGGTTCACCGGCCGCACGACGCTGATCGCCGCCGTGCTGACGTTGCTGATCGCGCTGCTGGTCGTGCTGCCGGTGGGCATCGGCATTGCTCAGGCGCTACGCGAAGCGCATGACCTGAACGAGTGGTTCAAGACCGTGCAGGAAAACGGCATTCCGTTGCCGGATTTCATCCAGCGTCTGCCGTTCGGCGTGCAACAGATTTCCGCGTGGTGGCAGGCCAACCTGACTCAGCCGCTGCGCGAGTCGGCCGCGATGAAGGGACTGCACAGCCCCGCCGTGGTGACGCTCGGCCGGCACTTCGGCGCGCGTGCGGTGCATGCCGTGACGGTGTTCGCGTTCATGCTGGTCACGCTGTTCGTGATCTTCCAGGCGGGTCCGCGTTTGTCGGGGGCGCTGCTCAAAGGCATGCGGCGCGGTTTCGGCGACGACGGCGCGCAGCTTCTGCAGCGCATGGCGGCAGCGGTGCGCGGCACGGTGTCGGGGCTGGTCGTGGTCGGGCTCGGCGAGGGCGCGCTGCTGGGCGTCGCCTACTTCGTGACGGGCTTGCCGCACGTTGCGCTGCTCGCGTTCGTCACCGCGATCGCCGCGATGCTGCCGTTCTGCGCGCCGCTCACCTTCGGCATCGCGGCTTTGTGGCTGTTGTTGCAAGGCTCGGTGGCGGCGGCGATCGGCCTTGCCGTGTTCGGCTCCGTCGTGGTGTTCATCGCCGAGCATTTCGTGCGGCCGGTGCTGATCGGCAACTCCACGCGCTTGCCGTTCCTGCTCGTGCTGTTCGGCATTCTTGGCGGTGCGGAAACGTTCGGGCTGCTCGGTATCTTCATCGGCCCCGCGCTGATGACCGTGCTGATGGTGTTGTGGACCGACCTCGTGCAATAGTTGCACGGTACTTGCCCACGCATCCGGACGAACGCCGGATAGACACGCCTGGACCCACGGACCCTTTGGACCCCTGACCTTCAAGGCCGCTGATTCGACGGATGTTCCTGCGGCGGCGGCTTCACGCAGCCGAGCGTGTATTTCAGCGCGGCGGCCAGCAGCGCGCTCCAGACGTCCCAGGTGTGGCCGCCGTCGATGATGCGCAGCGCCGCCGGATTCCCCGCCAGCCTCAGGTGCGTATAGAGCGACGACGCTTCGGCCTGGATCGCGAGATCGTCGTCGCCGGCGGCGATGAACATGGGCAGACGGTAGGGCCGGCTCATGTAGCGCTCCCATTGCGCCGGATAGTTGAGCTCGTGCCAGATGCGCGCGTCGAATTCGTGCTCGCCGAACACACCCACGCGGCGTGCCGCCGACGCGCGCGGCGGCTCGTTCGCATAAATCGCGGGACTCAGCAGCAGCGCGCCGCAAAAGCGCTCCGGCTGCGTCATCGCATAACGCAGCGCGCCGAAGCCGCCCATCGAAACGCCGCCGATCATCCGCCCGCCGCGCTGTGTCGAGACCGCGTAGCGCGTTTCAATCTCGGGCAACAGATTGTCGAAGAACGCGGTCTCCATCTTCTCCTTGCGATCGACGTACCAGTCCGTGCCGCCTTGCGGCATCACGATCACGACCGGCGGCATCTCCTTGTGGTCGATCAACGCGTCGGCCGTGGTTTGCAGATGGCCTTGCGTGATCCAGTCGTTGGCATCGCCATTGTTGCCGTGCAGGAGATAGAGCACGGGAATGCGGCTGGCGTCGTGGCGGTAGCCGGTAGGCAGATAGATCGTGTAGGACCAGTCGCGGCCGAGCGCGTCCGAATAGAAGCTTCGGCTGATGACGGTGCTGGCGAGCGTCGGCGCGCTGGTGGCCGCGGTGTAAAGCGCAACGAGTGCGGACAGTAGGAATTGACGCATGTCGGGTCAGAAGGCGTGCCGCGCAGGTTGCGCGCGGCCACCGTGCTTATCAGGATCGGCTGTGGAATCTCGAGCGTTGGCCCACGTGTGCCGCTCAGGGCTGCGTTCCAAGCCGCCCGCCATACAGGCGGCCAGCCAGACGCTTGAGCGGCTCCGCGCCCAGCGCCACCGCGAACAGCGCGGCGACCGCGACCGCGTCGGCGAGCAGGCCGAGCGGATAGTTCAGATAGCCGTCCGTCGCCGCGTACAGCACGGAGTCGACCACCAGCGAGATCACGGCACCGGCGACAAAGCACAGCAGCCCTTTGCGGCCGATCACGCCGACCCACGGCATCCATTGCGCGAGCTTCTTCGCCCAGCCTAGCTGGATCAGATTCGCGACGAGCCAGGCAATGGCGAGAAAATTGACGGCTCGCAGGTAGGAGAGGTTCTGTTTGAGGCTGCCATCGAGCGGCTCGCGCTCGATAAATAGCTTGTAATACGCCGCGGCCGCGACCACGGCGAGCGCCAGCAGGCTGACGACCCACCCCAGCCGGTGCGTGCTGGCGCACTGATAGACCGGCTGGCAACGGGCCAGCACGCCGAGCACGAACAGCAATTGCCAGGCGAACGGGTTGAAATCCCAGTGCATGTCCGGCGCGGCGGGCAGGTAGGCGTCGATCGCCGGCGCGCCGGCCCACAGCGCGACGCTGCCTGCCAGCAGCAGCCACGGCTTGCTGCGCGCGAGCGGCAGGATCATGGGCACGAGCAGGGCGAAAAACGCGTACATGGGCAGCACGGAGGCCAGATAGGGCTGACGGCGGAAAAGCAGGATGTCGCGCAGCGCGGCGAGCGGGGTGTCGATCAGGTCGTCGAGATCCGTGGTGGCGAGATTCGGCCCGTCGATGCTCAACGCGGTAAGCGCGGCGCTGACCAGCAGCATCAACGCGGCGGTGACGAGAAACGCCCGATAGATTTCCAGCGAGCGCCGCAGGAAGCGGCCGCGCGCGATCGTCTCGTTGCGCCGTTCGGCGAGCGCGGCATAGGCCGTGGCGGTGGCGAAGCCGCCGAGGAACACGAAGACCTCGGCGGCGTCGCACAACGCATAGGCGTGCAGCGTGACGCGCGACAGAATGCTGCCGCCGATGTGGTCGACGACGATGATCAGAAGAACCAGCCCGCGAAAAAAATCGAGCTCTATCAGGCGGGGTTGCGACTTTTGCATTGTATGGTGCCCAAAGCAGGCCCCGTGCGACGGCGCGCTAGTCCAGCGCGGCAGGCGTCTCACAAGGCTTTCTGGAAATTGGATTGGGGTACAGCGGCGGATACGCGATCCCCGTCGCCGCTTTCAACCGGCCGGGCCGGGCGCGGCGCGATTGCAGGAGGCGTAAAAGATGACCCCATGACGGGGGCGGAGTTCCGCTGCGGCGCCGCAAAAAAGCTTTCGATTATATTTCTTTCCGTGACAAATCCGCTCGCGACTGCGCAGCCACGCCGCAAGTCCATGGTGCGTCAGCCGTTGTCCGGATCGAGTCCAGGCGACGTTGCTTCGTTTACCTCAATGGGGGCCGAGGTAAAAGGGGCTGCCGCACCAAGTGGAGATTTCGCAACAATTTGAGATATCGACACCACACCCAATGGACGGCGAGCTAACGGCGTGTGAGGATTTCTGTAAAGCGCGCGTCAGGGTCGGTCAGCACCTGGGCGAAGCGCCAGAACAACAGCGGCCGGGTCGAGTTGTCCCATTGCTCGAGTGCAGGGAGATCTTCATGAACAGGCAAGTGTTCGCGCTAGCTGTCTCTGCCGCTGTGTCTGTCGCTTTTGCCGCGTCCGCCTCGGCGCAGACGAGCGTGACGCTTTACGGCGTGCTCGACGAAGGCATCAACTACACCAACAATGTCGGCCGCGGCCATGTCTATGAACTGGCGAGCGGCGATGCGCAGGGTAGCCGCTGGGGGCTGAAAGGCGCCGAGGAACTGGGCGGCGGACTGAAGGCCATTTTCCAGCTGGAAAACGGTTTCGACGTAAGCTCCGGGCGGTTCAACCAGAGCGGCCGGATGTTCGGCCGCCAGGCCTTCGTGGGTATGAGCGCGCAGCGATACGGCACGCTGACGTTCGGCCGCCAGTACGACTCGGTGGTCGACTATCTGGCCCAGACCACGGCCAACGGCAATTGGGGCGGCTTGCTGTTTTCGCACCCGTACGATAACGACAACACGGACAACACGTTTCGCCTCGACAACGCGGTCAAGTACACCAGTCCGTCGCTTTCCGGCTTCCAGTTCGGCGGTGTCTACAGCTTCAGCAACGACACCGGTTTCGCCAACAATCGCGCGTACAGTTTCGGCGGCCAGTATGCGTATGGCGGCTTGCTGGTGGCGGCGGCGTACCTGCAGGCCGACAATCCCGGCAATGGCGCGAACGGCGCGATCACGGCGAACGACGCCAGCTTCATCGCTGCCCGCATGCGCGTGTTCGGCGGCGGCATTACCTATACGTTCGGCCCGGCGACGGCCGGTTTCGTCTACACCAACTCGAACTATCTGGATCCGACCGGCAACGGGTATCTCGGCGTGACGCCGCTCGTGCCGCCCGGCGTACTGCTGAATTCGCTGAAGTATCAGAACTTCGAGCTGAACGGCAAGTATCAGATCTCACCAATGCTGTTCGTCGGCGCGCAGTATGTGTACACGATGGAAACCTACGACGCCTCGACCGGCGGTGTGAAGCCGAAAATCCATTCGTTCGGCCTGATGGCGGACTACAACCTGTCCAAGCGCACCGACGTCTACATTCAGGGCGAGTATCAGCAGGTGACCGGCGACTCGACCTATTCGATTCTGGACGAGGCCTTCACGCCCGGCACGCAGTCTCCTTCATCGACGTCGAAGCAGGTCGTGGTGCGGGCGGCGATCCGGCATAAGTTCTAGGCGCGATATATCCGATTTCGTTTCATCGCCGCGCCGCGCGACCGAATATCCGGTGGCGTGAGAATCGAAAATCGTGAATATCGGGCGGCGTACTGAACGGATTAACGCTCAGGTGATCACGTAATTCTGAATCAGAATGCCGACTATCACGCCGAACGGAATGCCGAAGGTTCGGCCGCGCAGGGTCGCGCTAATGTCTTCATCGAGTACGAAGCTGCAGCGGCGCTCGCGCCAGACGGTTTTGTAGGCCAATGGTTTGGCGTCGACAATCACGATCGAAATCAGCGCGGTTACGATAACCTGTTCCAGCGCATGCAGTTTGGCCATAAACGGCGAAAATTCGCCAGCATTGCACAACAGCACCATGACGACGGCGGCAATCAGCGTGCCGAAGAAAAAACCGCTCATGAACCGGTTTGCTGAACTGAGAGAATCCACTTGAACCTCGGCTTTATTCACTGCCTCGGTCAAGGCGGCGAACTTAAAATATTCTGACGGAAATGGTTTTCCATTTGATAAACCGGCGCCGGGTTGACCGCGGTGCCCGTCGACTTCAATGGGATGCGTAAGAATATTTTTATTGCCTTCTCCAACCTATCGTCCTTTTCCTAATGGCAGATAGGATTAGTCCGAAAAACACGGAAACTCGCCGCGTTCCAGCCAGGTGCCGAACAGATTCAGCGTGGCGTACTGCAATAGCATGCTGGCTCTTCCTTCGAACTCGCCGACCATGCGGAACTCGAGATCGTCATGATCGGCGCCGACTGTTCAGGGGTTCGATGGTCGACGTCGGGGCCGCGGCTATCGAAGCCCTCAGCCACGTTCGCGCCGACCGGTATTTCACGAGCGGGGTCGGCGTGCTGTTCCACACGGTGGCAAAGCAATCCTTTGCGGCATAAGTGCGCAGAGAAGTTCACGGTCATCGTGTTTCCCATGAACGGTGCGCTGAACTCACGCGCCATGCCCGGCTCAAACGGTATCGCGCCGCTGCCCGCTTGCGGCGCGCCTTACGATTCGCTGTAAGCAAGGCTGATTCCTTTCGCGGAGACTTCATGAGCAATCGAGCGACGCAGATTCTTCCTCATCATAGTTACGTTCATTCGCTGGGCGCGCCGCTGGCCTGCGTACAAGGCACGATCAGCAAGGTGTTCGCCAGCCCGGAGAATCACAACGGCGCCAATCACCAGCACTTCATCATCAGGATCGACACGGTCGTGAAGTTCGAAGGCGGTACGGAAAATCTGCTGGGCACCGAGGTGTTCGTCGCCGTGCGTTTCGGCGACAACGAGGGCCTCGCGCATGAAATTCCCGGCTTGGAGGCTGGGCAGCCGATCGAAGCACAAGGCGAGTACATCCCCGACGCCAGCGCCTATCCCACCGAAGACAATAGCAACCCTGTTCTGCCGGTTCTGCACTTTACGCATCATCCGGTCGGCTACGTGAAGTACCGAGGCGAGTACTACAGCTAGCCGTGCTCGTCCCATCGTGCGGGACGGACGTAAATTCGTCCTCGTGCTGTCACGATTGTCTCGCCGCTGTCACCACCGCTTCACAGAAGATTCAAGTTTTTGCCTCACTTTGCCGTTAAGCAAACGTTATCGTGCGGTTGCCGAGGCGTAGCCGTTGGTACGTCCTGCGTGTCTCGCGGATGCGGCCGCTTGTCCGTGTGCGGCGTATGAAGCGCAGTCCGGCAACAAGCGGGCAGGCGGGCGTGGAGCCGGACTTTCAGCGACCAGCCGCTACCGCCCGACACGTTGCGAGTGCAACGAAGTCGGCAATACCGTGGGTAAGGTTTGTATCAGAGTGTGTGAGTTGACGCGTTTTTTATAAAACGCACTTTACAATTCCGCTTGAATTTTAATCGGTAATCTGACCCTTTTCGCAGAAGATCGGCTGTTTTGACGGGCAGTAGGTGCGCGTCCTGGCTATCCGGCAGGCTGTGAACGCGAAGAGTTGGGTTGCCGGCAGCCTATGGATGAGCGCCGCACGAGGCGGCGTGGTTGTGTAGCAGGGAGAGCAGCGCGCCGTTCGGGCGTGCGCATCGCCGCTACAAGCCGGCATCCGGCTCGACAATGAATGAGGCAGGAGTCGAACAAGATGGGAAAGCGTTTCGACAGAACGATGATGGCCAGTCTGGCCGGCGTATGGGTTGCGCTGGCGGTCAGTGGGTGTGCGAGTGTGGGGCAGCAGGGTGCGCAGACCGGCGCGGCATCAGGCGCAACGGTTGCTTCAGCGGTGCCGGCCGCAAGCGTGCCGGCATCGGACGCGGCGGCGGCAACGCCGGTCGTGACCGGCGCCGACCAGAGCGCGCCACTCAAGAAATCGCCGCCGCTGGTGTATCGCGTCAAGCGCGGCGACACCCTCGCGCGCATCGCGCAGCGTCATCATTGCAGTGTCGGGCAGTTGCAGGCCTGGAATGGATTGAAGGCGTCCTCGCGGCTGAAGCGCGGGCAGGTGTTGCGCGTCGCGTCGCCGGAAACCGTGCGGGCGGTGAATGCAGCCAATGCGGCAGCAAAGGCCGCTGCGGCTTCCGGATCCGCGGCTTCGGGCGCGGCGCGGCAAACCGTGGCGGCATCGGCTGGATCAGCAGGATCAGCAGGCGCGGCGCAACCGCAGCCCGCACAGTCGCCCGCGCCCAGCGCCGCCGAAGCACGCGAAGTGGCGCAGCAAACCGCGCGTCACGCGAATGGCGTGTCGCTGGCCTGGCCTGCGGGCGGGAGCGTGGTTGAGGCCTTCCAGCCGGGAGAAACGCGGGGCATCGAAATCAGCGGCAAGCCGGGCGATCCCGTACGGGCGGCGGCCGGCGGCAAGGTGATGTACGCCGGCACGGGCCTGAACAGCTACGGCAGCCTGATCATCGTCCAGCACAACAAGGACTTTCTGACGGCTTACTCGCACAATCGCAAGCTGCTGGTCAAAACCGGCGATATCGTCGTGCAGGGACAGCAGATCGCCGAGATGGGCGACGAGAACAACTCACGGGTGTCGTTGGGCTTCGAGTTGCGCCGCGACGGCAAGCCGATCGATCCCATGCCGTACCTGCCGCAAGGACGCGGCTAGGCACGCGCGCCTAGTCCAGCCATCGCAGCGCCGCGGCGACGATCGCTTCCGGCGCGTCTTCCTGCATCAGGTGACCGGCCTTCGGTACCGGCTGAAACCGTGCTTCCGGCATGGCCGCGGCCAGTTGACGGCCGCGCGCCAGCGGAATCCACTGATCCTCTTCGCCCCACAGAATCTGCACCGGACAGCGCAGTTGCGGATAGCGTGCTTCGACCTCGTCGGTGTAGCGCTGATGCATCTGCGCGATATGGCGGTAGAACGCGGCTTGGCCGGTTGCGCCGAGCCAGGGCGTCACATAAGGCGCGAGTTCGTGATCCGGAATCTCGCGCGCGATCGCGCCGCGCACATACGCCTTCACACCACTGCCTCGTGGATGTAAGGCGGCAGTCCGGCGAACGCGTCACCGTGTTCGCGCACATGCCGTACGAAGGGCGAACCCCACGGCGCCACCGCCACCGGATCGATCAGCGTGAGGCTGCGATAGTCGCAGCCGTCGATCAGATGCGCGCGCAATGAAGTCGCGCCGCCGAAATCGTGCGCGATGACGTCCGGGTTTTTCAGTTGCCAGTGCGCCAGCAATTCCGCCAGCAAGCCATTCTGCACGCCGAGCGAAACGTCCTGAGCATCGCGCTGTTCGGATTGCCCGTAGCCGAGCAGATCGTAGTAGTAGACCGTGCGCGTCTGCGCGAGATGCGGGGCAATGCGGTGCCACACGTAAGAAGAAAACGGCGTGCCGTGAACCAGCACCAGCGGCGGACCGTTGCCGGTCACGTTAAAGCGTACGGATTGATCGTTAAAGGTATAGCTTTCGGGGAGCGGCCAATTTTGCATAGCGGTGAGCGTCGCAAGGAGGTCTGCTTACCTTAGCAGGGCTTCGTAACGCATGCTGGCCGCCTTTTCGTAGCATGCTCTTCGTAGTGTGCTCGTAGCGACTCCCGCAGAAGCTCACCTTTGTTTTATTCAGCAAAACCAGGCAAATTCAAACGGCGCTTCATCTCGCACTCGTTTCAGCAGCAAACGAGCCATGCAGGCGAGCCATACTCTTACGAATCGCGCATAAATTGTCTTGAAAATAGGCCTCACCGGATTGGCCGCATTCGAAAATGCCTGGTAATCCGGCAATGGCATGCATATGGGGCCATCGAGCGAGCACCTCGGGATGGATCGAAACGCCCGCTCTCAATGGTGAGGGAATTCGGGAGCCGACTACTTCGATTCGATCCCACGCAACAACTGCGTCACCTGGCCGTGATGATGCAGGATCGCCGGATCGGCATGCAGCAGCGGCAGGTAGCGCGGCAGGAAAGCATTGTTCGGCATGTCGGGCGAGAAGAGTCCCGCCACTGCTTCGGCCGCCGCGATCCGGTCGGTGGCATCGGCCTCCTTGTCGTCGAGAGTTTCGTCGACATTCGCAATCACCGTCGAGAGCGGCGTGAGCCAGCGAAACCCCGAACCGTTGATCAGCACCTGCAGGAAAGCCGCGGGCGTTACCGGGCCGAATTCCTTTTCGTACGCTGCGCGCTCGTGATCGAGAATGGCTTTGTGCAGCGCCAATAGCGGCCGGCGAATCTCCGAGAGGAATTGGGTGCATTGCGAGTCGTTCATGTGTGCTGCTCCTTCGGATAGTCAGACCGGATCCATGCTAACAAAATCGCACGGCATTGATTCAACAAGATTAACTGATCGCGCAGCGGCTCTCTGGTGAGGCCGGTGTGTGAAGGGTAACGCGTTGATTCGAATCTGCTTTCAGCGGTGCAATATGCCCGGCGAGACGGTTTCGGCCGGCAGGCGGCGTGCAGCCAGGCGGCGAACTTCTTGATGCGCGGCTACAATTTACCGGTCAGTCCCGGCGAGTTCGCGCCGTGTATTAACTGCCGTTTCTAACTAACCGAAAGCCGCATTGCGTATTAGTCCGGCTTGTCGAATAAAAACGGCAGGTCTTTACAGTTTGGTTCGACGTCTCTCTCTAAACAGCCTCATAAACAATAAGCCCCACTCGGAGCCGCCCCATGACAACGCTCAATATCAACGGCCAGACGCACACCGTCGACGCGCCGCCCGACATGCCCCTCCTGTGGGTCTTGCGCGATCTGGTCGGTCTGACCGGCACGAAGTTCGGTTGCGGCATCGCTCAATGCGGCGCCTGCACCGTGCACCTCGACGGCGTGGCGGTGCGCTCGTGCGTATTGCCGGCCGCCGCGGTCGGCGACCGCAAGATCACCACCATCGAAGCGGTGGGCAGCACGCCGGCCGGCCAGAAAGTTCAGCAGGCATGGCGTCAACTCGACGTGGTGCAATGCGGCTACTGTCAGTCGGGGCAGGTGATGTCGGCCGCTTCGCTGCTCGCGAGCAACCCCAATCCTACCGATGCGGACATCGACGCCGCAATGGCCGGCAATATCTGCCGCTGCGGAACGTATAACCGCATCCGCGCGGCGATCAAGCAAGCCGCGAAGGGAGCCTGACATGTCCCAGGGATTGCTCGATGCACAGAACGGCGCAGAGCCGTCGAAAGCCGGCGCGCGCGCCGCAGGTGGATTGTCGCGCCGCACCTTTCTGAAATTCGGCGTGACGGTGGGCGCGGCGGCGGGCGGCGGCCTGCTGCTCGGCTTCAGCATGCCGGCCGCCAGCCAGGATCAGAAGGCCGGCAAATCGGTGATTGGCGGCGACGGTGTGGAAACGCCGCAAAGCGGCGTGTTCGCGCCGAACGCGTTCATCCAGATCGATACCGCGGGCAAGGTCACGCTGGTGATTCCGAAGGTGGAGATGGGCCAGGGCGTCTATACGTCGATTCCGATGCTGATCGCCGAAGAACTCGAAGTGCCGCTCGACACGGTCACCGTCGACCACGCACCGCCGAACGAAAAGCTCTTCATGGACCCGCTGCTCGGCGGCCAGCTCACGGGAGGTTCGACCTCGATCCGCTATGCATGGGAGCCGATGCGTAAAGCCGGCGCCACCGCGCGCACGGTCCTGATCAGCGCGGCCGCGCAGCAATGGCAGGTCGACCCGGCCAGTTGCCATGCGCAGGCCGGGCAGGTGATTCACGCGGCCAGCAAGCGCAGCATCGGCTATGGCCAGCTGGTGACCGCGGCCGCCAGTCTGCCCGCGCCGCAGAATGTCAAGCTCAAGGACCCGAAAGACTTCAAGCTGATCGGCACGGCGGTCAAGCGTCTCGATTCGCCGGAGAAAGTGGACGGCACCGCGCTGTTCGGGCTCGACGTGCGCGTGCCCGACATGGTCTATGCGGCGATCGCGAACTGTCCGGTGTTCGGCGGCACGCTCGCCAGCGTCGACGACACCAATGCGAAAAAGATTCCCGGCGTGCGCCAGGTCATCAAGATCGATAACGCGGTCGCGGTGATCGGCGACCACACCTGGGCAGCCAAGCGCGGCGTGCAGGCGCTCGTCATCAAGTGGAACGAAGGCTCGGGCGCGAATCTGTCGATGAAGCAGATCGTCGACGATCTCGCCAACGCCTCGCAGCGCAACGGCGCGGTGGCGCGTAAAGACGGCGACGTCGCCAATGCGTTCAGCAACGCGAAGACGCGCGTCGACGCCGTGTATCAGCAGCCGTTCCTCGCGCACGCCACGATGGAGCCGATCAACTGCACGGTGCATGTGCGCCCCGACGGCTGCGATGTCTGGCTCGGCTCGCAAGTGCCGACCCGGGTAGTGGACGCCGCCGTGGCGGTCACAGGCTTGCCCGCCGACAAGATTGTCGTGCACAACCATCTGATCGGCGGCGGCTTCGGGCGGCGGCTGGAATTCGACATGGTCACGCAGGCCGTCAAGGTCGGCAAACAGGTGTCCACGCCGGTGAAAGTGGTCTGGACGCGCGAAGAAGACATTCAGCACGACATGTACCGGCCGTATTACTACGACAAGATCTCCGCGGGACTGGATTCGAACAGCAAGCCGATTGCGTGGCAGCACCGGATAGTCGGTTCGTCGGTGATCGCGCGCTTCGCGCCGCCCGCGTTCAAGAACGGCGTCGATCCCGACGCGGTTGAAGTCGCTTCGGACCTGCCGTATGACTTGCCTAACCAGTTGGTCGATTACGTTCGCCAGGAGCCGCATGCGGTGCCCACCGCATTCTGGCGCGGCGTGGGACCGACACGCAGCACTTTCGTGGTGGAGAGTTTCATCGACGAACTCGCGGCCCAGGCCAAAGTCGATCCCGTCAAATACCGTCAGGATCTGCTCGGCAAGACGCCGCGCGCGCTGAACGTGCTCAACGTCGCCACCCAGGCGGCGAACTGGGGCAGCGCGGTGCCGAAGGGGCAAGGGCGCGGCGTGTCGGTCATGCATGCGTTCGGCAGCTTCTTCGGGATTGTCGTCGACGTCGCGGTGGATCAGGGCGAGGTGGCGGTCAAGCGGGTGGTGTGCGCGGTCGATTGCGGCATGGTGGTCAATCCGAACACGGTGGAGGCGCAGGTGCAGGGCGGCATCATCTTCGGTATCACGGCGGCGCTCTATAGCGAGATCACGATCAAGGACGGCCGCGTGGAGCAGAACAATTTCACCGACTACCGGATGCTGCGGATCGATCAGACGCCGCCTATCGAGGTGCATATCGTGAAGAGCAGCGAGGCGCCCGGCGGTATCGGCGAACCCGGCACGGCGGCGCTCGCGCCAGCGCTGACCAATGCGATTTTCGCGGCCACCGGCAAGCGGCTGCGGCAATTGCCGGTCGGCAGCCAGTTGCAGACCGCTTAACGGAGCCCGACATGAAAAATACACTGAAGGGTTTCGGTGCGGCGTTGTGCGTGACGCTGCCGTTGCTCGCGCAGACGCCGGCGCAGGCGGCCGCGCAATCGGCCGATCCAGCCCTGGTGCAACGCGGCGCCTATCTGGCCAAGGTCGGCGATTGTGTCGCCTGTCATACGGCGCCGAAGGGCAAGCCGTTCGCGGGCGGCCTGCCGATGACCACGCCAATGGGCCAGATCTACACCACCAATATCACGCCCGACCAGCAGACCGGCATTGGCGGTTACACGGAAGAGGACTTTGCACGGGCCATGCGCGAAGGCGTCGCCAAAGACGGCCACAATCTTTATCCGGCCATGCCGTACCCGTCGTACGCCAAGGTCAACGACGACGATATGAAAGCGCTGTACGCGTATTTCATGAGCGGCGTGGCGCCCGTGCAGCAGGCGAACCGCGAGCCGGACATCAAGTGGCCGTTGAACATGCGCTGGCCGTTGAAGTTCTGGAACATGGTGTTCCTCGAAAAGGGCGTCTACCAGGACAAGTCGGGCAAAGACGTGGCATGGAATCGCGGCGCGTATCTGATCCAGGGACTCGGGCACTGCGGCTCGTGCCATACGCCGCGCGGCATCGCGTTCCAGGAGAAGGCGCTGGATGAAAGCGGCAGCGCGTTCCTGACCGGCGGCCTGCTCGACGGCTGGTTCGCGGCAAACTTGACCGGCGAGCACAACGTCGGTCTGGGCCGCTGGAACGATCAGGACCTGCAGGCGTTCCTGAAGACCGGCGCGAATCGCCATGCCTCTGCGTTCGGTTCGATGACCAGCGTGATCAACAACAGCACGCAGGGCATGAACGACACGGACATCGCGGCCATGTCGACGTACCTGAAGTCGCTCCCGCCGGCAGGCGGCAGCGGTGCGGCGCCATACAAGTACGATCCGCAGGCGACGAAGGTGTCGCTCAACCGGCCGGCGAACAATGAAGGCGCGCGCGTCTACACGGCGTATTGCATGCACTGTCACGGCGTCGACGGGCGCGGCTTCGCGCCGATGCTGGCGCCGTTGTCCGGCAATCCGAACGTGCTGGAGAAGGATCCGTCGTCGCTGATCAACGTGACGCTCAACGGTACTGAAGACCTGGTGATCGGCGGCATTCCCGCGCCGTATCCGATGCCGAAGTACGCGCCGGTGCTCAACGACCAGCAGATCGCCGACGTGCTGACCTTCGTGCGGGCCGGGTGGAACAACGGTGCGCCGGCGGTCACGGCCGGAGACGTCGCCAAGTTGCGCAAGTCGACGCACGCAGCGCGCTAGTTCCGCAAGTTCTGTCAGGCGGCATGCAAAGAAAAGCGGCAACCGTTGTGCACGGTTGCCGCTTTTTTTATTCAATCGCCGCTGCGAGTCTCAGCGATGCTGGCCGACCTTCTGTCTTTTCTCCAGCACACGCGCGTACCACGTCAGCGGGAAACACATCGCGAAGTAGATCATCGCGACCATGCCGTAGATCGGAAACGGGCGGAACGCGGCGTTGGTAATCATGGTGCCGGTCTTGGTCAATTCCGTGAAACCGATGATCGACGCAAGCGCCGTGCTTTTCACCACCTGCACGAGAAAACCGACTGTCGGCGCCACGGCGATTTTCAGCGCCTGCGGCCACACGATATAGCGCAACTGCTGGCCGAACGTCATGCCGAGACTCGCGCCCGCGGCCCACTGACCGCGCGGCACGGCTTCGACGCAGCCGCGCCAGATGTCGACCAGATACGCGCTGGTATAGAGCGTCAGGGTGACGGTGGCCGCGACCCACGGCGATACATCGACACCGAGCAGCGGCAAACCGAAAAACGCCAGGAAGAGCTGCATCAGCAGCGGTGTGCCCTGAAACACTTCCACGTACACCACGACGATACGGCGCAGCCAGGCGATCGGCGACACGCGCATGGCGAGCAGAATCAGCCCGACGATGCCGCCGCCCACAAACGCGATCAGCGAAAGCAGCACGGTCCAGCGGGCGGCGAGCAACAGATTGCGGGCAATGTCCCACAGCGTGAATTCGACCATGATCAACGCTCCGTGGGCAGAGTGCGGGCGCCGCGCCACATCAGGCGGTTGCGCCAGTTACGCGGCGCGCTGTCGTTGCCGCGCGCCGCACGGCCCGCGAACAGACCGCGGCCGAGCCGGTTGAGGATTTGCCGCAATACGATCGACAGCAACAGATAGGTCGCGGTGATGATCAGGTAGCTTTCGAACGAACGGAAGTTGCGCGACTGGATGAAGTTGGCCGCATACGTGAGATCGGGCACGGAGATCTGCGAGACCACCGCCGAGCCGAGCATCACGATCAGCACCTGGCTCAGCAGCGCGGGAAACACGTTGGCGATGGCCTGCGGCAGCACGACATAGCGAAACACCTGCCGCCCGTGCAGACCGAGCGCCTGCGCCGCCTGCACCTGGCCGCGCGAAATCGAGTCGATGCCGGCGCGTACGATCTCGATCGCGTAAGCGCCGAGATTGACGGTCATGGCCAGAATCGCGGCCTGCACTTCGTCGATATGGATACCGAGGCTCGGCAAGCCGAAGAATACGAAAAACAACTGCACGATGAACGGCGTGTTGCGGATCAGTTCCACATAACTCGCCACCACCCAGCGCGCCCATTTCGGTCCGGCCACCGCCACGCTCGCACCGGCAATACCGACAATCGCGCCGAGCACGGTGGAAACGGCCGTCAGCCCCAGGGTGACGGCCACGCCGCGCGCGAGCATCCCCGCATAGAGGCCGAAGCCGCTGAAATCGAACGCATAGGTCATGGCGTGGCGCTCATCGTGAGGTCAGACTCCGCCGCGGACCACGCCTCGCGGTCCGCGCAAAAAAGGTTCAGAGGTCGGCCGGCAGCGGCGCCCGCAGCCACTTCTGCGAAATCGCGTTCATGGTGCCGTCCTTGCGGGCCTTGGCAATCGTTTCGTCGACCTTCTGCTTCAGACGCGGCTCGTTCTTGTTCAAACCGACGTGATCGGGCGAGCTGAACAGCGAGAATTTCTGCTCGGGATCGTTGGCCGGATGACGCGCGAGAATCGTGGCGCCGACGTCGTTGCCGACTACCATCAACTGTACCTGACCAGAAAGAAACGCCGAAATTGCGCCGTTAGGATCGTCGAAGCGTTTGATGTTCGCGGTGGGCGGCGCGATCTTGGTCACGCTCAGGTCTTCCAGCGTGCCGCGCGCGACCGAAATCGACTTGCCGGCGAGGTCGGCGGCGTTCTTCACGGGCAAGGCTTTGGGGCCGAACACCGCGAGGTAGTAGGGCGCATAAGGTTGCGAGAAATCGATCACCTTTTCGCGCTCGGGTGTCTGGCCGACCGACAGCAGCATGTCGGCCTTGTGATCGGCGAGGTAGGCCATGCGGTTGTCGCCCGTCACCTGCACGAGTTCGACCTTGGCGTTGAGCGCCCTGCCGATCAGGTTGGCGACATCGATGTCGTAGCCCATCGGCTTCATATCCGGGCCGATCGAGCCGAACGGCGGATAGTCCTCGAATACGCCGATGCGTACCGTGCCCGACTTGGCGATGGTGTCGAGCGCGTCCGCATGCGCGGCCGACGGCAACGCGCACAGCGCGCCGAGGCCGGTGAAGGCAAGCGTCGCTGCGAGCGTGGCGAACACCCGGCGGGTGCGGGATTGGGCAGTGGGGCGCTGGTTCATGGTCTGTCCTCTGTCGAAAATGTCGGTATTGGAATGGGCAAATCTGAGTGATACAGCGATGCTTCAGTGCCTTGATTCAATGTGCGGCGCGTGCGGCGATCAGCTTGCACGCATGCGGCGGCAGTTCCGCGAGCACCGCCATGCCGAGCGCGATCCCCGGCGTTTCGCGCGGCGTGGTGGCGGCGGTCAGCGTGAAGCCGGCACAGTCGATGGTCGCTTCGAGCGATGCGCCCACGTCGCGGATGAACGTGACGGTGCCTGCCAGCCGGTTCGGGCCCGCCGCGTCGGACGCGGCTTTCACGCACACGTCTTCCGGGCGGATCAGCAGACGGATATCGCTACTGGAGGCCGGCACGCGCGCCGGCTGCACGACGCTGATACGCCGGCCGCCGGGCAGGCTCACGCCGCCCGCGCCATCGTACGTGACCGGCAGGATATTGCCCAGACCGATGAAGTCGGCGACGAATTCGCTGACCGGATCGCGATAGATGTCGAGCGGCTTGCCCACCTGGGCGATGCGGCCTTTCTCCATCACGACGATCTCGTCGGCCATCGTCATGGCTTCGCGCTGATCGTGCGTGACCATGATCGTCGTGATGCCCAGACGCTGTTGCAGCAGGCGGATTTCCACCTGCATCGCTTCGCGCAGCTTGGCGTCGAGCGCGGAAAGCGGTTCGTCGAGCAGCAGCAGTTTCGGCTGCGACGCGATCGCGCGCGCAATCGCCACGCGCTGGCGCTGGCCGCCGGAGAGTTGCGTGACGGGGCGGTTGGCCATGTGCGGCAACTGGATCAGTTCCAGCAGTTCGGCTACGCGCCGCGTCTGCTGCTCCTTCGTGGTCTTGCGCAGCTTCAGCGGATAAGCGACGTTTTGCGCGACCGTCATATGCGGAAACAGCGCGAGCGACTGGAACACCATGCCGAAGTCGCGCTGATTCGCGGGCAACCGCGTGATGTCGCGTCCGGCGAAATGGATGCTGCCCGAGGTCGGCGTTTCGAGGCCGGCGATCATCCGCAGCAGCGTGGTCTTGCCGCAGCCTGACGGGCCGAGAAAGCACACCAGCTTGCCGTCGGGCACGCTCAGATCGACGCTGTCCACGGCATGGGCCGCGCCGAAGCGCCGGGTCACGGCCTGCAACGTTAAATGGGTCATCGGATGCTCCAGCAAGGGGTCGTCATGAGCGCGCGGGTTCACGGGATGCGGTCACAGCGCAACGCCTTCGTCGCCGATCAGTTTTTCGAGCAGCCAGATCAGCGCGAAGTCGATCGCGACGATGAACACGGCGAAACAGAACACGGTCGGATCGAGCGACGACACCGTGCGGCTGTAGAGCCACACCGGCAGCGTCATCGTGTCGATGCCGTAGAGGAAGAACGTCACCGTGAATTCGTTGAACGAGACGATGAACGCGAACAGCATGCCGGCGAGAATGCCGGGGCGCATCAGCGGCAGGATCACGTCGACGAGCGCGCGGCCTGGACTCGCGCCCATCACGCAGGCGGCCTCTTCGAACTCCGGGCCGATCGCGGCGACCGACGCCGCGCAGTTCTTCACGGTAAACGGCAGCGCCAGAATCACGTGCGCGATGATCAGGCGGAACACGCCGAGCTCGACGGGCAGCACGTTGAACACCAGCAGCAGCGACAGGCCGAGCATCACGAGCGGGTACACGAGCGGCAGCGCGACCAGTTGTTCCACCGCGGGCTTGCCGCGAAAACGGTAGCGGCTCAACGCGTAAGCGGCAGGCACCGAGACGAGCGTGGCGATCACCATCGTCGAAATCGCGACGATCAGGCTCGTGGTCAATGCGGCGCCCATCGACAGCGAGTCGCTCGCGTCCGGCGACACGAAGCTGTGCCACGCGGCGCGATACCAGTGCAGGCCGTACGCGTGCGGCGGGAATTCGAGCGTGTCGGCCGCGCTGAACGACATGGTGATCATCGTGAGGATCGGCAGCGCGGCGAGAAACAGAACGATCGCCGCGAGCAGGGCGGTGGCCTTGCCGAGCTGGCCGGGCATGGTGGCCGCCAGACGCGGCGTGCGGGGAGTGCGGGGCGGGCGCGGCTGCAAGCGCGCGGCTTGCGCCGTCTGAATCGGCGTGCTCATGTGTGCGGCTCCTCGGCAAGACGTTGCGTGCGGCGCACGAGGCGCTGCGACAGCGCCATCACGGTCAGCGTGGCGACCATCAGCACCACGCCCGACGCGGACGCCGCCGGCCAGTTCAGCAGCGGCGCGACCTGATCGTGGACCAGCACGGCGAGCATCGGCACGCGTCGTCCGCCGAGCAGCAGCGGCACGGCGAACGCGCTCGCGTTGTACGCGAACACGAGCAGCGCGCCGGACACGAGGCCGGGCATGGCGAGCGGCAACAGCACGTGACGCAGCGTTTGCCAGCGCGTTGCGCCGAGCGTGGCGGCGGCTTCTTCGTAAGTGCTCGAGACCGCGCGCATCGCGCTCGAAAGCGGCAGCACGGCGAGCGGAAACGCGGTCTGGATCAGGCCGAGCAGCACGCCGTTTTCGCGGTACAGCCACATCAACGGACGTTGCACGAGGCCGCTGCCGAGCAGTGCGTGATTGAGCAGCCCGGCCGGCCCGAGAATGATCAGCCAGCCATAGCCCTGCAGCAGCAGATTGACGAGCAGCGGTAGCAGCACACCGGCCAGCAGGAGGCGCCGGGCGAGCCGCGACTTCGTGCGCGCCATCGCCAGGGCGACGGGAATCGCCAGCAGCACTGCGCAGATCATGCTTTGAAATGCGAGCTTCAATGTCAGCCACAACGACTTCATGAAGTAGCCGTCGAGCAGGTCCGCGTAGTTTTGCAGCGTGAAGCCGCGCCACTCGTTGTCTTGCGTGCCGAAGCTCATGCGCAGCACGACCAGCGCCGCGGCGCCGAGCACGGCGAGAAACAGCAGGATCGGCGCGAGCAGCAGCCACGGCCGCGCTTTTTCCATCGCGGTGGCGGCAGGCGCGTCAGGCACGTCCGGCACTGCGCCGGACGCCGATGAGGCACGCCGCGAAAAGCGCGCGAGCATCGCTGTCATGCCGAGAAGATTTCGGTGTAACGCTTGATCCACGCCGGTTGCACGACGGCGAGCGCCTTGTCGTCATGCAACACGGCCTTTTCTGCGATCTGCTGCGGGCTCGGCACGAACGCGCGGCTCTCGGCGGGAATCACCGCTTTCGAATTGACCGGGCCGTTCAGCACGTCGGCGGCCATGCGGCCTTGCACGCCCGCGTCGAGCGAATGGTTGATGAAGGCGTGGATCAGATCGCTGTCGCCCGGATGCGACTTGGGGATCACGGTGAACATCAACTGCGTGGCGAAGCCTTCCTTCATGCCGTAGGTCACACCCATCTTGTACTCGGGCTTGCGGATCTGGTCGGGGAAAAACGCCGGCGAATAGATGCCGCCGATATCGAGCGAGCCGGTGCGGAACAGATCGGCCACCTGGTTCGGGTTCTCGCCGAGCGTCATCACGCGATCTTTCAGCTGCATCAGCTTCTTGAAGCCCGGTTCGATGTTCTGTTGCGAGCCGCCGTTCATCTTCGCCGCGATGATCGCGAGGTCGACCGCTTCGGCCCATTCGGGCGGCGGCAGGAACAGGCGGCCGGCGTACTTGGGATCCCACAGTGCTTCGTACGAAGCCGGCGCGGTCTTGACCGTCGAGGTGTTGTAGATCAGCCCGTCCGACCACAGCAGATAGCCGACGCCGAAGCCGTTCGCGCCCGTGCGGTACTGCGGCGCGACGTCCTTCAGATTCGGCAGTTTGTCCAGCTCGGGCTTCATCAGCAGGCCGGCGTCGCCGAGACCGGACGCACCGACGCCGGCTAACGTGATGACGTCGTAGGTGGGGCGGTCGCCCGCGGCCTTCACCTTGGCGACCATGCCGGAGGTGCCGTCGGCGCGGTCGGCGATCACTTTGGCACCGGTTTTCGCCGTGAACGTGGCGGCGATGTTGCGCAAAGCGGCGGCGCCGGTATCGTCCGACCAGGTCAGCAGACGCAGCGTCTTGCCGCTGAAATTGTGTTCCTGCGCGCGCAGGTTGATGAACGGCATCGGCAAGGTGGATGCCGCGAGTGCCGCGCCGATCGTCTTGATGGCCTGCCTTCTACCCCGTTTGATCTCTTGCATGGCGGTCTCCTGTGTTGAACGCCTGTTGCCTGATGGAATCGTGTGACCGCTGCCGTTGCATCGCGTGTTTGCGTTGCCTGCTTGCGCTGCGTGTGGATGCACTCTAGGTTTGTCAAAATCCCTCAACAAACGAAATATGCGCATGGAGCGCATGACGTAATCTCATGCGCACGCCGTCGCGCGACCGCGGTGGCGCACGCCGCTCAGGTGGCGGGAGCGCCGAGGCAGTAGCGCATGCGGGTTAACGTCCATCTTTTACCGGCGTTTCGCGTTCACGCGGAGGTATGAGGAAAGCTCGGTTCTGGTGCGGTTTCGAACAGGTTTCGCCCTGTATCGGTGCATGGCGGCCTCGCGAGCCTTAAGTTTCGGCGGCAGCATGAGCCGAATGCATGGGCGCTCCGCTGCCGGCTTGCCCTAAGGCAATTTGTGATCGCGTATCCTGTGGGCTCTGGCGGCATTTCGGCGGCTTACGACGATCCATGCCGTCACGTCCACCAATGATTTTTTCTGATCCCGGATACGCCGATGCGACGCCTACCGCCGCTCAATGCGCTGCAGATTTTCGAAACCGTGGCGCGACATCGCAGTTTCACGCGCGCCGCCGACCACTTGTGCCTCACGCAAGGCGCGGTCAGCCGGCAAATCATCGCGCTCGAGGACTACTACAAGTTTCCGCTCTTCAAACGCCATGCGAAAGGCCTGACGCTCACCGCCGAAGGGGAATTGCTGCTGCCGGCCGTGAAGGAGAGCTTTGCGCGCATCGAGGAAATTTCGCTGCGCCTGACACGGCAGCGCACCGATCTCGCACTGAAAGTGCCGACCTGCGTGATGCGCTGGATGCTGCCGAAGATCATGCGCTTCCAGGCCGAGTATCCCGAGTTGCATGTGCAGATCACGACCACGTGGCAGCACGACGTGGATTTCCAGCTCGAACCGTTCGACGCTGCGATCATCTACGGCTCCTCGCCTGGCGCGGACGTGCAGGCCGTGTCGTTGTTCGAGGAGCGTCTGACGCCCGTATGCGCGCCCGATCTGCTGAAGGACAAGCCGCTTGCCGAACTGGCCGACCTTGCGCGCCATACGCTGCTGCATCCCACGCGCGACCATCGCGACTGGAAAATGTGGCTTGCCAAGGTGACCGAGGTGGACGCCGCGAACGCGCCGGTCATCGACGCCGAGCACGGCCCGAGCTTCGACACGCTCGACATGGCGACCAACGCCGCGCTGCAGGGTTTCGGCGTCGCGATCAGCGACCTTGCGTTGATCGACGAGGACGTGGCGGCCAAGCGCCTCGTGCGGCCGTTCGATACGGTACTCAAGACCGGCTGGCGTTATTACTTCGTCTACCCGGACTCGGTCGCGCACCAGCAGAAGCTGAACCTGTTTCGCGACTGGATCGCGGCGCACTGGGAGGAGTAGTCTGCTGGCTCAGGGCGCGAACGAGAGAAACAGGTACGCCGCGAACAGCGACAGATGCACGGCGCCTTGCAGAATCGTCGTGCGGCCGCTGCTGAGCGTGAGTGTGCCGATAATCAGCGTGAGAACGAGCAGCACGGTTTCCTTGCCGTCGATCCCGAGCACGAGCGGCTGACCGGTGTACAGAAACACCCCGGCGACCGTCGGAATAGTCAGGCCGATACTGGCAAGCGCCGAGCCAAGCGCCAGATTCAGACTGTTCTGCAACCGATCGGCGCGCGCCGCGCGCACGGCGGCAAGCCCTTCGGGCAGCAGCACCAGTGCGGCGATCACGATGCCGACCACGGCCGCTGGCGCGCCCGCATTCTGGACCGCGGTTTCGACCACCGGCGAGAGCACCTTGGCGAGCAAGACCACCGCGACGAGACACACCAGCAGCAAGCCGGCGGCCGCCAGCGCCTCGCCGGCGGTTGGCGGCGCGGCGTGGACGCTTTCATCCGGCGTGGCGGCGAGAAAGTAATCGCGATGGCGCACGGTCTGCACGAACACGAATACGCCGTACAGCACCAGCGACGACACTCCGGCGAACGCCAACTGCGAAGACGACAGGACCGGACCCACACTGGTCGTTGTGTAGTTCGGCATGACGAGCGTCAGCACGGACAGGGAGGCGAGCACAGCCAGCGCCGCCGAAGCGCCACGGCTCTGAAAATCCTGCTCGCGATGCCGGAGGCCGCCCACCAGCAGGCAAAGGCCCACAATGCCGTTGCAGACGATCATCACTGCGGCGAATACGGTGTCGCGCGCCAGACCGGCTTTCTCCGGGCCGGACGTGAGCATGACCGAGACGATCAGCGCGACTTCGATCACGGTGACCGCCACCGCCAGCACCAGCGTGCCGAACGGCTCGCCGACGCGATGCGCGACCACTTCCGCGTGGTGCACCGCGGTGAAAACCGCAGCGCACAGCGCCGCGCCGACCAGCGCGAGCAGCAGAACGTTGCCCGGCATGGCATAAGCGATGCCGAGTACGATCCACGCGACGAACGGCACGGCAATGGTCCAGCGGGGCAGAACGGTCACGGGCGTGGTCATTCGGGCGTCCTTCTAATGCTTGTATTGGGTAGTGCGGCAGGCCCGGACGACCTCCGTCCTGGTCTGAAGCGTGGCTGAATATTCAGGTAACTTATGAGGAGTATGCTTTAACACATTAAATTATAAAGGATAATCGATGTCGGGCAGGTATCGATTCTGGGGGCTTGACGAAGGTGAGCCAGCGCGTCCGGCATCCTGTGAGCGCAAACGGCGACAGCTTGTGCGACGGATCGGGTCACGCGGAATTGCGCGGGTGGCAAGCGACTCGCGCGTCGCGAATACAAGGCAATTGAGGGGCGGGGGATACTTTGGCCCGACGCGCGACCGGCTGGGCAGATCATCTCGGTGTGCGGCAACTTGCGGTGCGCGGCGCCCGGCGGAACCGCCCGCCGGAGCGGCCAAGGCGCCAGCGTGCCATGACAGGACCGCTGGCGCCCGGCTATGTCGTTACACCCGGTTCATTCGCTTACTGGCCGACCGGACGAATGGTCAGCGCGTTCTTGACCGAGGTCACGCCGGCCACGCCTTGCGCCGCCTGGGTGGCCAGGTCGATCTGCTCCTGTTCGGGCACGCTGCCGGCCAGCGTCACCGCGCCGCCACGCGCACGCACGGTGATGTTCGACACGCTCAGACCTTTGGTCTTCGACAATGCGCTGCGGACTTTGCGTCCCAGCGCGCGGTTGGCCGCCTTGGTCTGTTTGGCCGACGGCGTAGCCGATGCGGCGGCCGGGGCTGCGGCGTCGCTGCTTTGTGCATACGCGTTGAGGGACGCGAGAACGATCAGCGCGCTGCCGATCATCTTGATTGCCGGAAATGCTTTCATTCAACTCTCTCCTATTGTCATGGGTACACGCCCCCGGGATGGGGCGGTGCGCTACACCAGCAGGTACATCGGGATCAAATCTGAATGGAACGGTGCTGCGGATCGTGCGAATGCTTTCAATCTATACGCTGATTCGGGCGGGCCGAAACACACGTGAGCCGGCAAAGGCTGTGCTGCAGGCCGGAAACACACGATACTCCAATTAGTGCCATGGTGATGGCAGCACAGCGCAAGTGAGGTTTTGGTACAACGAATGGGCCGATGAAAACAGGCCGATGGCGTCGTATCGCTTGATATCAGGCGCGCATTGCTTTATTCGCGGATAACGGCCGGTCTATCGGATTGTCGGGCGCATTGCATCGCGTTTTCCGGATTTTTCAATTCGCCGTCCCATGTGCTTTAAAGATAAGGTCTGACGCATGCGGAATCAGCCACTCCCTATCGTGCCATTGCTTCGTGACGAATTACCGCTCGACACCGTCGAACTCGCGCGTTTCATGATCGGCAAATACCTCGTGCACGATTTGCCGGAAGGGCGCATGAGCGGACGGATTGTGGAAACCGAGGCGTATCCCGTCGGCGATTCGACGAGCCATGCATTTATTGGCCGGCGTCCGTATAACGGATCATTGTTTCTCGCTCGCGGCCATGCGTATGTGCGACTGACTTACGGACTCTCGTACATGCTCAATATGTCCGCCGAGGCGGAGGACGTCGGCGCCGGCATTCTGTTTCGCGCGATCGAGCCGCTCGAAGGCTTGCCGCTGATGGAAGCGCGGCGGCCCGGCGTGCCGCTGCGAGATCTCGCGCGCGGGCCCGGCCGGCTCACCACGGCACTCGGCATCGGCCAGGCGTTCGACGGCCTCGATCTGTGCGCGGGGCGCGATTTGTGGATCGGCGTTCTGGAGCGGGGCGAAACGACGGTGGGCGTCACGACACGCATTGGCCTGTCCCGCGAGATGCACCGGCCGCTGCGGTTTTTCGAGCCCGGCAGCGCTTTTGTCAGCGGACCGAGAAAGCTCCTGCTGCCGCCCCAATTGGGTGCGCAGGGTGCGCAGGGTGCGCACAAGCGGACGTAAATTTAACCAGCGGCGGTTCAGCCGGCGGCAAAAAGCACCCGGTTCCGACGTGTTTTTGAAACGTCAGACACAAAACGTTACGATCCCGACAATTATTACGCTAGTGATGCTGCTTGAATAAAATCTTACGGTAATTAGCGGACCATTCTTGCGATTACGACAATTATGTATCTCGAAATCAAGGGTTTTCCCTTGGCGATCTGGTGACTAGACTGAAATCACTCGCTTCTCACACGGTGTGATAAGCGAAGCAAATAAAACCAGTATGGAGGTAAGTCATCATGAAATCGCTCATTAAGGCAGTCGCTATTGCAGCTGTTCTCGCCGCTCCTATTGCTTCTTTTGCTCAGTCGAGCCAACAACCGGTCACCCGCGCGGAAGTTCGCCAGGAGTTGATCCAGTTGGAACAGGCCGGCTATAACCCGGCAGCGTCCAACGACCCGACGTATCCGGCCGACATTCAGGCTGCAGAAAGCCGTGTGCAGGCGCAGAACCCGGCCGTCGCGCAAACCCAGGAACCGGTCGCCGACACCAGCGGTTACGGTGGCGCGAAGAGCGGTTCGTCGCAAGCCGGCGGCGTGGTTCAGCCGATGTCGGGCCCGCGCTCGGTGTATTTCGGTAACTAAGCCAAGCCGGGCTTTTCAAGGCTGGCTCATTCAGGCCCGTGGCGGGCCTGAGCGGGCTGTCTGCTCGACGGGACTCTGATCGGGGCGAGGCGGACACGGATTGCTAGAAGCGCGCCTCGCGGTCGCTCGCAGTTAGAGCCGTAAGTCGTATGAAGTGAAGCTGGCGTTGCATGCGCGCCGGCAGGCGTGGCAGGCACGGACTCAGCCAGCAGGTCAAGATGAACGCGACGTGCCTCGGCAGCATCGCGCGCGTCTCAGTACCTCTGCGCCGCGCGAATCGCGCGGCCCACAATTCAAGAAACCTCCGCTGCCGCAAGGTAGCTTCGCCCAACCGTTTCACGGATTGGGCTTTTTTCGCGCACCCTTGCCGCGGCGTGCGCCGGGCGTCAGGGCCGCTCGCCGTGAATATAGAACTCGAGCTGCTGAATGGTGAACTGCTGTTCGGCAATGATGTTCTTCACCAGATCGCCGATCGATACCATGCCGACCAGCCGGTCATTCTCGATCACCGGCAGGTGGCGCATGCGCCGTTCGGTCATCAGGGCCATACAGTCGTCGGTGGTCTGGTCGGGGCGCACGAAGCGCACGGCCTTGCTCATGATGTCGCGCACCGGCGTGGCCTTCGAAGACCGGTCCAGCAATACGACCTTGCGCGCATAATCGCGCTCCGTGACGATTCCCGCGATGCTGTCGCCGTCCGTGACGACCAGCGCACCGATGCCTTTTTCGGCCATCAGCTTGATCGCGTCGTAGACGGAATCGTCGGCCCCGACGGTGAAAACCGTGGTGTTGTTCGGTTTCGTTTTAAGAAGCTGTGCAACGCTTGTCATGGAGCGGCTCCGTTTCGCAGTGCAGCACGCCGGCGCGGCGCGCTGTCGTGAGGGACAGGCGATTCCAGTATAGGCGCGACGCGCCGCTGCAGTACCCAGGGAATAACTGTGGCGCGCGTAACGTTCAACTCGGGTAGCGCTGCGCGGCGGCGGCGGTTTTGTGTCGCGCGCAAGGGCATACGCACCGGCATACACAAGGGCATACGGGTGCGGGACGCCGATTAGCGGTAAACTCCCCAGTCCGTACCTTATCCCCGGTTTGATCGGGTTCATGTCAGCACCACTGTATAACGCCATGCTCACGTCTCACGATCCGTCGCCCGCAGCAGACGGCGCACTCAACGGCGAATGCGTCGTTCTCGACGCCACCGCCACGCTTCCCACGCGCTACGGCACGTTCACTTCCTACGTGTTCCGCGTGTGCGAGAGCGGCGCCGAACATCTTGCGCTCGTGATGGGCGACGTCGCCAACAAGTCGTCCGTGTTGACGCGCCTGCATTCGGAGTGCCTGACCGGCGACGTGCTCGGCTCGTACCGCTGCGACTGCGGCGAGCAGCTCGACCTTGCGCTGCGCTATATCGCGGCGGAAGGCTGCGGCGTGCTGCTGTATCTGCGCGGCCACGAAGGGCGCGGCATCGGACTGTCGAACAAGATTCGCGCGTATGCGCTGCAGGAGCAGGGGCGCGACACCGTCGAGGCCAATCTCGATCTGGGTTTGCCGGACGACTCGCGCGAATACGATTCCGCCGCGGGCATTCTGCGCACGCTGAAGGTCACGTCGGTGCGGCTCATGAGCAACAATCCGGAGAAGTTCGACACGCTGTCCAAGCACGGCATTCCGGTGTGCGAACGGGTCGCGCTGGCGATCCCGATGCGCGAGGAAAACGAGCGTTATATCCGCACCAAGCAGGTCAAGTTCGGACATTACTTCGACGAAAACGAATGAGCGATACGCAGGCATCGGCTGCCGTGTGTGAATGGCGGCCGGCGCTGTAGCGGTGGGTTCGTCAATATCTTGCGGCCGGATTCCCGGCCGCTTTGCTTTGCGTTTCCACTTTGCTGTGGGTCTTCGTTGCATCGAAGCGCCGCGGATCAGAACATGCCGAAGTCGTCGTTGCTGTCGGGAATCGCGTTGAGCAAGTCCCGCAGCGCGCGCCAACCGAACCAGCCAGCAGGAGTTGCCGCAATCGCCGGCCGGCGCGGCGTGTCCGCGTTGGTGCCCGCGTTCGTGCCCGTGCGCGTCGCGGGCGTCCGACGACAGGCCGTCGTGACCTTCCGCGCTTCGATCGAGGCGTATAACCAGGGGCAGGTACGCATGCTGTCTCTCCTGATCCAGGTGCCGTTCAACGAGCGGTTGCCGCAGCCACACGCGGCACAATCGCCGCCAATACTTCCGCTAACGTCGTCGCGCCGAAGCGCCGCTCGCTGATATCCGCTTCGACATCGATGCGACCGGCGTTGTGCGCATCGTAGAGATCGGTAATCAGACGCGCATGGCGTTCACCGAGTCCCGCGCCTTGAAGCATTGCGTCCCATTCGCCGCGCGGCACTGCGCGTGCCACCACCGCGCGGCCCGCCAGTTCGCCGATCGTGCGCGCCACATCCAATGCGCTGACACGCTCATCGCTTTCGATGCTCACGACCCGCGGCGAGACCGGCTGCGCTCGATCGTCGAGCAACAGTTCGGCGGCCAGCGTGCCCACGTCCTGTGCGGCGACGCTCGGAAAACGCTTGCTCAACGGATGATGCAGACTCGGCAGCGCGCCTTTCGCGAGTGCGACCGGCAGTACGCGGGCCCAGTTGTGCATGTGTTCGGCGGCGCGCAGAAACGTCAATTGCGAGTCGACGGTTCGCAGTTGCGTTTCAAGCTCGTGAAACAGTGTGGTAATGCCCGTGCCGGCCGGATGTTGCGCGCCGTAGTCGGAGAGCGCGAGAAGGCGTGGCGGCGGATCGCCACGCAATGCCGCAACGCTCGCGTCGATCATGCGCCGCATCGCCTGCGCGGGATCGGCGTGCGCGTGCGGCACCGGACACAGTAGTTGCACGGCGTGCGCGCCTTCAATAGCGCGGGCCACGGTCGTGGTTTCCAGCAGATCGGCGACGACGATCTCGCAACCGATCTTCGCGAGGAATTCGCCCTGCGCTTTGTCGCGGACCACCGCACGCACGATGCGACCCGCACGGCGCAATGCCGCCGCGCTCACTTTGCCGACCTTGCCGGCGGCTCCAAAAATCACGAACACGTTGCGCTCCTTGTTGACCTGGTATGGCGCCATCTTAGGAGCGCGGCGCTCGGGAAACGCGCGGGCAAGGATCGCTTTGCGCAGATTCGGATGACGGTTTTATCCGCGGCGCGGCAGCAGGAACGTTGAATCACGTAGAGTTGAGCGAAGCCGCAAAAAACGCCGCACAATGCAGATACATGAGCCGCCATCCACGAGGGAAGCGATGAATGCAGTGACACCGTTAACACAGCCGCAGCCGCAGCCGCACAGTGGTTCCCGCGTCGTGTTGCGCTCGAGCAGGCTGCTCGGCTGGCAGGACTTCGGCGCGGAGCTGGTCAACGTGTCGGCCGGGCTGCACCGCATGCCCGCGTTCAGGTATCACCGGGTGGGCGTGCACGTCGGCGCGCCGGTCAGGGCGCGCTGCATGTGCAACGAGCGCCGCCACTCGCGAATCCAGGCGCATGGCGACGCCGACGTGATTCCCGCGGGACTCGACGGGCAGTGGAGCGACGAAGCCGCCTGCACGATTTTCAGCGTGTGGATCGGCGAGGCGTTCGCGCGGCGCACCGTCGAGCAACTGTCGTTGAAAACGGCCGACGCGCAACTGCGCCCGCAATTCCAGCTGCGCGATCCGCGCTTTCAGTATCTCGCGTGGGCCTTACGCGCCGAGCTGGAAGCCGACGAGGCATCCGATCCTCTGTACGCCGAAAGCTTGTGCACGGCGATGGTGGTGCGATTGATCGGCGCCGCGCCGACGCCCGGAAACAAGCAGCGGCGCACGCTCGTGCCCAGAACGGCCGCACGCGTGATCGAATTTATCGAAGCGCATCTGGACCAGCGTCTCACGCTGAGCGAACTGGCCGCGCTCGCCGGGTTGAGTGTGCCGCATTTCAAGGTGCTGTTTCGCGAGACGCTCGGCATGCCGGTGCATCAGTACGTGGTACAGCGGCGCGTGGAGCGCGCGCGAACGCTGCTGCTGCAAGGCAAACTCAACGCGAGTCAGATCGCGCTCGATACCGGCTTCGCGCATCAGAGCCATATGGCGCACTGGATGGGCCGGCTGCTGGGCGTAACGCCGCGCGAGCTGACCAGGTCAGGCGCGAACGCGGGCAGCCTTGTTGCGTTCGATCCGCAAGATGGCCGCCGCATTGCAGCACCACGATAAAGACGCGGCAGCGTTGCGATCAGCCCGGCGTCGCACCCGTCAACTGCGCATAGACATCATGCGACAGTTGCAGCAACTGCTTGCGGTCGATTCCGCCTGACACCGCATAGCCGAAGTCGCCGTCGATCCAGTAGAACACGTTCACCGGGCCGTCCTGATACAGCTTGAACGCGGTCGTGTTCGAATTCTGCTGGCGACGAGAAATGCACAGCGTGACGCGTTCGCCGTTCGGCCCGCGATACATGAACTGCGCAGTCGGTCCGTCGGCGCCGGGCAACAGGCGTCCACCCGAAAGGTTGAAGCCGCTCTTCGAGAGAATCGGCGGATGCACGTTGGTGCCGAGCCGGTTGGCGAGCCACTGCACGAAATCCTGTTCGTGACCGTCGGTGCTCATCTCGGTCGGCCGGTCGATGGCGGGCATGTAGACCACGTGCGCCACCGCCGCTTGCCGCGCGAACATTTCAGAGCTGTCCGCGCTGACAGGGCGCGTGTCGGAGTGGCCGCCGGCCACCGGCGCGATGACGTCCTGCCCCATATGCGTGCCCACGCCGATGCCCACACCCAACACCAGCGCCGCCGCCATGCCGGCGAATTGCGGCCAGTTGGCGGCAATCCTCCAGCGACGCGGCGCGGGCGCTTGCAGGCGCTTCGGCACCGGCTCGCTCAGCACGCGGTCGTAGCGCTCGTGGAACATGCTGTTCAGCGAAAAATAATCGCTGACGCGCGCGGCCAGTTCGGGATTCTGTTCGAGCGCGCGCTCCACGTCGGCACGGCGTTCGTCGGACAGCGTGCCGTCCACGTACGCGTGCAGGTCTTCTTCGCCGATCGGCATAGTCTGGTCGCTCATCGCACCACCTGTAATTTCGCACCGGGCTGCGCGCCCGCCATCAGTGCCCGTAACCGTTCGCGTCCGCGCGAGAGCCGCGACATCACCGTGCCGATCGGAATGTTCAGCGCGAGCGCCACGTCGGCATAGCTCATTTCCTCGAGGCCTACCAGCAGCACGACTTCGCGCTGCTCCATCGGCAGGCGCTGCAACGCGTAGTCGAGGTCGCGCATTTCCAGCGAGCGGGTCTGCTCGGAGGGCACGGCGAATTCGCTCTCGGACACGCTTTCGTCGTCCACCGCTACGTGGACGGCGCGCGCCGAAGCCTTGCGCGCCTGGTTGGCGAACACGTTGTGCATGATCGTAAACAGCCACGCACGCAGGTCGGTGCCCGGCTGGAACATGCCGGTGCGGCCGAGCGCGCGCTCCAGCGTGTCCTGCACCAGATCGTCGGCGAGGTCGCGGTTGTTGATCAGCGCTCGTGCATAGCGCCGCAAACGCGGCACATGCTCCATCAGCTCGTCACGGACATCCATTTTCTATCCCAATCGTGGGCTTTTCGCGGGCAGGGAGGCGTCCTGCAGTCGCGCGAAAAGACGCATTCGAGGTGCGAACACACGTGCGTGCACTTTATTCCCCTGCTTTACATGAGATCGCGGATTGCGTTCGGCGGTCATCGCATGGTCATTGCGTCGGCGGCGCGCATCAGGCCGTGGGTGCGGGCGTTGCCGGCGACCACGAAACGTTGCCGCTGAGCGGTCCAGAGCAACAGACGAATGTCGCCGATACGCCGCGCGGACCACTGCGGCTGCGCCGGCGCGAGCAGCGCCAATGCCGAGAGCAGCACCACTGGTTGATTGTCGCCGTTCAGATAGATGAATTCGCTGACGCGCTGAAACGGGCCCAGCGCGATCACCCTTTGGTCGACGAGGCGCAAACCGATCGCCGAGAGGTTCGGCGCGGACGGATCGGCGCGAGTCGGCGACGCGGCGGAAAATTGCCCCGCGGCGCTTTCGGCCAGCGCCATGACGGCCGCATTGTTCAGCGCCTGAGCGGACACCTGAGTGGCGGCAAGCCAGCCGCTCGCCACCGCCAGCGTCAGCGCGAGCGCCGCCAGCGCGTTGAGTATCCTGCGAGCGCGTTTTGACGCATTCATGCGCCCGAATGCACGGCGCCATCCTGTCGCGCGGCCTGGCACGGGTTCGTCAGTCGTTTGAAAGGCCCGCTGGATCTGCGTGTTCAGCCTGCCGTAAAACGCCACCCGGCGCGCCTCCGCCGGATCCTTGCCCAGATAGTCCCGCAGAAACGCGGCGCGCTCCGGCGTCAACGTACCGTCGGCGTAGGCCTGAATGTCCGCTTCGGAAAGCGGCGAATCGGAAGGGGCGTTAGTGGTCATGATGTCGGCGTGCGTTGGAGTTCAGCTATCGAGGGCGAACACCCACACGGCCAAGTTTATTCCATATGTTCACATGCCGGTTTCGACGCCGCAGGGCGGCCGCGGCCGCACTTTCAGACGGCCTTCGGTGCGCTGCCGCGTTGCGTGCTAACCCCTTGGTGCGCCGCTTTATTCCCACTTCCGGATATGTTTTTTTCGAGCCTTCGATACAGGAATAAAAGCCGCGAACCCGTGGTTCTCCCTGATGCGAACCCGCACAAAACTCACTGGAGTTCATCATGAAGAAGCTCGCTTTTGCCGCCTTGTCCGTTGCCGTTCTCGCCGCTTCGTCGAGCGCTTTTGCGCAAGGCAAGACACGTGCTGAGGTGTACCAGGAATTGATTCAGGCACAGCAGAACGGCCTGAATTACGTCACCGATGCATCGTATCCCGACGTCAGCCCCGTGTTCGCTCAGCAGGTCGAACAGCACAAGGAAGCACTCGCCGCGCAAGCGGCGGCCGCCACCCATGCCGCGAGTCAAAGCGCGCAGGCGGGCAGCGTCAATTGAAGCTGACGATACCCGGCGCGCGAATGGAACGGGCGCGCCGGTATCGATTGGCATCGTTTGGAATAGATCGCGGCATCGCGTGTTAGCCCGGTAAGCGCATCTATCCAACAGAGGAGTTTCCGTGGCAAAACCATCCGTTCCCAACTCCGGGCCTGTCTGTGTGCCTTGCAGACTGGCCGTGATCGGCGCGGCCGTGCTGGTTCTCGCCGGCGGCTTTGCCTACACGGCGGGCTGGCTGACGCCTTCGCGTCTCACCGCGCCGCGTCTCATCGACACCTTCGAGACCGTGGCCGGCCAGCCGCATCCCGGCTACCGGCGCAACCACGCGAAGGGTCTGTGCATCGAGGGCTATTTCGATAGCAACGGCGACGGCGCGGTGCTGTCCCGCGCTGCCGTATTCGCGCCCGGCCGCACGCCGGTGACGGGCCGCTTCGCAGTGCCCGGCGGCAACCCGTCCGCGCCCGACACCAGTTCGCCCGTGCGCAGCCTCGCGTTGCAGTTCCTGTTGCAGAACGGCGAGCAGTGGCGCACGGGGATGAACTCGACGCCTGTTTTCGCCGTGCACACGCCGGAGCAGTTCTATCAGCAACTGGTCGCCGCGAAGCCCGACCCGGCGACCGGCAAACCGGACCCCGCGAGACTGAAGGCGTTTTACGCCGCCAATCCCGAGACGCAGCCGTTTCAGGCGTGGGTGAAGGCGCATCCGCCTTCGTCGAGTCTGGCGAATGCCGCGTACTACGGCATCAACGCGTTCCGTTTCACCGACAGCGCCGGCAACACGCGCGCCGTGCGCTGGGCGATGGTGCCCGAGACGCCGTATGCGCCGATCACCGATGCGGAAAAAGCCGAAAAGAATTTCCTCGAAGCGGACCTCGATCAGCGCCTGGAAAACGGCCCTCTGCGCTGGCATCTGATCCTGACCGTCGCCAAACCCGGCGACCCCACTAACGACGCCACATTGCAATGGCCCGACGATCGTCAGCACATCGACGCGGGCACGCTGGTGATCGATCACACGACGTCGCAGGAAAACGGCGCATGCCGCGACGTCAACTTCGATCCGACGATTCTGCCGGCCGGCATCGAGCCGTCGGACGATCCCTTGCTCGCCGCGCGCTCGGCCGCGTATGCGCTGTCGTACAAACGCCGCACACGCGAGGAAGCGCTGCATCCGGCGGTTCATCAAGCCCAGACAAACGGAGAGCACTCATGAGGCCGACGCGCACCCATTTCAGCCCGCTCGCGCGGCTATTGCACTGGACCATGGCGCCGTTGATCATCGCGATGCTGTTCATCGGCGTAGGCATGGTCGCCACCGTCTCGCGCGCGCACGACACGCTGATTGCGATTCACAAGCCGCTCGGTATCGCGTTGCTGCTGCTGGTGGTGCTGCGCGTGGGCGTGCGCCTCACGCGCGGCAGCCCGCCGTTGCCCGACACCATGCCCACGCCGCAGCGGTTCGCAGCGAAGGCCTCGCACCTCGTGCTGTATGTGTTGATGGCGGCAATGCCGTTGATCGGCTGGGCGATGCTGTCGGCTGCGGGCTATCCGGTCACGCTATATGGTCCGCTGCATCTGCCGCCGATCGCGCCGCATAACGTCGAGCTGTTCGCGTTGCTGCGCGCGTTGCACACGTGGCTCGCATTTGCCCTGTTCGCCACGGTGCTGTTGCATCTCGCTGCGGCGTTGCTGCATGGGCTGATTCGCCGCGACGGTGTGTTTTCGAGTATGGCTCGCGGCGAGCGTTGATGCTTTGTTAACGAGTTGTTAATGCTTCAGTTCTTCACGCGTTCTGAACGCGGATCATAAGGCGCTTTCAGATGCACGGTGGCCGGCAGCAGTTCGCCGGCGACATCGATTGCATAGCGGCCGCTGTTCAGATACGCGGCATCCGCCGCGCCGTCGGGGTTGTTCACATAGCCCATCGCGACCGGACAGCCGAGCGTGTGCCCGAATGCCGCCGAACTGACGAAGCCGACCGGCTTGCCGTCGCGCAGGATCGCTTCGCCGCCCCATAGCATGCGTTGCGCGGCACCGTCGGCCGTCAGCACGACCATGCGGCGGCGCAGCGGCTCGGCGCGCAGTTTCAGCAGCGCGTCGCGACCGCGAAACGCAATGTCCTTGCCGAGCTTGCACGCGAACGACAAGCCCGCTTCGAACGGATTGGTGTCCGGCGTGAGTTCACGGCCCCACGCGCGATAGCCTTTCTCGATGCGCAACGAGTCGATCGCATAGTAGCCCGCGTTGACGAGGCCGAACGCTTTGCCCGCTGCATGCAACGTTTCGTACACGCCCACGGCGAATTCGACCGGCACATACAGTTCCCAGCCCAGTTCGCCGACATAGGTGAGGCGCGTGGCGCGCACCGTGGCGTAGCCGAGATCCACCTCGCGGCTTTGGCCAAAAGCGAATGCTTCATTGCTCCAGTCCGCTTTGGAGACGCTTTGCAGCAACTCGCGCGAGCGTGGACCCATCACGGCGAGCACCGCGTACTGTCCGGTGACGTCGACTAGCGTGCAGTGTTTATCGTGTGGAATCGCCCGCTCAATGGTGTCGAAGTCGCGCGTGGTTTGCGCGCTGCCGGTGACGAGCAGGTATTGATCGTCGGCGAGGCGCGTGAGCGTGAAATCCGATTCGTAGCCGCCGCGCTCGTTGAGCATGCCGGTGTAGACCGTGGCGCCGGTCGGCACGTCCACGTCGTTGGCGACGATGCCTTGCAGCACGCTTTGCGCGTCGCGGCCCTTGACCAGAAATTTGGAGAACGACGTCATGTCGAACAGCGCGACGCCTTCGCGGCACGCGCGATGTTCGGCGCCGCTCCAGGGCAGCCAGTTCTGCTGGCCGAACGCGTAGTCGATTCTCGCTTCAGCGGGTGAGGGCGCGAAAAAGTTGGCGCGCTCCCAACCCATCTTGCTGCCGAAACACGCGCCCTCGTCACGCAGCAGCGAATACAGCGGCGAGCGGCGAAACGGCCGCGCGCTGTCGAGTTCGCGATTCGGCCACGGCATCGCGTAATGCAGGCCGAGCGTTTCCTTCACGCGATCGTGAAGCCACGTGTCGTTGCCGTTAAAGCGCGCGAAGCGGCGAATATCCACGGGCCACAAGTCCATGGTCGGTTCGCCCGCCACGATCCATTCCGCGAGCGCCATGCCCGCGCCGCCCGCCGAGGCGATTCCCATAGAATTGAAACCCGCGCCGACGAAAAAGCGCCGCAGTTCGGGCGCTTCGCCCAGCATGAAGTTGTTGTCCGGCGTGAACGATTCGGGGCCGTTATAGAACTGCCGCACCTGAGCTGTTTCGAGGGCGGGCACGCGCTGCAGCGCGTTTTTCATCAGGATTTCGAACTGATCCCAATCGTCCGGCAGCAGCTGGAATTCGAAATTCTCGGGAATGCCGTTCATGCCCCACGGTTTCGCATCCGGTTCGAAGCCGCCCATCACGAGGCCGCCCACTTCCTCCTTGAAGTAGATGAAGCCGTCCGGATCGCGCATGACCGGCAGATCCGGATGCACGCCCGCAATGCGTTCCGTGACGATGTAGTAATGCTCGGCCGAATGCAGCGGCACGGTCACGCCGCACAGCCGGCCGACCGCCTTGGCCCATTGACCCGCGCAATTCACGACGATGTCCGCGCCGATCGTGCCGGTTTCGCCGTCCTTGTTGCGCCATGCGAGGCCGCTGACTTCGCGTGCGCCGCTTGCCTTGCCGTCTTGCGCGGTGCGCGTGTGGATCGCCGTGACGCGGGTGTTTTCGACGATGCGCGCGCCGCGCATCCGGGCGCCGCGGGCCAAGGCCTGGGTCAGGTCGGTCGGATTCGCCTTGCCGTCGCCGGGCAGCCAGACGGCGCCGAGCAGGTCGTCGGTGTGCATGACCGGCCACAGGTCGCCGGCTTCCTGCGGGCTGATCACCTCGCAGGCCACGCCATAGGCGCGCGCGACGGCTGCGGTGCGTTTGAGTTGCGTCATCCGCTCGGCCGTGCGGGCCACCGAAAGCGAGCCGCATTGCTTCCAGCCGGTGGCGAGGCCGGTGGCGGCTTCGAGTTCGGCGTAGAGCGCGGTCGAATAGCGGATCAGCCGGGTCATGCTCTCCTGGGCGCGCAACTGGCCGACGAGTCCGGCTGCATGCCAGGTCGTGCCGCACGACAGTTGGCCCTGTTCGAGCAGCACCACATCGGTCCAGCCCAATTTGGTCAGGTGATAGGCGACCGAACAGCCGATGATCCCGCCGCCGATGATGACGACGCGAGTGTGGGTAGGAACCGATGTTGACATATGTGGAAAGTTGTTGATTATGTCGGAATAGATTGCCGCAAAAAGACACGAAATGCAACGGGCATCTGACGTTACCGGGAAACCTGCTGTGCCATACGCTCGTCGGGCTATCAAGTTGCCGACGCCACCGCTAGGCGGGGTTTGACGCACGGCAACGCAGCCCCGCAACCCGCACGCGGCCAGCCGTCGCTGAAGTGTGGTTTTGCTTGGAAACGTGTGGCCATTAACCACACCGAAGCGTGACTTTTGCTAGACTCCAGCAGACACTCACCGCCCAATTCCCATGTTCTCCAACCAGCGCCAAGCCGAAATCCTGCGACTCGTCCGCGAGCAGCGCACCTGTACGATCACCGATCTTGCCGGCCGCTTCGACGTGTCCGACGAAACCATCCGCCGCAATATCAAGCCGTTGATCGCCGGCGGCCTGCTGACCAAGGTCCACGGCGGCATCATGCTGCCCGAGCGTCTGGACGAACCGCCGTTCCAGCGGCGCATGGCGGCGAGCGCCGAAGGCAAGCGGGCGATCGGCGCGCGCATCGGCGAACTGGTGCGAGACGGCGATTCGCTGATTCTCGAGGGCGGCACGACCTGTCTGCATATTGCGCACGCGCTTGCCGCCCGCTCGCGGCTCACGGTCGTGACCAATTCCACCGAAGTCGCCCGTGTGCTCGCGCCGCGCAACGGCAACCGCGTGTTCATCGCGGGCGGCGAGTTGCGCCCCGACGACTGCGCCGCGGTGGGAGACAGCGCGCAGGCTTTCCTGCGCCAGTTCCACGTGCGCTACGCGATCGTCTCGGTCACCGCGATCGATATGCAGGGGCGTTTCATGGACGCGCTGCCTGCCGACGTAGCGTTTTCGCTGGCCGCCTTTGCTCAGGCCGAGCGGCGGGTGGTGGCGGCGGATCACGCGAAATTCGGCCATAGCGCGCTGGTGCACGCTTTCGGCGCGGACGCCGTCAATCTGCTGGTGACGGACGAAGCGCCCGCGCCCGCATTGGCTCAGGTGTTCGCGGCGGCCGGGCTGGATGTGGAGGTCGCCACACAGCCAGGTTCGTCCAACGCGTAAAATGGCCGGTTACCACAGGCAATCGATGCCGCGCGGAAACTCGCCGGCCGGCGCCACCCGCGCGCCGTCGGGCTGATTCTGTCCGCGCGCGCCTGCCTTTGCCGGCTTGAATAGGAATGGACGCTGATGTCGTCAGTTTTCTTCGATCGGGATCGCATTGCAGAGTGGCTCGGCGAACACACCGTCGCCAAGGCGCGCTCGGTCGGCCCCGTCACTCATGTGCAGTGGCACGGCTCCACGCTCAGCGGCGAGGTGCAGGGCACGCAGCCGCTTCCGTACAAGACGCGCGTGCGGTTTCGTACCGACGGCGGTGCGCCCTGGGCGCAGGGCGAATGCAGCTGTCCGGTCGGCCGCAACTGCAAGCACGTTGCCGCGCTGCTGTTCGCCGAGCTCGACTATCACGACGAGATGGACCATGTCACCCACGTCCACCTGGACGACGAGGGCGAGACCGCGCGCGACCTGGCGCGCGAGCCCGTGGCGAACCCCGGATCGGCCGCTGGCGTGCGGCCCGAACTGGTCAGCTGGCTCGAGCGTTTTCGCGCCCGCGCCGAAGCTGCGGACGCCGACGCCCAGAAGGCGAGCGCCCCACGCACCCAGACGCTCGCCTACCGGTTGACCTGGTCCAGATTCCACATGCGCCACGAGGTCGTGCTGTACCGCGCGCGCTGCAATCCGGACGGTGCGATAGTCGAAGTGGCCGAGCCCTGGGGCAATGTGGAAGCGGCGCTCCTCAAGCAGCCCAAATTCGTTTCCGACGAAGACCTGTCGATCCTGCGCGGTCTGTGGCTCGGCCGCTCCCGCGAGGATTTCGGGCAGTTCATCCTGCGCGGCACGAGCGGCGCGGAGATGCTGCAGAAACTCATCGCGACGGGCCGGCTGTTCGTCGATTTCACGCATGGCTCCGGCCGCGACGGGCCGATCCCGCTGTCGCGCGGCACCGACCGGCCCGGCCGGATCGAATGGGAGCCGCTCGCCGACGAGCGCCTGCGGCCCGTGCTCTGCACCGAGCCGCGCGCCAGCATGGTGCTGCCGACCGAGCCGGTCTGGTATGTGGACGGCGTCGCGAATGAGGCGGGCATCGTCCAGTCGTCGCTGCCGTTCCAGCAGTTGCCCGATTACCTCGCCATGCCGCCCATCTCGCTCGCCGAAGCGCCGCTGGTCGCCTCGGTGCTGCGCGAGATCGCGCCCGAGTTGCCGCTGCCGCCCACGCACGACGCGTCCGCGATTCGGGTGATCGACGTCGATCCCGTGCCGGTGCTCACGCTCAACAGTCACGCGTTGCCGTCGGCGACGAGCAAGGCGGGTTTGCGGCATTCCGCGGCGGTCGAACTGGCCGGCGTCAGTTTCGATTACGAAGGCGTGAGCATCAATGTGGATAGCAGCGTGACGCTCGTGCCGATGCCGGGCGGCGACGTCATTCATATCCGCCGCCGCTACGAGGCTGAGAAAAAGCGTCTGCTCGAACTGCGCAAGACCGGTTTGCAGAAGGTGCCGACCAGCCGGGTCCATGCGTCGCGCCTGCTGCCCGACACCATGCTCGGCCTGGCCGATGCCGAGGCGTGGTCCGCATTCGTCAACGACTCGGTGCCGGATCTCGTGAGCAAAGGCTGGCGCGTCACGATGGCGCCCGAGTTCCGCTACAACGTGATCGAGATCGACGCGATCGAAGGTACTGCGCATCAGGCCGGCGACGGCTGGTTCGATCTGGAGATGGGCATTCGCATCGGCGAGCGCAACGTGCGGCTCGAACCGCTGCTCGCCGACCTGTTCAGGCGCGACCGGCGCTGGCTGAGCGGCGCGCTCGAAACCATCGCCGACGACGAGCCGATCGAGCTGAAGACCGAGGAGAACAAACGCCTGCGCCTGCGCGCCGACCGCCTGAAACCGGTGGTGCGCGTGCTCGTCGATCTGTTCGACGCGCTGGGCGGTTCGCTTGCCGAAGGCGCGCCGCTGCGCGTGGCGTCCGTCGACGCGGGCCGGCTCGAAGCGTTGAACGGCACCGGCCGCTGGCAATTTCGCGGTGAAGATTCGATCCGCCAACTGGCGCAGCGTCTGCAAGCCGGTCCGGGGCTGCGCGAGGTGCCGGTGCCGCGCGGCCTGAAGGCTGAATTGCGGACTTATCAGCAAGAAGGCCTGAACTGGATGCAGTTTCTGCGCGAACAGGATCTGGCCGGCGTGCTCGCCGACGACATGGGTCTGGGCAAGACCGTGCAGACGCTCGCGCATATCCTCGCGGAGAAAGAAGCGGGGCGTCTCGACCGGCCCGCGCTGATCGTTGTGCCGACCACGCTCGTGCACAACTGGCGCGAGGAAGCGCGCCGCTTCGCGCCCGAACTGAAAGTGCTGGTGCTGAACGGCCCGCAGCGCAAGGAGCGCTTCGAGCAGATCGGCGAACACGAGCTGATTCTGACCACGTACGCGCTGCTGTGGCGCGATCAGAAGGTGCTCGCCGGGCATGACTATCACCTGCTGATTCTCGACGAGGCGCAGTACGTGAAGAACGCCACCACCAAAGCCGCCCAGGCGATACGTGGGCTGCGCGCGCGGCATCGGCTGTGTCTGACGGGCACGCCGCTGGAGAATCATCTCGGCGAGCTGTGGTCGCAGTTCGATTTTCTGTTGCCGGGGTTTCTCGGAAGCCAGAAAGACTTCACCAAACGCTGGCGCAATCCGATCGAGAAGAACGGCGACGGCGTGCGCCGCGCGTTGCTGGCGCGCCGCATCCGGCCGTTCATGCTGCGCCGGCGCAAGGACGAGGTCGCCAGGGAGTTGCCGGCCAAGACGACGATCCTGTGCTCCGTGGACCTGGAAGGGGCGCAGCGCGATCTGTACGAAACCGTGCGCACGGCGATGCAGGAGAAAGTGCGCGCCGCGGTCAGCGCGCAAGGGCTCGCGCGCAGCCATATCATCGTGCTCGATGCCTTGCTGAAGCTGCGCCAGGTGTGCTGCGACCCGCGCTTGGTCCGCACGCTCAAGGCGGCGGGCGATGCGCATGAGACGCACGACAGGACGGACAGAATCGAGAAGGGCGCGCGCGCCATGCGATCAGCCAAGCTCGACCTGCTTCTGTCGATGTTGCCGGAACTGATCGAGGAAGGACGCCGCGTGCTGTTGTTCTCGCAGTTCACCGGCATGTTGTCGCTGATTGCCGAAGCGCTCGAAGAAGCCGCGATTCCCTATGTCATTCTCACCGGCGACACGGCGGATCGCGTTACGCCGGTCGAGCGTTTCCAGCAAGGCGAGGTGCCGCTCTTCCTGATCAGCCTGAAGGCGGGCGGCGTGGGCCTGAACCTGACCGCCGCCGACACCGTGATCCACTACGACCCGTGGTGGAACCCGGCTGCCGAGAATCAGGCGACGGACCGCGCGCATCGGCTGGGACAGGACAAGCCCGTGTTCGTGTACAAGCTGATCGCGGCGGGCAGCATCGAAGAAAAGATCGTGGAGTTGCAGGAGCAGAAGGCGGGACTCGCCGACAGCATTCTTTCTGAAGACGCCGCGGGCGCCGCCAAGTTCTCGGACGACGATCTCGATGCGCTGTTCGCACCGATGCCGGAAATTGAAAGCGGCAGATGATGCGCGGCATGGTCGCGGCGGCTTTCAAATATCCTCAGTTTTGCCGCTGCGTAGCCCAAAAGCGTGACAAATGGTCAATGCGCGCCGCGCTCCCGGCGACGCCGTCAACGCTTTCTCCTGACACTCGTTGAACACGCGACCGTGAAAAGGTCATTCAACGCAGTACGTTGAGGACACGTCGCTCATGAAGAAGCAGATTGTTGCCGTTGCCGCCGTACACGCGGCCGGATGAATTGCCGCACGCAATGGCAATCCGCTTCGACACTGCTTCCGGTTAGCGGCGGTCGCGACAACCGCGGCCAAGCCACCCGCGCGATTTACTCGCGCACTTTACCGAATTCCTCTCGATGAAATCCTGTTTGTCCCGATACCTCAGGTCGGGCTTTTCCGCGCGGTTTGCTTTGTCGCTGGTTGGGTTGTTCGCTGGCTGCGCGCAGTTCAGGCCTGGCACGGTGCCGGCTGCTTTGGCCAATGTTGCAGGCGCGCCGACGTCCGCATCTGAACCTGCCCCAACGGTGCCTGCCGGCTTCTACCGCGTCAATCCGGGCGACACGCAGACCGGCGTTGCCAAGGCGTTCGGTCGCGAGCCTGCGGCGATTGCGCAATGGAACCACCTGTCGGCTGACGACGGCCTGCGCATCGGCCAGGTGCTGCGCGTCGCGCCGCCGATCGTCGACGGCGGTGCGCCGGCGTCGAACGCGCCATCGGACTCGCTTGCGCAAGCGCGCGCGATCTTCGCGGATAGCTTGAACGAACCCCCGCCCGCAAAGGCGCGACTTGCCTGGCCGGCCGGCGGTCCACTGACCGAGCGATTCGTGTCGGGCAGCACAAAGGGGATCGTGATGGGCGGGCACATCGGCGAAACCGTGAGGGCGGCGTCGGGCGGTCGTGTCGTGTACTCGGGCGGCCGGATCGCGGCGTACGGCAAACTGGTCATCATCAAGCACGACGCGCATCTGTTGACGGCATACGGCAACAACCGCGCGCTGCTCGTCAAGGAAGGCACCTCCGTCAAGGCGGGCGATCCGATCGCCGAAATGGGCACGGACGATAAAGGCGAGGCGTCGTTGCGCTTCGAAGTGCGAGTGGACGGCAAACCGGCCGATCCGCTCAAGTACCTTCCAAAGCGCCAGTGACGCGGCGCAGCGGCGGGCTCGCCATTCACTCGCACATAACGAACGATGAGGCACGGACGAAAGAAGCGCGACGTCCCGCCATCGCATGATTGATCGGACGTGGCTTCGATATTCCGCCGAGCCGATCCATCTGTAACAAACCTTCTGCGTCTGTAAATCGACAGTTGCTGCCGCTTCAATTCATACCATTTTCGACGCCAGAAGCCACAACGGTTCTATCCGTAACGCATTACCGCCGAAGTAATAACTACCGCGCTTCCAGTTACAAAAGCAGTTCTTTCATCTTGAGTTGGAATTTCGGAGCGGCTAATTTGATGGCACTTGTGTGGTTAGACCCCCGCGAGCGTGTAGTGTGTTGAGCGGCGTCGGCCTCTGGACGGAGGCGGTGCCGCATTTTTTTGCCCGCTCCGTACGGCTTCGTCCTCTTCCTGCCTTTGACTTAACAATCTTTAAACGATTTATTTTGAGACTGTTTCTATACTGACTCGCAAATTGTCAAATCGCCGTTTCCCGAATGCGGGACGCAGCCTGAAAAAGACAACGGCGAACGGGGCCAATTACCGTGCGAGCGAGACCAGCCGCTGAAACGACGACCCTTGCGGTCGATGTGCATAACCAGCCGGGCCGATAAGTACCCTGCTGAAAATGCCGCAAAAGGCTAGAGAATCACATAGCCGAACCGGATAAGCGCCTGATCGCATCCGGGAAAAGAACGGCCGTTTTTTCGATTATGATGACCTGCCCCTCGATACCCGGCGCGATAAAGCGAACAATGCGCGCCAATTTTGAGACGGGGCGGAACTGAGCAGGGCGCAAGGCAAAGGACCATTAGTCGAAAAATGTGCCGCCGAAGATGAAATGGGAAGCCGGATCGGATCGTCGGTGTGAGCGCCGTCATCCCGGTCGTCTGCCGGTAAGCCGGCCACCAGTTACGAACGACGATGTCGCGTTGCGGGGTTTTATGAGAATTGCTGTCCTGGATGACGATTCGGCTCAGGCCGATCTGGTTTGCCAAACGCTGTCGGCGGCGGGCCATATCTGTCACGCATACGGTGCGGGCCGAGAACTGGTGAGGCAGTTGCGCCGCCAGACCTTCGATCTGCTGGTGCTCGACTGGAACGTGCCCGACATGTCGGGTGAAGAGGTGCTGCGCTGGGTTCGGGAAAGTCTTTCCGAGCGCCTGCCGGTGCTGTTCATGACGAGCCGCGGCCGTGAAAGCGACATCACGTCGATTCTCAACACGGGTGCGGACGACTATGTCGTCAAGCCGGTTTCCGCCGCGGTCCTGCTGGCGCGCGTCGGCTCGCTGCTGCGCCGCGCCTATCACCTCAAGCCGGCCGCAGTGAAGGAAGTGTTCGGCGAATTCGAATTCGACCTGAGCGCCAAGCACGTGGTGGTGCGCGGCACGACGGTTGCCGTCACGCAAAAGGAATTCGAGCTCGCGCTGTTGCTGTTCCAGCATCTGAGCCGGCCGCTGTCGCGCGCGCATATTCTCGACGTGATCTGGAAACAGGCGACCGACATTCCGTCGCGCACGATGGACACTCACGTGTCGATGCTGCGCAGCAAGCTCGGTCTGCGCCCGGAGCGCGGCTACCGGCTGACGCCGATTTACGGCTATGGCTACCGGCTGGAGCGGATCGAATCCGCCACGCCGCCGCCCGCGCTCGATGAGCGCCCCGAAGCGGGGGAGGCGTGACGTTTTCCGCCGGTGTGGCGCCGCGCGGCAGCGCGGTTTCGCCGGGCCGCCGCAGCGGCGCGTTGCTCGCGGCAGCCGGCCTGCTCGCGATGGCCTGCTTTGCGCCTGTATCCGCGTATGCGCAATCGTCGCGTGTGCTGAAGCCGCGTGCGAAAGCCGCGGCGCCGGTGTACGTCTCGTACGTGACCCACGAAGGCGACACGCTGTACGACATCGCCGGCAACTATATGCGCGACCCGAGCGATTGGGCCGCGCTGAGCCGCCTGAATCATGTGCCCGCGCCACGCCGCATGCCGGCCGGCATTGTCTTGCGTTTGCCCGCCGACAGGCTCAAACAGGAACAGGAATCGGCCCGTGTGATCGCGACGAGCGGCCCGGCTGAGCACGCGTTCGGCACGAACCCCTACGTGCCGCTCGCGGAAGGCGCGACGCTCGGCGAGGGCGATCGCATCCGCACCGGGGAAAACGGTTTTGTGACGTTGGAATTGCCCGACGGCTCGCACGTCACGATGGCGCAGAACGGCCTGCTGGATATCGGCACACTGCGGCGCACCACGCTGACCGGCGCCGGCGACCGCTTGCTCGAACTGCGCAGCGGCGAAGTCGAGAGCCAGGTCACGCACGCCACGAAAAAGGACGACCGCTTCCAGATCCGCTCGCCGTCAGTGGTGGCGGGCGTGCGTGGAACGCGCTTCAAGGTCGCCTACGATGGCGACGCGCGAACCACCGCGGTAGAAGTGCTGGACGGCTCGGTCGGCGTCGACCCGGCCGTGCTCGCCGGACGTGCCTCGGCGCCGCCGCCCGGTGCGCCGCTGCAGGCCTCCGCTCAGCTCGTGCCGGCGCGCTTCGGCAGCGTGACGCGGGCAGGCGGAGCGATTGGCGGCCCGATCGAGTTGCTGCCCGCGCCCGCGCTCGCGCAGCCGGCTAAAGTGCAGGACGGCAAGACGGTCGCGTTCGACCTCGTTCCGTCCGAACACGCCATGGCCTACCGTGTGCAGATCGCGCGCGACGCCGACCAGCTCGATCTGATCCGCGAGCTGCGCGTGAGCGCGCCGCATGCGGATTTCGGCGACCTGGCCGACGGCACCTATTTCGTGCGAATCGCCGCGATCGACAGCAACGGGCTCGAAGGATTGCCGCAGGTGTATGCGTTCGAACGCCGCCAGTTCGGGTTGGCCGCTTCGGCCACCCAGCGGGCCGGCAGCCGCGACTATGAGTTCCGCTGGTTTGTCAGCCGCGCCACGGTCGAGACACGCTTCCGTTTCGTGCTGGCGACGACCGACGATCTGCGCCATCCGCTCGTGGACCGCACCGATCTGTCGGGCGGCCAACTGGTGGTGAGCGATCTGCCGGCCGGCGTTTATTACTGGACGATCGTCGCCGAGCAGTTCGAGAACGGCCGCTTCTACGAGAAGAGCAGCGCGGTGCGCTCGTTTACGCTTGCGCGCTGACGCTGGTAGATTCACAGGGCTGAGCGATTCATCAGCCCGCTTCCTGGCCCTGAACCAAGCAAAGCTTTGCCGACCACCTCTACGCGCCTGAGCCTCGACCCGCGCGCCCGTCTCGGACGGCGCGCCGGCCGCCGCTTCCTGATCGAATGGGTGGGCATCGGCTGTCTCGGCATCGTGGTGATTCTGCTCAGTTCGCTCGGCCGCCTGAGCGCGAGCGTCGATCATCTGGTCTACGACCGCTTTCTGAGCCTGCACGCACAGCCTTTGCTGCGCGACATCGTCGTGCTCGAAATCGACAACGCGAGCATCGCGCAACTTGGCCGCTGGCCGTGGCCGCGCAGTGTCCACGCGAAGCTGCTCGAACAGATCGCGAAAGCGAAGCCCGCCGCGGTGATCTACGACGTGCTGTTCACCGAGGCCAATCCGCAGGACGCCGAGCTGGCCCGCGCTATCGCGCTGAGTCCGACCTATCTGCCGGTGCTGCTCACCGCGCCTGACAGCGGCGGGCGCCGGGCCGTGGTCGAGCCGGTGGCGCCGTTCGCGCAAGCGGCGGCGGGGCTGGGCCATATCAATCTCGAAGTCGACAGCGACGGCATTGTGCGCAGCGTCGCGCAATACGAGGGCGACGCCGATTCACGCTGGCCGCAATTGATGGTGCCGGTCGCCCAGGCGGTCGAGCATGGCGCGCTGCACCTGAATGGCGGGCAGCCCCGCCATGCTTCGACCACGACCACGACCGTGGCCGCGCCCGACGACGGCGGCGAAAGCCGCTTCCTGATCCCATTCGGCCGGAATGCGCAGAGCTACCCGAAGCTGAGTTTCGCCAGCGTGCTCGCCGGCGACGTGACGCCGGACCAGTTGCGCGGCCGCATCGTGCTGATCGGCGTGACCGCGTCCGGTTTGTACGACCGCTTTGCGACGCCGGTGTCCGGCGAACTCGGGCCGCTGCCCGGCGTGTATATCCATGCAAACGTGCTCGACACGCTGCTTACCGGCCGCGAGATCGAGCCGGCCGCGCGGTGGGCGCTGTTCGCGGTGTCGCTGCTGCCGCTTGCCGCGCTGCTGGCCGGTTTTCTGGTGTTGTCGCCGCGCCGTTCGCTGCTGCTGACCGGCGCGCTGTGCCTGCTTGCGGCGTCCGGCAGCGCCGTCTTGCTCTACGGTGCGCGGCTCTGGATGTCGCCGGTGCCGGCGATCGTCGGCGTGGTGGCGGTTTATCCGATCTGGAACTGGCGGCGCCTGGAAATGACAATGGCGTATCTGCGCGAAGAACTGCAACGTCTCGCCGACGAACCCCACCTGCTGCCGGAAACGCCGCAGCGCCGCCGCGAGTTCGGCGGCGACGTGCTGGAGCAGCACATGGCGCTGATGGCGCAGGCCGCGCAGCGCGTGCAGGACATGAAGCGTTTCGTGTGGGACAGCCTCGACAGCATGCCGGAGCCGATCCTCGTTAGCGACGTGCGCGGCGTCGTGCTGATCGCGAACCACGCCGCCAAGGCGCATTTCGCGCACCTCGGCGCGCCGCTCGAAGGCCGTCCGATGCAGGCCGTGCTGGGCGGCCTGACGCTCGTGAAGACGATCGACAGCGACGCGGCGTCGGACGCCGAAAACAATCTGCTCGCCCGCGCGCACTGGCCGGCGCCGCTCGATCCGGCGCGCCGCGAATTCGCCGCGTTGATGGCGCACGGCGTCGAGGTGCGCGACGCCCGCGAGCGCGACCATTTGCTGCGCTACGCGAACTGCACCAACGAGCAGGGCGAGACCACCGGCTGGATCGCGGGCCTCGTCGACGTGTCGGCCCTGCATGCGGCCGAGCGTCAGCGGGAAGACGCGCTGCGGCTCCTGTCGCACGACATGCGCTCGCCGCAGGCGTCGATTCTGGCGCTGGTGGAGATCGAGCGCGCCCGCAGCGAGCCGGTGCTCGCGCGCGCCTTGCTGGAGCGCATCGAACGCTACGCGCAGCGTGCCCTCACGCTGGCCGACGACTTCGTGCAACTGGCGCGTGCCGAATCGCAAACCTATATGCTGGAACCGGTGAGTCTGACCGAGTTGCTGATCGACGCCAGCGACGAAGTCTGGCCGCAGGCGCACGCCAAGCGCATCACGCTGCACACGGAAACGGCAACCGCCGACGCTGCCGACGACGGTCACTGGATCTACGCCGACCGTTCGCTGATGACGCGCGCGCTCGTCAACATTCTGAACAACGCGGTGAAGTACAGTCCGCCGGATACGCGGATCGTCTGCAGTCTTGCGAGCCTGACGCCGAAGGCCGGGCCGGGCGCGACGAGGCGCGTGTCGTGCACGATTCGCGACCAGGGCTACGGCATTCCGAAGGATCGGCAGGCGGGTCTGTTCGAGCGTTTCCGGCGCTTTCACGAAACCGAGCGGCCGGAAGTGGGCGGCGCGGGGCTCGGCATGGCGTTCGTCAAGACGGTCGTCACGCGTCACGGCGGCGATGTCGAAGTGGCCAGCGAACCCGGCCGCGGCACGGCATTTACGATCCGCCTGCCGGTGCTCGAAGACGCGCAGTCGGGCGCCTCCGTCACGGAGCGGACATGACGCATGAACACGCACCTTATCGAAGCGAGAAGATGGTGAAAGCGATCCTGATCTGTGCCGCGCTGGCCGCGGCGAGTCTCACCGGCTGCGCAGGCCTGAGTGCCGACGTGCATACCGCCGACGCCACCCATGCCGCCGCCGCGCTGCAAGGCGAACGGACCTACGCGATCGCGCGCATGCCGTCGCAGGAGGCCAGCGCGGAGCATCCGCGATTCGAAAGCCTGCTGGCGGATGAGCTTGCAAAGCAGGGTTTTGCCGCAACGACGGGGCAGTCCGCGCGTTATCTGCTCTCGATTGCTTACGACACGCGCCCGGCGACGATCGGCGTCGGCGAAAAAGGCTGCATGGCGAGCGACTGCGGGCGCGCGCCCGACGCGCCGTTCTCGCTGTTGGGCGGGCCGGCCTACCGGCACGCGCTCACGTTGCGGTTTTTCGAGCGCGTGAGCGGGCAGGAGGTTTATAAAGTCAGTGCGTCCAGCAGCGATCGCGATGCGGATCCGCAGCATGCCATGCCGGCGCTCGTCAAAAGCGCGCTGGCCAGATTTCCCTTCGACGCACCGCCCGACTGGCGGGTGAAACTGCGCACAGACGAGACGAGTGGCGTGCCGAAGGTCGTGTCGGTGAAGCCGCTTCAGCCGTGACTCGCGCGCATCATCCGGGCTCGTTGCGCGGTTCGTTGTCCGCTTCCGGCCAGCGGTTTTCGAATACGCAGTCGGCGAGCGGCAAACGGCTCGCCCAGCGTTCGGTTTCCAGCATCGGCTCGCTATAGAACTGGTCGACATGGCCCAGACACAGAATCGCCACGGGCCGCGCGCCTTCGGGCATGCGCAGCAACCGGCGCACCGCGTCGAGGTCGAATAGCGACACCCAGCCCATACCCAGACCTTCCGCGCGTGCCGCGAGCCACATGTTCTGGATCGCGCACGCCACCGACGCGAGGTCCATCTCCGGCAAGGTCCGGCGGCCGAATATGTGCCGCTCGCGCCCGTCCATCAGCGCCATCACCAGCAGCTCGCCGCAGTCCAGCATGCCTTCCACTTTCAGCTTCATGAACTCTTCGCGGCGTTTGCCGAGCGCGTCGGCGGTGGCGAGGCGTTCGGTTTCCACGGCGTCGTGCAAGGCCTTGCGCAAAACGGGGTCGGTGATCCGCGCGATCCGCCACGGCTGCATGAAGCCGACGCTCGGCGCGTGATGCGCCGCGCCGAGCAGGCGTTGCAGCACGGCCGGATCGACCGGATCGCGCACGAAATGACGCATGTCGCGGCGTTCGTAAATCGCGCGGTAGACGGCGTCGCGCTCCGATTCGTCAAAAGGCTTCGCCATGGAACAGGGCGGCCGCAAAGGCCGGGTTGGAGGGCCAATAAGCGTGCATATAGCTCGCCACGATCGAGCCGGCACGGTAGACGGCCTCGCCGGGTGCGTCGCTTTGCGGCCGGGTGGCCGAACAAAGCGGCGTGAGCGGGGTGTTCAGCTTCGAGTAGTGAAACGTGTGGCCGGTCATCGGCCCGTGCCGGCTGTCGATCTGCTGCATGCCGAGCGCGGTGAAGCGCGTTTGCATTGTCGCGTGGCCGGGCAGCAGGCCGAGCATCGGCGTGCTCACGCCTTGCGTGTCGGTGAGCCGGTCGAGCAGATAGAGCATGCCGCCGCATTCGGCGACGAGCGGCTTGCCGGCGCTCGCGTGCGCACGAATGCCGGCGGCGCTGCGGGTGTTGGCCGCGAGCGCCGCGGCGTGCAGTTCGGGGTAGCCGCCTGGCAGATACAGCGCGTCGGCGTGTTCGGGCGGGGCTTCGTCGGCGAGCGGCGAGAAGTAGCCGATCCGCGCGCCAAGGGATTCCAGCAGCGCGACGTTGGCCGGATAGATGAACGAGAACGCGGCGTCGCGCGCGATGGCGATCGTTTTGCCTTCCAGCAGGCGCGGCAAGCTCTGCCGGGCTGGCATGCCGAATTCGACCGGCGGCGGCAGTTCGCAGAGCGCGGTGCCGCCGAGCGTGTCGGCGACGTGATCGAGACGCGCGTCGAGGTCGTCGATTTCGTCTGCCTGGTGCAAGCCCAGGTGACGATCGGGCAACCCGATTTCGTCGCCGGCGGCAATGTGCCCGCACCAGCGCAGTCCCGGCGGCAACGCTTCCTGAAGCATCTGCGCATGTCGCGTGGAGCCGACGCGATTGGCGAGCACGCCGTAAAACGGCACCTGCGGCCGGAATTGCGCGAGACCGAAAGCGACCGCGCCGAAGGTCTGCGCCATCGCCTTCGCTGAAATCACCGCGAGCACCGGCACGCCGAACGTGGTGGCGAGATCGGCGCTGCTCGGCGTGCCGTCGAACAGGCCCATTACGCCTTCGATCAGGATCAGATCGGCTTGCGCCGCCGCTTGCGCGAGCAGCGTGCGGCAGGCGGCTTCGCCCACCATCCACAGATCGAGCGAGAAGACGGGCGCGCCGCTTGCGCGCGCCAGAATCATCGGATCGAGAAAGTCCGGTCCGGTCTTGAAGACGCGCACGCGTCGCCCCAGCCGCCGGTGATAGCGCGCCAGACCCGCGGTGATCGTGGTCTTGCCCTGGCCGGATGCGGGCGCGCTGATAAAGAGGGCGGGGCACGCTCCAAGGGACGTCTCCTCGGGAGACGCTTCGGGGGACGTGCCCTTGGGAGGCGCGGACATGCGTCAGAACTCCACGCCGCGCTGCGCTTTCACGCCCTGCTCGCGATACGGATGCTTGACGATGCGCATTTCGGTGACGAGATCGGCGGCTTCGATCAGCGCATCAGGCGCGTGACGGCCGGTCACCACCACATGCAGCATTGGCGCGCGTGCGGTGAGCACCGACAGGACTTCGTCGAGCGGCAGATATTCGTACTTGAGCACCGTGTTCAGTTCGTCGAGGATCACCATCTGGTAGTCGCCGCTTTCGATCATGCGGCGCGCTTCGTCCCAGCCTTTGCGCGCCGTCGCGATGTCGGCGTCGCGGTTCTGCGTGTTCCAGGTGTAGCCGTCGCCCATCGTGACGAAATCGCAGTTGGCGATCGCGCCGAGAAAGTCGCGCTCTGACGTGTGCAGCGCGCCCTTGATGAACTGCACGACGCCGAGGCGCATGCCGTGACCCAGCACGCGCACGGCCATGCCGAACGCGGCGGTGGTTTTGCCCTTGCCCGTGCCGGTATTGACGATCAGCAGACCTTTTTCGACCGTGGCGTTGGCCTGCTTTTTCTCATGGCCCTCGCGTCGGCGCTCGGTCATGCGTTGATGCGATTCGGGATCGGTCTTCATGGCAGGTTCTGTTCCTGAGTGTCGTTGTTAGGGTGGTCGCGTTCAGCGTGGGCGGCGCTCGAGGCGATCGCCACGGTAACGCCGGCATGGACGGTTTTGCGCACGAGAAGCCGTGCTCGATGCGCATGAAAAGCGGCGGTTTCGCCGCGTCTGGTCGTTGCTGCAAGCAAGGCGCACGGCTCGCAGACGCCGTCCACGCCGAGATGCTCGCGCACCGCGCTTGACGGCTCCGCTATGGGCAGCGCCGCGATCTGCTCACTGCTGAAGAATGTCAGCGGCAGTGCATGGCGAGCGCAGAATTCGAGCAGGCCGGCTTCGTGGGCTTTGGTATCGATCGAGGCCACGGTGGCGATTTCGTCGAAGGAATGCGGGCCGAGCGCGGCGCGCACCGCTGCTTCGATCTGCCCAGCCGCGCTGTGCAAGCGACAACCAATGCCTACGCTCAGCGTTTTCATGGTACGTCTCCGTTCGCCGGCAACGTTGCAGTCTTGGCATACGCAGCGTCGCGCGCCAACGCGAGCGACGCCACACCGCCAATTACCACGATCGCCGGCGAGCCGAGTCCCGCACGCGAGACGCGCCCGGCAAACTCACCGAGCCGCGCGAGCACATGGCGTTGCTCGGGACGGGTCGCCGATTCGATCGCCGCGCACGGCATTTCGGCGCTCATGCCGGCCGCGAGCAACGCGTCGACGATTTCGCTCAGGCGCCGCATGCCCATGTAGATCACGAGTGTCATGCGCGTGGCCACCAGCGCGGCCCAGTCCGGCTCAGCGCTGCCCGCGCCGTGCCCGGTGACGAACACCACGCCTTGCGCGTGGTCGCGATGCGTGACCGGAATGCCGATTGCCGCAGGTGCCGCGATTCCCGCCGTAATGCCGTTGATGACTTCCACCTCGATGCCCGCCGCATGCAGCGCCTGCTGTTCTTCGCCGCCCCGGCCGAACACGAACGGATCGCCGCCTTTCAGGCGCGCGACGCTGCGCCCGGCCCGCACGTGCTCGAGCAATTGCGCGACGATGCCTTCCTGCGGTGTGGACGGATGTCCGCCGCGTTTGCCGACATGGACGACGCGTGCGTCGGCGCGCGCGAACTGGAGTACGTCGGGATTCACCAGATCGTCGACCAGCACTACATCGGCTTGTGCCAATGCACGGGTGGCCTTGAGCGTCATGAGTTCGACGTCGCCGGGACCGGCGCCGATCAGCCAGGCGCGGGTCATCGCGACGTGCATGGCGGGCGCCATGTAGTGACGAGCGGATCAGGGGCAGGCGCGAACGAGCACCGGAGAGCGGACTTTTGGGGCATGCACTGCTACGGATTCAGGCACGGCGCAATGCGCGGCTCGCAACGGTTCCTCCGGGAACCCGCATACGGACGCACCACGTCGTGCTTCAGCGCCTTCACATCCGTCCCTCGCGGATTCCGGCGGCCGGCGGCGCGATGTTGCCCTGAGGTTCGCCGCCTCCGCGTCTGGCCGGTATCCGGGCTGGCGGCCTCATGCGCTTTGCCTTCCCGTCCGCATTCGCTGGAATGTGCAGGACAGTGGCATCGAAAAAAACGCATGCGCGGCGCAAGACAACTCAACATTGCGCCGCAGGTCGCTTACCGTTGCGGGGACAGCACAGGTTGAGCGCATGAAGCGCGGCCTGTTTCCCGTTTAACTGCACACGCGAATGCATGTGCGGGCACCAAACGCGCGCATACGATAGCACATGGCGTCCCGTCCGATAAGCGCTTGCGGCCGGCGTTTTCTTGACTGCCGCGGGCTGCGGGCCTACACTCGCACGCACTTTGGTGCTCGCATGCGCGCTCGTGCGCATGCAGTTAAACGGGAAACAGGGTGCCCGCCTGTCATGGAACGGGTCAACCTGTGCTGCCCCCGCAACGGTAAGCGAAATGTGGTGCTAAGGTCAGTTCTTTAGCGCCGCGGAGCCGGCTTCGATGTCCACGCGCAAGGCCGCGTAGACATATCACCACTGGGCGAGAAATCACTCGCCCGGGAAGGGGAAGCGGCGCTTTCGCCAGCCCGGATACCGGCCAGATACGAAGGACGAACACCGCGGGGATGCGGTAGCGCGTTCATGACCTCACTTCCGCTTTCTGTTTTTGTTGTCGCGGCAACCCGTCGTTCGTCCCCGTGTTGTGTTGTCGTCCTGGCTCGCTGGACTTACGCGCCGTTTACCCGGCTCATGCGGACAGACACACAAACGCCCGGCGTGCACGTGCAACTCCTACGGATGGACCTCACGATGCAAACTCAAATGCGCAAGATCCCCGTCACCATCGTCACAGGCTTTCTCGGCAGCGGCAAGACCACGCTGCTGCGGCATATTCTTCAGCATGCGGGCGGCAAGCGCATTGCGGTGATCGTCAACGAGTTCGGCGAGCTGGGCATCGACGGGGAAATTCTCAAGGGTTGCGGAATCGGTTGCGATGAAAACGGCGTCGAAACCGAAGGCCAGTTGTATGAACTGGCAAACGGGTGTTTGTGCTGCACCGTGCAGGAAGAGTTTTTTCCGGTGATGGAGAAACTGGTCGAGCGCCGCGATCAGATCGATCACGTGCTGATCGAAACGTCGGGTCTCGCGTTGCCGAAGCCGCTGGTGCAGGCGTTCAACTGGCCGCAGATCAAGAACAGTTTTACCGTGGACGCCGTGGTCACCGTGGTGGACGGACCGGCTGCGGCGAGCGGCCAGTTCGCCGACAATCCGCTTGCCGTGGATGCGCAACGCAAGGCCGATCCGAATCTCGATCACGAATCGCCGTTGCACGAGTTGTTCGAGGATCAGTTGTCCGCCGCCGATCTGGTGATTCTGAACAAAACGGATTTGCTCGACGACGCGCAGCAAAGCGCGGTCGAACTTTCGATCCGGGAAGAAATTCCGCCGCAAGTGAAGATCGTGCGCGCGCAGATGGGCCAGCTCGATCTGCACGCGTTGCTGGGCCTCGAAGCGGCTTCGGAAGATACGATCCACCTGCGCCACGATCACCACGGTTCCGCCGAGGACGCCGACCACCACCACGACGAATTCGATTCGGTGGTCGTGCACGCGAATGCACCGTCGCGCGAGGCGGTGATCGCCGCGCTGCAAGGGCTCGTCGAAACGAACACGATCTACCGCGTCAAAGGTTTCGCGGCGCTGCCGGGCGCGGCGATGCGCCTGGTGATTCAGGGCGTGGGCCGCCGCTTCGACAGCTATTTCGATCGACGCTGGCAGGCCGGTGAAAGCGGCCCGAGCCGCTTCGTGCTGATTGGCGAGGATCTCGATCAGGCCGCGTTGCAGCGTGCGTTCGACACGGCGCTCGGCGTGCCTTCGGGCGTCGAAACACAACAGGCGTAAGCGCTCATGCATCTGTTGCGCACCACGCCGGGCGGTTTTGTCGACGATACGCAAGGCGTGATCCGCATCGATCAGCAGCCCGCCGATATCGTGGTGCTGAGTTCCGCCGATACCACGCTGTCGCTGCTCGCGAGTGTTTTTCCGCGTCTGGGCGAGGGTTTTCCTAGCGTGCGGCTCGCGAACGTCACGTATTTGCGGCAACCGGCCTCGGTCGATTTCTACGTCGAAGACGTCTTGCAGCATGCGCGTGTGGTGGTGGTCGATCACCTCGGCGGCGAAGCGTATTGGCCTTACGGCATCGAGCAGGTGGTGGCGCTCGCCGAGCGCAAACAGCAGACGCTCGCGATGTTCTCCGGCGATCTGCAGGAAGATCCGAACCTGCTTGCGCGCAGCACCGCCAGCGCCGATCTGTGCCATCAGCTCTGGCGCTATCTGCGCGAAGGCGGCCCGCAGAATGCCGAAGCGTTCCTGCGCTGTATCGCGCATCGCGCATTCGGCTGGGGGCGCGAGCCTGCGCCGCCGCACGCGTTGCCTGCCGCGACGCTCTATCATCCCGGCCGCGACACACCGACTATCGCCGACTGGCAGGCGCGCTGGCAACGGAACGCGCCGGTCGCGGCGATCCTGTTCTACAAGGCGCATCTGCAGGCAGCCAATACGGCCGTGTTCGACGCGTTGATCGACGCGCTCGAGTCGCAAGGTCTGAATCCGCTGCCGATTGCGATCACCTCGCTCAAAGATGCGCTGAGCCGCGAAGTGGTGCAATCGCTGTGCGCTGAGCACAATGTCGCGCTGGTGCTGAATACGACCGCCTTCGCCGCGTCCGCGATCGACGACCCCGAGCCGCTCGCGCTCGCCGGCGACGCCCCCGTGTTCCAGGTGATCCTGAGCGGCGGTAATCGCGAGGATTGGGTGAAGGACAATCAAGGCCTCAATTCGCGCGATATCGCCATGCATATCGCGCTGCCGGAAGTGGACGGCCGCATCATTACGCGCGCGATCAGTTTCAAGGGGCTCGCATACCGTTGTCCGCACACCCAGGTCGACGTGGTGCGTTATCAGCCGGACGTCGAGCGCGTGGGTTTTCTTGCCGAACTGAGCCGGCGCTGGTGCCGTCTGCGTTCACTGGATAACGCGGACAAAAAGCTCGCGCTAATCCTCGCCAACTATCCGATGAGCGAAGGGCGCATTGGCAACGGCGTGGGACTCGATACGCCGGCTTCGGTAGTCGGCATTCTGTCGATGCTGCGCGACGAAGGCTATCGTCTTGCCGACTTGCCCGCGAACGGCGACGCGCTGCTGAAAAAGCTCACCGAAGGCGTGACCAACGATCCGGGGGTACGTGATCTGCGTCCCGCGCTGCAAAGCCTCGCGCTCGACGACTATCTCGTGCATTTCAACGCTTTACCCGCTGAGGCGCGGCAGGCATTGAACGCGCGTTGGGGCACGCCCGAACAGGATCCGACGCTGCGGCGCGGCCGCTTCATGATCGCGGGCTTGCGTTGCGGGCAGGTGTTCGTCGGCATTCAACCGTTGCGTTCGCGCGAGGAGGGCGATTACGCCAGCTATCACGACGCCGACCTCGTGCCGCCGCATGCCTATCTGGCGTTCTATTTCTGGTTGCGTCACCAGTTCGGTATCGACGCAATCGTGCATGTCGGCAAGCACGGCAATCTCGAATGGCTGCCCGGCAAGAGCGTCGCGTTGAGCGACGCGTGCTGGCCCGATCTCATTCTCGGGCCGATGCCGCATCTGTATCCGTTCATCGTCAACGATCCGGGCGAGGGCAGCCAGGCGAAACGCCGCGCGCAGGCGGTCATCATCGATCACCTGATGCCGCCGCTCACGCGCGCCGAAAGTTATGGGCCGCTGCAGGATCTGGAGCGTCAGGTCGACGAATACTATGAAGCGCTGATGGTCGACCCGCGCCGCTCGAAGCTGTTGCGGCGTACGATTCTGGCGACCATTGTCGAACACCGGTTGCATGAGGAACTGAGTCTCGCGGAACCGAACGGGCAAAACGATGAGGATGCGCTGCTCACGCGTGTCGATGCATGGCTGTGCGAGTTGAAGGAAGCGCAGATTCGCGATGGCTTGCATACGTTCGGTCAATCGCCTGGCGGTGTGCAACGGCGCGATACGTTGCTGGCGCTGGGGCGTTTTCCTGTTGGCGACGGGCAGGGTGGCAAGGCTGGCTTGATCGATGCGCTGGCGCGCGATCTGCAGATGGACCATCTGTTCGATCCGTTGTCGGTGGATTGGTCGGCGGTGTGGGACGGCCCGCGTCCGGATGTATTGCAGCGTGTGAGCGATGCGCCGTGGCGGCACTGCGGCGATACGCGTGAACGGCTGGAGTTGCTGGCGGCGTCGCTGTTGCGCGGCGTGTGCGGTGATCAACCGGACGCTTCGGCGGCGTTGTTCGTCGACGGCTTGCCGCAGGCGGAGCGCGTAATCGAGCGATTGCGTGCCGACGTGTTGCCGAGGCTCGATGCTTGCGGCCCGCAGGAAATGCTTCAGCTGAAGCGCGGCCTCGAAGGGCGTTTCGTGCCGCCTGGGCCGAGCGGTTCGCCCTCGCGTGGACGGCCCGATGTGCTGCCCACCGGCCGCAACTTCTATTCGGTCGACACGCGCGCCATTCCCACGCAAGCTGCCTGGTCGCTCGGATTGAAATCCGCGCAGCAACTGATCGAACGGCATTTGCAGGAGAAGGGCGATTATCCGCGCGCCATCGGCCTCTCCGTGTGGGGCACCGCGACCATGCGCACGGGCGGAGACGATATCGCCCAGGCGCTCGCGTTGCTCGGCGTGCGGCCGAAATGGGCGCCCGGCAGTCACCGTGTGACCGATTTCGAAATCATGCCGATCGAGGTGTTCGACCGGCCGCGTATCGACGTCACCTTGCGTGTTTCCGGTTTCTTCCGCGACGCTTTCGCCAACGTCATGCATCTGTTCGACGCCGCCGTGCAGGCAGTAGCGGAACTCGACGAGCCCGAAGACCTGAACCCGATTCGCGCGCGCGTGCTGCGCGAACGCGACGCGCTCATCGCGCGCGGCATGGACGCCGGCGAAGCGCGCAAGCGCGCCGGGTGGCGTGTGTTCAGCGCGCGGCCCGGCGCTTACGGCGCGGGTTTGCAGGACATGATCGACTCGCAGCAATGGCAGACCGACGCGGATCTGGCGAACGCCTATCAGGCATGGGGCGGTTACGCGTACACGCAAAAGAGCGCGGGCGAAGAAGCACGTCATGCGTTCAGTGCGCGCCTCGCCGCGCTGGATGTGGTGCTGCAGAACCAGGACAACCGCGAGCACGACCTGCTCGATTCGAACGACTACTACCAGTTCCAGGGCGGCATGGTCGCCGCGGTGCGGCATCTGGCCGGCAATCAGCCGAGCGTGTACCACGCCGATCACAGCAATCCCGCCGCGCCGCGCGTGCGCACGCTACACGAGGAGATCGCGCGCGTGATCCGCTCGCGCGTGGTCAATCCGAAATGGCTCGATGGCGTGAAGCGCCACGGTTATAAGGGCGCGGCCGAAATCGCCGCGACCGTCGACTATCTGTACGGTTACGATGCGACCGCGCGCGTGATCGCGGATCATCAATATGCGCTCGTGACCGATGCGTATCTGAACGACGCTGACACCCGCGAGTTCTTGCAGCGGCACAACCCGCACGCGTTGCATTCGATTTGCGAGCGTTTGCTCGAAGCCATGCAGCGCGGATTGTGGCAGGCGCCGGGCGACTATCGCGCGCAGGTCGAACAGCATCTGCTCGCGAGCGAGCAGCAGATTGAAGGAATGCACCCATGAATTCAGCAGCCCAGCGGCCCGTTTTTCCATTTGCCGCGCTGATCGGCCAGGCGCCCTTGCAACAGGCGCTGTTGCTGGCTGCCATCGATCCGGCGCTGAGCGGCGTGCTGGTCACGGGGCCGCGCGGTACGGCCAAGTCGACCGCGGCGCGGGCGCTGGCCGAGTTGTTGCCGGAAGGGCAACTGGTGAATCTGCCGCTTGGCGCGAGCGAAGATCGTTTGATCGGCACGCTCGATATCGAAGCCGTGCTGCGCGACGGCTCGGTGCATTTCTCGCCTGGTCTGCTCGCGAAGGCGCACCGCGGCGTGCTGTATGTGGACGAAGTCAACCTGCTGCCCGACGTGCTCGTCGATGCCTTGCTCGATGCGGCGTCGAGTGGCGTGAATACCGTCGAACGCGATGGCGTGTCGCATAGCCACGACGCGAGCTTCGTGCTGATCGGCACGATGAATCCTGAAGAGGGTGAATTGCGGCCGCAATTGATCGACCGTTTCGGGCTGATGGTCGAGTTGCAGAACTGTTTCGAGCCGCGCGTGCGTCAGGCGATCGTGAAGGCACGCTTGGCGTTCGATCTCGATCCGCAGGGTTTCCGGGCGGGTTACGCGCAACAACAGGCGGCTTATGTGCAGCAGATTCATGCGGCGCGCGCCGCACTGCCGCAACTCGCATTCGACGAAGCCGTGCATGCGCGTGTCAGCGCGTTGTGTATCGATGCCGCCGTGGACGGCTTACGCGCCGATCTCGTGATGCTGCGCGCGGCGCGTGCGTTGGCGGCGTTCGAACAGGCTGCAACGGTGACGGCGGCGCATGTCGATCGGGTTGCGGAGGCGGTGCTGGTTCATCGGCGGCATTCTCGCGAGTCGCAAGCGGATCGTGATGCGCGTGAGGATGACGCTTCCGCTGGTGCTTTGGAGCGGTCGTCTGCGTCTTCATCTTCATCTGTGCAAGGGGAAGCGCTGTCGGCTGACGCTTCCGGCGATAGCGATTGGGGCTACCTGGCGCCCGAGCCGAGCGCGACCACGCATGTCAAAGGCGTCATACCGCTCAACGTAAAAAAACGCTGAGCCATCGGAAAGGCACCGCCGCTGACTCGCGCAGCGGTTTTCGATGGCAGCAAGGTGCGGGTGCGGGTGCGCGCAGCCACTTGGGTGCGGCGCCGGGCAAGCGCATCGCCTGGCCCCGGACACTCGCCGCGAAGCGGCAGGACGCGTTGCGGACCGAGCATTTGCGCTTCATGCGCGAGGCGCCGCGCGGCGGCGTGCTTCATTGTTTCGTACTCGATTGCTCGGGCTCCATGCTGGCCGGACAGCGCCTCGCGCTCGCCAAGGGATTGTTGATCGCCCTGTTCGACCACGCGAGCGCCGCGCGTGCCGAGGCCGCCCTGGTCTGTTTCGGCGGTGCGGGGGCGGATGTGCGATTCGGTCCCGCGGTGCCGCGCTGGTGGAACGAGCGGTGGCTGAGTCCTGTGGGAGGCGGTGGCGGCACGCCTCTGACGGCGGGCGTTCGGCAAGCGGGTCAACTGCTGGAGCGCAGTGCGCGCAGCAAGCCCGCGCAGCAACGCTGGCTATGGATCCTGACCGATGGCCGTACGCGTGACATGCCCGCGCGCCCGCTCGACGCGGACGAAGTCGTGGTCGTCGATTTCGAGCGTGAGGCGATACGGCTCGGCCGTTGCGAATTGCTCGCCGACGCGTGGGGCGCGCGGCGCTTTACGCCGGAAGAATTAATGAGCTGAGCGACGGGTGCGCTGTACCGCTCACTGTCCCGCGCGGATTTATTTCAAGCCGCTCGACCAATACACCACGTCGTCCTGGCGGTCGAACACGAAGACTTTCATCGCCATTTGCTGGGTCGCGTCGAGTTGATCGAGTTCGAGTCCATGAGTCGAAGGCGTGCCCGGCCCGCTGCCTTGCTGCACATTACGGATCACGGCTGTGGTTTCGATCTCCGTATCGCGATCTTTCGATTTCAGACGGAACGCGAGTCGCAACCGGTCGCCGACGGCGCCCAGGGTCCACGAGGCGGCCAGCGACATGCCGAGCGCGCTGACGCCTTTCGCGAGTCCGAGTCCTTCATACGACTCGCCGCTTTGACCGATGCCGAAACGCACCGCGAGATGCGTGCGGACGCGGATCGACTTGCGTTCGCGCAGGCGACGGATCACGCCGGGCTTCGATAACACGACGTAATCGAACGGTGAGCGGCAGATCGCCTCGATCGTGCAGACGAAACGGAACACGGCATGGCTGGCTATCGCGACGATTTCAATGTTTTCGCCGAGACCCAGTGGAAGCATGCGGCCGTCGTGCATTGGCGGCGTGACGAAGAGCGCATGGTTCGGTGCGAAGCCGATGATGCGGCACGGATGCATCGGCGCGCCGCTGCCGACCTGCGGGCGCACACCGATCAAGGCACCGATTTCCAGATGCATGTCCTTGAGCGTCAGTGGACTGCCGGGGTCCGCGTGGGCGTCTGATTCGCGCGTCGGTTGCGTGGCCGCGTCCAGCAAGTCGCCGCGTTGCGGGTGGAAGTGGCCGAACAGGAAGTTGCGCTCGTCCGTGGTCGCGAGAATGGTGCTAGCGGCGAACAGGAGCGTGCCGTCGGCGTCGACGATCGGCCACTCGAGGGGGATGCCTACCGGAACGTTATCCAGATTCAGAGTTGACGTTTGTCCGGCGGGGGAGTGTTCCTCGACTGGATTGTCCATGGTCGGCGGCTATTTGAGTGGCGGGATATCTCGGTTGACGGCTGTCAGGAGGGAAACTTTAGTTTCGCGGGGGCTTTCGTTTCTTTCGCCGCTTCTTTGTTGTGTGGTGGGGACTATATTGGAGTGAGGGCGCTCATTGCCTGGTCGGTTAGCGAGAGGTGCATTCGCCGATCATGGTCAGGTCGTCGGAAGTGTGATTGCCTCGCTGGCTCACAATTAAATCGGATGGCTAACTAATTTGATGGTGTAGTGATGATGACTCATTTCGTTACTCTCGACTTTCTGAAAAATATTCCGCGAAGGGGGTTGACGACCTGTCGCTCGCTCTCCATAATCTCGTTTCTCTGCTGCTGATGCAGCGACGCAGAACGAAGCGGTGCCGGGTGGTTGTGAGGTTGGCAATTGCGGTGGTGGCGGTTCGGTAGTGAATGCGTACCGATCTTTAAAAATTAACAGCCGATAAGTGTGGGCGCTTGATGCGCGATGCGAGGCGGATCCTTCGGGGTCTGCCGAGAAGCGAAAGTATCAAGTCTCACACAGTAATGAAAGGAAGGTTTGACTGTCGCAAGATGGTTGGATCATTCGTCAGTACGTTGAGTGAGCGACCGGTCTCGGAAGAGACCGAAAAAACAGTAACAGGTTTGAACTGAAGAGTTTGATCCTGGCTCAGATTGAACGCTGGCGGCATGCCTTACACATGCAAGTCGAACGGCAGCACGGGGGCAACCCTGGTGGCGAGTGGCGAACGGGTGAGTAATACATCGGAACGTGTCCTGTAGTGGGGGATAGCCCGGCGAAAGCCGGATTAATACCGCATACGCTCTGCGGAGGAAAGCGGGGGATCTTAGGACCTCGCGCTACAGGGGCGGCCGATGGCAGATTAGCTAGTTGGTGGGGTAAAGGCCTACCAAGGCGACGATCTGTAGCTGGTCTGAGAGGACGACCAGCCACACTGGGACTGAGACACGGCCCAGACTCCTACGGGAGGCAGCAGTGGGGAATTTTGGACAATGGGGGCAACCCTGATCCAGCAATGCCGCGTGTGTGAAGAAGGCCTTCGGGTTGTAAAGCACTTTTGTCCGGAAAGAAATCCTCTGCCCTAATATGGCGGGGGGATGACGGTACCGGAAGAATAAGCACCGGCTAACTACGTGCCAGCAGCCGCGGTAATACGTAGGGTGCAAGCGTTAATCGGAATTACTGGGCGTAAAGCGTGCGCAGGCGGTTCGCTAAGACAGATGTGAAATCCCCGGGCTTAACCTGGGAACTGCATTTGTGACTGGCGGGCTAGAGTATGGCAGAGGGGGGTAGAATTCCACGTGTAGCAGTGAAATGCGTAGAGATGTGGAGGAATACCGATGGCGAAGGCAGCCCCCTGGGCCAATACTGACGCTCATGCACGAAAGCGTGGGGAGCAAACAGGATTAGATACCCTGGTAGTCCACGCCCTAAACGATGTCAACTAGTTGTCGGGTCTTCATTGACTTGGTAACGTAGCTAACGCGTGAAGTTGACCGCCTGGGGAGTACGGTCGCAAGATTAAAACTCAAAGGAATTGACGGGGACCCGCACAAGCGGTGGATGATGTGGATTAATTCGATGCAACGCGAAAAACCTTACCTACCCTTGACATGTATGGAAGTCCGCTGAGAGGTGGACGTGCCCGAAAGGGAGCCATAACACAGGTGCTGCATGGCTGTCGTCAGCTCGTGTCGTGAGATGTTGGGTTAAGTCCCGCAACGAGCGCAACCCTTGTCCCTAGTTGCTACGCAAGAGCACTCCAGGGAGACTGCCGGTGACAAACCGGAGGAAGGTGGGGATGACGTCAAGTCCTCATGGCCCTTATGGGTAGGGCTTCACACGTCATACAATGGTCGGAACAGAGGGTCGCCAACCCGCGAGGGGGAGCCAATCCCAGAAAACCGATCGTAGTCCGGATCGCACTCTGCAACTCGAGTGCGTGAAGCTGGAATCGCTAGTAATCGCGGATCAGCATGCCGCGGTGAATACGTTCCCGGGTCTTGTACACACCGCCCGTCACACCATGGGAGTGGGTTTTACCAGAAGTGGCTAGTCTAACCGCAAGGAGGACGGTCACCACGGTAGGATTCATGACTGGGGTGAAGTCGTAACAAGGTAGCCGTATCGGAAGGTGCGGCTGGATCACCTCCTTTCCCGAGCTGACGTGTCAAACGTTGAGCGCTCACGCTTATCGGCTGTGAAATTGAAGACAGATACGCAGACAGACTCAGGGGTCTGTAGCTCAGTCGGTTAGAGCACCGTCTTGATAAGGCGGGGGTCGATGGTTCGAATCCATCCAGACCCACCACTGATTCTGCGGTGGCTGACCGGTGAACCCCTTGGGATGAAAGCAGATCTGATCTGTGCATGACTGGGGGATTAGCTCAGCTGGGAGAGCACCTGCTTTGCAAGCAGGGGGTCGTCGGTTCGATCCCGTCATCCTCCACCAATCCTCAATGCGTAGCGTTCTGCGAGAGAAGCAGAGCGTTGTGCATTGGCGATTGAGCCAGTCAGAGTGATACGCGGTTATGGCAATCGCGATATCGGCTGTCGTTCTTTAACAATCAGGAAGAAGTAGTAAAGAGATTCACGAAAGGTCACTTAGAGATGGGTGATTGAGTAGGTGAATCAGGGTTGTGATTGTATCAATGTATTTTAAAGGTGATCGAAAGATTGCTTTGGAATACGGCGCAACACGAATACTCAACCTGTAGCGGCATGTGACTCGAGAGAGACACACCCGTTATAGGGTCAAGCGAACAAGTGCATGTGGTGGATGCCTTGGCGATCACAGGCGATGAAGGACGCGGTAGCCTGCGAAAAGCGGTGGGGAGCTGGCAAACGAGCTTTGATCCACCGATATCCGAATGGGGAAACCCGGCCCGTATGGGTCATCCGTAGCTGAATACATAGGCTACGTGAAGCGAACGCGGTGAACTGAAACATCTAAGTAACCGCAGGAAAAGAAATCAACCGAGATTCCCAGAGTAGTGGCGAGCGAAATGGGACCAGCCTGTACTCTTTATCTTCATTGTTAGTCGAAGGCTCTGGAAAGTGCCGCCATAGCAGGTGATAGCCCTGTAGACGAAAACAGCGAGGAAGAACTGGGTGTACGAGAAGTAGGGCGGGACACGTGAAATCCTGTCTGAAGATGGGGGGACCATCCTCCAAGGCTAAATACTCGTGATCGACCGATAGTGAACCAGTACCGTGAGGGAAAGGCGAAAAGAACCCCGGGAGGGGAGTGAAACAGATCCTGAAACCGCATGCATACAAACAGTCGGAGCCTTCGCAAGGGGGTGACGGCGTACCTTTTGTATAATGGGTCAGCGACTTACATTCAGTGGCAAGCTTAACCGATTAGGGCAGGCGTAGCGAAAGCGAGTCCGAACAGGGCGATTCAGTCGCTGGGTGTAGACCCGAAACCAGGTGATCTATCCATGGCCAGGATGAAGGTGCGGTAACACGTACTGGAGGTCCGAACCCACTAACGTTGAAAAGTTAGGGGATGAGCTGTGGATAGGGGTGAAAGGCTAAACAAACCTGGAAATAGCTGGTTCTCTCCGAAAACTATTTAGGTAGTGCCTCGTGTATCACCTTCGGGGGTAGAGCACTGTCATGGTTGTGGGGTCCATTGCGGATTACTACGCCATAGCAAACTCCGAATACCGAAGAGTGCAATCACGGGAGACAGACATCGGGTGCTAACGTCCGGTGTCAAGAGGGAAACAACCCAGACCGCCAGCTAAGGTCCCCAAATATTGCTAAGTGGGAAACGAAGTGGGAAGGCTAAAACAGTCAGGAGGTTGGCTTAGAAGCAGCCATCCTTTAAAGAAAGCGTAATAGCTCACTGATCGAGTCGTCCTGCGCGGAAGATGTAACGGGGCTAAGCAATATACCGAAGCTGCGGATGCACATTTATGTGCATGGTAGGAGAGCGTTCCGTAAGCCTGCGAAGGTGCATTGAAAAGTGTGCTGGAGGTATCGGAAGTGCGAATGCTGACATGAGTAGCGATAAAGGGGGTGAAAGGCCCCCTCGCCGTAAGCCCAAGGTTTCCTACGCAACGTTCATCGGCGTAGGGTGAGTCGGCCCCTAAGGCGAGGCAGAAATGCGTAGCTGATGGGAAGCAGGTTAATATTCCTGCACCATTGTTAAATGCGATGGGGGGACGGATCGCGGAAGGTTGTCCGGGTGTTGGAAGTCCCGGTCCTTGCATTGGAGAAGGCGCTTTGGCAAATCCGGGCGCGGAATTCAAGGGTGCGAGGCCATTCACTTAGGTGAAGAAGCAATCGGAAGTGGTTCCAAGAAAAGCCTCTAAGCTTCAGTTTAACAGGACCGTACCGCAAACCGACACAGGTGGGCGAGATGAGTATTCTAAGGCGCTTGAGAGAACTCGGGAGAAGGAACTCGGCAAATTGGTACCGTAACTTCGGGATAAGGTACGCCCCTGTAGCCTGACTGGCCTGCGCCAGAAGGGTGAAGGGGTTGCAATAAACTGGTGGCTGCGACTGTTTAATAAAAACACAGCACTCTGCAAACACGAAAGTGGACGTATAGGGTGTGACGCCTGCCCGGTGCCGGAAGATTAAATGATGGGGTGCAAGCTCTTGATTGAAGTCCCGGTAAACGGCGGCCGTAACTATAACGGTCCTAAGGTAGCGAAATTCCTTGTCGGGTAAGTTCCGACCTGCACGAATGGCGTAACGATGGCCACACTGTCTCCTCCCGAGACTCAGCGAAGTTGAAGTGTTTGTGATGATGCAATCTCCCCGCGGCTAGACGGAAAGACCCCATGAACCTTTACTGTAGCTTTGCATTGGACTTTGAACCGGTCTGTGTAGGATAGGTGGGAGGCTTTGAAGCGTGGACGCCAGTCTGCGTGGAGCCGCCCTTGAAATACCACCCTGGTTTGTTTGAGGTTCTAACCTTGGTCCGTTATCCGGACTGGGGACAGTGCATGGTAGGCAGTTTGACTGGGGCGGTCTCCTCCCAAAGTGTAACGGAGGAGTACGAAGGTACGCTAGGTACGGTCGGAAATCGTGCTGATAGTGCAATGGCATAAGCGTGCTTAACTGCGAGACCGACAAGTCGAGCAGGTGCGAAAGCAGGTCATAGTGATCCGGTGGTTCTGTATGGAAGGGCCATCGCTCAACGGATAAAAGGTACTCTGGGGATAACAGGCTGATACCGCCCAAGAGTTCATATCGACGGCGGTGTTTGGCACCTCGATGTCGGCTCATCTCATCCTGGGGCTGTAGCCGGTCCCAAGGGTATGGCTGTTCGCCATTTAAAGAGGTACGTGAGCTGGGTTTAAAACGTCGTGAGACAGTTTGGTCCCTATCTGCCGTGGGCGCTGGATATTTGAAGGGGGCTGCTCCTAGTACGAGAGGACCGGAGTGGACGAACCTCTGGTGTACCGGTTGTCACGCCAGTGGCATCGCCGGGTAGCTATGTTCGGAAGAGATAACCGCTGAAAGCATCTAAGCGGGAAACTCGCCTTAAGATGAGATATCCCCGGGGCTTCGAGCCCCTTGAAGGGTCGTTCAAGACCAGGACGTTGATAGGTCAGGTGTGGAAGCGCAGTAATGCGTTAAGCTAACTGATACTAATTGCCCGTAAGGCTTGATCCTATAACAGGTGTGTTTTGTGCCGGTCATGGCGGATGCTTCAGCATTTACCAGGACCCCACCCCCGAAGGGGGCAGGACACCACGCACGGTTGAGATCAGTGTTGTGCCAGAAACAACACAACCCCCCGAATCTCCCTCTGGTGAGCATCACCAGAAACTACTTCTTCCCGATTGGCGGTATTGCCCCATGGGCAGTACGGCAACAAGTCATGCCTGATGACCATAGTGAGTCGGTCCCACCCCTTCCCATCCCGAACAGGACCGTGAAACGACGCCACGCCGATGATAGTGCGGATTACCCGTGTGAAAGTAGGTCATCGTCAGGCTCCCCCGCAGCAGACAGAAACCCCACCCCAAAAAGGTGGGGTTTCTGCGTTTACCAACCCCTCCACACCGCCCTTACAGAACCGGATCAGCGCGAAAACCCGACACGAATCCGACACGAACAACCCCCTTCACTCCTTCCCCAGTCGCACCGCCTTCGCGTAGCCCGTCAGCTCAAGATACGCCCGCCCCACCTGCACGCCTTCGCGTTTCACCCGCACCGCACCTTCCCAATACACCGCGCCGGTCGATTGCCGCGAATCGAGTTCCTGATCGTCCATCAGCGGGTCGAGTTGCCATGTCAGCGTGCCGGTTTTGACCGTCATCGACACCGGATAGGACGTGTCCGTTCGCGGCGAGCGCCATATGCGCCGCGGCGTAAAGTCAACCTGATCGGCACCGAACGTCGTGACTTCGCCATCGGGTTGGCGAAATGCCGCGTGCGCCCACACGGCGCGTCCATCGCGACCGCGAACCTTGAATGCCATCAGCGCAGAACCGTCATTGAGATTGGCGCCCAACCAATCCCATCCCACGGCATCGGCGTCGAGCAACGTGCTCGACCACTCGTGATCGAGCCACGCCATACCCGTCACAGCAGTCTCGCCACGCGACGGACCGCCCGCCGCCGCCGGTCGAACCACGCTACCAGTCACGCGCAGTTGCGGCTCACTGTAGTAATAGCTCGCCTGCTCGGGGCGCGGACCTTTGCGTGAATAGCCGCGTTCGCCCTGAATTAAAGGTGCTTGAGTCGGCGTCAACATGAGATGCAAAGAAAAGCCGTCCGCGTCGACAGTGACGTCGTAGCGACCGTCGGCGTTCCGGACCATCTTCCATGCATCGAGTTTGACATCGGTATTCGCTGGCTTCGCATAGGCGAGTCCGAAACCCTGGCGAGCAATGCGCTGATCGTGCGCAAGATGGCCGAGTGCAGGATCGCTCAACGCGGCATGGGCAATGATCAATTGCGAAGGAGCGAAAGCGCTCGGGTCTGCGGCGTCATGGCCCGTTGCGGAGCGAAAGAAGGTGATCTGAAAACCGAGCGGCCGATTGTCAGGCGTAGTGAGCCAACCTGTCGCGTACCACCACTCGGTGCGAAACGCCGCGTGCGCGCCGCTGTCTTGCGGGAGGGCGATTGCATGGTCAGGTGTGACCGCGGCGAATTCGGAGGGGACGGCGAATGCGGTCGACGCAGTCAGCATTCCGATAGATAGCCAGCCGCGAACCCGACGACCTATGCGCGGACGGACCGTACACGCAGACTCAACAGGCGGCATTTCGCCAGACATCCGGCATGACATCTCGCGCGCAATCGACATGCCGATCGACGCGGTCTCACTCAAAACCACGAGCGCCGCTCGCAGCGCGCACGGCCGCAAGGCGAGCCGAAAACTATCGCCGGCGAGATCAACACGCGCTATCGCGACACGCACAATCCGTCGTGCCAACTCATGCGAGAGAGCCCGTATCACCAATCCTCCTTCACTGCGCGCACCGCATCCACCGACACGGCGCCGCGTCCGGCTATCACCGCCGTCGAACACGACGAAGCCAGCATCACCAACGCGACGCTGCCTAACGCCGTCCACGGCACGTGCAGCGACATGCTCCAGTGAAACGACTGCGGATTGACGACGAACACCAGGATCAGACTGATCGCGAACCCGAGCACGAAGCCCATTGCAATCCCGCACGCGGTGAGCATGCCGCCTTCGAGCGCCAGGATAGCGAGCACTTGCGAGCGCGTCACGCCGACGTGCCGCAGCATGCCGAACTCACGGGCTCGCGCGAGCGTTTGCGCGGAGAACGTCGCTGCCACGCCGAACAGGCCGATCACGATCGCGACCGCCTCGAGCAGATAGGTGACCGCAAAACTGCGATCGAAGATCACCAGCGTGCGCGCACGAATCTCGCCCGGCAGCGACAGATCCAGCGATGCTCCAAAGGGCAGCGCGCGCAGCCCCGCGACGACCCGCTCGACGCTCGTCCCCGGTTCAATGGTGACGGCCACATCCGTCGCGCTCGTGTCGCCGGTCAAGCGCCGGTAATCCGCGAGCCGTATCTGGATCGCGCCAGTCTGCCGCGCATAATCACGCCATACGCCGGCCACCACGAACACGTGACCGCGCTCGCCAAGCGGCAATTGCACACGTTGGCCCGGCCTGTATCCATACAGATCGACGATTGCTTCGGATACCCAAACAGGTGTTTCATCCGCGCGAAGTCCGGAAGGCGGCAGCGCCGGTCCGGTCATCTGCAGATTCGCGCCTGGGCCGGCAGCATCGATTTCACGCGCGAGCAAGGCGACGTCGGGCCGCGCAGGGTCGAGTGCGAGACGCGAGATGCGCGTAAATGCGGCTGTCCTGATGCCGGGCACGGCGGCCAGCCGGGATTGTTCGTCGGGCCGCAGACCGCCGGTATCGCCGTTTGGCGCGACGCGTACATAGAGATCGGCGGAGAGCAGATGCACCAGCCAGTCTTCGACGGAAACCTTGAAGCTGGCCACCATGATTGCCATCGCAACGATCAGCGCGAAGCTCGACAGCACGCCGCCCATTGCGATCGAAGCATGCCCCGGCGCGTTCGCAAGACGCGCGAGCGCCAGCGTGCCGACCGCGCCGGTGCGCCGCCGCGTTGCAGCCGCACGGCTCGCCGCGCCGAAGATGAGCGCGGTCACGCGCGGCATCAGCGCGATCCCGCCGACCAGCAGCAACGCAACGGCCACGTAGCCGCCAATCGGCGCATCGAACAGCGGCGGCAACTGCGTGAGGATGGCGGCGGCCAGCAGGCACAGCAGCGCCGGCCACGGTGTGGCGAGCCGCGCCAACGCAGCTTCTTCGGCGCCTGCCTTGAGCGCCGCGGCGGGCCGGGCACGTACGGCTTCCAGCGCGGGAGCAAGACTGCCCAATATCGAAACGGCGAGTCCGAGTGTCAGGAACAACGCGCTCGCCAGCGGTTCGAAGCCCACTTGCGGCTGCACGCCGGGAAAGTAGCCGCCACCCAGGTCGCTGCCAAAAAAATGCAGCGCGCCGCTCGCCATCGCATAGCCGAGCGCGAGTCCCGCGAGTGAACCGAGCAGGCCCAACAGCGCGCCTTCCAGCAGAATCTGGCGCAGCAGCTGGCCACGCGTCAATCCGAGCACACGCAGCATGGCGAATTGCGCGCGGCGTCGCACGACGCTTAGCGCCTGCGTCGAAAACACGAGAAACGCACCGGTGAATAACGCCACCAGCGCGAGAACATTCATATTGATCCGGTACGCGCGGGAGAGGCGATCGGTGCGGCTTTCGGCATCGCGGGTTTCGGAAACGACCCACTGGTTGCCGAGCCGCGCTTGCAGATCGCGCCTGAAGCGTTCCCTGTCGACACCGCGTTCGAGTTGTACATCGACGCGCGACAGCTTGCCGATTCCGCCGAACTTCCACTGCGCGGCGGCGATATCCATGACTGCGAGCCGCTGACCGGGCCGCGTTCTGACAATGCCGCCGGCCACGCGCAAATGCACGATCGAGGTGCCGCTTCGCAACGCCACGTCGTCGCCGACTTTCACGTTGAGCCATTGCTGGGCTGCCGACGAGAGAAACACGGTATCCGCTGCGAGTGTATCGAGCGGCCGGTCCGGTGAGGGCACGCCTGTCAGGTCGGGTGCAATACGGCTTGCCTTGAACACGTCGATGCCGAGCACCGGCAGTGCCGTGCTCCGCTCGGGCACGGTCACATCGAGCGCGAGCACGGGGCTGGCCAGCGCAACACCGGGCGCGTTCGCGAGTTGCGGATAGATGGCCTCGTCGGCCAGAGGTTGGGCGCCGCGCACCTGCAGATCGGCCTCGCCCGACAGGCTGCGCGCCGCTGCGGAGAATTCGTTGAAGGCCGCGCTATTGATCAACTGCACGGCGTAACCGAGCGCGACGCCGAGCGCGATCGTTGCAATCGCAACTAGCGCACGTCCGCGGTGACTGCGCCACTCGGCGCCCAGCAGCCAGCGCGCGAGGACGCGATGCCCTTGCACGCGTGGCCGCGAGCGTGAATCAGTGGACATCGTCGGCGGAAGCTGCGGGGGACCGTGAACCGAAAGGCGCGGAGGTCCGGGACGAGGCGTGCAGACCGCCGTCGCTCAGAATCAGGATGCGGTCGGCAACGGCCGCGGCGGCCTCCGAGTGCGTCACCATGATCGTGGCCGCGCCGGTCGCCTTGCTTTGCGCGCGGAACAGGGCGAGCACGTCGTGGGCGGTGTCGGGGTCGAGGTTGCCCGTGGGTTCGTCGGCGAGAATCAGTTTCGGGCGATGCACGAGGGCTCGCGCGATCGCGACCCGCTGCAGTTCGCCGCCCGAGAGTTGGCGCGGAAAGTCGTCGCCGCGTCCGCTCAGACCGACGGCCGCAAGCATATCGAGCGCGGCGACAGTGGGCAGATCGTTCAGCAACAAGGGCAGCGTCACGTTCTGCGCGAGCGTCAGGTGAGGCAGCACGTGAAACGCCTGAAAGACGAAGCCGAGTTTCTGCCGGCGCAAGCGGGTCGCCGCGTTGTCGTCCAGACGCGAAACGGCGCTGCCGTCGATGATCACGTCGCCGCTATCCGCACTGTCGAGGCCGGCCACCAGATTGAGCAGCGTCGATTTGCCGACGCCGGAATCACCCATGATCGCGACGAACTCGCCGGGCGCGAGTGTGAAATCGAGGTACGCCAGCACGATACGGCCCGCGCCGTATGTCTTGCTCAGTCCACGGCACTCGAGCGCGGGAACGACACTTTCCTCACGAAGCAGCATGCGGTTTCCGAAAAGTGTGGCGGATAAGCGGCGGGGCGTTCAGACGGGCGAATGATGCGACGCACGCATGCACGAACATTGGCTTGAATCGCCGAAGTATATGCGGCTTCTGTAAGGCTCGCAGAAGCTCGGAGCACGTATGCAACCGGCGTGAAATGACGCGGCCATTCGGTCGCCGGTCTTCTCTGGCGCCGTGTGCGGGATTGAAATCGGCGCGGCCGATCAAAAATTTTTTTGTCCGCGAACGGGTAAAAATTTTCGCTGAACCTTCGAAATTCATACCCTCGACGTTCCGCGCTTCGGCATTTTCTACCCCGGCTTGAAACGCGTCCTGAAGTGCTCACGCAAAATTCAATAACAGCATCTCAATTGCATGCTTTTTCGCGCAAATTCGCCTTCGGCCAGGCGCGTCAATGGCTTTGTGCATCTGCACATTTTTATTCATTTCGCAAGGCCGCGCGCGGCAATACTGCGTTGTCAACGGCGTTTCAGCAGTGTTGCGCTGCAAAAGTATTCTTATCTTGGTAATCTCCCACCCTCGGTCATTCGACTGCGGGTAAACGTGTAGCGGACACCACCGCTTCGACGTCCATTTCAGCGAAACCAAGCCTACATATCCATTTCAATGCCTTGCATTCTGAAGGCGTTGACGCGGCGTTTTGTACTTCAAGTTTTTGACAGAGCACATGCCATTGCCTCTTCTTAGCCTTCTTATCTGGATTCCCATTGTCGCCGGCCTGGTTGTTTTGCGCGCCGGATCCGACGCGGCACGTAGCCGCACCCGGTGGCTCGCGCTGGCCGGCGCGGTTGCGGGTTTCCTGCCGGTGATTCCGCTGGTGTCGAATTTCCGCAACGACGTCACGTCGATGCAGTTCGTCGAGAACGTCAGGTGGTCGCCCACGTTCGATATCGCCTGGCATGTGGGCGTGGATGGGATCTCACTGTGGCTCGTCGCGTTGACCGCGCTCACCACGATCATCATCGTGGTGGCCTCGTGGGAGTCGATCACGGAGCGGACCGCGCAGTACTTCGGCGCGTTCCTGATGCTGTCGGGCTTCATGCAGGGCGTTTTCGCGTCGCTCGACGGCATGCTGTTCTTCATCTCGTTCGAAGCGACGTTGATTCCGCTCTATCTGTTGATCGGGACCTGGGGGCAAACGAACCGCACGTATGCGGCGGTGAAGTTCTTCTTCGTGTCGTTCCTCGGCTCGCTGATGATGCTGATGTCCATGCTGTACCTGTACAGCCAGACGCACAGCTTCGACCTCGCGCTGTGGCGTGAGACGCACCTCGGCACCTGGCCGCAGGTTCTGATCTTCCTCGGTTTCCTCGCGGCCTTCGGCGTGAAGGTGCCGATGTGGCCGCTGCACACGTGGCTGCCCGACGTTCACCTCGACGGCCCGACCGGGGCTGCCGTGATGATCGGCATGCTGAAGCTGGGCGGCTACGGTCTGCTGCGTTTCGCGTTGCCGATCGCGCCGCAGGCAAGCCACTTCTTCGCGCCGATGATGATCACGCTCTCGCTGGTCGCGGTGATCTACGCGAGCCTGCTGGCACTCGTGCAGACCGACATGCGCCGCCTGCTCGCGTATTCGACGGTCGCGCACATGGGTCTCGTGACGCTCGGCCTGTTCGTCTTCAACCGTATCGGCCAGGCCGGCGCGATCGTGCAGATGCTGTCGTACGGCGTGGTGTCCGGCGCCATGCTGCTGTGCACGGGTATGCTCTACGACCGCACGAAGACTGCATCGATCGCCGAATACGGCGGCGTTGCCAACACCATGCCGCGTTTCGCCGCGTTCGTGATGCTGTTCTCCATGGCCAACATCGGCCTGCCTGGCACCTCGGGTTTTGTCGGTGAATTCATGGTGCTGATGGGCACGATCCGCTTCAATTTCTGGATCGGCGCAATCGCCGCTTCCACCTTGATTCTGAGCGCGGCCTACACGTTGTGGATGTACAAGCGCGTGATCTTCGGTGCGATTGCGAACGCGCGCGTGGCGAACCTCAAGGATCTCGGCAAGCGTGAGTTCGTGCTGCTCGGCGCGATGGCGTTGCTGGTGCTCGCCATCGGCATCGATCCGAAGCCGTTCACCGATGCGATCGATCCGTCGGTCGGCACGCTGCTGGCTCAATCGGAGCGCCCGGTTCATCCTTCTGACACTGCACCGGCCGAAGGCGGCGAACATCTGCAGGCCGCGGCGCCCGCGCTCGTGGCCGTGAGAACCCGCTCGCCGGGCTGATCGAACGGGATACTGCGCAGTTGCAGCATTCGCCTCGCGAATGCTGCTTCGCCAACACGTTTTTTCTTCCGCGTTCAAGTCTCTTTGCATGCACCCGATGCGGCGCGATCACTCAGGTCGCGCCGCATTTTAGTGCCTGTTTGAAGGGACGTTGTGATTTTCCGATTCCCCCGATGCTCCGCAATGGAGCATGGCAGGCGCGCATCTGCGCGCAGGCGTGCGGCAACGTGTCGCACTGTATTGCGGCGCAATAGATCGTTGCAGAAACGAGGGTTTATCGCGGCAAATCGTCCCACTATTATGCGAGCGCTTACTATTGGGAGACCGGTCGAATGACGTTTGTTGAAGTCGTAAATGAGAGGCAATGGTTATGAAAGGAAAGACTCTGCGAGGGTCGACAAGTTTCCTTTCCGCCAGCCTCGCGTTGCTGCTCTCGGGTTGCAGCAACCTCGATATTCTGAATCCGAAGGGGAGTGTGGGTCTGGCGGAACGTGAGCTGATTGCCACGTCCACCTGGGCCATGCTGATCGTGGTCGTTCCGGTGATCGCGCTCACGCTGCTGTTCGCGTGGCGTTACCGCGCGTCGAACAAAAGCGCGGAGTACCGTCCGGGCTGGGTGCATTCGACCGGTGTCGAAATCGCCATCTGGACGATTCCGACGCTGATCATTCTGTTCCTTGCCGTGCTGACGTGGAAAACCACGCACGAGCTCGATCCGTACAAGCCGCTCGAGTCGCAGGTGAAGCCGATCAACGTCGAAGTCGTCGCGCTCGACTGGAAATGGCTCTTCATCTATCCGGACCTCGGCATTGCGTCGGTGAACCAACTGGCGTTCCCGGTCGGCACGCCGGTGAACTTCGTGATCACGTCGGACACGGTGATGAACTCGTTCTTCATCCCGCAACTCGGCGGCCAGATCTACGCGATGGCAGGCATGCAGACGCGTCTGCATCTGATCGCGGACGAAGCCGGTGACTACGCGGGCACTGCGGCGAATTTCAGCGGCAAGGGTTTCTCGGACATGAAGTTCCGCGCGCTCGCCACTTCGCCGGAAGAGTTCAACGCGTGGGTTGCGAAAGTGCGCGCTTCGTCGGACAACCTCAGCATGGACCGTTACCACACGGTATCCGCGCCGACCGAGAAGGAGCCGGTGCGCTACTTCTCGACGGTCGATCCGAAGCTCTTTCACAACATCATTGCCCGATATAACAACGGTAACGTCCTCGACAACATGAAGGACGCTAACTGTGGGCCTAAGGGGTAACGCATGTTCGGAAAACTTACGCTCGATGCGATTCCGTATCACGAGCCAATCATCGTGGGCGCGGGCATCTTCATGGCGCTCGTCGGGCTGGCCGTGCTCGGCACGGTCACCTATCTCGGCAAATGGCGCTATCTGTGGACGGAGTGGCTGACTTCCGTCGACCACAAGCGGCTCGGCATCATGTACATCATCGTGGCGCTGATCATGCTGCTGCGCGGCTTCTCCGATGCGATCATGATGCGCCTGCAACTGGCGCTGGCCTATATCAACCCGGGCTATCTGCCGCCGCATCATTACGATCAGGTGTTTACGGCACACGGCGTCATCATGATTTTCTTCATGGCGATGACCTTCATGATCGGCCTGATGAACATCATCGTGCCGCTGCAGATCGGCGCACGTGACGTCGCGTTCCCGTTCATCAACTCGTTGAGCTTCTGGATGACCGCGGTCAGCGCGATCCTGATCAACGTTTCGCTGGTGATCGGTGAATTCGCGCAAACCGGCTGGCTGGCTTATCCGCCGCTCTCCGAACTGCAGTTCAGTCCGGGCGTCGGGGTCGACTATTACCTGTGGAGTCTGCAACTCTCCGGTATCGGCACCTTGCTGACGGGTGTGAACTTCTTCGTGACGATCGTGAAGATGCGCGCGCCGGGCATGACGTTCATGAAGATGCCGGTGTTCACGTGGACCACGCTGTGCACCAACGTGCTGATCATGGCGTCGTTCCCGATCCTGACCGTCACGCTTGCGCTGTTGGGTCTGGACCGCTATCTGGGCATGCACTTCTTCACGAACGACGCCGGCGGCAACGCCATGCTGTACTTGAACCTGATCTGGGCATGGGGTCACCCCGAGGTGTACATCCTGATCCTGCCGGCGTTCGGTATCTTCTCGGAAGTCGTGGCGACCTTCGCCAAAAAGCCGCTGTTCGGCTACAAGACGATGGTGTGGGCGACCTGCGCGATCATGGTGCTGTCGTTCCTCGTCTGGCTGCATCACTTCTTCACGATGGGTTCGGGCGCGGATGTGAATGCGTTCTTCGGCATCGCGACGATGGTGATTGCGATTCCGACCGGCGTGAAAGTGTTCAACTGGCTGTTTACGATCTACAAGGGCCGTCTGGAATTCACCACGCCGATCCTGTGGACGATCGGTTTCATGATCACGTTCACGATCGGCGGCATGACCGGCGTGATGATGGCGATTCCAGGCGCGGACTTCGTGCTGCACAACAGCCTGTTCCTGATCGCCCACTTCCACAACGTGATCATTGGTGGTGTGCTGTTCGGCTATCTGGCCGGCTTCAACTACTGGTTCCCGAAGGTGTTCGGTTTCAAGCTGAATGAAAAACTCGGCAAGGCGGCGTTCTGGTTCTGGCAGATCGGCTTCTATGTCGCGTTCGTGCCGCTGTATGTGCTCGGCTTCATGGGCATGACGCGCCGTCTGAATCACTACGACAATCCGGCATGGCATCCGTGGCTGGTCTTCGCCGCGGTCGGCGCAGTCCTGATCGCTATCGGTATCGCCTGCCAGCTGGCGCAGCTGTACGTGAGTATCCGTGACCGCAATCTGCCGCAGAATCGCGACCTCACGGGCGACCCGTGGAATGCTAATACGCTGGAATGGGCGACGAGTTCGCCGCCGCCGGTGTACAACTTCGCGATCATCCCGACGGTGCGCAAGCTGGATGCGTTCGGCGATATGAAGTCGCGCAAGGATAAGCCGGCACAACCGGTGTATCGCGACATTCACATGCCGTCGAACACGTCGGCGGGTCTGCTGGTGGGTCTGTTCTCGCTGGTGCTCGGCTTTGCCGGTGTCTGGCACATCTGGTGGCTGGCCATCGTCGGTCTCGTCGGTGCGATCGGCACGGTGATCGTTTATAGCTTCATGAAAAACGAGGGCTATTACATCCCGGCCGACACGGTCGCGCTGATTGAAGAGAAGCACAGCGGCACGGGTGCCCAGGTCGCGTTGGAGGTGGACTGATGTTACAGAAGACTATTGCGGTCCAGCCGCATCTCGCGCCGGATCACGTGCCGTCGCATTCGGTATTCGGTTTCTGGCTGTATCTGATGACCGATTGCGTCATCTTCGCAGCGCTGTTCGCCGTGTTCGCGGTGATGGGCCACCAGTTCGCCGGGGGCCCGAGCGGTAAGGATCTCTTCGAGATTCCCGGCGTCGCGCTCGAAACGACGATGCTGCTGCTGAGCAGCATTACGTACGGTTTCGCGATGCTGGGCGCGCACAAGAACAGGAAGGGCGTGCTGCTGTTCTGGCTCGCCGTGACGTTCCTGCTCGGCCTCGCGTTTCTGACGCTGGAAATGCGCGAGTTCTCGCACCTTATCGCCGAAGGTGCCGGCCCTGGCCGTAGCGCGTTCCTGTCGTCGTTCTTCACGCTGGTCGGCACGCACGGTTTGCACGTTACGTGCGGCCTGATCTGGATGGTGGTGCTCGCCGTCCAGGTGATGCGTCATCGCGATCTGACCGAACGCGACATGATTCGCCTGACGTGCCTGAGCCTTTTCTGGCATTTTCTGGACGTCGTGTGGATCGGCGTCTTCACCTTCGTCTATCTTGCGAGCGTAATCTAAATGGACCATAGCCATAACGCACACGCAGGCGAAAGTCACGGCAGTCTCGGCAGCTATACGGTGGGTTTCATTCTCTCCGTCGTTCTGACCGTGGCGGCTTTCGGCCTCGTCATGACAGGGAAGTTGACGGGCGAGCACGCGTTGTTCGCGATTGCGGGCCTCGCGCTCGTACAGATCGTCGTGCACCTGGTTTTCTTCCTGCACATGAATACGTCGTCCGAGCAGCGCTGGAATGTGATGGCGTTTGCCTTCACGCTGCTGACCGCGATCATCGTGATCGGCGGCACGTTGTGGGTCATGCACAACGTCAGCATGCACATGATGTCCCGCTAGACCGGCAACCTGAGCGGTCGTAACGAAGCCCCGCAAGGCGAAGTCTTGCGGGGCTTCCTGCTTTTTGCTGGTCGTGCCGGCGCATTACAGCGGCACCACGGTCGGCTCCGCGTGCGACGGCAGCTTGCCGAACGGGAAGTAGACCGGTCCGCAACCGGAATGAACCGGCGGACAAGGATTCCAGCCGCGCCGCACGAGCACGGGCTCCAGTCCGCCAGGGCAGGCGGAAGGCGTTTCGCGTGTCAGGCAGGCAATGCCGCCGCGAATGGATAGCGACGCCGCACGGTCGAGTTCGTCGATACGGGCCAGGTCTTTGAGGACGAGCGTTTTCATGGTGGATCTCCAACGGAGTGAGTGGATCGAGGAGAGCGGAGATTGCCGCACTCAAACCGATCGATTGCACACACCATGCCACCGGCCGTAAAGCTGCGTGGCGCATGCTTCTCCGCGGAATCGACCGACAAGTGTGATGGAGGCCGGCCAACTGGCCGCAGGCCGGTGTCGGCAAATCACCGACATTCTCTAGCCCGTCATGCAGGCGTGAAGCGCGCTGAAAATCACGGCACAATAGACCGCCACCATGAACCGTGCGCTCCGCGCGCACAGTTCGCCGATTCCCGTCTGCAAGGTAAGGAGAACCCATGAGCCAGCTCAAAGCCGTCGAGTATTCCGCGGCGTCGCCGGAAGTCAAAGCCGTATACGACGATATCAAGCAGACCCGTCAGGTCGACGACGTCAACAACTTCTGGAAGTACATTGCCCAGCATCCGCCCACACTTGCGCGCACGTGGGACAGTCTGAAAGATGTGATGGCGCCTGGCGCGCTCGATCCGCTCGTCAAGGAGTTGCTCTATGTTGCGGTAAGCGTGACGAACAACTGCGGGTACTGTGTGGCCAGCCATACGGCGGCGGCACGCCGCGCCGGCATGACCGACGAGATGTTCGGCGAATTGCTCGCGGTAGTGGGCATGGCCAACGAAACAAACCGGCTCGCGGTCGGCTACCGCGTGCCGATCGATCCGGCTTTCGAGTAGCCGCACGCAGTCAGCTCGCGCGGTCAGGTCGACACACCGCGCCATTCCGCGAGCAGGGCGGGTAGCTCGGCCATGTCCCTGAACACATGCACGACACCCGCGCCGTGCAACGCGGTCGTGCTGCTGTGGCCGAGCTCGACCGGGCAATAGCCGAACACCGTGGCGCCCGCGGCAACGCCCGCCGTTGCGCCGGTGACGGTATCCTCGACCACGGCACAGCGTGCCGGGTCCACACCAAGACCTGCGGCCGCGGCGAGGTAGACATCGGGATAGGGTTTGCTGCGGGGCATTTCGTGGCCGCTGAAGATACGTCCTTCGAAGCAGTCGAAAATCCCGGCTTTCACGAGCTGCAATTCGACCTTGATGCGGTCGGCGCCGGATGCGACCGCGATGCGTCCGTTGAGCAACGCATGCAACTCGCGCACTGCCGACGGCGCGCCGGAAATCGCACTCAGCTCGACATCCAGCGCCGCATTCCGGCGCGCGCGAAACTGCATGAGCCAATCTGTCGTGATGGCGAAACCGGTGCGTGCTTCGATCAGCGCGGCTTCGTCCCTGACGGCCTTGCCGACGAAAATACGCATCGTCTCCGCCACGTTCAACTGCCAGCCGAGCTCGCCGAGCATTTCAGTGAGCACGCGGTTGGTGATGGGTTCGGAGTCGACGAGCACGCCGTCGCAGTCGAAGAGTACGGCGTCGAAGGGGAAATCGGCCATCGGGGCAGGTGCGGATAGAGGTCGGGAAACCGGCAAGGATACCTCACCGGCTAGTGCGCCGTAGCGCAAGGACAGTGTTGGTGACCCTCGCGCCAATGCCGCAATCTCAGCTCTCGTACCCGTCATTCTGCTGACGCCGCATGGCAACGCGCGAACGGCTGCGACCCTGCGTCTCGCGTCTCAGCGCGGTTTTTCGCGCATCCTTCTTCCCTTTCGAATTTTTCAACAACGCGTAGCGACGGATTTTTCCCGCCGCTGCGTTCAAGAAGAAACGAAGCCGCTTCTGGCTTCGGCTTTTGATGGGAGAAACCAGCATGACATTCACCAAACCAGTTCGCCTTCTCACTTCCACGCTGGCCGTCGCGCTGACGTGCGCCGCCGCCACGCTCACGGCTGCGCCGGCTTTCGCGCAGGCGGTGATCGTCGCGCCGATGGCGCCGCCGCCGTCGCGCGTCGAAGTCGTGCCGGCCCCGCGCGTCGGCTATGTGTGGGACCAAGGCCGCTGGCATTGGGATCAAGGCCATTATGTCTGGGTGGGCGGCCACTGGATGCCGATGCGCGCCGGGTATCACTGGGTGCCTGGACACTGGATGCAGATCGGGCCCAACTGGCGTTGGATCGACGGCCATTGGGCATGACCTGAACGCTGCTGTGCCCAACGTTCTTCGACGCGTTGCGCTTCACACTGAGGCGGATCGCTAAACGCCTGTGATAATGCTGCCGGCGATGAACGGCCATTGCGCATCGGGTATCGGGCAGATGCCGTGGATGAACCCGCTTCGCACGGGATGAAATGAAGCGGCGAGTTTCAAATGCCAGGACGACAGGCAGCACCTCACGCTCTCATTGAGCGACGAGCGGCGCCGCCTGTCGTCACCCGGTCAGTCGCCGGTGAAAGCGCAGGCGCCTAACCTCCGCCGCCTTGCGTCCCAATCGTCAGTTTGTTATTCACCGACTTCACGCCGGTCACGTTCTTCGCCACTTCCTCCGCCTGCGGAATCTGCGCGCCGTCGGGCACCGATCCACTCAGCGTTACCACGCCGCCGCGAGCCCGGACAAACACGTTCGACACGTCAAAACCCTGCGCTTTCGACAGAGCCTTGCGCACTTGCAAACCCAGCGAGCGGTCCGCTTTTTTTACTGTTTTGGCACTGGGCGCCGACGTGCCGCCGGACGTCGTCGCGTCGCTCGACTGCGCATAGACGCTGGACGCGGTTGCTACATACAATGCGATGCCGAGCGCCTTTAAAAGATTGACTGTTTTCACGTTTTCTCCATCCTCGAAAAGTTGATGTCGCTTCGTTGCATGCAAAAAGACCCACGCGCTTGCGAGCACTTTCCGCCCACGAGGAGCACCCCTGTCTTGTAGAAGAGTCATGCTGCGACGCTCCCGGCGCGCTTAAACAATACTCCAGCGCACGGGCTCATGTTGGAAAAACTGGCTGGAGCGCCGCGTTAGCAGCGGATCCGATAACCGTTGCGGCTCTGCCGTCAATCACGTGCATCAAGGATGTTCCGCGTTTCGCGCTGCAGATCCGCGCACGATAGCTTTTGCCGCGACCGCATTCACGCAATCACGATATCGAGCGCAATGCGTCGAATCGCTCGATGCTTAGGGGAAAAACACGACTCAACGCATCAGCACGACGTGGCTGAAAAGCGTGGCATCCGGGTAATTCCCCATGCTTCGCCTGACGACGATACGTGCCAGTTTATAACGAAAACGAATGATCGTGCTTTTATTTACAGGCTGAATTCCGGCACGTATGATGGGTGCCCAAGGTGGTCTACAAATCTGCACAGCAGAACAATCTGGAGGAGCGAGACAATGTCTGTGAAGGATCTGTTTCAACTGGACGGCAAGGTTGCACTTATCACCGGAGGCTCGCGCGGACTCGGTCTGCAAATGGCCGAGGCTCTCGGCGAAATGGGCTGTCGCGTCGCCATTACCGCGCGCAAGGTCGACGAACTCGCTGAAGCGAAAACGCATCTGCAACAACGCGGCATTGAAGTGCAAACGGTGGTCAACGACCTGCAGCGCTTCGAGGGCATTCCCGGCCTCGTGGATGAAGTGCTGGGTGCCCATGAGCACATCGATATTCTGGTCAACAACGCGGGCGCGACGTGGGGCGCACCCGCCGAAGACTATCCCGACGAAGCGTGGCACAAGGTCATGAACCTGAACGTCAACGCACCGTTCTTTCTCGCTCGCGAAGTCGGCAAGCGCAGCATGATCCCGCGGCGCGCGGGCAAGATCGTGAATATCGCTTCGGTGGCGGGGTTGAAGGGATCGCCGCCCGGCATGAACACGATTGCGTACAACACGTCGAAGGCCGCCGCGATCAATTTCACGCGCGCGCTGGCCGCGGAATGGGGCAAGTACAACATCAACGTCAATGCAATCTGCCCGGGCTTTTTCCCTTCGAAGATGTCGGCCGGTCTGCTCGGCAAACTCGAAGATGCGATCGTCTCGCGCACGCCGTTGCAGCGTCTCGGTGGTGACGAAGATCTCAAAGGCCCGATCGTGTTTCTTGCGAGCGAGGCGTCGCGCCACGTCACCGGTCAGGATTTCGCCGTGGATGGCGGCGCAATCATCGCCTGAATTCGTCGCGTCCCCGCGCAAGACGTTCAGGATTGCCGGCGTTACGCCGTGGCAGGATGTGATCGGGCGGCGCCCGCGCCTGGGCCGTTACATCCGGCCCCGGCGATCTGGGACATATCGACGAAGACGGTTATTTTTTCATGACCGATCGCCTGAAACGCATGATCAACGCGTCCGGCTACAAGGTGTGGCTGGCCGAAGTCGAAGCGCTGATGTACCGGCATCCGGCTATCCATGAAGTGTGCGTGATCGGCGTGAAGGACGGGAAGCGCGGCGAGACCGTGAAGGCGCTGGTGGTGCCCGCTGCGGCGCACGCAGGCACGATTACTGCGAAGGAGATCGTCGACGGGGCGCATGAGCAGATGGCGTCGTACAAGGCGCCGCGCATCGTCGAGTTTGTCGAGTCGCTGCCGAAGTCGGGCAGCGGCAAGATTTTGTGGCGGAAATTGCAGGAAGAGTACGCGGCGCGCACGGCCGGTTCGTGACGTTCGTCTGCTCGACAACGTAACACACCCGTTCGGGGCGCTGAAAATACTCTTTTAATCGTTTGCATGTAAGCTCTACCCGCGAGTCCGCACTGAATACTGTGCGGCTCGCTGTCGTGAACAAAGGCTTGCAGACAGGCTTCGAGGCTATTGCCAACTTTCGAGAGGGGATTTTGAAAATGAAGAGCTTTGCCATTAAACAGATCATGCTCGGACTCGCCGTCACCGCCCTGGTGGCAGGCAGCATTCCGCTTGCCGCGGCCCAGGACGCCAGCGGCGCCGCGGCTACGGCGGCGCCCGCCGCGGCGAGCGGCGCAAAACCCACCAAAGCCGAGCGCAAAGCGGCACGCAAGCAAGCGCGCGCCAAAAAGAATGCCGAACTGAAGAAGCTCGAAGACGCAGGTTATCAGCCGGGCCAGAACGACCCGAACTATCCGGACAAGTTGCAGAAAGCGGAGAAGAAGGCCGGCGTTGGAGCAGGTGCGAGCCAGTAATCGTGAGGAATGCCGCTCGGCGTGACTGAGCTTCGCGCGGCTACCGGTACGCATCGCCGGGCCGCGCGCACTCGCGTCCGTGAACGTTGCAGCGCGACTCAGCCAAACCCATTCAACGCCCGCCAAGCGTCTCGATCAGCATATCGACGAACGCCTTGACGCGCGCGGTCATCTGTAACTGCTGCGGGTACACTGCGTAGATATCCGCACCCGGCGTGCGGTAGTCGGGCATGACGTGGACGAGCCGGCCATCGGCGAGATACTCCGCGATATCCCATTCGGCGCGCATCAGAATGCCGTGGCCGTCCAGAGCCCATTTCACCGCGATTTCGCCGTCATTGGTGGTCAGGTTGCCCCGCACGCGCACGGTCTCGGTCTTTTCCGCCGCGCCGCGTCCGCTCGTCAGACGCCAGAGGCCGTAACCGTCGCCGCCCTGGCGAATGCCGATGCAGTTGTGTTGCGCCAATTCCGCCGGGCTGCGCGGCGCGCGCCGCTGCGCGAGATACCGCGGCGAGGCGCACAGCAGGCGCCGGTTCGACGCGACCCGGCGCGCGATCACGCGGGCATCCGGCGGCTCGCCGAAACGCACGCACACGTCGAAGGCGTCGTCGCTGAGCGGCGGCGGGTCGACTGACAGTTGCAATTGCACGTCGACTTCGGGAAAGCGCCGCACGAATGTCGAGATCAGCGGCGCCACGTGGCTGCGCCCGAAACCGAGTGTCGCGTTGACGCGCAGCAGGCCTTTGGGTGCCGCCTGCGAGCCGCCGAGCAACTGGGCGAGGTCGTCCATGTCGTTCAGGATGCGCCGCGCGCGCGTCAGATACAGATCGCCTTCGGGCGTGAGGCTCATGCGCCGCGTCGTGCGGTTGACGAGCGAGACGCCCGCGCGCGATTCCATCTGCGCCAGATGTTTGCTTACGGCCGCCGTGCTCAGGCCGAGTTCGCGCGCGGCCGCTGTCAGGCTGCCGCTCGCGGCAAGCGTGGAGAAAAAGGCGAAGTCGTCCGGCTGTATCGACGCGGTCATGAAGCGGCTTATTGTTAACCTTGAGTTAAGGATGCTTTGAGTCTAGCAGCGTATTGACGGGCCGTGGCCGTTCTACGATGCGATCCATGCTTTCACAACATCATGGAGACGCTCAATGAAGACCTATCGCATCGCAACCATTCCCGGCGACGGCATCGGCAAGGAAGTCGTGCCCGCAGGCCGGCGCGTGCTGGAAGCCATCGCCGCGCGCAGCGACGCCTTCGGCTTCGAGTTCGAGAATTTCGATTGGGGCGGCGACTATTACCGCGAGCACGGCGTGATGATGCCGGCCGACGGATTGGACGCGATTCGCCATCAGGACGCAATCCTGTTCGGCTCGGCGGGCGACCCGCATATTCCCGATCACGTCACGCTGTGGGGATTGCGCCTGAAAATCTGCCAGGGCTTCGATCAGTATGCGAACGTGCGGCCCACGCGCATCCTGCCGGGCATCGACGCGCCGTTGAAGCGCTGCGGACCGCAGGATCTCGACTGGGTGATCGTGCGCGAAAACTCGGAGGGCGAATATGCCGGGGTGGGCGGCCGCGTTCACCAGGGCCATCCGATCGAAGTCGCCACCGACGTCTCGATGATGACGCGCGCCGGTGTCGAGCGCATTCTGCGTTTTGCGTTCCGGCTTGCGCAGTCGCGGCCGCGCAAACTGCTGACCGTGATCACCAAGAGCAACGCGCAGCGCCACGCCATGGTCATGTGGGACGAGATCGCGGTGCAGGTCTCGAAGGAGTTTCCGGACGTTCGTTGGGACAAGGAACTGGTCGACGCCGCCACCGCACGCATGGTCAACCGGCCCGCCACGCTCGACACGATCGTCGCGACCAACCTGCACGCCGACATCCTCAGCGATCTGGCCGCGGCGCTGGCCGGCAGTCTCGGCATTGCGCCGACCGCCAATCTCGACCCCGAGCGCCGCTATCCGTCCATGTTCGAGCCGATTCACGGCTCCGCCTTCGACATCATGGGCAAAGGCCTCGCGAATCCGGTCGGCACCTTCTGGTCGGTGGTGATGATGCTGGACCACCTCGGCGAGCCCGCCGCCGCGCGGCAACTGATGGCGGCCATCGAGCGCGTTACCGCGGACCCGTCGCTGCATACGGGCGACCTGGGCGGCACGGCCACGACCGCGCAGGTGACTGACGCCGTTTGCGCGCTCCTCGCGGCCGGCTCGCCGGCCGTACCGGTAGCCAGCGTCAAGGCTGCCTGAGGCGGCTCGCCTCCATCGCACAGAAACATAAACATAACGCCCGGACCGATACGTCACGGGCGATGTCACTGCATCTTGCAGAGATCGAGTGGAGACAGGTATGAACGATGAATTGCAGGCCCGTGTGGTTCGCAAGCTGACCTGGCGCATTTTGCCTTTTGTGATGCTGCTTTACTTCGTCAGCTTTCTCGACCGCGTGAACGTCGGCTTTGCGGCCATCACCATGAACAAGGATCTCGGCCTCACGCCGACCATGTTCGGGCTCGGCGGCGGCATTTTCTTCCTCGGCTATTTTCTGTTCGAGGTGCCGTCGAATCTCATCCTCAACAAGGTCGGCGCGCGCATCTGGATTGCGCGCGTGATGGTGACATGGGGCCTGGTATCGGCGGCCTCGGCATTCGTTTCCGGGCCGACCTCGTTCTATACGCTGCGCTTTCTGCTGGGCGTAGCCGAAGCCGGGTTCTTCCCCGGCATCATCCTTTACCTGAGCCAGTGGTTTCCCGCCCGCCAGCGCGCCGTCGCGGCCGCCGCGTTCATGGCGGCCGCGCCTTTGTCGACGGCGATCGGCTCGCCCATTTCCGGCGCGATCATGCAGATGCCCGCCTTGTTCGGCTTGAAGGACTGGCAGTGGCTTTTCATCGTCGAGGCGATTCCCGCCGTCCTGCTCGGCTTTGCGGTATTGAAGGCGCTCACCGATTCCCCGGACAAAGCCACCTGGCTTGCCGCCGATGAAAAGGCCTGGCTCATCGCCACCTTGCGCGAAGAACGGATGGGGCGCGAAGCGCACGCGGGCCATGCCGCCGGCGCGCTCGCCGCGTTGCGCGACCCGCGTATCTGGATCATGTCGATGATCTATTTCGGCACATCCGCGGGACTCTACACGCTTGGCTTGTGGGCGCCGCTCATCATTCGCCAGTACGGTTTCAGCGCGCTCGGCACCGGTGCGTTGAACGCCATTCCGAGCGTGCTGGCGGTCATCGGCATGGTGGTGTGGGCGCGTCATTCGGACCGTCGCGGCGAGCGCACCTGGCATGTGGTGATTCCGTGCGTGGCGGCGGCACTCGGGCTCGGCTGGGCTGGTGTCGCGGACACGGCGGTTGGCGTCGTGCTGGCGCTGGTCGTGGTGAACGTGGGCATCAGCGCGGCCAAGGCGCCGTTGTGGGCGATGCCGAGCACCTTTCTGTCGGGCGCGGGGGCCGCTGCCGGCATTGCCATGATCAACTCGCTCGGCAATCTGGGCGGCTTCGTCGGCCCGTTCGCGATCGGCTGGCTGAAGAGCGTGACGGGCGGATATGCCGCCGGGCTCTATGTGGTGGCGGCGAGCCTCGCGGTTTCGGCTGTGCTGGCGTTGGCAGTGGGGCGGCGAGGGTATCGGACCGCGCCCGCGGCGCAATGATCCGGCATGCTCGAACGTTGATGATCGAATGTTGATGAGAAGCGTTGCTGTTCTCGCTCAAGACAGGCTTTAGGGCTTTGATGTTTTTCGTGCCTGAATCGATTACGCTTTCGCCAGCGACTCGAAACCCAGGCACACGATCATGGCATCCCGACAGGAAATAAAACGATATAAAACCAATCTCTCCGATGAACTGCACAGCGCCGCGTTATACGAAACACTCGCCGAGGCCGAGAAAGACGACACGCGCAAGCAGGTGTACGGCGACCTCGCAAGGTCCGAGCGCGATCATGCGCAGGTCTGGGCCGACAAACTGCGGGCCAATGGGCTTGAGCCGAAGGGCGCCGGTCACGCCGTAAAAACGCGCCTCATGAAAGCCCTGGTCCGCCTGTTCGGCGCGAGTTTCGTGCTGCCCACGCTCGCTGCGGCGGAATACGCCGATCGCAACAAATACGAGGGGCAGCCGGACGCAGGCCGCATGTCGGCCGACGAGCAGCATCACGCCGCCATTGTCCGCACGCTGGCGCATGGCGGCGACGCGAACCTGTCGCAAGGCGCGCGCATCGCCGCCGCCGAGCAGTGGCACAAGGGCGTGGGGGCGGGCAACGATCTGCGCGCCGCCGTGCTCGGCGCCAACGACGGCCTCGTCTCGAACTTCTGTCTGATCATGGGCGTGGCCGGCGCGGGAACCGGCAACAAGGCGATTCTGCTGACGGGCCTTGCGGGGCTCATTGCCGGCGCGTGCTCGATGGCGCTGGGCGAATGGCTCTCGGTGACCAACGCCCGCGAACTCGCCCGCACGCAGATCGCAAAAGAGGCCCAGGAGATCGAAGAGACGCCGGAGGCCGAAGAGCACGAACTCGCGCTGATCTATCGCGCCAAGGGTCTCGACGCGAACGAGGCCAAGCGGGTCGCCTCGCAAATGATGCGCGACCCGAATAAAGCGCTCGACACCCTGACGCGCGAAGAACTCGGACTCGATCCCGCGGAACTGGGCGGCAATCCCTGGTCCGCTGCGGGCGTGTCGTTCTGCCTCTTTTCGCTGGGCGCGATTTTCCCGGTGATGCCGTTTCTGTGGACTCGCGACTACAACGCGATCGTGCAATGCGTGGTGCTCAGCATGCTGGCGCTTGCGTCGATCGGCGTGTTCACGTCGCTCTTTAACGGACGCAGCGCCGCATTTTCAGCGTTGCGGCAAGTCGTGATCGGATTGATCGCGGCTGCGTTTACGTTCGGCGTGGGGCGTCTGTTGGGGGTGTCGGTTTCGTGACGGCCGAACGCTGCTTCGCGCGTGCGGCACGGCCGTTTCGAGGTCTTTCCTGAACCCTTCTACAAAGGTAACACCCAGGGTAACAGTCAGCTTTTTTCCGGCGAGCCTGCATCGGGCGTTCTAACCGGAAGCCTCTATCCGTTCGCCACGTTCGCGCATCGGAAGTTTCCTCCCGCATAAATAGACCAATCCCAATCCCTTCCGTTGGCCGTGCGAATAGCATACGTCCAAGAGTGCTCTCAGCGTCTCGAACACGCTGATCTTGCGACCTAGCCGACCGAGTTCTCCCGGTCCATCGGAGATACACACGATGTTTTCCAGAATGCGCGCGGATTTCTCCGCGTCCGCCGCCATCGCAGGGGGCATCGCGCTCGTAGCAACATACAGCGGGCCGGTGTTGATCGTCGTGCAAGCGGCGCAGGCCGGGCATCTCTCGCACAGTCTGCTGTCAACCTGGATCTGGGCGGTTTCCATCGGTGCCGGCTTATTAGGTCTCTGGCTTAGCCTGCGGCACAGAATGCCGGTCATCGGCGCGTGGTCCACACCCGGCGTGGCACTGCTGATTACCGGACTTGCTCACTATCCATTCAGCGAGGTGATCGGCTGTTATCTGGTAGTGACAGTCATCATCGCAATTCTTGGCTTGTCGGGTCTGTTCGGCAGACTGATCCAGCATCTGCCCGCACATCTTCTGTCTGCCATGATTGCTGGCGTGCTCTTCGAGTTTTGCGCGGGGATCTTCCGCTCGCTCCAATCCACGCCCGCCGTTGTGCTGCCTGTGGTAGTCGCGTACGTCGCCTGTCGGCGCTTCATCCCGCGTTACGCCGTCGCGCTTGCGCTGCTGACAGGCGTCATCCTGGCTCTGCCGGGCACGAACTTCACCGCCCAAGGGCTCGACCTGACCATCGTCAAGCCCGAATTCACCCTCCCAAGCTTTTCTGTCGAGGCACTCGTCGGACTCGGCCTGCCGTTGCTTCTGCTCGCCCTGACCCAATACGCAACCTCGATCCATATTCTTCGTAACGCGGGTTATGACATATCGCCCAAATCGGTCGTCGGCGCCAGCGGACTGATGTCCATTCCTCTTGCCTTGTTCGGCAACTCCGGCATCAACCCTGCGGCAATCGTCGGGGCCATGTGCGCGAGCCCGGAATGCCACGAGAATCCCCAGCGCAGATATATCTCCGGTGTGGTCTGTGGCGTCGGTTACCTCTGCGTCGGCACGTTTGGGGCTTCCGTCATCGCGCTCTTCGCGCGGCTGCCCGAGGGGCTCACCAGTACCCTGGCGGGTCTGGCGCTGCTCGGAACGCTCGTCACAAGTCTCTCATCGTCGGTCGCTGCCGAGGCCGATCGCGAATCCTCTGTCATTACGTTCGTGGTCACGGTTTCCGGCATGTCGTTCTTCGGCTTGGGGTCGGCCTTGTGGGGACTCGTCGCCGGTGTCGTTTTTTTCGCTCGTCTTGTCGAAGAAGCCACTCTGGAGGCCTGCGAAGCGGGCCGATGGCAACGAGCCGAGAACCAGTTGAGCCGGTTTCGGGACATCTGCTGAACGCGTCTTCCAGACTATCAACGCGAGGCGAATCCGCCGAATTGATCAATGCATCACGGAACGGGTACATCACACGAACATTGTGTTGGAACTTTACGAAAGGAGCTGTAGACATGGTGACAAAAACTCGCCTTGTGGGTCGCATCCAGTTCGACAATGCTTTGCTCAAGAAGGATCTGAAAGTACTGTCCGAGTTGCCGGTCATCAAGGAGCAGTACGATGAATTCAGTTCGGGCACATGGATCAACCATTCGCTTTGGAACAGAACTGGCGAGTGGACCGACACCCAATATTCCGATTATGACCATCCGGCCATTCGAACCCAGGTGGGAACCGCGACCTCGTACATCAGCCAGATCATCGAAAACTATTTCGATGTGGAACACATGCGAATGGCGCGCGTACGCAATCTCGTCAATGGTCTTGTCATTCCGCACACCGATTTTCTGGAGCTGTCAGAAGAGAAAGACCGCTATGTCCGCATTCTGATTCCCCTTGAAACCTGTATCGATTCCTACCATACCGAGGAAAAGTTTGGGGTCTTCCGGATGCGAAGAGGTGACATCTGGATTCTGGAATCGACGGTTCCTCATGCGGCGTTAAATCTGACCTCAAACAATCGCCGGATTCTAAGCCTCGATTTTCAGTACGCGGACATTCCAAATCCACATTATTCGTTGATCTTCAAGGATCTCTCGATCCACGACGTAACAGTTGCGCCGGCACTGGTTGCACGTACCAGGCTGGACCCTGAGGACTTGCATGACCATCTCGAACTGCTGGCGGAGCGTTTCAATCACAAAGACGACGCAGAGCAGATTCTGGTCAATCTGTCGAAGGTTCAGCTGCGCTTCGAGTCGCCGGTCAGTGATATCTATAAAAATCTGACCAAGGTCGCCCGACTAACTCGACGGCAGGAACTCGTCGAGCATTGTGAAGAGATGCAAAGGTTCTATATTGGCTCGCGCGTGATGAACGAGCGTTTTCCGCTTCGCAAGGAACTGTTCTAAGTATTTGCGTCTGTGCAACCGGCGCTCGATCTTCATTGAGTTGTCCATGTTCAATCTCTCCAGTCAAGGCAGCGTAGGGCGCATTGTCCCGACCAACGCGGATATGCTTGAAGGTCTTCACATGGCCTGCGGCCGCCATATGGACGTGTCATTTCAGCCCGGAGTATTTTCCGAGTTGCTACGTCGTGAACTCATTCAATGTGAGCGCCGGCAATATACTGTCCGCAAACCGGCTGTTCAATGCGCCGGGGGCGCCTGGCTAACCCTCTCCGTTACGGAACGCGGCTATGCGGCGCTTGACTGGTTACTCAGCATCGCGAGATCGTCGCGGTGGGAACAGCGCCGGTCGGTTCCCTACGGCGACTAGCGCTGCACAGGCGGTTACACCCTGGTTCTCCAAGGAAGGGCGGCGTACTATCCTTCCGACCATCGTGCGGATTCGGGGTTTACGCTAACCGGTTGAGGTGCCAGCGTCTGGTGCGCCGCCGCAACTCCCGTCGCCGGCCTCGCTGAACACTTTTTTCGCCCCGCGCCGCTTCTACTTGCTCTGGCGCGACACGCGTCAATCCACTCCCGAACACCCTCCAAACCCTTTCCCAGCAAGGCTCCGACCGCAGCCGCCCGGTGCCCGCCCGAGACGGGTGTCGTATTTCCTCATGTGCTTGTCGCAAATAGTCGGCTAGGCGTACTTTTTTCTGGCAACTATGTATGCACAGCGCGGACGGAGGTCCGCCACCGCAGCAACTATCTTGCATGGGACTGGAGTAAGTGCTTTGCATGGGATCGGAGTAGCGAGTTTTGCATTGACAGCTAAAGCGCGAACTCCGGCCGACAACTAAAGCGTCAACTCCGGTCGACATAGGAGAGCATTCAATGAATTCCCCCAAGGTCGTGGTCGAAGGGCTGTGCAAAGTGTTCGGCACCAACCCGAAGCAGGCGATCGGCATGCTAGCTGGTGGCGCAACGAAAGAGGAAGTGTTTGCGCGCACCGGTCAGATTGTCGGCGTTCACAACGTATCGTTCGAAGTCAAGGAAGGCGAGATCTTCGTCTTGATGGGCCTGTCGGGTTCCGGCAAGTCGACGCTGATCCGTCTGATCAACCGGCTGGTCGAACCGACGGCCGGCAAGGTGCTGATCGACGGCCGCGACGTGGCCAGCGTACCGCGCTCCGAACTGACGGCGTTGCGCCGTAAGGACATGAGCATGGTGTTCCAGTCCTTCGCGCTGATGCCGCAGCGAACCGTGCTGTCCAACGCGGCATTCGGCCTCGAAGTGGCAGGCGTAGGCCGCAAGGAACGCGAAAAACGCGCAATGACGGTGCTCGAACAGGTCGGTCTCGCGCCGTTCGCGGAGAAACTGCCCGCGCAGCTCTCCGGCGGCATGCAGCAGCGCGTGGGTCTTGCACGGGCGCTGGCGGTCAACCCGTCGCTGATGATCATGGACGAGGCGTTCTCCGCACTCGATCCGCTCAAGCGCAAGGAAATGCAGAACGTTCTGCTCGATCTGCAACGCGAGCAGCAGCGCACCATCCTGTTCGTGTCGCACGATCTGGAGGAGGCGATGCGCATCGGCACCCGTATCGCGATCATGGAAGGCGGCCGGGTCGTGCAGGTCGGCACGCCGCAGCAGATCATCACCAATCCCGCCGACGATTATGTGCGCGCGTTCTTCGAAGGCATCGACACGAGCCGCTATCTGACCGCCAGCGATCTGATGCAGACCGACGCCGTGCCGCTCATGCAGCACTCGCCGCAGATCGACGCGTCGAGCGTGGCCGCCACGCTCAACGGCAGTGCCGACTACGCATTCGTGCTCGACAGCGAACGCAAGATTCGCGGTTTCGTGTGCCGCGACGCAATGGGCAGCGCTTCGCCGCAGCTCAATCAGATCGAATGCATTCGCCGCACCACACCGCTCGACGACGTCGTCGAACGAGTGGTGGCGAGCCGCGCGCCGCTGCCGGTTGTCGAGGCCGACGGCTCCTACTGTGGTTCGGTCAACAAGACGAACGTGCTGAACGTTCTTACGCGCCATCGGAGTTCCCATGTCTGAAGTCATTCCACTTGGCGCCTGGGTCGATCACGGCGTTCATTACCTGCTCGACCACGACGCAAAAACTTTCGATTCCATCGGTAAGGTCATCGAGAGCTTTGCCGCGGTGATCGAACACGGTTTGCAGGCCGTGCCGATGTGGGCGCTCATGGCGTTTTTTGTCGGCATCGGGCTGTGGCGGGTGGGCTGGCGTTTCGCGCTGTTCACGCTGCTCGCCATGCTGCTGATTTACGGCACCGGGTTCTGGGATCAGATGGTGATCACGCTCGGCCTGACCTTGTCTTCCACGTTGATCAGCCTGCTGCTCGGCGTGCCGCTCGGCATCTGGACCGCGAAGAGCCGCACCGTCGAGATGATCGTGCGCCCCGTGCTCGACCTGATGCAGACCATGCCGGCGTTTGTCTATCTGATCCCGGCCGCCATGCTGTTCGGGCTGGGCCGCGTGCCGGGGATTCTTTCCACCGTGATTTTCGCCATGCCGCCGGCGGTGCGTCTCACGTCGCTCGGTATCAAGCACGTGAACCGGGAAATCGTCGAAGCAGGGCAGGCATTTGGCTGCACGCCGTGGCAATTGCTCTACAAGGTGCAGTTTCCGAACGCGCTGCCTTCCATCATGACCGGCGTGAACCAGACCATCATGATGGCGCTTTCCATGGTGATCATCGCTTCGATGGTGGGCGCGGGCGGTCTCGGCAACGACGTGCTGGCGAGTATTCAGCGGCTCGATATCGGGCTCGGCTTCGAGAGCGGTCTTTCGGTCGTGATGCTCGCGATCATTCTGGACCGCATCACGGAGAGCTTCGGCCGGTCGCCGGGCATGGCGCGCGCGCCGTTGCTGTCCGGCTTGCGCAGCATCATGAAAGTGCGCCGCGAGCCGGCGGCGCAACACGGCTGAGCCGCCTATGAAGCGCGACGCGATCACGCCGGTCGAGCCCCAAGCCGATTCGCCGCTGTCCGGGCTCGCGCACTTCGGCTTCCTCACGCTGCCGAACTTTTCGATGATCGCGTTCACCAGCGCGGTCGAGGTTCTGCGCATGGCCAACTACGTGGGCCGCGCGCAGCACTACAGGTGGTCGGTGATCACGCCGGACGGCGAGCCGGCGCGAGCGAGCAACGGTATCACGGTGAAACCCACCACGACGCTGGCCGAAGCCGGCACGCCGGACGTGCTGATCGTCTGCGCCGGCTGGCATGTGCGCGATTACGTGGACGACACGGTGATTGCGTTGCTGCGCGACATCGCCGCAAAAGGCATTCCGCTCGGTGGTATCTGCACGGGGCCGTACGCGTTGCTGGCGGCTGGATTGCTCGACGGTTATCGCTGCACCGTGCACTGGGAAGACATGTCGCCGTTGCACAAGACCTACCCGCATGTGCGTTTTGCCGACGAACTATTCGTGATCGACCGCGATCGCATGACCTGCACGGGAGGCACCGCGCCGCTCGATCTGATGCTCAACCTGGTCGCCCTGCGGCTGGGCCATGCGGTTGCAGCGCAGGTGTCCGAGCAGTTTATCGTCGAGCGGATCCGTAGTTCGACTGACTATCAGCACATTCCCGTCGACGCACGGGTCGGTTTCTCGCGCGCGGAGTTGATCGAAGTAGTGCGGCTGATGGAAGCGAATATCGAGGAGCCTTTGTCGCTCGATGAACTCGCGCGGCTCGTGCATCTGTCGCAGCGTCATTTACAGCGCATGTTCAAGATGTTCCTGAACGTGTCGCCGACGCATTATTACCTGACGCTGCGTTTGCGGCGCGCGCGCGAACTGCTGCGCAACACGGATGCGTCAATTGCGCGCGTGACGGCGGTGTGCGGTTTTCATTCGCCGTGTCATTTCAGCAAGGCTTATCGTGCGCAATTCGGTCATGCGCCGAGCGTCGAGCGGCGTTTGTCCGCGTAATGCGCTGTGTCATGCAATGCATAAAAAGCCGCCCGAACCGGGCGGCGTAAAACAAATCGCTTCATCAACACCAGTCAAGCATCAATCACCCTGAGGGAACGCCATGAAACGTTTGTGGGCTGCGTCGTTGTGCGCGCTGTCTGTGTCGTCTGTCTTCGCTGCGGAACCTGCTGCCTGCCGCGACGTCCGCTTCGCCGATGTGGGCTGGACCGATATCGCGGCGACCACCGGGCTCGCGTCGACCGTGCTCGAAGGGCTCGGCTACAAGCCGACCAAGACGATCGCTTCGGTGCCGATTACCTTCGCGGGCGTGAAGAGCAAGCAGATCGACGTGTTCCTCGGCTACTGGTCGCCGACCATGGACCCGATGATCGATCCGTTCAGGAAGTCCGGCCAGCTCACGGTACTGCCCACGCCGAATCTGACCGGCGCGAAATACACGCTGGCGGTGCCGGATTACGCGTATCAGTCCGGCATCAAGACGTTCTCCGACATCGCTAAAAACTACGACAAGCTCGACGGCAAGATCTATGGAATCGAGCCGGGCAACGACGGCAATGCGTTGATCAAGAAGATGATCGACACCAATCAGTACGGGCTCGGCAAATTCAAGCTGGTGGAGTCGAGCGAGGCGGGCATGCTGGTTGAGGTGAACCGCGCGATTCGCGCGAAGAAACCGATTGTGTTTCTCGGCTGGGAGCCGCATCCGATGAACGTGCAGATGAAGCTCGATTATCTGTCCGGCGGTGACGACGTGTTCGGGCCGAATTATGGCGAAGCCAAAGTGCTGACGGTCACGCCGAGCGACTATTCGGCGCGCTGTCCGAATGTTGCGAAGCTGGTGTCGAACCTGCAGTTCACGACCGATATCGAGAATCACGTGATGCTGCCTATCATGAACAAGACCGACCCGAATAAGGCCGCGCGCGAATGGTTGAAGGCGAATCCGGCAGTGCTCGACAAGTGGCTGGCGGGGGTGAAGACTTATGACGGGAAGGATGGGTTGCCGGCTGTTAAGGCTTATGTAGCGGGGAAGTGAGGTTGGGTTGAGGATGGGGCGACGGATGGGCATTCGTTGGGATGCTTTTTACGTCGCCCTTTTTTCTCCGCTGTCTATTCAGGCCTTGACCGGCGGTTTCGTGGGTTGCTGGCGGATCAGTCATTTCCGCGTTGCGGTTCCTTGTCGTCTGACGGTTGCGGTTCAGTGTTCCTACGGGGTTTGTCGATGTTTGTCGACTCGCGTTGGATTCGGGGAATGGATGCCGTATTTTTAGGAGTTGTCGGATTTTTCGTTTGTTGCAGTCCTTATAGGGTGCTTGGGCTAGATCCAAGTACAACCAATAGGGACGACGATGATAAGAAACAGAATTAAAGAGAGTCCGGGCGGAGTGGCCGGCCGCCTGTTGGCCGCGCGCTTACACCGGGGGAGTGCCTGGCAAAGTCGTGTCCCTAAGCAACCTCAAATCGCCCGCGCCCGCCCCGGAAACGTCTCATCATAATCCCCGCTATCTTCCGCCTCCGCCGCGGTGCCGCGCTGCTCGCGATACATCATCGGCGGCAAACCGAATTGCTTGCGGAATTCACGGCCCAAATGCGAAGCATCCGAAAACCCGCAGCTCGACGCAATGTCGGCCACCGTCTTATCCGAACTCGTAAGCAACCACGCGGCGGTGCGCAAACGCACCTGCTTCGCGTAAGCCTGCGGCGCCTTCCCCGTCTGCGCTTTGAAAAGCCGCTCCAACTGACGCGGCGAAAGATCCAGCTTGCGCGCGAGTTCATCGAGCGATAAAGAACGACCCACGTGCTGTTCCATCAGCAGAATCGCGCGCTTCACCTTCGGATGCGCGGCCGGCGCGAGTCCCGGTGGATGCGGCTGCGGCGCATTGCCTTTCTGCATGTCGTCGACAAGCAGAATACGCAACGCCTTCTGCACCGTGGCGGTTTCGAAATGGCGCAACAATATCGCAGCAGCCACATCGATCGACGCGCGTCCGCCTGAACACGTAATACGCCGGCGGTCGATCACGAACAGCCTGTCGGCGACCAGCGCCTCCTCGTTGACCGACGGAAAGCGTTCGATGAAATCCCAGTAGTGAAACCAGCTCACGCAGATACGGTGGCCGTCCAGCACGCCCGCGCGCATCAGCGAGAACACCCCCGTGCACATGCCGACGAGCGTCGCATCGGCAGCGGCGGCGCGGCGGATGAAGGCAAGCGTCGCGTCATTCGCGGCGGGCCCGGAATGCAGCAGGCCGCCTACCACCACCACGTAATCGAACGGTTCGGCGGTGTCGAACGTTTCCCACGGCGTGATCTGAATGCCGCAGCTCGCTCGCACCGGAGCGAGGGTTTCCCCTATCACGCTCCACGAACAGCGCACCGGCTTGCTGAAGTCGCCTTCGTCCGCGGACAGGCGCAGCAGGTCGACGAAACCCGAGAACGCCGTCAGCGTGAAATTCGGCAACAGGATGATGCCGAAGCGGATGCGCTGCTTCGAAGTGCCGTCTATCGATTGAAGGGGAAGCGGTTCAGCGGAATTCATGCACGCAGCCAGCAAGGGAAAGGGTTGGATCAAGCATAGCACCGGGAATGAGGGGCGCCGCGCGCGTGCCGGGCGGCGCCGTGCCGCCAGCATCGCCAGCCGCAAGCCCGGCGCCTGTCGCAAATGCGTCAGAAGTCTTCGTAAATGCGCCGCGGCGCTTTGCCGGCGGCCCGCTTGACGCCACTATCCCACGGTCATGCCGTTTTTATTCTATCGATTCAAATTGACGTGCGGTGCAATAGGGGCAAATCCACCCACGGCATCGCAACGCACAAGGCACGCCATGAACGTCAGCGTCTTCGATCTGTTCAAGATCGGCATCGGTCCTTCCAGCTCGCACACGGTCGGGCCGATGATCGCTGCATGCCGCTTCGCCTCGCATATCGAAGACGCCAATCTGCTCGGCTTCGTGCGCAGCGTGAAGGTCGATCTGTTCGGCTCGCTCGGCGCAACCGGCAAAGGGCACGGCACGGACAAGGCGGTGCTGCTGGGACTCGAAGGCAATCTGCCCGATTCTATCGACCCGGACCTGATCGAGCCACGCCTGCAGACCATCCGCGCGACCAGACAACTGGTTCTGCTCGGCAAGCATGCCGTGAAATTCGACGAACGCGAGCATCTCGGCTTCTTCCGCAAGCTGATGCCGGGCGCGCCGGGTTCGGGCATCGTGCATCCGAACGGCATGCGCTTTCAGGCCTTCGACGAAAACGGTCAACTGCTGGTGGAGAAGGAGTATTACTCGATCGGCGGCGGCTTCGTGGTGAATCGCGAAGGCGATCGCGTGAACGGCGTGCGCGCCGGCGCCCAGGTGCCGTATCCGTTCCGTACCGGCGACGATCTGATGCGCGTCTGCCGCGAAACGGGCCTGTCGATCGCGCAGATCACGCTGCGCAACGAGTGCGCGGCGCGTCCCGAGCAGGAAGTACGCGAAGGGCTGCTGGCCATCTGGCGCGCCATGTCCGCTTGCGTCGAACGCGGCTGCAAGGTGCGCGGCGAATTGCCCGGCCCGATGCACGTGAAGCGCCGGGCCGCCGATCTGTGCGCGCAACTGCGCTCGCGGTCGGAAGAGTCGTTGCGCGATCCGCTCTCCATGCTCGACTGGGTCAACCTGTACGCAATGGCCGTCAACGAAGAAAACGCGGCGGGCGGGCGCGTCGTCACGGCGCCGACCAACGGCGCGGCCGGCGTGATTCCCGCCGTGCTGCACTACTACGTGAAGTTCATGCACGCGTCGAACGACGAAGGCATCGTCAACTTCCTGCTGACGGCCGCGGCGATCGGCATCATCTACAAGGAAACGGCGTCGATCTCCGGCGCCGAAGTGGGCTGCCAGGGCGAAGTGGGCGTGGCGTGCTCGATGGCCGCCGCGGCGCTCGCCGCCGTGATGGGCGGCACGCCGACGCAAGTGGAAAACGCTGCCGAAATCGGCATGGAACACAACCTCGGCATGACCTGTGACCCGGTCGGCGGGCTCGTGCAGATTCCGTGCATCGAACGCAACGCAATGGGCGCGATCAAGGCGCTGAACGCCGCGCGCATGGCGATGAAGGGCGACGGCCAGCATTACGTATCGCTCGACAATGTGATCAAGACGATGCGCGAAACCGGCGCCGACATGAAGACGAAATACAAGGAGACGTCGCGCGGCGGGTTGGCCGTGAACGTCATCGAGTGTTGAACAGTAACGAAGCATTAAGCACGAGTATCCACAAGGACCGACGATGAGCCGCTATTCGATATTCAGCCTGTTGCGCAACGGGATGTCGTATCACGAGAACTGGGAGCGACAGTGGAAGAGCCCCGAGCCCAAACGTGAATACGACGTCGTGATCGTCGGCGGCGGCGGGCATGGTCTCGCCACCGCGTATTACCTGGCGAAAGAGCACGGCGTGCGCAATGTCGCCGTGCTGGAGAAGGGCTGGATCGGCGGCGGCAATACGGCGCGCAATACGACCATCGTGCGCTCGAATTACCTGTGGGACGAGTCGGCCGCGCTTTACGAGAAAGCCATGCAGTTGTGGGAAGGGTTGTCGCAAGACTTGAACTACAACGTCATGTTCAGCCAGCGCGGCGTGATGAATCTCGCGCATACGTTGCAGGACGTGCGCGACACCGAGCGCCGCGTGAATGCGAACCGGCTGAACGGCGTGGACGCCGAATTCCTCACGCCCGCGCAGATCAAGGAAATCGAGCCGACCATCAATCTGAACAGCCGCTACCCGGTGCTCGGCGCGTCGATCCAGCGCCGCGGCGGCGTGGCGCGTCACGATGCGGTGGCCTGGGGTTTCGCGCGCGGCGCGGATCAGGCCGGTGTCGATATCGTGCAGAACTGCCAGGTCACGGGTATTCGCCGCAACGGCAGCCAGGTGGTCGGCGTGGACACCACGAAGGGTTTCATCAAGGCGAAGAAAGTCGCGGTGGTGGCGGCGGGCAATACGTCGACACTCGCCGACATGGCCGGCGTGCGGCTGCCGCTGGAGAGCCACCCGTTGCAGGCGCTGGTGTCGGAGCCGATCAAGCCGGTGGTCAATACGGTGGTGATGTCGAATGCGGTGCATGCGTATATCAGCCAGTCCGACAAGGGCGATCTGGTGATCGGCGCGGGCGTGGACCAGTACACGGGTTTTGGTCAGCGCGGCAGTTTCCAGATTATCGAAGGCACGCTCGAAGCGATCGTCGAAATGTTCCCGGTGTTCTCGCGGGTGCGGATGAACCGGCAGTGGGGCGGCATTGTGGATGTGTCGCCGGACGCCTGCCCGATCATCAGCAAGACCGATGTGAAGGGCCTGTATTTCAATTGCGGCTGGGGCACGGGCGGCTTCAAGGCAACGCCGGGTTCGGGATGGGCCTACGCACACACCATCGCGAAGGACGAGCCGCATCCGCTGAACGCGCCGTTCTCGCTGGACCGTTTCTATACCGGCCACCTGATCGACGAGCACGGCGCCGCCGCCGTCGCCCATTAACGCCACGCACTGGAGAACCCAATGCTGTTGATCGAATGCCCCTGGTGCGGGCCACGCGCCGAAACCGAATTTTCCTGCGGCGGCGAAGCGGACATTGCCCGTCCGCTCGACACCGACAAACTCAGCGACAAGGAATGGGGTGACTACCTGTTCATGCGCAAAAACCCGCGCGGCGTGCATCGCGAGCAATGGCTGCACACGCAAGGCTGCCGCCGCTGGTTCAAAGCGCAGCGCGACACCGTGAGCTACGAGATCCAGGGCTACGAGACGTTCGAGCGACCGCTGCTCGCGATGGACAGCAACGAGCCTAACGAACAAAACAAGGCACAAAACAAGGCACCGAACCAGGCACCGAACCAGGCACCGAACCAGGCACAAGAGGGCAAGGCACCATGAGCCAGAAAGACCGACTCCCCAACGGCGGGCGCATCAATCGCGCGATGCCACTGACCTTCACGTTCAACGGCCGCCAGTACCAGGGTTATCAGGGCGACACGCTGGCCTCCGCGCTGCTCGCGAACGGCGAGCATTTCGTGGCGCGTAGCTGGAAGTATCACCGACCGCGCGGCATCGTCACGGCGGGTGTGGAAGAGCCGAATGCCGTGGTGCAACTCGAAACCGGCGCATACACGGTGCCGAATGCGCGCGCCACCGAAGTCGAGCTGTACCAGGGACTCGTCGCCACCAGTGTGAACGCGAAGCCGAGCATCGAGAAAGACCGCATGGCGGTCAACCAGAAGATCGCGCGCTTCATTCCGGCGGGCTTCTATTACAAGACCTTCATGTGGCCGCGCAAATTCTGGCCGAAGTACGAAGAAGTGATCCGCGACGCGGCCGGTCTCGGCAAGGCGCCGGAACACACCGACGCGGACCGCTACGACAAGTGCTTTGCGCATTGCGACGTACTGGTGGTGGGCGGCGGCCCGACCGGCCTCGCGGCCGCGCACGCAGCCGCGTTGTCCGGCGCGCGCGTGACGCTGGTCGACGATCAGCCGGAACTCGGCGGCTCGCTGCTGTCGTGCCGCGCGGAGATCGACGGCAAGCCCGCGCTGAACTGGGTGCACAAGATCGAAGACGAACTGCGGCAAATGCCCGACGTGAAAATCCTGTGCCGCAGCACGGCGTTCGGCTATCAGGACCACAACCTCGTGACGGTCACGCAGCGGCTCACCGAGCATCTGCCGGTATCGCAGCGCAAGGGCACGCGCGAACTGATGTGGAAGATCCGCGCGAAACGGGTGATTCTCGCGACCGGCGCGCATGAACGGCCCATCGTGTTCGGCAACAACGATCTGCCGGGCGTGATGCTGGCGTCGGCCGTGTCGACCTATCTGCATCGCTATGCGGTGCTGCCGGGCCGCAACGCGGTGGTCTTCACGAACAACGACGACGGCTACCAGTGCGCGCTCGATCTGAAAGCGGCCGGCGCCCAGGTGACGGTGGTCGATCCGCGCGCGGGCGAATCGAAGGGCACGCTGCCGGCGCTCGCAAGGCGCTATGGCGTCAAGGTGATGAGCGGCACGGTGATCACTGCGGCACACGGCAAACTGCGCGTGGCTTCGGTCGAACTGGCGTCGTATCCGAACGGACAGGTCGGTGCGAAGCAAGGCGAGTTGTCGTGCGACCTGCTCGCCATGTCCGGCGGCTGGAGCCCGGTGCTGCATCTGTTCGCGCAATCGGGCGGCAAGGCGCACTGGCATGACGGGAAGGCCTGCTTCGTGCCGGGCAAGGCGATGCAGGCGGAAACGAGCATCGGTGCCTGTGCCGGCGACTTCACGCTCGGCCAGGGCATCCGCTTCGCGGTGGATGCGGGCGTCGAGGCGGCGCGCGCGGCGGGCTTCATCGTTGCACGCCCGAATCCGGTGCAGGTGGCCGAGATCACGGAAGCGAAGATGCAGCCGCTGTGGCTGGTCGGCGGACGCGAACTGGCTACGCGTGGGCCGAAGCAGTTCATCGACTTCCAGAACGACGTCTCCGCTGCGGATATTTTCCTTGCGGCGCGTGAAGGCTTCGAATCGGTCGAACACGTCAAACGCTATACGGCGATGGGTTTCGGCACCGACCAGGGCAAGCTCGGCAATATCAACGGCATGGCGATTCTCGCGCAGGCGCTCGGCAAGACGATTCCCGAGACCGGCACGACCACGTTCCGGCCGAACTACACGCCGGTCACCTTCGGCACGTTTGCCGGCCGCGAGCTGGGCGAGTTTCTCGATCCGGTGCGCAAGACGGCGGTGCACGAGTGGCACGTGGAAAACGGCGCTGCCTTCGAGGACGTGGGCAACTGGAAGCGTCCGTGGTACTACCCGAAAGCCGGCGAGGATCTGCCCGCGGCAGTGGCGCGCGAGTCGCTCGCGGTACGCACGAGCGTTGGCATTCTCGACGCCTCGACGCTCGGCAAGATCGACATTCAGGGCCCCGATTCGGCGAAGCTGCTGAACTGGGTCTATACGAATCCGTGGAGCAAGCTGGAAGTCGGCAAGTGCCGCTATGGCCTGATGCTCGACGAAAACGGCATGGTCTTCGACGACGGCGTGACCGTGCGCCTCGCCGACCAGCACTACATGATGACGACCACCACCGGCGGCGCGGCACGCGTGCTCACGTGGCTCGAACGCTGGCTGCAGACGGAGTGGCCGGACATGCGCGTGCGGCTCGCGTCGGTCACGGACCATTGGGCCACCTTCGCCGTGGTCGGTCCGAACAGCCGCAAGGTGCTGCAGAAGGTCTGCCAGGACATCGACTTCGCCAACGCGGCGTTCCCGTTCATGAGCTATCGCGAAGGCACCGTGGCGGGCGCCGCGTCGCGCGTGATGCGCATCAGCTTCTCGGGCGAACTCGCTTATGAAGTGAACGTGCCGGCCAACGTCGGACGCGCGGTATGGGAAGCGCTGATGGCCGCGGGCGCGGAATTCGACATCACGCCGTATGGCACCGAAACGATGCACGTGCTGCGTGCGGAGAAGGGCTACATCATCGTCGGCCAGGATACGGACGGTTCGATGACGCCGTACGACCTCGGCATGGGCGGGCTCGTCGCCAAGTCGAAGGACTTTCTCGGCAAGCGTTCGCTGACCCGTTCGGACACGGCGAAGGCCGGGCGCAAGCAACTGGTCGGCTTGCTTTCGGACGACCCGTCGTTCGTGATACCCGAAGGGTCGCAGATCGTCGCCGGACCGTTCCAGGGCGACACGGCGCCGATGCTCGGCCACGTCACGTCGAGCTACTACAGTCCGATCCTGAAGCGCTCGATCGCGATGGCGGTCGTGAAGGGCGGTCTCGACAAGATCGGCGAGACGGTCACGATTCCGCTTGCGAGCGGCAAACAGATTGCAGCGAAGGTTACCAGTTCGGTGTTCTACGACAGCGAAGGAGCACGTCAACATGTGGAATGAAACAAGAGGGACGGCGTCGGTCGTGGATCGCGCGGTCGGCAAACAGACTGGCGTGTGGCAGGAGTCGCCGCTGGTGGGCGCGGACGCGCTGCTGAAAAAACATCAGGCGACGGCATCCGCGGCGTTCAGGCTGGGCGAGCGGCCGTTTCTGGAACTGGTGAACGTGCGCGGCGATACACGTGATGCCGCATTCGTGCGCGCAGTAGAGAGCGTGATCGGCTGCCGTCCGCCTGAGAAGGCGAACACGGTGGCGCGCGGCAACGGCTACGACGTGCTGTGGCTCGGCCCGGACGAGTGGCTGGCGCGCTCGGCCGTCGCACACGACGCGACGCGTACCGCTCCGTTGCAGGCGAAACTCGGCGCCGCGTTCGCGGGTGTGTTCGCGTCGGCGGTGGATATCGGCAGCGGCTATACGGTGCTCGAAATCAGCGGCACGCGCACGCGCGAAGTGCTGTCGCGCGGTTGCCCGCTCGATCTGCATCCCAAACTGTTCGGCGAAGGGCTGTGTGCGCAGAGCCACTATTTCAAGGCATCGATCACGTTGCTGCCAACCGGCGCGAACAGTTTCGACATTGTCGTGCGCCGCAGCTTTGCGGACTACTTCGTAAAGATCATGCTCGACGCGGCCGAGCCGCTGATGTCGTAAGGCGCGGCGAGCGGCGGTTGCCAAACCGGACCGCTCGCGCCTTTCGCGCTGAATGACCGACATGACGTCGACACGTCTAGCCACCGCGCGTCTCACCGAGCGCGCGTGCCACGAGGGCGATGCCCATGCCGCGCTGGCGTTGCTCGACCAGAGCATCGTGCTGCGGCACCGGCGCATCGCGCTGATCCGTTATCTGCTCGCGCAACAACTCGGTGCGCCGCTGCAGGCGCGTCACCATGAATACGTCGAAAAAATCGCCGCACGGCTGAGTGCGGATACGCTCGCGCGCATTGCCGGCGCCGCGCGCGCACGTCTGCGAACGTAACTCACGAAACGCGCGTGTGCGGAACGACGCCCCCGTTCCATCCCGATGACGTATTTCTTCTATGTGGCCGATTTATGTCGGCGTCTACTGAAAACTCGCCGGAGTACCCACGCGGCAGCCGCCGCACCAACCAGGGGATGACATGTCTACTGCTTATCAGCCTCGCGCGAGCGCAGCCGCCCGACTCGAACGACTGCCGTTCTCCGGTTACCACCGGACCATTTTCATCATCATCGCGATCGCGTTCTTTTTCGATTCCGTCGATCTCGGCACGATGACCTTCGTGCTCGGCTCGATCAGGACGGAATTCGGCTTATCCACCGCGACGGCGGGTCTGGTGGCCAGCGCGAGCTTCTTCGGCATGGTGATCGGCGCGGCGATTGCCGGATTGCTGGCGGATCGCTTCGGACGCCGGCCGGTGTTTCAGTGGAGCATGGTGTTGTGGGGGCTCGCGTCGTATTTGTGTTCGACGGCGCAGAGCGTCGAAGCGTTGATCTTTTATCGCGTGCTGCTCGGTTTCGGCATGGGCATGGAATTTCCGATTGCGCAGACATTGCTGTCGGAGTTCGTGCCGGCAGCGTCGCGCGGCCGTCTGATTGCGCTGATGGACGGATTCTGGCCGCTCGGTTTCATTGCTTCGGGCGTGGTGTCGTACTTCGTGCTGCCGACGTTCGGCTGGCGCACGGAGTTCGCGCTGCTCGCGATTCCCGCGGTGTTCGTGCTGATCGTGCGCCGCGTGGTGCCGGAGTCCCCACGTTGGCTCGAACATCGCGGACGTTTCGGCGAAGCCGACAAGATTCTCGCGGAAGTTGAAGTGAAAGTGATGAAAGCGGCCGGGCTGAGCCAGTTGCGCGCGCCAGCGATGCTCGCCGAGCCGCCGGCCGCTCAGGGCACGGGCGCGTTCCGCGAGATCTGGAGCATAGCGTACCGGCGTCGGACGATCATGGTGTGGACCCTGTGGTTCTTCGCGCTGCTCGGTTTCTATGGGCTCACGTCGTGGCTCGGCGCGTTGATGCAGCAGGCCGGCTTCGCCGTGACGAAGTCGGTGCTGTACACGGTGCTGATTTCGCTCGGCGGTATTCCGGGGTTTATCTGTGCGGCCTGGCTGGTCGAACGCTGGGGACGTAAGCCGACTTGCATTGCGTCGCTTGCGGGCAGTGCGGTGATGGCTTACGTGTATGGACAAACCGCGCTGCACGCGCAGACGCCGACCTTGCTGATCTGCGCCGGGCTCGCGATGCAGTTCTTCCTGTTTGCGATGTGGGCGGTGTTGTACACCTACACGCCGGAGTTGTACGGGACTGGCGCGCGGGCGACGGGTTCGGGTTTCGCGTCGGCGATTGGCCGCGTGGGTTCGTTGATCGGACCTTATGTGGTGGGCGTGGTGCTACCGGTGTTCGGTCAGGGCGGTGTGTTCTCGCTCGGCGCGATGTGTTTTGTGATCGCTGCGGCGGCGGTGTGGATTCTTGGTATCGAGACGCGTGGGTTGGCGCTGGAGACGCTGGTGTCGGAGGCGGTTGAGACCGATGCGCGTGGGGTGTTGAGTCCGGTGCGGGATTGAAGGTTCACGGCTTGTGGATAGCGCGCACCATCACGCCGTTCCACGCGAACGCGACGCGGTTGTCGGCCATGCGGAAAACGGCCGTACAGTTCGCGCTGTCGAGCAACGTGGTGCGGGCGGGCAAGCCGACATCCGGTGGATAGACGTTGTAAAGCTCTTTCAGCTTGATGGCGCTGTCCACCTCGCTGACCACGAAGCCGTCATGCGGCGTGCAGGCCTGGTGATTGAATTCGATACGTGTCGGTGAGATGGCCAGAACCTTGCCGAGGATCTGTTTTGCCCCAGGAATGCCCGTTGAGATGGGGGCGTACGACACGACATCAGTCACCACCCATTTGCCGGCGAATCCAGCCGCCGATGGTACCGGCGCGGAGGCAGCCTGCTGCGCGTTAGCGAGTCCGGTCGCGAAGATGAATGCAACGGTCGCGCTCAACCGACGGATGCTCATTGGTCGGGTTGCCGGAAAGGAGCGGACTCGCGCATGCGGCGATTTACAGTCCTCGGCCGCGCTGCGCGGGTCCGGCTGGACTGCGACTCGATCTGAGCGGGGTGATCAATACGTTATTCATCGTCCGGGAAACGAGGGTCTTCATGAGTTGTACGCGAACGGCACATCTGAACTGCGGGCTCATGCCCCATCCTATTCAACGCGCGGCGTCGGCAAGCGCCGTCAGAATCTTATAAGCCACGCTCACCCGATCATCATTCGGAAAGTTCTTGTTGGCGAGCATGACGATGCCCAATTGCTTCTCCGGGACGAACGCCACATACGCGCCGAACCCATTGGTCGAACCGGTCTTGTTGATCCAGACATCCTGCCGAGGCGCGAGCGGTGGCTTGATCTCGACTGCGGGCGTTGCCTTTAAAGCCATCGTGGACGAATTGCCCGCCAGCAACGTCTTCAACGCTACCGGATACGCGTATTGCTCCCAGATCAGATCCTGGGTCAACACGCCTGCCTTGAAGTAACCGGTGTGCGTCTGCGTGATCGCGCGCTGCAACTTCGCGTCGAGCGGGAGCAGATTCATGTTGGCCTGCATGAAGCGCGTCATATCTGCGGCGGTGGACTTGACGCCGTAGGCTTCGTCGGATAGCACACCGGGCGCCATTCGGATCGGCGCGCCATCCTTTTTATAGCCTTGCGCGTAATCCGGCATCCGCGCTTCTGGGACGTCGATGTAGCTGTTCTTTAATCCCAGCGCGGGAAACATGCGCTGTTCCATCAGCAGCGTGAAATCCTGGCCCATGCTTTTCGCCGTGATCAGACCGAGCGTGCCGATGCCGGGATTGGCATAAGTCCGGCACGTGCCCGGCGCGCAACTGGGCCGCCATGCCTTGAAATACTGCATGAGTTCGTCGTTGTCGTGGATCTCGTCGGGCACTTGTAACGGAAGCCCGCCCGGCGTGTGCGTGCCCAGATTGATCAGCTTCACGTTGCCGAACTGGCTGCCCTGAAGCACAGGCAGATACTTGCCTGTCGTATCCGACAGCGAGAGATTGCCGCTGACTTGCGCATACGAAGCCAGCGTTGCCGTGAAAGTCTTGCTGATCGAGCCGAGCTCGAAAAGCGTGTCGCCGGTCACGGGCTTGCCGGTTTCCGTCGACGCCACGCCGTAGTTGTACACATAAGCCTTGCCCCCCGCGACGATGCCGACCGCCATGCCGTGAATACCGTCTTTCGCCATGAGCGGGCGGATCGCCGCATCGACCGTGCGTTGGATGCTGTCTTGCGTGACGTCGGCTGCGCGGCTCATCGAAGCGGTGGCGCACAATGCAAAGACGACGGTCGCCGTAAGGCTGAGGGCTTTGAACTTCATTGCTCGCGGTTCCTTGATTGTGTGTCTACGAATGAGCCCGCACTATCCGGCTTTTGCGCAGCGCTGACAATCGAGGATAAGTTGCGCGAGGGTAAAGAAAATCTTGTGCACAAGGACCAGCGTCACACCGTCGCGCTCTCCCGTTTGCGCGATGCCATGCCATTCGCCACGAAATAGGGCGTATCCACCCGCGCCAGCGCCTCGCGTCCGCGAATGCGGTCGGCTATCTTCTCCGCCAGCATGATGGTCGGCGCGTTCAGATTGCCGGTGGTGATGCGCGGCATGATCGAAGCATCCACCACACGCAGTCCTTGCATGCCGTGCACGCGGCCTTCGTTGTCGACCACGGCCATGTCGTCGTAGCCCATCTTGCAGGAACAGGACGGATGAAACGCTGTCTCCGCCCGCATGCGCACGAAGCTGTCGAGTTGTTCGTCGGTAGTCAGATCGGCGCCGGGATTCAGTTCGCGGCCGCGATAACGGTCGAGCGCCGGTTGCCGCATGATTTCGCGCGTGATGCGAATGCCGTCGCGGAACTCGCGCCAGTCGAGCGGATCAGCCATATAGTTGAACAGGATGCCCGGATGCGCGTTCGGATCGCGTGAGGTGAGCTTCACGCGGCCACGGCTCGGCGAGCGCATCGAACCGACGTGCGCCTGGAAGCCGTGCATCCTGATCGCGTTCGAACCGTTGTAATTGATCGCGACCGGCAGGAAGTGATACTGGATGTTCGGCCACAGATCCTCGTCGCGCGTGCGGATAAAGCCGCCTGCTTCAAACTGGTTGCTCGCGCCGATGCCGGTTCCGTTCAGCATCCATTCGAGTCCAATGGCCGGCTGATTCCACCACTGTAAAGCCGGATAAAGCGAAACCGGCTCCTTGCACTCGTACTGGATATACATCTCCAGATGGTCTTGCAGGTTCTCGCCCACACCCGGCAGATCGTGAACGAGCGGAACGTCCAGTTCGCGCAGCCACGTGGAACGGCCCACGCCCGAGCGCTGCAGCAATTGCGGCGAAGCAATCGCGCCGCTGCACACCATCACCTCGCGGCGTGCCTGCGCATTCAGCGCATTGCCATGATGCAGATACGCAACGCCGACCGCGCGCTTGCCGGAGAACAGCACGCGATCCGTCACGGCATGCGTGACGATGGTCAGATTGGGCCGCGCCTTCGCGCGATCCAGATAGCCGCGCGCCGTGCTGGCGCGCCGGCCGTTCGCCGTGACCGTGCGATCCATCGGGCCGAAGCCTTCCTGCTGATAGCCGTTCAGATCGTCGGTGCGCGGAAAGCCCGCCTGCACACCGGCTTCGACCATCGCGGCAAAGAGCGGGTTGTTGCCGGGCTTGCTCGTGGTGACGTGCACCGGACCGTCGCCGCCGTGGTACGCGTTCGCGCCCACGTCGCGCGTCTCGGCCTTGCGGAAATACGGCAGGCAATCCAGATAGGTCCAGTTTTCCAGGCCCGCGTGCGCGGCCCAGCCGTCGTAATCGAGCGCATTGCCGCGGATATAGCACATGCCGTTGATCAGCGACGAGCCACCGAGCCCCTTGCCGCGCCCGCACTCCATGCGCCGGTTGTTCATATGCGGCTCGGGGTCTGTTTCGTACGCCCAGTTGTAGCGGCGTCCTTGCAGCGGATAGGCGAGCGCGGCCGGCATCTGCGTGCGGAAGTCGAAACGGTAGTCGGGGCCGCCCGCTTCGAGCAGCAGCACGGTCACGTCCGCGTCTTCGGTGAGGCGCGAGGCGAGCACATTGCCCGCCGAACCTGCGCCCACGATGATGTAGTCGTATTCGTTCGCAGCCATCGCCCTGCCTCCTTAGAACACCGGTTGATACGGGCCGAGTTCGACCTGCACGGACTTGATGCGGGTGTAATGCTCGAGCGTGGTGAGGCCGTTTTCGCGGCCCACGCCCGATTGCTTGTAGCCGCCCACCGGCATTTCCGCGGGCGACTCGCCCCACGTGTTGATCCAGCAGATGCCCGCTTCCAGACGATGAATCACACGATGCGCGCGCGCCAGGTTCTCGGTCACGACGCCCGCGGCGAGCCCATAAGCGGTGCGGTTCGCGCGCGCGATGGTTTCGTCTTCGTCGTCGAACACGAGAATGCTCATGAGCGGGCCGAAGATCTCCTCGCGCACGATGCGCATGTCGTCATGGCAGCCGGTGAATACGGTCGGCTCGACGTACTGGCCGTTGCCGAAGTGACCTTCGGTGAGGCGCTTGCCGCCCGCTATGAGTCGCGCGCCTTCCTGCTTGCCGCTTTCGATGTATCCCAGCACTTTCTGCAATTGCGCGGCACTCACCAGTGGACCGAAGTTGGTATCGGCATGGGTAGGCGCGCCCACGCGAATGCGCTTGACGCGTTCCAGCACCAGCGTCTCGAAGCGTTCCAGCACGCTACGTTGCACGAACACGCGCGTGCCGTTGGTGCAAACCTGGCCGGAACTGAAGAAGTTGGCGCTCATCGCAATGTCGGCGGCGCGTTCGAGGTTGGCGTCGTCGAATACGAGGAGGGGGGACTTGCCGCCGAGCTCCATCGTCACTTCTTTCAGCGACGAGGCGCCCGCCAGCGACATCACCTTCTTGCCCGTTTCCACGCCGCCGGTAAACGAAATTTTCTCGATGTCCGGATGCGCGGCCAGCATCGCGCCGACACGTCCGTCGCCTTGCACGACATTGAACACGCCTGCGGGAACGCCGGCTTCGGTATAGATTTCGGCGAGCTTCAACGCCGACAACGGTGTGATTTCGCTCGGCTTGAAGATCATCGCGTTGCCGGCCGCGAGCGCGGGAGCCGACTTCCAGCAGGCGATCTGGATCGGATAGTTCCATGCGCCGATGCCCGCGCACACGCCAAGCGGCTCACGCCGCGTATAAACGAACGACGTGGGCCGCAATGGAATCTGTTGCCCTTCAATGGCAGTGGCGAGTCCCGCGTAATACTCGATCACGTCCGCGCCGGTGACGATATCCACCGCGAGCGTTTCCGCAATCGGCTTGCCGGTGTCGCGAGTTTCGAGCGCGGCGAGTTCGTCGTTGCGCTCGCGCAGAATCTCGACCGCGCGGCGCAGAACGCGCGAACGCTGCATGGCCGTGAGCGCGGCCCATTCGTATTGGCCTTCCCGCGCAGATTGCACTGCGCGATCGACGTCCGCCGCCGAAGCCTGCTGCACGCTCGCGAGCGTCTCGCCGGTGGCGGGGTCGAGCGTATCGAAGGTTTCGCCGCTGGTTGCGTCGACGTACGCGCCGCCGATGTAGAGGCGTTGTGTTGCGAATACCGCCATGATCTGCTCCTTTCTGAAGATGCCGGCGTTCTGCCTGTGTCGTGCCTGATCGTGCCTGGGGCCTTACTCGCGCGATGCGAGGACCAGATCGATATAGTCGTTGGCCGTGCGCAGCGCCGCTTTGGCGTTGAACGGTTCGCCCGACAGCGCACCGCGCAACCACAGTCCGTCGATCAGCGCCGCGAGGCCGCTTGCCGCGCGGCGCGCTGCCGCACGCGGCATGGCTTTGGAAAAATCCGCGCACAGGTTCGAATACAGCCGGCGCGTGTTGACATGTTGCAGCCGCCGCAATTGCGGCTTGTGCATGCTCTCGGACCAGAACGCGAGCCAGGTTTTCATGGCCGGGCCGCTGATCTGCCCGGCGTCGAAATTCGCGGCGACCACCGCGCGCAATTTCGAACGCGGGTCCGCTCTGGCCGCCCGGCGCCGGCGCGAGGTGGCCTGCCACAGATCGCGCAGCATGTGACGCATGGTGGCTTCGAGCAAACCGTCCTTGTCGCCGAAATAGTGGCTGACGATGCCGGTGGAAATGCTCGCGCGCTGCGCGACCGAAGCCAGCGTGGTCCCCGCGAGACCGGTCTGGTCGATCGTGAGAAGCGTGGCGTCGATCAGTTGCGCGCGGCGGATTTCGCGCATTCCGAGTTTTGGCATGGTGCTGGCGCGGTTGCTGGCATGAGAGTCGGGCGGCCTGCGCAAGACGAAAACAATCCGCCCGGGTGGATTCGAGTGGCCATAGTAGGTTTTTTATATTGAACGGTCAATCAATAAAAACCGGATTGCCGCGCCTCGAACACACGTTGCACCTCACGTGTCGGTTCCGGCCAAACTCATGTCGCGTTCGGACCATGCGCTTCATTCAGCGGGCGCTACGCTCGTTGAACGGCGTGCTGCAGGCAACTCGGCGAGTTGGGCGCGCCGCTCACAAGACATGGAGACAGACAAATGAGCAGCAATCGCGGCGTCGTGTATCTAGGGCAGGGCAAGGTGGAAGTGCAGTCGATCGACTATCCGAAGATGGTCGATCCGCGTGGCCGTTCGATCGGTCATGGCGTGATCCTGAAAGTGGTGAGCACCAATATTTGCGGCTCCGATCAGCACATGGTGCGTGGCCGCACGACCGCCGAGGTCGGGCTCGTGCTCGGCCATGAAATTACCGGCGAGGTGATCGCGATAGGTCGCGACGTCGAAACGCTGAAGATCGGCGATCTCGTCTCGGTGCCGTTCAACGTGGCCTGCGGGCGCTGCCCGACCTGCAAGGCGCAGCATACCGGCGTGTGCCTGAACGTGAATCCGTCGCGTGCCGGCGGCGCTTATGGCTACGTGGACATGGGCGGCTGGATCGGCGGTCAGGCTGAGTACGTGATGGTGCCGTACGCCGACTTCAATCTGCTGAAGTTCCCCGACCGCGCGCAGGCGCTGTCGAAAATCCGCGATCTCACGTGCCTCTCGGACATTCTGCCGACCGGCTATCACGGCGCGGTAATGGCCGGCGTGAAGCCGGGCGCGACCGTATATATCGCGGGCGCGGGGCCAGTGGGCATGGCGGCCGCCGCGTCGGCGCGCCTGCTGGGCGCGGCTTGCACGATCGTCGGCGATATGAACGAGGAGCGTCTCGCGCACGCGCGCAAGATGGGTTTCCAGACCGTGGATCTGTCGAAAGACGCTACGCTCGGCGAGCAGATCGAACAGATTCTCGGCAAGCCGGAAGTGGATTGCGCGGTGGACTGTGTCGGCTTCGAAGCACATGGCCACGGCAGCAGCGGTTCGCACGAGGAGGCGCCGGCCACCGTGCTCAATTCGCTGATGGAGATCACGCGTGCCGCGGGCGCGATCGGCATTCCGGGCCTTTACGTGACGGACGACCCCGGCGCCGCCGATGCCGCCGCGCGCAAAGGCAGCCTGAGCATCCGTTTCGGTCTGGGTTGGGCCAAGTCGCACTCGTTCCATACCGGACAGACGCCGGTGATGAAGTACAACCAGAACCTGATGCAGGCAATCTTGTGGGACCGCTTGCCGATCGCGGATATCGTCAACGTGACGGTGGTGTCGCTCGATCAGGCGCCTGATGGTTACCGCCAGTTCGATGGCGGTGCGCCGAAGAAGTTCGTGATCGACCCGCACGGGCTGCTGAAAGCGGCTTGATGGCGATATGAGACGTACGCGGGACTGCATGCGCGGTCTCGCACCGCGCTGTCATGCGGAATATGGATAGCCGGAAACGGTAAGGTGTGGTCCGGCAAAAAGCGTTGAGCAGGTTGCGTTCAGTGCGTTTCTGCAACTGGACAGCAAAGGCGAGCGGGGATGTCGGTCAACCGGCAATCAAGCCGCCAGCACCGGCACCGCAGCCAGCGACGGCGCCTGCTTGCGTCGTTCGCGCGTCGGCGCCGTGCCGAATGCGTCGCGATAGCTCTTGGAGAAGTGGCAGGCCGACTGGAAGCCGCACGCCATCGTGATGTGCATGATCGACATGTCGGTTTGCAACAGCAGTTCGCGCGCGCGCCGCAACCGCAGCGTCAGATAGTAATGCGTGGGCGTCATACCCAGATGTTCGCGGAACAGGCGCTGCAATTGCCGTTGCGACATGCCGGCGAGCCGCGCGAGTTCTTCGCGTGAGAGCGGCTCCTCGATGTTGTTCTCCATCAGCGCGATCACTTCGAAGAGCGACTTGTTGGCCGAGCCGAGCCGCGCCACGAGCGGCATTTTCTGTTGCGCGCTGGTGTCGCGCACATGTTCGACGATGAACTGCTCGGCAATCTGCGTGACGCGTGCGGTGCCGACGCGCGGTGTGATCAGGTTCAGCATCATGTCGAGCGGCGCCACGCCGCCGGTGCACGTAACACGATCGCGATCGATCACGAACAGTTCTTTCAGAAAGCGCGTGTCGGGAAACTCTTCCTTGAGCGCCGACATGTTCTCCCAGTGAATCGCGCACGCATAACCGGCCAGCAAACCGGCGCGCGCCAGTGCATAGGTGCCGGTGCACAGGCTGCCGAGCACGCTGCCCATGCGGGCGAAGCGGCGCAGTGCGGAAAGGTGCGCGGGGGTGGTCGCGCGCTGCACGTCGATGCCGCCGACCACGAACACGATATCCGGCCGACCGACGCATTCCACCGGCCCCGTATCCACCGACAAGCCGTTGCTGGCCATGACCGGCCCGCCCTCGGGACTCACGATCGACCAGCGGTAAAGCGTCTGGCCCGTCAGATAGTTCGCCATGCGCAGGACTTCGATCGCGTTGGTGAACGCAATCATGGTGAAGTTGGGAACCGGCATGAATGCGAAATGCGACAGCGACGCCGTGCGATCGGTGGACATGGGAGGAATGATTCCTTCGAATCTGTAATTTCGCGTCGCCGTGGGGAGCAGCGACTTCTCTAATTCTGAGGACTATGGCAACTACCGTGCCATCAGGCTAAACCCCTGGTTGGGTGTTGTTCCAGTCGGATAGCTAAACAAACAGCACCAGAACGGAGCTACCGGCATTTGTCCACGCACCTGAACTGCGCACGACGTTCAGGTGCAGTGCAACATGCGAGCCGGCGCAGCACGCTGGTTCTGCAATCCGTGGTGAGCCGCGAGCGTCGACTTGTGGAAAAAGGACGCTCATGGCGGAAAAGGCAAAGAACGCGTCTGAATTCATAAATTGACGCGCGGGTCGAGCGTCAAGAATAGACGCAATGCAGACCGGCGGCAGCGGGGGCGAAGCGAGGCCCAGGCGCGGCTTCCGGCCTTCCGTCAACGACTCCACGGACCTTCCATGTCGAACCCGAATCCTTTCTTCGAAGAATCGCTGGCCACGCGCGATGCGGCGGTGCGCGGCGCTATTTTGAAAGAGCTCGAGCGCCAGCAGTCGCAAGTCGAACTGATCGCGTCGGAAAACATCGTGTCGCGCGCGGTGCTCGAAGCGCAGGGCTCGGTGTTGACCAACAAGTATGCGGAAGGTTATCCGGGCAAGCGTTACTACGGCGGTTGCGAATACGCGGACGTGATCGAAACGCTGGCGCTCGATCGCATCAAGCAGCTCTTCAACGCGAAGTTCGCCAACGTGCAGCCGCATTCCGGCGCGCAGGCGAATGGCGCCGTGATGCTCGCGCTGGTCAAGCCGGGCGACACGGTGCTCGGCATGTCGCTCGACGCGGGCGGCCACCTCACGCACGGCGCGAAGCCGGCCATGTCGGGCAAATGGTTCAACGCGGTGCAATACGGCGTCAATCGCGACACGATGCTGATCGACTACGAGCAGATCGAGGAACTCGCGCAACAGCATAAGCCCGCGCTGCTGATCGCCGGCTTTTCGGCTTATCCGCGTGCGCTGGATTTCCCAAGGCTGCGGGCGATTGCCGACAGCGTCGGCGCCAAACTGATGGTGGATATGGCGCATATTGCTGGCGTGATCGCGGCGGGGCGCCATCAGAATCCGGTCGAGCATGCGCATGTGGTTACGTCGACCACGCACAAGACATTGCGCGGCCCGCGCGGCGGCTTTGTGCTGACGAATGACGAAGACATCGCGAAGAAGATCAATTCGGCGGTATTTCCCGGCTTGCAGGGCGGCCCGCTGATGCATGTGATCGCCGGCAAGGCGGTCGCGTTCGGCGAGGCGCTGCAACCCGGTTTCAAGACTTATATCGACAGCGTGCTCGCCAATGCGCAAGCGCTCGGCGAGGTGCTGAAGGCCGGCGGCGTGGATCTGGTGACAGGTGGCACGGACAACCATCTGCTGCTGGTCGATCTGCGGCCCAAGAGCCTCAAGGGCAATCAGGTCGAGCAGGCGCTGGAACGCGCTGGCATTACCTGCAACAAGAATGGCATTCCGTTCGACACCGAAAAGCCCACGATCACCTCCGGCATTCGCCTCGGCACACCTGCGGGCACGACGCGCGGCTTCGGCGTGAGCGAATTCCGCGAAGTCGGCCGGCTGATCGTCGAGGTGCTCGATGCATTGCGCGACCACCCGGAAGGCCACGCCGCCACAGAACAACGCGTGCGCCGCGAGATTTTCGCGCTGTGCGAACGCTTTCCCATCTACTAAGCACGCCTGGAGCAAACGATGAGCACTTTGCACGACAACAGCATCATCATCGACGGTCTGAACATTTCGAAGTTCGAGCGCTCGGTGTTCGAGGACATGCGCAAGGGCGGCGTCACCGCCGTGAACTGCACGGTCTCGGTCTGGGAGAGTTTCCAGAAGACCGTCGACAACATTGCCGAGATGAAGCAGCAGATCCGCGAGTACGGCGAGATCCTCACGCTGGTGCGCACCACGGACGATATCTTGCGCGCGAAGAAAGAGAACAAGACGGGCATTATTTTCGGCTTCCAGAATGCGCATGCTTTCGAAGACAACCTCGGCTATATCGAGGCGTTCAAGGATCTCGGCGTGAACGTGGTGCAGCTTTGCTACAACACGCAGAACCTGGTGGGCACCGGCTGCTATGAACGCGACGGCGGCCTGTCGGGCTATGGCCGCGAAGTGATCCAGGAGATGAACCGTGTCGGCATCATGGTCGATCTCTCGCACGTGGGCGGCAAGACTTCTTCCGAAGCGATTGCGGCTTCGAACAAGCCCGTGTGCTACTCGCATTGCTGCCCGTCGGGCCTCAAGGAGCACCCGCGCAACAAGAGCGACGAGCAACTGAAGGAGATCGCGGACGCGGGCGGATTCGTTGGTGTGACGATGTTCGCGCCGTTCCTCAAGCGCGGTCCCGACGCGACCGTCGAAGACTATATCGAAGCGATCGAGTACGTGGTGAATCTGATCGGTGAAGACCAGGTCGGTATCGGCACGGACTTCACGCAAGGCTACAGCACGGAGTTCTTCGACTGGATCACGCATGACAAGGGCCGCTATCGCCAGTTGACGAACTTCGGCAAGGTCGTGAATCCGGAAGGCATCCGCACGATCGGCGAGTTTCCGAATCTGACGGCCGCGATGGAACGTGCCGGCTGGAGCGAGACGCGCATCAAGAAGATCATGGGCGAAAACTGGGTACGGGTGTTCGGCGAAGTCTGGAAGGTTTGACGTCTTCCTGAAACGAAAAAACCATCCCACAGATAAAAACGGAGCCTCCACATGCAACCCCAACTGCCTATCGACGTCGATGCGAACACCGGCGTCTGGATCACCGACGCGCTGCCGATGCTGTACGTGCCGCGTCACTTCTTCACGAACAACCACACCGCCGTGGAAGAAGCACTCGGCCTCGATACATATGCCGAGATTCTTTACAAGGCCGGCTACAAGTCCGCGTATTTCTGGTGCGACAAGGAAGCGAAGCAGCACGGTATTGCCGGCATGGCCGTATTCGAGCACTACCTGAAGCGTCTGTCGCAACGCGGCTGGGGCATCTTCACGATCACCGAAGCCGATCCGTCGAGCTCGCACGCGCGCATCGAGCTGCATCACTCGTCGTTCGTGCTGGCGCAACCGGGCAAGGTGGGCAAGCTTTGCTACATGTTCGCCGGCTGGTTCGCGGGCGCGATGGACTGGGTCAACGATACCGTGCCGGACGCTTCGCGCAAGGGACCGCCGTCCCATTCGAGAGAAGCGCAATGCGCGGCTGAAGGCCACGACCACTGCGTATTCGAAGTGTCACCGCTCGCGTCGTAAGCGTACCTGTCAACGGCTTCCATCACGGCGCACGGCACAGCGCAACAAGCAATCCATTCCGAGGTCGATCGCGATGCGTTACCCGAACCTTTTCAAGCCTCTCACGCTGAACAAGCTGACCTTGCGTAACCGCATTGTCAGCACCGCGCACGCGGAGGTCTATGCGGAACCGGGCGGGCTGCCCGGCGACCGCTATATCCGTTACTACGAAGAGAAGGCCAAGGGTGGCGTAGGCCTCGCCGTGTGCGGCGGTTCGAGCCCGGTGTCGATCGACAGCCCGCAAGGCTGGTGGAAGTCGGTGAACCTCGCGACCGATAAGATCATCGATCCGCTCGCACGCCTTGCCGAAGCAATGCACACGCATGGCGCGAAGATCATGATTCAGGCCACGCATATGGGACGCCGCTCGGCGTTTCATGGCGAGCATTGGCCACATCTGATGTCGCCTTCCGGCGTGCGGGAGCCCGTGCATCGCGGCAATGCGAAGATCATCGAGGTCGAGGAAATTCGCCGCATCATCAGCGACTTCGCGGCCGCGGCAAAGCGGGTGAAAGATGCGGGCATGGACGGTGTCGAAATCTCGGCGGCGCACCAGCATCTGATCGACCAGTTCTGGAGCCCGCGCACCAACTTCCGCACCGACGAATGGGGCGGCTCGCTGGAAAACCGTCTGCGTTTCGGCACGGAAGTATTGAAGGCCGTGCGTGAAGCGGTGGGCGCGGACTTCTGCGTCGGCTTGCGCATGTGCGGCGACGAGTTCCATGAAGACGGGCTCGATCACGAACAACTGAAAGAGATCGCTCAGGCCATGAGCGAAACCGGCCTGATCGATTACCTTGGTGTGATCGGTTCGGGTGCGGACACACATAACACGCTGGCCAACTGCATGCCGCCGATGGCGCTGCCGCCCGAGCCGTTCGTGCATCTCGCGGCCGGTATCAAGTCGGTGGTGAAGTTGCCGGTCATGCACGCGCAAAGCATTCGCGACGCGGGCCAGGCCGAGCGTCTGCTTGCCAGCGGCATGGTCGATCTGGTCGGCATGACGCGCGCGCAGATTGCCGATCCGCATATGGTCATCAAGATCCGCGACGGCCGCGAGGACGAAATCAAGCAGTGCGTAGGCGCGAATTACTGCATCGACCGCCAGTACAACGGGCTCGACGTGCTGTGCGTGCAGAACGCCGCGACCTCGCGCGAAGCGACCATGCCGCATGTGATCGCCAGAACGCGCGGGCCGAAGCGCAAGGTGGTCGTGGTCGGCGCAGGCCCGGCGGGGCTAGAAGCGGCGCGTGTGGCGAAGTCGCGCGGTCACGACGTGGTGCTGTTCGAGAAGAACGACTACGTGGGCGGCCAGATCATGCTGGCCGCGAAAGCGCCGCAGCGTGAACAGATGGCGGGCATCGTGCGCTGGTTCGACATGGAGACGAAGCGCCTCGGCGTGGAGCGGCGCCTTGGTGTCGCCGCCGACGAGAAAACCATCATGGCCGAGAAGCCGGACATCGTCGTGCTCGCCACGGGCGGATCGTCGTTCACGTCGCAAGTCGCGGCATGGGGTGTCGAGGAAGGCCTCGCCGTGAGTTCGTGGGACGTCCTGTCGGGCAAGGTCGAGCCGGGCAAGAACGTGCTGGTGTACGACGGCGTCAGCACGCATGCCGGCGCGGGCGTGGCCGATTTCATGTCGAGCCGCGGTTCGAATGTCGAGATCGTGACGCCGGATGTGAAAGTGGCCGACGACGTAGGCGGCACCACGTTCCCGATTTTCTACCGCCGGCTCTATGCGCAAGGCGCGATCCATACGCCGAACTACTGGCTCGACAAGGTCTACGAAGAAGACGGCAAGAAAATCGCCGTGCTCCGCAACGAGTACACCGAAGAGCAGGAAGAGCGCGCGGTCGATCAGGTGGTGATCGAAAACGGCAGCACGCCGAACGACGAGTTGTACTGGAAGCTCAAGCCGGAGTCGGTCAATCGCGGTCAGGTCGACGTGCATAAGCTGTTCGCGTCCGAGCCGCAGCCGTCTTTGAGCGAAGAACTCGGCAATGGCCGCTTCCTGCTGTTTCGCGTCGGCGACTGCATTTCCATGCACAACATTCACGGCGCGATCTACGACGCGCTGCGCCTTTGCAAGGATTTCTGACGATGAGCCCCGTGTTTGTCATCACCGTCCTGCTGTGGTTGTCGGTGGCGGGTCTGGCGTTCGCGCTCGTCAAGCGCGCGGCATACTGGCGCGAAGGCCGCGCCACGGCGGCGGGCGCCTACGGCTGGACCAATCTGCTGGCGATTCCCAAGCGTTACTTCGTCGATCTGCATCATGTGGTGGCGCGCGATCCGTACATCGCCAAAACGCACGTGGCGACCGCGGGCGGTGCGATTCTCGCGATGGCGCTGGTGTTCGTCAACTACGGTCTGGCGATCTACTCGCCGTGGCTCGACAAGCTGATCTTTCTCGCCGCACTCGTGATGCTGGTCGGCGCGGTGTTCGTCTGGCGCCGCCGCCACGGCGCGAAAGCCGTGCCGGCGCGGCTCTCGCGCGGGCCGTGGGATCATCTGCCGCTATTGCTCGGGTCGTTCGCGCTCGGTCTCGTGCTCTTCGTCGCGCTGCCGGCTTCCGCGATGTCCGGTGCGCTCGCCGTCATCGTTGCGCTGCTGATCGCGGCGGGCGCGTTTGCGATGACATTCGGCGCGGCGCGCGGCGGTCCGATGAAGCATGCGCTGGCGGGTTTGCTGCACCTCGCATTTCATCCGCGCCAGGAGCGCTTTGCCGAACGCCACGACAACGACGTAGTACCGCCTACCGCATTGAAAGCGCCGTTGCTCGACGCGAAGGAATACGGCGTCGGCAAGCCGGTCGAATTCCGCTGGAACCAGTTGCTCAGTTTCGATGCATGCGTGCAGTGCGGCAAGTGTGAAGCGGCCTGTCCCGCGTTCGCAGCCGGCCAGCCGCTCAATCCGAAGAAGCTGATTCAGGATCTGGTCACCGGCATGGTGGGCGGCACCGACGCCGAATATGCGGGCAGTCCCACACCGGGCATTCCGGTCGGCAAGCATGGCGGTGCGCCGGGTAAGCCGTTGATTTCCAACCTGATCGAAGCGGACACGTTGTGGTCCTGCACGACCTGCCGCGCCTGCGTGCAGGAGTGTCCGATGCTGATCGAGCATGTGGACGCGATTGTCGATATGCGTCGCAACCAGACGCTGGTTGAGGGCAGCGTGCCGGGCAAGGGGCCGATCACGCTCGCGAATCTGCGCGAGACGGGCAGCTCGAACGGTTACGACATCGGCGCGCGGTACGACTGGGCGGTGGATCTGCAAGTACAGGTCGCGCAGCCGGGGCGTCCCGTGGACGTGTTGCTGATCGCCGGCGAAGGCGCGTTCGACATGCGCTATCAGCGCACACTGCGCGCGCTTGTGAAGGTGCTGAATCGCGCGGGTATCGACTATGCGGTGTTGGGCGGCGTGGAAACCGATACCGGCGACACGGCGCGGCGTCTCGGCGACGAAGCAACTTTCCAGCAGCTCGCGCACAAACTGATCGGCACGCTTTCGCAGTACTCGTTCCGCAAGATCGTCACTGCGGACCCGCACGTGCTGCATAGCCTGCGCAATGAATATCGCGCGCTGGGCGGTTTCTACGAGGTGCAGCATCACACGGCGCTGATCGAGCAACTGGTCGCAAGCGGCAAGCTGACGCCGCGCGCGGTGGCGGCCTTCGCGGATCGCAAGATCACGTATCACGACCCGTGCTATCTGGGCCGCTATAACGGTGAGACGGAGGCACCGCGCCGCTTGCTGAAGACGATAGGCATCAAGGTCGTGGAGATGGAGCGCAACGGTATGCGCGGACGCTGCTGCGGCGGTGGCGGCGGTGCGCCCTTGACCGATATTCCGGGCAAGCGGCGAATCCCCGATATTCGTATCGACGACGCGAAAACAATCGGCGCGGAGATCGTCGCGGTGGGCTGCCCGAATTGCACCGCGATGCTCGAAGGCGTGGTCGGGCCGCGTCCGGAAGTCCTGGACGTTGCCGAACTGGTTGCAGCGGCGCTGGAGTAACGCGATGAACACTCTCAAACGAATCGATCCGCGCCGTCCGTTCACGATCACGGCGGAAGGACTCAGGCGTATCACACTCGGCGTGACGGGTGTGGCGGCTGCACCAGAATTTGCCACGCACGGCGGCGCGTCGCATCGTGAGCAGGCCAAACCGCGCCGCACCACGGCAACGCCTCAGCGCGTGATGCTGGTCGCCGCGCATGCGGACCGCGGCGCGCTGGACGATCACGCACGCCAAACGTTGGCCGGCGCCGCCCTGATTGCGGACGCAACGACCGAAGTAGTGCTGTTGGTATTCGGCGAATTCAGCGGCGACGCTGCCGCGCTCGGCGCCGACAAACTGATCGAATTGCCGATGTTCGGCCGCCGCACCTTCGCCCCAACCGACGAGTTGCACGCGCTGGCCGCGTGCGTTGCGGCCTACGCGCCGGTGCATGTTTTCCTGCCCGATAACGCAACCGGCGACGGCGATCTTGGCCGCCGTTACGCAGCCGCCGCCAATGCAAGCGTCGCGACGCACGTTGTCGAGATCGACGCCGCGCATGTGGCGGCCTATGTTCAGGCGAATACAGCGTTCGCCGTGCGTGCGTTGCCTGAGGTCGTTCTGCTCGCACCCAACGCGGTCGATCCGAAGCTGCCGTTCGTCGGGGCGGGCGAACGGGTCATGTGGCGCTTCGACGGCGCAGCGGTTTCGGCGGGCGGCGCGGTGCGCGATCTCGGCATCGAGGAAATCGACGCCGCGCAACTGGCGCTAGAAGAAGCCGATTTCATCGTCTCGGCGGGCAATGGCGTGAGCGACGTGCCGGCGTTCGAGTGTCTGGCGGCCACCTTGGGCGCCGCAATCGGCGCGAGCCGCGTGGCCGTGGACGACGGCAAGTTCACCCGCGACAAACAGATCGGCGCGACCGGCAAGACCGTCGAAGCGAGCGTTTATATCGCTTTCGGCATTTCCGGCGCGGTGCAGCATCTGCAAGGGATCAAGGATTGCCGCCATGTGATCGCGGTGAACCTCGATGCCAGCGCGCCGATCGCCAGGCGCGCGAATCTGACGGTAATCGCGGACGCACAGGAAACCATCGCGGCGCTCAACGAAGCGGCGGCCGCAGCGCGCACGGCACGCGGAACCGGTGCGGCGCTGCTGAATTCAACGGCTGTGGCAGAAGGAGCGCTCGCATGAAGATCGCCGTACTCGTTTCCGTCGGCCGTCATCCGGTGAGCGGCATCGCGCGCTACAGTCGCAACGATGCCGCCGCGCTGACAATGGCGCTAGCGCTCGCCAGAACGCACAACGCGACGCTCGATGTATTGCATGCGGGCAATCCGTCCAATCCTGCGCTGAAGGAGTACCTGGCGCTCGGCGCGCGCTCGGTCGAAGTGCTTGAGATAGCCGCAACGTCTGAATTGCAGGCCGACGCAGCCGCTCCGCTGGCGGCCCGCCTGCGCGGCTACGACCTCGTTCTGACCGGCACGCGCGCTGAAGGCGCATTCGACACCGGCATGCTGCCGTATCGCGTCGCCAACGCACTGGAGCTTCCGCTCGTCGTCGCCGCTGTAGACATCAAGTTGCGCGACGGCTGCGCGGAAGTCCGTCAGTTCATGCCGAAGGGTTTGCGCCGCCGCGTGGAAGTGCAACTGCCCGCGCTGATCGCCGTGCATCCGCTGGCCAATGCCGCTCCCAGATACGCCTACGCGCGGTTGCGTGAAGGCACGATCCGCCCGGTCGCCACGCGCGCCGCCGCCAACCCCGGCGACCTCGCCTGGACTGTCCGCCCGGCAACCGCGAAACCGGTGCGTCTTGCCGCCGCCGAGAAGCGTTCCGGCCACGCCCGCATGCTGTCGGCCACGACGACCGAGAGCCGCGGCGGCAGCGTCGTAATTGAAGGGAGTTCCGTCGAAAAAGCACAAGTGATTCTCGCGTATTTGCGCGAGCATCAACTCGTGGATTACTGATTTCCGGTTCGGGCGAGCATGCGACCAGGAGGGCCTGGCGCGGCGCCAGACGTGACATGCAACGGAGCACACAATGAAAGTTTCGGCAGACGTTCGCGCAATGATCGAACGCCGTAAGAAAAATTACTCGCTGGAAGCGCCTTTCTATACGAGCGAGGAGATTTTCGCGCTCGACATGGAGGCGATCTTCCGGCAACACTGGATTCAGGTTGCGGTGGAACCGGACGTGCCGGAACCGGGTGACTACATCACCGTGGATATCGGCAACGATTCGATCCTGATCGTGCGCGACGACGACATGCAGGTGAGAGCGTTTCACAACGTGTGCCGGCATCGCGGCGCGCGCCTGTGCAATACCGACAAAGGCTCGCTCGGCAATATCGTCTGTCCGTATCACAGCTGGACGTATAACCTGAACGGCGATCTGATGTTCGCCGAACACATGGGCGAACAGTTCGACCGCTGCAAACATAGCCTGAAGGCCGTGCATGTCGAGAATCTCGCGGGCCTTATTTTCATTTGCCTCGCGGACAATCCGCCTGCCGACTTCGCCGTGGTGCGCGCGGCAATGGAGCCGTACATGCTGCCGCACGATCTGGCTAGCTGCAAGATCGCCGCCTCGATCGACATTATCGAAGAGGGCAACTGGAAGCTCACGATGGAAAACAATCGCGAATGCTATCACTGCGTCGCGAACCATCCCGAACTGACCATTTCGCTGTACGAATACGGCTTTGGCTATCAGCGCACGCCGGCCAACGAAGAAGGCATGGCCGCCTTCGAAGAGACGGTGGCTCGCCGCACCGCGCAATGGGAAGCCATGCAGTTGCCGTCCGCGGAAATCGAACGGCTTGCCGATCTGGTCACGGGTTTTCGCACGCAACGCCTGCCGCTCGATCGCGACGGCGAATCGCAGACGCTCGACGCGAAAGTGGCCTCGAAGAAACTGCTCGGCGGTTTCGCGCGGGCCGATCTCGGCGGACTCTCGTTCTGGACGCAACCCAACTCGTGGCACCACTTCATGAGCGACCACATTGTCAGCTTCTCGGTGATTCCGCTCTCCGCAGGCAAGACGCTGGTGCGCACCAAGTGGCTCGTTCACAAGGACGCGCGTGAAGGCATCGACTACGACGTGGACAACCTCACGGCCGTGTGGCGCGCAACGAACGACCAGGATCGCGCGCTCGTCGAATACTCGCAACGCGGCGCGACGAGCAGCGCGTACGAGCCGGGTCCGTATTCGCCGTTCACGGAAGGCCTTGTCGAGAAGTTCTGCGAGTGGTACATCGGCCGCATGGCGGATTACAGCAATGCGCCCCAAACCCACGACGCCGGCGATACCGCGCCGGCTTTGCACGGCGAGAAAGTCGTGTCCTTCATGCGCTAAGCGCGGCGCCGCAACAGGAGTCGGAGAAAACAATGATGCGCGATCAGGCGACGCTTCAGCTCAGCCCCGAGCCGGCTCCAGACCACGCTGCCAGCCGCGTCACGCAGCCGCGTTTCTGGGAGACGTTGCCGGCGCGCTGGAACAGCGATACCGACGACACGCTGGTGTGCTGCCAGGTTCGCCAGGAAACGCACGACGTAAAGAGTTTTTTCTTTCGCGCACCGTCCGGACGAGCATTCGTGTTCGAGCCGGGGCAGTTCATCACGCTGGAACTGGAGATAGACGGCGAGTCGATCAATCGCTGCTATACGATTTCTTCGCCGCCCACGCGTCCGCATACGATCTCGATTACGGTCAAGCGCGTGCCGGGCGGCAAGGTTTCGAACTGGCTGCACGACAATTTGCACGCGGGCGCCGAGGTTCGTGTGCTTGGACCGGCGGGCGAGTTCACCTGCGCGCGCCACCCGGCGCGCAAGTTTCTATTCCTGTCGGCGGGCTCGGGTATCACGCCGCTGATGTCGATGAGCCGCGCGCATCATGAACTCGGTGAAGATAGTGACATCGTATTCGTGCATAGCGCCCGCACACCGGACGACATCATCTTCGCACGCGAGCTCGATCTGATCGCGTCGAATCAGGCGCATTTCCGCACTGCGTTTGTTTGCGAACGGCTCGGTGCGCGCACGAACTGGCCTGGTGTGACCGGTTTTCTGACGTTGCCGCTGCTCAAGCTCATTGCGCCGGACTTTCTGGAGCGCGAGATTTTCACCTGCGGGCCCGCGCCGTACATGCAGGCGGTGCGCAAATTGCTGGACGAGGGTGGTTTCGATCGCAGCCACTATCACGAGGAAAGTTTTTCGTTCGAGACGGTCAGCGAAGTGGCCGCGCAATTGACTACCGCGCATGTCGCGGACGCATTGCAGAGCGCGAGCGCACAGGTGACTGCCGAGAGCTTTATCGAGGCGCGCGAAGAAGCGCCGGGCTTCACGCCCGCATCCGCACCGGCGCCCGCTGCCGGCGAAACGGAAACCCGCTTCAAGGTGAGTTTCGCGAAAAGCAATCGCGAGATCGAATGCGGCTCCGGCCAGAACGTGCTCGAGGCGGCGAAGAAAGCGGGCGTACGGCTACCCGCGTCGTGTACCCAGGGTATGTGCGGCACCTGCAAGGTCAAGCTGGTGTCGGGTGAAGTCGCGATGAAACACGCCGGCGGCATTCGCCAGCGTGAGATCGATCAGGGCATGGTGCTGCTATGCTGCAGCAAGCCGTTGACCGATCTGGTCGTGGATAAGTAAGACGAGACGCACGGCCTCCAGTGGCCGAAGTCGCCTGCGGACAACTGGATGTCGGAAAACAACGCTACCCGGCAATTCTGGCTGGCGATTCTAAATGCTCATTAGGTTGTTTTGACGGCAAACGGGAGAACGGCGATGAGACTGATCAGAAAGATATTCGTGTTGAGCGCTTTGAGCGCGGCGCTGGCGGCAAGCAGCGTGAGCGTGTCGGCTGATACCAAGCCGACCATCAAGATCGGTTACGTGGAAGGCTGGGACGATAGCGTCGCGACCTCGAATGTGGCCGCGCGCGTGATCGAAAAACGCCTTGGCTACCAGGTGCAACTCGTGCCGGTCGCGGCCGGCGTGATGTGGCAGGGCGTGGCGCGCGGCGACCTCGACGCGACGCTGTCCGCGTGGCTGCCGGTCACGCACGGCGCGTACTGGAACAACTTCAAGGACAAGGTGGTCGACCTCGGTCCGAACTTCAACGATGCAAAGATCGGCCTGATCGTGCCGGATAACGCCGACGTGAAGGGCGTGGGCGATCTGGAGGCGAAGAAGGCCGAGTTCGGCGGCCGTATTGTCGGTATCGACGCTGGTGCCGGCGTGATGCAGAAAACCAGCGAGGCAATCAAGGCTTATGGACTCGACTACACGCTGATGCCGAGCTCGGGCAGCGCGATGACCGCTGAACTGGCGCGTTCGGAAGCGGCGAGCAAGCCGATTATCGTAACCGGCTGGAAGCCGCACTGGATGTTCGCGAAGTACAAGCTCAAATTCCTCGACGATCCGAAGAAGGTGTTCGGCGATGCAGAGCATGTGGATAGCGTGGTGAACCCCGAACTCGAGAAGAAGGCGCCGCCGGTCGTCGCGTTCCTCAAGAAATTCCAATGGAAGCCGGGCGAAATCGACAGCGTGATGCTGGCGACGCAAAACGGTGAGAAGCCGACTGCCGCCGCTGATGCGTGGATCAGCGCGCATGGTGATCGCGTGGATAGCTGGGTGAAGTGATTCTGTTGTTACTGTGAATGGGTTGCCGCTTCGATAAAGCGGCAACGCTCCGAAGAAAACGCCGCTAAAAAGCGGCGTTTTCGTTTATTGCAGCACAACGGTCCGATCGCCATTGATGAACACCCGCCGCTCGATAAACGCTTTGACCGCGCGCGCGAGGGTGATGCATTCGACGTCGCGCCCGGTGGCAAGCAGACGCTCCGGGCTATACGAATGATCGACACGCTCTACCACCTGCTCGATGATCGGACCTTCGTCGAGATCGTCGGTCACGAAGTGCGCGGTCGCGCCGATCAGTTTGACGCCGCGCGCGTGCGCCTGGTGGTACGGTTTCGCGCCCTTGAAGCCGGGTAGAAACGAATGGTGGATATTGATCGCGCTAGCCGCGAGTGCACGGCTCGTTTCACCCGACAGAATCTGCATATAGCGCGCGAGAATCATCAACTCCGCACCCGACGTCTCGAACAGATCGAGCAGGCGCGCTTCCTGTTGCGGCTTCGTATCGGCCGTGATCGGCAGATGGTGGAAGGGCAGGCCGTGCTGCTGCGCCAGCGGTTCGAGATCGCGATGATTCGAGCCGATACCGACGATATCCATTTTCAGCTCGCCCATGCGCCAGCGGAACAAGAGATCGGCCAGACAGTGCTCGAGTTTCGACACCATGATCAGAACCTTCGGCCGCGTGTCGACGTCATGCATCGCCCACGTCATGCGGAAACGCTCGGCAATCGGCTCGAATTCGCGCTTGAGGGCCGCGGCGTGCAGCGTCTCGTTACTGTTGACGCCGTGGAACACGCAACGCACGAAGAAGCGCTCACTGAGGTCGTCGTCGAAAACAGTCAGCTCGTCGATATAGCAATGATGCCGGTCGAGAAAGCCGACGACGGCGGCAACCTGGCCCGCCGCGCTCGGACACGCGACGGTGAGAACCAGTTGATCGGGACGGGAATCGGCGGACATGCACTCTCCACTTGGACGATAGGGCGATGCCGCAGGGCGCGGCATGCATCATCGCAGTAGAGCAAATCAGGCGAGTGCGCGGATAGAAGCTAAACGCCGTCGCGCTGGAACGGGAACGCCAGATGCGCCGAGCGGTGCTCATTCGGCGTCGAGCCCGCATTCATCGAGCAACCATTGACGAAAGGCGCTGACCGCGGGTGTTGCCGCCCGCTGTGTGACGAGCATATAGCCGCGTTCCGTGACGACCGGCGGATCGAACAGTTCGACGAGCTGCCCCGTGGCAAGCAGTTCGTCGACGAGCGGCGCCCAGCCGAGCGCGACGCCCTGGCCCATGATCGCCGCATGGGCGACGAGCGTAAAGCTGTTGAACGTGATGCCGCGATGCGCGGCGGGAGCGTCCAGTGCGTGCGCGGCGAACCAGTCGGCCCACGAGAGCCAGCGCGCCGGCTGGGTTGGTTCGAGATGCAGCAGCGGCAGGTGCAACAGGTCGGACGGTGTGCGCAATGACGGACGCGCAGCGATAAAAGCGGGGCTGCACACCGGCGTGACGCGTTCGGGAAACAGCTTGACCGCGCCGCGCGCGCTCCAGTCCGCGTGTTCGTCGCCGAATGCAATGGCGATGTCCGTTTGATCGTGCGACGGATCGAATACGTTTTGCGACGTGATGATCTTCACGTCGACGTCCGGCATCAGCGCCTTGAACTGCGACAGGCGCGGCATCAGCCAATAGGTCGCAAAGCCGAAATCCGTGGAGAGCGTGAGGGTTTGCGGCGTGCGTCGCGCGCGGATTTCGGTGGTGGCGAGGCGAATCGTGTCGAGCGCATGGCGGACCGCTTCGAACAGACGCAGGCCGTCTTCCGTGAGCGTGACGCCGCGATGGCCGCGCTCGAAAAGCGGAGTGCCCAGCGCTTCTTCAAGCTGCACGACGCGCTGACTGACAGCAGGCTGCGTCGAGCCCAATTCGCGCGCGGCTGCTGTGAAGCTGGCCAGACGCGCCGCGGATTCGAACATGGTCAGCGCCTGCATCGGCGGCAAGCGATCCTGCCTCGACATAACACCCCCTTATAGGCACATAACGAATTGCCGTCTTCACAGTGGCGAATTGAACGGCAATAGTGGTGCGCATGACGGGCCCGGCATGCCGGTCGCCCGTTCGCCGCTGCAACTCATAACACCATCTGCACCGACACTTGCGATTCTATTCGAGGCACGCACTCATGCTTGAGACCAAAAAGAATATTCTTATTCTGATGGCAGACCAGATGACGCCGTTCGCACTAGCCGCATACGGACACCGTCTGACGAAAACCCCCAATCTCGATCGCCTCGCAAAGCAAGGCGTGGTATTCGAATCGGCCTATTGCGCGAGCCCGCTGTGTGCGCCTTCGCGGTTTTCTTTTCTGTCGGGCAAGTTGCCTTCGGCAATCGGTGCCTATGACAATGCAGCGGAGTTTCCGTCGCAAACGCTGACTTTCGCACATTATCTTCGCGCCGAAGGGTATCGCACCATTCTCTCGGGCAAGATGCATTTCTGCGGTGCCGATCAGTTGCATGGTTTCGAAGAGCGGCTCACCACGGACATCTATCCGGCCGACTTCGGCTGGACACCTGACTGGGAGCATTTCGAAATGCGCCCCACGTGGTATCACAACATGAGTTCCGTGATCGACGCCGGCCCGTGCGTGCGCACCAACCAACTCGACTTCGACGACGAAGTCACGTTCACGACTCGCCAGAAACTCTTCGATATCGCACGCGAACGTCATGCCGGCAAAGATGCGCGGCCGTTCTGCCTGGTCGCCTCGCTGACGCATCCGCACGATCCCTACGCGATTCCGCAAAAGTACTGGGACATGTATTGCGACGAAGAAATCGACATGCCCGCCTTTCGCGATTCGTTCGAAGACGCCGACCCGCACTCGAAGCGCCTGCGCCGTGTCTGCGAAACCGACCGCACACCGCCCACCGACCAGCAGATCCGCAATGCGCGCCGCGCCTATTACGGCGCGATCTCTTACGTCGACGATCAGTTCGGCGCGATCCTCGAAACGCTGGAACAATCGGGACTCGCGAAAGACACGGTGATCGTGGTGACTTCCGATCACGGCGAGATGCTGGGCGAGCGTGGGCTCTGGTACAAGATGACCTTCTTCGAAGGCGGTTGCCGCGTTCCGCTGATCGTGCACGCACCGCAGCAATTCGACGCGCATCGCGTAGAGGCGAGCGTCTCGCATCTCGATCTGCTGCCCACACTGGTCGAGCTGGCGCGCGGCGAACAACCAGCCGCGTGGCCCGATTCGCTCGATGGACAAAGCCTCGTTCCGCATCTGCTGGGCAGGCAAGGCGGCCATGACGAAGCGATCGGCGAATATCTGGCCGAGGGAGCCGTTGCACCGATCGTGATGTTGCGGCGCGGCCGCTTCAAGTTCATTCACACGCCCGTCGATCCGGATCAACTCTACGACGTCGCCGCAGACCCGCTGGAGCGCGAGAACCTTGCCACGCGCAGCGAATACGCGTCACGGGTCGCGGCTTTTCGTGAGGAGATCGCGCAACGCTGGGATCTCGCCGCGCTGCACAACGAAGTGCTGCAAAGTCAGCGGCGCCGTCATTTTCATTTCGCCTCCACGACGCAGGGCGTGGTCGCGTCATGGGACTGGCAGCCGCACGTGGATGCGAGCCAGCGTTATATGCGCAATCACATCGATCTGGATTCGCTCGAAGCGATGGCGCGCTTTCCCGCCGTCGTGCGTTGACCATCGCACTGCTAACCATGCAACCCACCTCACGAACAGGAAGCCGACATAATGAAAAAGCTCTTCAAACAGGCGGTAATTGGCGCTGTGCTGCTTTGCGCGTCGGGCACTTTCGCATACGCCGCCGAGCCGCAGTCGTGTGCGCAGGTCAACATGGCGGGGCCGGGATGGACCGACATCGACGCCACCAATGCGATGACCGGCGTACTGTTGAAAGCGCTCGGCTATAAGCAGAACGTGGCGAACCTGTCGGTGCCGATCACCTACCAGGGCTTGAAGAAAGGTCAGATCGACGTGTTTCTCGGCAACTGGATGCCGGCGCAGGCACCAGTCGTCAAGCCGTTCGAGGAAGAAAAGTCGATCGAGGTCGTGCATCCGAATCTGACCAACGCCAAGTTCACACTGGCTGTGCCCGACTATGTGGCCGCCGCCGGCATTCATTCTTTCGCGGATCTGGCAAAGAACGCGGACAAATTCGACAGCAAGATCTATGGCATCGAGCCTGGCGCGCCGGCCAATCAGAACATCAAGAAGATGGTCGACGACAAGGCGTTCGGCCTCGGCAACTGGAAGCTCGTCGAGTCGAGCGAGACCGGCATGCTCACGCAGGTAGAGCGCGCCGTGCGCGAGAAGAAGTGGATAGTCTTTCTCGCGTGGGAACCGCATCTGATGAACACGAAGTTCAAGCTCACCTATCTCGACGGCGGTGACAAGTACTTCGGGCCCAATTACGGCGGTGCCACGGTCAATACGGTGGCGCGCAGCGGCTATGCCGAGCAGTGTCCGAATGTCGGGCGGCTCTTCAGGCAACTTACCTTCAATGTCGATCTGGAAAACGGCGTGATCACCGAAGTACTCGAAAAGAAGTCCACCGTGGATGCAGCCGCGACGCAAGCGCTCAAGCGTCACCCCGAATTGCTGAAGTCGTGGCTCGACGGCGTGAACACGGCCGGCGGCGCCAATGGCTTGCAAGCCGTGCAGACCGCACTCGGCGTGAAATAACAGCGTATTCCTAACAATGAGGTCGCCGGGCGACAGATTTATGTCGCATCCGGTCGAATCCCTGTGAATCTGGACTCGTATTCTTGATCCGGCGATGTAGGGCGACTGGTCATTGCATGCATCGCGAATAGCTTCAATCCGTTTTACTCGGCCTCAGCCGGTTTCGAACTGCCCGTCATGCGAGAAGCGCCGCGCGTTGGTCAACAGCGCGCAGCAGGGATCGCTTTATCCAACGAAATACGCAGGCAAAGAGCAGGGGAGAATTAGATGAAGAAGAGCAATGCCGTCAGCCTTTCGGGACTCGCTATCGCGGCAAGCGCCGTATTCGCGCCGACAGCGGCCCATGCGCAAAGCAGCGTCACACTGTACGGCATTCTGGATGCCGGTATCACCTACGTGAACAATGCCGGTGGTGCCCACCAGTTCAAATTCGACGACGGTATTTCATACGGCAACCGGATCGGCTTCAAGGGCGTGGAAGATCTCGGCGGCGGCTTGCAGGCCGTGTTCGTACTCGAGTCGGGTTTTCACGTGGGTAACGGGCAATATGCATTCGGCGGCGCCGAGTTCGGCCGCCAGGCTTATGTCGGCCTGAAGAACAACTGGGGTACGCTCTCGCTAGGTAACCAGCTCGATATGACCGAAGAATTTGTCTACCTGTATAACATCTCGGCATGGGCGAGCGGCTACGCGATCCATCAGGGCGACTTCGACCGGATGAATGGCGACCGGCTGCCGAATTCGGTCAAGTTTCTCTCCAACGACTATGCCGGCTTTTCGTTCGGCGGCATGTATTCGTTCGGCAATACGGCCGGCGACTTTCATAACAAGAGCGCCTGGAGCGTGGGCGCACGTTACGAGCACAGCGCGTTCAACATGGGCGCCGCCTATACGCAGTTGAACAATCCGTACGGCATCTACGCATTCGACCCGTACGCGATGATCGGCACGCGCACGTTCCTCGGCAAACCGACCGTTTCTGTCGATCCGGCAACCGGCGCGGTGACGGATCTGTATAGCTCGTCGTCGTTCCCGGTCGACGAGCAAGGGGCGTTTGCAGTGGGCGCGGCCTACACGATCGGCAAAGTCATGTTGAGCGGTGACTTCACCTACACGACGATCAAGGGCCTCGGCGAGACCTCGCATATGCAAGTCTATGAAGCGGGCGCTTCTTATACCTTCACTCCGGCGTTGATGCTGTACGGCGGTTATCAGCACACGCGATTCGAAGGGAACCACTGGAATCAGGGTTCGCTCGGGCTGCATTACCTGCTGTCCAAGCGCACGGACGTCTATATTTCCGGCGACTATCTGCGAGCTTCAGATGGCGTGAACGCGGTGATCGGCTATAGCTTCACACCGTCCACCTCGAACACGCAGACCGATGTGCGGATCGGCATGCGGCATTCGTTCTGACGGGTATTTCTAACGCGCAACAACAGGGCGGTGTTCCATGTGACGGGGACCGCCCGCGCCATCACGATGTGCGTTCGAGCTGCTTCCTGAACGTCTCGATCAGCGCACGCACCTTTGCCGGCGGACGGCGTATCGGGAGGACGTATCGACATGGACGCATTGAAACGCGTCCTGCCTTTCGCCGACTACGACTGTTATCTGTGCGGACCCGGACAGTTCATGCGTGACCTGTACGAAGGGTTGCGCGGACTGAATGTGGCGGATGAGCGTATCCGTTTCGAGGCCTTCGGTCCGGCGAGTGTGAAGCGCACGACTGTCGTCGAAGTGCAGATCGAACCCGGTGCGGCGCTAATTTGCATGGCGCATCCGGTTGCCGGGGATCCCGGCGCGGGTGCGGGCGTAACGCTGGATCTCCGGGGGAGGCGAACGATAGCGTGGCCGACGTCGCGCGCGGCGTCAGTGAGCCGACTCGCGGACCTCGGCGCCCGAAGCGCTCGACAGGCAGCGCAACGCGCGATCGCCATCGCTACGGGCCGCCGCCTCGACCGGGAAGGTTTCCTTGCTGAATGCAACCACCTTGAATCCGGATCCCGCCGCGCGCGGCGTGGTGATACCCCAATGCCAGCCGCCATCCTGCTCGAATACATGCAGAACAGCCGTGTTCGGCACGTGTAAAGCCTCATAAGTCGTCATGGCACATTCCTCCGTCACAGCACGACCGTGAGTGCAAATTGCAGACTCCTGATTCGAGTTTAGTCGCATTTTGCTGCACCGCAATATTTAGTTTGTTGTAGAAACGTTGAATTAGTCTGCGGAGCCCTAGCCGGCGGGGATGGGCGCGCACCAAACCCGTGGGAAAAGCACAAACGGCACGGGCCGGCTCCGCTGTAAAGCGAATGCCGGCCCGTGTTGCCTGCGTTAACCGCCTGGTGTCTGGCGGGAGAGGAGGGTTGTCAGAAATCGAGTCCCGGGCCTCCTGCGCCAGGGCCGCCCGGCTGACCCGCGGCCGGTGTATCTTTCGGTGCCTCGTGGACGGTGGCGTCGGTGGTCAGCAGCAAGCCGGCTACCGAAGACGCGTTCTGCAGCGCGGTGCGCGTGACCTTGGTCGGATCGAGTACGCCCGACTCGACCAGATCGCCATATTCGCCGGTCTGAGCGTTGTAGCCGAAATTACCCGTGCCTTGCGCCACCTTCGCGACCACCACGCTCGCTTCCTCGCCGGCATTCGTGACAATCTGGCGCAACGGTTCTTCGAGCGCCCGCAGCACGATCTTGATGCCGGCGTCCTGATCGGCATTCGCGCCCTTGAGCCCGCTGATCGCCTGCTTCACGCGAATCAGCGCGACACCGCCGCCAGGCACGATGCCTTCTTCTACCGCGGCGCGCGTTGCGTGCAGTGCATCGTCGACACGGTCTTTCTTTTCCTTGACTTCGATTTCGGTTGCGCCGCCCACCTTGATCACCGCCACGCCGCCTGCGAGCTTCGCGACGCGTTCCTGCAGCTTTTCGCGGTCGTAGTCGGAGGTCGCTTCCTCGATCTGCGTGCGGATCTGCTTCACGCGCGCTTCGATGTTTTTACTGTCGCCCGCGCCGTCGATCACGGTGGTGTTTTCCTTGCCGACTTCGATGCGCTTGGCCTGACCCAGTTCGGCGAGCGTCGCTTTTTCGAGCGACAGGCCGGTTTCCTCGGCGATCACCTGGCCGCCGGTCAGGATAGCGATGTCTTCGAGCAGCGCCTTGCGACGATCGCCGAAACCGGGCGCCTTCACCGCAACGGTCTTCAGAATGCCGCGAATGTTGTTCACGACCAGCGTGGCGAGCGCTTCGCCTTCCACGTCTTCCGCAATGATCAGAAGCGGACGACCGGCTTTCGCGACCTGTTCCAGGATCGGCAGCAGATCGCGAATGTTCGACACCTTCTTGTCGTGCAGCAGCACAAACGGGTTATCGAGTACGGCGACCTGTTTATCCTGATCGTTGATGAAATACGGCGACAGGTAGCCACGGTCGAACTGCAGACCTTCCACCACGTCGAGTTCGTCGTCGAGCGACTTGCCGTCTTCCACGGTAATGACGCCTTCCTTGCCGACGCGGTCGATCGCTTCCGCGATACGCTGGCCGATCGACTCTTCGCCGTTGGCCGAAATCGTCGCGACCTGGGCGATTTCCTTGCTGGTGGTGGTCGGCTTGCTGATCTTCTTCAGCTCGTCGATCGCGGCGATCACCGCCTTGTCGATGCCGCGCTTCAGATCCAGCGGGTTGAGGCCCGCCGCTACGTATTTCTGACCTTCGCGCACGATGGCCTGAGCGAGCACGGTCGCCGTCGTGGTGCCGTCGCCCGCGGCGTCGCTGGTGCGCGAAGCGACTTCCTTGACGAGTTGCGCGCCGATGTTCTGCACGCGGTCCGACAGTTCGATTTCCTTGGCCACCGAAACACCGTCCTTGGTCACGACGGGCGAGCCGAAGCTGCGTTCCAGCACCACGTTGCGGCCTTTCGGACCCAGCGTGACCTTCACCGCATTGGCCAGAATGTTGACGCCTTCGACCAGCCGCGAGCGGGCGACATCGCTGAAAATAATTTCTTTTGCTGCCATGATTTGACGCTCCGTTCGTTATTGAGTGACGACTGCGACCACATCTTCTTCGCGCAGCACGAGCAGTTCGTTGCCGTCGACTTTGACCGACTGCCCGGCGTATTTGCCGAACAGCACGCGTTCACCGACTTTCAGATCGGGCTCGATGCGTTTGCCGTCGCTATCGCGCTTGCCCGGACCAATGGCGATCACTTCGCCCTGGTCGGGCTTTTCCGCGGCGCTTTCGGGAATGACGATGCCTGAAGCGGTTTTGGTCTCCTGGTCGAGACGCTTGACGATCAGGCGGTCATGCAAGGGACGTAGGCTCATGATTCGATTTCCACGGTTAATTTCTGGCACTCGTCGTTGGTGAGTGCTGACCGGGATCGAGTATAGAAATGAGTCGCGCGTTGCTCCAATAACGGATTCATCGATCCTTATCCGCAATTCGCATTTCACAATCGCGAATATTCATAGCTCGATTCGCTGGTTTTGCGCGGGGAGCCACGTCCCTATACTGGTCCGTTGCATCGGCATGTCCTATTGGGGCGCCGGATCACTCTCCCAACTCAACAGTCGGATCGCACGCGATCCGTGGGCTTTTACAAGGAATCAAGGCATGCAGGTCTCACAGGACACCACGGCGCGCGCCAGGCTTGAAGCGGCACTCGCCGGGTTGCCGGCACTGGCTCAGGCGATCGGCGAAGACGCCGCGCAACGTGAATTGCGGCGCGAGTTGCCATTCGACCGCTTCGCGTTGTTTCGTGAATCCGGTCTCGGCGTACTCCGCTTTCCGGCCGAGTGGGGCGGTCTGGGCGGATCGCTGGAAGATCTCTTTCATGTAATCGCCACGCTGGCCGCGCATGAGTCGAATGTCGCGCATGCACTGCGGATTCATTTCGACCAGACCGAGCAATTGCTGCTGTCGCCGCGTTCCGCCTTCAACGACACGCAGATCGAGCGCATACGGGAAGGGGCGATCTTCGGCGGTGCGTCTACCGAGTTGGGCACGGCGCGGCCCGGCGAAATCGTCACGAAGCTGGTGCGCGACGGCGAGCATTTTCGCGTGACGGGCAGAAAGTATTACTCGACCGGCACCGCGTTTGCCGACTACGCGCGGATCAACGTGCAGGACGAAAACGACGAGAAGGTGTCGATTGTGATTCCCGTGTCGCGCGAAGGGTTGCAGGTACTCGACGACTGGGACGGCATGGGGCAACGCATGACGGCAAGCGGCAGCCTCGTGCTAGACAACGTGCAGGTCTTTTCTCACGAGGTCGCGACGCGCGGCTATACGACGCTCGCCGGCCGGCACGGTAGCGCGTTGCGGCAGTTGCATCTGGTGTCGGTCGCGGCAGGCATTGTGCGGAACATTGTTGCTGACGCCCGGCGCTACGTGACGCAATACGGCCGGCCTGTGCTGCACAGCCCGGCACCGTCGGCACGCGAGGACGGTTTCGTGCAGCAGGTGGTGGGCGATCTCGCGGCGCACAGCCTTTCCATCGATGCACTGATCGCGGCAAACGCACGCACGCTCGACCGCTCGGCGAATGCGATCCACAGCGGCGCGGCGAACGCGGAAGAGCTGGTGCTGGAAGGGGCGCTAGCCACCGCCAAGACGCAACTCGTGGTCAGCAAGCTGGCGCTGTATGCGGGCGAGCGTCTGTTCGAGATTGGCGGTGCATCGGCCACCGGCCGCGCGCACAATTTCGACCGCCATTGGCGCAATCTGCGCACGATCTTCAGTCATAACCCTTTGCTGCACAAGGCGCGCGTGATCGGCGATTACGAGCTGAACGGCGTGACCACGCATCTGACCGAAGGACGTGTGTTCTAACGCACGGCCATCCATTCACACCTTTTCGAGCATTGCACATCATGAGCCGAGATCTGCTGTTACTGCTGGAACCGGGCTTCACCGATCCGAACCATCCGGGCGAGCGCTTTATCTGCCCGGACGGAGCGCCCATTGAAGGTTTGCTGGCGGGCGATCCCGAGCGCAACGCCCGCCTCGACATTCGCCGGCTGCCGTTCCCGCGTCCTCGCACCGCGGTGATCGAGGCACTGGACGCCGAGCACCAGGGTCTGCCAGTGCTGATTCTCGGCGACGAGCAACCGGCGCCTGCCGATGCCCAGACGCTCGGCAACAAGCGCTTCGTGACCGACACGCGCCGTATTCTCGATCTGCTCGCGCAGCGCCACGGTTTTCCTAAAGTGCATTGATGTAGTCGGCCCGGTGACGGTTCGGGGTCTTCTGCTTTGCTTCTGGACGTCAGAACATCGGAGCAGATACATGACCCCGGCCGAAACCGCCACCTGTCGACCATAGATACGGAATCCTTATTCTCACCCGCCACCCGGCGACGATATCCGGCGCGCCTTTCCTCCCCACCGTGCTTTGCATATACATAACGATTGGTTCTTTTACCGCCGCTGCGGCTTTATCGTAAGCGCTGCGGCAGCAGCATTGCCGACACCACGACATTTCATTTCGGCCGACAGGGGCCGAAGCATCGGCAAAGGATCTCGATTACATGGCACGGTTGAATCGACGCGAATTTCTTATTTCATCGGGCGCGGCGCTCGCGGCGGCCGGCATGCCGGCCCTGGCGCTTGCCCAGGGCGAGGCGGGCGCACCGAAACGGGGCGGCACGCTGAACATGCTGATCAATCCGGAACCGCCCGTACTCGTGTCGATCTTCCAGACCACCGGGCCCGCGCTCGTCGCGAGTTCCAAGGTGCTGGAAGGCTTGCTGGCTTATGACTTCGACCTGCGCCCGAAACCGCAATTGGCCACCGCGTGGACCGTCAGCCCCGACGGACTGAAGTACACCTTTACCTTGCGGCAAAACGTGAAATGGCACGACGGCCAGCCGTTCACGTCGGCCGACGTCGCTTTCTCGATCGATCTGCTCAAATCAGTGCATCCACGGGGCCGCAGTACTTTCGCGAATGTAACGGGCGTCGCCACGCCCGACGCCCGCACCGCGGTGATCGAATTGTCGAAGCCGGCGCCGTATCTGTTGAAAGCACTCTCGGCCGGCGAATCGCCAATCGTGCCAAAGCACCTGTACGCGCAGGGCGATCCGCTGTCCAATCCCCACAACAACGCGCCGATTGGCACCGGGCCGTTCCGTTTCAAATCATGGACGCGTGGTGCCAATATCGTCTATGAGCGCAACCCGGACTACTGGGACGCCGGCAAACCGTACATCGACAGCCTGGTTTTCAAAGTGATTCCCGATGCGGCCGCCCGTTCCGCCGCGTTCGAAACCGGCGCGCTCGATCTGGGCGGCGAGAATCCGGTGCCGCTCACGGATCTGCCGCGCCTCACGCAACTGCCGCAACTGGCGGTCGAAACGCGCGGCTACCGCTTTCTTGAGCCGCTCTCCGAGATCGACTTCAATCTCGATCATCCGATCCTCAAGGATCTGCGCGTGCGCCAGGCCATCGCGCATGCGGTCAACCCGCAGGTCGTGCAGCGCACCGTGGCCTATGGCTATGCCGATCTGTCGCCCACGCCGATTACGCCGGGCTCGCCCTATCACGACGCAAAACTCGTACCGTATGCGTTCGATACCGCCGAAGCGGAGAAACTGCTCGACGCCGCGGGCTATCCGCGCAAGGACGGCGGCGTGCGCTTCCGTCTGACGCACGACTTTCTGCCGTACGGCGACATGTACCGGCGCCAGGCCGACTATGTCAAATCGGCGCTGGGGCGCGTCGGCATCGACGTCACGGTGCGTTCGCAGGACCTGCCTGCATTCCTGAAGCGTGTGTATGCCGATCGCCAGTTCGATTTCACGAGCATCGGCGTCAATACGCTATTCGATCCGAGCGTGGGCGTTCAGCGTCTGTACTGGTCGAAGAATATCCGCCCCGGTGTGCCGTTTTCGAATGCGCCGCATTACAGCAATGCGGAAGTGGACCGGCTGCTGGAAAGCGCCGCGGTCGAAACCGACGAGAGCAAACGCGTGGTGCTGTACCAGCAGTTCCAGCAGATCGTTTACCGCGATCTGCCGATCCTCAACCTGGTCGCGCCGCGCATGGTCACGCTCGCGAACCGTCGTGTTCACAACCACACGGTGTCCGCGCAAGGCCTAGAAGGCAATCTCGCGGATGTTTATCTGAGTGCATGACAGGAGCGGCACGATGAGTCGAGGTTTGCGTTTCGGTGCGATTCTCCGGCGTACCGCATGGCAGGCGCTGCCGACGGTGATCGGCATTGTGATCCTGAACTTCTTCCTGCTGAAGCTGATGCCGGGCGACGCCGCCGACGTGCTTGCCGGCGAGTCCGGTTCGGCGACCGTGGAAACCATGCAGGTGCTGCGCGCGAAGTTCGGGCTCGATCAGCCGGTGCTGCATCAATTGTGGTCGTACCTCGCGCATCTGTCGCACTTCAGTCTCGGTTATTCGCCGCGCTACGACATGCCGGTGATGCAGTTGATCCTCTCGCGTTTGCCCAATACGCTGTTGCTGATGGGCGTGGCGTTGTCGTTCGCGATCGTGACGGGCGTGCTGCTCGGCGCGGTGATGGCGCATTGGGCCGGCAAGTGGCCGGACCGTGTGCTCTCGGTACTGGCCTTGCTGTTCTATTCGACGCCGGGTTTCTGGATCGGGCTGCTCGCAATCGTGCTGTTCTCGGTGCACCTCGGCTGGCTGCCGAGCGGCGGCAATCTGACGCTCGGCGTGCAACTGCACGGCTTCGCCTATTTCGCCGATGCCGCCCGGCACGTGCTGCTGCCGGCCGCCACGCTGGCGACGTTTTTCGTCGCGATCTACGCACGGCTGACGCGAGCCGCGATGCTGGAAGTGCAGCGTCAGGACTTCGTGCGCACCGCGCAGGCCAAGGGCTTGCACCCGTGGCGCGTCACGGTGCGCCATGTCTTGCGCAATGCGCTGATGCCGCTCACGACCATCGTTGGGATTCATTTCGGCACCTTGCTGGGCGGCGCCGCGGTGACCGAGACGGTGTTCAGCTGGCCCGGCCTCGGGCGGCTCGCGCTCGACGCCGTGATGGCGCGCGATTTCAGCGTGCTGCTCGGCGTGCTGCTGTTGTCGTCGCTGCTCGTGATCATCGCCAACGTGCTGGTCGATCTGCTGCAGGCATGGCTCGACCCCCGCGTCGCGTGACGGATCACGCTGACGCCACCCGTTTTTCCCAGAGGGATGACATGCCTTCCGATTCTTCCAATCTGATTTCCACGCCGCCCGAACCTGCGGTGTCGCCGTGGCGGCGCCAGTTGGCCGGTGCGCTGTTCGGCCTGCGCCGCAGCAATACGCCCGTTGTGGCTGACCGTGATGCAGCGGGGCGCGGAGTCTGGCGCGCACTGCTGCGCAATCCGTCGGCGCTCGCCGGCCTCGTGCTGCTCGCGGCATTCATCGCGCTGGCGCTGAGCGCGGGGCATCTGTTTCCCGGCGATCCGCTCGATATGGTGGCGGCGCCATTCGAATGGCCGGGCACGGACCCGCAATACCGGCTCGGCACCGATTCGCTCGGACGCGACGTGGCCGCCGGCATTGCGCATGGCACACGCGTATCGCTGCTGATCGGCGCGGTGTCGGCCGGGATCGGGCTCGTGATCGGCACGCTGGTCGGCGCCGCGGGCGGCTTCTTCGGCGGTCTGATCGATGACGTGCTGGTACGTATCACCGAATTGTTCCAGACCGTGCCGTCGTTCCTGCTGGTGATCGTGATCGTCGCGATCGGCCGGCCGAGCGTGACGATCATCGCATTCGCGATCGGGATCGCGTCATGGCCGACCGTCGCGCGGATCGTGCGTGCGGAATTCCGCTCGCTGCGCCAGTCGGACTTCGTGCTCGCCGCGCGCAGCCAGGGGTTCAGCAACGCGCGCATTATTTTCGGCGAAATTTTGCCGAACGCGTTGCCGCCGGTGATCGTGACCGCCTCGGTGATGGTGGCGAGCGCGATTCTGATCGAGTCGTCGCTATCGTTTCTCGGCATGGGCGATCCCAACGTGGTCAGTTGGGGAGGCATGATCGGCGCGGGCCGCGATTCGCTGCGCACCGCATGGTATCTGACCGCCGTTCCCGGCGCGGCAATCGTGCTCGCGGTACTTGCGCTGAACCTGCTCGGCGACGGCCTGAACGACGCACTCAATCCGCGCCTGCGCGAACGCGTTTGACAATGCCTTGGCCGATTACCGGGCCGACAGCGCGACCGACAACCTATCCGAGGATGCACCGTGGCAAACCTGCTTGAAGTACGCGACCTGCGCGTCAGTTTCGGCGCGCACCAGGCCGTGCGCGGCCTGAGTTTCGATATCGCGCAAGGAGAGACGCTGGCGCTGGTCGGCGAATCGGGTTGCGGCAAATCCGCGACGGCGCTTTCGTTGATGCGGCTCGTGCCGACGCCGGGACGCGTGACGGGCAGCCTGCGATTCGACGGCCGCGAGTTGCTCGATCTGCCGGCACGCGAAATCCGCGACATTCGCGGTCGCCAGATCTCGATGATCTTCCAGGAGCCGATGACGTCGCTCAATCCGGTGCTTTCGATCGGCGCGCAGATCGTCGAAACGTTGCGCCAACACGAAAGTCTCTCCAAAGCGGCGGCATGGAAGCGCGCGGTCGAATTGCTCGAACTGGTGCAGATTCCCGACCCGCAGCGGCGCGTATTCGATTTTCCGCACGAGCTTTCCGGCGGCCAGCGTCAACGGGTGATGATCGCAATGGCGGTGGCCTGCCGGCCGCGCCTGTTGATCGCGGACGAGCCGACCACGGCGCTCGACGTCACGATTCAGGCGCACATTCTCGACCTGCTCGATGGGTTGCGGCGCGAGTTGTCGATGTCGTTGCTGCTGATCACGCACGACCTCGGCATCGTCGCGAAGCATGCGGACCGCGTCGCGGTCATGCTGGCGGGTGAGAAGGTCGAGGAGGCGCCGGTTGCGCGGCTCTTCACGCAACCGCAACATCCGTACACGCGCGGCCTGCTCGGCGCCTCGCTGAATCTCGCAGACGATCTGCACTATCGCGGCTGGAAACTGCCGGAAATCCGCCACGGTATCGACGACGACGGCAAGCCGAGCTTCGCCGTGGTGCCGCGTTCGGTGCGCACCGGAAACTATGTGGCGGATGTGGACCCCGCCGCGCGTGGTGCGTCGGCCAGCGAAGCGCCGTTGCTCGAACTGCAGGACCTGCGGATCGACTACCCGCAACGGCATCGCAAAAGCACGCTGCATGCAGTGGACGGCGTCTCGTTGCAGATCGCTCGCGGCGAGACGGTCGGACTCGTCGGCGAATCGGGGTGTGGGAAATCGACACTCTCCAAGGCGATCCTGCGGCTCGTGCCGACCGCGAGCGGCGCCATCCGTTTGCGCGGCACCGATCTCGTGCCGCTCGGCGAGCGCGAGTTGCGGCCGTTGCGGCGCCATGTGCAGATGGTGTTTCAGGATCCTTATGCATCGCTCAATCCGCGCCGCACGGTCGCGGAGATTCTCGATACGGTGCTGGTGGTGAACGGTATTGGCAATGCGCAGCAGCGCCGCGCGCGGATCGCCGCCATGCTCGATCGCGTGGGTTTGCCGGGTTCGGCACTCGGCCGCTTTCCGCATGAGTTCTCGGGTGGCCAACGGCAACGTATCGGGATTGCGCGGGCATTGGTGCTCGAACCAGATCTGCTGATCTGCGATGAACCGGTATCCGCGCTCGACGTGTCGATTCAGGCACAGATTCTCAATCTGCTGGTCGACCTGAAACGCGACCTAGGGCTCGCGTATCTGTTCATCTCGCATGATCTCTCGGTGGTGCGTTATATCGCCGATCGCGTGCACGTGATGCAGGCGGGGCGCATTGTCGAAAGCGGGCACCATCGGGATATCTGGCGAGCGCCGCAGCATCCGTACACACGCACGTTACTCGAAGCGATTCCGGGCCGGACTTTCGACGCGCAGGCAGCATAGTCCGCGCGGCTGACAAGGGCGGCTAGCACCGCCCCTACCGTATTCAAACCTTCTCACTCGTTGCTGAAATACGCCGGCAAGCGAAAGCCGTCGTAAAAGCGATTGCTGCGAATCGCGCGCTGGAAGTCCGCTGACTGATACGCCTGCACGATGTCCTGAGTCGCGCGTGCATTGCGGTTGGAAGCCTTCACGACAACCTGGTTGATATACGGCGGCGTCATCTCTTCGAGCGCGAGCGCATCGGTCAGCTTGTGACCGCTGAAGATCGCGAAATTGCCCTGAATCGCGGCGTAATCGACATCTTCGAGGGCGCGCGGCGCCTGCGCCGATTCGAGCGGCACGATCTTGATGCCGGCCGGATTGGCGATCACGTCCCGCTCGGTGACGTCCACGGGATTGGGGTTCGGTTTGATCCTGATCCAGCCGATACGCTGCAATATCTTCAGCGCGCGTTCGAGATTGACCGGATCGTTCGGCACCGCGACGCGGGTGCCGGGTTTGACCTCCGCGAGCGAATGGTGCTTGCTCGAATAGAGTCCCATTGGCGGCGTGGGCACCTGCACCACGCCAACCAGATCGGTCCCGTTACGGTCGTTGTAGGACTTCAGATAGACCTCGTGCTGCATCACGTCGGCGATTATCTCGCCTCGGTACACGGCCTGGTTCGCTTCGAGGCCGGTGCTGAACTCGACGTACCTGACCGCGTAGCCTTTCTTGCGCAGTTGCGGTTCGACACCCGCCTTGAATTCGTCGGCGTAGGGGCCGGGCACGAACCCGACGCGCAACTCCTGTGAAGGGGCGCCGCTATCGGCGGCGTAAGCGGTTGGGGCGGTGAAGCCTGCAAGCGTGGCGGCCAGCAGTAGAGCGCTGTGATGCGTCGACGCGTCGAAAACTTGATGCCGACGCTGCCGGATTGTCTGTATTCCATGTAGGCGGATTTCCTTGGGAGAGTGAATCGGAAGAAGTTCAGCGTTGCAGCCACACGTCGGCGAAACTGGCCGAGACGCCGTCCGGCGAGATCGTATGGTTATGCACCGCGCGCGAATAGACCGTCAGGTATTGCGGCGACACCAGATTGATGTCCGGCAGATCGCGTTCGAGAATGCGCTGAATCTGCGAAAAGAGCTGCTTGCGCTTTGCCTCGTCGGTTTCTTCGGCGACCTGCGAGAACAGTTGATCGATTTCCGGATTGCTGTAATGGGAGCCGGTGGTGAACGGAGTGGGGCGGGGCAATGCTCGCGTCAATGCAGTAGATCATGCAAGGTTTGGAATGCAAAACAATGAATTCTGCTTTTCAATTGAAGTACCCGATGCAGCACAGCCGTGCTGTTATAGCGGAGATACTGCGTATGCCGGCGCGAATCAGGATTGGGCCTTCCAGACGATGTCGCGCACATTGACCTTCTTCGGAATGAGGTCAAGGGCGAAAAGAGCGGACACCGCAGGCGAACTGCTCCGCGATCAACGGATTCGCAATGCTTATCTCGGCGGATCGCTTGCGGCGGAAACTGCGTCGTGAAAGGAACGCTATAGCGTCCCTTGCGGGAAATGCAGGCTTGAGCCGTCGGTTAAGGGACGATGAGTTCGCGTCAGAACGCGAGTCGCCCTTCCGCCGCGATCACGGACAGTGGATTGCGCTGGCTCTGTACTTCACGCGCCTGCAACGCTTCCGGCAGCGAGGCCTTGTCGCCCGCCCGGCCAAGCGCGATACCGGCCTCTATCGAGTAGGCGTCCGGCACGGCGAGCTCGCGGCGGATCGTCTCGCGTTCAATGCCGGCAAGCCCGTGCGCGTGCCATCCGGAGAGACTCGCCTGCAGGGCCAGATAGCCCCACGCGGCGCCGGTATCGAACGAATGGGTCGGCGCGGGCACTTCCGCCGCGCCGCCGGGCGGCGTGAACGTGCTCTTCGACAGCACGATCACAATGGCTGCGGCGTGTTTCGCCCAGCTCCGGTTGAATTCGTTGAGGAAGCCGAGAAACTGTTCCCAATGCGGCGTATCGCGTCGTGCATAGACGAATCGCCAGGGCTGCGAGTTATAGGAAGAGGGCGCCCAGCGGGCCGCTTCGAGCAGCGTCAGCAGTGTTGCTTCGGGGATCGGATCGGAACTGAATGCGCGCGGCGACCAGCGCTCCAGGAATTGCCGGTCAATGGCGTGTTCGGCGGTTCGTGAGTTCGATGTTGTCATGGGCTGCTCCTGAAAAGAAAGGTTCGACGTTCGAGCCTGCGGGGCACGCGGCCCGAGGCGATGCCGGATCACTTTATCCGCAGGTACTGCGCGACCGAACCGATTTATTCTCGCAACGTTATTCCGCCATCCCACACGCCCGGCGTGATTAGCGTTTGATCCATTCCACGAAAACCAATCCACAAAACCTTGTTTGCGCTTCTTTTTTCAGGCCGCTAGATTCGTTCGTATGGCAATGAATCGACGGAGGCCATATGGCCACGCTTTCAGCGACATTCTTCCGGGTCGGACTCCTGCATTCTGTGCGCGCCCTGAAAAAGCGCCTGTCAAGGCGCGCGCCGATTGCGTCTGATCAATCCGGCAGCGAGACGTTTGGTCCCGCTTATGGTGCCCAATCGCCCGAGCGGCTCGAACGCATTGCGGCTTACGCACGCTCCGGCTACTTCCATACGGAATACACCGCGGGCATGTTCGTTGTGCCGATCGAGATGCCGCCGGAATGACGGCGCGGCCGGTGGTGGCAAGCGGGAGCGGAAGCATTGCGCACAGGCAGCCGTGATGCCGGGCGGTTTTGGGCGGAAGCGACCAAACCGGTGCTTCTTTAGAAATCACAATTAATTGGTTCGACTTCGGCCGCAAATCTTTCATAGTGTCTCCTGATGGCTATAGGCGGTTGATTTCGCCGTTGCCTTGAACCGGCGCGTAAGGATGCGCGCGATATCGAAGGAGACGTCATGACGCTTGAACTCGTAGAACGACCCACCCACGTGCTGCTCGAAGCCGCCCGCTCCCGCGCGGCTGAAGCCGGACTGTCCTACGCGGGCGGGGTCTCGCCGCAGGATGCATGGGAACTCGTTCAGGCAGGCGACGCGGTCCTCGTGGACGTGCGCACCGCCGAAGAACGCAAATTTGTTGGACTCGTGCCTGGCAGCCTGCATGTCGCGTGGGCAACCGGCACGAGCCTGACGCGCAATCCGCGCTTCGTGCGCGAACTGGAAGCGAAGACCGGCAAAGACGCCGTGGTGCTGCTGCTGTGCCGCAGCGGCAACCGCTCGGCGCTGGCCGCGGAAGCCGCTGCGAAAGCCGGCTTCACGCAGGTTTTCAACGTGCTGGAAGGTTTTGAAGGAGAGCTGGACGACGCGCAACGGCGCGGCGCCAGCAATGGTTGGCGCTTTCACGGGCTGCCGTGGATTCAGGACTGAAGCGCCCGATCGTCTGCGCTGCACTTTAGGGGAGTCACCGCTGTGGCTGTGTTCGATGTCGATGAAATCGTGGCGGCGCTTCAGACGGTCCGCCAGCAATGGCGCGAAGTGCAGAAGCGCTCGCTCGAACCGGGCGGGCGCGAATTGCCGGGGCGCGAGGCGCTCGCGGAGATTGTCGATACGCTCAAGGGCGTGCTCTTTCCGATGCGGCTTGGACCGCCCGATCTGCGTCAGGAAAGCGAAAACTTCTATGTCGGGCACGCGCTCGATGCCGCACTGCATGCGCTGTTGAGCCAGGCGCGGCTGGAACTGCATTACCGCAGCCGGCATCAGCCGCCGCCGGCCGCCACGATCGAGGCTCAGGCGGGCATTGCGGTGCGCGCGTTCGCAGCGCGCCTGCCGGCGATCCGCAGCTTGCTCGACAGCGACGTATTGGCGGCGTTTCACGGCGATCCCGCGGCCGGCAGCGTGGACGAAGTGCTGCTGTGTTATCCAGGCGTGCTGGCGATGATTCATCACCGGCTGGCACACGAGCTTTACGGACTGGGCTTGCCGCTGCTGGCCCGCATTGTCGCTGAGCTCGCGCATGCGCAAACCGGTATCGACATCCATCCGGGTGCGAAGATCGGTGCGGGATTCTTCATCGATCACGGCACGGGCGTGGTGATCGGCGAAACAGCGGTCATCGGCGAGCGCGTGCGTCTTTATCAGGCCGTCACGCTGGGCGCGAAGCGCTTTCCACGCGATGCACAGGGCCATCTGGAAAAGGGCCACGCGCGCCATCCGATCGTCGAGGACGACGTGGTGATCTACGCGGGCGCGACCATTCTCGGGCGCGTCACGCTTGGACAGGGTTCGGTGATCGGCGGCAATGTCTGGCTGACGCAGGACGTCGCGCCGGGCTCGCATGTCACGCAGGCCGTGTCGCGCAGCGAAGGCTCCGGCACTTCCGTGAGCGCCGGGCGCACGCCGCGCGATCAAACAGACCCTGTCGCTGTCCCAGTCGCGGCGGCGGGAGCGGCGCGATGAGCGGACTCGTCAGGGAGTTCGGCGCCGCGGTGCGGCGCCTTCGCGAAGCACGCGGGTGGTCTCAGGAGCAATTGGCCGAGTACGCCGGACTCAACCGCTCATATGTCGGCGAGGTCGAGCGCGGCTCGGCGATCGCGTCGATCGTCACGGTCGACAAACTGGCCCGCGCATTCCAGGTGCCGATCGAACACCTGCTTACCCCATCGTCCAATGCCTCGGGCATTGCCGTGCTCGCGCACGCTGCGTTCGTCGATCCGCCGTCGGTGAGCTAGATCAACGCTTGCCGTCTATAGCATGTTGAAGGGCCGGGGTGGCCTCTCGATAATCACTTTTACTCATAAGCTTTCCCGCTTTTCTTCTATCAACCCCGGAGCTTCAGATGACAGCAACAGTGGGCGGCCTGACGGCGCTCGGCGATAACGCAGCACGGCAACTAGCCAATGCCACCAAAACCGTTCCGCAACTTGCCACGATCACGCCGCGCTGGCTCACGCATCTGCTGCAATGGCTGCCGGTCGAGGCAGGCATCTATCGTCTGAACCAGGTGAAGAATCCGGAAGCCGTGGTGGCCGCCTGCACCGCGCGCGAAGACGAAAGCATCCTGCCGCGCACCTTCGTGCCCTACGAAGAGCAACCGCGCGAGTACTTCCTGAATGCCGTCAGCACGGTGCTCGACGTGCACACGCGAATCTCGGATCTGTACAGCAGCCCGCACGACCAGATCAAGGAACAGTTGCGCCTCACGATCGAGACGATCAAGGAATTGCAGGAAAGCCAGCTGATCAACAACCCGGACTACGGCCTGCTCGCCAACGTGGCGGAAGAGCAGCGCGTGTTTCCGCTGACCGGCGCGCCGACGCCCGACGACCTCGACGAACTCCTGACCAAGGTCTGGAAAGAGCCGGCGTTCTTCCTGACGCATCCGCTCGCGATCGCCGCCTTCGGCCGCGAATGCACGCGCCGCGGTGTGCCGCCGCCGACCGTCAGCCTGTTCGGCTCGCAGTTCATCACGTGGCGCGGCATTCCGCTGATTCCGTCGGACAAGGTGCCGGTTGCCGACGGCAAGACCAAGATTTTGCTGCTGCGCGTGGGCGACAAGCGCCAGGGCGTGGTCGGCCTGTTCCAGCCGGGCGTGGCCGGCGAGCAGGGCCCGGGGCTGTCGGTTCGCTTCATGGGCATCAACAATCACGCGATCGCGTCGTATCTGATCTCGCTCTATTGCTCGCTCGCCGTGCATTCGCCGGACGCGCTGGCAGTTCTCGATGACGTGGAGATCGGCAAGTACCATGACTACGCAGACACCTACAAGTAAGCCCGTGGAAAGCGTGCTGCCGCACGATGTGCCGACCGCTCCGCCTGGAGGCGTGCCTGCGGGATTGCCTGATCCCGCAACGCTGGCTTCGCTGGCGAATGCATTCTTCTCGGCGCTGCCGGGCAATGCGCCGCAGTCAGGCGCGACGCCCGGACTGGCCGGCACGCTGCCGTTCACGGCGCCGGTGACCAGCGAGATCAGCAATCCGGCGCCGGCGGGTTCGCCGCTCGCGGGCCCTGGCGGCACGGGCACCGGCGTGCCCGGCGCGGCGTTGCCGCAAGGGCATGTGCCCGGTGCCAACCTGCTGCCTTCGTCGCCGACGCATGTTCTCGCGCTGGGCAACCGCGCGCCTGCGCTCGCGCCGCATGCAACAGCGCAGAACGGCTTGCCCGATAGCGTCGTGACCATCGCGCCCGCACTCGATCCGCGCTTTGGCGGAGCCGCGTTGGGTGTGCCGGAGGCACACGGCGCGCAGCGTCCGTCCACCGGTGGTGCTGCGCCGCTTGCGCCCGCTTCGCCGGTATCATCGGCATCCGCATCGCCGTTCTATTTCCTGGGCGAATCGGGCCAGCCTCACTCCGCGACAACCGCGTCACCGGATATCGTCGTGCCGGTCTGGAGCGAGGTGAGTGCGCAATCGTTCGGTCTGCCGGGCGTCGATCAGCCTCTTGCCGAGCAACGTTTCCCCTATGACCGTCCCGTTGCCTCGCACGCGGCACCGCTGTCGAAGCCGGCGGAACACACGGGCAGCTCGCACTATTTCCTGAATCTGGGCGAGCCGTCACGTTCCCCGGGCCACGCGCACGGCGTGCCGCATGCCGGCCCGTCCGCGCATCCGCCGTTCGATGTGAATGCGATTCGCCGCGACTTCCCGATTCTGCAGCAGCGTGTCAACGGCCGTCAGCTGGTGTGGTTCGACAATGCCGCGACCACGCAAAAACCGCAGGCGGTGATCGACCGGCTGGCGTATTTCTACGCGCATGAAAACTCGAACATTCATCGGGCGGCTCATGCGCTGGCCGGCCGCGCCACTGATGCGTACGAAGCCGCGCGCAGCAAGGTGCAGCGTTTCATCGGCGCGGGCTCGCCGGAGGAAATCATCTTCGTGCGCGGCACCACCGAAGCGATCAACCTGATCGCGAAGACGTGGGGCGTGAAGCATGTCGGCGAGGGTGACGAGATCATCGTCTCGCACCTCGAACATCACGCCAACATCGTGCCGTGGCAGCAGCTTGCCGCGCAAACCGGCGCGAAGCTGCGGGTGATTCCGGTCGACGACAGCGGCCAGGTGCTGCTCGAAGAATACCGGAAGCTTCTGAATGACCGCACGAAGATCGTCTCCGTCACGCAGGTGTCGAACGCGCTCGGGACGGTGGTGCCAGTCAAGGAGATCGTCGAACTGGCGCATCGCGCGGGTGCGAAGGCGCTGGTCGACGGGGCGCAGTCGGTGTCGCACATGCGGGTGGACGTCCAGGCGCTCGACGCGGACTTCTTCGTGTTCTCGGGTCACAAGGTGTTCGGTCCGACCGGCATCGGCGTGGTCTACGGCAAGCGCGCGATTCTGGAGGACATGCCGCCGTGGCAGGGTGGCGGCAACATGATCGTGGACGTCACTTTCGAGCGCACGCTTTTCCAGCCGCCGCCGAGTCGTTTCGAAGCCGGTACCGGCAATATCGCCGATGCAGTGGGTCTTGGCGCGGCCATCGATTACGTCCAACGGATCGGCATCGAGAATATCGCGCGCTACGAGCACGATCTGCTCGCGTATGCGACGAGCGTGCTGCAACCGGTGCCCGGTGTGCGTCTGATCGGCACGGCGCGCGACAAGGCGAGCGTCCTGTCCTTCGTGCTGAAGGGCTACGAGACCGAGGAAGTCGGTCAGGCGCTCAACGAAGAGGGCATTGCCGTGCGCTCGGGGCATCACTGTGCGCAGCCGATCTTGCGGCGCTTTGGCCTCGAAGCGACCGTGAGGCCGTCGCTCGCGTTCTATAACACCTGCGATGAAGTCGACGCGCTGGTGTCCGTAGTGCGACGATTGTCTTCACGCCGCTGAAGACAGGCGGTGGCCGGTCACGGGGCCGCCGCCTTTTTACCTACGCCACGCGCTCCGCGCCACTTCACGGCCAACCTCGGCCTGCATTCGCTCCCGCCAAGAAACCAAAGATTGATTTCTTGGTTTGGCTTGCGCTGTCGTTTTTGTAAGCTCCCATGCCTACAACCGACAAACCGCCGCCATACCAGAATGGGCAACGGCGATGAGGAGAACCAGATGAAAACTTTCCGCCGTGCATGGTCCACGTTGGCTGCCGTTACTTTGGGCGCTCTGCTTGCGGCGAGCGTAACGGCTCATGCCGCCGATCCGGACAAACAGGAAATCCGTTTCGGTGCGACCGCGGGGCCGTATTCCGACCAGATCCGCTATGGCATCAAACCCGTGCTGGAAAAGCAGGGCTATAAAGTGACGATTGTCGAATTCACCGACTATGTGCAACCGAATCTTGCGCTGGCGGACGGCGTGCTCGACGCGAATGCCTTCCAGCATGAGGTCTATCTGCACAAATTCGCCGAAGACCGTAACCTAAAACTATCCGAGCTGGTCAAGGTGCCGACCGCGCCGATCGGCATTTATAGCCGCAAACACAAGAGCCTCGACGAAGTGAAGGACGGCGCAACCGTTTCCTTGCCCAACGACGCAACCAATCAGGCCCGCGCGATCATCCTGTTGCAGCAACTCGGCTGGGTGACGCTCAAGCCGGGCGTCGACCCGGTGAAATCGTCGGAGCGCGATATCGCCGGCAATCCGCACAAACTGAAACTGCTGCCGCTCGAAGCCGCACAATTGCCGCGCTCGCTGGACGATGTCGACTATGCGTTCGTCAACGGCAACTTCGCGCTGGCTGCGGGGCTTAAACTGACCGACGCGCTGCTGCTGGAAAAGATTCCGCCTTATTACCTGAACCTGGTGGCGGTGCGTACCGCGGATCTTCACAAGCCGTATGTGATCGATATTGCCAATGCGTATCGGTCGGCCGAGTTCAAGCGTGTGATCGACGAGCGTTTCCCCGGGTTCTCCAAACCGGCGGACTGGCATTGAATGCGGTGGTGCGCCTCAGTGATCCCGAGGCGCACGGGCACGGTATCGGCTCGACTAGCGAGCAGGCGAGTCGATTGCGAATCGGCCTGCTTGTCCGCGTTTCGTGAAGACAGGCAGGATCGTCGCGCTCTCTGACGGGTGGTTACCGCTAACCATCATAGGGCCGCTGCCGCCTCGCGTGTTTCGAGGTGGCGGCTCACCGGCCGTTGCAGCCCGAAATGCTCGCGCAGCGTGCGACCTTCGTAGTCGGTGCGGAAAATGCCGCGCTTTTGCAGAAGCGGCACCACGCCGTCCGCAAAGTCCTGCAAGCCGCCCGGCAGCACATCCGGCATGAGGTTGAAACCATCGGCCGCGCCGCCTTTGAACCAGTGTTCGATATCGTCCGCAATCTGCTCCGGCGTGCCGACGATCACCCGGTGTCCGCCACCGCCGGCGAGCGCCCGGATCAACTGCCGCGCCGTATATCCATTGGTGCGTGCTTGCGCCAGTGTGGCGTGGAAAAACGTGTGGTTGCCGTTGCCGCCGCCGGGCAATGAGAGATCTTCCGGCAGGCGCTCGTCGAGCTTCAGCCGGTCGACGCTCACGCCCAATATGCCTGCCAGCCGGGTGAGGCTGTAAGTCCACGGAATCAGATCGACCAGTTCATCGCGACGGCGCAGGGCTTCTGCCTCCGTTGCACCGATGATGGTGGTCAGACCGGGCAGCACGCGGATCGCATCGTCGCCACGTCCCAACGCCGCGGCGCGCGACTTGAGTTCGCGAGCATAAGAGGCCGCTTCGTCGAACGACTGGGACGCGGAGAATACCGCTTCCGCGTGGCGTGACGCGAGTTCGCGCCCGTCCGCCGAGCCGCCGGCCTGAACCAGCACCGGCTGACCCTGAGCACTGCGCGGCAGATTGAACGGGCCGTCCACGCTGAAGTATTTGCCGCGATGGTCGATGCGATGCACCTTCGCCGGGTCGACGAAACGCCCGCCCACCTTGTCGCCGATAAATGCGTCGTCTTCCCAGCTATCCCACAGCGCCTTCACGACGTCCGTGAATTCGGTGGCGCGCTCATAGCGCTCGGCATGATTGGGCACCGCCTCGCGGCCGAAATTGCGCGCCGAGCCGAGATCGGCGGTCGTCACGATGTTCCAGCCTGCGCGGCCCGCACTGAGGTGATCGAGCGTGGCAAAGCGCCGCGCGATGTTATACGGCTCGTTGTAACTCGTCGACGCCGTGCCGATCACGCCGATATGCGTAGTGGCCGACGCAATGCCCGCGAGCAGCACGGTCGGCTCCAGCGCCGTGATTGGCCGGAAGTCGATCTGATCGGCGATCGACGCATTGTCGGCGAGAAACACCGCGTCGAACTTCGCCGCCTCGGCGATCCGCGCGACGCGCACGTAGTGGGCGATATCGACGAAAGCGCGGGGATCCGCGTCCTCGGTGCGCCATGCGGATGGGACAAAGCCCGAGTGAAGGATATTGACGTTCAGATGGAGCTGGCGCGGCGGGTCGGTTCTCATGGTCTTTTCGGATGCAGGAGTTTCGAATGCAGGAGGGGCCGGCAACGAAGGGGCAAAAGCATCTGGCCGGCGCTTCAATTGTCGATTGACCGGCCGTTCGAGACCACTAATGAATTCTGGCATCGATATGTCGGCAAAGACTAAGGTTGGCTGACAGCAGCCACCGTTCGGGATGTGCCGTGCCATTCATAACCATATCGGAACACGGTCTTTCCAAATTTCTGCGAACGCTGCCATGCTTTCACTCAGGCTGTGCGCGAGTTCGCCGCGCGACGTTTAATTTCATAACCGTAGTGACCAACCTTTATCGAGTATGGATCCGCTGATCGAGAGTCTGATGCTGAAAATGAGGCACAACCGCGTCTACACGGCTGTGACTTTCGCCCGTCTGTTCGGCGTATCGGAGAAGGCCGTCGAAGCCGCACTCGCCACGCTGATCGCAAGCGGCAAGGTGCGCACGTGTATCAACGCGCGGCGCGATGTCGGCTATTGCTTATCCGGTGCCACGCCGATCTCCGGTGCGCCGCTGCTGGCGGATGCCACCACCGTTGCCACGCCGCCTTTGACGCGCCGCGTCGATGGCGCGCTGGCGGGCTACGACAGGCAGCTCGACGCGCACCGCTCGCTCGCCATGCTGGTGCGCCGCTGACGTTTTCACGGTGCCGGGCATTATCAGCAAGGCAGCTTAGCACCTGAGAATTGCTTGGTTTGCGGCCTGCGCGAGCGTTGGTAGAGTCGGCGGCTCACGCTCAGGGCAAGCGCCGCTCAGCGCCGTGCGCAGCCCATCAAAACAACAGGAACCACCGCTATGAACCTCAGAGTACTCGGCGCCGTCATTGCCGGCAGTCTGCTTGTCATGTCCGCTGCCGCGCATGCGGATCGCCTCGACGACATCAAGAAAGCAGGCGTGCTGCGCGTGGCGGCATTCGACAGCAATCCGCCGTTCGGCTTCGTCGATCCGAAGAGCAACCAGATTGTCGGACTCGACATCGACTATGCGCGCGCGGTCGCGAACCGCCTTGGCGTCAAGCTCGAGATCCAGCCGACCAATCCGGCCAACCGCATTGCTTTCCTGAAGTCGGGCAAGGTGGATCTGGTGTTCGCCAACTTTACGATTACCGACGATCGCAAGAAGGAAGTGGATTTCAGCATTCCCTATTTTGGGTCGGGCACGCAATTCATCGCGAAGAAGGGCACGCTTACCTCGCCGCAGCAATTGAACGGCTTGCGGATCGGCGCGGACAAAGGCACGACCAATGAGCAGCAGGTGCGTGCGCAATTCCCGGGCGCCACGATCATTGCTTACGACGATACGCCGTTCGCATTCGCCGCGCTGCGCACGGGCAACGTGCAGGCGATCACGCAGGACGGACCGAAGCTCGTCGCGTTGCTGGCGAAAGTGCCGGACAAGGCGAACTACGAGATCCCGCCGTTCACGATCTCCAACGACTACGAAGGCGTGGGCGTGCCGAAGGGCGAGACACGTCTGCTGAATGTCGTCAACGACACCTTGAAGGATCTCGAGGCCAAAGGCACCGCAGGCCAGATCTACGACACGTGGTTCGGTCCGAAGAGCGCCGCGCCGCTGCCGCGTCTGTTCAGGATCGGCGACCCGCAGAAGAGCTGACGCGCGTCGCTTCACCGTCGCCTCGATATGGCCCGGTCATTGCTCGAAACGAGCGACCGGGCCTTCCTGCTGATACAGCACCGCGTTTTCTCGAATGCATCTCATGAACTTCTGGCTGGACCCTCGATATCTCGGCTGGCTCGCGCACGGCTTTCTCATCACGCTGGTCCTTTCGGCGTGCGTGAGCGTATGCGCGACGCTGCTCGGATTCGGGCTGGCAATGGCCCAGATCGCCCAGCAGCGCAGCGTTGCTGCGGCGGCAAGACTCTATGTCCTCGTGTTCCGCAATTCTCCGCTGCTGGTGCAATTGCTGTTCTGGTACTTCGGCGCGGCGACGCTGCTGCCGCAGCCGTGGATGACATGGCTGAACACGCCGCATGTCCTGAGCGCCGGGCCCTTTGCGCTGCACTGGCCGAGCTTCGAACTGTTCGCCGGCTGGCTTGGCCTGACCTGCTACAGCACGGCTTTTATCGCGGAAGAGTTTCGCGCCGGGATTCGCGGCGTGGGCATCGCGCAATATCAGGCGGGCGCCGCATTGGGGATGACGCGTTACACCGCCTTGCGGCACGTCATCCTGCCGCAAGCGGTGCGTATCGCCACGCCGCCGCTTGCGGGGCAATACATGAATATCGTGAAGAATTCGTCGCTGACGATGGCGATCGGCGTGGCCGAACTGTCCTACATGTCGCGTCAGGTCGACACGGAAAGTTTCCGGACGTTTCAGGCGTTCGGCACGGCTACGGTGCTGTATATCGGCACCATCGCGTTGATCGAAATCGCCCTGGTGATCTGGCAGAACACCGGTGTGCGCGCGTTGCAGCGGGGGCAGGCATGACCGTGCCCGAGTGGCTGCCGACACTGCGCTATCTGCTGCTCGGTTCATTCCCCAATGGACCGCTTGGCGGCGCGGCGCTGACTGTCGTGCTGTCGGTGGTGTCGGCGTTGCTGTCCGCGGCCGTGGGTCTGGCGGGCGGCGTGGCGCTCTCGCTGACACGCGGCGGCGCGCGTCTGCTGCTGATCGGAATCGTCGCGTTTTTCAGGGCGATTCCGGTGCTGATGCTGATCTTCTGGACGTTCTTCCTGATGCCGATCCTGCTGCATATCGACGTGCCGGGTCTGGCGGCGGTGGTGTGCGCGCTGTCGCTGATCGGCGGCGCGTATCTGTCGCATGCCGTGCATGCGGGCATCGCCTCGGTCGGCGCGGCCCAGCAGCAGGCCGCGCTGTCGCTCGGGCTGACGCGCTGGCAGGCGTTGCGTTATGTGGTGCTGCCGCAAGCGGTGCGCATCATGATGCCGTCGTTCGTCAATCAATGGGTGTCGCTGGTCAAGGATACGTCGCTCGCGTATATCGTCGGCGTGCCGGAATTCACGTTTCTCGCCAATCAGGTCAACAGCCGCCTGATGATTTACCCCGCGCAGATTTTCGTATTCGTCGGCATCGTCTATCTGCTTTTGTGCTCCGCGTTGCAATGGTTCGCTTATCGCGTCCTGCTGCGCGCACCGTCCACTCGCGCGACGCAGCCGCAGGATGAGAAACAGGTGACACCACTGCCGCTCGGCGAATTCGGCGAATGAAAAACCGCGTGGCAATCCGGCGGGCAATATCGGCAAATCGGAACGCGTCATAAGCAAGTTCCAATTCGATAGTAGGCGTGGCGCGCGGGTACTGGTCCAATAGATGATTAGCCCTTCCGTGGCGAGCCGGGTGCGTGCCGCTGCCCTCTGGCACAGGCCGAAACGCCGCGAGCGGACGGGTCTCCACTGTCTGTATGAACCATCATGTCCAGCCCCACATCCAACCCTGCCGTGTCGCGACTGCCGACGCGTCCCGATTCCGCACGCGTCACGCGGATCGCCGATGACGCACAGGCGCTCGCAGCCTCCCGCACACTTGCCGGCGTGTTCGCGTCGGGCGCAGCCGAACGTGACCGCAATCGCGTGTTGCCGTGGACCGAACTCGATCTATGGTCGCAAAGCGGTCTCGGCGCGATTACCGTGCCGCGCGAATATGGCGGCGCCGGCGTGTCGTTCGCGACGCTCGCCGAAGTCTTCGTGAATCTCTGCGCGGCCGATCCGGCGCTGGGGCAGATTCCGCAGAACCATTTCGGCGTGCTGGGCGTGCTGCGCGAAGTCGGCACCCCGGCGCAGAAAGAGCGCCTGTACGGCGAAGTGCTGGCGGGCCACCGGCTTGGCAATGCCGGCCCGGAACGTCGCTCGGCCGCGGCCGCAACGATCCTGCAGGGCTCGACGCGTCTGCGCACCACGCCGGACGGCTTGCGTCTGGACGGCAAGCGGTTCTACTCGACCGGCGCACTGTTCGCACACCGTGTCCCGACGCGCGCAGCCGACGACGAAGGACGCGCCGTGCAGGTCTGGGTGCCGCGCGATGCGCCGGGCCTCACCGTGGTCGACGACTGGAGCTCCTTCGGCCAGCGCACCACGGCGAGCGGCACCGTGACCTTCGAGAACGTGCCGGTCGATCCGCAGGACGTGCTGCCGATCTGGCAACTGGCCGACCGTCCCGGTCTGTTCGGCCCGGTCTCGCAACTGCTCCAGGCGGCGATCGACCAGGGTATTGCGCAGGCCGCCGTCGCCGACGCGCTCGCCTTCGTGCGCGAACGCGCGCGGCCGTGGGTCGATTCGGGCCTCGAACACGCAACCGACGACCCGTACATCATCGCCGATGTCGGCCGTCTGGAGATCGACCTGCATGCAGCGCATGAAGTGCTGCTGGAAACCGGCCGTACGCTGGATGCCATCGCGGCCCAGCCGATCGATGCCGAGGCCAGCGCACGAGCTTCCGTCGCCGTTGCCGAGGCAAAGGTGCTGACCACGCGCATCGCGCTCGAAGCAAGCGAAAAGCTGTTCGAGCTGGCCGGTTCCGCGTCGACTCGCGCCGTCCACAATCTCGACCGCCATTGGCGCAACGCCCGCACCCATACACTGCATGACCCGGTGCGCTGGAAACTGCATCTGCTTGGCAACTATCACCTGAATCAGGTGCTTCCCGCGCGGCACTCGTGGAACTGAAACATGACTATCGATCTTTCTCCCGCAGCTAGCGGCAGCGCCGCGCCGGCCGCGCTGCCTCGCGAACTGCGTTCGCTACCCACCCCCGATCTGATCGCAGACGACGCGCAGGCGCTTCTCGCCGCACGGCGTCTCGCCGAGGCGTTTGCACCAGACGCCGCGCTGCGCGATCGCGAACGGCGGCTTCCGTGGGCCGAGCTCGACGCGTTCGTGGCGAGCGGCCTGTGGGGCATCACCGTGCCGCGCGAATTCGGCGGCGCGGGTGTGAGCAACGGCACGCTCGCCGAAGTCACCGCGACGATCGCCGTGGCCGACGGCTCGCTCGGCCAGATCCCGCAAAACCATTTCTATGCACTGGAGGTGTTGCGCGTCGGCGGCAGTGTTGAACAGCAGCGCTTTTTCTACGGACGCGTACTCGCCGGCGAGCGTTTCGGCAACGCGCTCGCCGAAATCGGCCACAAGGATTTCAAACGCCGCACACGGCTCACGCGCGAGGCGGCCGGCTGGCATATCGACGGCCGGAAGTTCTATTGCACGGGCGCGCTTTACGCCCACTGGATTCCCACGCTGGTCGTGGCCGAAGAGCAGGGCCGCGACGTCACCTATCTGGCGTTCGTGCCGCGCGACACGCCGGGCGTTACCGTAACGGACGACTGGGATGGTTTCGGCCAGCGCGTCACCGGCAGCGGTTCGGTGCAGTTCGATCACGTGCGGGTCGAGCCCGAATGGATCGTGCCGTTTCAGGCGTCGTTCGAGCGCCCCACGACGATCGGACCGCTTGCGCAGATCATTCACGCGGCGATCGATCTGGGTCAGGCGCGTGGCGCGTTCGAAGCCGGCCTGAAGTTCGTGCGGGAGCGCTCGCGCCCGTGGATCGACGCGAAGGTGGAACGTGCCGCCGACGATCCGCTGACCATTGCGCAGTTCGGCGACATTTCGGTGCGGCTGCGCGCGGCAGAAGCGTTGCTGCGCCGCGCGGGCCGCTTCGTCGACGCGGCGCAGGCGCAGCTCACCGAGCAATCGGTGGCGCAGGCGTCGATCGCCGTGGCCGAGGCGCGCGCGCTCACCACCACCGCGTCGCTGGATGCCGGCTCGCGTCTGTTCGAACTCGCCGGCACCGCCGCGACGCTCGACGGTCTCGGCCTCGACCGCTTCTGGCGCAATGCCCGCACTCATACGCTGCATGACCCGGTGCGCTGGAAGTATCACGCCGTGGGCAACTTCTACCTCAACGACAAGCTGCCGCCGCGGCATGGAGCCTTGTGATGGCGAAAAAACAGATCCTGCTCAACGCGTTCAACATGAACTGCGTGGGCCACATCAACCACGGTTTGTGGACGCATCCGCGCGACCGTTCGAGCGACTATCGGCTGCTGCCGTACTGGACCAATCTCGCGCGTACGCTGGAGCGCGGACTGTTCGACGGGCTCTTTCTCGCCGATATCGTCGGCGTGTACGACGTCTATCAGCACAACGTGGACGTGACGTTGCGCGAGTCGATCCAACTGCCCGTCAACGATCCCACGCTGCTGGTGTCGGCAATGGCCGCCGTGACCGAGCACCTTGGTTTCGGCGTGACGGTCAATCTCACCTACGAGCAGCCGTATCTTCTCGCGCGCCGCTTTTCGACGCTGGATCATCTGACGCAAGGCCGTGTGGGCTGGAATATCGTCACGGGATACCTCGACAGCGCGGCACGCGCAATGGGGCTCAGCGAGCAACTCCCGCACGACGAACGATACGACCGCGCGGACGAATACCTGGAGGTTCTCTACAAGCTGTGGGAAGGCAGCTGGGAGCAGGGCGCGGTGCTGCGCGACAAGGCGGGGCGCGTCTATGCGGACCCGGCTAAGGTTCATCAGGTGCGGCACGCGGGCCGGTACTACAACGTCGAAGGCTATCACCTCGCCGAGCCGTCGCCGCAACGCACGCCGGTGCTGTTCCAGGCCGGCAGTTCCGGGCGCGGCCAGCGTTTTGGGGCGCGTCATGCCGAGTGCGTGTTCATCTCGCCGCCGAACCGGCAGGTCGCGCGCGAGACCGTGCGCACGTTGCGCGAGCAACTGGTGCAGGCCGGCCGCCAGCCCGACGACGTCAAGGTATTCGTCGGCGCGGCGGTGGTTGCGGGCGCAACCGAACAACAGGCCCGCGAGAAATACGCGGACTATCTGCAATACGCGAGCCGCGAAGCGGGCCTCGCGCACTTCGCGGCCAGCACGGGCATCGATTACTCGCAATACGATCTCGACGCCCCCGTGGACTACGCGCCCGGCAACGCAATCGAATCGGCCACGCGCACGGCCAAACAGCACGGCTGGACACGCCGCAAGCTGCTGGAGATGTTCGAACTCGGCGGCCGCTATCCGGCCATTGTCGGCAGCGCGGCTCAGGTGGCCGACGAACTGCAGGCATGGATCGAGGAAACGGGCGTCGACGGCTTCAATCTGAGCCGCACGGTGGTCCCGGAAAGCTACGAGGATTTCATCGATCTGGTCGTGCCGGAATTGCAGAATCGCGGCCTCTACAAGACTGCTTATGCCGACGGTACGCTGCGCCACAAGCTGTTCGGGCAGGGCGATCAGTTACCGGCACGGCATGCGGCAGCAAGCTTCAGACAGCACACCGCGGAGGCGGTATGAACACACACACCATCAGCATGGCCCAACGTTCGTCACAGGAGCAGCACGTATGAGTCTCGATATCTTCTGGTTTTTGCCGACCTCGGGCGATACGCGCTATCTCGGCAAGTCCGATTTCGGCCGGCCGCCCACCAACGAATATATGCGTCAGATCGCGGTCACGGCCGAGAATCTGGGCTATGACGGTTTGCTGATTCCGACCGGCAGCAGCTGTCAGGATCCGTGGGTGACCGCCGCGAGCCTCGTGCCGGTGACACAGCGCATCAAACTTCTGGTCGCGTTGCGCACCTCGGTCAGCGGCCCGACCGCCGCCGCCCGCCAGGCCGCCACGCTCGACCAGGCGTTGCATGGACGCCTGCTGCTCAACGTGGTGCCAGGCGGCGACGCCACCGAACTTGCCGCCGACGGCGTATTTCTCCCGCACGACGAGCGCTATGCGGCAGCCGATGAGTTCCTCACCGTCTGGCGCGATCTGCTTGCCGGCGAGACGGTGGACTTCAAGGGCAAATACGTTCACGTGGAGCAGGCGCGCAACTTTCATCCGCCTGTGCAGCAGCCCGCGCCGGCGCTGTATTTCGGCGGGTCGTCGCCGGCCGCGCATGAGCTGGCGGCCAAGCATGTGGACGCCTATCTGACGTGGGGCGAACCGCCCGCCGCCGTAGCCGAAAAATTCGCCGATGTGCAGCGGCGCGCGGCCGCCCACGGCCGCAAGCTGCGACTCGGGGTGCGTCTGCATGTGATCGTGCGCGAGACCAATGAGGAAGCATGGGCCGAAGCCGACCGCCTCATCAGCAAGCTCGACGACGATGACATCCGCCGTGCGCAGGAGAACTATGCGCGCATGGATTCGGTCGGACAGCGCCGGATGGCGGAACTGCACGGCGGGCGCCGCGACAAGCTGGAGATCAGCCCGAACCTGTGGGCCGGCGTCGGTCTGGTGCGCGGCGGGGCCGGCACGGCTCTGGTCGGCGATGCGCAGACGGTCGCCGCGCGGCTGCAGGAATACGTCGACGCGGGCGCGGATAGCTTCGTGCTGTCCGGCTATCCGCATCTCGAGGAGTCGATCCGTTTTGCGGAACTCGTGTTCCCGCTGTTGCCCGGCAAGAAACCGGTCACCTTGCGCGATCAGGTTCTGACGGGCGGCGCCTTCGATGTGCGGGCAAACGCCGGCGCGAGCAAAGAAAGTGAAGCTCGACCCAAGGCGCACGTGTAAAGCAGTCGAAGAGGGCGTGAGTTAGTGCACCGGAATCCCGCGAAGGCGCGGGATTCCGGCAACCGCATCAAGCAGCCGCATATAGCAACCGCATATAGCAACCGCATATAGCAACCGCATATAGCAACCGCATATAGCAACCGCATATAGCAACCGCGCTATCGCTCCTACTCGACCCGGCCGAGGCCGAAACGGCGATAAGCCAGGCGCGCGGCGAAGTCGAGCAGAAACCCGAGCGCACCGATAACCAGAATCACCGCAGTCAGCTCGGAATACGCGAGGCGGTCGCGGGTATCGAGAATCAGATAGCCCAGGCCTGAGCTCACGCCGAGCATTTCCGCCGGCACCAGCACGATCCACAGAATACCGATGGCAAGCCGCACGCCGGTCAGCACATGCGCGGCGATGCCGGGCACATACACATGCCAGAGCATTTCGCCGCGCGTGGCCGCGAGACTTTCGCCGAGCTGCAACCAGCGCTTGTCGATGTGCGCGACGCCGGCGGCGGTGCTCATCATCAGTGGCCACACGGCGGCGAACGCCAGCAGGAAATACACCGCGCGGTCGCCGACGCCGAGCGACATCACGGCGATCGGCATCCACGACAGCGGCGAGATCATGCGCAAAAATTGAAGCGTGGGCGACAAGGCCGTATCGAGCGCTTTCACGCGGCCGATCAGAAAACCGAGCGGCACGCCGACCAGCAACGCCCACAGCAGACCGATGGCGATGCGCCGCAGGCTCGTGACGATGTGGACGGCGAGACGATCGTCGGTGATCAGCGCCGGCAGCGTTTCGAACGCGCGGGCCGGCGAAAACTGCGCGGCGAGCGTGCCGGGCGCGGCGAAAACGGCGACCGCCAGCCACCATATCGCGACGATGCCCACGAGGCCTCCCAGCCCGAGTGCGGCGCGACCCAGCCAGCCCGACGATACGGCGCCGTTCGCGCGCGCGGCTGGGTTGACGGCAGGCGCGGGAGCAGGGCGCGTCGACAGGCTAGACAACGATCGTCTCCGTGCGCGAAAACCCTTCCGGCAAACCAAACGCCTGCATCCCGCCAACTGACTTGATGCTGTTTTTCACGAAACGGTCGTCCACCAGGTCGCGCGCGACGAATGCCGGATCGAGTTGACCCAGGAACTGCGCATTGCCTTCGAGCTGGGTCGTTTTCAGGCGGCGAACCAGCTCTTCCGTATAGGCAGGATAGGGATATGGCTGGAAATCGATCCGCTTCGCGTGCCAGTCCGCATGGATGATCGCGCGATCGGCCAGATAGCGGCCCTGATCGCCGGGCGCAGGGGCCAGCACTTCGGTCAATACGGCGGCCGTGTGCGGCGTGTAATGGTTCTGGCCGGTTTTCGACAGCAGCTGCGCGGCCTCTTGCGGATGAGCGCGCGTCCACAACTGCGCCTTCACCACCGAATCGACCACCTTCTGCGACCACGCGGCGCGTTCGGTCAGATCCCGCTCGTGCATGAACACGACGCAGCATGCATGGTTCTTCCAGACGTCGCCGGTAAAGCGCAGCACCTTGCCGATTTTTAGCCCTTCGGCCGCCGCATTGAACGGCTCGGCGACGATAAACCCGGCGATCTGTTTCGACGCCAGCGCCGGCGGCATGTCCGACGGCGCCATGACGATGAGTCTCACTTCGTTCGGCTTGAGCTCGCCGTCTTTCTTCAAGACGGGCACGAGTCCCTGCGTGCGCAACATGTCCTGTACGACGACGTTATGGATCGAGTACCAGAAGGGCACCGCCACTGTTTTTCCGCCGAGGTCCGCGACCTTGTCGATGTCGGGCGACACGGTCAGCGCCGAGCCATTGACGTGATTCCACGCGACCACCTTCGCCGGCGCCTGGCTGCCGTAGCGCGCCCAGATCGTCATCGGCGCGAGCAGGTGCACTACGTTGACCTGACCCGACAGAAACGCTTCGACCAGTTGCGCCCAGCTGCGCAGCAGCGTCGGCTTCTCGACGGCCAGGCCGGCCGCTTCGAAATAGCCGTTGTTATGGGCGACCAGTAAAGGCGTGGCGTCGGTGATCGGCAGATAGCCGATGCGCACGGGTGCGTTCGGGTCCGTGGCGGCTCGCGCGTTGAGCGCGCCAAGCAACGGCGCGGCGCCGGCGACGGTGAACATCGAAGCGAGCTTGAGCCACTCGCGGCGGGACATCGGAAGCTGGCACATGCGTTTTTTGCCTTCTTTCTATATGGGGGCGGTGAGGGCCGCGCGCGACATCGAATCGCGCAGCGCCTGAAGAATCCGGATGCGCAACGCGCCGAGCGCCTCGAGGTGCATCTCGCGCGGCGACGGGACATCCACGGTCAGTTGCAGGATCAGCTTGCCGCGATTGCCCAGCACCACGATGCGATTGGAGACGAGCAACGCCTCGTCGATATCGTGTGTGACGAGGAGGGTCGCGGCGTCCGTCTCGCGTACCACGTCCACGAGTAGCTGTTGCATCTCGGCACGCGTGACTTCGTCGAGCGCGCCGAATGGTTCGTCCAGCAGCAGCGTGCGCGGTTTGCGGGCCAGGCAGCGCGCGAGCGCCGCGCGCTGCGCCATGCCGCCGGACAACTGGCGCGGCGCGTAGTGACGGGCATGCGCCAGCCCAACCTGGTTCAAAGCCGTGGTGACGCGCTCGCGCCGCGTGCCACGCGACAATTCCGGCTGACGTGAAAAGCCGAGCCCGAACGCCACGTTCTTTTCGACCGACAGCCACGGCAGCAGACACGGATCCTGAAACGCCAGCGCGACGTCGGGCCGCGGACCGCGCAGGGCGACTCCGTCCACCGCGACGTAGCCGGATTCGGCTTGCTGCAGTCCGGCGACGATACGCAGCAACGTCGACTTTCCGCAGCCGCTCGGTCCCAGCACGGAAACGAGTTCTCCGGCGCGCACGCTGAGATCGATACCGTCCAGCACGCGACGCCCCGCGTAGCTGAGTCCGACTTCGCGCACCTCCACGCGCGCCGCGCTCGTGCTGATGGCGTTGCTCATGCGGCCCTGGTCCGTTGATGCTGTGCCAACTGGTTTTTCAGCTGCACGATGCTCGGCGTGACGATCGGCACGAAGGCCGCTTCACGCGTGCGCCGTGCGGTGCCGCCCTGTTCTCGCAGATAGCCGCGTCCGCCCGCGGTCACGACTTCGAGGCGCACGGCGCGATCGACCGCGGCCGCGAGGCCGATCCGCACTTCGAACAGCGCGGCAGGCGCCGAAACGAAGGTGCCGTGTTGAACACCGTCGAATAGCCGGTTTGTCAGCGCGTCGAGTTCGTGTGCGAGCGGGGCGACTTCGTCCTCCACGGCCGCGCGGGCCGGCGCGCTGCTTTCATTGATTGCGGCAAGCGCACGGCGGGCGAGACCGATCGACAATCCGCATTGAAAACCCAGAAACGCCGGGCGCACGCGCGCAAGAAAGGCGGGCGCGTCGGCGGTGATCTGCCAGCTTGCGTCGAGCGCGGCGCGCTCCACCGTGAGGGCTGCTGTGTTGCTCGAACGCAGGGCAATCAGGTCGAGATCGTCGCTGCGTACGACACCCGCTGCGTCGTGGGGAATCGCGAAGATCGAAGGCGGTGCGCCGTCGCTGTGATCGAACGCGGCGGCGGCAAGGAAACCCTCGCGGCGCAGGTTCGTGATCCACGGCAGCTTGCCGTTGAGCGTCCAGCCCGCGGCGACTCCGTGGATGGAGCGGGGTGTCGCATTCATCTGCAGAGGCTCGATGTTCGACAGATACTTCATCGCGTTCGAGAGGCCCGTTGCGCCGGCCAGTTCGCCGCGCAACAACGCGGGCAGCCAGCGCGCGCGCAGCGCTTCGTTCGGGCTCTGCAGCAGATATTCGATGAACGTGCGCTGACCCCAGAACACGAATGCCGCCGTCAGCGAATGGGCGGCAACGCTGGTGATGGCTTCGATCGCGTCGACCGCCGTGCCGTCCAGACCGCCTTCATGCGCCGGCACGCCGATCCGGAAAAGATCCGCGCGCCCGAGCCGCGGCAGGATCTCGTGCGCCAGATCTTGCCTGGTGTCGATAGCCTCGGCGTTAGCGTCGAGCCATGTTGCGAGATCCGGTGCTGTGGTAGTCAGCGGCTGTGGTTTCATGCGGCGTGCGCGCCCGCTTCCCAGCGATAGGCGGCTAGTTGTGGATTGAGTTCGTTCTGCGCGAGATTGTTGGCGAAATTGCACAGCGTGGCAAGACTCACGCCGAGCACGACTTCGAGTGCGTTCGCGTCGCTGAATCCCGCTGCGCGGAACGCGGCGAGTGCGTCGTCGGGCACGGCGCCGCGTGTGGCGATCACCGCGCGCGTGAAGATCGCGACTGCATTCAGACGAGGGTCGGGCAGCGGTTGTTGCTGCTCGCGGATCGCTTCGACCAGTTGCGGATCGAGTTGAGCTTTTTTCAATGCAACAGCCGTATGCCCTGCAACACAGAACCCGCAGCCGTGTATGCCGGCCGCCGTGATCTGCACTGTCTCGCGTTCGGCGAGCGTAAGGCCGCTGCGGCCGTTGATTTCGGCGACCGTCAGGTATGTTTCGAGCGCGGTCGGCGCATTCGCCAGCGAAGCGACGAGGTTCGGCAGGAAGCCGTTGGCCGCCTGTGCGCGTTCGAGGTAAGGGCGGCTCGCTTCGGGCGCGCTTTCGAGGGTATGCAGCGGTAGACGGCTCATGTCGATTCATTCCTCACAGATAGGCGTTCATTGTGGCTGCGGGATTGTGTCCGCACAATGCGCGGCTGTCTGCGATTTCTGCGAGTTTGTCTTGCCGATGACGGAGTGCGGCAGAGTGTCGCGCTTAATGCAGCGCGGCGGCGCCGGCGGCTGATGCGTGCGTCTCGATGGAATCGTGCGCGGTGCAGGCGCGTCGCCATGCGCCGGGTTGAACGCCCGTCACACGCTTGAATGCCTGGGAGAAGGCAGACTCGGACTGGTAGCCGACCCGCTCGGCCGCGTCCGGCGTACGCGCGCCGCTTCTGAGCATCGCCGCGGCCAGCTTCATCCGGATCAGCGTGACGAATTGCGCGGGCGGTTGCCCGGCAATGTCGACGAACTGCTTGCAGAAGCGCGCCCGCGACATGTGGACGAACTGCGCCATTGTCCCGGTTGTCCAGCGTTCGCCCGGTGATTCGATAATCGCGGTTACGAGCGGCGCGAATTCCGCCCGGCGCATCAGCGACCAGAAACACGGGACGATTTCGTCCCGGGCGCCCAACGCCCGCAGCGCGTAGACGAACAGCAGATCGGTGAGACGCGCGATGAGCGGCGAGGGCGTTTGCGCATCGCGCAGCGCTTCGACGCGGATCAGGTCGAAAATGGCGCGCGCGCCGTCGAGGGACGGGTTGTTGCGCCGCGCGACGATATGGTCGGGCAGCAGGCTGAGCAGCATGTCGTCGAGCGCCGAGTTGAACTCGAAGAATCCGCATGCAATGCCGACGCTGCCGGTCGCCGTAGCTGGCGCGGTTGGCGAAGTTGTTGGCGCAGCGGGCGACGGAGCCAGCGGCGACATGGTGCCGAAACGTGCGCTCTCGTGGCCGCTCGCGGGCGGACGGGAGTCGGGGGAAAGACAATGCGGCATGTCGCGCAGCAGGAACACGGCGTCACCGCTGGATAGGCGCAGGCTGTGTGCTTCGCGTTCCGCGCTGGCGGGAAGATGCAGCCAGCATTCACCGTGCAGCACGACGTGGAAGCTCGCGCGCCGACGTCCGGCCGTGGACGCCTGCCATGTTCCGCAATACTGGCCGACGTGAAAAACCGTGCTCTTCAGTTCGAGGCTGGAGAGCAGCCAGTCGGCTAGCTTGTCGGGATTTTGCGGCATGACTTCCAAAGGGTAATGGCGGATGCGTGGGGCTGCACGCTGGCTCATTACGTTAGCGGACTCGCGCGTGGGGGCAACCAATATTTTGTTCTTAGCTTATGGGGTGGTGGCCGGGCGTGTGGATGTTTGATTTGACATAAGATAAATTATCAACAGAACTGGTATGTTTGGAACTGTTGCGCTCGGTCAAGTTTCTGGCGGTTTTCCGAGCAAAATCTGTCCCCATTAATGGTAACTTCGCCCGTTGCGTATTTTTGCGGGTGATCCCAGTGTTTCAGCAATTACTCGGCGCCGCGGTTCCGTCGGCGCTTCGTGGTCCGGTGCTGGTCGACGATGTTGGGCTGCCGCGTTATTGGGCTGCAGTCTGGTCGGCAATGACGGCTTCGCAACTGGCGGATTCCACCCACACAAAGAAGCTGCGATATCTGGAGGATCTTTATCAACATGCAGACCGTCTCCTTGGCCCGAATGCGCTGGATGATGCGCTGGCTGAACTCGACGACGGCGCGCTGGCCCAGATTCTCGAATCGTGGTTCGTCTCCATCCGAAATCAGCCGGCGGTGACCGGCGCCGACGAAAAGCGCTGGCAAGCCGGGCTTGGCTTCGTGACGACGGTCGTGACCTGGTTGTCAAAGAGTCAGGTCGCCGACGAACGGCTGCAGCGCATCGAACAGCGACTGCACAGGCTTTCCACGCTTTACAGCCAGCTCCACGTTCGCAGGGACAATTCGGTGGAGACGGTTCGCTCGTTGCCGGCGAGTACCGTCGAGGCGCTGTATGCGCTGCTTGACCCGGAATCTCCTCAAAATCCTTTTGAACGTGACAAGACACGCTGGCGCGTCTTCGTCGCATTTGTGTTGATGCTGCACCAGGGTTTGCGACGCGGCGAAGTGCTGCTGCTTGCGGCCGATGCCGTGAAAAGCGCCTACGACCACAAGCAACTGCGAACGCGGTACTGGCTCAATGTGCAGGAAAACGAGTATGCAACCACGGAGGGCGACTCCCGCTATTCGAAGCCCAGCATCAAAAATGTGCATTCGATTCGGCAGGTGCCAGTCAGCGAACTGACTGCCAGCCTGGTGCAACGCTATGTCGAAAACTATCGGGGTCGACCCGATCACTCGTTCCTGTTGAACTCACAGACCGATGCACCGTTGTCGACCGAGACACTGACCAAAGTATTTGCGCAGATGTCGCGCTGCTTGCCGGTCGAGGTGCTGACAGAACTGAAGGACCGAACTGGCAAGGACGCAGTGACGCCTCACGATCTGCGCCACACGTGTGCCGTAGTCCGGCTCCGTCAATTGCTGGAGCAAGGCGACGCGATGGATGAAGCCCTCCAGAAGCTACGGACGTTCTTCGGCTGGTCCAAGGCATCGACCATGCCGTCCCGGTATGCGCGGGCTGTGTTTGAGGATCGATTGACGGGTGTATGGAATGACGCCTTCGACGACCGGGTCGCACTTCTTCGTGCCTTGCCCAGGAGCATCTGATATGGGCAAGTCACCAATCCAGTCGGACCTGTTCCCCGAGCGGTTTCCTGCCGATGACGTTATTGGTCAGATTGTGGCGGCGCTACCAATGCTGCCACCGGTCATCCGCTATTACGATGACTTCGATGATGTGCAGCATTCGATCCGGGATCCAGCTGGTCGAGCGGTCTTTGAACTGGCAATCAACGGCAGGATAATCAGGATCGACTTTACGCGCTTTGCGGACACTCACGCCCTGCTGTTGAAGCACGTCTTCCTGTTCCTGCTCGGTGAAAATCTAAACGTATCGACCGCGGCAAACTACCTGATTGCAGCTCCCCATCTGGCGCTCGGCGATGTCATTGACATTGTTCGCGCTGGTCCCATCGGCATTACGGCTGTCTGGACCAGACTACGGGTGCGCGAGATGACCCTGTCGGCTTATATCCTGGTGAAAGCGCTGTTGCGACTCCTGTGTCGCCATCGATTGCGAGGCTGGTCTGATACCTACGACGCCTACATTACCACCGCCCTTCCCTTGCCTGCCCGCGACGCTTACGCGGGCGTGCGCTCGGGTGATGTGTTCCTGGGCGCGGAAGAAGAAGCAGCCGTTGTGCGTCATCTGGATGAAATGGTTGTGGCCCTTGCGTCCATGGTGGCCACGGCCCCATCGAACGAGGATATTTGCGACGCAGGGATGTTGCTGTGCGCCTACCAGTTCGCCATGCGCCCGATCCAGATTGCAATGCTGGGCATGCGAAATGTTCGCATCTGGCAGGACACACCGGATGGACCGCCGACGGTTCATCTGACCTTCCACATGGCCAAGCAGCAAAGCAACTCGAAAAGAAAACCGCTCACACGTCGGGTCAAACGTGAGTGGGCTCCGCTCTTCGCCTCGCTCCATGCGCAACGAAAGACGGAGGGTGTCACGGGTGCCGCTCGATTCTTTACGGTCGGATCGAGCTACGAAGCGGGATCACGAATTGCCGTGCTCGTCAGAAAACTGATCGGCTCTGATGACCTCGGTACGGCCACGGATCTGCGGCATACGGCGGCCCAACGACTCGTCGACGCCGGCGCGAGTCACGAAGAGCTAGCCGAGTTTCTGGGCCATTCGCATATACAGACGGGGCTGGTGTACTACGAGACATCGGCCACTCATGCGGAACGGGTGAACCGGGCGCTCGGCGCGTCGGATATATACCGGCGCGTGGCGAAAATTGCCCACGACCGGTTCATCCTCCCGGAAGAGCTCACCCTTCTTAAAGGTGAACAACAGATCGCCGGTGTGCCTCACGGCATTCCGATTGCCGGAATTGGTGGCTGCACATCTGGCCAGCCGGCCTGCCCCTATAACCCGGTCACGTCGTGCTATGGATGCGGGAAGTTCATGCCCTTGCACGACAAGGTAATGCATGAGTGTGTGCTGGCTGCGATGCGTGAAGTGGTGACGTTCTTCGACCAGAGTTCGCGCGGCAATACCAGGTCGCCGGCCTATCTGCAGTTGCAGCGCACGATCGCTGAGATACAGACGGTCATCGAAGAACTGGAAGGCAACGACCGATGAACCCACACTACTCCGCGTTCATCGAGCTGGGTAAAACGCTGGTCCGCGAGAAAGGCCTGTCATGGAACATGCTTCTCGACGAACAAGGCGTCGCGCGCGACAGTGTTGGCTGGAACCTTACCGCCATGGCTGGCGATGTTCCACCGCCGCTACATTATCTGCGTGACCTCGGGTGTGACGCGAAGGCGCTGGCGATCGTCAATGCCGAGCGTGTCGAGCGTGACCTGACGCCTCTCGGCAAGCGCCCGCTATCTGCCGCCTGGCAGGACCTCATCAAGGCCGCGGTCGTCGAGCAGTTGCTGTTCAAACGGCACACCGCAGGGTATGTCTCGCAAAGCATCGCCCGGCCGCTGCGTGTGATCGCTACATGCGTGGACAAGGAACCGTGGCAACTGATCGCGGACGATCTGCGTCTGGCGGTCCATGTCGGCAAGGCGATCCAGGCCACGGGAAAGCTGGGGGACCTGGTGGCCGGCATCGTCAAGGTAGTGTTCGACGCCCGGCACATCTGCGATGCCGGACAGATGTACTCGTCGCTCGCCATTCCCCGCATGAAAATGAAAAGCGCGATCAAGGCAAAGCACACCTGGTCGCAGGACGAGTTACTCACCGATCTGGAGGCCCGCAAGCGTGAGGAGCGGTTGCCGGAGCGTCGGGCGTTCTGGGAGCTGACCCGTATCGTGATGACCGAAAAGCCGCGTACGTTCATGGACGATCTGCGGTTCGCCGCAGTACGCGCGATGATCGTGACTGGATTCCGCATTGGTGAAGCTGCCCTGCTACCGGTTGACTGGAGGCGGGAACGATCCTATCTGGACGCGAAGGGGCGGCCTGCGGGCGAATCCGGTGGCATCTCTACGTCGCTGATGGTTCGCCACTTTGCGGAAAAGCAGCAGGAGGACGAGTCGGCCAGTCGCTTCCTGCGCGAAGAAACACAACCTGTGCCAGATATGTTCCGTGGCCTGTTGACTGAGACGCTTGACCATGTCGCAAAGCTCACGGAGCCGCTACGTGCGACGCTGAAGCTCCAGTGCGAAGCCGGTCGGCTACTTCCGTGGTATGAGGCCCATGACCTGGTGCCCTTCACCGAGGTATATACACATCTGATGGGCAACCCGTTCTGGCTGGAAATTGAACGGGAGCCGTTCATCGAACGCTACCGGGATAGCTTCGACCCATCGGTACTGATCGATCTGCACATCCATCAAAGGTGGAAACAGCAGTCAGGTGCGCTTACGCTTGACATGGCGGTATATCAGTTCGGCAAGCGCCTGCTGGACAAAATGCGTAGCGAACAGATCGCATTGCGCTTCCGACGTGCTGATGGCAAGGTCATCGGAGTCCGGGAGCGCATGGGCTGGCATAACACCTATCTGCACGTCGGCGAACTTGAAAGTCATGTCCGCTCCACGACGCCGACCAAGGTCTCCGATACAACGCCGCTGCCACTTGCAGTCGGGGTGGTTCAACCATGGGAGTTTCTGTTCGTTCAGCCGAAGCGCTCGCTTGCTGAAGAACGGAACGACGGGCTCTGCGACGTGAACCGCTTCATGGCGGTCAGCCGCCCGGATCCGCGCTTTATTGGCGTCGGCCTTGGTTACGACAAGGGAGTGCCATCGTTGTTCGAGAAGTATGGAGAGACCGCCGAAGACAGGGCTTTGAAATTGGAGCCACACATGCTGCGCCATCTGCAAAACACCGAACTGTTCCGCCTGGGCGTGGCCGATACGATCATCTCGAAGCGCTTCAACCGGCGCAGCATCGCACAGAGTTACGAGTACGACCATCGCAGTCTTGCAGAAGACCTCGACCAGATCCAAATCCCGCAGGACATCGAGGTCATGCTCGGCGAGAAGGCCAGCACGGTTGCCCGGCTCATCAAGGGCGGCAAGGCCAACGGCCCGATCGTTGATGCGTTCCGGCGCATTCAGGCAACGGAGGGCGACGCCGCCGCGTACGATTACCTTCGCGCCGAAGCGGACGGCTTCCATGCCACGCCGTACGGGCACTGCCTGAATTCGTTCACGGTTGACCCCTGCCCCAAACACCTCGAATGCTTCGCGGATTGCCGCCACCTCTCGGCGACCGATCTGCCGGAGAACCGGCAGAACCTGATCCAGCTCGAGGGCAAGTTCAAGCTCGCGCTGGAAACGATCAAGGCCAGGCCATCGACTAGCATTGGCTGGAAGAACCAGCTTGATCACGCGGAAAAGCGGCTTGCCGGCGTCCAGAAGTTTCTTGCAACACCATCGGGCAAACGTCCCTTCCCTGACGGCGTTGACCTGTCACTGCCGCGGCAACGTGGAGTACTTGATGACTGAACCGAACGGGTCCGGCAACGACGCAATGCGCGAGATTCTCGAAGCGTTGCTCGCCGATGATGAAGACATTACAGCTCGCGCTGTCGCGCGCCTGCACCCGTCCATCAACGCAGCATCGTCAATTACGCGCAGCGAAGCGCGGAGCACGTTGCTCGCTGAATATCGGCAGCGGCAGGCCGCATACCGCCGCTGGCGCGGCCGCGTTGGTAAACGGTCTGGCGCCGACACCGCAGCGTCGCTCACCGACAAGGACATCCGGATTGCAGAACTCGAAGCCACTGTGCAACTGCTGACGGCTTCACACCTTGCAATGTTGCGCGCGGTCGGCGAACTGGGTGGCTTCAGCAAATGGGCCAGATTCTATGAACAGTATCGCGATGCACGCGACAAACTTGCGAAGCTTGGCGCGATACCGGAGGCGGCAATATCTCCAATGCCGGAAGAAAGCCCGAAGCGCCGTGGAGATAGACGGCGGCGTTGACTGTCTGGGTGACGTGATAGTGTTTGCATGATCGCTACAGCCACGAAATGGCTGCGGTTCGGCGGCGGAAGCCGCCTCTCTCCCGAAAGGAGCACGAAATGTCTTACCCACCCTGCTTCCAGACATTACACGATGAGCCCGGCCCCGTCGGATACCTCGGGCGAGGTACGCATTATTCTGTTTTACGCGTACCGACGTGGCACGACGACCTGATGAACCAGATTCAGTACGGCAGGTTCCTCGACTTCGCAATTATCTGGGACGAAGATCACGACGACCGGGTGCTCGACGCGATTCTGATCATGTACCTCACTGGCCTGCTTGCACCGGTGCGATTCATCGGCGAACGCAAAGGCGTGCTCTCAGTGCTGCTTGCACCCGCAACCGTCAAGACTTGGGACGATGACACGTTCCAGCGATATTGCGAGGACGTCGCCGACGTATGCGCCCATCTTGATGATCCGTGGACAGCAGAAATCAATAGCATGGATAGCACACAGCATTCGATCATCCAGGCGCCTGCTGAAAACGTCGCGACCTATCTGAAGAACATCGACATGCTGTGGCAGCTCGGAACGCGGTCTACCCTTCCTGCCTAGGCAGCACGGATTCGCAACAACATCCGATCATGCGATGCCACGACCGGCCGCCGTTGTTGCGCAGTCGCACGCCCAACCGCGCAACAGACGGTGCACGTCGGTGATGCAACAGCCCTTCAGCGAATAGCGGCGCCTGTGGATAACTTCCCCGCTATAAATAAAGGGAAGAGTTGAAGAACAAACCTTCGCAACACGATGCCCGAGGTGCCAAGAATCAACAAATTGTCTGTCAGAGCTTTTTAGTAATGTCTGGTTCTGGCTCATTAGAAATGTCCAGTTTCCTGCTCCGGGCCGGCTGCTGCGGCGCATGCAGCAGCAACCCAGCCAGCCCGGAAACGGCATGCGCGAACTCGACCTTGTGTGAACTCGGCGCACACGCTTTGAAGGTCTTATACCAAAGCAAAAGTGGCCCGGTGAAGTGGCCAGCCATGTGTCGATCCGGTGATCGTGCGATTGTGAAACCGCACCTGTATCACTAAAGATGCGCGCATCGTGGATTGATATCTTGGACGGACTGGGACGTGTCTGAAAACCTGTGAATCGGTCAACCGTGGCAAGCGTTTCATTGGCGACTATCTGAACCGTTGCAACCAGAAACAGCCCCATTCGAGTCTGTCCGATCAGGCACCGGATGAGGCGTACTTCGCGACACTGCCAGCGATTAAATCGGCAGCTTGATGACCCCGGACGCTGCCACTTATTAACTCGATCCGACTGTCTGACCGAACGGGGCCACCTCTTTCACCGGGAGCTGAATGATGCATGAAATGAAAAATGTCTTAGCGGGAGCCGTCTTCGTGGGGTCCGCCCTGAGTCTCACGACGGCTCATGCACAGGACGTCAAGGACAACGACGCGCCGTACGTGCCAACAGCATGTTCTGCGCATGTCACCGAAGCGCCTTCGAACGTCGCAGACGATCAAAATATTGATCCGGCAGTCCGCCAGTTCCTGTTGCCACTTAATAAAGATCCAAGCCCGTTCTGGGAACAGCCTCAACCCAAACCCCAGGAGGTACTTACCGGCCTGCAGAATAAGACTCCCGTCGATATGTCGGGCGTGACGATCTCGGAGAAATCGCTGACCGTCGACGGACGCACCATAAAGTTGTTCATCATGAAACCCAACCATATGGCTGCGCATCCCGGCGTCATCCTCTTTCTCCACGGTGCTGTCTGGCTTGCCGGCAACTTCGAGAATCATAAGCGGCTGGTGCGCGACCTCGTCGTTGAATCCGGCCAGCCGGCCGTGTTCCCGGAAATTACAAATCTCCCGGAAGGAAAGTTTCCGGTGCCACTGAACCAGGCTTACGCGACACTCGAGTGGGTAAGCTCACATGCATCCGAGTTCGGCGCTGATCCACGGCGTATCGCGGTGGCCGGCAACTCGGTTGGCGGTAATATGACCGCAGCCCTAAACCTGATGGACAAGGACCGAAACGGACCAAAGATCAGCTATCAAGTGTTGCTTTGGCCGGCAACCAATGCGGGAGTCGATACTTGCTCTTACCAGGAATATGCGAATAACCGTTTCTTGAGCAGATCTTTTATGCAGTACGGCTGGGATCACTATGCGCCGACCGAGAAAGAACGGGAGAACCCGTACGTCTCACCTTTGCGCGCCAGTACGGCTGAGTTGCAGGGACTTCCGCCAACCCTGGTCATCACCGAGGAAAATGACGTGCTCCGGGACGAAGGCGAAGCTTACGCGCATCGCCTCCAGGACGCGGGCGTGTCAACGGTGTTCGTGCGCTATAACGGAACCATTCACGATTTCGCCCTGCTCAATGGGCTGAGGGATCTGCCAGCCACCAAGGCTGCTATCCGGCAGATCGCGGATGGCATCCGCGAACACATTGGCAAGTAAGGAACGGCTGCTGAAGGCGGGCTTGCCCGCCTTCACATCGCTTATCGCCAGCACGGCCCGCAAAGACGGGCATGCCAGGGGGCAAATAAGCGGTGATGCCGGGAAGTTCGAGAGCGGCCATGCGCCGTTCCCGATGTAGCGAACAAGCTTTAGCCATTGACCCTGCGGGTAGCGCAGCGTTTTTCAGACTGCAAAGTGTTGCGCAATCAATCAGGCTCGCGAGCATCGATCTCGACTACCCGAACGAACGCTGATGCAGCCGGCGTATTAACCACACCCATCAACCACACCCGTCGTCGAGAACGGACGCCAGGATCATTGCGTCGGCATTGCGCGGCGCCCGGCCGCAGGCGCGTGGCTTGTACACCGCGTCGCCGCGACGAATCGGCTGCCTGCTCATCGCGCAGACGCCCTCGGTGTAGGCCCGCGACGCGCACCAGACCTGGTCGCCATAGCAACAGCGGGTCGAGTCGCGCCAGGAGATCGTCGCCGTCGTCGGCGACGGCCGGTCGATCAGGCTTACCGTGACGGTGTGAAGCGACGTGCCGTAAACATGGCGCGCCCCGTTGCCTCCATTCAGCCAACTATCACGGCCTTTCGGCCCGCCCGCAGGCGCGGACAACAAGCCAATGGTTTGCATCCACGGATCGATGATGTTTGCGTTTGCCAGCATGGCGCGACTCCTGTTGAAGCGTTACCTGATCGAACGGCTTTTCTATTCGGTCTAGCGCCGCGAGTCGCGGCATTCATCGACTACTTCGCCGTGTACATGGGCCATCACAAGGGGTTCGTCGGCTTCGCGGCAGTCGTCGATAGACAATGAATCGCCGGCATGCGTCAGAAACGCCTTGCTGATCGCGAGAAATGAATGGACGTGCTCATCGAGCGGCATTCGCTTTCATCCTCCAGCAGCAAGGGGTCTCGCCGACAAAGCGCTTGAACACAGTCGTGAAATGCGCTTGCGAGCGAAAGCCGCAGCTCAGCGCGACATCGACGACGTTGTGCTTCGAGCTCAGCAACAGATGCTGTGCGTGTTCGATCCGGCGGCGCAGCAGGTATTCATGCGGACGCAAGCCCGTCGCGCGCCGGAACTGTGCGGCGAAATGCATGCGGGTGAGGCCGGCACTCGCGGCAATGTCGGCAAGGCCGATCGTCTCGGACAGATGCGCGTCGATGTACTCGACCACACGGTTCATGCGCCACTGCGGCAGCGCCGCCCCTTCGCGGTTCTGCGCGTTCGATACAGTGAATTGACGCGCGACAATGCGCGACACGATGGCGAGACTGACACTTTCAGTAAAAACCTTGCCCAACGCGGCGTCGCTGGTCTGTGAAACGGCCAGCGCCTGACCAAGCCGGTCGAGTGTGGGATCACGCACGAGCTTCGGGTCGCCAAGCACGATGTCGCCCGCATGTGGATGCTGAAACAGGTCTTCGTAGCACTCCGCGAGAACTTGCTGCGACGCGAACAGATGCAGCACATCGACGGACGATTCGAAGACGGCACTGACGGGTACGGCGGGCGCTGTAACCTGGACCACACCCGCAGTCAGCCGCCCTTGCGTGAGCCTGCGGCCCGCGTGATTGAAGGTCAGCGACACGCATTTCAGAGCCAGGCCGATGCAGTGATCGGACTCGTTGCCGTGATTGACCACTTCGACCGGTGTGGTGATGTTGCGCGTCCAGCGCGACACCAGCACATTGTCGTGCTGCCGGTGCGGCTGCGCGTGATGCGCGCGTGGGCTGCGCCATTGATGCTCGGCGTCGATTGGGCCGGCGATGCCTGGCGAAGCGATGTCGGCACCGGTTTCAGGATACGAGAGCAGCGAGCGCATGATATGTCCGTCCGATAGAGTGATCTTCCTGCGGTCAAAACACCGGCACCGCGATGACTCAAAGTTAATCAAACGGAGCCCACGTGCCTAGCCGTACAGACGGTTGCCTACGGCGTCGAATGGGTGGGTCAACCTATATGAAGGTTTAATGCGGACGAGAATGCGCAGGTGCAAAAACGCGCGACGGCCCACGGGGGGCGTCAAATTGCGAGGGATTCGAGGGATTGCAGGGAAAAGCGAACGGCGATGTGATTGTCGCCGTTCGGGGGTAAAGATACCCGTGCGGGTTCAGTCGTGCTGAACGCGCGGTGGCGTAGGGGTGCTTTTTGGCGATTTGACGCCGAGCGCTTCCGCCTTTAGCACGAAGTCGGCAAGCGAGCGCGACTCCATCTTCTTCATTGCCTGTCCGCGGTGAATCTTCACCGTGATTTCGCTCAGGTTCATTTCGCCGGCAATCTGCTTGTTCATCAAGCCTCCCGCGACAAAGGCCATCACTTCGCGCTCGCGCGGCGTGAGCGACCCGTAGCGGCGGCGCAGATCCGCGACCGAGCGATCCACTTCGCGCCGTTCTTCGTCCTTGCCGAGAGCAGTCGCCACGGCGTCCAGCATGTCCTGGTCGCGAAACGGCTTGGAGAGAAAGTCCGTCGCGCCGGCCTTCATCGCCTTGACCGTCATGGCAATGTCGCCATGCGCGGTCATGAAAATAATCGGCACGCGCAATTCGCCTGCCGCAATCTGTTCCTGCACGGCAAGACCGCTCTGCCCTTTGAGCCGCACATCCAGAATCAGACAGCTCGGCACATCCGGCTTCTGGAACGCAAGAAATTCCTGTGCGGCCGCGAACGCTTCAACCCGCAAGCCGACCGAGCGTAGCAACATGCTGACCGCTTCACGCATCGACTCATCGTCGTCGATGATATAGACGATCGAGTGACTCGCCGCGTTGCCCGGTTCACTGCTCACGGCAGATTTCCTCATCGAGCGGCAGAGTGAACTGCAGCACAGCCCCCCTTCCCTCTTCCGATTCCGCCCAGATCCGGCCACCGTGCGCCTCGACAATCGAGCGGCAGATCGACAATCCCATTCCCATGCCTTCCGCCTTGGTCGTAAAGAATGCGTTGAAAAGCCGCCCGGCGTTCTCTGCGCTGATGCCGGTGCCGGAGTCTTCTACGAGGACTTGCGCATGTCGCGCATCGAAGCGGTGCGTGCGGATCCACAGTTTCCGCGGCCGCCCCGTGATGCCCGACATCGCCTGCATGCCGTTCATTATCAGGTTGATGATGACCTGCTGCAACTGCACACGGTCGGCACACACTTGCAGTGGCGGACATGCGTAGTCGGCATCCACTTCGACGCGGTGCCCATCCAGTTCGCGGCGCACCAGTTCGATGGAGTCTCTTACTATGCCGTTCAGATCGAGCATAGTATGACTCGGATCGCGCTTTTGCGCCATCGAGCGTATCTGGCGAATCACATCGCTCGCGTGCCTGGCGTCGCGGATCATCTGGTTAATCGACTGCCCGACTTCCTTCAGGTCGGGCTGCGGACGGTTCAGCCAGCGCTGGGCAGCGTCGCCGCACGTGACGATCGCCGCAAGCGGCTGCGTTACCTCGTGCGCGATCGTCGCCGCCAGTTCGCCGAGCATCGTCACGCGCGTCACGCGCGCGAGTTCGGCTGTCGAGCGGTCGAGTGCTTCCTGCGACACCCGCCGTTCCGTCACGTCCATCAGCGCGCCGACGTACTCGGGATGGGCCGACTGCGGTGCTGCAAGACGCGCGACGTAATGCACGTATTTGATGCGTCCATCGGGCATCGCGAGACGATGTTCGACATCGACGATGGGCGCACCCGCGAGGCTCTGATGATAAGCGTGCCTGACGAGCGCGATGTCTTCGGGATGCGAGCGCTCGAGGATCAGGTGGAAACCGGGTGTGACGAGCTTCGAATAGCCGAAGATCTGATACGTTTCGTCAGACCACCACATCTCGCCCTCTGGCAGTTTCGTCGCAATGGTGCCGGTGCGGCTCAGGCGCTGTGCGTCGGACAGGAACGCTTCGCTGCGCGCGAGCGCCTGCTCCGCCTGCTTGCGTTCTTCGATATCCGTGTTCACGCCGTACCAGCGCAAAATATTGTCGCCCTTATCGCGCAGCGGTTCCGCGCCGATATGCATCCATCGGTACACCCCGTCGCTGCGCCGGATGCGCGAGACGTTTTCGAACGGCGCGCCCGTTGCAATGGCTTCGTGCCAGGCGTGCTGTACGGCGGCGTAGTCGTCGGGATGAACGATCGAGCGCCAGATGTCGCCGCCATTTTCGGCAAGCGTCACGCCCAGTTCGTTCCAGCGCCGGTTGATGAAGCTCAGGCGCCCGTCGCTCGACGAACTCCAGACCATGCCCGGAATCGTATCGATGGTCGCGCGCAATTCGTCCTTCTGGCGCTGCAACTCGCCTTCCATCTGCTTGCGGACGGTGACGTCGTTGTTAGTGGCGAGCACGGCGCGCGGTTTGCCCTTCGCATCGCGCCACAGCGCCATGCGGCTCGAAATGACGACGGCGGTGCCGTCATTGCGCACGCGCTGCAATTCGCCATGCCAACGGCCAGAACGCAACATCTCGATACGAATCTCGTCGAGCGGAACAGACGAGTGTGTTTGCGTCAACTCATGAATCGACTGGCCGATCGCCTGCTGCGCGGTCCATCCGTAGACCTCTTCCGCGCCGTGATTCCAGAACGTGATCAGATCATTCATGTCGTACACGACGATTGCGTCGTGCGTCAGATCAAGCAACTGCACCTGCTCTCGCAGCGTCGCGGTGTTCTTCTGATTGCGCGACGCCAGCACCGACGTCGTGGCGATGGCGAGCAGGCTGACGGCACAGCGCGCAATCGCGCCGACCGAGTAATGCTCGTCATGCGACATAAAAAACGCGATCACCGTGAGCGCCACGCAGCTCCATGCGGTGAGGATCGTAGCGAGCCGCGACGTTGTCGATGAGACAAGCAGCACCACGACGACATACAGCACTGCAATGGCGATATCGAGTGGCGTGAACGCGTCGATCAGGAATACGATCAGCGCGATGGCACCCGCGAGAGCGAACAGCACGCGCGCGTCATGCCGCATTGGTTGGTCGGCGCGTGAGCGGAATATCATGATGTCGATTGAGCGCGCCGCGCGGGAACGGGGCAGACGAAACGGCGCGATGTTGGCATAGGCATTCGAGGCAAACGTTCGTTGACGAGTACCGGAAGCCTGTGTGGTGCCGCAAGAACGGCACACCGAAGGAAGACACGCAGGACTCCGGCCCATTCAATCCGGTACATAGTATCCGAGTCGTTCAATATTAAACAATCAAGGCCCGCCGCGAGCGGGCTTAATGAATTTCGCCGCCTCTTGCCTGGAGCGTTTCGAGGCAACGCGACACGACTGCGCCATCGACAGGTTTGCTGAGCACGCACATCGCTCCGTTGTCCAGCGCCTGGCGGCGCACCACTTCCGATGCGAAAGCGGAGATAAAGATGATCGGCAGCGTAATTCCGCCGTCGAGCAGGTGCCGCTGCATCTCGAGCCCGCTCATGCCGGGCATCTGCACGTCGGAGATGATGCACGCGACGTCACCGATCTGGCCGGAGGCGAGGAAATCTTCGGCGGACGCATAAAGCCGCACGCCCCAACCCAGTGAACGAACGAGCATTGATGTGGCGATGCGGACGGATTCGTCGTCATCGATGATGGAAACTATCGGATGGGTATGCAAGCGACTTATCCTCTGCCATACATTCGGTTACGACGGCACGATGCTGTTTGGCTCGCCGCCCGGATATCCCCATGTTATGGAAAAATCCCTACCGTGAAAATCATATGTGTGTATAGGGGCCGGCCGGGGAAACCGGAAAGACAGGCTGGAAAGCGGCCCGCACAAAGACAGGCCCCCTCCTGTCACTCCCCCATCTGCTGCTTGATGATGCCCGAATGGCTGCGAACAGGCGCCCATTTTTCCTCGATCCGACCGAACTTCCAGATTGCCACGGAGACGAGCCATGTCGCGACGAAGAGTCCGACGATTGCGAAGCCGAGACTGTTCAGATCGATGCCGGATGCCCACGACCAGAATGCGCCGTGTGCATTCAGTGCATTGCTGAACAGTCCGAGGATCTCAATGGTGCCGATCACCACTCCGACTGCGACAGACAGGCCGGTCACCACCAGGTTGTAGTAAATTTTGCGCACTGGCTTCGCCAATGCCCACCCATACGCGACGTTCATGAACGAACCGTCGATCGTGTCGAACAGCAGCATGCCCGCCGCAAATAACACGGGGAGGCAGAGTGTTGCGTACCACGGCAGCCCCGCAGCAGCACCGGACCCTGTCAGGACCAGCAGCGCGATCTCGGTTGCCGTGTCGAAGCCCATGCCGAACAGCAGTCCGACAAAGTACATTTGTCCAGGCTTGCGCACGATCCTCATCAGAGGCGCGAGAAGACGATTCACCACGCCACGGTTCTCAAGCCGATGCTCCAGATAAGCCTCGTCATAGCGCCCGGACTTCATGCGCCGGAACACCTTGTAGATCGCGAAGAACGAGACGATGTTCAACGCCGCAATCAGATAGAGAAAGCCGCTGGAGATACAGGTGCCGATGAGTCCCGCGACTGCGTGAAAGCCCGAACCGGCGTTCGCCACATGACCCGAGAGCGAACGCACGCCCAGTGCGACGAGAAGGGTGAGTCCGAACACGATGGTCGAGTGACCGAAAGAAAACCAGAAGCCGATCGAATGAGCCGGTTTGCCTTCTCCGACCAGCTTGCGCGTCGTATTGTCGATGGCGGCGATATGGTCCGCATCGAACGCATGGCGCATGCCGAGTGCGTATGCCGTCACGCCGATGCCGACTCCAAACACTCTGGAGTCCACGCTCAAATGCAGCGGTACGACAATGGCGATCAACGTAGTCCATCCGACGATATGCAACAAGGCAATGACCACTATCATGGCGATCGCGGTGGTATCGAAATGCAACGGCCGCGAGAATAAGGGTGTCTTGACCGACAGGTGACGGTGACCGGAACGTAAAGGCATAGTGGTCTCTGTTAATGACGACATCGGATGGGCAGACACAGCTCGCCAGGGCTATGTCTGCACGGGCGGCATATCTGTCGGCGAGCAGACAGACGGCTAGACCTTCGGCACGTACGGAAAAGTCGACGAAGGCTTCGACGTGACCGACTCTTTGCCGATGCCGAGCGCGATCGGCGTGTTCGCGGCAATCGTGAACATCACGTCCGCCACGTTGTCGGTCAGCGACCGTCCGTTCCACCCTGCCATGCCGAATACGGCTTGCGTGCCAATCGTGTAGGGAAGCATGTTGGGCAGAAAGCGATGTGCCACGAGCGTCGCATAGCCCTCAGGATCTTCCGCCGTGCCGTTGGCTTTTATAGCGCCTGCGACCGCCCCGATGATAGTCGGACCGTATGTGTCGAAATCGTCGGCCGGGCGTCCTGCATTCAGGCGATTGCCGAGATCCTCGTTGTACTGCGTGAACAGCGGATGGATCATTGGAAGTCCGACCCGGTTGATCGATCTCCAGTCTCCAGCGTCCGTGGCCAGCGTCGCGACAGCCCACACGCCGACGCGACGGTTGTGGCCGGCGTCTGCCAGCAGATGTGCGTCGGGCACCTCCAATACGATGGAATAGACCGTGTGGCCGGCAAAAAGGTTACGAGCCTGCTTCGGATCCCAGCCTGCCAGATCGAGCGGCGTGCCGTCCTGAAAGACGTGGCCAACCGCGTGCAGGACATCGGGCTCGATCCAGAACGGATCGCCCGCCTTGCCGGCCCATACGCGCACGCCGGAGGGCGTCATGACGATTTCATCCGTGCTGCCTTCGGCAATCTGTTCCCCTTGCGCATGCGGATCCGTCGCATCGGCGCCTGCAATGCGGCGCACAACGAAACGCTGCTTGCCTTGCAGGTCGCGCTCGTCGAATGAGATGCGATAGGTCAGTTCCTCCACGGCATTTCCGTCGATATCGATCTTGAATTCGTACATGCCTTCGGGGTGATAGCCTGGAGCGGGTATCTCACCGGCGATGGAATGACAGACGTTGATGACGAAAACCGTACCCGTTTCTCCCCGGAAGCAATACAGATCGGTGATGTCGAGCCGGATATCCTGTCGTGCGAGCGGCGAATCAAGATGGTGGGACATGAGTTGCTCCTTTCGTTGATGTAGCTATCAATGGGCGACGGTTGGTCCGTAAGACGATCATGAAGCCGCCGCGTATGAATCGCTTTCCAGAACGAATGGAATATTTCTGATTCGCACGCCTTGTTTCTTCACACCGTGAAATCATGGCGCAGGCGCGCGGGATGGGAGTGGGATACGCCGTCCGCATGCCTCGAAGGGGGCGTGGCAGAGCCGGTCAGCGCGATGGGTGGCGACGCGAGTCAGGCGATGGTCAGGCGATGATCTGTTGCTCGCTACCGCATGTGTCGCGAACCCGGACGGTTGACGTTCCTGCCGGTCAACGAGCGAAAGTTCGAATGCCGATGAACCGGATAGCCAGCACCGTGATCATCGAAGAACAAAAGATATACCAGGCGCCGGCGAGATGTCCGCCCGTCCAGAAGTCAAATGAGGCAACGACGAGCGGCGCGGTGCCGCCGAAAAGCGCAACGCCGGTCGCGTACACCAGGGACATCGCGAGAACACGCCCTCGAACCGGAAACATCTCGAGGATTGCGATGATGCCTGGTCCGCCACCGAGCGCGGACAGACCCGCAAACAATGCGACCACACAAAGCAGCGTGGTCGAATCGTTGTGAACGGATGCGAGGTGGAAGGCCGGTAGAACGACGACCATCGTCAGAACACGCGAGACGACGATGATCTTCAGCCGACCCAGGCGATCCGCAAGCCAGCCACCGAAGACTGAAAGTATGAATGTGACGACGCCGACAGCGATGGTCGTCACAAACGCCGCGAACGCAGTTGGACGCGAGCCCGTGACGCCGAAGGTGGCGGTGTAGGTCGCTACGTAGGTAGGAACCGTGCCACCGAAGATCAGCACGATCGCCATCGCCCAATCGCGACGCTGCCGGAAAAACACATCGCGATACGGAGCCTGGCCGGGATCCGCCGTGAGCCGTGTCTCGCGGATATGCCGGCGCAAGAAAATCTGCACGGGGATCAGCGCACTCGCGAGCGCGAACGGCAGTCGCCAGCCCCATTGTTCGATCTGCAGGGGCGACAAAAACTGATACAGCGCAATGCCGCAACCGCCCGCCACAATCAGCGCAAGCCCCTGCCCCGCCATCAGGCAACCTGCATAAAAGCCCTTGCGCGCACGGTCGCCATGCTCAAGCAGCAACGCACCGGACGACCCTATTTCTCCTCCGATAGCCACGCCTTGCGCAACACGGCAGAGTAAGATCAACAATGGTGCGTAGACGCCGAGCACACCGTAACCCGGCATGATGGCCACGCCGAGGGTTCCGGCCGTGACCAACGACGAAGTGAGCAGGAGTGCGGGTTTGCGCCCTACACGATCGGCATATCGTCCAATGAAACAGGCACCGATTGGCCGTGAAAGGAAGCCGGCCGCAAAGGTGCCGAGCGTCAGAAGCGGGCCGAGCTTATGCGCCTCTTGCGGAAAATACGCGCGGGCGATGAACGCGCTAAAGGTCGCGTAGGCGAAGAAATCGAAGAATTCCAGTGCGTTGGCGAGAACGATAGTCGCTAGTGTCCCCGCCTCCAACTTGTGAGACTGGCGGACAACTGTCTCACCTTCGTCGAATGGAACCTGCATGCTGGCCGATGCTTCTCTTAAGGATTCGAATTTTCGGGCATGAGCTCACGCCCTCGTGCACGGGTACGCGATGGCATTAACTCACAGCTGGTTTTGCCGGGTACGCTCCGCACTTGAACTGGCTGAACACCCCATTGCGGAGCGTGCCAATGTGAAACAGAAACGGGTGCCTTTGCTACCCGTCGCCGCGATCCATATCTTCCCGCCATGTGCTTCCACGATCGCTCTCGAGATGGGGAGGCCCATGCCCATGCCATCGTCCTTTGTCGTGGCGAAAGGCTGAAAGATCGTATCCGGCTCGGCCGCCTTGATGCCACAACCCGTATCGCTCACCTCGAAAAGAGTGTGTTCATCACCGCTCGCGCCAGCACGAATGGTCAGGATGCGCTCGCGCCCCTCGCAGGTGGTCGCATCTATTGCGTGTATGCCGTTAATCAACAGATTGGTCAGAACCTGTTGCAACTGAATGCGATCCGCAAACGCCGTGCCATCGGATTCGACCTCTTTGACGATCGTGATCTGTTTCGAATCCGCTTCCGGGGCGATCAAAAGCACCGCGGAATCGACGATGTCACCACAATTGAGTACCGTCGCCTGGATGGGTGCGCTGACGAGAAAACTACGTAGCCGGTGACATATTTCTGACATGTCGTACGTCCACCGCATTGCGTGCCGCAACGAGGAAAGCGCCTCGTCGACCTCGGGTTGCGGACGATCCAGCCAGCGTATGGTTGCATCCAGGGCGGTGCGCACGGCCGCCAATGGCTGACCTATTTCATGTGTGATGGATGCCGCGAGCTGTCCGACCATCGAGACTCGTGCGGTGCGAGCCATCTGGGCACGCAAGGTTTGCAACCTGTTGCTATTCTCCTTGTATTCCGTGACATCGAACGCAAAGAAACGAAGCCGGCGATATTTGTGATTTTCTTCAGGAAGCGAACATCTCCATACAATAGGAACCTTAATTCCACTAAGTGTAGTGAGGATACGCTCGCCCTCGCACGATGTGCGTTGCTCGAACATCGCGCCAAGAACTTTGGAATTGCTGAGCCTGTTTGCCGGCAGCAGATCACGCGCCCACGAGAAGAACGTCTGTTTCGACTCCGCACCGAAGAGCGCCAGAGTCGCTTCGTTCGCGTCCACGAACGAATGTAATGAACGAAGTTCCTCAATGACATGAGGATGCTCGTCGAGATACGTTTCGAGATCCTCTACGCCGCTTTGCCTAAGGGAATCAATGCGTTCCTTGATGCCGGACCAATCTTCTATCAGGATGGGGATAGGCGCGGACTGAAATGTTTCGTCAAGGCACGAGGTCAAATTGCTGCGGGGAAGGTGAGCCGAGGTTATATCTATTTCGGCAGAGTCCTCCGGCGTTGCTTTTCGATCTTTCATCGTGAGTGATCCGTGAGGCGGGCGTTGGGCGACTCCCGTGCTACTGGCAACAGGAAGTCTCGGCAAAACGTCCGAACGATTATACAAGCACAATAATTTCCAGGAGGGCCGTTGAACTCGCATTCGGTGAGTGCAATCCGGCGCCCACGTTCAGCCCTTGCCTTTCCAGTAGAATCCGCCTTCCCTCCACGAACGCCACGCCATCCAGCAACCAGACAGAACCATTGACGCCGATAGAGCGAACAGCGCCGCCGGCCCAGGTTGGAACGATGCGCCGTGTGGCGATCACTGCATCGTCGCGGCGCTTTTGGGGCGATGACCGGCCCCGAACCTGTCCTTCATCGCTGCTGGCACGCGCACTGTGCGGATAGGTTAGCGTTGGCCTGACGGTTGCTGGCGCCAGCTCGCCGCATAGTCCGCCGCGAACTTCTCGAAGGTGTTGGGGGCTCGCCCAAGCAGCCTCTCCACATCCGGGCTGACCGCCGCCGGATGGCCGGCCGCGATCACGCGGTTCAGGCTCATGACCGTTTCGATCGACCACTCGTCCATCCCCGCCTCCCGCATTGATGCGACCGCCGCATCATCCGGGACGGCCACGTAACCGATGTTGCGCCCCAGCGCCGCGCCGATGCATTGAGTCACCTCGGTGTTGGAAAGAGCCTTGCCGCCCGTCAGCGTATACGTCTTGCCGGCGTGCGCGGCCGGGTGCTGCAGGATCGAAGCGTTGACGGCCGCTACATCGCGAACGTCGACGAACGATGCCTTTCCGTCGCCCTGCGGAAGATAAAGCGTGCCCGCGCGGATCATGTCTCCATAGAACGTCAGATAGTTCTGCATGAAGCAATTCGGCCGCGTCAACGTGTATGGCACACCGGACTGCATCACCAACTGGTCGATCTCGCCCTGGACGCGACCAATCGCGGAAGCGCTTGCCGGATCGGCTTCCGCTCCCGACGAACGAACGATGTGCCTGACGCCGGCCGCCCTGGCCGTGGCGACGGCGTTGCGGGCCAGCTCGACCATGTTGGCCTGCAGCGGGAGCAGCAGGAACAGCGTATCGATGCCGCGGAATGCGCCAGCGAGGCTCGCGGGGTCAGCCAGATCGGCGACCCGGCTTTCGACGCCCTCGACCACCTTGCCTGTGGACGACATGGCAATGACGTCGGCTCCGGCCACTGTGAGCGCTTTGACGAGTTCGCGGCCGACCGTGCCGGTGGCGCCTGTAACGAGAATGGTGTTGGACATGCGGTACTTCTCCGGGTTAGGACATGAATAAATGTCCACTTCTACCTTAAGCGGCGAAGCGGGCTGTTGACTGGGTCTCGGTGAGAATGCGGGCGAACTCTTCCGGGCTTTCCAGCGAAGAAATGTGACCTGTATCGTTGAGGACGATCATCTTTGCATCCTTGATGAGAGCCCGGTTCGCTTCGCGCTCGGCCGGCCGCGACCAATCGTGATCGCCATAGACCAGTGTCACCGGGGCGTCGATCCGGGCGTAATGCGGTCTTGCCGCGACGTAGCTCGGAAGGGCTCGATAAACGGCACGCGCAACGTTTGAGTAGCCCGGCCGTTTCCCGCCTTTCACCAGTTCGTCAATAAAGTCCGGCGGCAAATTGCGCGGATCGCGCAGCCCGCCGCTCAAGATACCGGCGAGCGTGGCCCGGCTTTCCATGGCGGCGAAAGTCGACCCGATTATGGGCGCGCGTACGCTTTTGATAATGATCGACGCGAGCAGGTTCGCCCGCTCCACACCTGGCAAATAGTCATAAGTGTTGAAGGCGACGACCTGTTTCACGCGATCGCCAAGCTCCGCTGCCGCAGTCAATGCCAGGGTGGCGCCCATCGACTCGCCGGCCAGCGTGATGTCGTGCAAATCCAGTCGTCTGATGAAATTGACGACATGCTCGCGCATCGCCGGCTCCCGATAATCGGCGCCTGGCACGATTTCCGACCAGCCAAACCCCGGGTAGTCGAACACGTACACGGTAAAGTGATCGACGAGTTTTGGGATCACCCGTTGAAACAGGTCCAGTTGGGTACGGATGCTATGCAGCAGGACCAGCGCCGGGCCGTGGCCAGCCCGCAGATAGCGGACCTTTGGACCGCCGTTGGCTAACGTCAGAAACTCCGGCTTCTGATCGGGCCACCAGCGGTGCGTATAGCTGACTGCATTCTGACTCACCATGTTTTCCTCGGTCGTTATGTCTGGAAGTTGAGCGGAAGGATGCTGCGTCATTGCTCGAGTACCGCGGCGAATGTGCGAGCAAAGCTATGGACGTCGCCGGGCCAGCGCGCCGAGACGTAATTCTCATCTCGCACCACCCAGGCGGGGCGATCATCCGTCGCCGTATCGCGCACTGTGCCGCTCGTCTTGCGCCTGAATTCGGGATCGCTCTCGCGAACGTCGATGAAATCCGCAGAGCTGGCGAGTGCGCGCGTGACCTCCTGCTGCACGGACATGTATCCCGTAGGTTGGTCCGCTGCCTCTGTATACGTGCGGTAATAGTTGCGGTCCCAAAAGCGCCCGACATGAGCGAGCGTGCTGGCCTTGCGTTCCAGCGCCCAGGTCAGCGCCGTGGTTTTCCGGCCATGCAGCACGGACAGGCCGTCGGCACGCGTGCTGCGGGCGGCCAGCAGCACGCCATGGCAGATCGCTGCCACAGGCTTTTCCGCAGCGAAGAATTCGGCGGTGATCCGCTGAAGAACCGTGCTTTCGAGATATTCGCGCATGCCGCGCGCCCAGTGCCCACCACCTAACAGCAGGCCGTCGAAGTCCGTGGACTCGATCCGGTCCCAGCGCAGCGGGCTCGCAAAGGCCGGATCCCGCAGCATCTCGACATAGGCGCTCCTGGCGTCGGTATTGGCGCTGAGCAGGAAGCCCAGGACACGGACATTGCGAAGCACCGGGATGCCGCTCCAAGGGTCGAGTCCAATGCCAGAGAGCATGATCGGGTCGCAAGCGCCTTGCTTGCCGTCGGGCGTCGCAAAAACGACCCGATGACCGCGCTGCGTCAATATCTTCCAACTCACCGCGACTTCGGAGGGATCGAAATCGCGACTGGGGATCGGTAACAGAACGAGGCTCATGGCGAGAGTCACTTTGATGGAAAACGGTTGTCTTTGGTTACGCCGACGATCAGGTTTGGGCCCGTTATCGATGTGATGACATATAACATATAGGCGCTTTGATCAGCCGTCAAGCAAAATGTTATATGTCATCACATTGGTGCGAACTCAAACGGAAAGACCTCTACCGGGCCGGTGAGCATCACGGCGATCTTCGGAGAACGCTGGTGCGGATCGCACGCCGCCAAACCGGTGCTGACTGGGCATTTTGTTGATTGCCCGCAATGTGATGAGCTATCATTTCACTAACCTGTGAAACCCGGAGCCAAGCAAACGTCATGACCTGTCACATTCACTTCGATACACATCGATGAGCAAAGGCACGGCAATAAAGACGCCCGGAAAGCAGTCGCACGGCCGGAAGAGCTATCACCACGGCGATTTACGACGTGCGCTGCTCGACGCCGCGCGGGAAGAGATCGCAGCGAACGGCGCCCAAAGTCTGACCCTTGCTTCGCTTGCGCGGCGTGCCGGCGTTGCTCAGTCGGCGCCGTACCGTCACTTTGCGGACCGGGATGACCTACTGTTTGCCGTGGGGGAAGAGGGATTCAGGGAGCTTTCGGCGGCACTGAGCAGCGCGGCGGAATCGGGAGGCGAAGAGGGTTACGTAAGGCGCATGGCGGCAGCATATCTGCAGTTCGGAGAACGAAACGTGGAACGTTATCGCTTGATGTTTGCCTCGCGTCTGGTTCCTGATGCTCTACAGGATAGCCCGCTGAGCAAAGCGGCAAAGGAAAGCTACGACCTCCTCCTCGCGGGCATCTCGGCTCGTGGTCGGAGCGGGCCATATGGGTCCGCCACGGCGGTGTGGGCTCAGTTGCACGGGCTGGTGATGCTGAAGGCTGACGGCTTCGTGACCGAACCGCTCGATGCATTGCTTTCGGAGCTTGCACTTTAAGCTTTCCAGGCAAATGCCTGCCCGACTGTCGGTGCGTGTCCGAAGGGCTCGTAAAGGGTGAAGAATTCGGGATTGACGCGAGCATCATCGGACTCGACGCGAGTTCTGTTCGGGTGTTCCGGGTTCCGAATCAATCAGCTTGACGTGCGGGCGGCCGTCCCGCCAATGCCAGTTCAAGCAGGTCCAGCAGATTCATTTCCCCTGCTCTCTTTCGCACGGACTCCTCCATCGCTTCACGAGACTTATGTGCAGACCCGTGCCTTTCCGAACGGCTGTCAATGGTCCCATTTCTGTGTCGAAAAAAAAATGGCGCTGCCGGCATTCAGCCAGCAGCGCCATTCTTGTAGCGGCTACGACCAGATCAACACGCCGTAGCCCGACAGCACGCTTACATCTCTACAGTGTCCGCCACTTCCTTGAAGTCTTCGATCTGATCGAAGTTCATGTATTGGTAGATCTTGTCGCTGTTGGCGGTGAGCACGCCCATGTCAGCCATGTACTCTTCCTTGCTCGGAATCTTGCCCAGACGCGAGCAGATTGCGGCCAGTTCCGCCGAGCCGAGATACACGTTCGTGTTCTTGCCCAGACGATTCGGGAAGTTGCGGGTCGAGGTCGACATGACCGTCGCGCCTTCGCGCACCTGTGCCTGGTTGCCCATGCACAACGAGCAGCCCGGCATTTCGGTACGGGCGCCGGCTGTGCCGAAGACGCCGTAGTGGCCCTCCTCGGTCAACTGTTTCTGGTCCATCTTGGTCGGCGGGGCCACCCACAGTTTGACCGGGATATCGCGCTTGCCTTCCAGCAGCTTCGACGCGGCACGGAAGTGACCGATGTTGGTCATGCACGAGCCGATGAACACTTCGTCGATCTTCGCACCGGCCACGTCCGACAGCGTCTTCACGTCGTCTGGATCATTCGGGCAGGCCACGATCGGCTCGTGAATGTCGGCCAGGTCGATTTCGATGACGGCTGCGTATTCGGCATCGGCATCCGGCGACAGCAGTTGCGGGTCGGCCAGCCACTGCTCCATTGCCTTGATGCGGCGCTGCAGGCTGCGCGGATCCTGGTAGCCCTGGGCGATCATCCACTTCAGCAGCGTGATGTTGCTGTTGAGGTATTCAATGATCGGCTCCTTGTTGAGGTGGACCGTGCAACCGGCGGCCGAGCGCTCGGCGGAAGCATCCGACAATTCGAACGCTTGCTCGACCTTCAGTTCGGGCAAGCCTTCGATTTCGAGAATGCGGCCCGAGAAGATGTTCTTCTTGCCTTGCTTGGCCACCGTCAGCATGCCTTGCTTGATGGCATACAGCGGAATCGCGTTGACCAGGTCGCGCAGGGTCACACCGGGCTGCATCTTGCCCTTGAAGCGGACCAGCACCGACTCCGGCATGTCCAGCGGCATCGTGCCGGTGGCGGCCGCAAAGGCGACCAGACCCGAACCGGCCGGGAAGCTGATGCCGATCGGGAAGCGAGTGTGCGAGTCGCCGCCGGTGCCCACGGTGTCGGGCAGCAGCATGCGGTTCAGCCACGAGTGGATCACGCCGTCGCCCGGGCGCAGCGCGATGCCGCCACGGGTGCTGATGAAGTTCGGCAGGGTCTGGTGGGTCTTCACGTCCACCGGCTTCGGATAGGCAGCGGTGTGGCAGAACGACTGCATGACGAGGTCGGCCGAAAAGCCCAGGCACGCGAGGTCTTTGAGTTCGTCGCGGGTCATGGGGCCCGTGGTGTCCTGCGAGCCGACCGAGGTCATTTTCGGTTCGCAATACGCGCCCGGCCGGACGCCCTTGCCTTCCGGCAGGCCGCAAGCACGGCCCACCATCTTCTGGGCCAGCGAGAAGCCTTTGCCGCTGTCGGCCGGCAACTGCGGCAGGCGGAACAGGGTCGACGGGGCCAAGCCCAGCGCTTCACGTGCCTTGGCAGTTAATCCGCGGCCGATGATCAGCGGAATGCGGCCGCCGGCGCGCACTTCGTCGAACAGCACCTCGGACTTGACCTGAAACTCGGCGATCACCTCGCCGTTCTTCAGGGCTTTGCCCTCGTATGGGCGCAGTTCGACCACGTCGCCCATTTCCATCTTCGACACGTCGAGTTCGATCGGCAGGGCGCCGGCGTCTTCCATCGTGTTGTAGAAGATCGGGGCGATCTTGCTGCCGAGGCACACGCCGCCAAAGCGCTTGTTCGGAATGAAGGGAATGTCTTCACCCGTGAACCACAGCACCGAATTGGTGGCCGACTTGCGCGAGGAGCCGGTGCCGACCACGTCGCCCACGTATGCGACCAGGTGGCCTTTTTCCCGCAACGACTCGATGAACTTGACCGGACCACGCTTGCCGTCCTCTTCCGGGGTAATACCGGCACGGGCGTTCTTCAGCATCGCCAGCGCGTGCAGCGGGATGTCCGGGCGGGTGGTGGCATCCGGGGCCGGCGACAGGTCGTCGGTGTTGGTTTCGCCCGTCACCTTGAAGACGGTGATGGTCAGGCTTTGCGGCACTTCCGGACGGCTGGTGAACCATTCGGCGTCGGCCCAGCTTTGCAGCACGGCGCGGGCATTGGCGTTGCCCTTGTCGGCCAGTTCCTTGACGTCGTGGAACTGGTCGAACATCAGCAGGGTTTTCTTCAGCGCTTCGGCGGCAACGGTGCCCACTTCAGCGTCGGACAGCAACTCGATCAGCGGCTGGATGTTGTAGCCGCCCAGCATCGTACCGAGCAGTTCGGTGGCGCGGGCGCGCGAGATCAGCGCGCAGGCGGTCTCGCCTTTGGCCACGGCGGCCAGGAAACCTGCCTTCACGCGGGCCGCTTCGTCCACGCCCGCAGGCACGCGATTGGTGATCAGGTCGAGCAGTGTCTGCTCTTCGCCGGCCGGCGGATTCGTCATGAGCTCCACCAGTTCGGCGGTCTGCTGAGCCGTCAGCGGCAGGGGAGGAATGCCGAGTGCGGCGCGTTCGGCCGCATGAATGCGATAGTTTTCAAGCATGGGGACCTGCTGTATTTGCGTTTCAGGGACAGCTTGCAAGGCACGCCGAGACTGTGCCGCGCACTGCTCTCACCCCGATTTTAGATGCAACACCCTACGCAGGTCAAATGTCTTATGTCTTATATAAGAGTAAAAAATACAAAAAGTGTCGATTGCTGCTCTGGACGCGGCCGAACATTGATTCACCCCGCCATTAGCGCTACCCTTGAATCGGTCGTGATCGTCGAGTGCTGGTCAACCCGGAGGCAACCGTTTCGTGAAGCGAGCGTGGGCTTTCTCCTGCATCGTCGCCATAAGCGCGATCCTCGGCGGATGCGACAAGGACGGATCGCGAAATGCCACTCAGGAGCCGGGCGCATCCGCGAGTCAGGCCCAACTTGCGCCGGCCGCGAGCGAGACACCCTCCGCATCGGGCGCGCAGGCTACCGTCACCAAGGCGCAGTTGCCGGGGGAAGCCGCCGAAACACTGCGTCTGATCAAAGCGGGCGGCCCTTTCCCTTTCGGCGAGGACGGTGTCCTGTTCCGCAACAGCGCGGCATTGCTGCCGCAGCATCCGCGCGGCTATTACCACGCCTATACAGTTCGCACGCCTGGCTCGGCGGATCGCGGGCAGCGCCGTATCGTATGTGGTGGACCGCGCAGGCAGACCGGCAACTGCTATTACACCGACGATTACTACGCCAGTTTCAAACGCATTGCGGAATAGCTGAGCCGGTTAAAAACGCCCTGCGCCTCCTGTATGGGAGACGCAGGGGCGTTGTGTTTTCAGGCCGATGCGCCGTGTTCCAGTCACCTTCGGTATACGGCAGTCGATCGGCTTTTGCCGCCGTTCGGCGATTGGGGCAGTGCGTCGGATGCAGGTGGGTTTAGTGCTATTCGCAAACTGGCGGCGGCGAAGCACTTCTTAGTCAATGAATGAGTCTTACTGACTTATTTCACGCCGACGTGGCCACCCGGGCAATCATCAGTTACAGGTCAATCTGCGCCCTCAGGCCCTGGCGCTGATCCGCGAGCGCTACGCCGATTTCGCCCCGACACTGCCTGCGAGTCCCTGCATCCGACGCCTCACGCCCGTCAGATTCAGCGGTAGCACATTCTTGACATGCGTCAATGGGGATGCGACAGGACGCCACAGATTTGCCCCAAGTTGCGATGTAGCATTAACCCATTGCTACGCGGAACCCCAATGTTTGGTCAGATCATCCATCCGGGTAAAGCGGCTGCGTATTCAAAACCGTTATTCAAACCTTTAGGAATCCAAATGTTACCCGTTAGCGCTGTTCTGATCAGTCTGGCTCCGATGTGGGCAATCTTGCTCGCCGTATCCGGTGCATTCGCATACATGCTCTTCTGGCGTAAGGCGATCAAATAGTTTCGGCCCGTGGCCAATCGAAAGCCGATGTGCATACTGGCACGGTTTTGACATTCGCCTGAACTTGACGTTGGTTGGTTGGCGGCGAAGCGACGCACAACGCCTGCTGAACGAATCACCGGCCAACTCTGGCCATCCCGCACGGACGGCGGGGTCGGCTGCACATAAAGGCGGTCGATCACGGCAGTGAGCGGCGCGCGCACGACGAACGGATCCTTGGGCGTGACCTCGGCGGTCGCGAGCACCGTGAGTCGCACGGGAATCACGCATGCCACGGAGTTGTTTGTCGATGGTGGTATAGCGCAGGTTTAACAAGCGGTTACAAGCGATATAGCCAACTGGGCGCCGCCGGCAAGATCACGCCGCCATACGGTATGGGACGCCATGCGCCGATTTCAGCCGAGGATCAGGCCTAACTGGTCGCCACCGTCCTCACAGAAGCCGTCCTGCCATATCAGGAAGATCTATCCGATGTTCGGGCCTGTCGAACCGGATACGACACAGCCAAGACCGTGAGCAATAACGCCGGGCACGGTCCTGTTTATCCACCGAACGGATAACGCCAGGCGGTTCCGAATGTGATTGATTCCAACCCGGCCAGTTAATGCCCGGAAAGCAGAACGTTCGCGATAACGCCCGTCGCGATGGCAGCGAGTACGTAGTCCCCGTTCACGCCCACCCACTGATATCCGCGCGGCGGCGCTTGCAGTCCATGCCCGTGCCAGTCGTCGACGACATAGTTACGATCGCGGTACTCCGCCGGAAGCCGCTCGCCCTTGTGCCAGTCGTTATGCGGAATAGGGCCGCCTGGACCTCCGCGCGACGCGTCGTGGAAAGCAGGCCCGTGACCATTTCCATGCGGCGCCCCGTGGCCAGGGTTCGGCCTGTTGTGCGAAGGCTGGCCGCCGCCGTGGTCGTCATGGTGTGATTGTGCGAAAGTGGCAGCCGACGTGCCAAAGAGTGAAGCGATCAAAAACGGTACGATGACTCTCGACTTCATGTCTGTATTCCAGAGAGAACGGCGGGATATGGGTTGGGATATGGGTTGGGGTTGGCGGCCTGGAGTGCTTCTGACCGGCTTGCTATTGCGTGGCCGTGAGCTTAAGTCCCGGACGCGACCCTTGTGACGTTTCCTGTTGACCTTTGCGCTGGTCCGCTACCTGCTCGATGCCGTTTTTTATGACCTCCTCGCAAAACGCCAGACGTGCACGGTAGTAATCTGCATGCATTTGCGCGTCGAGGATTCGTTGCTCCGCCTGGAAAAGCGCCAGACGAAGTTCGCGCAGTGCTTTTTCGGCCTGTTTCTCCGGCGTGAGCGCGTTGTGCACGGCCCAGTTCGCGATCCATCTCAGCATAGCGAAGTCCTCCTCTCGTTGGATGCTCTTCCTCTGCCACGGCAAAGACTATCAAAATACGATGGCGGTGTGTGTTAAATAATGTTTGTGCGTCAGCGGTCACAAGAACGAAGCGTTTGGGTCGGCAGTTCGGCCTTGGGTTCGGCCGCTTTCGCGTGGAACGTGTCGACAGCTTTGGGCAGGCCGGTAGCCGCCATAGTGCCCGGATACGGCGTCGCCGACGTCATCTACCAGGCTCTTGGCGGATGGTTCGGATTCGGCATGTACAGTTATGAAATGAAGCAGCCCATACAGGAATGGCTGGCGCACACGGCGCCGGCCGTTGCGTCGATTGGGCGGGGCCTGCTGAAGACCGTGCCCGGTCACGCGGAAGCAAGCACAGGCGTACCTGTTTTCAGACACGGCAGCGGCTCCTCGGATGTGTTTCACGCAATCCTCAAGGAGTCGGACAGTTTCAAGCGCGTTTTTGGTCACAGCAAGGGCGCATTGGTGATCAGCAACGCGATGCTCGATCTGCCTGCGGAGAAAACGAGAAACATCGAGGTCGTCACTTTCGGCTGTCCGGTAGATGAAAGCACGCCATCAGCCGGATATGAGCAATTTCTCGGCGTGTGGGATTGGCTCGGGAGCCTGAACGCATGGGGTAACAAAGCAGAACACCATCCGTGGACCAGCCACAGCACCAACACTGGCTGGCCCTTGTCGATGGAGATAGCGCAACTCAGTCACGACCTTCAGAAAATGAGCAAACCACAGCGCGAGGATCCTGTTTCGCAAGCTTTTCCGGGTTAGCGATGCCGGCATCGGAACGCACCGACTGGTCCGCCGCCAGATAACAGAGGTCTAGGAACCATCCAGCCCCGCCGCCCCCGTCTGATCATGCATCAACTCCCCCGCTACCTCCCGCAAACACGCATAGAACAACTGCGCCGCAGGCAAACTCGAATCACCGCGCCAATACGCAACAATCTCACCCAACGGTTCCAGCGGCGGCAACGGCAGCACGCGCATGCCACCGCGCATCACGTGAGGCCGGGCAATCGACATCGGCAGGATCGACACGAAATCGCCGCTGCGTATCAACGCGATATTCAACGCCAGTGCACTCGATTCGACCGCCCCGCCGCCCACCGCAATATCGTTCGCGCCGAGCGTCTCGATCAGCGTCGCGTACGCGGGGGAGCCATGCATCGGCGTGATCCAGCGGGACGCGCGCAGATCGGCCCACGTCACCTGACGGTCGGGATCGCCGAGCGGATGATGCGCACCGACCACGAACACGAAAGGCTCGCGATGGACGATCTCCTGCCGTAGCGTCGTCTGCGTTGCGGGAATGCGGTTGCGGCCAAGAGCGAGATCGAGGTCGCCGTCATCGAGCATCTTGATCAGGCGGTCGAGCGTCGCCTCCGCGAACGATAGCGAAGCCGACGGCGCGCGACGCATGAACAGTTGCACCGAATTCGCGATCAGCGGTTCGGGAATCGTCACCACCGCGCCGACCCGCACATGACCGCCGGTGCCGGACGCGAGCGCGCTGACATCGCGTCGCGCGAGTTCGATATGGCGCAACACTTCGCGCCCGCATGCAACGATCACCTGGCCGATCCCGGTCAACTCCAGCGCATTACCGACCCGGTTCACCACCGGCACGCCGAGGGCATCTTCGATCTCCGCGATCTGTTTCGAAATGGCCGGCTGCGTGACATGGAACGCAGCCGCCACACGCGTAACCTGGCCAAGCTCAGCAAGGCCCACGAGGATACGCAGATGCGGCAGCTTGAGTCCGCTGCGAAAGAAACGCTCAATCGGATCACTGTTCTGCATGGCAAGGGTTTTCCCGGAAACACGGATCGGCATAACTATTCAGTTATAACTTTCGCCGAAATCGTGATTTGCGGCAACGCCCGCGACGCGACTACCCTTTCGACACTGCCACTAGAAGGCAGCGGTCCGCAGCACGGGCAAACACAAACGATGAGACAGCGCGCTGACGGCGCGCACTGGAGACAGACCATGAGCGTCCCTTCATACGGACCCGAATCCGGCAGCGCGGCCGATCCTCACAACGCTGCGCTCTACGCCAAACTCACGCGGCGCATCGTGCCGTTTCTGTTTCTGGCATTCGTCGTCGCGTATATCGACCGCGTGAACGTCAGCTTCGCAAAACTGCAGATGCTGAGCGACCTGTCGCTGAGCGAAACGGTGTACGGCGCGGGCGCGGGGATTTTCTTCGTCGGCTATTTCTTCTTCGAAGTGCCGAGCAATCTGATCCTGAACCGGGTCGGCGCGCGCCGCTGGATCGCGCGGATCATGGTCACGTGGGCGATCGTGTCGGCCCTGACGATGTTCGTCAGCGGCCCGACATCGTTCTACGTCATGCGCTTTCTGCTCGGCGTCGCCGAAGCGGGATTTTCCCCCGGCATTCTGCTGTACCTGTCCAACTGGTTTCCGTCGACGCGGCGCTCGCAGATCATCGCGCTTTTCATGACCGCGATTCCGGTGTCCGGCGCTATCGGCGGCCCGTTGTCGGGCTGGCTGATGGCGCATTTCGCGGGCACCTACGGTCTTGCCGGATGGCGCTGGCTGTTCGTGGTCGAAGGCCTCGGTTCGCTAGCGGTCGGCATTGCCGCATTCTTCGTACTGCACGACCGGATCGACAACGTGCGCTGGCTGAACGCCGACGAAAAATCGCGCCTTGCCGCCGATCTCGCCCGCGACGCGAGCACGCGCACCGAAACCTCGGCGCGCGGCGCCTTCGCCAGCAAGCGCGTGTGGTTGCTCGGGCTGCTGTACTTCTGCATCGCAATGGGCAATTACGGTCTCGCGTTCTGGGTGCCGACCATCATCAAGGCGAGCGGCGTTGCCAGCGTGAGCAACATTGGCTGGCTGTCGGCGGTGCCGTCGCTGATCAGCGCGGTCGCGATGGTGCTGATCGCGCGTCACGCGGACCGTCACGACGAACGCCGCGTACATGTCGCGGTCTGCTGCGCGATCGGCGCGCTCGGTTTGCTGGCGTCGGTGCTGTTTGCGTCGAACGTCGCAGTGTCGATCGCGGCGCTGATCATCGCGGCTATCGGCATCAATTCGATCGCGCCGGTGTTCTGGGGCATTCCGACCGCCCTGCTCGGCGGCGCGGGCGCGGCGGCGGGCATCGCCGTGATCAATTGCACCGGCAACCTGGCCGGCTTCGTGAGTCCGTTCATCGTCGGGCGGCTGTCCGATCTGAGCGGCGGCAAGCTGTTGCCGGGCATGCTCGCCATCGCCGTAGCGCTGTTGATCGGCGCGGCGATCGTGCTGCGCATGCCACTCAGGCGCGCTTCCGCTTCTGCGGCGAGCGCGCCTAACTCCAGCATTCCACAGAGGACTTGAATATGACGCAATCGAGCAGCCCCGTCTGCGTGGTGACGGGCTCGGCTTCGGGTATCGGCGCGGCGACCGCGCTGCGCTTCGCGCAGGCGGGCTGGTCGGTGGCGCTAGGCAATTTCGACGACAGCACGCGCGAAGCCGCGCTGGCAGTCGAAGCGGCCTGCCGGGACGCCGGCGCGCACACGCTGATATTCGACGCGGATGTCGGCAACGACGCGCACTGCCGCCGCGCGATGGATACCGTGGCGAGCCGCTGGCAACGCGTCGACGCGCTGATCAATTGCGCGGGCACGACCCGCGTGATTGCGCACAACGCCTTCGACGAAATCGACGATGTCGAGTTCGAACGCGTGTACCGCGTGAACCTGATCGGGCTGTATCAGATGACCCGCGCAGCCGTGCCGCTGCTGCGCGAATCGGCCGGTATGTCGACGGTGAAACGCAGTACCAGCGTGGTCAATATTTCGTCGCTGGCGGGCCTGAACGGCACCGGGTCGTCGATTGCATATGCGGCGTCGAAGGGCGCGGTGAATACGCTGACGCTCTCGCTCGCGCGCAGTCTCGCGCCGCATGTCCGCGTCAACGCGATCGCGCCCGGCATGGTCGACGACGGGCTGCTGCTGCACGTGCTCGACCCGCAAGCCTATGACGGCGTGCTCGCCAGAATGACCGCACAGGCGCCGCTCAAACGGGTGTCGATGCCGGCCGAAGTCGCCGACCTCGCGTGGTTTCTGTCGACGCAGGCACCGGCAATGACCGGCCAGGTGATCGCCGCGGAAAACGGCTTGCTGCTGAACGGCGGCTGAACGACGACTGAGCGGCGGCTGAGCGGCAGTCAACGGCGCGCGCGGTGGACCAAACCATCGCCGCGGCACTGCATGAGTTTCAAAAGAAAACGGACTTTCCCACATGACCAATCTGCACAAACATCGCTCGCGCAGGGTGACCGACGGCGTCACGCGGGCGCCGCATCGCGCGTTCCTGCGCGCCACCGGTCTCGACGACGAATCGATGCAAAAGCCGTTCGTCGCGATCGTCGATACGTTCGGCGAGAACACGCCGTGTTCGATGTCGCTGAACCAGGTCTCCGACAACGCGCGGCTCGGCATTGCCGCGGGCGGCGGCGTGCCGATCCGCGGTTCGGCGATCTCGGTGTCGGACGGCACGTCGATGAATCATTCGGGCATGAGGATGAGCCTCGTGTCGCGCGAAGTGGTGGCGGACAGCGTCGAACTGTTCGTGCGCGCGCACAGCTACGATGCGTTGATCGGCGTCGCCGGTTGCGACAAGACCTTGCCCGGCATCCTGATGGGCATGGTGCGCGTCAACGTGCCCGGCGTGTTCCTGTTCGGCGGCGCGATGCTGCCCGGCGTCGCGCCCGGCCAACTGCCCGGCGGTGCAGGTCACGGCCTGCGCCGCCAGGCGACGATTCTCAGCACGATCGAAGCGGTCGGCACCGCGCAGCGCGGCGACATTAGCCGCGCGCAACTCGACGCGATCGAAAAGCAATGCACGCCGACCGCCGGCTCGTGTCCCGGCCAGTTCACCGCGAATACGATGGCGATGGTCGCGGAAACGCTCGGCCTCGCGCCGCTCGGCTCCGCGATGGTGCCGGCCGTCTACAGCGAACGGATTGCGATTGCGCGTCGCGCGGGCGAAACGGTGATGCGCATCCTCAAACAGGGCGGCCCGTTGCCGCGCGACCTCGTCACGCTGGAAAGCCTCGAAAACGCCTGCGCGGCGGTCGCGGCAACCGGCGGTTCGACCAACGCCGCGCTGCATATTCCGGCAATCGCGAACGAAGCCGGCATCCGTTTCACGCTGGACGACGTGCAGCGCGTGTTCGCGAAGATTCCGCTGATCGGCGATCTGCAACCGGGCGGCCGCTATCTCGCACAGGATCTGCACCATGCGGGCGGCGTGCCGGCCGTGCTGAATGCGCTGCTGGAAGGCGGTTTTCTGCATGGCGACGCACCCGCGCTCGGCGGCGGCACGCTGGCCGAGGCACTGAATGCGTACGACGGACCGGACGGTACGGTGGTGCGTCCGTGCAGCGAACCGCTCGGCGAGAACGGCGGCCTCGTGATCCTGCGTGGCAATCTCGCGCCGGACGGCGCATGCCTGAAGATCGCCGGATTGAAGTCGCTGACGTTCACGGGCGCGGTGCGAATTTTCGAGTGCGAAGAGGATTGCATGGCGGTGGTCGCGGCGGGCGATTATCGCGAGGGCGACGTATTGGTGATCCGCAACGAAGGCCCGAAAGGCGGTCCCGGCATGCGCGAAATGTTGAGCGTCACGGCGGCAATCTACGGTCAGGGCATGGGCGAAAAAGTGGCGCTGTTGACCGACGGCCGTTTCTCGGGCGCGACACGCGGCATGTGCATCGGCTACGTGGGGCCGGAGGCGGCAGCCGGCGGACCGATCGGCCTGTTGCGCAACGGTGATCGCGTGCATATCGACGCGCGCGAAGGCATTCTGCGCGTCGATCTGTCCGACGACGAACTCGCCCGGCGCCGCGCCGGCGCGCCCGCGCGCCCGCCGCGCAGGCTCGCCGGCGTGCTCGAAAAATACGAAGCACTGGTGCGGCCCGCGCATCTCGGCGCGGTCACGCATTCGGGCAATGTCGAATGGCCGTACGATGCGCCGACGCCCGGCGACGACGGAGCCGCCGAATGACGCGCGCCCTTCTCGGCTTTTGCGGACTCGGCAAGATGGGCGCGCCGATGGCGCAACGTCTCGCCAATGCCGGTCATCCGCTGCGGGTATGGAATCGTTCCGGCGACAAGGCCGAGGCATTGCAGGCATCGGCGGGAAATTGCATTGCGTGCGATTCGCCGGCGAACCTCGCTGCCGGCGCCGAAATCGTCATGCTCTGTCTCGCGGATGCGGCGGCGGTCGAAACGGTCGCGTTCGGTGCCGACGGCCTCACGCGCCTGGCGCGCCCAGGCACCACACTGGTCGATCATTCGACCCTCGCGCCGTCGCAAACCCGATTGTTCGCACAACGCTGGCACGAGCGAACCGGCGGCAGATGGATCGACGCCCCGGTGTCGGGCGGTACGGCCGGCGCGGCGGCAGGCACGCTTGCGATCATGGCGGGCGGCGACGCGGCGCTGATCGACACGCTGACGCCGGTCCTACGCGCGTACGCCGCGCGCGTCACGCGCATGGGCGACAGCGGTGCGGGGCAGTCCACCAAACTCGCCAACCAGACCATCGTGATGACGACCATTGCCGCGCTTGCCGAAGCGACGCGGCTGGCACGCCACGCGGGGATCGACGCGACGCGGATTCCCGCGGCGCTCGAAGGCGGCTGGGCGGATTCCGTGCTGCTGCAAACGCTGATGCCGCGCATGATCGCGCCACCCGCGCACGCGTCCGGCACGATTCGCACGATGCTCAAAGACCTCGATGCGGTCGAGTCGCTCGCGCGAGAAAGCGGTGCGGCGATGCCGGTCGCGTCGCTGGTGCGGCGCTGGTTGAGCGAGGCGGTCGCGCAGGGTCTCGGCGACGCCGATATCTCGCAGATCGTGACGGTCGAAATGCACATGGCCGATGTCGAATGAGCTAACGTAGCCCGATTTTGCAAGAACACCGGCCGTCGCTGCATGGCGGACGCGCCGGAACGACAGATAAGCCATGCGCCAGGAGACATGATGCAAAACCTCGAATCGGCGAACGCGCGCGATGCGTCGTTCGACAGCCTGACCCGCAGCCAGTGGCGGCTGATCATTCTGGCGAGTCTCGGCGGCGCGCTGGAGTTTTACGACTTCGTTGTCTACGGCGTGTTCGCGCAATTCATCGGCCGCGCGTTTTTTTCGATGCTCGATCCGATGATGGCGCTGGTGCTGTCGTTCGCGGTGTTCGCAATCGGCTATCTGTCCCGGCCGCTCGGCGGCGCGGTGCTCAGCTGGTTCGGCGATCGCTATGGGCGGCGCCGCGTGTTCATCGTCTCGGTGATCGTCGTATCGCTATCGACGATCGGCATGGGGCTCGTGCCGACCTACGCCAGTTGGGGCCTCGCCGCGACCTTCACGATGATCCTGCTGCGGTTGGTGCAAGGCTTCTGTTTGGGCGGCGAGTTGCCCGGCTCGATCACCTATGTGGTCGAAACCGTGCCGCGTCGCGCGGGGTTCGTCTGCGGGATCGTGTTCTTCTGCGTGAACTCGGGTGTGCTGCTCGCCGCAGCGGTGAACCTCGGCGTGCACGCGGTGCTGACACCGGACGACGTCGCTGCTTACGGCTGGCGCTTCGCGTTTATCTTCGGCGGCGTGATCGGGCTGCTCGGTTTCTGGCTGCGTCGCAAGCTCGAAGAGACGCCGGAATTCGCGCATATGAAGCATATCGCCTCGAAGCATCCATTTGCCGAACTGATGCAGGAGCACTGGCGGCCGGTATTGCTCGGCATTCTGACGACAGCCGCGACAGCGGGCTACAACGGTCTGCTGTTCGCGCATATGCCTGCGTATCTGGACAAGGTGCTGCACTATGATCCGCACGAGGTCGCGCTCGGGCAGAACGTGGCGCTCGCCACCGCATCGATCGGCATCCTGATCATCGGTCGGATCGGCGACAGCATGCCGCGCCGTCATCTGATGCGCGCGGGCGCGCTGCTGCTGATCGTGCTGACAATGCCGTTCTATCACGCCGCGGTCAGCCACCGGATGGATCTGATCGTGCTGATGCTGCTCGGCGGCTTGGGCGCGGCGCTGATCAACGGCACCTTTGCGTGCATCATCGCGGATATGTTTCCCACGCGCGTGCGCTTTAGCGGCGTTGCGCTCGCGTTCAACCTGAGCTTTACCATTTTCAGCGGCACCGCGCCGCTGATCGGCACATGGTTGATCGCGCGCACGGGCAATCTCGCGGCGCCCGGCTATTTCATGGTCGCGTGCGCGGTGTTGACGTTCGTTGCCACCTTCGGTCTGAAAGCGTTGAGTGGGAAAATTGCGGCATTGCCCGCGGCGGCGTGAGCTTTGAGGGCGAACAGGTGGGACTTCGCGCTCTCATGCGTCGGTCATGGAATAGCGAGGCAAATTAAGGCGGAAACATCCTTTGCGCGTCGCCCGGCGCAAGCCCTCCGCAATTGTCCTTCACATCGCGGGTCCAGATTTCCGGCTTTCACGGCGGTGAACGCGAGCGTTGCCGCGCCCGGCAGATTGCGCAGTTCATGTGCAAAAAATCCACGCCGTTCGTTCATCTCCGCAGTCTGCTTGCCTGCGAGGATGAAGTCGCGCTAATTCTCGCACGCTTTCAGGCATGCGAGGCCACGCCCAGCACCAGTCCGTGGCGACGCGTGTTCCGAAGTCGTCGTGTGCGATGGCCCGCACCGGGGTCACGCAAGGCGGAGTGCTGCGTGACTCTTCTTATTTACGCATCCCGGGGTTTCATTTTCGCAGCGAGCAGACCTTTCAACGCCTCGATATCCACCGGCTTGACCAGGTGGTGATCAAATCCCGCCGCTGCGGATCTGAGTTGGTCGCCCGGCTGCCCGTAGCCGGTGACGGCTATCAACAGCGTGTCTCGCGTCGCGGCAGACCCGCGTAATTTCTGCGCGACCTCATAGCCGTCCATTCCGGGCAATCCAATATCGAGGAGCACGACGTCCGGCCTGAAAGTGGCGGAGGCTTCGAGCCCCTGCTGGCCATCCAGCCGTGTCGCCACCACGTGCCCTTCGCTCGCCAGAATCATGGCCAGCGCCTCGCTGGCGTCGGCGTTATCGTCGATGATGAGGATCCTGCGGGGGAGCGCCTTGACCGGATTCTGCGGTGAACCGGCCTGGTCCGGGCCGGGCGGGATCAAGCCCAGCGGAAGATCGACGATGAACTCGCTGCCTGTCTTGCCGTCACTGACAGCCTCGACCGACCCGCCATGCAACTCGACCAGCCGCCGGACCACGGACAGGCCTACCCCGAGCCCGTTATGAAGCTGGCCGTAGGGCAACGGACCCTGGACGAACATGTCAAAAAGCGTGTTGAGCATCGAAGGGGCGATCCCCGCGCCGTTATCCTTGACTCGAAGCGAAAGCCGACGGCCGTTTTTTGTCGCGGTGAGATCGATTTTCCCGCCAGGCTCCGTGTACTTGGCCGCGTTGATCACGATGTTCTCAATGACCTGCGATAGCCTCGTGGGGTCGACATACATCAGCACCGGCTCTTCCGGCAGCGCAACCGACAAGGTGTGATGCCGTTCTTCGACAATCGGCCGGCAAACCTCGAGCGCGCTCTGGACGACCGTTTCCAGCGTCACTGCCTGGCGATTCAGCTTGATGCTGCCGCTCGTAATGCGCGTGAGATCCAGCATTTCGTTGACCAGTTGGGTCATTGCCCGACCTTGCCGCTGTATGACGCCGACAGCCCAGGCTTTCTGGCGCACATCGACGGTTTCCGAGGCGAGCAGGTCGCCGGCTGAACACAGCGCGGCAAGCGGATTGCGCAGTTCGTGGCCAAGCATGGCCAGGAATTCGTTCTTGCGCCGGTCGGCCTGTGCCAGACGTTCGGCGCGCTCCCGAAGCTGGGTGTTACTCAGACTGCGATCGGTGAGTTCGCGCTCGGTCGTGGCAATAGCCACGGCGTGACCCTGATCGTCCGAGAGAATCGACAGAGTGATCCAGATGTCGAGCACGCGACCGCTTTTAGTGACCCGCTGGGTTTCATAGGAATGCAGCGCCTCGTTGTGCTCGGCGTAGCGGATGAAATCGAGGTGATCCTGTCTGGCGCCCGGCGGCAGCATATCGGACACCGTCATGCATAAAGCTTCGGCCTCCGTATAGCCGTAAATCGCGGTCGCGGCCCGGTTCCAGGCAATCAGGCGGCCACTCAGATCGAACACCGTCATGGCGTCGTTCGAATCCTGGACGACCGCGGCGAGGCGCCGGGACCGTTCGTCGGAGGCCTTCACATGGGTAATGTCGTTCCACGTCACCACCACCCCCGCGGGCGGTGTTCCCTGAACCGCGATATACGGCGTGATACGTCGAACGTACCACTCTCCCGTCAACGTCTGGATTTCCTTTTCGGCCTGGCCGGTCTGCGCCGACACTACCCGCTGGACATCCTCCAGCAGGGCGTCGCCCAGCGGATTGCCGAGAACATTCGTGATCGGGCGGTCAATGTCGGCTAACGCCAGACCGAAGATCCGCGCCGCACTCGGAGTAAAACGTTTGATCACCGCGTGCCGGTCGAGCAGCAACGTGGCGATTTCAGTGCTGGCCAGAAGGTTCGTCACGTCTTCGCTGAGCACCTCCAACTGGCGGACCTTCTGCCCGAGTTGGGAGTTGACCAGATTCAACTGCTCGTTGAGCGCCTGCAGTTCTTCTTTCGATGTCTCGAGCTCCTCGTTGGCCGAGCGCAGTTCCTCGTTCATTGAAAGGATTTCTTCGTTCGACACCCGCAATTCGCTATTGCTTTCTTCCAGTTCCTCGATCGTGCTGCCAAGCTCGACTTGCGTGGTGCGAAGTTCGCTCTCCAAGTGCCAGAGATCGGAGTCCACACCGGTTGGCGCCAGCGAGGCAGGCCGCTCGGCCACCGGAGCCCGCGCGAAGATGACGAGCAATGCCTTGCCCGTGTGCGCCGTGTCGAATGGCCGGGTCACCGTGATCCTCACCGCGGGCGCGCCACCGTCCGATACGACTTCACTGACCGGCGCGGCGGCCTCGTCCTGGGTCGCGCGGCGCAACACGATCCTCAGCTTCAGACGCAGCCCTTCGCGCGCCATGTCGAGAATGTTGCCTGTCGGCTCGCCAGTGGGTTGTCTGAGGTACTCGTCGGTCGAACCGCTCGCATAGAGCACCTGGTGCGCGGCATTGATCAGCACTGATGCCGCGTGGTGCTCTTCGAGCAGCGTGTTGTTGACCAGTTCCGCGTAGCCCTTGCTACGGTTGCCGCCACGACTCGCGGAGGGGAACTCCTCCCGCCTTCCCCCTGGTGCGGAGAACCGGTAGCCGGACACGACCGCGGTGGTGACCGGACTGCGCTGGTAGATGCGCCAGGCCCTGGAGACTTCCTGAAACTGGCCGGAGTCCGGATCGGTACTTTCCGATCGGCCCAGAAACAGATAGCGCTTCGGGTTGAGCGCAAAATGAAACACCTCGAACACGCGCTGCTGCGCCTCGGGTTCGAGGTAGATCAGCAGATTGCGGCAGCTGATCAGGTCGACCCGGGAAAACGGTGGATCGGCAATCAGGTTCTGCGGTGTGAACAGGATCGTTTCGCGCAGCGCCTGGTCGATCTGATAATCATTGCCGTGTGGGCGAAAAAAGCGCTCGAGCCGTTCTTCACCAACAGGCAACGCGACACCCGGTGGATAGATTCCCTGGCGGGCACGCGCGAGGGCTACCCGGTTCACGTCGGACGCGAGAATCATGAATGACCGGGTGAGCTTACGTTTCTCGATCTGCTCCGTGAGCAGCATGCCCATCGAATAGGCCTCTTCCCCCGTCGCGCATCCGGGCACCCAGACCCGCAGGGGCTGATCGCCTCCCGGCTCGTCGAGAAGCGGGCCGAGGACGCGTTCAGCAAGAGCACGCCAAGCCTCCGGATCGCGAAAGAATTCCGTCACGCCGATCATCATGTCAAGACTCAGCGCCTGGGCTTCCTCGACCGAGGTTCTCAATACTGCGCAATACGCGTCGAGGCTGTCCACCTGATTGACCGTCATGCGCCGGGCAATACGGCGCTCGAGCGTCCCCCGTTTGTAGCCCCTGAAATCGGAGCCGGCTGCGGCCAGTGCCCTGAGCACCGGCTCCAGGTCGACCATTGCCCCGGATTTGCCGGACACCGGCAACATTCCCTCGCTGGAGCGCGCGATGTAATCGAACAGCACAGCGGGCATTTTTTCGATCGGCAGCACGTAGTCGACCAGTCCCGTCGCGACCGCATGCGCCGGCATCGAATCGTGTTCGGCCGTATCGGGCGCCTGCGCCATCACCATTCCGCCTGCGGCCTTGATGGCTCTCAGGCCTGCCGAACCGTCCGCGTTCGCGCCCGTGAGCACGATCCCGATCGCGCGATCGTGTTGGTCCGCAGCCAGCGAAGTGAAGAACTCGTCGATCGGCATCGGAATGGTGGGACGCTCGACCGCGGGCCGCAGCCTGAACATGGCCTGCTCGATCACGACGGATACTTTCGGCGGGATAACATAGACATGGCCCGCGCGCAGCGTGACGCCGTCCTCGATGGCCGATACGGTCAGAGAGGTGTCTTTGGCCAGCAGTTCCGGAAGGTGGCTTTCGGCGCCGGGCGCGAGGTGGACCACGATGGCGAAGGCAATATCGTGAGGGATGGTAGACGCCGCACGAAAAAACAGGCTCAACGCATGAAGAGCGCCGGCTGATGCGCCGATGGCGACGATGCGTGGAACAGTAGCAGCCCCAAGTGTCGGAGAAATATTATTGGCATCATTCATGACACGTCGCTTTAGACTGCTGAAGCGTCAGTGTAGCCGGTTACGGCTGGCGGCTGGAAGAAAGTCAGGCACGCGGGCGTCGTGCCAGGACGCTTTTACAAGGCCGGCGCATGAAAAAAACGGGCTTGACGCAAGTCAAACCCGCCGCCATTCCCGCGACGCACCATGTTGCATGCTTCGGCTGCTTTGTGCCGTGGATCACCAACATGAACAGGTCGGAAAAAGCGATGTGGCCGCGAGGCCCTGCGCAGGGGATGCCTTAATGTTGAAGGAAGACCATCGGAGCAGCAATCACCTTCTCGCGGTGTTGCCCCAGGCAGAGTGGACGCGCCTCGCCCCTCACCTGGTGCCGGTAGATCTGGCGTTGGGGCAGGTCGTGTATGAGTCGGGCGACCGGCTCGATCACGTTTATTTTCCGTCGACCGCTATCGTCTCGCTGCTCTATGTGATGAAGGACGGCGCGTCCGCGGAGATTGCGATCGTGGGCAACGAAGGGTTGGTTGGCATTGCGCTTTTCATGGGTGGCGAAACCATGCCGAACCGGGCGGTCGTACAAAGCGCGGGGCGCGCGTACCGGCTGGAGGCCCGTTTTCTGAAAGAGGAATTCCATCGCGCCGGCCCCGTGCAGCGACTGCTGCTGCGCTACACCCAGGCATTGATCACGCAGATGGCCCAGACCGTGGTTTGCAACCGGCACCACTCGATCGACCAGCAGCTGTGCCGGTGGCTGCTGCTCAGCCTCGACCGTCTGCCGTCGAACGAGTTGAACATGACGCAGGAACTGATCGCCAACATGCTGGGCGTACGCCGGGCCGGCGTCACAGAAGCGGCGGTCAAGCTGCAGGACGCGGGGCTGATCCGTTACAGCTATGGGCATATCGAGGTGCTGGATCGGGCAGGACTCGAAAAACGCGTGTGCGAATGCTACGGCGTCGTGAAGCGTGAATGCGACCGGCTGTTACCCGACATCCCGGCATCATAGGCGAATCGCAGGCTGGTGGGCGAGCGCCCTGCCCTTGGGAGCGGACCGTCCGCGGTACGCCACCGTACCGACTTCCGTGCCGGTCGCGCGCAACGTGTGGTGCATATGCGATGGTTCTGTCTACGCGAACTTTTCTGACATGCGTCGGGAACGTCAATCCTTGACGGACTTCCGCGACGAAATCAATATCCGGATGAGGCACTTCCATGAATGCGGTTTTCCCTTTGTTTTACTTCATGCTCTTCGTGACAGGCCTTGCCTTCAATGAGTTCATGAACGCAGCCAGGGCTCGCCCGGTTCCCGTCATGGCGAGTTTTCCGCGCGGCGTGCGCGCTGCGTCGAGGTTTCCTTTGCGGTTTTGAGCGGCTTCTTCGCTGACAGATGGCGCAAATTTCGCGGGACCGAACTTTTCCGAAGCGTCTCGACTTTGCCGATCAGGGTGATACCGCGATGAATATCAGTTCTCTTGCCGGCAAGCCGCTCCCACCGGCGATGCTGGTCAACGTGCCGCGCCTCGTCACGAGCTATTACACCGGGACGCCCGACCCGTCGCTCGCCGCCGAACGCGTTAAATTCGGTACTTCGGGACACCGCGGATCTTCGTTCCAGCGCAGCTTCAACGAGTGGCATGTGCTCGCGATTACACAAGCTATCTGCCGATACCGGAAATCACAGGGAATCGACGGACCGCTGTTTCTCGGTATCGACACACATGCATTGTCGGAGCCGGCCTCGACCAGTGCGCTCGAAGTGCTGGCGGCCAACGGCGTGGAGGTCATGATCGCGCCGGGTGGCGAATATACGCCCACCCCGGTCGTGTCGCATGCCATCCTGACATACAACCGCGGTCGTTCGTCAGGGCTGGCGGACGGTATCGTCATCACGCCTTCGCACAATCCGCCGGGTGACGGCGGCTTCAAATACAACCCGCCCAACGGCGGACCCGCGGACGAAACGGTGACAGGCTGGATCGAAGCCGCGGCGAACAGCCTGCTCGAGAACCGGCTCGACGGCGTCGTGCGCATGCCGCTCGCAAAGGCGCTGCGTGCATCGACCACTCACTATCACGACTTCCTCAGAATCTACGTCGCCGATCTCGACAGCGTCATCGACATGAGCGTGCTGCGCGGTGCGCCAATCCGCCTCGGCGTCGATCCGCTGGGCGGCGCAGGCGTGCACTATTGGGCCGCAATCGCGGAACGCTATCGCCTGAACCTCACGGTGATAGACGACGACGTCGATCCGACTTTCCGCTTCATGAGCGCGGATTGGGACGGGCAGATACGCATGGACCCGTCGTCGCCGTATGCGATGCAGACGTTGATCGGCAAGGCGGATCGCTTCGATACCGCGTTTGCATGCGATACCGATCACGACCGGCATGGCATCGTCACGCCCACGGCCGGGCTATTGCCGCCGAATCACTATCTCGCGGTCATGATCGACTATCTGTGCGCGCACCGTCCGGATTGGCCCGCGCATGCCGCCATCGGCAAGACAATGGTCAGCAGCCGGCTGATCGACCATGTGGCGGCAAAGCATGGCCGCGCGCTCTACGAAGTGCCGGTGGGTTTCAAATGGTTCGTGGGCGGCCTGCTCGACGGCTCGCTCGGTTTTGCCGGCGAGGAAAGCGCGGGCGCGACCTGTCTGAGGCTCGACGGCCGCGCCTGGACGACCGACAAGGACGGCATGGTGCCCGCGCTGCTATCGGCGGAGATCGCAACGCGCACCGGCCGCGATGTCGCGGAGCATTACCGTGCACTCGCCGAATGCCTCGGTGAGCCGCGCGAGCGTCGCGTGCAGGCAGCGGCGAGTGCGTCCCAACGCGCGCTGCTCGGGCAATTGTCGCCGTCGCAGTTCGCTCAGACCGAGCTTGCCGGCGAAAAAATCGATTCCGTGCTCGACCGCGCACCGGCCAACCAGGCGCCGCTGGGCGGCATCAAGGTGAGTACGAAGAGCGGCTGGTTCGCTGCGCGACCGTCGGGTACCGAGAATATCTACAAGATTTACGCCGAGAGTTTTCTTGGCGATGACCACCTGGCGCGCATTGTCGGCGAAGCGCAGACCATGGTCGACAACGCGCTGGCGGCGTCCGGCAGCGATGCCTGACAGCCGATCAGCGCCTTTTCGCGCGGCCTGCAGCAGCGCCGTTTGCGAGGGTAAGCGCAGGCGCGCCGGAATGCGGTACGACAGCGTACAGACGCCCGCCTCCATTTGACCGCACTATCCGCGTACGCCCCCACTCACTTCGCATCGTCGCCGAAACCTCGTATCACGCTTCGGACGACACTTCGGGTGACACGCGTGTCGCGGCCGACTTCGACGGGGAGAGAACTATGACAAATGCAATCTGGGGCATCGTGATCGCAATGGCGCTGATGTTCGGCATTGCGTTCTATCGGTCCACTCATCAGCGCCAGCCTGCCGCGCATCCTCGCGGCTCGATCCGGCAGCAGACACAGGACCGCTTGCGCGAGCGCTACGGTTTATAGGCCGAAGGCAGTCCGATGAGCGGCACGCGATGGTCCGATCGTATCCGCACGCTCAAAATAAGGCTTCTCGATGTCTGTTTTTTCACGCCGTCCAGGGAATCGCGACCTGCCTTCCCCGTGGGATAGTCACGAACCGATCCGTGAAGAACTATTCGGCGAGGAACGGCTCGCTCAACATGCGCGCAGCCTCGCCGATGCACAGAATATTTCGCCCGGCGCACCGCGCGGCCGTTCGCTGACCAGCCGCCTGAAGGACAACGCCCACTACCTGATGCAGGCGTACAAGGCGACGCTCGCCGCCGCGGCCAACGACGAGGCCATCACGCCGGCGGCGGAATGGCTGCTCGACAACTACTACCTGGTCGACGAACAGATCGGTAAAATCCGCGACGATCTGCCGCCGAGCTATTACCGGCAATTGCCCAAGCTCAGCGGCGGGCCGTTCGCAGGCTACCCGCGCGTATTCGGCCTCGCGTGGGCGTTCGTTGCCCACACCGACAGCCGCTTCGATCCCGACCAGTTGTGCCGCTTCGTGCACGCCTATCAGACGGTTCAGCCGTTGACGATCGGCGAACTGTGGGCCGTGGCGATCACGTTGCGCATCGTGCTGATCGAAAACCTTCGGCGCCTCGCGGACCAGATCGATCATGGCCGCACTGCGCGTCTCGATGCCGATGCAATGGCCGATCGTCTGCTCGGCGTGGGCGGGCGTGCGCCGGAACCGGCGACCGCACTGTTCGCGCAATTCGGCGGCTCGGCGTTGAGCGATAACTTTGCGGTGCAATTGATCCAGCGCCTGCACGATCACGACCCCGACGTGACGCCGGCCGTCGTGTGGCTGCATGAACGCCTTGCCGGGCAGCACACCACGCCCGACCGGATCGTGGCCGACGTACATCAGCAACAGGGCGCGGCCAGCGTGACCGTGCGCAACGTGATCACGAGCATGCGCCTGATCTCGGATGTCGACTGGACCGAACTGTTCGAACGGATCAGTCCCGTCGACGAGGTATTGCGCACGCATCCCGTCTTCGTGCAGATGGACTTCGCGACGCGCAACCTCTATCGCGGTTCGATCGAGGTACTGGCGCGCGGCTCGCGTTTCACCGAACTCGACATCGCGCGGCGTGCCGTCGCGGCCGCCCAGATCGCCGCAGATCGCGCCGCACGCAATGCGGCCGGTCTCGCGAGCGAGGCGCCACCTCGCGAGGCTGATCCGGGCTACCACCTGCTGGCGGGCGGACGTGACGCGCTCGAAGCGTCGATCGGCTACCGGCCGCCCGTGTCCGTATGGCTGCACCGCTTCACCCGCCGCGCCGGGCTTGCCGGCTATCTCGGCCGCATCCTGTTGCTGGCCGCGCTATTGCTGGCCGGCATGGTCACATGGCTCGGCGGCCCGATGCGCTATCCAGGCATATGGATCTGGCTCGCGCTCGCCGGCCTGCTGCCCGCCGTGGATCTCGCGGTGGCAATCGTCAATCGCAGCGTGATGCGCAACGTCGGAGCAATCGTCCTGCCAGGGCTCGCGTTACGCGACGGTATCCCGGCAAGCCTGCGCACCGTGGTGGCCGTACCGACCTTGCTGACCACGCCCGACGCGTTGGCGGCGCAGATCGAGCGGCTCGAGATTCATCACCTGGCGAGCGCGGGCGGCGAGCTTTATTACGTGCTTCTTTCCGACTGGACCGACGCGCCGCATGCGCATGCCGAAGGCGACGACGCACTGCTGGCCGCGGCCGCCGCGGGCATCGCCGGGCTTAATCGCCGGCATCCCGGCACCGACGGACACGAGCGTTTCATGCTGCTGCACCGGCGGCGGCTATGGAACGCCGAAGAGGACCGGTGGATGGGTTGGGAACGCAAACGCGGCAAGCTGCACGAGTTGAACCGGCTGCTGCGCGGCGCGCCGGACACGTCGTTCATCGCGCCGCCCGGACAGACGCTCGCGACGCCGCCGAACGTGCGCTATGTCATCACGCTCGATGCCGACACGCGCCTGCCGCGCGACACGGTGCGCCGCCTGATCGGCAAGATGGCTCATCCGCTCAATCGTCCTGTATTCGATCCCGCGAGTCAGCGCATCGCCGAAGGCTATGGCGTGCTGCAGCCGCGCGTGACGCCTTCGCTGCCGGTCGGCGCGGAAGGCTCGCTGTTCCAGCGGGTGTCGTCGAGTCCGAGCGGAATCGATCCGTACGTCGCGGCGGTTTCGGATGTCTATCAGGATCTGTTCGACGAAGGGTCGTACGCGGGCAAGGGCATCTACGATATCGACGCCTTCGAGATTTCGCTCGCGGGCCGCGTGCCGGAAAACACGATGCTCAGCCATGATCTGTTCGAAGGCATCTTTGCACGGGCGGGACTCGCTTCGGATATCGAAGTGGTTGAAGAATTCCCCGCGCGTTACGACGTCTCCGAAGCGCGGCAGCATCGCTGGGCGCGCGGCGACTGGCAGTTGCTGCCGTGGCTCGTCAGTGTGCGGCGGCTCCCCGCGCGGGCGTTGCTGGCGACCGGCCGCTGGAAGATGCTGGACAATCTGCGCCGAACGCTGATAGCGCCGGCGGCCTTCATTGCATTACTCGCCGGGTGGACCCTGCCGTTCAGCGACGCGCTGCTCTGGACGTGCTTCGTGCTCGCAACCATTGCCGTGCCCGTGCTACTGCCCACGCTGAGCGCACTGGTGCCGCGCTGGCAGCGGGCACATGTGAAAATGACCGCGCGCAGCCTGCTCGGTGTGTGGCTGGCGGACCTGCGGCTTGCATTGGCGCGCTGCGCCATGTCGATCGCTTTTGTCGCGCAGCAAACCTGGTCCATGAGCGACGCGATCGGACGCACGCTGTTCCGCCTGCTGGTTACGCGCCGCCATCTGCTGGAATGGACCACCGCCGCCGAGGCAAGCGCGCGCGGACGTCTGACGCTGCCCAGTACCTATACGCGGATGTCCGGCGGGATTGCGCTGGCCCTCGCGGCAGGTCTGGCGATCCTGCTCGTGGCGACGCAAACCGGTAACCTCGGCGCATGGGTCGGCCTGCCTTTCGTCCTGTTGTGGCTCGCCTCGCCGTTGCTGGCCTACTGGTCGAGTCTGGCGCCGCACCCGGCCAGCGACCTCGACGTCAGCGCCGCGGACGCGCAACAACTGCGCCGCCATGCACGCCGTACGTGGCGCTATTTCGAAACCTTCGTCACGGCCGCCGACCAGATGCTGCCGCCGGACAATTTCCAGGAAGACCCGCGACCGGTCATCGCTCATCGAACCTCGCCCACCAATCTCGGGCTCTATCTGCTCGCGACGGTGAGCGCCCGCGAGTTCGGCTGGATCGGCACGCTCGACGCCGTCGAACGCCTCGAGGCGACGCTCGCCACGATGGAGCGTATGCCGCGTTATCGCGGGCATTTCTACAACTGGTACGACACCCAGGATTTGCGGCCGCTCGACCCGAAGTACGTTTCCTCCGTCGACAGCGGCAACCTTGCCGGCCATCTGATCGCACTGGGCAATGCATGCCGTGCGTGGTCGGCCCAGCCTGCAGATGCACAGAGCGCCGTTGCGTTCGCCGGCATCGACGACTGCCTTGCGCTACTGAGCGAAAGCGTATGCGGCGGGCGCGCCGATCCGCTGCGAGCCGCGACGCTTCGCGAGTTCGAACAGGCGGCGGCAGCGCTGCGAACGGCACTCGACGGCGTGAAAACCGCAGCGCCCGCCAACGGCACATTGGGCGCCGGGCCGGTCTGGCCGACCGTGGTACTACTCGCCGCCACGGTGACGAACGCCGCGCGCGCGCTCGTCGGAATCAAGCCGGCCGTATCCGGTCAACCCAACCAGGGCGGCCATGACCAGGACACGCTGTTCTGGTCGGACGCATTGGAGCGCACGCTTCGCGGTCATTGCCGGGATCTGGCGTGCGCGTCCGAAGGAGCGGTTGCGTTGCGCGAGCGCTTCGCGCGACTGATCGACGCCACGTTGCAGATGGCCTACGCAATGGAGTTCGGCTTTCTGCTCGACCCCCTGCGCAATTTGCTGTCGATCGGCTACGCGGTCGCCGACGGCAAGCTCGATCCGAGCAGCTACGATCTGCTGGCGTCGGAGGCGCGGCTCGCGAGCTTCGTCGCCATTGCGAAAGGCGATATTCCCGCGCGCCACTGGTTCCGGCTCGGACGCGTGGCGACGCCGGTTGCCGGCGGCGCCGCGCTGGTGTCGTGGTCCGGCTCCATGTTCGAATACCTGATGCCGTCGCTCGTCATGTGCGCGCCGGCCAACAGCCTGATCGCGCGGACCAACGCGCTGGTGGTGCGGCGGCAGATCGCCTATGGCTCGACGCTAGGCTCGCCGTGGGGCATCTCCGAATCGGCGTATAACGCGCGCGACCTCGAATTCACTTACCAGTATTCCAGCTTCGGCATTCCGGACCTCGGGCTCAAGCGCGGCCTCGGCAACAATGCCGTGATCGCGCCGTATGCGACTGCGTTGGCCGCGATGGTTTCGCCGGCGGCCGCCAGCCGCAATTTCGAGCGGCTGGCTACCGCAGGCGCGAACGGACGCTACGGCTTTTACGAGGCGCTGGACTATACGCCCGCCCGTGTACCGGAGGGACAGCCGGTCGCCATCGTGCGCGCCTTCATGGCGCACCATCAGGGCATGTCGATCGTGTCGATCGCCAATGCGCTGCTGGCGGGCCGCATCCGCCAGTTTTTCCATGCGGAACCGGCCGTTCAGGCGACCGAGCTGCTGCTCCAGGAGCGCATGCCGGGACGGGTCGCGGTGGCCCATTCGCGTGTCGACGAAGAGCGCGGCGCCGGCCGTCCGCGCGGTGTCGAACCGGCGGTGGCGCGGCATCTGCGGTCCGCGGACACGCCCACGCCGGCGACCCATCTGTTGAGCAACGGACGCTATGCGGTCATGCTGACCGCCGCCGGATCTGGTTACAGCCGCTGGGGCGAGCTGGCGATCACGCGCTGGCGCGAGGACGCCACCCGCGACGACTGGGGCAGCTACGTCTATTTGCGTGATACCGACAGCGGCAAATTCTGGTCGGCCACATGGCAACCCGCTGGCATGAGCCCGGATAGCTACGACGTGACGTTCACGGAAGACCGCGCCGAGTTCGTCCGGCTCGACGGCACGCTGACCACCTCGCTCGACGTGATGGTCTCCGCCGAAGACGACGCCGAGGTGCGCCGTGTGTCGGTGGCCAACGGTGGCGTGCACGCACGCACCATCGAATTCACGTCGTATGCGGAACTCGCGCTGGCGACCCAGGCCGCCGACCAGGCTCACCCGGCGTTCAGCAAACTGTTCGTCGAAACCGAGTATCTCCCCGAGATCAATGTCATTCTCGCGACCCGGCGCCGTCGCGCGCCCGACGAGCCGGAAGTGTGGGCCGCTCATCTCGCGGTGATCGACGGACATGCGCTCGGCGCCGTCGAGATCGAGACCGATCGCGCGCGCTTTGTCGGCCGCGGCCGGCAGGTTCGTTCGCCGCGCGGCCTGGTCGAGGCGCGGCCATTGAGCAATTCAGCGGGCGTCGTGCTCGATGCCGCATTCACGATACGCCGGCGGCTGACCATCGCGCCGGGCGCCACCGCGAGTGTCGCGTTCTGGACCATCGTGGCCGACTCCCGCGCCCGTTTGCTGGACCTGGTCGACAAGCATCGCGACGATGCGTCGTATGCGCGGGCGACCATGCTGGCGTGGACTCAGGCGCAGGTGCAACTGCGCCATAACGGCGTGACGGCGGACGAGGCCGTACAGTTCCAGCGCATGGCCAGCTACATGCTATACAGCGACCCGTCGATGCGACCGGCCTCGGCCGCCTTGCTGCGCGGCGCGGCGCAAGTGTCGGCGGCCGGCGGTACGGGCGCCGTCCCGCTGTGGAAGCATGGCGTATCGGGCGATTTGCCGATCCTGCTGGTGCGTATCGACGATATCGAGCACATGGCGCTGGTGCAGCAACTGGTGCATGCGCATGCCTATTGGCGCATGAAACGGTTCGCGGTCGATCTCGTCATCATCAACGAGCGCGCCGCTTCATACGTGCAGGATTTGCAGACCGCACTGGAAACGCTGGTGCGTTCGGGGCAGCGGTCCGCACCCGACGGCACCGCGCGCGGCGAAATCTTCGTACTGCGCGCAGACCTGATGTCGGCCGATTCCCGCGCGCTGTTTCCGGTTGTCGCCCGCGCGGTACTGGCGGCGCGCAATGGCCGTCTGGCGGATCAGTTAAAGCGTGTCGCGAGGCCGCCCACGAGCGCCTTGCCGCGACCGAAACGCACACCTGAGCCGACGCTCACGCAGATTCCGGAAAAAACCGTTCGCGTGGAAGCCGGGCTCGACTATTTCAACGGTCTGGGCGGTTTTGCCGATGACGGCCGCGAGTACGTCGTCGTGCTGGGGCCTGGCCAGTGCACGCCAATGCCGTGGGTCAACGTAATTGCCAATCGTCACTGCGGCTTTCTTGTGTCGGCGGAAGGCAGCGGCTACACATGGGCGTCGAATAGCCGCGAGCACCAGTTGACGGCATGGTCGAATGACCCGGTCAGCGACCCGGCTTCGGAAGCGTTCTATGTTCGCGACGACGACACGGGTGCGCTATTTGGCCCGCTTGCGAACCCTTTGCGCGACAACTCGCCCGCCGCGGCGCCGTATATCGCCCGTCACGGTCAGGGCTTCAGCCGCTTCACGCACACCGCTCACGATATCGCACTCGAACTGCTGCAATTCGTGCCGCTCGATGACCCGCTGAAAATCTCCCGGATGACCTTGCGCAATCTATCCAGCAGAACCCGACGGCTTTCGGTGACGGCCTATGTGGAATGGGCGCTGGGGCCGTCGCGCAGCATCGCCGCGCCGCATACCGTCAGCGAAATCGACGCGGCCACCGGCGCGCTGTTCGCGCGCAACGACTGGTCGCAAACCTATCGCGGCCGCGTGGCCTTCGCCGATATGAACGGCGTGCAGACGTCGTGGAGCGCGGACCGGCGTGAATTCGTCGGTCGCAATGGCAACCTGAGCGAGCCCGCTGCCCTTTCCGGCAGCGCGGGCCACGCGACACTGTCGGGCAAGATCGGTGCGGGCCTCGATCCGTGCGCGGCACTCCTCACCACGATCGAACTCGAACCCGGCGAGGCGATGTCGGTGGTGTTTCTGCTGGGCGAATCGGACTCGGCCGACGCCGCGCGCCAGTTGATCGAGCGCTATCGCGCAGCGGATCTGGACGCCGTGCTCGCCACCGTAACGGCGTTCTGGAACGACACGCTCGGCACCGTGCAGGTGAAAACGCCCGACCGTGAGATGGATCTGATGCTCAACCGCTGGCTGTTGTATCAGACGCTCGCCTGTCGCATCTGGGCGCGCGCGGGCTTCTATCAGGCAAGCGGCGCTTACGGCTTTCGCGATCAGTTGCAGGACGGCATGGCGCTCGCCGCCGTCCGTCCCGAGTTGACTCGCGAGCACCTGCTGCGAGCGGCGGGACGGCAATTCCGCGAGGGCGACGTGCAGCACTGGTGGCTGCCGCAAGGCGGCGACGGCGTGCGCACGCACATTTCCGACGACCGTGCGTGGCTGGCCTACTCAGTAGCGCAATACGTCGACGTGAGCGGAGACCGCGCGATTCTCGATGTCGACGTGCCCTTTCTCGAAGGACGCACACTCGGCCAGGACGAATACGATGCCTACTTCGTGCCGACGGTGTCGGACCTCGGCGCGACGCTGTTCGAGCACTGCGCGCTGGCGCTTGACCAGAGTCTCGAACTGTTCGGCGCCCACGGCCTGCCGTTGATGGGCACGGGCGACTGGAACGACGGCATGAACCGCGTGGGCGAAGCCGGGCGCGGCGAAAGTGTCTGGCTCGGCTGGTTTCTGATCGCGGCGTTGACGAATTTCGCGCCGCTGGCGCGCGAGCGAAACGACGACGCGCGGGCGGATCGCTGGACCGGGCGCGCCGCCGAACTGAAGATCGCGCTGGAAAACGCGGGCTGGGACGGCGCATGGTATCGGCGCGGCTATTTCGACGACGGCACGCCGCTCGGTTCGAGCAGCAACGACGAATGCTCGATCGACGCCATCGCGCAATCGTGGAGTGTCCTGTCGGGCGCGGCCGGTCCCGGGCGGGCCGAACAGGCGATGGCGGAACTCGACCGCCGCCTGATCCGCCGCGACGAGAGCCTCGCGCTGCTGTTCACGCCGCCCTTCGACCGCACGGTGCTCGACCCGGGCTATATCAAAGGTTATCCGCCGGGCGTGCGTGAAAATGGCGGCCAATATACTCATGCTGCAATGTGGTCGGTGCTGGCGTTCGCGCAGATGGGCGACGGCGACCGGGCCGCGGAGCTATTCGCGCTGCTGAATCCGGTGAATCGCGGCCGCACCCGGAGTGCCGTGAACCGCTACAAGGTCGAACCTTATGTAGTCGCCGCCGACGTGTATTCAGTCGCGCCGCACGTGGGTCGCGGCGGATGGACCTGGTACACGGGATCGGCCGGATGGATGTATCGCGCGGGTATGGAGGGCATTCTGGGAATTCGCAGACACGGCGACGTATTGTCGATTCAGCCGTGTGTGCCGGGAGCATGGCCCGGCTTCACCGCCGTTCTGCATTACGGCGCGAGCCGCTATGACATTGCCGTGCGAAACCCGCACGGGGTGAGCCGCGGTGTGATTGACGTGCTGGTGGACGGCGCTCAGCGGCAACCCGGTAATGTAGACGTGCGGCTCATCGACGACGGTGCAACGCATACCGTCACCGTCACCCTCGGCCGCACGGGGTCGGTTTTCAAGGTCTGACCAGGCCCGCAAATCTCACGTCGCCGTATGCTCAACGAGGCTCCCGAGCATCCGGCGAATCAGGATTGCATGTTTTTCACCGTATCATGACTGACCCATTGCGTTAGCACGTCCCGGTGCGCAGTGAAGGCGTCCAGAAAACAGACGAAGTCCATTCTTGCTAAAGTCTGCCGATGCACACCGTTGAAACCGTACTCCTGGTACTGATGTTAGGGGCGCTTACCGGCGTCGCTTCCCGCTACATCCGCACCATTCCCCTGCCGTTGATCCAGATTCTTCTCGGGGCCGCGCTATCCTGGCCTCGTCAGGGTCTGCACATCGTATTCGACCCGGATCTGTTCCTGCTCCTGTTCATCCCGCCACTGCTATTCGCCGATGGCTGGCGTATTCCGAAGCGCGAATTCTTCGCGCTTTACAAGCCCATACTAAAGCTCGCATTCGGCCTCGTCCTGTTCACCGTGGTCGGCCTGGGCTATCTGATCCACTGGCTGATCCCGGAGATGCCGCTGACAGTTGCGTTCGCGCTCGCCGCCGTGGTGTCCCCCACGGACGCGGTCGCCGTCTCGGCGATCACGCGCAATCTGGGCATGCCTTCGCAGACCATGCGCGTGCTGGAAGGCGAGTCGCTATTGAACGACGCATCGGGCCTGGTGGCTTTGAAGTTCGCCATTGCGGCCACGCTCACCGGCTTGTTCTCGTGGACCCATGTCGCGCGGGACTTCATCTGGATCGCCTTCGGCGGAATCGGCGCGGGAGCGCTCATCGGCTGGGGCTTCTCCGTGGCACGCGACACCGTGACGCGGCGCCTGGGCGACGTGGCCGCCACCCAGATGGCGCTCCTGCTGGTGCTGCTGCCTTTCGCAGCCTATATCGTGGGCGATCGGCTCGGCGTCTCGGGCATTCTGGCTGCCGTGGCCGCCGGCGTCATGACGAATTTCGCCGATCTCGATCGCAGCGAGTTCGTGGCGGAACGCATGCAGACGGAAGGCACATGGACCATGGTCGAATCCGCCTTCAACGGCGCGATCTTCCTGCTTCTCGGCCTGCAGTTACCGTCCATCATCGGGACACCGTTGCGGGAAGCCGGCCATCAATGGTGGATTCTCGCGGGTTACGCGGTCGCCATCTCGTCGGCGCTATTGTTGCTGCGCTGGATCTGGCTGACGCTCGGCGTCCAGGGCAGCCTGTGGCGCGCGCATGCGGAAGGGAAACTGGTCGAGAAGCCCTCGTACCTGCTGACGCTTGCAAGCACGCTGGCCGGCATCCGCGGCGCGGTGACGCTCGCCGGCGCTCTCTCGCTGCCACTGCTGCTCAACGACGGCGCACCTTTTCCGGCCCGCGACCTGCTGATTTTCCTCGCGACGGGCACGATTCTCTTCACGCTGGTGGTCGGGACCATCGGTCTGCCGCTGGTTCTCAAGCGCATGCCGGCGGGTGGCGAGCCGGCATCGGCCCGGGAGGAACGCCGTGCGCGGGTCGCCGCCTGTAAAGCCGCGATCGCCAGCATGGTGCTCGGCAAGGAACAGGCGGAATCCGTCGATCCGCAATGGCTCGCGCAGTATCAGGAATCGGCTGGGCGCCTGACCCAGGAGTATCGCAAACGCATCGATCTGCTGGAGGATCCTGCGCCGCCCGCTACACCCGAGGCACTTGCGGAAGCCCCCGACGTGGTTCGCCAGCGCCGTCATCGCTATGTGGTGGAACTCGAATTGCGCCTGAAGTCGCTGCACGTCGAACGCAATGCGCTTTACGCGGAAAGGCATGAACAGCGTATCAACGACGAATCGCTGCGCAGTCTGGTCGCTGAACTCGACCTCGCCGAAGCCTCGCTGCGCAAACGGCTCGATGTGGCTCGCCGGGCGGCAGGCTTGACAGGCGCACGCGATTCCGTGAAGCAGGACACGTGAGGGTTGCGACGCTTCGATGCCGGCGCAATGAATGAAGTCGACTCTTGAGGCCGCCCTACATCGTAAACGCGATCGCGAAGCCCTATACCATCTTCAGACGGGCAAACGCGGCCACCTTCACGAAATCCAGGACGAATGCGAAGACGATGGCCGCGCCCAACATGGCGCCGATCCACTGCAGCGGTATCGGCGACATCAGTATTCCCCGTGTTGCCAGGGTCGCAATGATCGACACGTCCGCAATCGACGACACGATCAGCCACCGTCCCGGCCGGGAACTCCACAGACGCCGGCGTTCACGTACCACGTACAGGACCGCCTGGCCGCTGAACACCAGAATGACCGCCGCGAGCGTTTGCAACTGGCCGGTGCCCAGCTGCAGCCAGAACTTGCCGAGGGCGAGGATCGAGCTGCAAAACAGCAGATTGCAGGACGCCAGCACAATGCCCGCGATCGTCAGGTTGTTGATCCGCCAGGCATTGGGCCTGGACGACGGCCGCACGTTATCTGTCGTCGACGACATCGCGAGGAAATCGCCGGTTGTCATGAGCACGACCATCAGCATCGGTGTCAGGACCGCATGGCCGGTCATGATCAGGCCAACCGTCAGGAACAGCATCTGATCGATTTTGCGCGTCACCGATCGCAACGTGTAGGTGAGGATGCGCTGGAAAGTGACCCGCCCCTCGCGCACCGCGGCAACGACACCGCCCAGGCCCGGCTCGGTCAGCACGATACCGGCCGCCGACTTGGCGACATCGGTGGCCGTCGAGACGGCAATTCCCATTTGCGCCTGACGCAGCGCCGGGGCATCGTTCGCGCCGTCGCCACACATGCCGACAATATGGCCGCCGCTCTGGAACGCCTTGACGATGTGGAACTTGTCGTCGGGGAACACGCCCGCGAAAACGGCAAACTCTTCCGGACGCAATTGCTCGGGGAGCGGCCCCGGCGGACAGACCGCGCCATCGAGCCCGACCGTATGGGCTACTACGCCGGCGGTCGCCACGGCATCGCCGGTCACCATCACGGTGTGCACGCCCATTCCGAGCAGGTCCGTGATCAGCCTCGCGGAATCGTCTCTGGGCGGATCGCTCAACGCGATCAGGCCGGCCACCTTGAGCTCATCCGGAGCGCCGACTCCGACCGCCAATACGCGAAATCCTTTGGCTTCGAGAGCCTGCTCAGCGACGGCCGCTTCCGGCGACGATTGCGTCAGGGCACTTACACGCGCGAACGCGCCTTTGACAATGCGAACTGTGCGATCGTCCTTATCCGTTGCGAGCGCCTCGGACATCTTTTCCGCCGGGTCAAACGGCACGAACCTGACAAGCCTGGGCAAATCCGCCGCGCAAGCGGGCCGGGACGCGTTGCGGATCGCCGCATCGACCGGGTCCTGGCCGCCCTCGGAGCTGGCCAGCGCGGCAAGCGCGAGCACATGCGGCTCATCGAAACCCGGCATTGCGTGCACCGCGGTCACCGCCAGTTCGTTGCGCGTCAACGTGCCCGTCTTGTCGGCGCAGAGAACGTCCATCGAGGCCGCTTCATCGATCGCGGACAAGCGGGTGGGAAGAACGCCCAGCTTCGCGAGTACCCTGGCGCCCAAGGCGGTCGCGAGCGTGAAGGTGGCCGGCAACGCCACGGGAATCGCTGCCAGGATAGCGGTGAGTGCGAGCGGCACGATCTCGACCAGCGGCATCCGCAGCGAGGCCGCATAGCCGATCTGCACGAGAACGATCACGCCATTGAACATGGCAAGATTTCGCACCACCCGCATCACGGCCTGCTGCTGCGAGCTGGGAACGCGGGCGATACGAACCAGCTCGGCGGTTTGGCCGAATTTCGTGCGGCTGCCCGTTGCGGTGACTTCCGCAACCGCTTCGCCGCGCCGCACGAGCGCACCGGCGTAAGTCTGCAACCCAGGACCGCCTTCGACGGGCAGAGACTCGCCCGTGAGGGTCGATTGATCGAGCAGCACCTCGCCTTCGATCAGGCGGACATCGGCGCCCACAATGCAGCCAAGCGAAAGCTTCACGATGTCGCCCGGCACCAGTTGCCCGACCGGCACCGTCTTCCATGCGCCGTCGCGTCGGACCGGTGTGACCAGAGCGAGGCGGGACTTGAGCGCGTCGAGCGTTGCTTGCGCCCGGCTCTCCTGGAAGAAGCCCAAGGCGGCGTTGAATATCAGGAGCGCGGCGATCACGCCGGCTTCGACGTACTCGCCCAGCACGAGCTGCAGCACGATTGCGGCTTCCAGCATCCACGGCACCGGCGCCCATAACTTGCCCAATGCGCGGCTCCACGGAGACGTCGCCGTGTCGGGCACACCGTTCGGGCCGAAAACTTTCAGCCGGCGCTGCGCTTCGTCGCTTGTCAAACCGCCGGATGGCCGATCTTCGACACTGTGTTCAGAAGTTTCAGGTAAGGAACTCATCGCAAACCAGTTGAGGTTGGTAGAAAAGGAGGCAGCCGCCCTCGCCTCCAGCCAACGAAGCTTGCATACCGGACCGCGCCCGGACCGCGCCGTTCAGCGCCAAAGACAGAACAATCGTAGGAGGTCATGGGCGCGTCCTGTTGATACAGGTCAGTCCGCAACGCGTCCCTTCCGGCGAATATTTTCAGGCATGCTCACCGGATCGGTATGACGAACTAAACGCAATCCGCGGCCGCGCCAGGCTGCAATCAACGTCGTCAGGCCCGTTTGTTCGTTGATTTGCATCAATCCGTCACTGCGATGTGCGGCGCCTGATAGAGCCATCTCCCCTCGCACGGCGAGGCCTTACAGCAGCGTGACGCGAGGGTACAGAAAGAACGCTGCTGGCAGCCTGTGCAGGTGCCTATTGGCAGCAGCCAGTGTCACCACGGTCGAACCAGAATGCTACCCGCCTATATATCGCATCGCGATTGCGTCAAACACGAAATGGGACACATGCATCCCGAGTCGCCCGATCGCATCGGCGCGATTCACGACATGTTGCTGATCAAAGGCCTGCTCGACTGCATGCAAACGTACGAGGCACCGCTGGCAACGGAGGAGCAGCTCGCGCAGGCGCATTCCCTGCCGTATATCCGCGGCATTGCCGACATGGCTCCGCTGGAAGGCTACGTGCGTGTCGATCCCGACACCAGCATGAACCCTTATACGTACCAGGCGGCCTTGCGTGCGGCCGGCGCGGCCGTGCTGGCGACCGATCTGGTACTTGCCGGCGACGCCTGTTGCGCCTTTTGCAACATCAGGCCGCCGGGACACCATGCGAAATATGCGGCGGCGGGTGGGTTCTGCTTCTTCAACAACGTCGTGGTCGGCATCCGGCATGCGCTGAACGTGCATGGACTCGCGCGCGTGGCGCTGATCGATTTCGACGCTCATCACGGCGATGGCAGCGAAGACATTCTCCACGCCGACGCACGGGTTCTGATGTGCTCGATCTTCGAGGACAAGCTGTACCCGTTCTGCGGTAACGAGCCTCGCGGTGACAATATGGTGAACGTGCCGCTGCCCACGCGCTCGTACGGCGACGTATTCCGCGCGGCCGTCACCGAGAAATGGCTGCCGGCGCTCGAAGCGTTCAGGCCGGAGATGATTTTCATCTCAGCCGGCTTCGACGGTCATCGTGAAGACGACATGGGCAACCTCGGCCTCGTCGAAGCGGATTATGCGTGGGTCACCGAGCGTCTTGTCGACGTCGCCAGGCGTCACGCCAGGGGGCGTATCGTGTCCTGCCTCGAAGGCGGCTACGAACTCTCGTCGCTCGCACGCGGCGTGGCCGCGCATGTGAGAGAACTCATTGGTATGGATTGCTGAGCGCATCTCATGGATAAACATTACCTGACGCCGCTGTTCTCCCCCAACTCGATCGTGGTGTTCGTCGGCAAGGCCGACGAACCGGACAGTCAAACCCATTACGGCCGGGCCGTGAGCGCCCTGATACGGGAGAGCGGCTTCGCCGGACCGGTCACGTTTCTCGACGTGGGCATGACCGGCACGCTCGGCGAACTGGCCCATTCGCGCGCGGATCTGGCGGTCATCGCCCTGCCGGACGACGAGTTGCCGTCCGCTCTGGAAGTCGCCGGGCGTATTCAATGCCAGGCGGCACTGATCATTTCAACCGGTGTCGATCAGGCGCATGCCAAAGATCTGCACGCCATTGCGCGCAAACACGGCATTCAGTTGCTAGGGCCGAACTGTCTCGGCTATCAACGCCCACGGCTGAACATCAACGTCGGCGTCGTGGGACCGCTGGCGCAGCAGGGACCGCTCGCCCTCGTTTCGCAGTCGGGTGCGCTGACCTCTTCGATACTCGACTGGGCCGACAAGAATGCAGTCGGCTTCTCGACCGTGGTATCGCTCGGGCCGAATACCGCCGTGGATCTCGCGCAAACCCTGGATTTCCTCGCAACCGACCCGGCCACCCATAGCATCGTGATCTACATGGAAGGCATCACGAACGCGCGCCGGTTTCTCAGCGCCCTGCGCGCGGCGGCCATTACCAAGCCCGTGGTGGTGCTCAAGGCTGGCCGCAAGGCCGCTGCGTCGCAGGCGGCGCTCACCCATTCGGGCAACATCATCGGCAGCGACGAGGTCTTCGATGCGGCTTTGCGCCGCGCCGGCGCAGTGCGCGTGAGATCGTTCGCCCAGTTGTTTTCCGCCGCGAAGTGTCTTGCCTCGCGCTATCGTCCGGTCGGCTCACGGCTGGCGATCGTGACCAATGGCGGCGGGCCCGGCGTGCTGGCCGTCGACTGGCTCACCGAACTGGGCCTCGTCCTCGCGCGACTCTCGCCCGACACGAGCGCGGCACTCGCGCCGCAATTGCCGCGGCTCGCGACCATTGCCAACCTGCTCGATCTGTCCGAAGAGGCCGGCCCGCAACACTACCGCGCGGCCGCCGCTGCCTGCGCCGCGGATAGCGAGGTGGACGGTATCCTGGTGATCTATTCGCCCAAGCTGGGCGTGGATCCGACCGCGGTGGCACAGGAACTGGTGCTCGCCAGCGCCAACATCGGCAAGCCGCTTCTGACCTGCTGGATGGGCGACCAGAAGGTCGCCGAGGCGCGCGAAATCATCAACGGCGCCGGCATCGCCACCTTCCGTTCACCCGAAGCGGCTGTCGATGCCTTCAGCAATATCGCCTCCTTCTATCAGAATCAGCAACTGCTGCAGCAGACTCCGCCTCCGCTGTCGCAACTGGCCAAACCGGATCTGGCGGGCGCGCACATCCTGATTGAAAGCGTGCTGGCCGAACGGCGCAAAGTGCTGACGGAAATGGAATCGAAAGCGCTGCTGGCGGCTTTCCATATTCCGATCACGCAAACCATCCTCGCCCACAACGCCAACGAAGCGATGCTGATTGCCAGCCAGATCGGCTATCCGGTCGCGCTGAAAATCGACTCGCCCGACATTGCGCACAAATCCGACGTTCAGGGCGTCGTCCTCAACGTGCTCAACGCCACCAGCGTGCGCGATATCTACAACGACATGATCGCGACCGTGCGCCGGCTCAGGCCGGACGCACGGATCAACGGCGTGACCATTCAGAAAATGTCCGGCAAGAAGCACGGGCGCGAGCTGTATATCGGAGTGGTCACGGATCAGCCGTTCGGTCCGGTTATCACGTTCGGCGCGGGCGGCACCATGATCGAGCTGATCAACGACCGCGCGGTCGAATTGCCGCCGCTCAACCAGTTCCTCTCGCAACGCCTGATCCAGCGGGTGCGTTCGGCTGAAACGCTGGGTGAGTGGCGCGGCGCGCCGGCCGTGCGCAGCGAGGCGATCGAGCACGTGCTGTTGCGCGTATCGGAGATGGTGTGCGCACTGCCGCAACTGCGCGAGATGGACATCAATCCGCTGATCGTGGACGAAGCCGGCGCGCTGGCGGTCGATGCGCGCGTGGTGATCGACAACGCGCAACCGCTGCTGCACAGCTACGACCATCTGTCGATCCTGCCGTACCCTTCCAGCTACACGCAGGAATGGCCCATGCGCGGGGGCGGACAATATACGTTGCGCCCGATCCAGCCGGACGACGCCGAAATGCTGCAGGCCTTCGTGCGCAAGCTGTCGGACCGGTCGCGCTATTACCGCTTCGTGTCGTCGCTGCGCGAACTTTCCGTGCCCATGCTGGCGCGTTACACGCTGATCGACTACGACCGTGAAATGGCGCTGGTGGCGGTCTGCAAGGAGCGTACCGCGACCGACGACGGCGAGTTCACCGAAACCGAGCGCATGATCGGCGTTTCACGCTACATTGCCAACCCCGACCTCACGAGTTGCGAGTTTTCGCTAGTCGTGGATGACGACTTCAGCGGCCAGGGACTTGGCTCGCGTCTGATGCTGTCGATCATGGAGGTTGCGCGCCACAAAGGCCTGAGTGAAATCGACGGCCTCGTGCTGGTCAAGAATACCAACATGCTGAAACTGATGAAAAACCTCGGCTTCCATGTGCAGACCTACGCCGAAGATCCTGATTTCAAACTCTGCAGCAAGACCTTGTAATGAATCCGTGCGCGGGCCTTCGTGCCCGGTTGACCGGTAGTCGTCCGCAGCGGTTGGCGTGGGTCGGCGTCGGTCGGCGTCGGTCGGCGTGGGTCGGCGTGGGTCGGCATATCTCACGCGCCTGGCGGCGTGACTGAGCGGGCCGCCGCATCGCTTCGCGCTTCATCCCGGGCCGGACCGATCGCGAGGCCCGCCTGCGCCAGCACGCGCCGCAGCCCCAGCTTCGGATACTGCCGGTCCACCGCGCGCACGTCGGCGCGCGTCTCGTCGAGAATCCAGTCGCGCACGTCGGCAGCCACGGGCCGCAACGGCCGACTCTCCGGCCACACCAGGCAGCAGCGCCGGTTCGTCACGATCAGTTCCTCTTCGGCCGGCAGCAGCGCGCCTTCGAGAAGCCAATGCGACACCACGTTGAGCCAGCCGAGCGCGACGCCCTGCCCAAGCAACGCCGCCTGCACGACGATGGCGTAGTCGTTGAAACTCAGCATGCTCGCGGCGTGCCGCCCCTGTGCCGCGAACGCGGCGAACCGGTCATGCCAGCCGCGCTCGCCGTCGTCCATCACGATCACCGTGTCGCCGTGCTTGCGGCCCGCCTCGGTCGCCGCTGTCTCGTGATAGCGGCGGTTGCACACCGGCAGCAGCGTCTCCGGCATCACGAGCATGCTGTTCTCGCCGATCTCGTCCTCGCGCAGAAAGCGCATGCCGAGATCCACGTCGACGAGCGGGCCGCCGATTCGCCCCGAGATCAGTTGAAACCGCAAGTCCACATTCGGAAACGCCTGGTTCAGACGGCTCATGCGCGGCATCAGCCAGTGCGTGGTGAACGCGGTGGACACCGACAGCGTGACCGACTCGACACCGGTTGCGCGCGCCTCGATCTCGCGTATCGCGCTTTCTATGCCGTTGAAGCCTTCGGATATCTTCCGGTAGAGGATTCTGCCGTTTTCGGTCAGTTCGATTCCACCTCGCACGCGCTCGAACAGGCGCACGCCGAGATGGTCTTCCATGCGCGAGAGCATGCGGCTCACCGCGGGCTGGCTGACATATAACTCCTGCGCCGCGCGCGTGAAGTTGCCGCAGCGCGCGGCCGCTTCGAACACGAACAGCGCGTTGGCGCTAGGCAGTTTTTTGCGAAGGTTGGGCATGACCTGATGTTATGCCCTATCCAACAATTTGGGAATTGCCGCCAAAAATGGCACGGCCTATATTTTCCCTAACGCAGGCTTCTACAGCGAGACAGGACGCAATGGACGCACGAGCGAAAACAGGTGTTTCAATCCGATCGGCAGCGAAACGTTATGGCCACGTGGTGGCCCTCGACGACGTTTCGCTCGACATCGCCCCCGGCGAATTCGTCTCGCTGCTCGGTCCCTCGGGGTCGGGCAAGACCACCCTGCTCGGCATTCTCGGCGGCTTCGTGCAGCCCAGTTCGGGGGCGGTCTGGGTCGGCGAGCGCGACATTACATTTGCGCCGCCGCACAAGCGGGACATCGGCATCGTGTTTCAGAACTACGCGCTGTTTCCGCATATGAGCGTGGGCGAGAACGTGGCGTTTCCGCTGCGCGCGCGGCGTCAGCCGAAAGCGACGTGGGCCAGGAAGGTTGCCGACGCGCTCGCGATGGTCGAGCTCCCCGGCTACGAGAATCGCGGTATCGGCCAGTTGTCGGGCGGCCAGCGCCAGCGCGTGGCGCTCGCCCGCGCGATGGTGTTCGAGCCGCAACTGATCCTGATGGACGAGCCGCTCTCCGCGCTCGACAAGCAGCTACGCGAAACCATGCAGATCGAGTTGCGGCGGTTGCATCGCAAGCTCGGCGCGACGATCGTCTATGTGACGCACGACCAGCGCGAGGCGCTCACCATGAGCGACCGCGTGGCCGTGCTGAAGAACGGCCGGCTCGTGCAGATCGATACGCCCGAGCGGCTCTACGACCGCCCCTGCGACGCGTTCGTGGCGAGCTTCATCGGCGAAGCGACACTGCTCGCCGTAACGCGCGCCGGCGACGATGCCGTGCGTCTCGGCGATACGGTGCTGCGCACCGCGCACCCGCTGCCGCACGGCGACAGGCTGCTGCTCGCGGTGCAGACCGAGAAGCTCGTGATCGATAGCGGCGAGCCGCACGCGGGCGTCAACCGTCTGTCGTGCCGGGTCACCGAGGTGCTGTATCAGGGCGAAAGCCTGCGCGTGTTCGCGACCCTCGCCGACGGCACCGCCATCAGCCTCAGACAGCCCGGCGGACACGACGCGCGCCGCCGCATTCCCGAGCCCGGCGCGCCGATGAACGTCGTACTCGATCCGCAGGACACGATTGTCGTGCCCGCCTGATTCCGCTCCGATAGTCCCTGCCCACGTCCGGGCAAACCCTCTCCCGATTCACTATTCACAGCACACTGCAAAAGGATGATTTCATGAACCTCACCGATTTCAAGGTCCTGACGTTCGACGTCGTCGGCACGCTCATCGACTTCGAGCGCGGCGTACTCGGCTCCGTGCGCCGCCTTGGCGGCCCGGCCGCGAAAGACCTGACCGACGACCAGATCTTCGAGCCGTACCTGCGCGGCCGTGCGGCCCATCCGGGCCGTTCGAGCCATGAAATGGCGAACGTCTATCTGTCGCTGGCCAGGGAACTCGGTCTGCCCGACGACCCGCAATCGGCTGCCGCCTTTCAGCGCGACGTACTCGAATGGCCGGCGTTCGCGGATTCGGTCGCGGCGCTCAAGCGTCTGCGCAAACACTTCCGGCTGGTTGCCATGACCAATGCGGACCGCGTGGCGCTGTCGGCCTACGCGCACACGCTCGGCGACCCGTTCGACGACACCGTCTGCTGCGACGAAACCGGCGTCGCCAAGCCCGATCCGCAATTCTTCGCGTACAACCGCGGCCGTCAGGCGGCGTTCGGCTACAAGTTTGGTGAAATCCTGCATACCGCGCAGAGCCAGTATCACGACATCGGCGTCGCCACCCGGCTTGGCTATGCGACCTGCTGGATCGAACGCCGCCAGGGCGTGAAAGGCTTCGGCGGCACGCCCGTGCCGGAAGCCGTCACCACGCCGACTTTCAAGTTTGCGACGCTCGGCGCGCTCGCGGACGCCGTCGAAGCCGAAGCACGCCTCGCCGCCTGAGCCGATGCTCGCGCCGCCGACATCCCACACGCCCCCGCCTGATTCGCTCTGGCGGGCGCTCCTCGCCGCCTCGCCCGGCGCCGGTGCGGCGCTCAGCACCGGCGTGCCGCTCGCGCGCGATCTCGAGGTCGAGGTCGCGGTGATCGGCGCGGGCTATTCGGGCCTTGCCGCCGCGTATGCGCTGCAAAAGCGCGGCGTCGACTGTGTGGTGCTCGATGCGAACCCGGTGGGCTGGGGCGCGAGCGGGCGCAACGGCGGCGTGGTGTCGTCCAAGTTCAGACTGTCGTTTCCCACGATCGACAGGCTGCATGGCCTCGACACCGCGAAACGCATGCACCGCCTCGCGCACGAAGGCGTGCGGGTGGTCGAGACGCTGGTCGATGAATTCCAACTCACGCGCGCCCGCTTCGAACAGACCGGCAGCCTGCGCTGCGCTCACACGGAGGCTGCGTTCGCCGCGATTCGCGCCGAAGCCGACTGGGTTCGCGCGAATCTCGGCGATACCTCGATGACCGTGCAAGCGCGCGCCGAGATCGAACACGAGACCGGTTCGAAGGGCTTTGTCGGCGGCGTGCTGAGCGCGGACGCCGGCACCATTCTGCCGCTCGAATACGTGCGCGGACTCGCGCGCGGCCTTACGCTGCGCGGTGTGCCGATCTACGAATCGACGCCGGTGCAGCAGATGCATCGCGCACCCGGCGAGACGCGCGTGACGCTGCGCACGCCCGGCGGCACGGTGCGCGCGAAGCAGGTCGTCGTCGCGACCAATGCGTATTCGGATCTCACGGCGGCGACCTCGGCATATCAGCGCGAACTCGTACCGTTTCGCAGTGCGATGATCGCCACCGAGCGCCTTTCCGCCGAACTCGATGCGCGCCTGATGGTCGAGCGCCGCAGCTACACCGAAACGCGGCGCATGATGAAGTGGTTCCGCAAGGTGGACGGCCGCATGCTGTTTGGCGGACGCGACGCGTTCGGCAAGGAAGGGCAAACCAGCGGCTTCGACGCGCTGCAGCGTGCGATGGTCGCGCTCTTTCCGGATCTCGCGGACGTGCGCGTGGAATATCGCTGGTCGGGCTATGTGGGCATGACGTTCAACTCGTTGCCGCACGTTGGGCGCAGCGACGACGCCACGACCTTTTGTCTGGGGTATAACGGAGCAGGCGTTGCGATGGCGAGCCTGCTCGGCCAGCATGCCGCCGCGCTCGCGCTCGGCGAAACACCCGAGCTTTCGCTGCTCGGCGCACCCGGCTTGCGGCCCGTGCCCTTTCATTCGCTGCGCGCGCCGGGTGTGAGACTCGTTGCGGCGTGGTATCAGTTTCTCGACGCCGTAGGTGCATGATGACAACCGCCAAACGGATGCTCCAGGGCACCACCTCGATGCAAGCCACCGGGTCCGATCCCGCCGCGTGCTATCAGCGCCGCGAGGACCGCACGATGCTTCTGCTGATGGCGCCGGCGCTCCTCGTGATCGTCGTGCTGCTGGTCGTGCCCCTCGCGTGGCTGTCGTGGCAGTCCATCTATCACGACGGCTTCACGTTCGAAAACTACCGGCGCATGTTCACGGGCGCGTACCTCGAAACGTTTCTGCTGACCTTCAAGCTGAGCATCATCGTGACCGTCGTCACGCTGCTGCTCGGCTATCCGGTTGCCTACTTCGCCGCGTCGTTGCCACCCAGGCTGAGCGCGCTCGTGCTCGGCATGGTGATTCTGCCGTTCTGGACCAGCGTCCTGGTGCGTACCTACGCATGGCTCGTGCTGCTACAGCGCACGGGGTTGGTCAACAAGGCGCTGATCGCTTCGGGCCTGATCGACCGGCCGGTGCAACTCGCCTATAACCAGTTCGGCACGGTGATCGCGATGGTTCACATCCTGCTGCCGTTCATGGTGCTGCCGCTCTATTCGGCGATGCAGAAAATCCCGTCGAATCTTTCGCAAGCCGGCGCGAGCCTGGGCGGCTCGCCGCTGCACGTATTCCTTCGCGTGTTCCTGCCGCTCTCGATGAGCGGTGTCTTCGCCGGCGTGACGCTCGTGTTCGTGCTGTGCCTCGGCTTCTACATCACGCCCGAACTGATGGGCGGCGGCAAGTCGATCATGGTGTCGATGGTGGTGAGCCGCAACATCGAGATCTACAACAGCTGGGGCGCGGCGAGCGCGGTGAGCGTCGTGCTGCTGATCTGCGTGTTCGCGATCTTCTATGCCGCGAGCCGCGTGGTGCCACTCGAAAAGACCCTGGGCGCGAAATGAGCAAACTCCCGTTCGGACGGATCGTCCTCGGCGCGGTCGTCGTGCTGATCCTGCTGTTCCTGATGGTGCCGGTGCTGATCGTCGTGCCGCTGTCGTTCTCCGATACGCGCTTCATGACCTTCCCGCCGCCGGCCTACTCGCTGCGCTGGTATCACTCGTTCTTCGACAACCCCGCGTGGATCGACGCCGCGCGCACGACGCTGACCGCTTCGATCAGCGCCGCGCTGATCGCCACGCCGCTCGGCGTGGCCGCCGCGTACGCGATCCAGAACGGCACCCACTGGATCATGCGCTATCTGCGCACATTGCTGATGTTGCCGCTGATGGTGCCGATCATCATCGTCGCGGTGGGGGTGTTTTTCGTGTACTCGCAGGCCGGCTACGTGAACACGCTCGGCGGCCTGATTCTCGCCGACACGATGCTCGGCCTGCCGTACGTGCTGATCTCGGTCGGCGCCGATCTGCGGACCTTCGACCGCACTCAGGAGATGGTCGCGCGCAGCCTCGGCATGAATCGCTTTCGTAGTTTCATGGCCGTGACGCTGCCGCAGATCAAGGCGAGCGTGGTTTCCGGCGCGGTATTCGTGTTCATTCAGGCACTCGATGAAACGGTGGTCGCGCTGTTCGTGTCGGGCGGCTCGAACCAGACACTCACACGCCGCATGTTCGTCACGCTGCGCGACGAGATCGACCCGACCATTGCCGCGATCAGCACCATGTTGACCGCGCTCACGCTCTGCCTCGTAATGATCGTCGTGGTGAGCCGCCGTTCGGGCGCGGCACGCGCCTGATTTCTTCGCTCAAGACACCGATTGGGTATTGCGGGTTTGGCGACCGGGCCGATTCGTTAGAGTCGACCTTTTCGAGGGTCGATGCATTAGCTCGCCGGCTGGCTCTCCAGCACGCGCGCCGCCGCCAGCATGCCGCCCAGAATCTTGTCTGCCACCTGCTCCGGGAACCCTGCGGGCAGTTCGGCGCGGACTTTCTCTACGACCTCGGGCGTGCGGGCGATAATCTCCTGCAGGAGCGGCTCCGCATTGTCGCCATAACCGACCTTCCTGGCCGTGCTATTGAAGTGCCGCCGCTCGATTTTATGCACCTGATAGTGCTTATTCTTGCCGAGCAAGGCCATCGCCAGTTTGATTTCCTGGTCCGCCCACTGACTCGGCCCCTCGCCGACGACCGGGTAGGCGGACATCACGTCATACATTGGCGTCAGCCTGAAGCGTCCCGCGCCGCCGGCAAGCAGCTGGATACTAAAATTTTTGGCATGACCGTCCGGCGCCCGCATCATCCAGAAAATGATCTGCGAGGCCATGAGCGTGCGCATGTCTTCCGCCGCCTGCTGCGACTGCTGCAAAAGCGTGAACATCTGCTGGAGTCCCGGGCCGCCCTCATTCTCGTACCTGACCAGGGGTGACGTGCCGGTTGCCTGGCAGAAGTCCTCCTGGATAAGCCGGAACAACTGCTTTCCACTGCGCGAGAGCACCCGGTCGAAACGCTCGACGACGAGCACCCGCTGTGAGCCAAACGTCTCGATGCGCGCCTCTGCCGTGGGCAACCCGTACTCCTTGAACAACCGCAGGCACAGCCACTCGTTGTCGACCGAGGTGCTGAAGTCAGCCTTGCGCCCGCCCACCGTGCCGATAGGCAGCTTGAAGATGTGCGTTGTCGGCGTCGTGCCGCGCGGCTTCATCCATTGACCGTTCCACCTCAGAAAGGCGTCCTTCTCCTGCGCGCCGGCCAGCGAGATGCGGAAGTCGTCATCGGGATCTCGCGCGGCAGCGAAACGGTCCGGAGTGACGACTTCGAGCAGGTGCCGCTCGATGGCCTCTTCGTCGACGACGATACCCTCGACCGTGTCTATCCCTTCCGGTACAGCCTCGTCCGGCAAGAGCTGTATGGCCCCTACGCAGTCGCGGCCAATCGCGGCCAGGAGGTCGAATGCTTCGATGGAGCCCGTCTTGAACCGCGCCGCCACCCGCTTTCGGATAGTCTCGCTATCCGGCAGCAGGCCGTCGAAGTAATGGGAGACACTGTCTCCCTTCAGCGGCTCGTTGTGGAGGTTGAATGGCAGCGACAGGGATATCGGGCGCCCACGCGCCGATTCGCACCACGCCTTGTCGTACTGCAGCTCGGACTCCCCATTGGCATTGACCGTCCAACGCCCGACGAAATCGCCGTTGGCCCAAAGGGAGAGGGTTTGGCTGTGCGAGCGGCGCCCCATGCTCACCACTCCGAGATGTTTTTCGACTCGACCCCGCCCCGCTCGCCGAGGCGCAACTCAAGCCCGATGGCCGAGCACCAGCTGAGCAACTGCTTGAAGCTGAGCTCATCCGGGTTCTTTTCCAGGTACGATATGCGGTTCTGACTCAAGCCGACGCGCTGCGCTACTTCCGCCTGCGTGAGCTTGCGCCGCTTGCGTGATGCAACGAGCAACTGACCGAGCTGGGGCGCGGTCACGAGGGCTTGGGAGGAGAGAACGGCGGGCATAAGAAATATCCGTTATTCGGCTATATTCATTTTAGCCGAAATACGGATAAAGTCAATTTAGCTGATATACGGATATTTTTGATTTATCCGATATACGGCTATTTCACGGTAGGCATCGCCACTCCGGGCTTGTTCAAGGAGCCGCCGCAGTGCCCGCCCGTCCCCGCAGCATATCCGCGATCCGCTCCGCGATCATGATGGTCGGCACATTCGTGTTCGCGCAAGGGATCGACGGCATCAACGACGCATCGCCTACATAAAGTCCGCTGACGCCATATACCGCGCCGCGCGCGTCGCAGACGGCGAGCGGATCGTCGGCGGCACCCATGCGACAGGTTCCGGACGGATGCCAGGTGCCGCCCACCGAGCGCGTCACGAAACGCGTCAACGCGTGATCGTCGGCGAGCAGTTCGTCGAGCGTCACGCCTTGCGTGACCACGCGGCGCACCAGCCACCCGCGCAACGGCCCGGCAATGTCGAGCAGCGCGCTCAGCAGGCCGCGTTGCAACGCGTTCCACACGCCCGGCACGGCCACGCTCGCGACGCGCGGCGAATAGCTCGAAGGCAGCAGCGTGGCGCGGTGCTTCGCCATCATCGGATCGGCCAGCGTCTGGGCGCCGAAGCGCAGCGCGAGTTTCAGCCGTTCGAGATCGCGCGCGTCGGACAGCATGTTGAAGTCGACGGCGGGTTCGTCGTGCGCACTGGCCGAGGTCAGGCTCACGCGGCCGCGCGAGTACGACTTGTTCACCCAGAAAAACAGCGTGCCGAGCCGGTAGCCGACTGAATGCCAGCCCGATCGCGACAGGATCGCGCCGTGCATGTCGCCCGGCACCGCTCCGCTCACGCCCGAGGAAAAACGCACGATCGCCTGCTCGTGATGCTCGTCGGGATATAACGCGCGGGCCGCGCGCGGCAGAACCGCCGACACGGCGATCGACGGATGCTCCATCAGATTGCCGCCCACGCCGCCGCGATCCGCCAGCACCTCGATACCGAGTGCGGCGAGTTCGGACGCCGGCCCGATGCCGCTTCGCATCAGAAGCGCGGGGCTGTGAATCGCGCCCGCACAAACGATCACCTGTCCGGCGTGCAACGTTTCACTCGCACCGTCCTCGCCGACAACCCGCGCGCCGATCGCGCGCTTGCCGTCGAACAGCAGGTGTTCGACGAGCGTTTGCGTACGGATGGTGAGATTCGGCCGGGCACGCACGGCGTCGTCGAGATAGCAGACCGAAGTCGGGATGCGCTCGCCCGCTTCGCTCACCGCGATCGAGCCGATGAACGTGCCGTCCTGCCATTCGCCGTTCTGGTCGTCACGCCGCGTGTGGCCGCGCGCGTCGAGCGTGGCGAGCACCGCCCGTACGAATGGCGAGATACGCGCCCACGGCGTGCGCTGGATGCGCACCGGTCCGCTCGTGCCATGCAGCGCCCCGCCGAAGTCGTGATCGGTTTCGAGCTTGCGGAAGTACGGCAGACACGCGTCCCAGTTCCAGCCGTGTGCGCCGTGCGCGTGCCATTCGTCGTAGTCGGCCGGCGCGCCGCGGTTCGCCATCAGCGCATTGATCGCCGACCCGCCGCCGAGCAGGCGCGCCTGTTCGTAACGGCGTGTCGCGGCCGGGGTGCTCATGCGTGCCTTCAGGCGCTGCCAGATGTTCGAGGTGTCGAGATAGGCGCGGCCGGGATAGCGGCTGCGCACCGTGGCGGGCATGTCCGTTCGCGAGATATTGCGGCCGGCCTCGACGAGGCAGACGGTCTTACCCTCGTCTTCGGAAAGGCGCGCGGCCAGCACACAGCCGGCCGAGCCGCCGCCGAGAATCAGATAGTCGATCATGTTCGATGAATGGCGCGGACGATGCGCCGTGCGGGACGCGCAAAAAGCGCTGGGATTTGCGCGCGGGTTTCGCGTTCAACTACCCGCAAACCCGCGCGCAGGAAAAACGACTTCCGCTTACTGCATGAACTTGAGCCAACGCGCCTTAGCCTGAATGCCGGCGTCCGATGCCCACCACTCCTCCGACATCAACACCTGCTTCGACGCATTCTCCGGCGAGCTCGGCAGCTCGCTCGCACGTTTGGCGTCGATCTTGCCGGTCTTGAACGCGGCCGGATTGCCCGGACCGTAGTCGATATAAAGCGGCAGGTTGGCCTGCAGGTCGGGCGAGACGGCCGCGTTGACGAACCTGATCGCATCAGGCACGTTCGGCGCGTTCTTCAGCACGCAGAGTTGCGTGTTCTGCAAAATGCCGTCGTTGAACGTGAAGTCGACGTCGGGATTGTCCTTGCGTACGGCGCTCGCGCGGCCGTTCCAGATCATCGTCATGTCGACTTCGCCGTCATGCAGCAGTTGCGCAGACTGGCCGCCCGAAGTCCACCAGACCGTCACGTCCGGCTTGATCTGCTGCAGCTTCCTGAAGGCACGATCGACGTCGAGCGGATAGAGCTTGTCGCGCGGCACACCGTCGGCGAGCAGCGCGGCTTCGAGCACGGTCTGCGGATCGTTGCGCAGCGCGCGCGTGCCTGGAAACGCCTTCACGTTCCAGAAATCGGCCCAGCTCTGCGGCACCTTCTTCAATGTTTTCTTGTTATAGCCGATCACCGTCGAATAGAACTCATAGGCAACCGAATACGGCGTGCGGTATTTCTCGGGCATCGCAGCCGCGTTGGGCATTCTGGAAAAATCGAGTTTCTCCAGCAGGCCTTCATGTCCGCCGCGCAAGCAGTTGGACGTGGGCGTATCGACCACGTCCCAGATCGGCTTGCCGGTTGCGGCCTGCGCCTTGATCTGCGGCCACGCGTCCGGAATGCTGTCCTGGTTCACGGTGATGTTCAGCAGCTTCGCAGCCGGATCGAGGATGGCTTTGGTCTGTGCTTCCTGATACGTCCCGCCTTGAGAGACAAAGGTAATCTTCCCGGCAGCAAAAGCAGGCGTCAGACATGCGGGCACGAGACCCGCGACGCCAAGAATCAGAACAGCGGCAAGCGGGCGCAACGTTGGCTTCTTGATCACGAATATGTCCTCGAAACGGTTAAGCGAAAGATATCGTGGATGTAATGCGCGTTGAGCCCAATATAGTGAATCTGTTTATTGGCGACAACGCCGCAATTGTTGTGGGGTCCATGACATCACGTTATGGCCAACATGTCGCGTTGTGTGCCGGGAGCGCGGTACTACCCTGCTCGACCGCATGGGCTGCATTCGCCGCCGCGCGCTGTATGAACATACTGGGCGTCATCCCACAGCACTTCTTGAAATGCCGGCCAAAATGGCTTTGATCGAAGAAACCCACCTCGGTCGCAACCACCGATCCGGGAACGCCTTCCAGCAACAGCGTTTGCGCGCGCTGAATCCGCAGGCCGCACAGATAGCGGTATGGCGACGATCCGTATTGTTGCCGGAATACCGTGGCAAAGCGCGACACGCTGAGCGCGGAGAGCTCGGCGAGTTGCGCGAGCGTCACGGGTTCGTCGAAATGGGCTTCAATGAAGGCCCTGGCGGCATTGAGGCTGATGGACTGTTTCACGGCGCGCCAGCCGCGACGATGTCGCCGCGCGAAATCCGCCGGGAACGAATGCTCTCTTCGTTGATCGACGTGAACACGCCCATCGACGATTTGAACACCATGAGAGAGGTTTCCTGTGTGGCTGGCTGTTGGTCGCGTACGGCGCGTTTCGGCAACGCCGCCGCCATGACAAAATCGTAGTGCGCGGCCGCGGCATATGTCGCCGACAAAAATCGCCGCGCAGCAGAACTCACCCGTAATGCGTGCCCAGACCTGGCGTTTTGCATCGAATTTCACTGCGGCCCGTTCCGGCGCCCGCGATAAAAAGATCGTCCTAGTCACACCGCCCACCGGGTGACACAGTGACGGCGTCAGCCTTCAGTCAATCAGGGAGTACGGTGTGTCCGATTCGATTACCTATAGACGCTTCACCCTCGACGACATCGCCGCCGCGCACGCGTTGACGGTCGAACTCAAATGGCCGCATCGCACGGACGACTGGAGATTCGTGGCGCTTCTGGGCGAGGGTTTCGTCGCGGAAGACGCAAGCGGCGTGATCGGCACCGCGCTGTGCTGGAAATACGGCGCCGGGCACGCCTCGCTCGGCATGGTGATCGTCTCGCCGGCAAGCCAGGGGCGCGGCATCGGCAGAAAGTTGATGGAACTGGTGCTGGAAGAACTGGGCGGCCGGGTCACGTTCCTGCACGCCACCACCGCGGGCCAGCCGCTGTATGAAAAGCTGGGCTTTCGCGTGGCCGGCACGCTCGACCAGCATCGGGGCGCGGCGTTCCAGCCGCCGCTCGTGTCGTTGCCGCCCGGCGAGCGCTTGCGTCCGCTCGGTTCGAGCGATACCGCGCGGCTGGTCGAACTGGCGTCGCGAGCCAGCGGTCTGGATCGCGGCAAGGTGTTGCCCGCGCTGCTGGAGAGCGCCGACGGCATCGCGCTCGACCGCGACGGCGAACTGATCGGCTTCGCGCTGTTTCGCCGCTTCGGACGCGGCTTTGCGATCGGTCCGGTGGTCGCGCCCGCCTCGGAAGATTCGAGCCGCGCCAAGGCGCTCATCAGCCACTGGCTGGCGCTGAACGAAGGCGTGTTCGTGCGTATCGATACACCCGGCGTAAGCGGTCTGACCGGGTGGCTGGAACAGTTGGGGTTGCCACGCGTGGATACGGTGGTCAAAATGGTCCGCCCTGCCACACCGGGCGAGCCCGCGAGCGGCGCACAGGATACTCATTACCTGCAATACGGCATCATCAACCAGGCAATCTGCTGACCATCATGGCCTTCCTCTACAAAGCCGACCCGGCGCGCGGCGCCCAGTGGGCGAAACTCTTCGCGCAGAAGGCGCCGGAACTGCCGTTTCATATCTGGCCCGACCTCGGCGATCCGGCCGCGATCCGCTACCTCGCCGCCTGGCAGCCGCCTGAAGATCCGACGCGCACCTTCCCCAATCTGGAAGTCGTGTTCTCGGTCGGCGCCGGCGTCGATCAGTTCGATCTGTCGGGCGTGCCGGACCATGTGCCTGTAGTGCGCATGATCGAGCCGGGGATTGTCGAAGGAATGGTCGAATACGTCACGCAGACTGTGCTGACCATTCATCGCGATCTGTTCGATTACGCGCTTCAGCAACGGCGGCAGGTCTGGCGCGAGTTGCCGCTCAAGCCCGCCAGCCAGCGTCGCGTCGGTGTGCTTGGGCTCGGTATATTGGGCACCGCGGTGCTGGAAAGGCTGCGCCTGTTCGGCTTTGACTGTGCGGGATGGAGCCGTTCGGCGCGCGAGATCGAAGGCGTGGCCTGTTATGCGGGTGAAGGCGCACGGGATGCGTTTCTCGCGCGCACCGACATCCTGATCTGCCTGCTGCCGCTCACGCCCGCCACGCGCGGGCTGCTCGACGCGCAGTTGTTCGCGAAGTTGCCGCGCGGCGCGTCGCTGATTCAAACGGGCCGCGGGCCACATCTGAATCAGCAGGATTTGCTCGCGGCGCTGGAAAGCGGTCAATTGCAGAATGCCATTCTCGACGTCACCGATCCCGAGCCGTTGCCCGCCGGTCATGCGTTGTGGACGCATCCGCGCGTGCGCATCACGCCGCATATCGCCAGTGCGACGCGGCCGGAAACCGCCGTCGAAGTGGTGCTGGAGAATCTGCGCCGCCATCGCGAAGGCTTGCCGATGCTCGGCCAGATCGACCGCGCTCAGGGCTATTGAGCGTATTGAACATAGCGGGCGCGGTGCCGAACGAAAAGGCCCGCGCGGCGCCGTTTTTTAGCGCCCGCAGCAGAAAATGCCGAGACCGTGCATCAAAACGAGTCGCGCGCGCTTTTCCGGCAATTGTTTAGGTGAGCAGGCGATCGCCGCTGATCAGTAGTATGTGACGGTCAACCACCCCTTCCCGCGACGAGAAACCACCATGCCGATTCAATCGCTCATCGAAGCCGACCGCAAGCATCTGATTCACCCGGTCATCAACTACCGCGCGCACGAAGCACGCGGCGTCACCGTCATCGAATCCGCCAGCGGCGCGTTTCTGCGCGACGCGGCCGGCAACGAACTGCTCGACGCGTTTTCCGGACTCTGGTGCGTGAACGTCGGCTACGGTCAGCAGAGCATTGTCGAGGCCGCCACCGCACAGATGCAGAAACTGCCCTATGCGACCGGCTATTTCCATTTCGGCTCGGAACCGGCCATCGAACTCGCGCAAAAGCTGGTGGAGGTGTCGCCCGCTTCGCTGCAACACGTGTACTTCACGCTCGGCGGTTCCGACGCGGTGGACTCGGCACTACGCTTCATCACGCATTACTTCAACGCCACGGGCCGGCCGTCGAAGAAGCACGTGATCGCGCTGCAACGCGGCTACCACGGCTCGTCGACGACCGGCGCCGGTCTCACCGCGCTGCCCGCGTTCCACCGCAACTTCGATCTGCCGCTGCCGAACCAGCATCATCTGCCCTCGCCGTACGCGTACCGCAGCGATTTCGCCGACGACGCCGCGCTGATCGCCGCCTCGGTGGCCGCGCTCGAAGCGAAGGTGGCCGAACTCGGTGCCGACAACGTCGCCGCGTTTTTCTGCGAACCGATCCAGGGCTCGGGCGGCGTGATCGTGCCGCCGGCCGGCTGGCTCAAGGCGATGCGTGAAAGTTGCCGCAAGCTGGGCATCCTGTTCGTCGCCGACGAAGTCATTACGGGTTTCGGCCGCACCGGTCCGCTGTTCGCCTGCCAGGGCGAAAACGTCGAACCGGACCTGATGACGGTAGCGAAGGGGTTGACCGCAGGCTATGCGCCGATGGGCGCCGTGCTGATGTCGGACGAAATCTATCAGGGCATTGCGGACGGCGACGCCGAAGCGGTGGTCGGTCACGGCCACACATATTCGGCGCACCCGGTGAGCGCGGCCATCGGCCTCGAAGTGCTGCGCCTCTATCACGAAGGCGGACTGCTGGCGAACGGCGTGGCGCGTGCGCCGCGTTTCGCGCGCGGCCTCGACGCGTTGCTCGCGCATCCGCTGGTGGGCGACTCGCGCCACCGCGGCCTGCTCGGCGCGCTCGAACTCGTCGCCGACAAGGACAGCAAGGCGCGCTTCGACCCGGCGCTGAAACTGTCGGAACGGATCGCCGCCGCCGCGTATGAAAACCGCCTGATTTTCCGCGCCTTCGGCGACAACATTCTCGGCTTCGCACCGGCGCTCTCGTACACCGAGGGCGAGTTCGATCTGATGTTCGAACGGCTTGAAAAAACCCTCGACGACGTTCTGGCGCAAGCCGATGTGCGTGCCGCGTTGAAGCTCGGAACGCACGCCGCTGCATGCTAGAGTAGAGGGCCCCCCAGCCCCATGCCCCACCGCCAGAGCGACAACGTTACGATGAGCAGCGACTGCAAGCTAGACCGGATTGACCTGCGCATACTTTCCCAATTGCAGAAGAAAGGCCGCATAACCAACGTCGAGCTTGCCGACGCGGTCGGCCTGTCGCCCAGTCCTTGCCTGATCCGTGTCAAGCGTCTGGAAAAAGCGGGCTACATCATCGGCTACGGTGCGCAGATCCAGCTCGAAAAGCTCGGCGACGTGCAGATCGTGTTCACCGAAGTCACGCTCGCCGATCATCGGCGGGAAGACTTCATCAAGTTCGTGAATGCGATTCGCGACGTCGACGAGATCGTCGAGTGCCATCTGGCGAGCGGCGGCTACGATTACCTGCTGAAGTTCGTCACACGCAGCGTGAGCCATTACCAGAGCATCGTGGAAGGTCTGCTCGAACGCGACATCGGCATCGAGAAGTACTTCAGCTACGTGATCATCAAATCGCCGATCGTGAAGAGCCACTATCCGCTCGAAACGCTGTTCTCGCAGAACCATCACTAGGCGTTGCGTGGTGTTCGATCCGCCGGGTCTTACCGGCGCTCGGCCTTCAACGTTCGGTAACTCCGGCCATGTCCACGGCTGCCGCACCATCGGCCGGCGGGCTCCACTGCGCGAACTCCTCGCTCAGAAAATCGACGCACACCCGCACCTTGGCCGATTGCGCGAGCCGTGCCGGATACACCGCCCACAGATTCGCCGGTTGCGTGACCTCGGGCAGCACCTGCTGCAACTGCCCGGTTTCGAGCAGCGGCCGCACGTCCCACATGGAACGCAGCACGATGCCGCGTCCGGCCAGCGCCCACTCCACCGCCACTTCGCCGTGATTGGTCGACAACGGTCCCGTGACCTTGATCGAGGCCGTCTCGCCGCGCACCGTCAAACGCCACAGACCGAACGGATGGTCGCGCTCCTTGATCGCGAGACACGCATGCGAGGACAGATCGGCAAGCTGGCGTGGCGCGCCATGCCGCGCAAGATAGCCGGGCGACGCGCACAGCACGCGATGATTCGACGCGAGCCGCCGCGCGATCAGATGCGGCGCGATCTCGTCGCCGATGCGCACATCCAGGTCGAAACCTTCGCCCGCTACATCGACGAGACGGTCGAACAGATCGAGCCGCACGCTCAATTGCGGATAGCGCTCGGAAAAGCGCGCCAGCGCGGGTGCGACGAAACGGCGGCCGAAGCCGAAGCTGCTGGAAATGCGCAGCTTGCCGCCGGGAATGCGGCGCGTGGTGGACACGTCTTCCACCAGTTGATCGACGTCGTCGAGGATCTTTTCGGCCCACGTGTAGACGCGCTCGCCCGCCTCGGTGATCGCGACCCGCCGCGTGGAGCGGTGCAATAAACGCGTACCCAGCGTAGTCTCGAGCACATTGATGCGTTTGCTGACATACGCCGCGGATACCGACAGGGCCTCCGCAGCCGCGCTGAAACTCGATTTGCGCGCCACTTCGCAAAACACGCGTAAATCGCCGAGATCCGGTGACGGGAGAGCGTTCATAGAGTGGTTCTTTGTACACGAATCGTGCACAGTGGCTTAACCAAAGCGATCATTTTAGTCTCAAACAGCAGGAATAAAATAACCGTCGTTGAATCGTCGAAAGTCCCACGGAGGAGCAGGAACATGTCGAAGAAATATCGGATCGCGGTCATTCCCGGCGACGGCATCGGTGTCGAAGTCATGCCGGAAGCCATTCGCGTGCTCGAAGCGGTGAAAGCGCGCTTCGGCATCGAGCTGGAGTATCAGCACATCGAATGGGCGAGCTGCGAGTACTACGCGAAGCACGGCAAGATGATGCCGGACGACTGGAAAGCGCAACTGCTGTCCGCCGACGCGATCCTGTTCGGGGCGGTGGGCTGGCCCGACACGGTGCCCGACCATATTTCCCTGTGGGGGTCGCTGCTGAAATTCCGCCGCGAATTCGACCAGTACATCAACCTGCGCCCCGCGCGCCTCTTTGCCGGCGTGCCTTCGCCGCTCGCGGGCCGCAAGGCCGGCGACATCGATTTCTGGATCGTGCGCGAGAACACCGAGGGCGAATACTCGTCGGTGGGCGGCGTGATGTTCGAAGGCACGGAGCGCGAATTCGTGCTGCAGGAATCCGTTTTCACGCGGCATGGCAGCGAGCGCGTGCTGAAGTTCGCCTTCGACCTCGCGCAGCGGCGCGAGCGCAAGAAGATCACGGTGGCCACCAAGAGCAACGGCATCGCGATCAGCATGCCGTGGTGGGACAAAGTCGCGGCCGGCATCGCCGCGCAGTATCCGGACGTGACGTGGGACAAGCAGCACATCGACATTCTCTGTGCGCGCTTCGTGCTGAACCCGGATCGCTTCGACGTGGTGGTGGCCACCAATCTGTTCGGCGACATCCTGTCCGACCTCGGCCCCGCCTGCACCGGCACGATCGGTCTCGCGCCGTCGGGCAATCTGAATCCCGACCGCAAGTTTCCGTCGCTGTTCGAACCGGTGCACGGCTCGGCGCCGGACATCGCGGGCAAGAACATCGCCAATCCGATCGCGATGATCTGGTCGGCCGCGATGATGCTCGACTTCCTCGGCAATCACGCAGGCAAGGAGCGCGAGGCGCACGACGCGATTCTCGCCGCGATCGAAGCAACGCTGATCGAAGGCCCGCATACCGGCGACCTGGGCGGCAAGGCGAACACGACCGAGGTCGGCCAGGCAATCGCGAAGAAACTCGCTTAAAGCAAAGGATTTCCGCACATGACACGCACATTCGAACTGGGCGAACTGATCCGCTCCGACAATTTCATCGACGGCACATGGGCGCCCGCGCAAGACAACGTCCGCTTTGCCGTCACCAATCCCGCGAGCGGCGAGATCATCGCTGAAGTGGCCGACAGCAGCCCCGCCGACGCCCGCGCCGCCACCGACGCCGCCGCGCGCGCCCTGCCCGCGTGGCGCGCGCGCCTGCCGAAGGAACGCGCTGCCGTGCTGCACCGCTGGCACGCGCTGATCATGGCGAATCTGGATGCGCTCGGCGCGCTGATCTCGCTCGAACAGGGCAAGCCGCTCGTGGAAGGCAAAGGCGAAGTCGCCTACGGCGCGTCGTATGTCGCGTGGTTCGCGGAAGAAGCCACGCGCATCTACGGCGATCTGATTCCGCAGCAGCAGCGCGGCAAGCGCATGACGGCCGTGAAGGAACCGGTCGGCATTGTCGCCGCCATCACGCCGTGGAATTTCCCGCTCGCCATGATCGCGCGCAAGATCGCGCCGGCGCTCGCCGCCGGCTGCACGGTGGTGGCCAAACCGGCGGAAGATACGCCGCTCACCGCCTCGGCGCTGGTCCTGCTCGCGCACGAAGCCGGCGTGCCGCCGGGCGTACTGAACCTCATCACGGCCTCGCGCGATCACGCGGTCGCCGCCGTCGCCGAGTGGCTGCATGACGCGCGCGTGCGCAAGATCACCTTCACCGGCTCCACGCCGGTCGGCAAATATCTGGCGCGCGAGTCGGCGGAAACACTCAAGAAACTGTCGCTGGAATTGGGCGGCAACGCCCCCTTCATCGTATTCGACGACGCCGACCTGGACGCCGCCGTCGCCGGACTCATGGCGGCCAAATTCCGCAACGGCGGGCAGACCTGTGTGTGCCCGAACCGCGTGTATGTGCAAGCCGGCGTCTACGAACGGTTCGGCGCGTTGCTGGCCGAGCGGGTCGGCGCGCTGAAGGTCGCGCCCGCCACCGACCCGGCCGCGCAGATCGGCCCGATGATCAACAGCCGTGCGCTCGACAAGATCGCCCGCCATGTGGACGACGCCGTTGCGCACGGCGCGCGCGTGCTGACCGGCGGCAAGCGCCTTGCCGAACTGGGCCCGCACTATTACGCGCCCACGGTCCTCGCCGACGCCACCGCCGCGATGCAGTTGAATAGCGAAGAGACCTTCGGCCCGATCGTGCCGCTGTTCCGTTTCGAAGACGAAGCCGAAGCGGTCAACGCCGCTAACGACACGCCATTTGGCCTCGCCGCGTATTTCTACAGTGAAGGCGTGAAACGGATCGACCGTGTGGCGCGCGCGCTGGAAGCGGGCATTGTCGGCATCAATGAAGGCGCGGTCGCAAGCGAAGCCGCCCCGTTCGGCGGCGTAAAGGAATCGGGCTATGGTCGCGAAGGCTCGAAGTACGGTCTCGACGACTATCTGTCGATCAAATACCTCTGCCAGGGCAACCTCGAATGAGTGCGGAGGCGAACACGAAGGCCTATCCCATCGACGATATTTCCACGCACGAGCAATCGTCATCGGGTATCGCGTACGTGCATACGTTCGACTCGGGCCTGCCCGGACCGGATAAAGGCACCTGTGTCACGCCGCCGCGACAGCCACCATCACCGAGTAGGCCTTGAATACCGCTGTCGCCTGTTGCCCGACGGCCAGCGCGAGCGCGTCGACTGCGTCGTTCGTCACGCTGGCCGTCAGATTCACGCCCCCCGGAAGCGTCAGGACCACCAGCGACGACACCGCGCCACGCTCGAGCCGCGAAATGGTCCCGGCGAACTGATTCCTCGCCGACAACAAGTAACCCGCAAAATCGACCACGAGCACGACGGCCGACGACTTGATCAGCGCAATGGCCTCCTTGCCTACCGCGAGCTTGAGGCGATTGGCCGCGGAGGTGGTCATCGTCGCGACGATCTGCTGGCCGCCGGCAATCGTCACGGATACCTGGGTGGTGACCGGCCCCTTGTCGATCGCGTCAATGGTGCCGACAAACTGGTTGCGTGCGGTCGTTTTCATTGCAATTCTCCTGAGAAGGCCGGCCAGTGCCGGCAGTTGGTTGAGCCACGCGTCCTGCTCGCGCAGGAAATGCTGATTGTTGGTCCGGAGCTTGCGCCAAACCCCCAGAAGATCCACGGCAACGGGCGTAAGCCGGGTCCCGCCGCCGCCCTTGCCGCCGGTCGCCGTTTCGATCAACGGCTGATTGGCCAGATTGGCCGCGTTCTCCAGCAGCAACCAGGCTCCCTTGTAGCTGTAGCCCGCAGTGCGTGCGGCGCGATTGATGGAACCCGTGTTGTCGATTGCCTCGAGCAATGCGAAGAAGCGCGCGTCGAGCCGGCCGGCCAGTTTCAGTTCGCTGCTCAAGAGTGATGAATCGGCCATGATCGACTCGTTCGCTTCAACCGTCCGCGGGAACGTGGAGCAGCGCACGCACACGCCGTTCGCGCGCCGTAAGCGGCGCGACATCGAGGTCCGGCACCAGTGCCCGGCGCGTGAGCTCACGCCCTTCGCCGCTTCGCAGGTCGACCTCGCGGACCACCTCGCCGTGCTCGACCACGAATGCAACGTCGGCGAGCGCGAGCACGTCGTCGACGTCGTGCGTGATCATGACGACGGGCATCTGCCAGCGCCTGAACACTTCGGCGAGTTGTCCGCGCAGATCGTGGCGCAGCAGCGGGTTCAGCGCGGCAAAGGGCTCATCCAGCAGCAACAGTTCCGGCCCGCAGGCAAGCGCGCGGGCCAACGCCACGCGCTGCTGCTGTCCGCCCGACAATCCCGCCGGACGGCTGCGCGCGAGTTCGGTAAGATCGAAGCTGTGCAGCAGCGCGTCGACCCGCACGGCACGATCGCCGGACAGGCCGCGCCGCCACCAGTTGGTCAATCCGAAGGCCACGTTCTCGCGCACCGACAGATGCGGAAACAACGCGTAGTGCTGGAACAGATAGCCCACACCGCGCCGGTCCGGCGGCAGGTCGACACCGCGTGCCGAATCGAACAGCACGCGCCCGCCGACCCGCACGTGCCCCCGGTCGGGCCGCAACAGCCCCGCGATCGCCTGCAGCGTGAGCGACTTGCCGGCACCCGAGGCGCCATACAGCGCCACCACCGGCGCTTCGGATGCGAAGCGCGTCGCCAGCGTGAAGCGGCGCGTGTTATCCGACACGGTGGCGGTCAGATCGATGTCGATCATTCGCGCGCCTCGTCAGGATTTGACGAAGCCGTAGCGCGCCAGCACGTTCTGCGCTGCCGGTGTCGACAGATAGGCGATGAAGTCTCTCGCGAGCGGCTGCTGGCGGCTCGCGCTAACCACGATCACCGGATAGGTCACCGGCTCGTGGCCTTCCACGGTCAGCGCGATGCGCACCTTGCCGGGCGCCAGCAGGGCGTCCGTGCGATAGACGAAGCCGGCCTCCGCTTCGCCGCGCGACACGTAGTCGAGCACCTGGCGCACGCTCTCCGCCTGCACGAATTTCAGCTGCAGCGCGCCCCACTGCCCGGCACTTTCCAGAGCCTGCTGCGTGTAGCGCCCAACGGGCACGGTGGCCGCTTTGCCGAGCGCAATGCGCTTCACCGCGGGATTCGACAGATCGGCCAGCGTCTTCACCAGCGGCGCGCCCTCCGCCGGTACGATCAGCACCACCGAGTTGGCGGCGAAGTCCTGCTTCGTGCCCGCGTCGAGCAGTTGGGCATCGATGCCGAGCGCGACGGTTTCCTGATCCGCGCTGGCGAACACATCGACGGGCGCGCCTTGCCTGATCTGCTGAAGCAATACCCCCGACGCAGCGAAATTGAAGCGCACGGTCACGCCCGGATGGACCGCCGCGAACTTCGCGCCGATCTCGTTGAACGCATCGGTCAGGCTCGCGGCGGCGGAAACGGTAAGTTGCTGGGCCGAAGCGAGCAGCGGCAGCGCCGCGAGCAGCGCGACGGCAAGGGAACGGACAAAGCGCATCGGAAGATTTCCTCGAAGGTCAGCGAAGGGAGAAGAAGCGGTTCGACACCAGCATCACCGCGATGGACAACCCGGACGTCACCAGCACGAGCAGCAGCGCGGTGTGGTCCTGGCCGCTTTGCATCGCGTCGTAGATCGCCATCGAAAGGGTCTGGGTTTGCCGGGGAATATCGCCGGCCACCATCAGGGTCGCGCCGAACTCGCCCAGGGCGCGGGCAAACGCGAGCAGCGTGCCGGCCAGAATGCCGGGCCACGCGAGCGGCAACGTGATGCGGACGAATACGGACAGCGGCGACTGCCGAAGCGTGCGCGCGGCCGCTTCGAGCGTAGGGTCGACGCCGGCGAACGAAGCGCTGGCCGACTTCAGCACCAGCGGCAGTGCCACCACGGCTGCCGCCGCAACCGCGCCGTGCCAGTTGAACACAATGGTGTAGTCGAAGTGTTCGTAAAGCCATGCGCCGACCACGCTGCGCCGGCCCGCCGCGACCAGCAGGCCATAGCCGATCACGGTCGGCGGCAGCACCAGCGGCAACATGCACACGGCCTCCAGCACCGCGCTGCCGGGAAAGCGCCGGCGCGCAAAGATCCAGCCGAGCGCAATGCCCGCGGCAAGCGCGAGCACGGTGGCGACCCCTGCCACTTTCAGCGACAGCAGCAACGGCGACCAGTCCATGTTTTGTAGGGAATCCGACATTGGCGACACGGTTCGTTGTGAAGTGAACGACGTAACGCCGTGAACGCAAGTTATAAGCCAGTGCGCCGAGCGCTCGAGCGCGCACGGCTTACTTGCCGCTCAGTCCCAGTTCCTGCGCGAACAGCGCCAATGCGGAGCGCGCCTTGACCGGATCGTGCGTGGCGGGCTTGAGCAGCAGGCGGTGCGGTCCCAACCGCTCGTTCAACAGACGCACCTGGGCCGCGCAATGCGCGGGGTCGCCGATCACTGCATTCGCGAGGATCACCTCGTCGCTCGCATCAGCTGCGAACATTGGCGGCAACGAACCCGTAGCGAACCGCACCTGCATGAGTCGGGGATAAGAGCGCACGCAGGCCACGCCATGTTCGAGCGCATTGCGGTGGTCAGGCTCGCAGTGAAAAAAGCGCGCAATCGCAAACGGAAAATCACCGCGCTGCGCACGCTGCGTCGCCACCTGGTCGGCGACGCGCGCGAGGTCGGCCGACGGCGTCGCCATCAGTCCATAGCCGTGCGCGGCGGCGAGGCGCAGCGAATCGTCGCTGAGGCTCGCCAGCCAGACCGGCACCGGCTGCTGCAGCGGGCGCGGCTGCAGCGCAATGTCGTTGCAATGGTAGAAACGCCCGTCGAAGCTGGTGGTGGGATCACTCCATAAACGCTGGATCAACGCGAGCGCCTCGTGCATCCGCGCGCGGGCGTCATCCGCCGACGGGATTCCCGCAGCCCGGTACTGCACCGGAAACGGGCCGCCGCGCGCCACGCCGAATTCAATGCGCCCTCCGCTCAGCAGATCGAGCGTGGCGACGTCTTCCGCGACGCGCAGCGGGTCGTTCAGCGGGAGCAGCGAGGCGCCGGTGCCGAGACGGATCGTGGAGGTGCGAGCCGCGATGTGGGCGAGCAGCACCGTCAGCGCACTGCCGATCGCGTACGAACTGTAGTGGTGTTCCGCGACCCACACGTCGTGGTAGCCGAAGGCTTCGGCGGCGACGGCATGGCTCACGGTTTGCATCAGCGCGTCGCGCGCATCGCCGTCGGGATTCTCGACGTTGAGGAAAAGACCGTAGCGTTGTGCGGAATCCGACATGGCAGGTTCTCTCGTGGGAATAGATCGTGAAAGGCAAGTTTTGCGCTCATGACGGGCTGAGCTTCGGGCCGCACGGCTGCGGCTGCGGCATCGGCGGGCGGCATGGGTGTCATGGTGAGCGCCGCGTGTCATGGTCCGCAAGCGGTTCTCCCGCTGCCGGCGCGAGAAACCAGCTGCGCACCGTGTCGTACGGATAGCGCGTCAGGCCGGCATGGCGCGCGTGCGGCGCGAGCAGATGCACAGACAACGGCTCCGCCCAGCTCCAGAAATCGGCGCGCAGCGCGGGCGGAAACCCGACGTCGTCGAACGCATGCCATAGCTGTACCAGCCAGAGTTCGCGGCCCTCTTCGTCGAGCAGCAACGGCAGCCCGGAGCCCGCCTGCAGATGCGCACGCCGCTCGCTGTAGTACAGCGGACCGCCGCAGGACTCGACCACGAAGTCGGCCACGCGAGAAGCGACGCAATCGAAGCAATGCCCGGCACGCGCGAACAGCGGTGTGAGTCTGAGCCGCCGCATGTGACACAGCACCAGATCGCGCAACCCCGCCTCATCGCAGATCGCCAACAGCCGGTGCGGCGGCTGCGGCAGCGCGGGCACGCAGGCGGGCGGCAGTGCCCGGGCCCGCGGCCCTTGCTGCGAGTCCACCACCGGCCATTGCAGCGTCAGATAGCAGGCCCGGGTGCAGGGTGTCCAGCGGGCGCGGGGCGCCGGAGGCGCGGCAGATCGGAGCGAATCCATATGTGTGTCGGGTTGGTGGTTCGGTTTGTCGGTTGTGTACCTGAATACATAACGGTAGGCATGCTTAAGCAAGTCCCGCGCCTTCGTCACTGCGGAGCCCCTCAAGGCTCCGATCACGGTGAACCGCGTCACGCAGTTGTGCGATGGGTTCGGTGCGTGGCCGGTGGTGTGCCTGCTCGGACTACTTGCGCCCATTCGCGCCCATTCGCGCCGATTGCGCCTACTCCGTTCCGAAGCAAAGCGCGTGATCGGCACAGACACCGCAACTCGGCGCCTTGCAGATAAACAAGTCCTCCCGCTCACACAACTGCTTGTAGAAGAACTTTTTCCACTTCATGTCGTGCGTATTCTTCGCCGCCAGCCGCGGAAACCAGCGGCCGATCAACGCCGACAGTTCACGCCGCGACGGCAGAAGCAGGTCTTGCCAAAGGTGGTTCTGTCCGAGGCTCGCACAGGCCAGCGCGTGCGCGACGCAGTTCGCTTCTTCCGGGGAACCCGCGTGCGGATCGGCGTGGTCATTGAGCAGCGCCACCAGATCGTCGAGCTCGTCGTCGCGCGGTTCCTCGCGGCGCCTGCTCGCCGGCGCGGACCACGAAAGCCACGCGAGGCCGAGCGCCGGCCCTGCGCCCGGGAACCAGCGGGCGAACATCCGGCGAGTCTGGTCGGCATCCAGGCCGGGCATCGGCAACGCATCCAGACCGTGGCGCTCGAACGCGCCGGACATCACGCCGGCCAGTGCAAGGACGGTCGGATCGTCTGCGTCCGCCGCGCACGCCATCAAGGTTGCATAGGTATCCATGCCGGCACCGCCTAGAGTACGGCCGCCGCGTGCGTGTAGCACTTTTTCGGGCATATCTTCGCGCATGCGGTGCAGCCGATGCACAACTCCCGATGCGCGATCGTCATCACTTTCTTTTCGTACTCGTCGTCTTCGTCCTCGCCGTCCAGCGCGATATGCGCGCCCTCCTCGTCAAGTCCGACGAGTTCCAGCACGCCGCGTGGGCAGACGCGAAAACAGCGTCCGCAACCAATGCATTTTTCTTCATCGAGCGTGTTGACGAAGGTCGGCGTCCAGGTGGCGCCGCTCGGCAGCGTAACGCTGAAGGTATCGCTCATGGTTTGCCTCCGTGGTTCCGCTGCTTCAGGCTGCGGCCGCCGCCGCCGCAGCAGCAGCAGCAGCAGCAGCCGCGGCCGCGCGAGCCGCCATTAGCGCGGCATGCGCGTCATGGCAGCGCTGGGCGACAGCAAGAATGTTCTCCCAGTTGGTCGGCAGTTCCTCGGAGAGGTCGTGCAGATCCATCTTTGCCTGCGTCGCTTGCGCGTTGAGCTTCTTCAGGCGCGCCTTCAGTTCGTCGGCATCGGTACTCATCGTCATGCTCCCTTCATGATCACTTCAGGCGCCGTACTGCGCGACGGCGGGATACGTCCTGATCATCTCGACCGCTTCGTCGAGAAACTTTCCGCCCGCCTCGGCGAGCTTCTGCAGCGAAGCAAAGCCAAAACGATGCACGTCGCGCAGCTGCTTGTTGACGACAATGAGCCGACCGGCAATCAACACCATGCGGCCGAACCCTTCGTGGCTCATCTTCATCATCGGCGAGACCATCTGGCCGGTCTGACGCTCGATCGCCACCGCGATCGCGTTGTAGAAAATCTCGAGCCGCCACAGCGTTTCGGGATCGGGGTCGCCCATGATCGGAATCGCGCGGCGTTCCTCCGGCGTGTGAATGTACGGCTTGAGCAGTTGCAGGTCGGACTTGCCGTCCCATGCGCCGTGCGTGTCCTGCGCGCGTAACTGCTTGACCAGTTGTTGCACGAACGGCGCCGCCAGCAGCGTTTCGTCGCTGGCCGTGCCCGGAACTACGGATGATTCAGCGGTGGCTTCAGCCATGAGGTACCTCGTCGTCTTCAAAGTCGTACACGCGTTCGCCGTCTTTCGCGAGCGCCTTGCGCAGCCACGGCGGCGGCGTGCCCTTCAATACCTGCTGCAACTTGCCGAGAATTTCCTCGATGGACTCGGGCTGCGGCACCTTGATCGGATGAATCTTCAGCGCGACCACGCGGGCCGCGCCGGAACCGCCGATCGCGGCGACGTACAGGATCGCGCAGTCCTTCACGGCTTCGAGTTTGGGCGCGAGCTTGTCCTCGTCGCCGTCCTCTTCGAGCTTGCCGCCGAAGTCGAACGCCTCGACGAACCGGTAGCCGTCCGGCGTGACGTCGTAAGTGACGATGCTTTTCGCCCAGCCAAAATGCGCGTCGACGTACTGCCTGTCCTGAGTGGCGAATGCGATCTTCATGCTGTGTGCTCCTTGAGGTGGATCAGGCGCCGGCCGCGACGACAGGAATGTTCACTTCCCGCGCCGGATCGCGCGCGGCCAGATCGATCGAGGCCTGCGGCAACGGCCAGTCGCCCGGATGGTGATGCGCAATCTGCTCGATCATCAGATTGGCGATCTCGAAGATCAGGTTCATCGTGCCGCGGTAGCCGACGTAGAGGCGATGCGCATTGCCGACCCGGTCGAACACGGGAAAGCCGATCCGCAGCAGCGGCTTTTGCAGATGCGCGGCCATCTGGCGGCCGTGCGAATGGGTAATCAACAGGTCGCAGTCCGTCGCGGCCTGTTCCATGTCTTCGAGATCGCCGATCACGACCCGTTCGGCGGGCAGCAACGCATGCGCGGGCGAGCGCGTGGTGCTGATGCAGCAGTGCAATTGCGCGCCCATCTCGTGCAGCAGGCAGCCGAGCGCAAGCAGCAGATCGGGCTCCGCGCCGATCGCGACCTTGATGCCGCCGGTGTGGAAATGCCCGTCGAGCATCGCGTCGAGCAACTGGCTGCGCTGCCGCCGGTATTTCGCGGGAACCGGCCGCCCGGAGCGCTGCGACAGCAATTGCAGCAGACGATCGTTGGGTTCGAGTCCCGTGAGCCGCTCGAAGATGTCGAACGGTGTGCCGGCGATCGCCTGCAACGCCAGCGCGCCGTCACGCGTCTGCTCGCCGACGCCGATCGTGAACGCCGACGCGCCGGCGGCCCGGATCTGCGCGAGCGTGGTGCCGCCCAGCGTGGTGCCGCGCCAGTCCGGCGCGATGTGGCCGTCCAGCGAACCGGAAATGTCGGGCAGCACGATGACGTCAAAGCCGAACGCTTCGATGATTTCGCGCAGTTCGTCGATGTCGCCGGGCGACAGATGGCTGCCCGGCAGCAGCGTGACCTGACTGGCCACCTTGGGCAACGGCTTGACAAGCGCCTTGACGATGCCGGCGACGGCATGCCGGTAGCCGTCTTCGAATGCGCCGACATAGTCGGGGGTCGACACGTAGACGATTTCGGTGTCGTCGAGTTCGGGCTTGCGCTTGCGCACGGTGACGAGATAACCCTCCACGTCGTCGCCCTTGGTTTCGGTCAGGCCCGTTGAACAGATGGCGATGATCTTCGGTGCGGCACGCTTGCGGATGTTGAGCAGCGCCGCTTCGATGTTCTCGTAGCCGCCGAGCACGGTGGTGACTTCGTTCATCGCCGTGGTCTGTAGCGGGATCGCTTCCTTGAAGTGGCGCACGAGCAGCACGAGGCCGAACGACGTGCAGCCCTGCGAGCCATGCATCACCGGCATGCAGGCATCGAGCCCGAGGAACGCGAAGCTCGCGCCCAGCGGCTGGCTCATCTTGAGCGGATTGACCGCACAGGCTTTCTTTGATTCGACGACGTCGGCCACGGTATTTCCTCCAGGTCGGGCGTCAGCCCGGCACGCCAAGTTCCAGACCCATCACCCACGCCGCGGCCCCCGCCAGAGGGCGCGGGGCCTGCGCTTGCACTGCGCCCAGCGTCTCGCCGTCGTCGCCCCACGGCGCCGGGATGCGCACCTGCTGCCACACCGGGTTATAGATCGCGCGGTCGATCTCATGCACCAGTTCCACGATGCCTTCGTAGCCGCCATACGGGTGGTGGCGCTCCTGATTGATGTCGAGCCACGGCATGCGGGCTTTCAGCGCGACGAACTGCGAACGGCCGCCCGAGAGCATGATGTCGGCCTTTGCGTCCCTGAGCATTGCGTACATCTCGCGCGGCGTCATGTCGTCGATCATGTGCGCGTCGTCGCCCATGATCTCCTTGATTTTGTCCTTGTCTTCCTTCGTGCTTTTCTTGACGCTGGTGCCGACGATTTCGAGCCCGGCTTCCTGAAGCGCGGCCACCACCGACCACGACTTCACGCCGCCGGTGATCAGCAGCACGCGCTTGCCGGTGAGGCGCGCCTTGTAGTGCGCGATGCGCGCCCAGGCGCGGGCTTCCTCGGCGGCGATCAGACGCTCGGTGCGCTCGAGCAGATCGTCCGGCGCGCCCTGCTGCACCAGCAGGCCGGCGATCTGGCGCAGCGTGTCGCTCATGTCGCCGATCCCGTAGAACGAGCCTTCGAAGTAAGGAATGCCGTAGCGTTGCTGCATTTTCGTCGCGATGTTGATCATCGACTTCGAGCAGACCATCATGTTGACTTTGGCGCGATGCGAGCTCGCAATCTCGTTGTAGCGCCCGTCGCCGGAGATGCACGAGAGAATGCGGATGCCCAGCGCGTCGAGCAGCGGCCTCGTCTGCCACAGTTCGCCCGACAGGTTGTATTCGCCGATAATGTTGATGTCGTACGGCGTGGTGTACTCGGGCTCGCGCGTGCCGATCACGTAGTCGAGAAGCGCCTCGCCGCCGAGCTTGTTGCCGAGGTTCTTCGGCCCGGCGAAGCCTGGCGAATTGACCGGGATCACCGGCTTGCCGAATTTTTCGGCGGCACGCTTGCAGACTGCCTCGATGTCGTCGCCGATCAGCGCGGTCACGCAGGTCTGATAGACGAACACGGCCGGCGGATCGTATTTCTCGATGATCTCGCGCACGCTTCTGAAAAGCCGCTTCTCGCCGCCGTACACCACGTCGAGTTCGTTGATGTCGGTGGTGAAGCCGGTGCGATAGAGTTGCGAACCGGACGAAGCAGCGTGCCGGTTGTCCCACGAATTGCCTTCGCAGGCAATCGGTCCGTGCACGAGGTGCGCGACATCCACCACCGGCTGCAAGGCGATCTTCGCGCCGTCGAATGCGCACCCGCCTGCGGCGGCGCCCGGCGAAAGCTGTTTCGTACAGCCTTTCTTGCGCTCCTTCTCGCTCTTGCCTTGATTCTTGTCGCAACCCGGTTCGTCGAATACCTCGGCGATCTTGGCGTTGAGCGAAGCGGACATGACAGGCTCCTGATGGATGGATGTTTCTCTAGTGGCAAGTTCCATACCACCGGGGAATACCGTGAATGCGGTTCAACCGGCCTTCGATCACGACACTCCCAGGCGTCGTCATGGCGGGTTTGAACGGTTTGCGACAGACGGTTTGCGACACATATAACGTGCGGCTCGGCGGGTTCTCCGCACCGCTGGGTGAAACAGTACGTCGGGTCCGGACAAGCGGGCATGTGCTGGTGGTTGCCTCACGCTGCACGACTCTTGCGCGATTCGTGCGCAACTCAGTTGTCGTCGGCCAGCACTTCCAGCGCCACCAGTTGCCCGTACAGCGCGCGCCGCGCCGACCAGTTCGATTCGCCGGCAAGGCGTGAGTCGGCGCCTTCGAACGCGCCGATTGCGTCACGGTCGTTCCAGTAAATCAGGCACCGCCCGCCGCGCGCGGCCAGCGCAGCCGCCTGCGCATCGCGTTCGGACACCGGCTCGCGCCGGCACACGCCCCGGCCGAGCAGATAATCGGCGCGGTAAAGCAAGGTGTCCCAACCATGCTCGTCACCTACCGCGCAGATCGCGGGATACGCCGCCCGTCCGCTCGCATCGGGAAGGTGATCGACCAGCGCGAGCAGTTCGCGCGGCGTGACTTCGTCGTAGATCTCGGCAGCGCTCAACGGATCGGACGCCGCCACCTTGCGCGCGAAGTCGTCGTCATCGTAGGCGAACCACGCGAGCGGCGGCGCTGAGTCTGATTGCTCGACAACATAGATCACGTTGTGCTCCTTCACTGGGAGTCGTCGCATCGGCTGGCGCCGGATAGCGCAGCAAGCCTGTTGTTCAGCGGTGTTCCCGTGCCGGCTACTCGACGCCCTCGGCGGCGGTCTTCGCCCACACCGCGCGGCGCAGCCGCTGCGCGATGCCGGCTGGGCTCGCGTCGAATTGACGCTGAGCAGCCGACATCGCCCCTTGGGCAATCGCCGTTTCCTCGTGTGTCAACGGCAGCCGGCCAGCCACATGCGTGGCCCCCGGCACCGAACGGGCGATCATCTGCCGGTTCGGGTGTTCAGCCAGCGCGACGAGATGGTCGGCCTCGCGCACACCGGCCAGACAGACCCAGCCGTCGATGACCTCGACCTTGCGGCCGTCCTGCGTCATCCTGACCAGAACCGCATCTGCCGAACCCGATGCATCTGCTATGTCTGTCATGGCCGTGCGCTCCCGTCAGCGGATGATGTCGTAGCTGTAGTCGGTCTTCGCCGCGACGATCGTGTTGGCGTCGAGCGCCTCGAAGAACTCGTCCAGCAGCGTAACCAGCACCCGCAACGCGCCTTCGTAGCCCCACGTCGGGAAGCGATGATAGTGGTGGCGATCGAAGATCGGGAACACCATGCGTATCAGCGGCGTTTTCGTATCGCGTTCGAGGTATTTGCCGTAGGTGTTGCCGATCAGGAAATCCACCGGCTCCGTGAACAGCAGCGAGCGCATATGCCACAGATCGCGTTTCGGATACACCTTGCAGCCCGCGCCGTACGGCGACGCGTCGAACAGCGCCCGCACCTTCGCAGCCCAGCTTTCGCCGCCGTTGGTCGCCAGCACGTGCGCCGGTTCGGCGCCCAGTTCGAGCAGGAACTGGGTGTAGCCGAGCATCTGGTCCGGGTCGCCGTAGAGCGCGAAACGCTTGCCGTGCAGATGCGCCTGGCTATCGGCCATCGCGTCGACGAGCTGGCCGCGCTCCTTCTCCAGCTGCGCCGGAATCGGCTTGCCGGTCACGCGCGAGATTTCCATCAGGAACTGATCGGTGCCCGCCACGCCGACCGGCGCATTCAGCACCACGACTTCCTGACCGTGCTCGGCGATGAACTTGCTGGTCTTCTCGCAGCAGTATTCCTGGAACACGAAGGTCGCCTTCGCGTTCAATGCGCGCTCCACCTCCTCCTTGGTCGTGCCGCCTTCGTACATGCGGAACTCGCCGTCCGTCGGCGTATTCCACGTTTCGGACGGATCGCAGAGGATGTTCACCTGCACGCCGAACAGATCGAAGATGCGGCGGATTTCCTTCATGTTGCCGACCACGTAGCCGTCGAACCCGCCGATGAAGTTGACGCTCTCATCGGCCACACGGTCGAGCGGCGCCGCCGTGCCGGCCTTGCCGTCCCAGAAGTGCTTGAGGATGCCGAGAAGCGCGTTGTCGTAGCCGGTGACATGGCTGCCCACGAAGGCCGGCGTGTGCGCGAACGGCACATCGTAGTCTTCCGGCACGCTGCCCTTCTGCTTGCTGTTCTTGATGAACGCGTCGAGGTCGTCGCCGATCACCTCCGCCATGCAGGTCGTCGAGACCGCGATCATCTCGGGCTTGTACAGGTTGTACGCGTTGGCGAGACCGTCGATCATGTTGTTCATGCCGCCGAACACGGCCGCGTCCTCGGTCATCGACGAACTGACGCACGAGGTCGGCTCCTTGAAGTGACGCGAGAAGTGCGAGCGGTAATAGGCGACGCAACCCTGCGAGCCGTGCACGAAGCTCAGCGTCTTGTGAAAACCGTTGGCGACATACACCGCGCCGAGCGGCTGGCAAGCCTTGGCCGGGTTGACGGTCAGCGAGTCGCGCGCAAAGTTCTTCTGCTTGTAGTCCTCGGTTTTGGTCCATTCGACGATCTGCTTGACCTGCTCGTCGGGATGGTTGAATTCGAAGTTTTCCTTTTTCGTGCGGAAAATTTCCTGGTACTCGGGCTCACGGAACAGCAGTTCGTGGTCGAGAATCTTGTCTGCGGATTGGGGCATGGGATGCTCCTGATATTCAGTTCGATGGCTTCAATGGCCTGCCGGCCATCGGGGCTTAGGAGGTTTTCTTCCAGGGCGCCCTGGCGAGCCCCCAAACCGGGCTGGAAATGGCCATATCCATGTCGCGCGCGAAAATGGCGTAGCCGTCGTAGCCGTGGTACGGGCCGGAATAATCCCAGCTGTGCATCTGGCGAAATGGCACGCCCATCTTCTGGAATACGTACTTTTCCTTGATGCCGGAGCCGACCAGGTCGGGCTGGATCTGTTCGACGAACTTCTCGAACTCGTAGCCGGTCACGTCGTCGTAAATCAGCGTGCCGTCCTTCACGTAGTGCGTGGTGCGCTGATAGTCGTCGTTGTGGCCGAACTCGTAGCCCGTGCCCACCACGTTCATGCCGAGGTCTTCATAAGCACCGATCACGTGGCGCGGACGCAGCCCGCCGACGAACAGCATCACCGTCTTGTCCTGCAGGCGCGGCCTGAACTTCGCGTTCACCGCGTCGACGAGCGGACGATACTTCGCGATCACCTTCTCCGCATTGGCCTTGATCGCGTCGTCGAAATGGCTGGCGATTTCGCGCAGGCTCTTCTCGATCATCGTCGGGCCGAAGAAGTTGTATTCAACCCAGGGAATGCCGTACTTCTCTTCCATGTGCCGGCTGATGTAGTTCATCGAGCGATAGCAGTGCAGCACGTTGAGCTTGGCCTTCGGCGTGTTCTCGAGCTCGGCGATCGAGCCGTCGCCCGACCATTGCGCGATCACGCGCAGGCCGATTTCTTCGAGCAGAATCCGGCTCGACCAGGCATCGCCGCCGATGTTGTAGTCGCCGATAATCGCGACGTCGTACGGCGTCGACACGAAATCGGGGCGCTTGTCGGGATCGGTCTTGTCGAACACCCAGTCGCGGATCGCATCGTTGGCAAGATGGTGGCCGAGCGACTGGCTGACACCGCGAAAACCTTCGCAACGCACCGGCACGATGGTGTGCCCTTCATACTGCGCACTTTTTTTCTTCGAGACGGCCTCGATGTCGTCGCCGATCAGCCCGATCGGGCATTCGCTCTGGATCGAGATGCCCTTGTTCAGCGGAAACAGCACCTGAATCTCGTCGATGATCTTGTCGAGCTTCTTGTCGCCGCCGAAAACGATGTCCTTTTCCTGGAAGTCCGAGGTGAACTGCATCGTCACGAAGGTGTCGATGCCGGTGGTGCCGATGTAGTAGTTGCGGCGTGCCGCCCACGAGTACTGGCCGCAACCGACCGGGCCGTGGCTGATGTGGATCATGTCCTTGATCGGCCCCCACACGACGCCCTTCGAGCCGGCGTACGCGCAACCGCGAATGGTCATCACGCCCGGCAATGACTTGATGTTGGATTTCACGCCACAGTCGGGCTTGCCGTCCTCGAAGGTGCCTAAATGCTTGGCGCGCCGTTTGGCCATTTTCTCGGGATAGGCCTTCAGCACTTCATCGATCAGGGCCTTGTTCGCGGCCTTGCGCTCTTCAACAGTGACGCTCATGGGAATGCTCCATTGGGTGAATATCAGGCCTCGCGGCGGGTTGCATGCACGGCCCGGTCATTGCGTGAAGAACAACGCCGGGCCGCGCACTGCAACGCTCGCTCAGGCAGTCAGCTCCGCTGCGGTCTTGCCGACTTCGGATTCGTCGATGGACTTCATGATGCCGTGCTCCATCAGCAGGTCTTCCAGCTGATCCATCGTGATCGGCGTCGGGATCGTGCCGTTGCCCGCGTTGTTGTGTACCTTGGTGGCGAGCTGGCGATACTCTTCAGCCTGCTTCGACTCCGGCGCGAATTCGATCACCGTCATGCGGCGCAGCTCGGCGTGCTGCACGATGTTGTCGCGCGGAACGAAGTGGATGAGCCGCGAACCCAGCATCTTCGCCAGTGCTTCGGCGAGCTCGAGCTCCTTGTCGGTCTGACGTTCGTTGCACACCAGACCGCCCAGGCGCACACCGCCGCTGTTCGCGTACTTCAGAATGCCCTTCGAAATATTGTTGGCGGCGTACATGGCCATCATTTCGCCGGACATCACGATGTAGATTTCCTGGGCCTTGTTTTCGCGAATCGGCATGGCGAAGCCGCCGCACACCACGTCGCCGAGCACGTCGTACGAGACGTAGTCCACGCCGTCATAGGCGCCGTTTTCTTCGAGGAAGTTGATCGACGTGATCACGCCGCGGCCCGCGCAGCCGACGCCCGGTTCCGGGCCACCGGATTCCACGCAACGGATGTCGCGGTAACCGATCTTCATCACGTCCTCGAGTTCGAGGTCTTCCACCGAGCCGGCTTCGGCGGCCAGCGACAGGATGGTGTCCTGCGCCTTGGCGTGCAGGATCAGGCGGGTCGAGTCCGCCTTGGGATCGCAGCCGACGATCAGGATCTTCTGGCCGAGTTCGGTCAGGGCTGCCAGGGTGTTCTGCGAGGTGGTCGACTTGCCGATGCCACCTTTGCCGTAGAACGCGATTTGCCGAAGTTTGGACATTGCATTTCTCCATTCAGGAAGGAGGGTTGAAACCAGGGTTGCGTAACCGCGACCATGTCAGCCTGTCGTGCCTGTATGGGTCTTCTTATATCGAGTCACGCATCGGCCGGACCTGTGTCCGCGCTGGACCCCAAATGCAGCTTCCGTGCCATGTCGCCAGCGATGCCGTGTCGCGTCCGTGCTGCCGCACTGTGCGGTACGTTCGTGACTTTCCGGACTCCTGTGCTGTCTTGTCGGTTTCGCGACAAAGCTCGCGAACTTCGTCGCGAATCAAACCGTTCGGGCGCGTTTGTCGGGCCGTGTGTCGGGTCATTTGTCGGGCCATTTCTGTCGCGTTGGTCCGCATGCGTGCGGTCCGGTCGCCGCATGCGCGGCTGGCGGCGGCCTCGTGAGCGACTCGACTCAGCCTGGTTCGGTTATTGCATTGATCGCGCCATGAACACACCTGCCATCCCCTCTCCGCAACACATGCCGCGCGCGACGCATTTCGACCGTCTGGGCGGCGAGCCCGCCGTCATCCGTCTGGTCGACGCGTTCTACCGGCTCATGGATACGCGGCCCGACGCACAGCGCATTCGTGCGATGCATCACCCGGACCTGTCGTCGACGAAGGCGGTACTGGTGCTGTATCTGTGCGAATGGCTCGGCGGCGACAAGCAGTACTCGGCGCAGCGCGGCCATCCACGCTTGCGCATGCGTCATGCGGCTTTCGCCATCGGGCTCGCGGAACGCGACGCCTGGCTGGCCTGCATGCATGGCGCGCTCGACGAAACGGGAGTCGATCCAGTGTTGCGCGACGAACTGATGCAGTCGTTTTTCAAAACCGCCGACTGGATGCGCAACACGTAGACGTGAATTCCTCTTCAACGCTGTTCAACCCAAGGATCTGTGATGACCGAAACGCTCGCCCACAAGGAGATCGACGACACCGCGTTCGCCCGTCTCGAACACGAAGGCCGTCTGCTCAACCCGGTACTCAAGGGGCTGACGAACAAGTTCGGCCGGGTCGGCTTTCGCGGCGAACTCGCGCTGCGCTTTGCGCCGAAGCTCGCCGACGAGGCGCGTCCGCCGGAGCTGACCTGCGATCAGGTGATGGCCTGCGCGACGATCGGCGAAAAGCACCTGCCCTTTTTCGCCGGGTATCTGCTGAGTTTCGAATATCTGAAGGATGTGGCGGAGGTGCTGGGCGACACGCTGTCGGCGGGCGGCAAGTACTTTCTGTTCTGCGACAACATCGACCTGAGCAAGCGGTATCAGGTGCCGTACAAGGGCGCGATGTTCTATGTGCTGCCGATCCTCGAATCCACCGTGTACAACGAAATGCTCGAGCTGCTGTACCTGGAAAAGAACGAACTGAAGAAGAAGGACACAGGCGGCAAGCTCGATGCGGTAGCTGACGCGGCTATCAGGTTCGACGTGACCTTCGACACGATCACCTACAGCGAAGGGCTTGACCTGATGGGACCGGTGCGCAACCCCAACGAAAACCGCCCGGTCTGAAGCACGGGGCCGATGGCAGCCGCCCGCGCGGCTGCGTCGCCCGATATTCCCTTGCACTTGAACGCGAGCATGATCATGCACACCGACACTGCCCTCGCCGTCCGCGAACGCCTGCCGCGGCGAGTGGCCCAGAGCGCCGACGCACGCCTCGAAACGATCGCGCCCGCCGCACTTTCCACCTGGCTGGTATACCACGGCTTTCCCGATCTGCATTCGCGCGGCGTGAACGGCGAGACCCCGCTGATGCGCGCCGCGCAGCACGGCGAAGACGCGGTGGTCGAAGCGTTGCTCGCATTCGGCGCGCGCGCCGGCGCGCTCGACGACGACGGCAACCATGCATTGTGGTTCGCGTGCCTGCACGGCGGGCCTGCGACGATCCTGCGGTTGATCGAAGCCGGCTCGCCCATCGACCATGCGAACGACGACGACATCACCTGCCTGATGCAAGCGGCCGCGAGCGGCCGCCTCGACATCCTGCGAATGTTGCTTGCGCACGGCGCGAGCGCTGAACTGTGCGCGCCCGACGGCCGCAGCGCGCTCGACATGGCGGCCGACCTCGGTCTGCAACTGCTGCGCGCGGCGCGCCACATGGGCCAGATGGGCCAGATTGAAGAAGCCGGCACGCAGCGTATCGCCGCGACGCCGGACTTCGTCTGACATGCGGGCCATCCGTCAACATGCGCAGCGTCGACGAAACCGGTACGAGCGACGTCGCCGGCGGGAGCTCGCACGATGAAAGGCCGACATGTGTTCCGTCGCCTCACGTTCGACGAGGTCCGCGCATGGCTCGCACGACGGCCGGATGCGCTGCTGCTCGACGCGCGCGACGCCGCCAGTTACGCACGCGACGGCTGGCCCGGCGCCGTGCGCCTCTCAGCCGACAACCAGGACGCACTGCTGCTGCGCACCGATCGGCAGCGGCCCGTGCTGATCTATTGCTACAAGGGCAACGCCAGCCAGGTGTGTGCGCAAATGTTCGCCGACTTCGGGTTTACCGATGTATGCGACCTGGTCGGCGGCCATCGCGCGTGGATGGCGGGCGCCGATGGCTCGAATCCGTCCGGTGAGGCGCTTGCGCCGGAACTCGCCGCGTGGCTCGCGCGCGAAGGCTTCATCGGCACGCAGGCACGCAGCGCGCACGGCAACACGCCGCTGATGAACGCCGCATGGCGCGGCGCGCCGGCCGTCGTCGAACAGTTGCTCGCATGCGGCGTCGCACTCGACGCCATCAACGAGGACGGCAACAACGCGCTGTGGTTCGCCTGTGTGAACGGCAATCCGTCGCTCGTCACGCGTCTCGTTGCGGCCGGCGTGCCGATCGATCATGCCAACGCGAACGGCGCGACCTGCCTGATGCTCGCGGCTTCGTCAGGCAAGGCCGAGGTGCTCCGCACGCTGCTCGCTTTGGGCGCCGATCCGGCGCTGCGCTCCGAGGACGGCTTCACGGCCGTCGACATGGCGGCCAGCGTCGACTGCCTGCAACTGCTGCGTCAACTCCGGGAAGCCTGACAATGGCCCACCTCGTCTTCTACGAAAAACCCGGCTGCGCCGGCAATGCCCGCCAGAAAGCCCTGCTGCGCGCGGCCGGTCACACGCTCGAGGTGCGCGACCTGCTGGGCTGGCCGTGGAGCGCCGACGCGCTGCTGGCATTCATCGCGCCGCTGCCGGTCAACGCGTGGTTCAACCGCGCGGCGCCGCGCATCAAGTCGGGCGAGATCGTGCCGGAAACGCTCGACGCCGATACCGCCTTGGCGCTGCTGCTAGCCGAGCCGCTGCTGATCCGCCGGCCGCTGATGCAGTGCGACGCGCGCCGCATGGTCGGCTTCGATGCAGCCCAGGTGCATGCGTGGGTCGGGCTCGGTGCGCATCCTCCGGCCCCGGACACGCCGCTCGAAGGCTGCGCCGCAACGGCGGCCCCCGGAGCGGACCAACGCACAGAACAGCGCACCGACCAACGGACAACTCGCTGCACCCCTTCCACCTGAAACGGAAATCCGAGCACCATGCCCCTCTACGACTACCACTGCACGGCCTGCGGCCACACATTCGAAACGCTGGTGCGCGGCGGCCATACGCCGGTCTGCCCGCAATGCGGCAGTACCGCGCTTGCGAGGCAGGTGAGCGCCCCTGTCGCGCCCGGCAAGAGCCGCGCGATCATCTCCTCGGCGCGGCGCCAGGCGGCGCGCGAAGGACACCTCAGCAACTTTTCGCCGGCTGAGCGCGGCAAACTGCTGCGCTGAGCCGCACGGATGCGGTCATGGATCCCGTCGATCGGGCCGCCCTGATGACGCAGGGCGGCCTTCCCGCTCAGACGAAGCTCAGCAGTTCGACGGTCACCGGCTCTTCGCCGAGCACGGCCTGACACGCGAGGCGCGACTTGGAGCCGATGCCGACAAGCGTATCGAGCTTGTCGTTTTCGAGCCGCTGGATCTTCGACAGGCTCTTGCGCCCTTCCTGCACGAACAGATGGCACGATCCGCAATCGGCCTTGCCGTCGCACTTGTGCGCGATGTGCTCGCCCACAGCGAGCAGTGCCTGCAACAGGGTCGCGCCGGCGGCGACGTCATAGGTCTTGCCTGAAGGCAATACGGTCAGTGTAGTCATGATGGTGAGCTTGATAGAAGGCGACAGGTAGAGAACAACGGATAGGCGGCCGCGCGTCACGCGGCCAACGCGGGTTGCAACGCATCCACCAACGCGTCGGCGAAACCGGCCAGCGGCATCGCGATGCGCTTGATGCGCTGCTCTTCGAGAAAGCGCGCTTCCATCCGCGTCGGCTCATCAGGCAGCACGGCCCAATGCGTGTCGGAAGAGCGCTTCATGATCTGGCGCGCGAAGCTGCGCGTGAGCTGGTCGTCGAAACGGCAACCCAGAAACAGAAAGCTGCGGCCGCTGCGCCATGCCTGCACCGCGGGCGGAATCGGCGTCTGGATGTCGATCTCGGTCAGCACTTCGACGAAGTCGCTGTCGGACACCAGATAGTTCGACGCGGGCGCGTGGCCGCCGATCGGCTTATAGAGCAGCGCGCCCGAGGCCGGCACCGCGTGCAGGAAAGTGCCGTCCGGCGCATACGCGCCAAACCACTGGCCGAAATGTTCCGACTGCGACAAACCCTGCACCTGAAACCAGCCGCCTTGTGGCCGCGCCTCGTCGAGGGCGACGGCAAACGTGTCGTCGTACCAGCAATCGACATACAGCCCCGCGCCGCTGGCCGCAAGCGCCCGGTGCAGCGCCGACGGCACCGGCGTGGTGGCGAACGCGCCGTTCATCAGGTTCACCACCGACTTGCGATGCTTGAAGTTCTCGATGAATTGCGCAGCCTGCGTGAGCCGCTTGCGGATCTTGTGCGGCACGCTCACTTTCGCGGTCATGATCTCGGCCAGCGCGCCCGGCGTGGCCGGCGTGGCCGGCACGGGCGAATCGGGACACAGCGCGAGCAGCCCCGGGCCGAGGTAGGGAATCACGCCGCCGCCCTGGAGCTGGCGGGCAATGGTCTGGACTGAAACGGTCATGGAGTGAGCCTCACAGATAAATGGCGGCACCCGCGCCCACGTTGGTCGCGGTGTCCTTCAGCGTCTTGACGATGTACCTGACCTGATCGGCGTCGAGCAGCGTGTGCAGCGGCAGCGCCAGCGCGCGGTCGCCGATGCGCTCGGTATCGGGCAGCAGACCGCGCTTGCGGCCGATCGCATCGCCCGTGTTCATGTAATGGAACTGCTGATGCAGCGGATGGCTGTAAGGCGCCGTCTCGATGCCGCAGGATTTCATGTCGTCGATCATCTGGGCGCGCGCGCTCTGCGTAAAACGCTTGCCCAGGTGGACGACATAGAGCATCCAGTGCACTTCCTCGACGTCCTCGGCCACATAGGGCGGCTTGATTCCCTCGAAGCTCTGCATCTCTTCGTGATACCAGCTCTCGACCTGTTTGCGCTGGGCGAGGCGCATGTCCAGTTCGGCCAGTTGCGCGAGGCCCAGCGCGGCGGTCAGATCGCTGATGCCGGCTTGCAGCGGCACCCACGAGCCGACCGAAACCGACGCGCGGTCCGTGACGCGCCGCTCGCGCAGATAGCGCAGTTCGTGCACGAGTTCGTCATCGTCGGTGACGAGCATGCCGCCCGCTCCCGTGCTCAGCGCGGACGGGCCGGAGAAGTCGAACACCGAGACGTCGCCGAAACAGCCGGTGTTGCGGCCGCGGTAGCGCGAGCCGAGCGCCTCGGTACTGTCTTCGATCAGGCGCACGCCATACGCGTCGGCCAGTTCGCGCAGCGGGCCCCAGGCGGCCGGGTGGCCGTTCGTATTGCCGGCGAGAATCGCACGCGTGCGAGGGCCGATCTTCTGCGCTGCTTTTTCGGCGCTCAGACATCCGCTCCAGTAGTCGATGTCGGCGAACACCGGCACGGCTCCCGCCAGCGTGATCGCCTGCGCCACCTGGTGCCAGGTATGCGATGCGCAGATCACCTCGTCGCCCGCACGGATCCCCATCGCGCGCAACGCGATCCAGGTGGCGAGCGTGCCGCTCGCCACCGCAACCGCATGCGTGCGGCCCACCCAGCCGGCGAACGCGCGCTCGAACGAGTCGAGCATCGGCCCGTCGCTCCAGCGCGACGATTGCAGCACGGCGTTGACGAAATCGATCTCGCGCGCCGCGCAAGCCGGTTCGCTCAGCGCGATCTCATCGATTTCCATGAGGCTCGTCCTCGGTCAGGATCAACGCGTCGGCCTCTTCAGGCCGCTGCGTGATCGACATGCAATGCCCATCCGACATCAGGAAGTAGACGCTGCGCGCACCGAGCCGCAGCGCCGCCGTCTCATCGCGCATGTCCAGTGCGTTGACCCGCATCGTGCGCACCGCCGGATAACGCTGCTGCCATTGCAGCGCGGCCTCGCGCAGCGTCGGTGCCGTGCGCAGCAGGTCAGCCGCGACGTCAAGCTGTTCGGCGTTCAGGCTCATCTCACTCCTCCACGCCGGCAATACGCCGGGCTTCGACGGTGATGGGTAGCGGCGTGTCGTCGGCCATCGCGGGCAATTCGAGCTGCCAGCCGTTGGCGAGCGTGACGAGACCGCCCCACATCCCGGGCTGAGCCATCGCGACAATGGGCTCCTCCAGGTCCTTCTTTGGCACGTAAGCGCTCAGCGCGCCCTTGCTGTCCTTGCGGATCATGACTTTCATGGTGACGGACTCCGGAGATTGACGACAGATTCAAACCAGGCTCAGGCGGAACATGCGGGTTGCTCCAGCAGCGGACGCAACACCGGCGGCAAATGGGCGAGCAGATACTGAATGTCCTGTGCGGTGGTGGTTTCGCCGAGCGACAGCCGCACCGCCGCCAGCGCCTCGTCGCGCGGCACGCGCATCGCCGTGAGCACGTGCGAAGGCTCGCTGCCGCCCGACGAGCAGGCCGAGCCCGATGACGCGGCAACACCTAGCCGCCCGAGTCGCTGCAGCACGACCTCGGCGGGAAGCAAGCCGAAGCGCAGGTAGCTGGTGCCGGGCAGGCGCGCCGCCTGCGCAGAAAAAACGTGGACCTCCGGCAGCGCACGCTTCAACCCTTGCTCCAGCGCGTCGCGCAGCATGCCTATGCGCGCCGCTTCGCTCGCCACGTCGCCGAGACGTTCGAGCGCCGCCGCAAAGCCGGCAATGGCCGGCAGGTTCTCGGTGCCGCCGCGCCGATGCCGCTCCTGGCTGCCGTGTACCTGCGGCATCAGCGTCACGCCCTGGCGCACCAGCAGCGCGCCAATGCCTTTCGGCCCGCGCAGCTTGTGAGCCGACAGCGACACCGCATCGATCCCGCTCAGCGCGAAGTCGAACGGCAGCCTGCCGATGAACTGCGTCGCATCGACATGCAGGCGCGCGCCGGCCGCATGCGCGAGATCGCGCACTTCGGCGACCGGCATCACCACGCCGGTCTCGTTGTTGGCCGCCATCAGCGAGACCACGGCGACGTCGGGTCCGATCAGCGCGGCGGCACTGTCGAGGTCCAGCGAGCCGTCGGGCCGCACGGCAATGCAGTCGAGCGCAATGCCGCGCGCCGCCAGCGCACGCGCCAGCTTCAGATGCCCGGCATGCTCGACCGCGCTGAATACGACACGGTGCCGGCCATGCGGCGCCGCCGCGTGCAAGCCGCACACCGCCAGATGATTGGCTTCGGTCGCGCCGCTGGTGAAGACCAGTTCCGCCGGCTTGCAAGCGAGCGTTCGCGCGATGGTCGCGCGGGCCGCCGCGAGCGCCCCCTTCGCCTGCTGCCCGAGCGCATGCTGCGACGACGGGTTGCCCCATACATCGGTCAGGATCGACAGCATCGCCTGCACGACGGCGGGGGCCGGCGGCGTGGTTGCGTTGTGGTCGAGATAAATCATCGCCCAGCTCCGTTGATTGGCTTCACGGCCAGAACACACGTTCGCGATCGATGCACAGCGCGTCGAGCAGTTCGGCCAGATCGGTACTCTCGTGCTGGAGCATCCACCGGTGCAGCGCGTGATCGCGCGCGCTCAGGCGCCACACGCCGTCTTCGTCGCGCGTGAGCCAGGCGATATCGATCACCCCGCCGGTCGTGTCGACATTGCGCGAGCAGCACGGGCTCTCGATACGAAACCCCTGCCCCTCGCGCAGCACGCGCGGCGACACATAGCGGTAGCGGGTGCGCTCGCGCAACGCCCGCTCGATCTGGCGCAGGGTCAGGTCGACGAGGCAGCCCGCGTGCAGGCCGCCGCGTCGCGTCGCCGCTGCTGGCGCGTTAGCCCGCGCCGTCACGCCAGGCCACCCGGTTCGGCTAGCACGCCGGCGGGAACGGGCGCGATCTCGTCTTCCGTGCATCCGACCACGCAGTTGCCGAACTCCACCAGATAGACCGGCTCGCCGCTCTCCACCACTTGCCCCACATTGACGATTTCGCCGACCGTGCCCGCTTGCGCGAGACATTCGTCCGCGCCGCGCTCGGGGAAGCTGCCGTCGTTGCACAGGTCGTCCAGCGCGATCACGCGCATGCCCCATTGATATGCGGGCTGAACCGGTTCGATGCTCATGGCGAGGGCTCCTTGACTTGCGACGTATCCGGCTGGACCCGCGTGCCGATCTTGCGCAGCGCTTCGGCGCGCTCGCCCAGACCTTGCAGCACGTCATCGGGCAGGTTGTCGAGCGTGCACAGCTCTTTTGCGCGCATGCCGACACGGTGGCCGCTCTCGACGAAATCCACCGCGTAGATGTAGAACTGCTGCAGGAACGTGTTGATGCTGGTGACGTAGCCCATCTCGCCCTTGTTCACCAGCACTTCGCCGATGTCCTTGCCGTTGTACGTGCCGTCGTTGCGGATCACCGAGCGTGCGATCACGCGCTCGCCGTAGTTGAAGCGCGGAGGAAACGCGACCTCGATCAGGTCGTCGTCGCGGTTGATGTCAGCCATGATCCACTCCTGCTGGGCGTTGCATCTGTCCGCCGGTTGTCATGCCCCTGAGCGTGTCCGACTGCCGGCGCTGCCGCGCGAGCGCGCGCACCTCTTCGTCCGCGTCGTTCACCAGCGAGGCCGCGATGCCCGCCGCCGCGCGCCGCGCGACTTCCCAGCGCACCCGCCAGTCGGGATCGAAGGCGAGGCGCGACAGCAGCGGCGCGGGCAGACGCTCGGCGACGATGCGGCGCACCTCCGCGTCGCTGTCGTCGGCGAGGCGCAACAGCGCGGGCATTTCGAGGCGTTCGGCGACGCGCATCCTCACTACGCGATCGGGGTCGCGAATCATCTGCGGCAGCAGCGCCAGCGGCAGACGCCGGGCGACCCATTCGCGCACGCCGTAATCGGCATCGGCGCGCATGTCCCCGAGCGCGGCGGGCGCGAGGCGCTGCGCGACGCGAATCCGTACCTCGCGATGCGGATCGTGAATCAGGCGCCCCAGTTGCCCCAGCGGCAGACGCAACGCGAGTTGCAGCCGCACCGTCTCGTCCGGGTCGCCGAGCAACGCGCGCAAGCGGAACACGTCGGCGTGACGCGCGGCGATAGCGCGCACCTCGAAGTACGGATGCGCGAGCTGCTGGTTGGCCAGATCGGGATGCCAGTGAAAGAAGCGCTCGATGCGGCGTGCGTACGCATCCTGCATGCACGCGTGACCGGGTTCGCAGCCCTGCTCCGCCCGTTCGCGCAACCGCGCATACTCGCAACCGGCGCAGTCGAGCGGGCCGCCTTGCCAGTGAAGCGGCGCAATGTCGCCACCCGGCGCGCGCACGTTCTGTACGGTCATGGTTGCGTCCCCGTCCAGCCGCGCGTCGGATAGGCGCTCAACGCATCCATTGCGTCGTCGGACCCGGCGCCGCTTTCATGACGCGCCAGAATCTGCGAAAGCAGCGCGCCGCCCACCCTGTCTTCGGGATCGAGGCGGCGCAGTTCGCGCAGCAGCATGCGCGCTTCGTCGAAATCGCCCAGGCGCATGTTGAGGTATGCGAGCCCCTTCAGCGTGAACAGATAAAAGCGCGCGGCCGCGTCGTAACGCGTGATTGCGGGAGCCAGCGGCTCGTCGCCGAAATCGGGGCCCAACGCGGTGCGCGCGATCGCCAGCGCGTCTTCGCCGATTGCACGCGCCTGCGTCAGTTGATGACCGTAGAAGTAAAAGCGATACAACGCGATCAACGGCACCGGATGGCGCGGCGCCGCGGCGCGGGCGCGCTGCAGCAACACGAGCGCCTCGTCGCGCCGTTCGCGCAGCCGGCCCGCCTCGGCGATCAATGCATCGACGCCGGACGGCAGGCCGCCGCCGACCGCGCTCTGCGCGAACGCGGTCATGGCATCGTCGAGAGCACGGTCGCCGGTATCCATTGCCATCGCTCCGCCTCAGGAGACCTGACGCGGCAGCGGCGGCCGCCCGCGGCCGATCGCGCCGATCTCGATGGTCGCCACGCCCGGCGGCGTGGACTCCCCACTGCTGCTGCAACCGCAAGCTGCCTGATTCGGATTGAAGAAGGTCAAGCCGGATTGGGTTGGCGTATCGGCAAAATCGATCGTCACGCCTTCGAGCATCAACCGGCTCTCGGCCGGCAGAAATACCCGCAGACCGTTGACGTCGAGTTCCTGTTCGCCCGCTTGCAGCGCCGGCTCGACGGTGAATTCCGCCGTATAGCCGGAACAACCGCCGGCGCTCACCACCAGCCGGAAGCCGGCGCCGGCTGGCAGGCCCGAAAAACGCACGATACGGCGCATGAATTTCTCGGCAGCGCTTGTGACAGTTACGTTGGACAGCATGATGCGCAGTCTCCTGAAAGATGAATGGCCGGCCCGGCGAGAAGCCGGACTCAGACCTGAACGATGCAGCCGTCCACGGGACACACCGCGACGCACTGCGGGTCGTCGAAATGGCCTTCGCATTCGGTGCATTTCTTGGGGTCGATCACGAAGATGCCGCCTTTCTCGCTGATCGCGACGTTGGGACATTCCGGTTCGCAGGCCGAGCAGCCCGTACAGGTGGACGCAATAATCTTGAGGGCCATGACAATTCTCCTGGTGTCCTGTCTTTAAGAATGTGGGGGGTCATGCCGCCGAGGCTGACGACGTGTAAGCGCCCTGGCGAATCGATGCATCGCCGCGGTCCCGATGCACGACGGCACCGCTCCCGATGCGGCTGCGGTAATCGTTGAACCAGGCGAGGGCCGCCTTTTCGATGAATTCGCCGACGTACTGATCCACCGGTTCGATACCGGCTTGCGCCAGTTCGTCCTTCGGGCACGCGCCGATCTTCGCGACCAGCACCGCGTGGCAGTCGTTGATCGCGCGCACCACCGACGGCAGTTGCTCGTCGTCGCCGTAGCCGCCCTGGCAATACAGATCCACCCGGCGATGGCCGACGAACAGCGCTTCGGCAGCCGAGACTTCGAAGATCTGAAACTCGGTGACGTGGCCGAAGTGTTCGTTGACGCGGCCGCCGCCTTTCGTTGCGACCGCAACCAGCACCTTCATGTCGTCGGCGACGTCGATCTCGCGCGAGACCGCCAGCGCTTCCTGCTTCGCATCGTGCTGCGCCTGGCGCTCGGCTTCCACGCGCTGCTGATATTCACGGCGGCGTTCGAGGTCGTAGACCACTTCCATCTGATCGATCTTGTCGAGCGTGAATTCATCGCTGCGGTCTTCGCCGAGCAGGCCGACCGCGTCCGCGCGGCACTGGCGGCAATGGCGCATCAGATTGGCGCCGCCCATGCAGGCGTCCTGCACGGCCTTGAGTTCCTGCGCGGTCGGTCCGCGCTGCCCGCTCAGGCCGAAGTGCGTGCCGTGCTCGGGCTCCGAGATCAGCGGCATGATGTTATGCAGGAACGCGCCGCGCTTCTTGACCTCGCGGTTGACCTCGTACAGGTGCTCGTCGTTGATGCCGGGAATCAGCACCGAGTTGATCTTGGTCAGCACGCCGCGCGCGGTGAGCATCTCGAGCCCCTTCATCTGCCGCTCATGAAGGATGCGGGCTGCCTCGTAGCCGGTCACGCGCTTGTGCTCCCAGAAAATCCACGGATAGATTTTCGCGCCCACCGCCGGGTCGACCATGTTGATGGTGATCGTCACGTGGTCGATGTTGTACTTGCAGATTTCGTCGACGAGGTCGGGCAGCGCGAGGCCGTTGGTCGACAGGCACAGCTTGATGTCCGGCGCCTGCTCCTGCAGCATGCGGAACGTCTCGAAGGTTTTCTTCGGGCTCGCCAGCGAATCGCCGGGGCCGGCAATGCCGAGCACGGTCATCTGCGGAATTTCGCTTGCGACCGCAACGACTTTCTTGACCGCCTGTTCCGGCGTGAGCTTCTGCGAGACCACGCCGGGGCGCGACTCGTTAGAGCAGTCGTATTTGCGGTTGCAGTAGTTGCACTGGATGTTGCAGGCAGGCGCCACCGCCACATGCATGCGCGCATAGTGATGGTGGGCTTCTTCCGAGTAGCACGGATGATTCTTGACCTTCTCCCAGATCTCCGCCGGCATGTCGTCGGGACCGCCCGACGAGCCGCAACTGGCCTTGCCCTCGCCACCTTGCGTACCGCACCCGCCACCGGCGGAGGGAACGTCGATCTTCACACCGAGGGGTTTGATCTGGCCGATGCCGATATAGGTCGCTGCGGGCAGGTCGCTCGCATTTGTACTCGCTTGCATGGATATCTCCTCGCAACCGACGGCGGCCGCGCGAAGCCTATAAAGCCAGATCCATGCCACTCGGCGAGAAGGCCTGAATTCAATGCATCAGGAGATATTTCGCAGTTCTGTATGATCCAGGCGAACGACCAATCCTCACAATTTCGTTGCGTCGTGTCGGTGTTGCGACAAATCTCACATGAACGCAAAACGCTTGCGGTGGTCGACGTCTGATGCAGACTGGAATAAAGACGCATCTATCCCCGCACGCGGGAAAAAGACGGTAGTTGTGGAGCGAAACCTTCCACTCCGCTCAGAACCGGCGAACCTCAATGGCGTATTTATGCAGCGCGTAGCCCATTTGCCGGGGCGTGATGCCCAGCAGCCGCGCCGCTTTAGCCTGCACCCAGCCGCAACGTTCCATCGCCCAGATCAAGCGTTCGCGTTCGCCTTCCGGCTTGCCGGCCGACGATGTCGCGAATGCGCGCTCGTCGGTCGCGGGATCCAGTTCGGTTTCGGCGTCCATGTCCGTGCCGCCGGACCAGGCAGCCGGCACCGACGGGACGTCCAGATCATGATGGCCGTACGGCGGCGACGACACTTCGGCGATCGGAATGTCGACGAGGCGCGCGGGACGCACGGCATCTTCGCGCTCGATGTAGTGCAGCACCTTCGTCAGGCAGCGGTCTTCCTGGCACAGGAACTTGAACCGGTCGATCACGCCGTCGCGCGTCATGGTCGCCGTGCGCTCGACGCAGTTCTCCAGCTCACGCACGTTGCCCGGCCAGTAGCAGTTCGTCAGCACCCGCATCGCTTCGGCGTCGAAGCGGATCGACTGCGAGTTTTCGCGGTTGAAACGGGCGAGAAAGTGCTGCGCCATCGCGGGAATATCTTCGCGCCGCTCGCGCAGCGGCGGCAATTCGATGCTGACCACGTTGATGCGGTAGTAGAGATCCGCGCGAAATTCGCCGGCCTTTACCATCCGTTCGAGGTTGCGGTTGGTGGCGAGAATCAGACGCACATCGACCTTCACCGGCGTCGTACCGCCCACGCGTTCGAACTCGCGCTCCTGTAGCACGCGCAGCAGTTTGGCCTGGAACGACGGCGAGATGTCGCCGATTTCATCGAGAAACAGCGTGCCGCCGTGCGCCAGTTCGAAACGGCCCTTACGCTGTCCCTGCGCGCCGGTAAACGCGCCCTTCTCGTGACCGAACAGTTCGCTCTCCAGAAGAGATTCTGTCAGCGCCGCGCAATTGACCCGCACGAACGAATCGCCGCTGCGGGGCGACAGATTGTGGATCGCGCGCGCGATCACTTCCTTGCCGGTGCCGCTCTCACCGCGCAACAGCACCGTGGTCCGCGCCGGCGCGACCTGGCGCACCTGGCCGAACACCGCCTGCATGGCCGCCGAGACGCCGACCACCTGATCGATCTGCTGGCTCGGCTTGATCGCCTTCTGCATACGTCTGACTTCATCCTGCATGCTGTCGTGCGCCGCGCTGACGCTGCGCTGAAGCAGCAACGCCTGCCCCATCAGCGTGGCGACGATCTTCATCAGATGCAGGTCGTCGGCGAACAGCCGGCTCGCGCCGGGATTCACGCAATCCACGGCGAGCACGCCCAGCGTGCGCCGGTCGGCATAGATCGGCGTCGCGAGCATGGCGATGCACGCACCCGGCATCTGGTCCGCGCCGCCGGTGCGATTCAGGAACACTGGCTCATCGTTCACGTCCGGTACGATCACGCCGATGCCGCTTTTGAACGCGCGGCCGACAATGCCTTCCCCTGGACGAAACTGCAGACGCTGCTGTTCGTCGCGCGAAAGACCCGCGGCGCACAGGCCGCGCAACTGCCCGTCGGATTCGGCCAGCACCACAAAGGCGCGTCGCCACTCCATCGTGTGCAGAAGGTAGTTCAGGGACTCGCGGAAGGTCTTCGCCACATCGAGCGACGAAACCAGCGTCTTGCTCACCTCATAGACGCAGTCCAGTGCTTGCCGGGCGACGGTTGCCTGAATGTTCACCATGGATTTCTCCTTCGTGCGCCACGCGCGTTCGATGCACCAGCGCAAGGCGCAAGTTCGACGCCAAAGGCACAACTTCGAAATCAAGCAATATCTACGCCCGGCGATTCAGCCTTCGCGCCTGTCGATCCCGCTTGCGGAACGACAAAGCCGACAAAAAGAACAGCGGACATTCTCACGTGTCGCACGCATCGAGACAAAGACAACAGCAAGACCGCGTGTGTCCCGCCGAAACAGGCCGCTCACCTGCGAAAGTCCGGTGGCATGGAAGTTGCCCTGAAGGTCGCACTACCACCAGCCTTCAGGAGCCTGCGATGTCGGATCTCCAACGCGTAGTCAGTACCGGTCCCCGTCTGCGAGGCGCCAACCCCGTGTACCTGGATCATGCCGCCACCACGCCGGTCGATCCGCGCGTGGTCAGACGCATGCTGCCGTATCTGACCGAGATGTACGGCAATCCCGCCAGCCGTTCGCACGCTTATGGCTGGGTCGCCGAGGAAGCGGTCGAACTGGCTCGCGAGCAGGTCAGCTCGCTCGTCAACGCGGACCCGCGCGAGATTGTCTGGACCTCGGGCGCGACCGAATCGAACAATCTCGCGATCAAGGGCGCGGCGCACTTTCATCGCGGCAAAGGCAATCACCTGGTGACGCTCGCGACCGAGCACAAGTCGGTGCTCGACTCGATGCGCGAACTCGAGCGCGAAGGCTTCGAGGTCACGGTGTTGCCGGTGCAGGAAAGCGGCCTCGTCGACCTCGCCGTGTTCGCCGCGGCCCTCAGGCCCGGCACCGTGCTGGCTTCGGTCATGCTCGTCAACAACGAGACCGGCGTGATTCAGGACATCGCCGCGCTCGGCACGCTCTGCCGCGAGCGGGGCGTCCTGTTGCACGTGGACGCCGCCCAGGGCGCCGGCAAGGTGCCGATCGATCTCGCCGTGTTGCCGGTCGATCTGATGTCGTTCTCGGCTCACAAGATATACGGCCCCAAAGGTATCGGCGCGCTGTACGTGGGACGCCGGCCGCGCGTGCGGATCGCGTCGCAGATGCACGGCGGCGGCCATGAACGCGGCATGCGCTCCGGCACGTTGCCCACGCATCAGATCGTCGGCATGGGCGAAGCGTTCTGGCTCGCGCGCGAGAACATGGCGTCCGAAAACACGCGCATTCAGACGCTGCGCGAGCGGCTGTGGAGCGGCCTGCAAAAGATCGATGCCGTGGAACTCAACGGCGATGCCGGGCGCCGCGCGCCTCACTATCTCAACGCGAGCTTCAACTACGTCGAAGGCGAATCGTTGTTGATGGGGATCAAGGAAGTTGCAGTTTCATCGGGCTCGGCCTGCACGTCCGCGAGTCTCGAACCCAGTTACGTGCTGCGGGCAATGGGCCGCAACGACGAACTCGCGCACAGTTCGATCCGCTTTTCGATTGGCCGCTTCACCACGGCCGACGAGATCGACTTCACGATCGATCTGATCACCCAGGTCGTCTCCCGGCTACGCGCGATGAGCCCGCTCTGGGACATGGTGCAGGCCGGCGTCGATCTGCAGACGATCCAGTGGGCAGAGCATTGACATACCCGTTCCAGCCGAACCCCCGAATACGCGAGCATTCAACCACCTGTGCGGAGCACCTCATGGCATACAGCGACAAGGTCATCGATCACTACGAGAACCCCCGCAACGTCGGCGCGTTCGATCCGGACGCCGCGAACGTCGGCACCGGCATGGTCGGCGCGCCGGCATGCGGCGACGTGATGCGGCTGCAGATTCGCGTCAACCGCGAAGGCGTCATCGAAGATGCGAAGTTCAAGACCTACGGCTGCGGCTCGGCGATCGCCTCCAGTTCGCTCGTCACCGAATGGGTGCGCGGCCGCACGCTCGACGAAGCGCTCGCGATCAGGAACACGCAGATCGCCGAGGAACTGGCGCTGCCGCCGGTCAAGATCCACTGCTCGATTCTCGCCGAAGACGCGATCAAGGCCGCCGTGGCCGACTTCCGTTCACGCCAGGCGAATCAGGGCACTGCCGCCGACAGCCTGCAACTCGCCGACCAGCCGGTCTGCTCGTCCAATCCGAACTGAGTCCATTCAAGCCTGAGAGGAACCACCATGGAAACGCTCGCCCAACCGGCCGCCGCCACTTCCGGCGCCCTGCCCGCTCTGCTCGAATTCACACCTCAAGCCGCCGCGAAAGTGGCCTCGCTGATCGAGGAAGAAGGCAACCCCAACCTGAAGCTGCGGCTGTACGTGTCCGGCGGCGGCTGCTCGGGTTTCCAGTACGGCTTCGCGTTCGACGACCAGGTGGCGGACGACGACATGCAGACCGTCACCGACGGCGTCACCTTGCTGGTCGACTCCATGAGCCTGCAATACCTGCCTGGCGCGCGCGTCGACTATGAAGACGGCCTCGAAGGCTCGCGCTTCGTCATTCACAACCCCAATGCGCAGAGCACCTGCGGTTGCGGCAGCTCGTTTTCCGTGTGAGGCAATCATGGCAATCTCACTGACGCCCGCCGCCGCGAGGCATGTCGAAAAATCGCTGCGCAAACGCGGCAGCGGCATAGGGCTGCGCGTCGCGGTTAAGACGAGCGGTTGCTCGGGCTTCGCGTACGCGCTGGAATTCGTCGATACCGCCAACGACGAGGATCAACGCTTCGAAGCGCACGGCGTGACCGTGGTCGTCGATCCGCGCAGCCTGACCATGCTCGACGGCACGGAGCTCGACTTCGTGCGTGAAGGACTGAACGAAGGCTTCAGATTTCACAATCCGAATGCCAGGGCGAACTGCGGTTGCGGCGAAAGCTTCGCGGTCTGACACACCCACTCAAGGACGCGCACATGGCCCTCCTGCAGATCGCCGAACCCGGCCAAAGCGCCGCTCCGCACCAGCACCGGCTGGCGGCGGGAATCGACCTCGGCACCACGAACTCACTGGTTGCCACGGTGCAGAGCGCGGTGGCCCGGGCATTACCCGACGAGGACGGCGCCTGCCTGCTGCCGTCGGTCGTGCGTTATACGCGCGCCGCCGAGCCGGAGGTCGGCCACCCGGCTCAGTTGCGCCAGGCCGAGGATCCGCTCAACACGATCGTGTCGGTCAAGCGCTTCATGGGACGGCGCCTTGCCGATCTGCCGGAAGCCGCCTCGCTGCCCTACCGCTTCATCGACCAGACAGGCATGGTCGGACTCGCTACCGACGCTGGCGAGCGCTCGCCCGTGCAGGTTTCGGCCGACATTCTGCGGACCTTGCGCGTACGCGCCGAGGCCTCTCTGGGCGGCGAACTGGCGGGCGTCGTCATTACGGTGCCGGCCTATTTCGACGACGCGCAGCGCCAGGCAACGAGGGACGCGGCGCACCTCGCCGGGCTGACGGTGCTGCGGTTGCTCAACGAACCGACGGCAGCCGCGATCGCGTACGGCCTGGACCGCGCGGCCGAAGGTGTCTTCGCGATCTACGACCTGGGCGGCGGCACTTTCGATATCTCGATCCTGCGGTTGTCGAAAGGCGTGTTCGAGGTGCTGGCCACCGGCGGCGACTCGGCCCTCGGCGGCGACGACTTCGATCGCGCCATTGGGCAGTGGTTCTGCAACCGGCACGGTGTCGAAGGCCTCGCCATGCTGGCGCCTTCCGCACAGCGCAGGCTGATGATGGCCGCCCGCGTGGCTAAAGAAGCTTTATCGCAGTCTGAGACAGCGGTCATCGCGCTCGCGCACGCCGATCGCAGCATCTGGCAGGCGGCGCTGTCGCGCGCGCAGTTCGCCGAACTCGGCGCCGCGCTCGTCGCACGAACTCTCGCCGCCACGCGGCGCGCGTTGCGCGACGCGAAGCTCGGCACGGGCGATATCGACGGCGTGGTGCTGGTCGGCGGTTCGACCAGGATGCCGCTGGTACGGGACGCCGTGCAGGAATTTTTCGGTCGCGAACCGCTTGCCGATATCGATCCGGATCAGGTGGTCGCGCTCGGCGCGGCGATCCAGGCCGATGTGCTGGCCGGCAACCGCAATGGCGACGGCTGGCTGCTGCTGGACGTCTGCCCTCTGTCGCTCGGCATCGAAACGATGGGCGGGCTGGTCGAGAAAATCATCCCGCGCAATTCCACGCTGCCGACCGCGCGCGCCCAGGAATTCACCACCTTCAAGGACGGCCAGACGGCCATGTCGTTGCATATCGTGCAGGGCGAACGCGAGAGCGTGGCGGATTGCCGTTCGCTCGCCCGCCTGGAGTTGCGCGGTATCCCGCCGGCGGTTGCCGGTGCGGCGCGCGTGCGCGTGAGTTTTCAGATCGACACGGACGGCCTGCTCGTGGTCACCGCGCGCGAGCAGACCACCGGCGTCGCAACGCACGTCGAGGTCAAGCCGTCCTACGGACTGACCGATGTCGAGATCGCGGCGATGCTGCAACAGGCCATCGACGCGTCGCTGCCCGATATGCAGTTGCGCACGTTGCGCGAGGCGCAAATCGACGCACGCCGTCTGCTCGATGCAACCGAAGCGGCGCTGGACAGCGACGCCGCGCTCCTGTCCGCCGACGAGCTGGCAGCCGTGCGGCGCGCAATGTTCCAGGTGGGCGAGGCGCTGGAGACCGATGCGTCTGCCGATCTGCTCAAGGCTGCGTCGACGGATCTCGCGGGCGCGACCGAAGCCTTCGCTGCGCGGCGCATGAACGCGTCGATCCGCAACGCACTCGCCGGACGTAACCTCGATACCCTCGTCTGAACTCGCCTTACCTCATTTGACCTTGTGTGACCTCGCCCGAGCCGGGAGCCCCACCTCATGCCGCGCATCCGTATTCTTCCCCACCCCGATCTCTGTCCGCACGGACACGACCTCGACGTGCGGCGCGGCACTTCGCTGTGCGAGAGCCTGCTCGCGTCCGGCGTCGCGATCGAGCACGCTTGCGAGATGGTCGCTGCATGCGCCACCTGTCATGTGTACGTGCGCGAGGGCGGTGCGTCGCTGGCGCCTCCCGACGACGAAGAGAGCGACCAGCTCGACCATGCGTGGGGCCTTGACCCGCAATCGCGTCTCGCATGCTGCGTGAAGCTGCGCGACGCCGACCTGACGATCGAACTGCCGGCACACACACGCAACCTCGCGCGCGGCTGACCACGCACGTCGTATCGCACATCGCAACTGCTTTCCGCAACGCTGCATTCATCACTACACCTGGCTGTCCGAAACAGGACATTCGCGACAGGCCTTCGTTGGGACCGCTTCATCCAGACACCCACGAATGCCGGAAAGCGCCCGCTACAGGCGTCGATGCAACGCAACCGCGCATGGCACAGCACTTGCAAACAGTGAGATCAAAGGTCAAAAGGACAACTTCTCATGTCGAATCCGATCATCAACGACACCACGCTGCGCGACGGCGAGCAGACGGCCGGCGTCGCCTTCACGATTGCCGAAAAATGCGCGATTGCCGAGGCGCTCGCACGCGCTGGCGTGCCCGAACTCGAAATCGGCATCCCTGCGATGGGTGACGAGGAAATCGATTGCATCCAGACCATCGTCGCGCTGAATCTCGACGCCGATCTGATGGTCTGGGGCCGCCTCACCGATGCGGACCTGGCCTCGGCCCTGCGCTGCAATCCCGACATCATCCACCTGTCGATTCCCGTTTCCGACATCCATCTTCAACACAAGCTGCGCCAGCCCCGCTCATGGGTATTGGCGCAGGTCAATCGCGTGATCGGCGCCGCTGTCAGGAGCGGGCGCAAGGTCTCGCTGGGCGCGGAGGATGCCTCGCGCGCGGACCCGGCTTTCCTCGCCGACGTGGCGCGGCGCGCGCAACAGTGCGGCGCGCAGCGCATCCGTTTTGCGGACACGCTCGGCGTTCTCGATCCGTTTTCGACCTATGAAGCGATAGCGCGATTGCGCGACGCGGTCGATCTGGAAATCGAAATCCACGCGCACAACGATCTCGGACTCGCGACCGCGAACACCCTTGCCGCGCTGCGCGCCGGCGCAACCCACGCCAACACGACCGTCAACGGTCTGGGCGAACGGGCCGGCAATGCGGCGCTGGAGGAAATCGTGATGGGCGTGCGTCATATCATGGGCCGCGATACGGCCGTCGACACGACCGCGTTATTGAGCATCTCGCGTCTCGTCGAACGGGCTTCGGGACGCCCGGTCGCGTTGAACAAGAGCATTGTCGGCGGCGGCGTATTCACGCACGAGTCCGGCATCCACACGGACGGGCTCGCGAAGAACGCCTCGACTTACGAGAGCTTCGATCCCGCCGAGCTCGGCCGCGAGCGCTCAGTCGTGCTCGGCAAGCATTCGGGTTCGCAAAGCGTGCGCCAGGCTTATGACGCGCTCGGCCTGCCGGTCAACGACACGCTTGTCGCGTTGCTGCTCACGCGTATCCGCCACCATGCGACCCATCACAAGCAGGCGCCCAGCGCCGCCGACCTGTATCGCTTCCTGATCGAAGTGCGCGACACCGTCGGAGAGCTGTCGTGAGCGGCGCCAACCACAGATACCGCGCCGCGCCGCCGGCGTTCCGCCCAATCCCATCCTCATCCGCCCGCGAGGAGTAAACGCGATGGAAAGCTTTGTCCAGCAACTCAAGGCACTATCCTCGGCCGAGGACTTTCTGCAGTTCTTCGGCATTCCGTTCGACCAGAAAGTCGTCAACGTGAGCCGGCTGCATATCCTGAAGCGCTTTTTCCAGTACATCCGGCAACAGGACGTGCTCCCCGAAGGCGAGGAGGCCGCGCTGTTCGCGTCGTATCACGCGCTGCTTCTCAAGGCTTACGGCGACTTCGTCGTCTCGACGCCAGCCCAGGAAAAAGTGTTCAAGGTGTTCCAGGACACCGCCGGGCGGCAGCACGTTTCCCTCGACAGTCTGCGCGCGTCGCTGCCCGCGCGCACCGTTGCCTGACAGGCGGAGCAAGACCATGCACATCGTCGTCTGCATCAAACAGGTTCCGGACTCGGCGCAGATTCGCGTTCACCCGGTGACCAACACGATCATGCGCCAGGGCGTCCCGGCGATCGTCAACCCGTACGACCTGTTTTCACTCGAAGAAGCGCTACGGCTGAAGGACCGCTTCGGCGGCAAGGTCACGATGCTGTGCATGGGGCCGCCGCAGGCCGAGGATGCGCTGCGCAAATGCATCAGCTTCGGCGCCGACGACGCCGTGCTGGTCACCGACCGCGCGTTCGCGGGCGCGGATACGCTGGCCACCTCGTATGCGCTGGCCGCAGGCGTCCAGCAGATCGCGAAGGAGCAGGCAGTCGACATCGTGTTCACCGGCAAGCAGACGATCGACGGCGATACCGCGCAGGTCGGTCCCGGCATCGCCAAACGCCTCGGGCTGCAACTGCTGACCTACGTGTCGCGCATTGTCGAGACGGATCTCGACGCACGCACGATCACGGTCGAGCGGCGCGCCGAGGGCGGCGTGCAGGTGCTCAGGACCGCGCTGCCGTGCCTGATCACGATGCTGGAGAACACCAACGAACTGCGCTTCGCGACGCTGCCCGCAATGATTCACGCGGCCGGCTATCCGGTGCGCAAATGGAACCGTGAACAGGCCGGCATCGAAGACGTCAGCAAGATCGGCCTGAAGGGTTCGCCGACGGTAGTCAGCAAGGTGTTCGGCCCGACACCGCGCAGCGAGAAAGCGGAGCTGCTCGATCTCGACGCCTCCAGTCTGCGCGATGTGTCGATGAACCTGCTGCAGAAGATTTTCACGCGCCATCCCACCCTGGAAGCCGACCTGCTGATGAAGGAGGGATCATGAACACACCCGCCGCTCCCGCGAAGAAACCCGCCGGCCGCGCGGGCCGCAACCTCGAACTGCCGGAGCATCTGAAGGCCTATAAAGGCGTATGGGTCTTCATCGAGCACGACCGCGGACACGTGCACAGCGTCTCGTGGGAACTGCTCGGCGAAGCCCGCAAGCTGGCCGATACGCTCGGCAGCCGCGTGGGTGTCGCCGTGCTCGGCGGCGCGGACGAGCCGCTCGAACAGTTCGCCGCGGAAGCCTTCGCTTACGGCGCGGACGACGCTTACATCGTTCACGACCCGGTCCTGCGCGGCTATCGCAACGAGCCGTTCACCAAGGGGCTGACCGATCTCGTCAACCGGCATCAGCCTGAGATCCTTCTGCTCGGCGCGACGTCGACGGGCCGCGACCTCGCCGGCTCCGTCGCCACCACGCTCCTGACCGGGCTGACCGCCGACTGCACCGAACTCAATATCGATCCCGTCTCGCGCGCGCTGGCGGCAACCCGCCCCACCTTCGGCGGCTCGCTGCTGTGCACGATCATGACGCTCGCGTACCGCCCGCAGATGGCGACGGTCCGCCCACGCGTGATGCAGATGCCGCCGCGTGACACCGCGCGCACCGGCAACATCGTCCAGGGAACGCTGGGGATGATCGAGACGGACATCGTCACGAGGCTGCTCGACTTTATCCCCGACGCGAGCAGCAACCGCATCAACCTGCCTTACGCCGACGTGATCGTGAGCGGCGGCAAGGGCATGAAGAACCCGGAGAACTTCAGACTGGTGTTCGAACTGGCGAACGTGCTCGGCGGCGAAGTCGGCGCGACCCGGCCATGCGTGCAGGCCGGCTGGGTGGAAGCCGAGCGCCAGGTGGGACAGACCGGCAAGACGGTACGGCCCAAGCTCTACATTGCCGCCGGCATTTCCGGGGCGATCCAGCACCGCGTGGGTATGGAAAGCGCGGACGTGATCGTGGCGATCAACACCGACCCGAACGCGCCGATCTTCGACTTCGCGCACTACGGCATTGTCGGCAACGCGCTGCAGGTGTTGCCCGCGCTGACGCAGGCTTTTGCGGAGCATCTGTCGCGGCGCCGCAAACAGGCTGCCTGAGGAGAATCACCATGAAGAAGCCTTCACAGTTCGATGCGATCGTGGTCGGCGCCGGTCCGTCCGGCAATGCCGCCGCCTATACGATGGCCAAGGCCGGCCTGAAAGTGCTGCAGATCGAGCGCGGCGAATATCCCGGCAGCAAGAACGTGCAGGGCGCGATCCTGTACGCGAAGGCGCTCGAAGAAATCATCCCGGACTTCCGCGACGACGCGCCGCTGGAGCGCCACATCATCGAGCAGCGGATATGGATGCTCGACGACACTTCGTTCGTCGGCACGCATATGCGCAGCGAGGAATACAACAAGCCGCCCTACAACCGCTACACGATCATCCGCGCGCAGTTCGACAAGTGGTTTTCATCGAAAGTGCGCGAAGCCGGCGCCTTGCTGATCTGCGAGACCACGGTGAAGGAACTCATCATGGACGGCGATCAGGTGGTGGGCGTGCAGTGCGATCGCGAGCATGGCGACGTGTATGCGGACGTGGTGGTGCTCGCCGACGGCGTGAATTCGACGCTCGCGCGCAAGGCGGGCTTTCATGGAGAGATCGAAGCCGGCAACGTCGCGCTCGCGGTCAAGGAGATTCTCTTCATGCCCGAGGAGACGATCCGCCAGCGCTTTAACATCGGCGAGGACGACGGCGTGGTGATCGAAATGGTCGGCAGGATCACCGACGGCATGACGGGCACCGGCTTTCTTTATACCAACAAGGAATCGCTTACCATCGGCGTGGGCTGCATGCTGGGCGACTTCAAGAAGAACCCCAACCGCACGAGCCCCTACGTGCTGCTCGAAAAGATGAAGCAGCACCCGTCGATCGCACCGCTGATCGCGGGCGGCGAGATGAAGGAATATTGCGCACATCTGATTCCGGAAGGCGGCTTTCACGCAATCCCGCGGGTCTACGGCAACGGCTGGATGATCGTCGGCGACTCGGGTGGTTTCGTGAACGCTGCGCACCGCGAGGGCTCGAATCTCGCGATGACCACCGGGCGCCTCGCCGCTGAAACGGTAATCCACGCGAAAGCCGCGGGGCTCGGCTATCGCGCGGCCACGCTCAAGGCCTACAAGACCGCGCTCGACCAGAGCTTCGTGATGAAAGACCTGCACAAGTACCGCGACATGCCGGCCGTGCTGCACCAGAATCCGCAGTTCTTCACGACCTACCCCGACCTCGTGGCACGCGCCGCGCGCACGATGCTCACGGTCGACGGCAAGGACAAGAAAAGCAAGGAGCGCGAAATCTTTTCGAGCTTCCGCAAAGCCCGTTCGCTTGCCGGCATGGTGGGCGACGCCTACAAACTCCTGAGGGCCTTCCGATGAGCACCGTACCCGTCAACGTAGAGGAAAAGCTGTTCCAGAACCGTTACCGCGTGGATGCGGGGCGGCCGCACATCCGCATCAAGGACGCCGACGTGTGCCTGAGCGAGTGCAGCGCGAAGAGTTGCACCTTTGTCTGCCCGGCGTCCTGCTACAAGGCCGAAGGCAACGGCACGGTCACGCTGATCACCGACGGTTGCCTCGAATGCGGCAGCTGCCGCATTCTCTGCACCGACCACCAGAACATCGAGTGGGACTATCCGCGCGGTGGTCACGGCATCCTGTTCAAATTCGGTTGAGGGACACGTCATGGCCAGACCCGAACGACATGTGTTTGTCTGCACCCAGAACCGGCCCCCGCAGCATCCGCGCGGCTCCTGCGCAGGTGGCAAAAACTCCACCGCACTGCTGCAGGCGTTCTGGGCGGAACAGCAGAAACGCCAGGCGTACGACACCGTCGCGATCACGTATTCGGGTTGTCTCGGCCCGTGCGATCAGGGTGTGAACGTACTCGTCTATCCGGAGGCGGTGCTTTACAGCGGCGTGACGGTTGCCGACGTGCCGGAAATCTTCACGCGCCACCTGGAGGGCGGTGAACCGGTGCAGCGCCTCATGGCGGCGGAGAAGGTCTGGTGAACCTGCTGACCGGTGTCGAATCGACCGAACTGTTCGGCGGCGACGTGTCGCCCGCCGTGCGGCGCCTCATCGAAGGCTTGCACGGCGCGCCGCCCGAGCAGGTCGTCGCGGTGCTGTGGAGCGTCACGCTGACCTCGCCGCAAAGCCTTGCCGTCTACTATCTGCTCTACAAGTTCCACGCCCGACGCGGCGAGCTCGACGAGGCACAGCACGCGGCGCTGCGAGGACTGAAAGCGGCCGCGCATGCCGCCGGGTTGAATGAAGACTGGCAAACGGTGCGGGCCGGCGACGCGAACTTCGACGCGCCCGGCCCTGCCCGCTTCTGGCTCTTCACCCTGAAGGCGCTCGCCTTTATCGGCCTGCGGCGCGGCGAACGCGACACAGCCGCACAGCTGATCGCCCAGTTGCGGCGGCTCGATCCGGCGGACCACCTCGGCTTCGGCGTAGTGGAAGCGTTGCTGCAACGCTCCGCTTGAGGCGAAACGCAATTTCCAGACGCACCGTCGTCGTTCCGCCGGCCCTATCCGGGCTATTCAGAGCTGCAATTCGCGAACCGGCGCCCCGTCGAGCCAGGCCTGAATCCCCTCGACGATCTGCGGATAGGCGGTACGGTAAGTGTTTTCGGTAACGTAGCCGATATGCGGCGTTGCCAGCACGTTGGGTAGAAACCGGTACGGATGCTGAGGCGCGAGCGGTTCTTCGTCGAATACGTCGAGTGCCGCGCCGGCAATACTCCGTGCCTGCAGTGCCGCGATCAGCGCCGCTTCGGAGACGATCGGCCCACGCGACGTGTTGACCAGATAGGCACTCGGCTTCATCAGCGCCAGTTCGCGCTCGCCGACAATCCCGCAGGTGCGCTCGCCCAGTTTCAGATGAACGGAGAGCACGTCCGCGTCGCGAAACAGCTGATCCTTGTCGACGCGTTCCACGCCGTGTTCGGCGGCCCGCTCGGCCGTCAGGTTCTGGCTCCAGGCGATCGTGCGCATCCCGAATGCCTGCCCCAGGCGGGCGACCGCCTGCCCGATACGGCCAAGTCCCAGCAAACCCAGCGTCTTGCCGTTCACATCCACACCCAGGCCCACCTGCCACCCGCCGGCGCGCAACGAGGTCGCCTCCGCATGCAGGTTGCGCGTGACGGCAAGAATCAACGCCCAGGTGAGCGCCGGGGTGGCCGCGGCGTCGCCGCCGGTCGTGCCCGATACGACGATCCGCTGTTCGCGCGCGGCGAGCAGATCGATTGCCGCGTTCCACATACCGACCGTGACGATCAGCTTGAGCCGCGGCAGACGCGCGAGCAGCCCGGCGTCGAGACGGGTGCGCTCGCGCATCAGCACCACCACGTCGAACGGCGCGAGGCGCGCGGCGAGCGAGTCGGGATCGGCGACGTGGTCGTGAAAGAAGACCGCCTGTGCGCGCGGCGCGAGACTGGCCCAGTCGGCGAAAGAGCGGGCCGTCTGCTGATAGTCGTCGAGCACCGCAATGCTCGCGACAGCGAAATGTGACATGTAGGCGACTCCTGTTGTCAATGAGAGATGACGACCTTGCCGAAGAAGGCACGGTCGTCGAAGTGATGCCAGGCATCGAGGGCGCGCTCGAACGGGAACACGCTGTCGATCACCGGCTTCAGGCCGGATGACGCGACCGCACGCACCAGGTCCTGCAGCCCCGAGCGGTCGCCGACCGAGATCCGGTAGAACACGCCGCCGCTGCGAAACAGGTCGTTGAAATCGAGGTTGGACTGGCTGGAGGCGAGAAAGCCGATCAGCGCGACTTCGCCGCGGTTCGCCACGGCCTTGATCGACTGTTCGAGCGTGCCCGCGCCGCCAACTTCGAGCACCCGATCGACGCCACGTCCGTCGGTCAGCTCGCGCACCCGGTCGCCCCATGCCGGGGTCTCGACGTAATTGATGACTTCGTCGGCGCCGAGCGCCTTGAGGCGCGCTGCTTTTTCCGGCGAAGAAGTCGTGGCGATCACGCGCGCGCCGAGCAGTCTGGCGAGCTGGACCGCGAATACGGAGACGCCGCCGCTGCCCTGGGTCAACACCGTTTGTCCGGGACGCAGCGGTCGCAATCCGGATAGCGATGTCCATGCGGTCAGCGCCGCGCAAGGCAGCGTGGCCGCCTCTTCGAAGGTAAGGTGGGGAGGCGCCGCGACGATTGCCTCTTCGCTGACAACCTTGTACTCGGCCAGCCAGCCGTCGCGATGCGAGCCATAGCTCTGCGAGCCGAGCGTGGGCGGCGGATTGCCACCATACCAGCGCGCATGAAACGTATTGATGACCCGGTCGCCGACCTTGAAGTCGACAACGTCCTCGCCCACGGCCGCAATCTCGCCGGCAGCGTCGCTGAGCGGAATCAGGCCGGCCTGTTGCGCGCGCAGGTAGGTGCCGTGAACCATTGCGATGTCGCGATAGTTCAGCGACGACGCCCGCACCCGGATCAGCACTTCACCGCGCTGCGGCTCGGGCGTAGGTTCGTCATGAAGCGTGAGATGGTCGAGGCTGCCGGCTTGATCGAAGCGATACACTTTCATCGAACGACTCCCATGAAGTCGCGCGATGCGGGCCCCTCGACGGAGAATGGCGAAGCCAGGTCATCGCGCGAGTCGTCAGTCTAATGGGATCTTCGCGAGCCTGCTTGCCGCTGCGGCGTTCCACCTTCGTGACTTTCAGTCGTAAGGTAAACGGCGGCACGCAGTCACGCGAAGTGACTCCGCGCAGCGAGACCGGGCCGCTCAGAAAAACAGCAGCGTGCGCAGTTCGATACTGCGTCGCGGCGGCGCGTCGGCCGGTGACGTGGGGTCGTCGAATGCCGTGTGCGCGGTGAGCCGCGCAATGCCGTCACCCGCCGAATCGTAGATCTTGAGCAACAGGAATTCATCGGGCGCCATATTGGGGAAGTAGTACCAACGGTGACGCGGATTGAAGACCAGCGCATACGTCTCGCCTACTTTGTCGGGATAGACGAGATCCGAAGCCACCAGATCGTTGAGCGCGATACTGCGCGAATCGCACAGCGCGAGCGGCGACGACCGCACCGTTTCGCCGATCGGTCGCCACAGGTTGACGATCGCCACACGCCCTTGCAGCAACTGCTCGGCTTCCTCCGCCGGCAGATGATCGCGCACGCGCCGCGGCCCCGACACGAAGGTCTGGTCGTTATGAATGTACTTGACCGGTTCCCTCACACCTTCGGCACGCCCTGCGTTGCCGTCGCGCAGCGTGTGATCGAACACGACGACGCGGCGGGCGCCCGTGGCCTGCTTCAATAGCTGTTCGCTTTCCCGGTAGTAAACGGATTCGATCTTCGCCGGGTCGGAGAAGTCGGTCAATGCACTGGCATGCCGATGCAGTTCGAAACCGTTCCGGTCGAGCGACAACGCACCCGGCGGCGGCGCAACGCGCGCGTTCGAGACCGTCACCCGATGCAGGCGGTACACGCCGCTGCGCTTCGGCACGCCGGGCGGCGGCTCGTATTGATACGCGACCGGTTTCTCGCCGCTGAACTCGAGATAATTCAGCTCTGCCTGAACCGATGCGGCAGAGGCCGGTGTGTCGATGACGATATCGCTCATGGTCGCGTCCTCATCACGTTAAAACGATTCGTTGAACGGCCGCAGGTCGATTTCCTGCGACCATGCGCTGCGCCCTTGCTGATGGAGATGCCAGTACGAGTCGGCGATCTCGTCGGGATTGAGCAGGCCGTCCGGGCCGCGTTCGGCCGCCCGCTGCGGCGCGGAGGTGCGCAGGCGCTCACCGTCGATGCCCCCATCCACCACCACATGCGCAACATGGATATTCTGTGGCCCGAACTCGCGTGCGAGGCTCTGCGTGAGCGAGCGCAGGCCGGCCTTGGCCGAAGCGAACGCGGCAAACGGCGGGCGGCCGCGCAGCGAAGCCGTTGCGCCCGTGAACAGCAGCGAGCCGCGGCCGGCTACCAGCAACGGCGGCAACGCCGCCCGGGCGAACAGGAAGCCGCCGAGCGTCGTGACGCGCCATGCCGCCTCGAACTGCTCGGCGCTCAGATCGAGCGTCGGTGCGCGCGTCGCGCCCGCGGCGTTGAAGATCGCGACTTCGAGCGTGCCTCGTTCCGCGAGTTGCCGCGCAATGGCTGCGAGGTCGCTCTCGCTCGTGACGTCGCCGGGCAAAGCCAGGGCCTGCCCGCCGGCGCGCTGAATTTCGGCGACCACCGTATCGAGCCGCTCGCGCGAGCGCCCTGTTACAACGACGCTCAAACCCTCACGCGCAAAACGGCGCGCGAGCGCCGCTCCCAATCCTGCGCTCGCGCCTACCCCGGCAATCCACGCAAGACGCGTGTTCGTCAGGTTGTTCTGGACAGCATCGCTCATTGGATTCTCCATTGCATCTATTCATCAGCGTAGGCGAGCGTTGCCAACGATAGAAATAACGAATTGTGGAAAGTTAAGCGGCAAAATCGGATCTTTTCGGTCAGCTGCTGGATCAGCGCGCACAGATCTAAGTGGTTACCTTGATTTGTTCAAAACTGGTCATTTTCAGAGTCCACTCTGAAGACTAATCTTCACTCACCGCATCACCGGATGCGCCCTATCCAACTCAGGAGTGAATCATGGAACAACGTCTCGATTTCTACAAAGCCAACCCCGCCGCCATCAAGGCGCTGCTCGGCGTCGAAGAGCGCATCGGCAAGTCGGCGCTCGAAAAATCGCTGGCCGAACTGGTGCGCCTGCGTGCCTCACAGATCAACGGCTGCGCGTACTGCGTCGACATGCATACCACCGACGCTCGCAATGGCGGCGAAACCGAACGGCGCCTGGCGACCGTGGTGGTATGGCGCGAAACGCCGTTCTTTACCGACCGCGAACGCGCGGCGCTCGAATGGACGGAAGCGTTGACGCTGGTCTCGCTCGACCATGTGCCCGACGCCGTGTGGACCGCCGTGCGCCCTCACTTCAACGAGGCGGAACTGGTCGACCTGACCCTGCTGATTTCGGCGATCAACGCATGGAACCGCTTCGCGATTGCTTTCCGCAAGCTGCCGGCGTAAGCGATGCCACTCAGCGCAAGCCGCAACCCATTTTGAGTCATCCTGGCACGGAAAGTATTGATGAAAATTATGCATGTCGATGCGAGCGCCAAGCGCGAGCGATCCAATTCCCGCGCGTTGAGCCGGTTCTTTATCGAGCGTCTGCGTGACGAAGGGGTGGAGCTTGACGTCGATTATCTGGATGTGACGGTGGATACGCCGCCCCACGTGAGCGAAGCGTTCGCCATTGCCACTTACACGCCGGAGCACGAGCGCACCGCTGCGATGCGCGCCACGCTGGCAGACTCCGACGCATTGTGCCGACGCCTGCTCGAAGCCGATGCGCTGGTCTTCGCGATGCCGATGTACAACTGGTCGATGCCCTCCGCGTTCAAGGCCTTTGTCGATAGCGTCACGCGAACCGGCGTGACTTATGTGAATACCGCCGACGGCCGCATCGAAGGCCAGCTCGGGCGGCAAAAGGTTCTGTTCATCACGAGCCGCGGCGCGGATCTGCGTCCCGGCTCACCCTATTCTTCGATGGATGCGCTGACGCCCGCGCTAAAAGCGGCCTTCGGCTTTCTTGGCGTCGCGGACCCTACCTTCGTCGATGCGCAGCCGCTGCAGTTCTCCAACCAGGAGGCGCGGGTCGAAGCAATCGAACGGGCACGCGCCGAGTTGTCGGCGGTGGCTGCGACATGGGCGAACCGGGCAATGTCGCCGAAAATGGAGCGGGATGTCGTGACCTCCTGATTTCCGCTGCGCCAGAAAGCTGATCAACCGCCGACAACTATTCGGCATACTAATTTCTACCATCTCAGAGTATTGAAATGCGTACCAGGAAACTTATCGCCGCTGCCGCACTCGCCGGTCTTTCCCTCACTGCCGTATCGCGCAACCTGTTTGCCGGGGAACCGGCCGCCACGCGCGAAACGATTACGCCGACATTCGCCGAAGCGATCGCCAACGTTCCCGGCAAGAAGATCACCGCCCTGATCGTCGACTATGCGCCCGGCGGCAAATCGCCCGCGCATCGGCACGGGCAGGCTTTCGTGGTCGGTTATGTGCTGTCCGGCGCAATCCGTAGCCAGGTGAACAATGGCGAGGAAAAGGTTTTTCACGCGGGTGAACATTGGACCGAAAATCCCGGCGTTCATCACACCGAGAGCGAAAATGCCAGCACCACGGAACCCGCCAGATTACTGGCTATCTTCGTGGCTGATTCGAAAGACAAAAACCTCGTCACGTTCGACAGCAAGTAAGCGGAGCCGCTTGTGCTCGAGCAATCGATGTTTTCTTGGCACCGCCGCATCGAAGCGGTGCAAAGTCGGGACACGACGAAGGCCGGCCCGCTTCAGGCCACCTCCGACGTAGCGCGATTGGCCGCATGCAATAACGCGTGACTTGCATTGAGCTTTTGGATCCCATATCCTGCATACATAAAAGCAAACACTGCAAAGGAACACCATAGTCATGCTGGTATTGAACGCACAGGATCAGGCCATGCGGGACGGCGCGTTCGGAAGCGGCGTCGCGCTTGCGATGCGCATTGTCGCCCGCACCGCAAACGTCATGGGCGCGCGCGAGCTTATCGATATCAGCTCGGCGCACATCGACGGGTGCCTTTATCACGGTCCCGCCAGCCTCGATTTCGTCGAACGTTTTGTTCAGGGCGATACGAGGGTCGCTGTTCCGACCACACTGAACGTCGGCTCGCTCGACCTGATCCACCCAGAGCTGTATCACGGCGACAAGACGACAGAGCGCGCGGCGGAACGACTGATGAAAGCGCACCTCGCGCTTGGCTGCGAATCGAGCTTCACTTGCGCGCCGTATCAGCTGAAACATCGCCCGAAAGCGGGCGATCAGATTGCGTGGGCAGAATCGAATGCCATTGTTTTTGCCAATTCAGTACTGGGTGCACGCACCAGCCGCTATGGCGACTTCCTCGATCTGGCCGCCGCCATTACCGGCCGTGCTCCGCACGCCGGGCTTCATATCACCGAAAATCGGGCCGCGCGTATTGTCGTCGAAGCGCCTGACTTCGCCAGGCTGCCTGGCCGGGACGTCTTCTTCGCCGTGCTGGGCTTTCTGCTAGGTGAGCAAGCCGGCGCGACAGTGGCCGCTATCGTCGGTTTGCCGCCCGATAGCAGCGAAGACGAATTGAAGGCGCTGGGAGCCGCGGCCGCGTCGAGTGGCGCGGTAGCGCTCTTTCACGCGGTTGGCATTACACCTGAGGCGCCGACGCTCGACGCCGCATTGCAGGGCCAAGCGCCAGCCCGGACCATTTCCATTTCAATCGATCAACTTGCCGCAGTCCGGCGGCGGTTGAACCAGGGCCGCCCCGGAGATCCGCTTATCGCGGTGAGCCTCGGTACACCGCATTTTTCAGTCGAAGAATTCGAGCAACTCGTCGAATTGTTCGCGCTGCATGACGGACCTCTGAAATGCGACTTTTACGTGAACACAAGCCGATTCGTACTCTGGCAGCTTGAAACGACGGGGATAGCTCAGGTTCTCGCCAAACGCGGTGTGCAGATCGTAGTCGACACCTGCACTTATATCACCCCCGTGATGAAAAAACTGAGCGGACTCGTCATGACGAACTCCGGCAAATGGGCACACTATGCGCCGGCGAATATCGGCGTTTCGGTGGCGTATGGAAGCATGCAGGAATGCGTGCGCTCCGCGTTCGAAGGCAAGGTGTATTTCGATGAACAGAGCAGCTAACGAAACCAGCCGCGGTGACGCGGATCATGGAATGGATCAGAGCGGCTGGTCACACGCCAGCACTCTGGCTGCCGGGCACGCGCGCGGCGCCGTACTCGCGCTCGAACCATTGAGTTTCTGGGGCGGCTACGACGCCGCGCTCGGAAAGATCGTTGAGAAATCTCACCCGTGTCATGGGCGGAGCCTTGCCGGCAAGATCATGGTGATGCCGCGCGCCAAGGGCTCCAGTTCAAGCAGCAGCGTGCTCGCCGAGGCGATCCGCAATGGCACGGGTCCGAGCGGCATTGTGCTTCGCGAGCGGGATCTGATCATCTCTATCGGCGTCATTGTCGCGAACGAACTTTACGGCGTGAGCGTTCCGCTCGTGGTGGTGGACGACGACGTCTTCGACACACTATACCGCTGCACACAGCCCATTCAGATCGATGCGCCGCATGAGGGCGGCGAGGCCCGCATCGAAATCATGTCTGGAACCACGCTATGAGCGTCGGGAGAATCGGATTCATTGGCACGGGGAGCATCACCGAGGCCATCGTCACCGGACTGGCGACATGCGCTGATGTACCAACCGAGGTATGGCTATCGCCGCGCAACGCGCGGGTTGCAGGCAGGCTCGCGCAGGCGTACCCAATGGTGCGCGTGGCGGGCGGAAACCAGGAAGTGGTGGATCGCTGCGACGTGGTATGCCTCGCCGTACGACCACAGGTAGCCGAAGGTGTATTGCAAGCCCTGCGATTTTCCGGTCGGCACCACGTGATCAGCTTTATAGCGACATATGGGGTCGACAAACTGAGAACGCTCATTAGGCCGGCAAAAACCCTTGTCCGCGCAGCGCCGCTTCCAACCGTGGCGGAACACCTGTGCAACACACTCGTGTTTCCCGCGGACGATATCGCCCGAAGTCTTTTTACACAGTTGGGTGGTGCAATCGAGGCCGGCAGCGAGGAAACGTTCGACGTCCTGTTCTCAGCAACAGCAACGATGGGCAGCTACTTCGCCCTGTTGCACAACCAGGCTCGCTGGCTCGAGAAGCATGGTTCGAGCTACGGCGAAGCGCGCGACTATCTTGCAAGCCTGCACTTCGGCCTTGCTAGCGTCGCACGGAAAACGCAGAGCCGTTTCGACGAGCTTTCCGGCGAGTTCACGACAGCTGGCGGTTTGAACGAACAGGTACTGGACGCGCTTCGCGCCCATCAGGTGTTCAGTGCTTTCGATGAAGCTTTCGACCAGGTTCTACACCGGATCGGCGGGACATCTAGACCCGATCAATAACGCATCAAACGAAGAGGGCCAATGACCCTCTCCCCGATATGACCGGCAGAGCATTCTTCACTGGCCGCGCTATTGCGCGATTCACCGCGAAATCACCGCCTCGACCACGCTGACAATCTGCTTGGCCGCCGTCTTGACGTGCTGCTCCAGAAGCTTCGCTCCGAGTTTCGGATCGCGCTGGCGGCATGCCTCGACGAGGCCCATATGCTCTTCGTGCGACTGCTCGCGAATCGGCACCTGAACGACCTGAAACCGGAAATACCGGTCGCTACGGTCATGCAGCACCCTGAGCATCTGCAGTGTGATATCCCGCTGTGCAGGAAGATAAAGGGTTTCGTGGAATCGCCAGTTCAGTTGTCCCCACTGGCCCTCTGAAGCCTTGTCCATTTCCTTGACGAGGCGCTCCGCCTTGTTGATCTCGGCATCCGTAATGCGCGCAATCGCTTCGGCGAAAAGCCACGGTTCCAGACGCAGGCGGATATCGAACGTTTCCTGGACTTCTTCCACCGAGAGTTCCGCTACGTAAGCGCCTTTGTGCGGGACACTGGTCAGCAAACCCTCACCGGTCAGGCGCGTGATGGCTTCGCGAATCGGCACGCGGCTCACGCCCAGTTCCTCGGCCAGCGCTTCCTGTCGCAGCACCTCGCCTGGCGCGAGTTCGCCGCTCAGAATCCGTTGGCGGATCGCGGTCAACACGAGATCCACCGTGGTGGGACGAACGATTTTCCTCGTCACGTTCGCGGCGGCAGAAGCCTCGCCTGGCGGGGACGTTTCGGAGCGACGTTGTTTGGCGGCAACCGGGGGCATGGCAACGGATCTATAGGGTGAGGACGTTACCGACATCGTAGCACGATGTCGGCTTTAGGATCCAAAATCCAATAATCCGCCTGCCCTTTACGACAGGTTTACGACAGGGCTTGACGAACCCAGGCGCCATTTTTCATGACCGCCGAAATCCGCTCGCCCTGGCCGCCCAGCAGGCGGATGTCCGTGGAAGGATCGCCGTCGACCACGAGAAGATCCGCAAATGCGTCTGCCGCAATCACCCCGAGGCGCCCCTGCATGCCGACGATTTCAGCACCGATCGCAGTAGCCTGACAGATCGTCTCGAACGCGCCCAGAATGTCGGCACGAATCGACAGTTCGTCGCTTTGATACTGATGCATGTCGCCGAGCAGATCGGTTCCCAAACCCATCTTCACGCCGTGACGCTTCAGGATTTCCAATGCCTTCAGCCCCTGAATACGGACCGATTCGTTCTTGGCGAGCGCGCTCTCCCCAACCCCAGACTTGATGCCCACCTTGCTCATCGCGTCATAGGTCACCAGCGTAGGTACGGCAAACGCGCCGTGTTTTGCCATGACGGCGGCGGCTTCATCGTCGATCAGGTTGCCGTGCTCGATCGTGCGCACGCCGAGTTCGACGACCCGAGCGATCGCCTTGCCGGTGTAGGCGTGGGCCATCACATAGGTCTGATGCGACGCGGCTTCTTCCACGACGGCTTTAATCTCGTCGACCGAAAACTGCAGATTGCCGATCGGATCGGTCGGAGACGCCACGCCGCCCGACGCCATGATCTTGATGTGATGCGCGCCGGAACGCATCTCTTCGCGAACGGCCTTGCGAACCTCGTCCACGCCGTCGACAATGCGGCCGATTGCGCCGAGGTTCCGGTGACAGCCGCACGGATCAGGATCCGAGTTGTCGAAGCGCTCGCGAAAATCGCCATGACCGCCGGTTTGCGACAGCGCCTTGCCGGCAACGAACAGGCGCGGGCCCGCAATCACGCCTTCTTCGATAGCTCGCGACAACGCATAGTCGGCGCCGCCGGCATCGCGCACGGTCGTGAAGCCGCGATGCAGCATGCCGGCCAGAATCGGTACGGCGCGCAGCACCGCGAAAGTGTTGGGCAAGCGCCCGTTGTTACCCAGATGCGCCACCGACGCAATCACATGCGCGTGGCAGTCGACCATACCGGGCATCACCGTTTTACCGGCGACATCGATCACGTCGGCACCGTTGATCGAGACAGGCTCGCGCGACACCTCGCGGATCCTGTCGTTTTCGATCACGATCGAATAGCGTGCGTCGTCGTGCTCATGATTGACATCGAGAACACGGGCGTTCTTTAGAATAAGCATGATTCCCTCTTCAGATTGAAGTCATTCGCTGCGTGAGACCTCGCTCGCAACTTCATTTCAACAGGAAGCCCTTCGCAAGCGGATCCCGGTCGTCGACAAAAATAGTGTTATGGCCGGTGACGCGAGCCCAGCCTTCGATACTCGGAATGATCGCGTCGAATTTCCCGACGCGAGTCGCCTCTTCCGGCACGCCCACAAATAGCGTGCCGATAATGCTTTCGTGGACGAAGCGTTCGCCGATCGCAAGCTTGCCCTTAGCCACAAGCTGCGCCATGCGAGCGGAGGTGCCTGTGCCGCAAGGCGACCGGTCGATCGCCTTGTCTCCGTAGAACACGGCGTTGCGGGCGGTTGCGCCCGCAACGGTCGGTTCGCCGGTCCACATGACATGGCTGAGGCCGCGAATTTCCGCTTTTTCCGGATGCGTGAAATCGTATTTCTGATTGGCCTTCTGCCGCAGTATTGGACTCAGCCGCTGTATGTCCGACGGCTTCAGCGCATGCATGCCCGCGTAGTTGGCTTGCGGCTCGATGATGGCGTAGAAGTTTCCACCGTAAGCCACGTCAAAACGAATCTCACCCAGTCCTTCAACTTCGACGGAGAGATCAGTTGAATGAAGGAATGACGGCACGTTGATGAGCTGGACCGAATCGACGTGCTCGCCATCCAGCCTGTATCTGGCAAGCACCGGACCTGCCGGTGTGTCCAGTCGCAAAACGCCGGGTTCCCTGGGACGTACCAGACCGTTCTCGATCGCCGTTGTCACAGTGCCGATGGTTCCGTGGCCGCACATTGGCAAACACCCGCTCACCTCGATGAACAGGATTGCCACGTCGCAGTCGGGCCGGGTCGGCGGATAAAGGATGCTGCCGGACATCACCTCGTGTCCGCGCGGTTCGAACATCAGGGAAGTGCGGATCCAGTCGAACTCTCTCTCGAAGTGGGCGCGCTTCTCGATCATGTTCGCGCCTTCGAGCAGAGGCGCGCCGCCCGCGACGACACGCACCGGATTGCCGCATGTGTGGCCGTCGATACAGAAGAAAGTCGATTTCATATTGCTGCTCCAGGATGATGTTTTCCGGCTTCCGGTGGACGACCCCGCCACCTGATCTGCTGCACACACCGGATGGGGCTCATTACGCCTTCACGTAGGCGGTTTTGACGACGGTGTAGAACTCCCGCGCATACGTACCCTGCTCTCGCGGACCGTAGCTCGACCGCTTGCGACCACCGAACGGCACGTGGTAATCGACGCCCGCAGTCGGCGCATTGACCATCACCATTCCCGCTTCCGCATGCCGCCTGAAATGGCTCGCGTATTTGAGCGACGTCGTGCAGATGCCGGCGGCAAGCCCGTACGGGGTATCGTTGGCCACTGCGAGCGCTTCTTCGTAGTCTGCGACCTCGATGACCGATGCGACCGGGCCGAATACTTCTTCCCGGTTGATACGCATCGTATTGTCGGTCCCGATGACGAGCGCCGGGCGCATGAAGTAGCCCCGCGTCGGACGCTCGACCCGCTCACCGCCCAGCACCTGGCCGCCCTCTTCTGCTGCAATCTTCAGATACTTCAGGTTCTGTTGCAATTGGCGATCGTCCACCACCGGTCCGATCCGTGTCGCCTTGTCCAGCGCATGTCCCACCACCAGTTCAGACGCTTTGCGCTGCAGCGCGGCGACAAATTGCCCGTGAATGGCCGACGTGACGATCAGACGCGACGACGCCGTGCACCGCTGCCCCGTCGAGAAGAATGAGCCGTCAAGGGCCGCCTCCACCGCGACGTCGAGGTCCGCGTCGTCGATGACCACCAGCGGATTCTTGCCGCCCATTTCAAGCTGCACTTTCTTGCCGCTTGTCACGCACTTCACCGCAATCGCCCGTCCCGTACTCTCGGATCCTGTGAAGCTGATTGCGTCGATGTCCGGTGACGCGACCAACGCTTCGCCGACCACGCGCCCCGGTCCGAGCAACAGATTGACCACACCGGCCGGCAGACCCGATTCTTCGAGAATCTTCACGAGTTCCGTGGCGCACGCCGGAACCGCCTCGGCCGGCTTGATAACAACGGTATTTCCATAAGCAAGCGCGGGCGCGATCTTCCAAGCGGGAATGGCGATCGGGAAATTCCACGGCGTAATCATGCCGATCACACCGAGCGGTTCCCGCGTCACTTCGACCGTCATACCCGGCCGCACCGACGACACCACCTCGCCACCGATGCGCAGCGCTTCGCCGGCAAAAAACTTGAAGATGTTGCCCGCGCGGCCCACTTCCCCGATCGCCTCGGCAAGACGCTTGCCCTCCTCGCGCGCGAGCAATGTCCCCAACTCTTCTTTGCGCTGAAGAATTCGGGTTCCCGCGGCGTCGAGAATGTCGGCTCGCTGCTGCGGAGTCGTCAGCGACCAGGAGCGGAATGCGTGACGCGCCGCGGCGATCGCGTCGGCGACCAGCGCATCGTCGGCGAGCCGGGCCTCGCCCACGACGTCGGACAGATCCGACGGGTTGAGGTTCGGCAATGTGCTCGTCGTACCAAGCCATTCTCCGTTAATGAAGCTGCGATATTGCGACATACTGATTTCCCCCAGCGAGAAGTGGCGTTCTGATGGACCGGCACACAATGCCCACGTCGCTGAGTTTGCAAGTGATGCGGCAGCGCGAATCCGGAGATTCGCGCTGCCAGCAGGATGGATTGGCCGTTCGCTGCTGAAGTCCCGCCGCAACCGCGCCTCGCGGCGCGATTAGCGAGCAGTTGAGATCAGTTCGACAGCGCGCGTACGTTGGCGATAGCCTGTTCGACAATCGCCACGACCTTCTGACGCTCCTCGCCTTCGAGCTTCAGGCGGGGCGCCTTGACGTTTTCCGGGTAGCCGGCCGTCATGTTTTCCGCCAGCTTGATGTACTGAACCAGCTTGACATGCACATCCAGGTGGAACAGGTCGATCAGCGCGCGATAGAGCTCGCGCGCCTTGACGAAATCACCCGCCACGGCCAGGTTCAGCAACTCGACCGACTCCTTCGGCATGGCGTTCGCCATGCCCGAGACCCAGCCCGTTACACCCAGTGCCGCCGATTCCAGCACGAGGTCGTCGACACCGCAGAACACCGCAAAGCGGTCGCCGAAGCGCTTCAACAGGTCCGTCACGCGGGTTGTGTCGTACGTTTCTTCCTTGATCGCGACCACGTTCGCTTCGTCCTTGAGCTGGTCCATCAGATCGGGGCGCATGTCCACGCCGTAGCCGCGCGGATTGTTGTAGATCATCAGGCCAAGCTTGGTGGACCGCGCGATCGTGCGATAGAACTCGACGGTTTCGCGGTCATCCGAGCGGTACGTCAGGCCCGGAAACACCATGAGGCCCTGCACGCCGATTGCCTCGGCGTCCTGAGCGAACTGGACAGCCAGCGCGGTGCTCGTTTCTGCGAGACCCGAAATCACGGGGACGCGGCCAGCAACGGTTTCAACGGCCAGCTTAAGCACCGTGCGCTTCTCGTCCGCGGTGAGTTGGGCATTTTCACCGACCATGCCCATCATCACGACACCGCCGACACCGTTCTCGATCAGGCGGTTCAAGCCGCTTTTGATCGCTTCGTGATCGAGCGAACCGTCGTCCTTCAGTTTGGTCGTGACAGCGGGGAAAACACCTTTCCAGTTGACTTGCATGGCTATACCTTTAAAAGAAAATTGAAACACAAGCGGGCAGTCCCGCGGTTTAAATCGAGGTCGCGGGGGCCTCGCTATTTTCTGAACCGTCCTATCGAGTAATCGTCGAGAGAGATTCCGGGCGTGCGATTGGCAAGCAGATCGGCAACAAGCGCGCCGGTAGTCGCACATTGCGTCAGGCCAAGATGCCCGTGACCAAACGCATAAATAATGGAAGGCACGCGGGGCGAGCGGCCGATAACGGGCAGCGAATCGGGCGTGGCCGGACGGTGTCCCATCCACCTGAGCGCGCCCTGATCGTTGATGCCGGGCAGGAATCGCTTGCCGAGCGTGAGAAGCGCGTCGCTGCGCTGATAGTTCGGCGGCGCTTTCAGTCCGGCAAACTCGGCCGCGCCGCCAATACGCAAACCGATGTCGAGTGGCGTGGCCACGAACTTGCGCTCGGCAAAGATCACTTCGCGCGAAAGGCTGATTCCATGCTCGGGCAATGTGGTGTTGTAGCCACGCTCGCTGTCGAGCAGCACGCGATCGCCAACGGAATTCGCCAGGCCGGCAGACCATGCACCCGTGGCAACGACAAGGCGCCGGCCGCTCACCCGCTCACCGTTCTCAAGTACCGCTGCGGGCAATAAAGCATTGGAAGGGTCGAGCGCAGCCACGCGGCCGATAACGAACTGCGCACCAAGCTCGCGAACACGATTGCGCAATTGAGTGACGAGTTGCTTCGGATCGCCAATATGCGACCAGTCTTCAAGAAACACGCCGTGTTTGAAAACGGGCGCGAGCGAAGGCTCGCAATCGCGAACTTCAGCGGCGCTCATCGTCTTCCAGCGCACGCCCAATTCCCGCTTGAACGCCCATTCGGCGGCGTCGGCCTTGAACGCTTCATCGGTTTCGTAGACGGTCAGCGCACCGCGGCGATAGAAAGTTTTCATCGCGCCGATATCCTCGAACATCGGCACGAGGTCGTCATACACGCGATTATTGATTTTCGCGAGGGCGTGGGAAATGGAACGGAACCGATCCTTGTTGCTCACTCTCTGGAACTCGATGAACCAGGGCAATGCGGCCGGAACATGCTTCCAGTCCAACGAAAGCGGACCGAGCGGATCGAATAGCCACTTTGCTGCCTTGAAAAACAGTCCATGCACCGAAAGCGGCGTGCTTTCAGTCACCGCAATTCCGCCCGCATTTCCGTGCGACGTGCGATCTCCTTCGAAATCCTGATCGACTATTGCCACGGTGGCGCCGTCTTTCAATACCGACCACGCGCAGGCTAGACCCACGATGCCACCGCCGATAACCACAACGTCAGGTGTCGCTCGCGAGGCATGAGTGTTAATTTGCATTTCCAGTTCTTCAAGATTGAATCGTCGTGGGCTATCCATCGGACGCCCGCGGCAGGCCGGGAATGACTTCGACCCAGACACCGCGAGTGGCTTCCATTGCCCCTTCTTACATGTGCAGACGATCTTGATGAAGTCGTCGGTCTTTGACCTGGCGGCGCAGTTGTCCATCACGCTTACCGTCGCCAGGCCGCGCTGCCAGATAACTTTTAAACAATGACACGAGGCGGAAACATCTACCCGTCCCACCCGGGCTCTTACACCTGCTCCATATGATCCGGCTCGCCGAGCTCGCGCAACCGGTCAAGGCTGGCTTCGAGAGGCACCACGGCGAGCTGGGCAAATACGAGTGCCAGACGCACGTCCACGTCGTCGTACTGACCCGCGCCGGCCAGCAGGTTCATGGTGCCGATCGTCACGCCGTTCTTGCGCACCGGTATGTTGAGAACGCTCTCGCAACCAATCGACCACAACACTTCGTACTCGGAGAACACTGCCTTGATATCTTCACGGGTCGAACCAATGAACATTTCGCCCCGGTGCAGCACGTGATCCGCCCATCTGCTCTGAGTCACGCGTTTGAAGCCGCCGACCGGATTGATGTCAGGCCGGTTGCTATGCAGACGCCCAAGCCGGCTGGACTGTTCGTCATACGCGAGTACCGTGAACAGGCGCTGGCCATAAACCTGGGTCAGTGCCTGCTCGATCGTTTCCCAAACGACCTCCGCCGGCTGTCCTTCCTGCAATGCGCCAGCGACGCTCGCCAGCGCGGGCAGCATAGCGTTCGGATTACTATTCGACATGGTGGCTCCGTGAACTATTTGGCCGTTTTCAGGGAAGCGCCCGACAGATCATCGGTGAGGCTGTACTCGTCCGCCGTGATTTGTTCCAGCGTTTTTCCGCTGGTGGACACACCCAGTATGAGCACCGCAAGCGCACCAACAAGCAGGATGACGGTCGTCATACCGAATACGCCGGCAAACCCCCAGATCGGATAAATGTAGCCCACGAGCATTGGCGAACAGATCGCACCTATACGGCCAAACGCTGACGCCGTGCCCATACCCGTGGCACGCAGATGCGTGGGGAACACTTCGGGCGTGTAAGCGTATTCGCCGGCGTTGACACCGTTCATCGAGAACGACATGGCGATCGACGCAAGCACGATTGTCAGGTCACTACCGGCAAACGCAAGCCAGATTCCCGAAGCACAGGCGAGTCCCATGTAGGTGACGATCGTCGTTTTGCGCCCGAGCTTTTCGCAGAAATAGGCCGACGAGTAGTAACCCGGAATCTGCGCGAGATAAATCGCGATCGAAACGGAGAAGCTCTTTGTAATCGTCATGCCGTGCTGCACGAGCAGGCCGGGAATCCAGACGAAGAACGCGTATGAGCAGAAAGTCACCGAGAGCCAGAGGCACCACGTCATCAGCGTCGTTTTCGCGAGAGGCGGCTTCCACAGAAGCTTCAGATTGCCGAAGAACGAACCCGAATATTCGTGAAGCGTCGCGTCGCCCGCGACGGGCACGACGGGCGGAAGCGTCACCCCCGAGCGCTCGATTTGCCGCTCGATGTCCGTTACTACCGCAGCAGCCTCTTCGTGGCGCCCACGTGTTTCCAGCCAGCGGGGCGACTCGTGAAGCGAGCGCCGCCACCAGAGCAGAACGATCACCGGCAGCGAAACGATCACCAGCGCAATACGCCAGCCTTCCGGGTTCAGCGGAATGACAAAGTAGCCGATCAGCGCGGCCGCGACGAAACCGAACGAGAAGAAGCCGGCGAGCGCACCGGTAAAGGCACCACGATAGCGATTGCTAACGAATTCGACGAGGAACGGCGCAATGATCGCCCCTTCAGCGCCCATGCCAATGCCGGCAATCGCGCGCAACAACGCGAACGTGTGCCAGTCATTCACAAACGCGTTCACGAACGTCAGCACGCAGAAGAACGTCAGTGCCCACATCATCACGACGCGACGGCCGAACCGGTCGCCGAGCAACCCGGCAAAAAGTGCGCCGACCAGAAAGCCGACATAGGTACTGCTGCCGAGCAGGCCGGTCTCGAAGCTGGTCAGATGCCATTTCGTACGGACCACCGGCAGGATGAAGGCGATGATTGCCGCATCGATGGCTTCGAACATGAAGCCAAGTCCGCCCATGATGAGCAGCTTGAAATGGAAGCGGGAGAACGGCAAGCGCTCAAGCCGTGCTGCGATCGGTGACATGTAAGCCTCCAGTGGGAGAGAAGTGACGCGGAAGCGGCGTTCGACCACATCCCGCATCTATGATACCAATATCCTGTATCCAAAATACGGTGTCAACGAAGAATTTCCCTGACGGCCTATTTTTGATCAGGGTTTACCCTTTTTAATTGAGTACTATCCGACTGTGGCGGAGGCCGGAAGGAACGGTGGCAGCCAGTCGCGTCAGAAGCTGTGGCGTACACCCACCCGCACGGCGACCTGATTTCCGGTCGAAGAAGGCGTCAGGAAAGAAAGTGCGGCCACCGCCTGTTTGCCTGTGGAGTCGGTCCCCGTTGCGTGCTCCCACGAGGTGGTCGCATAGACGAGCGTTCGTTTGGAGAGCGAATACTGGGTACCCAGATTGAGTTGCCCGTATTTTGCGGATTCCGCCTTCGTGTAGTCGTACGACGCACCGAAGAGCAACGCCGGCGTGACGTTGTACGTGGCGAGTGCTTCGAAATTGTTGAACGTCGCCGTCCCCGAAAACGGCGTCGACGAAGTCCGAACCACGTCCTCGAAACGGGTATTGGTGTAGGTGAAACCCAGCAATGCGGCACCGATGCGGTAATTGACGCCCGCGCCGGCAACCTGCAACGTGTGCGCCGATGTGTAGCCGCTAAAGGTCGGATTCGTGATCGGATTGGCGAACGTCGTTCCCGCGACGGGATTGGCAGTCGCGTCGTAAATCGATGTAGCCGGGTTATTGATTCGCGAGAACACCGCGCTCGCGCTTAACGCGCTGTTCGTATAGACGAGGCTGACCGACTCTTTCTTGCCGTTGGAAAAGTCGCCGGCCACGCCACCGAGGCTGAACAGAGCGGACAGCTTGAAACCGGCGTAAGTCGGCGAAAGATACTTGATCGAGTTGCTCAGAGAGTAGTCGCCCCAGACGTTGTCCACGTCCCCGGCGTGCGCGGCCAGAATGCCGCCAAAGCGGCTCGACGCCGAGAGCGGCAGCAGCGAATCGAGGACGAGATCATATTGACGCCCCATCAGCAGCGTCCCGTATGGCGAGCCCAAACCCACGTAGGATTGCCGGCCGAACAGGCGTCCGCCGTTATTGAATTTGCCGGTATTGATGTCAAACCCGTTTTCGAGGCGCGCAATCGCACTGTAGCCGCCGCCCAGATCCTCGTTGATCAGGAAGCCCCACTTGCTGCTGCCCAGAGCGCCGTTCGACGCCTGGTAGTTGTGATGACCACCCTGATTGTTGGTGAAGGTCAGGCCATCGTCCAGGGCGCCATAAAGTGTCACCGAACTTTGTGCATGGCACGATAGCGTCGCCGCCATCAATGCGGTCATGCCGAGAAGCTGCTTCTTCATCGTGAATCTCCTTTTTTAATTAATTCGTCATACTGAGTGTATGGATGGGAAATCAATCGGATCGGTTGTCAGCAGGCGCGTGCAGATAGCGATACGGATCGCGATGAGCGCCCCACCCCAATCACGCAACAGCGCGGTAGTGACCAACGGCAGCGATCCGCGAATCAGGAAGCGTCAAGTCAGAGCCTGCATGTTCCGTTTTGCGATTCACGGATCCCCTCTGGGTATCAACAGGAATGACCCGAGCCGGGTTCGCAGACAATATCTTGGATCCAATATAATTGGTCAAGCATTTTCCATGGAGTCAGGGCCGTCGCCCTGCCGGAGACAGGCCAACCCGGTCCAGTAGGCAGTTCGTCAAGAAATTGTAGGCATGTTTCCTGCGCGGACCCCATGAACGCACCGGAGTGCGAAAATGGGAGATCGCTGCGTCAAAATGCAATCCGGGCCGTCCCGCGTCGAATCTGGATGCGAACCGGTCGAAGCGAAGTCGACAAGCCTCATGCTGCCAGGAGCTTCACACCGGGTATTGAGCTAGCTGTATCGCCGGTTGATACGGGAACGCACATGAAAAAATTACTGGAAGATAAGCCGTGGGCGGTCGTTCAGGCGATCCAGTCGATCATCGCCGCCCCTGCCAGCGCGGAATTAAGACGGTCCCAGTACAAAGCATTTTCGCGCCAGGTTCCGCTTTTATATGTGCTTCTTGTCGTCAACACGGCGGCGGTAGTCTTCACTCATTTCCGGGTAGCACCGCGCTGGCTCGCGGTTTATTTGCCGCTTGCCCTTTGCGTGGCCTGCGCCGCGCGAGTCGTACTGTGGCTGAGAGCCCGCAAAACTGAACTGCCCGACGATGTAATCGCCCACCGCCTGCGGACTACCTTGCGGCTCACGGCTGGGTTCGGTGCCGCCTTCACCGTCTGGGGCCTTTTACTGTTTCCCTATGGCGACGCCTATGCCCAATGCCATGTGGCGTTCTATATGTCGATCACGGTGATCGGCTGCATCTTCTGCCTGATGCATATGCGCGCCGCCGCGCTACTGATGACATGCATCGTGGTCGCGCCTTTCGCCGTGTTCTTCCTGATGAGCCAACATGCCGTGCTGATCGCCATCTCGATCAACATGGTGCTCGTTTCCGCCGTGATGATTGTCATCTTGCTGATTTATTACCGCGATTTCGCGGATCTCGTGGAATCGCAGCGCAAACTTTTAATCAAGCAGGCGGAGACCGAGCGTCTCAGCGTGGAAAACCTCCGGCTCGCCAATCTCGACGGGCTGACAGGGCTCCCCAATCGCCGCCGTTTTTTTTCCGACCTCGATAAGCTGCTTACGGCAGGCGGTGCAACCGGCCAGGGTATCGCGGTCGGTGTCGTTGACCTCGACGGATTCAAACCGATAAACGACCTCTACGGCCACCATTTCGGTGACCGGTTGCTCGAAGAGGTCGGGCGCCGTCTGACATCGCTTTCGTCGCCCAGTCTGATTGCCGCCCGCGTAGGTGGCGATGAATTCGGGCTCCTGTTTAGCGGCGACGTCAGTCAGGCGAGGCTATGTGATCTGGGCGCCGCGATTTGCGCTACGCTGCAGCGGCCCTATGAATTGACGGACGTCACTGCGCGTTTGACTGCATCGCTCGGCGTCGCGGTTTTCCCCGAGGCGGGCACCACAGCGATAGAGCTGTCCGAGCGGGCGGACTATGCGTTGTCTTTTGCGAAAAATCATCGCCGCGGCGCGACGGCGATATTTTCCCGTGAGCACGAAACGCAGATCAGGCGGTGCAATGAAATCGAACAGGCACTGAAACTGGCGGACTTCGAGCGCGAGATTTCAGTCTTCTTCCAACCCATTTTCGATGTCTCTTCCAAAGGAATAGTGGCTTTTGAAGCACTCGCGCGATGGACGAGTCCTTCACTCGGCACGATATCTCCGGTGGACTTTCTCGCAGTGGCCGAGAAAACCGACATGATTCATTCAATGACGCATGTTTTGCTGCGCAAAGCACTGGAGGCAGCGGCCGCGTGGCCACCGCAGACGCGCATAGCGTTTAATCTTTCGGCCCGCGACGTCAGTTCCCCCGAGGCAATCGACGGTGTGATCCGCACCGCGCTAGCAAGCGGCGTGGCCCCTGAACGGATCAATTTCGAAGTCACTGAAACGGCGCTCATCAAGAATGTTTCGAGTGCGTGCGAAACTCTCGGCGCCCTGAAAAAGCTCGGAGCGGAAGTTTCTCTCGACGACTTCGGTACCGGATACTCCAGCCTGAGCTATGTTCACCGGCTTCCGATCGACAAGCTCAAGGTCGACCGCAGTTTCATTGCGGACATCGTGGACGATCCGGCGGCACGCGCTGTCGTGAAGAGCATTGTGGACCTGAGCAAGAACCTCGGTCTCACTTGCGTCGTAGAGGGCGTCGAAACCGCATCGCAGGTTAACGTCCTGCTGGGATTGGGCTGCACCGTCATGCAGGGATACTTCTTCGGCAGACCGGTCGCGGGGGAGGACGTACTGGAGTCGTTCGTGACGAACGGCTTTATCACGGCTCGAAGTGCGGCTGCATCAACGCTTTGAACCATTCGATGAAAGCCACGAGCCGGCGCGACCGTTGTCTCCTATGCGGATAAAGCGCCGAAACCGCCATTGGCGCCGCCCTGAATTCGGGCATGACTTCCACCAATGTACCGGCGCTCAACAGATGCTGCACGTCGAAACGCGGAATCTGAATCAGTCCAATCCCTTCGCAGCAGCAGGAAATGTAATTCTCCGCGTTATTGACAATCACCCGGCTGGCCACTGAAATCTGCGCCTCGCGACCGGCAGCGAGGTAGTCCCACGGCAACTCGCGGCCCGTCGTCGGAGATGCATATCCGACGCACAGATGCCCGTCGAGCAGATCGTCGGGGCGTTCGGGCGCGCCATGTTCGCGCAGATAGCCTGGACTCGCGCAGTTGATCATGGCGATGTTGCCCAACGAATGTGCGACCAGATTGCTGTCGTACAGCGTGCCCACGCGAACGGCGCAGTCCACGCCCTCCTGCACGAGATCGACGGCGCGATCGGTCGAGTTCAACGCCAGCCGCAATGCCGGGTGGTTGCGCAGCAAACCCGGCAACGCCGGCACGACCAGACGGCGAGCAATACGGCTGGGCATGTCAACCTTCAACTGACCGGAGACCTGTCGCTGCCTGACCTGAAATAACTGATCGATCTCATCTACGTCGGTCAGCAGCGCCCGGATTCGTTCCCGCAATTGCGCACCATCCGCCGTGAGTTGCACGCGGCGTGTGGTGCGATGCAGTAGCCGCACGCCGACGCTCGCCTCCAGTTGCTGGACGGCCGCCGACACCGACGCACGCGGCAATTCCAGCGCGTGCGCGGCTTTGATGAAGCTGCCCATATCGGCAACCTGGATGAAGACACGGTATTGATCAAGTTTATCCATTGAACGTTATGACCTTGATGTGCCGCTTTCGACTTTTGTGCTTCGTCGCAGGCGCCGCATGGCGGCGGTTGTCGGGCCGGCCGGCGGCATGCCGCCGGCCGCGCAAGCACCATCACTTCGTCGTATAGCCCCCGTTGATGAGGATAGTCTGGCCGGTAATCCACCATCCGTCACTGACCAGATGACGAATAAACGGCACCACGTCCTGAATGTCGGTCAGGCCCGTTTTGGAAAACGATGATAGCGCCGCAGCGCTCTTATGATAAGCGACCGCGTCTTCGCCTTCGGCAGGATAGAAAAAAGGCGTGTCCATCGGTCCCGGGCCTACAGCGGTGACCGAAATGCCGCGCGTGCCATATTCCTTGGCGGCCGCGCGCGTGTAATGCTCGACAGGCGCCTTGGTGCCGGCATACGCGGCGTAGAACGGCGTGAACGCACCGAGCAGAGACGTGACGAGCGTGACGATCTTGCCGTTGTCGTTGACGTGCTTGCCCGCTTCCTTGAGAAAGAAGAAGGCAGTCTTCGAATTGACCGCGGTCATCTCGTCATACTCGGCCTCGCTGATCTCGACGAAGGGTTTTTTCAGCACCTTGCCGACCGTGTTGATGGCAATGTCAGGCTTGCCGATCGCGGCCACCGCGTCGGCGAACAGTTTCTCGACCGCGCCGGCGCGGGTCAGGTCCGCCTGAAACGCCACCGCTTCGGCGCCCGCGGAGCGGATTGCTTCGACCGTGGCATCGGCTTGCGCCTGACTCGCGGCACTGTTGTAGTGAATTGCAATAGCCTTGGCGCCCTGCGCAGCGAGATCATGGGCTATCAGGCCGCCCAGGTTTTTCGCGCCACCGGCTATGAGCACAACCTTGCCCTTGATGGAATGGTCTGCCATGGGAATGTCCTCAATGTTCGGGGAATTCAAGTCTACGCAGCATCCGGCGCGAAATAAGCTGCCGCCCCCTGGATGGATTGTCCAGAAAATCTGTCCAATCGCGTGAGATGGTCATTTCCGATCATCGGCGCAAGGAGCGGCCGACAATGGACGGCTCACTTGCATTCACCTCGCGTACCGGACTCCTTCGTACGCGTTATCCTATGCAGCAGGTGAACTGTGACGCATCCAACGTGGCCACGCGAAAATCGTTAAATCGCACTTCCTGATGCGATATGCCATCCGTTACAGCGACGAAATCGCAAGCGAATTCCCAATCTCGAACGAAGGAGCCACGCATGAATTTCGACGGTTCGGTTATCACGGCGCTACTGGACAATGCGGTTTCGAAAGGCGCTATTCATGGCATTGCGGCGGTCGTCGTCAATCGCCACGGCATCCTGTTCCATCATGCCGCCGGCGAGGCGAGCCCACACACCCTGTTCCGCAACGCCTCGATGACGAAAGCCGTCGCCACGACGGCGGCGTTGCAGTTGGTGGAACAAGGGCTCCTCAGCCTCGATGCGACCGTCGAATCGATACTTCCCGCGTTCGGTCAATTGCAGGTGCTCGACGGCTTCGACGGCAATCAGCCGCGTTTGCGCCCGCCCGTCAGCAAGGCCACCGTGCGTCAGTTGATGACGCACACGGCCGGCCTCGGCTACTTCTTCCTCAGCGAGAAGTTGAAGCGCTACCACGAATTGACCGGAGAGCCTCATCCTCTCACCGGACTGAAGCGCAGTCTGTCGGTGCCGCTCGTCAACGACCCCGGTACGGCATGGGAATACGGAACCAACAGCGACTGGCTAGGGCTGATCGTCGAGAAGCTGTCGGGTCAAAGTCTGGACAGCTACGTCAAGCAGCATGTTTATGGGCCGCTGGGAATGAAGGACTCGACGTTCGCGCCGAATCCGGAGCAGCGCTGCCGCCTGTTACGCGTGATGCAACGTCAGGCCGACGGCACGCTCGCGCCGTCGAAAACCGATCTGTCTCCCACCTCCGAATGGGACGCCGCCGGTCACGGCTCTTACGGTACGGTGCAGGATTACGGCCGTTTCCTGCAGGCATGGCTCGATGATGGCGCCGGTATCCTTCAACCGTCGACCGTCGAAATGGCACTGAGGGACCATCTCGGCTCGATCACGCTTCCCGACCCGGCGAAGCCCACGGTGCCGGAACTTTCCAACGAGGTGCCCGCCATGCCGATGCCGCAGGGCTGGGGGTTGGGCTTTCACCTCACGCTCGCCGACCTGCCTGGCATGCGCAGCCGTGGCTCTGCCGATTGGGCCGGCATCTTCAATTCGTACTATTGGTTTGACCGGTCGAGAGACATAGGCGGTGTGCTGATGACCCAGATGCTCCCGTTCTTCGACATGCCGGTCGTCGAAACGCTCATTGGTTTTGAGGCGGCGGTTTATCAGCAGGTGGGAGCGGCCGTGCCGGCTGCCGGGATGCCATCGGGGGGCGCAGAGTAGTTAGTCAGCAGCCGTAACCTGGAGAAATAAACCCGCTCGTCCCAGGCGGGTCGTTTTCCGCGAAATCCTGCCACAATGGCCGCAAACAGCCGCCAGAATGCAGAATCGTCAGTCTGGCGCGCTTTCCGTCATGACCGAAGATCTCATGTAACGATGAAAGTTAACTGGACTCTCGCCGTTGCCGCCGGAGCGATATGTCTGTGGGCCTGCCCCACATCAGCCCAGGAATTCGCGCTATACACGGGACCGTTGACCGGCGAACACACGCATTCCTACGCGTGGTCGATGGACTATACGGAAGGGTTCGGCCCGTACCTTGCGGGCAGCATTACCTGGCTCAATGAAGGACATATTCCCGATCATCACCGCGATGGCCAACTCGTCCAGGTGTGGGGCCGGCTACCCCTTGCACAACGGCGTTTCGTGGTCGCACTCGGCGTCGGCCCCTATCGTTATTTCGACACCGAAGCGGCGGAAGAAGGCAAAGGCTATTCGAATACGCATGGCTGGGGCGTTGTCTACAGTGCGCGCGCCACGTGGTATTCGTCCCAGCGCTGGACAGCCAATCTGCAACTCAATCACGTACGGGTGACGAACGGACCGTCGACCACGGCGGTCATGCTCGGCATCGGCTATCAACTGGACGCACCCGAGACTCCCGGCCCGCGTGATTTTGCGCTGCCGCGCACGCAAAAAGTCACGAACAACGAAGTGACCCTCATGGCCGGCACAACCATTCTGAACAGCCTCGAGTCGCAAACATCGGCGGCGGAAGCGATCGAATACAGGCGCGGGCTGACCAACTATCTCGACGCGACGCTGGGCTATCTGCATGAAGGCAACGGCCTGACCGCGCGGCGCGACGGCGCCACCGCGCAACTCTGGCTCACGCGGGCCTTTTTTGACGACCGCCTGACACTCGGTATCGGTGCCGGCGCGTATGCCGCCATTCACCACGGCAATTCGAACGACAATCGCGACACGGGCGACGGCATACTGTCCGGCCTCGTTTCGGTATCGGCTTCGTATCGGGTCACGCGACACTGGGCAGCGCGCGTAACGTGGAACCGTGTGGTCACACGCTATAGCCGCGACACGGACGTGATTCTCGGCGGCATTGGTTACCGGTTCTAGTCAGCGCCAGAATCGGCATACGTGTGTCACCCGCCCGACCATACGACTCATATCGCGCTCGCCGCGCGCACCACCTCTTGTTATAATTCTTTCATCAAATCGAACAAAACATAACGCCCATCCACACACTGCGCGCCAGGATCTCCATGCTGAAACCCGACCGCCTCCGCGCCCTTGCCGAAGCGTTGACCAGGCAAAACGTGATGCGCCTGCGCGACGCCGCCGGCCTGCTCGGCGTTTCGGAAATGACTGTCCGGCGCGACATTGCAGGCAGCCCCGAACGATTCACGTATCTCGGCGGCTATATCGTCAGCGCGACCGACGTACCCAATAACGCCGGCTATTCACTCGAAGAAGAAAAAGACCACTTCGCGCAGGCGAAGGCCGAAGCGTCGGCGGTCGCGGCGGGACTCATCGGCGACAACGAAACGCTGTTCATCGATTGCGGCACCACGCTCACCACGCTGGCCCGGTTGATTCCGGTCGAACGGCATGTCACGGTGGTGTGCTATTCGTTGAATGTCGCCGAGATTCTGCGGCGCAAACCGAATGTGCGAATGATTCTGCTCGGCGGCGTGTACGTGCCCTCGTCGGATTCGTTCGCAGGCGAAGAAAGTCTGGAGATGCTGCGCCGCATGGGAATCAACAAGGCGTTCATTTCCGCGGGCGGCGTGGACACCGCGCGCGGTGTGACGTGCTGGAATTTTCATGAAGTCGCGCTGAAGCAGGCGGCGATGGCGAGCGCGGTAGAACGGCATCTGGTTGTGGACCAGAGCAAGTTCGGCGTGGTCAAAGCGGTGCGTTTCTCGCAAGTCGACGACTTCGACTCCATCATTACGGAGAAAGGCCAGCAGTTCCGCAAGCGCCGGTAAGCGTGCTTGCGGCCTCGCTTGCCGCCTGCTGCATCACGCACGGCCCGCAACCCCGCAATGCAGAAGCCGTGCGTTGTGTCTTCAACTCTTGCGCTGCAACGCGAACAGCGTGCCCGCAATCAGAATGAACGCGCCGATAATCACCTTCTGCCAGGTGCTCGGCACACCCACCAGAATCAGCACGCTATTGATCAGCGTGACCAGCGCCACGCCGAGCAATGTGCCGGCCACCGTGCCCGTGCCGCCCGTAATGCGCGCGCCGCCCAGAATCACCGCGGCGATCACATCGAGCTCCGAGCCCACCAGATCGAATGGATTCGCGAGCCGGTTGTTCGAGACGTGCAGAATGCCCGCAATGCCGGCGAGCATGCCCGTATAGCCGAACACGAACAGATGGATCGCGCGCAGGTTGTAGCCGAGCCGCTCGGCGATGGCCAGGCTGCCGCCCATTGCATAGACGCCGCGCCCCATCATCGTGCGGTTCAACAGCCACCAGGTGAGCACCGCCGCCGCCACCAGCGCCACCACCGACACCGGCAGAACGGCGCGCAAGCCGTCGGCGGTGTGATAGAAAAACAGCGGAATGCGGCCGAAACGATCCATGCTGTGCGGAATGTTCATGAAGAACGTCGTGCCGATAAACGTCAGCAGCAACCCGCGATACAGATACTGCGTGCCGATCGTCACGATCAGCGAAGGCGCCTTCAGCCGATGCACCAGCAGCCCGTTGATAACCCCGAGCACGACGCCGCCGAGCGCACCCGTCAGCAGAATCAGCGCGAACGGCGCATCCGGCCACCAGGCGAACACGGCCTTGGTGATGCCGTACATCGTCAGCGCGGCGATCGCGGTGAACGATACGTCGATCCCGCCGGACGCCAGCACCACGAGCGTGCCCAGCGCAAAAAGCGACATCGTGGTGGCCGAGTGCAACAGGTCGAATAGCGTCGCGAGCTGGAAAAATCGCGGATTGATCGCGCCGACAATCAGGCACGTCACCGCGATCAACGCGACGGTAAACCATTCGGGATTGCGCGCGAGCCTGGCCCGCAAGCCCGGCGGCTTGACCTCGGGAGCGACTTCGACGATGGTCGGGGTGGTCATGGTCTGGTTCAGGCGCGAATCGATGCGCGAGTTCATGAGTGGATACGTCCTTTATGCGGCTTCCGAAAGCAGCGCGTGATACAGATCGGCTTCGCTCAACGTGGCGGCCTGGTATTCGCCGGCCACGCGCCCTTTCTTCATCATCAGAATGCGGTCGCAGTTCTGCAGCAGTTCGGGCAAGTCGTCGCTGATCAGAATGATGCCGATGCCGCGTTGCGACAGGCGCTGCATGATGCGGTAAATGATGTCCTTCGAGCCTACGTCCACGCCCACCGTCGGTCCATGCAGAATCAGCACGCGCGGGTCGATCGCGAGCCAGCGGCCAATCAGCACGCGCTGCTGGTTGCCGCCCGAAAGCGATTGCACGGGTTTGTCGACACCGGGCGTGGCGATCTGCAAATCCTTCACCGTCTGCTCGGCGAGTGCCTGTGCGCGGCTGCGATCCACCTGGCCGAAGCGGTCGCGCAAACTGGAGATCATCGCGGTGATCACGTTGTCGCGAATCGACTTGTCGAGAAAAAGCCCCTCATTCAGGCGGTCTTCCGGCACATAGCCGATGCGGTGCTCCTTCGCGTCCGAGGGTGTACGCAAGGAAACGGCCTTGCCGTCGAGCATCACCTGCCCGGATTGCGCGGGCGCGACACCGGCAAGCGCGCGCGCGAGTTCGTTGCGCCCCGAATCGAGCAGCCCCGTAATGCCCAGAATCTCGCCGCCGTGCAGCGCGAACGACACATCGCTGAACTGGCCGGCGCGCGTATAACCACGCACATCGAGCACGACGTTCTGCTCGCATGCACCCTCGCGATAGCGTTCGTTCGACAGATGCCTGCCGGTCATCAGTTCGCTGATCTGCGCTTTGGTGAATTGCGCGATCGGTCCTTGCGCCATTTTCTGTCCGTCGCGCAGCACGATTACTTCGCCGCCGATCGCGTAGCACTCGTCGAGCTTGTGGCTCACGAACAGCACGGTGACACCCTGAGCGCGCAGATTGGCGAGCACGGCAATCAGATTGTCGACCTCCTTCTGCGTGAGCGAAGTGGTGGGCTCGTCCATGATGACGAACTTCGCCTCGCTGGCAATCGCGCGGGCAATCGCCACGAGTTGCCGCGTGGCGAGCGGCAATTGCTCGATCAGCGTCGCCTGGAACTCCGCGTTGCCGGGCAGGCCGACCGATTCGAGCGCGCGCGCGGCCGTGCGCGCCAGTTCGCGCCGGTCGAAGGTGCGGGCAAGCTTGCCCGCGTGCGTGGCCAGCTCGGACGTGAGCGCGACGTTTTCGGCCACGTTCATGTTGGGCAGCAGCGAGAGATCCTGATAAACGGTTTCGATGCCCGCGGCGAGCGATTCGAGCGCGGAGAGCCGCGCATGCCGCACGCCTTCGATCACGAGCTCGCCTTCGTCGGGCGGCTGCGCGCCGGAGATGATCTTGATGAGCGTGCTCTTGCCACAACCGTTTTCGCCGAGCAGGTGATAGATCTGGCCGCGCTCGAATGACAGACTCACGCCGCGCAACGCATGCACGCCGGTGAAGCGCTTGTGCACGCCGACAACCTGCAGAAACGGCTGCGACGCTTCGGACTGCGGTGAACTCGGTGAAACCGGTGAAATTGCGTCCTGATTCATGGTGGCGAGTCGCAAGTTAAGGCGTCCCCGTGGGGACGCCATGGCACATGAAACAACATGAAACAAAAACCGTAAGCGGCGGAAGATCAGAATGGATACTGCTTGTAGTTCGTCTTGTCGACGTTCACCCAGCCCTGCCCGCGCACGATGATGCCCTTGCCCGGCCCTTTCGCGACCGTGACCTTCGTGTAACCGGGAATGCCGAGGTCGGCGCCGTTCTCCACCGTCTTGCCGTCGATCAGCATTTGCGCGATCTTGTTCATCGCAATGCCCGCGAGCTTCGGATCCCAGAACGCGATGCCGTTGATGGCGCCGCTTTCGAGGAACTTGCCGGCTTCAGTCGGCAGACCCGTGCCGTACACGCAGATCTTGCCCTGCATGCCGGCCTCTTCGACAGCGCGGCCAATGCCGATCACATCGAGCGACGACGAGCCCTGGAAGCCCTTCAGGTCCGGATGCTTGCGCAGCACTTCTTTCGCGACTTCATAGGCGCGTTCGCCGTCGTTGTTGGTTTCCAGCTTCGGCTCGACGAGGTTCATCTTCGGATATTTGGCCTTGGCGTTGCCGATGCCGCCGTCCGCCCATTGCACCTGGGAGCGGCTGCCGAGCGAGCCGACCAGCACGGCCCACTTGCCGTCGTCGTGCATGCACGAGGCGAGCCGTTCGTTCAGGCCGGCGCCATAGGCGGTGTTGTCGAATGCTTCGATATCCACCATCGTGTTCTTCGCGTTGTCGGCCTCATGCGTGACGACCTTGATGCCGCGATCCATCGCCTTCTTGAGCGCCGGTTCGAGCGTCGGCGGATCGTAGGGCACCACGGCAATCGCGGTGACCTTCTTGGCGATCAGGTCTTCGATGATCTTCAGTTGCTGCGCCGCGTCCGCGCGGCCGGGGCCGGTCTGATACGCGGTGACGCCGGGATTGTCTTTCGCGAACTGCTTGACGCCGTCGTCCATGCGGTTGAACCAGTTGATGCCGGTCACCTTGACGACCGTGACGATCGTTTCGTTCGTGGCGGCCTGCGCGGCGGCGATCACGCCCACCGTCAGCGCGCCTGCTGCGAGCGCGGCACCCAGTCGAGTCAATTTCATGCGATGTCTCCTTTTTGGTTCGATGTCGCCCATTTCATCGTCACGGACAGCCAGGGCTCGTTGTCCGCCGTGTACTAAAACCTTGCCGCGTGCCTGCTAACTTTTAGGCGCCGCGCCCGAACGACTGCCGCCCGTCCCGCCGCCGAAACCGAAAATCGCGCGCACCCGTTCACCGCCCGCGAACGCAAGCGACAGCAGCAACAGAAAGCCCCACGCGCAATCGCCGAAAAACTGCGACACGCCCATCAGATTGAACAGGCTGGAGAGAAACTGCAGCACCGTCGCGGCAAAAAACACGCAGATGATGCGGCCATGCCCGCCCGCCGGATTCACGCCGCCCATCACGGCGATCAGGATCGCGATCAGCAGATAAGAGTTGCCGTAGTCCCATTTCGCGCTGGACGTATGCGTCGCACTGATCAAGCCGGCCAGCGAAGCGAGCACGCCGCACATGGCATACGTCGTGATCAGCATCCGCGCCCGCGGAATGCCGGCATAGAACGCCGCCTTCGGATTGGTGCCCATCAGATAGAGGCGCAGGCCGAATGGACTGCGTTTGAGCAGCCACCCCAGCACGATCACGGCTGCGATAAAGATGCAGAACGCGATCGGCACCTGAAACACCGTACCGTTACCGATATTCGACAACGGGTCCACGTAATCGACATGCACCGAAGCGCCGTTGCTGAGCACCACCGCGAAACCGGTGAACAGCAACTGCGTGCCGAGCGTGCAGAGAATCGGCGTGAGTCTGAGGCGCGCGATCACCACGCCGTTCAGCAGCCCGCCGAGCAAGCCCATTGCCACCACGATCACGCAGAAGAGCGACGTGTAGAGCGCGGGCGAATCGTCGCCGTTGACGAAGCGCGGCACGAGCAGTGCCGCGACCATGCCCGACAGATTGGCGAGCCCGACACCGGACAGATCGATCCCGCCGTTGCCCGACACCATCGAAAGCATGATGCCGAGCGCGAGCAGGCCGAGTTCGGGCAACTGGCCGCCCATCGACTGCAGATTGTCGATATCGACGAACTGGCCATGCGAGAGCCACGTCGCGACCAGCACGACGAGCACGTTGACGATCAGCAGAAAATTCAGTTGCCGGTCGCCGAACAGTTTTCCAGCGGTGAACGAAGACTTCATGGTGATGACACCCTCCTTCAAGCTTCGCAATCGGTCAGGACGGCTGGGACACGCCCGCCGGCTGGTTCGGCTGCTTCAGAACCTGGTTCACTTCGTCGAGCGTCGGCATGGAAGGCGCCGTGCCCGGACGTGTCACGGAAATGCCCGCGAGCGCGCAGCCGAAACGCAACGCGGTCATGGCGTCGTCGCCGCGTGCGAGCGCGGCCGCGAAGCCGCCCGTGAAGCCGTCGCCGGCGCCCGCGGTTTCCACCACGCGGCCGCAGTGATAAGCGGGCACGAGAACCGATTGCGTCGCCGAATGCAGCAGCGCGCCGCCCTCGCCCAGCGTGACGATGACCGTGCCGACGCCTTTGGCGAGCAGCACGTCGGCGGCGCGGCGGGCGTCGTCGGCGTTCGCGATCGGTACGCCGGTGAGCGCGGTCGCTTCGGTTTCATTCGGGGTGATGTAGTCGCACAGCGGGAAGATGCCGTCGTCGAGCGGCAAGGCCGGCGCCGGATTGAACACAGTGATGACGCCGTGCCGGCGCGCCACTTCGAGCCCGCGGCGCGCGGCCTCGAGCGGCTGTTCGAGTTGCGTGACGAAAACCCGCGCGGCGGCGATGTCGGCTTCGATTGCGTCGACGTCCGCCGGCCCCATCGTCCCAGCCGCGCCGGAGGCGACGATGATCGCGTTCATGCCGCTGTTGTCGTCGACGAAAATATGCGCCGCGCCCGTCGAGACGCCTTCGATCACCGAGGCGCGCGCCGTGATGCCTTCAGCGGCCCACGTGGCGCGCGCAATCGCGCCGAACGCGTCGTTGCCGATGCGGGTGCAGAACACCACGTCGGCGCCGGCGCGCGCGGCCGCCACCGCCTGATTCGAGCCCTTGCCGCCCGGCCCCATCGCGAATGCCGAGCCCGCGATGGTCTCGCCGATCTGCGGCATGCGACCGGCGCGAAACGTCAGATCGGTGACGTAGATGCCGAGAATGACGACGCGTCCCTTTTCGCCTGGTTGCGTAGACATGTTCATGCGCGTTCCCCCTGATCCTGAACAGCCGGGTTCAAGGGAAGGTTCATCGATGCGTGAAGTGCGCACGGCACCTCGGCATTGAACTGCAGATCCAGATTCTTCGGCACGTTGTCTCCTCCATTTTCTGGTTGGCGTGCGTGTCTTTCAGACGTCCCGTACAGTGGCCAATCAATCGCCCATCAGTTGTCCATCAATCGCCGTACGGTATCCAGATGTTCTTGACCTGCACCGCCTGGCGCAGGAACGGCCGGCCTTCGCTCGAACGGTCGAACCAGTCGAACTGGCGGCCGTGATCGACAAACGTCCGCTTCAGATTGCCGACCGATTCGCGTTCGACCAGCGTCGAATCCGCCGCGCTGCCGAAGCACCAGACTGCGTCCACGTCGTCGTGTTTTGCGAGCGCCGGCAGCAGCGCGCCGTGTTCGCCAGTGACGATGTTCAGCACGCCGCCGGGCACGTCCGAGGTTTCGGCCACCTGGTAAAAGTCGGTGATCGTGAGCGGCGACGCCTCGCTCGGCAACACCACCACACGATTGCCCATAGCCAGCGCCGGCGCGGCCAGCGAAACGAAGCCGAGCAGCGGCGCTTCGTCCGGACAGGCGATGCCGATCACGCCGAGCGGCTCATGCATGGCCAGCGCCACACCGCGCAGCGGCGGCGTGTGCACGGCGCCGTCGAACTTGTCGGCCCACGCCGCGTACGTGAACAAACGCTGCACCGAGGCGTCCACTTCGGCGCGCGCCGCGGCTTCCGCCGCACCGTTTCGCACCATGAGCTGGCGCACGAATTCGTCCGCACGCACGGCCAGGTTTTCGGCCAGATAGAACAGCACCTGCGCACGGTTATGCGTGCTTGCCTGCGACCACTTCTGCGCCGCGCGGGCCGCTTCGACCGCGTTACGGATGTCCTTGCGATTGCCCGCCGCCACCTCGCCGACAGGCGTGCCATCCGGCGCGTGAACCGGCAGCGAATAGCCGCTGTCCGGCCGCGCCTGCTTGCCGCCGATAAAGAGCTTCGCGGTGCGGTCAATCGACGTTACGTTGGACAACGGATCGAGCGTGGCCGTGTTGCCGCTCGCGCTGCGCGCCGTGTGGCGCTCCGCAAGATTGAGCCACGCCCGCGGTTTCAGATATTCGTAGATGCCCTCACGCCCGCCTTCGCGGCCGTAGCCCGATTCGCGATAGCCGCCGAAGCCGACCGCCGCGTCGAACAGGTTGGTCGCATTGATCCAGACGACGCCGCATGCAAGACGCGGCGCAACATCGAGCGCGCGGCCGATAGTCTCGCTCCACACGCTCGCAGCGAGTCCGTAACGCGAGTTGTTGGCGAGCGCAATGGCTTCATCAGGGGTGCGAAAGCTCATCGTCACCAGCACCGGGCCGAAGATTTCTTCTTGCGCCAGCGTGGAAGCCGGCGCCACGCCGGTCACGAGCGTCGGCGGATAGAAGCAGCCGCCGCTCGGCAGCGTCGTCTCAGGAGACTGCCAGACCGAGCAGCCTTCGCGCCGGCCGGTTTCCACCAGCGACTGAATACGTTGGAGTTGTACCGGATCGACGATCGCGCCGAGGTCGATGCTCTTGTCGAGCGAGGTGCCCACGCGCAGCGTCGCCATGCGCCGCTTCAGTTTCGCGATAAACCGCGCCTCGACACCTTCCTGCACGAGCAGCCGCGAACCCGCGCAGCAGACCTGCCCCTGGTTGAACCAGATCGCGTCGACCACGCCTTCCACCGCGCCGTCCAGATCCGCGTCGTCGAACACGATGAAGGGTGACTTGCCGCCGAGTTCGAGCGTTAGCGATTTGCCGGAACCGGCCGTGGCCGAGCGGATCAGCCGGCCGACTTCCGTCGAACCGGTGAAGGCGATCTTGTCGACCTGCGGATGCTCGACCAACGCCGCGCCGGTGCGTCCATCGCCGGTGACCACGTTCAGCACGCCGGCCGGCAAACCCGCGCGATGCGCGAGTTCGGCGAACAGCAACGCGGTGAGCGGCGTGTATTCGGCCGGCTTCAGCACGACGCAGTTGCCCGTGGCAATAGCCGGCGCGATCTTCCACGCGAGCATCAGCAACGGGAAATTCCACGGCACGATCTGACCGACCACGCCGAGCGGCGCGTAATCGGCAAACTCACTCTCCTGCAACTGCGCCCAACCCGCGTGATGCAGGAAGTGCCGCGCGACGAGCGGCACGTCGATATCGCGCGTCTCGCGGATCGGCTTGCCGTTGTCGAGCGCTTCGAGCACGGCGAAGAGCCGGCTATGGCGTTGAACCATGCGCGCGAGCGCATACAGATGCCGCGCCCGCCCCGCCCCGCCCAATGAGAACCAGCCGGGCTGCGCGGCACGCGCGGCGGTCACCGCGGCGTCGATATCGGCAGCATCGCCCTGGGCGATATCCGCGAGCCGCTCGCCCGTTGCGGGCGCATGCGACGCAAAGCGTTCGCCGGCCGCGGGCGCATGCCACGCACCGCCGATGAAATGCCCGAAGCGCTCCTCGTGCTGCGCCAGCCAGGCGCGCGCGGGTTGATCGTCCTCGGGTGCGGGACCGTACTCCATCGATGAAAAATACTCGGCTACGCTCATGGGATCGGTCTTCTGTTCAGGCTACGGGGTGACGGTTGAAAGCGGAGTAACGGCCGCTCACGTAATGTTCGAGCTGGCGTTCGATATCGGCCAGCAGGCTCGACGCACCGATCCGGAAGAGTTCGGGTTCGAGCCACGCGCGGCCGAGTTCTTCTTTCATCAGGATCTGGTACGACAGCACCGACTTCGCACTCGACACGCCGCCCGCCGGCTTGAAGCCGATGAGCACGCCGGTGCGCTCCTGGTATTCGCGAATCATGCGCACCATCACGAGCGAAACGTCCAGCGTCGCATTGACGCCCTCCTTGCCGGTGGATGTCTTGATGAAGTCGGCGCCGGCCATCATGCAGACCATCGAGGCGCGCGCCACGTTCGAGAGCGTGCGGATATCGCCGGTGGCGAGGATGGTTTTCAGATGCGCCGGACCGCAGGCCGCGCGGAAGTCGCGCACTTCGTCGTAGAGCGCCTGCCAGTTGCCGGTCAGCACATATTCACGCGTAACGACAATGTCGATTTCCTGCGCGCCGTCTGCGACCGAGGCTTCGATCTCTTTCAGCTTCAGCGGATGTGGAATCAGCCCTGCGGGAAAACCCGTGGATACCGCCGCGACCGGAATGCCGCTGCCGTGCAGTGCATCGACGGCCGCCGCGACGAAGCGGTGATAGACACACACCGCGCCCGTCGTGATGCCTTGCGGCGCGATGCCGAGCGCTTCGAGCAGATCGGTGCGCACCGGTTGGCGTGCCTTTGCGCAAAGCCGGCGCACCCGGCCTTCCGTGTCGTCGCCATTGAGCGTGGTGAGGTCGATGCAGGTAATGGCTTTCAGCAGCCAGGCGGCCTGCGCATCTTTCTTGACGCTGCGGCGCGTGCCGAGCGTGGCGGTGCGCCGCTCCACCGCCGACTGATTGACGCGCAAGCCGTCGAGCCACGAGGCGTCGAACGGCATGCCGGGATTGCGCACCGGATGAACGAGCGGTGTGCCGCGCAGCGCGACGACCGATGAAGACTGCAATGGGGCTTCTGGCATAAGACATCCGGAAATATGACGCGACGCACAACAGCCGCCGACGATTTGTTCGCACTTATGCTACAACGATTGATAGAATCATAACAAGCTTTGCGAGCAATCGTTACATCAACACACACAGAAGCCCGCTGAACGCCTGTGAATGTTATTGACGCACCATATTCATGATGCGAAGATCACAACACGGTTTCGGCCGGACAGCGTCGTACAAAGAAAAGAATGTCGTCGCGTGGACGAAGGAGACATGCCAGATGAGTGAGCCGGTTGCGGTCGCGGCCGCGTCATCGCCTCAGGTTCCGTTGATCCGTGTTGCGGGCGTCACCAAACGATTTGGCGGCGTGCAAGCCCTGCGCGGCGTCGACCTTGAAGTGTTTCCCGGCGAAGTCCATGCGCTGCTCGGCGAAAACGGCGCGGGCAAATCCACGCTGATCAAGATCCTCAGCGGCGTGCATGCGTATGACGACGGCGTGATCGAAATCGCCGGCCACAAAGTCACGTTCGACTCGCCAGCGCAATCGCGCGACGCGGGTGTCGCCGTGGTCTACCAGGACTTGAGCCTCGTCGAATCGCTGTCGGTCGGCGCCAATCTCATGTTGGGCCGCGAGCCGCGGACACGTCTGGGCTTCGTGAAGAACCGCCAGCTCATGGCCACGGTCGGCGAATTTTTGCGCTCGCATGGCATCCCGCTCGATCCGAAGACGCCGGTCGGCGCGCTGCCCTTCGCCTACCGTCAAATGACCGAGATCTGCAAAGCCCTGATGGGCGACGTGCGGGTGCTGATACTCGATGAACCTACCTCCGCATTGACGGGCGGCGAAGAGCAGATTCTGTTCGACGCGATTCGCGCGGTCACGGCTCGCGGCGTGGGCGTGATCTATGTGACGCACCGGTTAAACGAGGTGTTCCGCATTTCGCAGCGCGTCACGGTATTCCGCGACGGCGCCAATGCCGGCACGTTCGACACAGCAAAGACGGATATGAAGCAACTGGTGGCGGCGATCGTCGGCTCCGGTCATGCCGCGCTGCAGGCACGGCAGAAAACGGCCGTGGGCGACGGCGCGATTTCCCGAGAACCGGCAAGCGCGTCGGCGATCGCCGAAGCGGCGGCCGACACCACGGTTGCGCCCGTGCTCAAGTTATTGAACGTCAGCAACGACCGGCTGCGTCACGTCGATCTCCTGCTTCGCCGCGGCGAAATCCACGGACTCGCGGGATTGATCGGCAGCGGCCGCACCGAGATTCTGCAAACCATCTTTGGCCTCCGTTCGGTCGACGCCGGCGCCATCGAGATCGACGGGCGAGCGCGTGCCCGCATCACGCCCGCCGAGGCCATTCAGCTCGGCGTCGCGCTGGTGCCGGAGGACCGGCATCTCGAAGGACTCGTGCTCGATCATTCGATCGAACGCAATCTGACGCTGCCGCGCCTCGCGCATTTTTCCCGCTGGGGATGGCTGCGCAGTCAGGCCGCCGTTCAGCAGGCGAGGCGCTCAATGAAGGAACTGTCGGTGAAGGCGCCCGGCCCTTCCACGGCGGTCAAGTTTTTATCCGGCGGCAACCAGCAGAAAGTGGTGTTCGCGAAGTGGAATCATCCACGTCCGCGGGTTCTTCTGCTCGACGAACCGACGGTAGGTGTGGACGTCGGCGCCCGCGAGGAAATCTACGGCGTGGTCAATCACGCCGCCCACGCGGGCACCGGCGTGCTCGTCGTGTCTTCGGACCTGGATGAACTCCTGCGCCTGTGCGACCGGATTTCGATTGTCGCGGACGGATCGATCGTCAAGACCGTCGAGCGCGCCGAACTCGCCAACGCCGAAGCGCTGCATCACCTGATCCAACTTTCCCGTTCTTCCATCGAGGCGCAAGCAATATGAACGAATCCGTCTCGCCGCTGACGTCCGAACGGCAGGCCTCGCCGCCGCAGAAAAGCCGGTTGCGGCGCATCGCCCGCGCCCTGCTGCAAGGCGACCGCCCCTATGCGCTTTATGGCGCGTTCGCGATTCTGCTGGTGGTGTTCAGCTTCGCGTCGCCGTGGTTTCTATCCATCGACAACTTCCTGAATATCGGCCGGCAAACCGCGCTCGTCTCGATCATCGCGATCGGCATGACCTTCGTGATCATTGCGCGACAGATCGATCTGTCGGTGGGCTCGACGTTGGCACTCTCGGGCATGTCCGCGGCGCTGGCCATGACGTATCTGGGCAACAACTGGGTCATCGGCGCGCTTGCGGGTATCGGCACCGGCGCGATAGTCGGCGCGATCAATGGGATCGTGACCACCCGCGTCAACATTCCTTCGTTTCTCGTCACGCTCGGCACACTGAGCGCCGCGCGCGGACTCGCGCTGATGGTCACGACCACCAAGCCCGTGATCATCGACAACGACTCGTTCATCGCGATCTTCGGCGAGGGCGATATTTTCGGCGTGCCCGTGCCGATCATCTGGACGGTGCTCGCCGTGATCGCCGGCATTCTGCTGCTGCACTACAGCGTGTTCGGCAGGCAGATCTATGCGGCGGGCGGCAATCCGACCGCGGCGCTGTACTCGGGCATCAACACGCGGCGCGTGACCACCCTCGCCTTCATTCTCACGGGCATGCTGGCCGGGCTCGCCGCGCTCGTGCTGTCGGCGCGCTCGCATGCGGCGCGGCCCGACGTCGTGCAAGGCATGGAGCTGGATGTGATCGCCTCCGTCACGCTCGGCGGCTGCAGTCTGTTCGGCGGCCGCGGCTTCGTGCTGGGGACGCTGCTCGGCAGTCTGATCATCGGCACGCTCAATAACGGGCTGGTGCTGCTCGGCGTCAGTTCGTCGCTTCAGTTGGTGATCAAAGGCGTGATCATCGTCGCGGCGGTCGCTTTTACGAGGAAATAGCAAAGCAGTGGTTCGGACGTGAAGATGTAAAGACTTGAAGACATGACGCACAGAGATGAAGACCAACGGAGGAGAGACATGAAACAGCATCGTGGTACGAGAACAGCGTTAGCCGGTGTCATGGCGGCGGCCGCCGTCGCATGCCTGGCTTCGTCGGGTGCTTACGCGCAATGCGTGACCAGCCTGCCGGCGGGATCGATCGGTCCGAAGACGATTGTCGGGCAAGGGCCGAACGGCGAAAAAGCCGCCTCGGTGGATGCCGTGAAGCTGACCGACGCCGACATCGCCAAAATCAAAGCCGGCAAATTCAAGGTCGGCATTTCCATGCAGACCATGAATCTCGACTGGTCGCAACTGCAGGTGCAAGGCATTACCGATACGCTGAAGAAGTACGGCGTGGAAGTGATCGGCACGGCATCGGCTGAATACCAGGTCGACAAGCAGATCGCCGATATCGAGAACACGATCCAGCGTCATCCGGACGGCATCATCTCGATTCCGGTCGACGGCACGGCAACGGCCGCCACCTACAAGAAAGTGTCGGCGGCCGGCATCAAGCTCGTGTTCATGGACAACGTGCCGACCGGCCTGAAGCATCCGGAACAATACGCCGCGATGATTTCGGCGGACAGCGAAGGCAACGGCCAGATCGCGGCGAAAGTGCTAGCCTCGTGCGTGCCGCAAGGCGCGACCGTCGGGCTCGTGAATTTCGGCGTGGATTACTTCAGCACGACGGAGCGCACCAAGGCCGTCAACGACTGGCTGAAGAAGAATCGCCCGGACATCAAGATCAAACAGGTTGCCTTCACGGACCCGTCGAAAGTCGGGCAGATCGCGGGCGATTTCCTCACCGGCAATCCGGACGTGAAGGGTCTATTCGCCGTATGGGATCAACCGGCGCTGGACACGCTCACTTCGATGCGCGCACAAGGCGTGACGATTCCCGTGACGACGGTCGACCTCGGCCTGCAATCCGCGATCGAAATCGCCAAGGGCGGGCCGCTGAAGGCCACCGGCTCGCAGCGTCCGTACGACCAGGGCGTCGCCGAGGCGCTGGCGATGATGAAAGCGCTCATCGGCCAGACGCCGCCGGCGTGGATCGGCGTGCAGTCCTTGCCGGTGGTTCAGTCGAACGTGCTCGAGTCTTATAAGACGGTGTTCAAGAAAGACCCGCCGCCGCAGCTTGCCGATGCCTGCAAGAAAGCCAAGCCGGCTTGCGGTTGACAGCAACGAGCCGCACCGCATCATCGCGTCGTTCTCCTTCAGCGTCCGAACGCCGGCGGCACAAGCCGGCGTCAGGCGCGAAATCTGCTACTCGATAGACCTGCCGCGTCGACTCGAAAAGGAGAAAACGATGACCCTGGTCATTTATCTGGTTGGCTGGATCATTCTGATCGGCGGCGTGTCCTGGGGATTGATGGCCATGCACGTCGCTCAACATACGATTGCCATCGTGGCGGTCATTCTGCTCGGCGTGGCCGTGATCACTGGCGCGACACGCGCTCGCAGCCGCGACCGTTCATAGCGCCGGCGCCGGCGTCCCCGCCGTGCGAACCGCGCCGGCATCCTGCGTGCCGTGCTCCAGCGCATAGAGTTCGCGATTGCGCGCCACTTCGGCTGCCGTCGGCGGATAGTCGTTGTCGTGTGTCGGCACGATGCCTTCGGCCTGTGCCTGCTGCAACTGAGCCATGACCTCCGCGCGCGTCAGCCCTGACGTGCTGGTTTGCGCAAAGGCATTGGCGCCGAACGTCAGACTGAGTGCGGTAACGGCAATAGCGCCAAGCAATTTCATGATGTCTCTCCGGGTAGCTGCGATCAATGAGTGGCATGGACCACGCTTCCCATTCTCGTCATTTCGCCTGTCCGGGCACTGACCTTCAGATTACCGTTCTGTTATCTCTCCCTTCCTGAAGAAACGCCGCGAGTCGCCGCGCCATAGCGCCGCCCATTCGAATCGCCACGCGCATAACAGAACCGTAATCCAGGCGACGGCGGCCCGTCAGCGCCCCCACGCCACACTCCTGACTCATGAAGCCCGCGTCACCCAGTCCCGCCGCATGGCAACGACGCGAACCTCCATCGGCCTCTTTTCAGGAACCCGTCATGTGGATCGTCAGGCTCGCGCTGCGCCGCCCTTATACCTTCGTGGTCCTCGCCGTGCTGATTTTTATCGCCGGCCCGCTCGCGATACTGCGCACACCGACCGATATTTTTCCGAACATCAATATCCCGGTGGTCAGCATTGTCTGGACCTATAATGGCTTCTCCGCCCAGGACATGGCCAATCGCATCACGTCCAACTACGAGCGCGCGCTGACCTCGGACGTCGACGATATCGAGCATATCGAGTCGCAATCGCTGAACGGCGTCTCTGTAGTGAAGATCTTTTTCCATCCGGGCGCGGATATCAATCGGGCGATTGCCGAAGCGGCGTCCAATTCGGCGTCGATCCTGCGCGTGCTGCCGCCCGGCACGTTGCCGCCGAACATCATTACGTATAACGCGTCGACGGTGCCGATCCTGCAGCTTGGCCTGTCCAGCAACACGCTCTCGGAACAGCAGCTCTACGACCTCGGCAACAGCCAGATCCGCACGCAACTGGCAACGGTGCAAGGCGCGTCGGTGCCGCTGCCGTTCGGCGGCAAGGTCCGCCAGATCATGGTGGATATCGATCCGCGCGCCTTGCAGGCCAAAGGCCTCGCGCCGCTCGACGTGGTCAACGCCGTCAACGCGCAGAACCTGATCCTGCCGGGCGGCACGGCGAAGATCGGCACGAAGGAATACAACGTGCAGATGAACGGCAGCACCGACACCGTGGCGGCGCTCAACGATCTGCCGATCAAGACCGTGGCCGGCGGCGTGGTCTATGTGCGCGACGTCGCTCACGTGCGCGACGGCTATGCGCCGCAGACCAACATCGTGCGCAGCGACGGCAAACGCGCCGCGCTCCTCACCATCGAAAAATCCGGCAGTACGTCGACGCTCACCATCATCCAGCAGGTCAAGTCGATGCTGCCGCATATCGCCGCCGGCCTGCCGAGCGCGCTGCACATCACCGCGCTCTCGGACCAGTCCGTGTTCGTGAAGTCGGCGGTGGTGGGCGTGGCGCGCGAGGCCTTGATCGCCGCCGCTCTCACCGCCGTGATGATCCTGCTGTTTCTCGGCAGCTGGCGCGCCACGCTGATCATCGCGGTGTCGATTCCGCTCGCCGTGCTGACCTCGCTGATCGCGCTGTCCGCGCTCGGGCAGACCATCAACATCATGACGCTCGGCGGCCTCGCGCTCGCGGTGGGGATTCTCGTCGACGACGCCACGGTCGCAATCGAAAACATCACGCACCATCTGGAGAACGGCGAGCCGCTATACGACGCGATCCTGAACGGCTCGGGCGAAATCGCCGTGCCGACGTTCGTCTCGACCCTGTCGATCTGTATCGTGTTCGTGCCGATGTTCCTGCTCTCAGGCGTGGCGCGCTATCTGTTCGTACCGCTCGCGGAAGCGGTGGTGTTCGCGATGATCGCGTCGTACTTCTTCTCGCGCACGCTGGTGCCGACGCTCGCCATGTACCTGATGCGCGCGCGCAGCAATGCGCCCGTCACCGGCAACGGCCCGATTGCGCGGCTGATCCGCTTTCAGGCCGGGTTCGAGCACCGTTTCGAATTGCTGCGCGAACGCTATCGCGGCGTGCTCGCCGCGGCGATCGCGAGTCCGCGGCGCTTTATCGCGATCTTTCTGCTGCTTTGCCTCGGCTCGCTCGCGCTGGTGCCGTTTGCGGGGCGCGACTTCTTCCCGGCCGTGGATACCGGCGAGATCCGCCTGCATCTGCGTGCGCCGACCGGCACGCGGATCGAGGACACCGCGAGCATCACCGACCAGGTCGAAGCGCGTGTGCGCGACGTGATTCCGAAGCAGCAGCTCGCGGCGATTCTGGACAACATCGGCGTGCCGGTGAGCGGTATCAATCTGACCTACGACTCGTCGGATCCGATCGGCCCCGAAGATGCCGACGTGATGATCACGCTCGCGCCGAAACACAAGCCGACCGCGCAATACGTGGCGACGCTGCGCACCACGCTCACCAAAGATTTCCCCGGCGTGACGTTCGCCTTCCTGCCCGCGGATATCGTCAGCCAGATTCTCAACTTCGGCCTGCCCGCGCCGATCGACATCCAGATTGTCGGCAACAAGTTCGACGCCAACCGCGCTGTGGCGAACCGCCTGCTCGCGCAACTGCGCGGCGTGCGCGGCCTCGTCGACGCGCGCATCCAGCAGCCCGGCGACGCGCCCGCGATCAACGTCAACGTGGATCGCACCCGCGCGATTCAGGCCGGCCTGCTGCAACGCGACGTGTCGCAGAACCTGCTGATCGCGCTGTCCGGCAGTTCGCAGACCTCGCCGAACTTCTGGCTCGACCCGCACAACGGCGTGAGCTATCCGCTCATGGCGATGATGCCGCAGTACGACATCAACTCACTGCAAGCGCTCGCCAATATTCCGGTCGCGCAGAAAGGCGGCGCGACGTCGCCCGCGGCGGCAGCCTCGTTCTCGGCGAGCGGCGCGGGCCCCGCGCCGCAAAACCTGCTCGGCGCCTTGAGCACGCTGACACGCGGCACGCAGCAAGCCGTGGTCTCGCACTACAACGTGCAGCCGGTGCTCGATATTTTCGCGTCGGTGCAAGGGCGCGATCTCGGCGGCGTGGCGGCGGACGTGAACCGGCTCGTCGAGCAGATCCGGCCGCAACTGCCGCCGGGCGCGTCCATCGTGGTACGCGGCCAGGTGCAGGCCATGCACGATTCGTTCAGCGGCCTCGCAAGCGGCCTCGTGTTCGCCATCGGCCTCGTCTATCTGCTGATGGTCGTCAATTTCCAGTCGTGGCTCGACCCGTTCATCATCATCAGCGGCTTGCCGGGTTCGCTCGCGGGGATTGCGTGGATGCTGTTCAGCACCGGCACCCGCCTGAGCGTGCCGGCGCTCACCGGCACGATTCTGTGTATCGGCATTGCCACGGCGAACAGCATTCTCGTCATCAACACCGCCCGCGAAGCCCACCAGGCCGGCCAGCCGCCGCTCGCGGCCGCGCTCGAAGCCGGCTTCAGCCGCTTCCGTCCAGTGCTGATGACCGCGCTCGCCATGCTGATCGGCATGCTGCCGATGGCGCTCGGCCTCGGCGACGGCGGCGAACAGAACGCGCCGCTCGGCCGCGCCGTGATCGGCGGCCTCGCGCTCGGCACGATGTCGACCTTGCTGTTCGTCCCGGTCGTCTACGGGATGGTGCATGCGTGGCTCGACAAGCGCCGCGCGGCACGCAGCGAAAAAGCCGAATCCGCCGTCCCCGCCCGCACCCTTTGATTTCGACGAGACCTATGCCATGAACGATTCATCACTTCAGCCGGGGCTTGGTGAGCAGCCACCCAAGGCCGTGAAAACCACCCACACCGCTCACGCCGGCGCCGCTCACCCCGCGCCCGAGCCCGACCCACACGCGAAACCGCGCCGCCGTCTGTGGCCGTTCGCACTGGGCGGCCTCGCCGTGGCGCTGCTGATCGCCGGCATCGTGCCGCGCCTTCATGCCAGCGCCGCGCTCACCGAGCAAACACAAGCGCAAAGCATGCTCGTCGTGTCGGTGGTCAAGCCGCGCCCCGCGCCGAGCGTGAATGAACTGCTGCTGCCCGGCTCCGTGATGCCGTTCGCCGAAGCCTCGATCTACGCGCGCACGAGCGGCTATCTCGCGCACTGGAACACCGACATCGGCACGCAGGTGAAAAGCGGGCAGGTTCTCGCGACGATCGAAGCGCCCGATCTGGACGCGCAACTGCGCCAGGCCCGCGCCGACGAAGCCACCGCGCAGGCCAATTTCGACTACGCGAAGACCACCGCGCAGCGCTGGGAGGACATGCTGAAGACCCAGTCGGTCGCGCAGCAGGACGCCGACGCCAAGGTCAGCGACATGGAAGCGCGCCGCGCAATGCTGGCGTCGGCGCAGGCCAATGTCGCACATCTGGCCGAACTGGTCTCGTACGAGAAAATCACCGCGCCGTTCGACGGCGTGATCACCGCACGCAACGTGGACGTCGGCGCACTGGTGACGGCGGGCGGCACGCCCGGCACCGCGGGCATGTCGGGCGAGCTGTTCCATATCCAGCAGAACGGCGTGCTGCGAGTGTTCGTCGACGTGCCGCAGAACGACGCGCCTTACGTCACGCCGGCCACCGGCGTCTATCTGAGCGCCCAGCAGTATCCGGGCCGCCGCATCCCCGCGAAGGTGGCGCGCAGCACCGGCTCGATCGATCCGTCGAGCCGCACGCTGCGCGTCGAGGTGGACGTCGACAACAAGGACGGCGCGCTGATGCCCGGCGCTTACACGCAGGTGCATCTGCAGCTGCAATCGGCCACGCCGGCGCTCGACGTGCCCGTCAGCGCCCTGCTGTTCCGGCCGGACGGCGTGACGGTCGCGGTGGTGGACAGCAATGGCCGCGCGGTGCTGAAGACCGTGCATATCGGCCGCGATTTCGGCACGCACGTGGAAATCACGACGGGACTCGCCGCCACCGACCGCGTGATCGACAACCCGAGCGATTCGCTGAGCACCGGCCAGATGGTTCAGATCATGCCGGCCATGCACGGCTGAGCGCCTCATCACAGAAAGGATCCGCCGATGTTCTCCCTGTCTCTTTCACGACCGCTGCCGCGCCGCGCGCTGGCGGCCACGCTGATCGGCGCGCTGCTCAGCGCGTGCTCGACCCTGCCGCCCTATCAGCGCCCGAGCGCCGAGATCCCCGCGCACTACGCGGGCGCCGCGCCCGGCTGGGCGCAAGCCGCGCCAGGCGACGCCGCACCGCGCGGCCCCTGGTGGACGATCTTCAACGATCCGGTGCTCGATCAGCTCGAAGCGCGCATCGACATATCGAACCAGACCGTGCGCAAAGCGGTCGCGCAGGTTCAGCAAGCGCGCTCGATGGTGGACTATCAGCGCGCCGGCTTCTTCCCGACGATCACCGCCGGTGTCGCGCAGGACCGTTACCGGACCTCGCAGAACGTCGAAGGAAAGTCGCTCGCGGGCAAGACCGTGCCGGATTATTCCGCGGGCGTGGCGGCGAGCTGGGAGCCGGATCTGTTCGGTCGGGTGCGCGACAGTGTGAACGGTGCGCAGGCCGACGCTCAGGCGAGCGAAGCGGACCTCGAAGGCGTGCGCCTCGCGATGAGCGCGGATCTGGCCATCGACTATTTCTCGCTGCGCTCGCTCGACACGCAAAAGAAGCTGCTCGACGACAGCGTGAGCGCCTACGCCGTCGCGCTGAAGCTCCTGCAGCAGCAGTTGAAAAACGGCGCGATCGACGCCTCCGCCGTGGCGCAGGCCACGACGCAACTCGAAGCGACGCGCACCCAGGACACCGACATCGACGTGACACGCTCGCAGATGCAGCACGCGATCGCCACGTTGATCGGCGAGCCGGCTTCGAACTTCACGCTGCCGCCGAACGGCTCCGCTGTGACGCCGCCCGCGATTCCGCCCGGCTTGCCGTCGCAACTGCTGGAACGGCGCCCCGATATCGCCGCCGCTGAACGGCGCGTGGCGTCGGCGAACGCGCAGATCGGCGTGGCGCATGCGGCGTTTTTTCCGGACCTCGTGCTGTCCGCGAGCGCCGGGCTCGAAAGCTCGTTCTTCGCCCCGTGGCTAAGCGCGCCGAGCCTGTTCTGGTCGCTCGGGCCGCAACTGGCCGGCACGCTGTTCGACGGCGGCAAACGCAAGGCCAGCCTGCACGGCGCCACCGCGCAATACGACGGCGCCGTGGCGGATTATCGTCAGTCGGTGCTGGTGGCGTTCCAGCAGGTCGAAGACAACCTCTCCGCGCTGCACTCCCTCGCCGACGAAGCCGTCAGCCAGCAGCGCGCCACCACCGCCGCGGATCTGTCGTTGCAGCTCACCACGAACCGTTTCAACGCCGGCGCAGTCAGCTATCTCGACGTGGTCACGGCGCAGACGATCGCGCTTTCGAACCAGCGGATCGCGGATCAGATCGCCGCGCGGCAGTTGGAGTCGAGTGTGCTGCTGCTGGAGGCGTTGGGCGGGACGTGGGGCAATGGAAGCAGGAGCGCGGCGGGTGCGGCTTAGGGACAACTTGGGTCAACTTCGGGTCAAGCTGGGCTCGCCTCGCGCGTTCACGCGCTGCGCCGGAACGTCAGCACGAACCGCGTGCTCCGCGCATCGCTCTGCGCGTGCACGGACCCGCCGTGCAGTTCCATGATCGTGCGCACGATAGCGAGCCCGAGCCCCGTGGAGCCGGAAGACCCTTGCGACAACCCCGCCGACGGCAGCGCACTGCGCGACGGATCGACCCGGTAGAAGCGGTCGAAAATCCGTTCGATGTGCTCGGCCGGAATCGGCTGCCCCTGGTTCTCCACGGTCACGCGCACTGCGTCGGCCGACTCGCTAGCGTCCAGCGCGATCTCGCCGCCCGGCGGCGTATAGCGAATGGCGTTGGCAAGCAGATTGCTCACGGCGCGGCGGAACAGTTCGAGATCCGCGGTCAGACCGGCCGCGCCGCTGACGCGCACGCGCACATTCGCGTCCTCGGCAATCCCTTCGAAGTAGTCGGCGATATGCGCCAACTCCTGCCCCACATCGAACGCACGCATATGCTTGACGAACTGCGGATGCTCGGCGCGCGCCAGAAACAGCACGTTCTCGATCATCTTCGAGAGCCGGTCGCACTCTTCCAGATTCGACGCGAGCACCGATTCGTATTCGTCGACGGAACGCGGCCGCGCCAGCGCGACTTCAGCGGCGCCGCGCATGTTGCTGAGCGGCGTGCGCATGTCGTGTGCAAGGTCGGCGGTGAAACGTGACAGACGCTGAAAACCGTGCTCGACGCGCTCGAGCATCGCGTTCAGCGCGGCCACCAGCGTTTCGAGTTCGCTCGGCACGCGCGCCACCGCGATTCGCGTATGCAGGCGATTCACTGTGACGAGGCCCGCGCTCGCCGCGATATCGCGCAACGGCCGCAGCGCGGCACGAATCAGCAGGTAGCCGAGCAGCACGGCCAGCAGCACGCCGGCCACGCCCGCCAGGTTGAGCTTGTCGCGGTAACGGTCCAGCAGGAGCCAGCGGTCGCTCATGTTGCGCGCCACCAGCACGCTTGCCGTGTCGCCGTCGCGCAGCCGCGCGTCGGTGAGAATGCCGCGGATCGGCGCGCCGTTGCGGCCGGTCCAATCGCCGATATCGGCTTCCGTAATGCGCTCGGTTGCCGCCACTCGCGTGAGCGGCGGCAACGCCGCCAGCGTTGCGGCGCCGCTCGCCGCATCCGGCGCCGCGAGCACGCCGGCGATGTTGTGTTCGATCGCCCGCGCGCCGTCGGGATCGAACACTTCCATCGACATGGCTTCGTTGCCCAGCACGATGCTGGTCAAGCGCTCACTGTGGTCGCGAATGCCCTGCGCCGTGTCCAGTTCCTCGGCGAGCCGCCGTGCATGACGCGCGGCGAGCACGATGTCGAGATTGTCCTGCGCCTTGATCTGCTTTTCGAGCGCGAGATACAGAAAACTGCCGACCAGCACGAAAACCGCCAGCGTCGTGGCGCCGAACGCCAGCGCGAGCGTCGCGGCGAGCGAGCGGCCGCGCATCAGGCCGTGTCCTTCAGTTCGAGCACATAGCCCACGCCGCGCACGGTGTGAATCAGCTTGACGGGAAAGTTATCGTCGATCTTGGTGCGCAAGCGGCGGATCGCGACTTCGACCACATTGGTGTCGCTGTCGAAATTCATATCCCACACGTACGACGCGATCTGCGTGCGGCTCAGCACTTCGCCCTGACGCCGCGCGAGCAGTTGCAGCAGCGAGAATTCACGCGGCGTGAGATCGATGCGCGTGCCGCCGCGCTTCACGCGCCGGCGGTTCACGTCCATTTCCAGGTCGCCCACCTTGATCAGTTCGCTTTCGCGCGGCGGCCCGCGGCGGGCCAGCGTGCGCACGCGGGCCAGCAGTTCGACGAAGGCAAAAGGTTTGACGAGGTAATCGTCCGCGCCGAGTTCGAGGCCGCGCACGCGGTCGTCCACGTCGTCGCGCGCGGTGAGGAACAGCACGGGCGTGGTGCGCGTGGTGCGCAAGGTCTTGACGACGCCCCAGCCGTCCATGCCGGGCAACATCACGTCGAGCACGATCACGTCGTACTCTTCTTCGAGGGCGAGGATCAGCCCTTGCGGGCCGTCGTTCGCCACGTCGACCGCGTAGCCGGATTCTTCCAGGCCTTTCTTCAGATAGGCCGCTGTTTTCAGCTCGTCCTCGATTACCAGGATTCGCATCGGTTGCTCCGCTTTGCGTTGACGGTGAAATCATACCGTCAAGCACTCGGGCGCGTGATTACGATCCGGTAATGTTCGCGCGCTCACTCCGCATGCGCGCGGCCCGTTTCCGAAGAAGCCTGCATGGCGGGCGCCAGCGCCGCTCCATCTTCCCCCGCATGCGGCGCCGCAGCACCGGCGTGCCGCAGCTTCTTCGCCCTGCCGATCAGCTCGCGGGTCAAACGCCGCGCGCGAATCGCCGCGAGGCCCCAGTTCGAATTGATGGTCTGCACGGTCCACGCGGTGGTCGCTTCGCCGCGCGACCAGTACGCCTTGAAGTCTTCGGTGCCGACGCCGAAATCGAGGTCGTAGCCGCTGTCGAAGGCCCATTTCACGCATTGCTCGACGGCGATCAGGCCCGGGCAGAACTTGCCGTAGTGCGGGTCGAAGCCGGCGAAGATCGCGCTCGCCCACGGATTGCCCACGCTCGCGATGATCGCGGCCACCGGCGTTTCGTCCAGTGTGACCACGATCAGGCGCGCCATCGAGGGCACTTCGCCCGAATAGATCAGCTTGCCCAGGAAGCGCTCGAACTCGGGCAGATCGAGCCATACGCTGCGCTTGCCGACGCGATCGCTCCACGCCCGTTTACATTTGAACATCCACTCGATGATGGATGCCGTTTCGCTTTCTTCCGCCGGATCGAACGTGCGCACGGCGACCGTGCCTTCTTTCGACAACTTCTTCGCGAAGCCGCCGGGCCGCTTGCCGAACAGAGTGCCAAGCGTCTGGCAATACGCGTCCCAACTGCCGTGCCCGCGCAACCTGGCGACGGACGCGTTGTGCGCCTCGCTGAACAGGATCCTGCGTTCCCGCATAACGAGCGTGTACAGTTCGAGCCGCTCACGCACGTACGGCAGGTGGATGAAGTCGGCGCCGCAACGCCGGCGAGCCGTGTCCCACGCGCCCGCCACCCGCGCCGCGGCCGCTTCGCCGGCCTCGACCAGCACGCTCGTGAAGTCGCCGCCCTGCGGGCCGAGCGGCACGAGATAGGTCCACAGCGAGCGTTTGACCGCTTCGAGCGGCCAGATCATCACCAGCTTTCCGTCTTCGCGGCACACAATGCATTTCAGCTTGCGGCCATGCGGCTTCGACACGTGCTTCCATGCCAGCCAGCAAAACGCGAACGACTGATAGCAATAGCCTTGCGCGTTTGACCACAGCGCGTCCCATTCGGGCTGCAGGGCGCGAAATTCAGCTTCGTCGCTGATGACGTCGTAGCGCCGTGTGGTCCGGGTTGTCTCATCCATGTCGCCTCACACCGTAGCGTGTCGTGTTTTTTGTTCCCGAGCCGGTCAGTGGGGAAAGCGCGGACGCCGGACCCCGCCGGCGCCGACTGGAGCGGGTGACATGAGCATGCTCCGACGCATGCTTAAGGTGTGTGCGGCGCCGCACGCTGCAATGCGGCGTGACGGCGGTTCCGGTATTGCAGCGCCGGAAGGCGCACGTGACGGCGCCGCCGGGGGGTGCGCGGGTTGCACGCTACTCGACGTTGTCCGCGACATCGGTCATGCGGATCATGTGCGGCTTGACGACGTCGTCCTCGTCGTCGTGGCTTTCCGTGGGCGGATGGATCAACGCTTCGAGCCGCGCCCTGGTGGCCAGAAACTCCGGCGACGTGACCTGCGAGTAATCGCGCGGTCGGGGCACCGGCACTTCGATCAGCTCCTGCACCTCGCCGGGATTCGCCTTCAGGACCAGAATACGGTCGGCCAGAAAGATCGCCTCGTCCAGATCGTGCGTGATGAACAGCACGGTCACGTCGATGTTGCGCCAGATATCGAGCAGATGCGTCTGCATCTTCGCGCGCGTTTGCGCGTCGAGTGCGCCGAACGGTTCGTCCATCAGCAGAATGCGCGGCCGGTTCGCGAGCGCGCGGGCAATCGCCACACGCTGCTTCATGCCGCCCGACAATTGATGCGGATAGGCATTGGCGAACTTCGTCAGGCCGACCAGATCCAGCCACTGCAGCGCCTCGCGCTCCGCATGGAGGGTGGCGTGGCCGTTCATCTTCAGACCGAACATGACGTTCTTCTTGACCGTCAGCCACGGAAACAGCGTGTAGCCCTGAAACACCATGCCGCGGTCGGCGCCCGGCCCCTGCACGGGTTTGCCGTCGAGCAGCACGCTGCCGCCGGTTTGCCGCTCCAGTCCGGCGAGAATGCGGATCAGCGTGGACTTGCCGCAGCCCGAAGGTCCGATCACGCAGACGAACTCGCGCCGGTGCGTCTTGAAGCTGATGCCGTCGAGCGCGGTGCACTCGCCCTGCGGCGTCTCGAAGCGCTTGCCGAGCTCGCGCACCTCCAGAATCACCTCACGCGACTTCAGGCGGTCGAAACGTTCGCGCACCGCTTCGGACTGGATCAGGTACGACGGAATCGGTTGCGGATTTAACATGATGGAATCCCTTGAATGCGGTGCAGTACATGCGATAAGCCGTGTCACGAAGGCCTGCGCTACGCCTTGAGCGTGCGGTCCCATGGAAACAGCTTGCGGCCGAGCCAGGCCAGCACGAGATCGGTGCCCAGACCGATGATGCCGATCATCATGATCGCCGCGTAGACGTTCTCGAAATGCTCGTAGCGCGCCTGCTGCGTGATGTACCAGGTGATGCCCGAACTGGTGCCGACCAGTTCCGCGACGATCAGATAGGTCCACGCCCAGCCGAGCAGAATGCGCTGATCGCGATACAGATCCGGCAGAATGCCGGGAATCACCACATGGGTGAGGAGCTTGAACTTCTTCGTGCCGAGGGTCATCGCGGCTTCGAACAGGCCGTATTCGAGCTTGCGGGTGGTGTTCGCCACGATCAGCACCTGCTGGAACAACGTGCCGATCACGATGATCGCGATCTTCGGGCCGTCGTAAATGCCGAGGATCGCCACCATCAGCGCGCCGAACGCGGGTGCCGGCAAATAGCGGAAGAACTCGAAGAACGGCTCCTGCAAACGCGCAATCGCGCTATACGTGCCGCACACAATGCCGATCGGCACGCCGATCACGGACGACAGCACGAAGCCCCAGAAAATCACCTGAATGCTATGCCACAGGCTTTGATGCAGCCACGCGCCGTCGCGCGACGCGGGCGGCGTGGTGAACGCGGTGTAGAACGCGCGCAGCACTTCATGGGGCGCGGGCAGATACACCGGGTTGACCGGCTCGCCCACCGGCAACGCCGTATGGGCTTCGCGCGCGTGGCTGAGTTCGTCGGCGAATACGTCCTTGTCGACACGCATGCCCGGCTGGAAATAGTCGACGCTGCCGGGACTCTCGATCAGCACCTGCGGATGCCAGATGAACGGCACGTAGCTGACCAGACACCACACGAGGAGCGGCAACAGGAACGAGCCCGCGCCCAACAGCCATTTGCCGCGTACGGAAAGTTCGCGGCGCACCGCGAACCATTCGGTTCTGTCAATGACGGCCATGTGATTCTCCGGAGCAGACTTCGGTTGGGCCATCCGCGGACGGTGAGGCGGGGGCCGTTTCGCCGTGCCACGCGCGCGCCAGATCGAGCAGCATCACGTCTTCATGCGCACGCGCGACGAACGTCACACCGAACGGCAGACCCGCGTGTCTGCCGATCGCACAGACGCCGGCCGGCACCGCCAGCGCGGACAGGTCGAGCAGGTTCACGAAGTTCGTGTAGTAGCCGAAGCGCGAATTCACGCGGATCGGGTCCGCTTCCAGTTCATCGACGGTGGCGGTGGTCGCCGAGGTCGGCGTGATGATCGCGTCGATGCGCTGCCAGACTTCGGCGGCCTGCATGCGCAGCAACGCGAGGCGGTCGAAGGCGGCGAACGCATCGGCCGCGCTCCAGCGCGCCGCCCCGCCGATGATCTCGCGGATCACCGGATGCAGCGCGTCAGGCTGCGTATCGACGAACTGGCGGATCGCGGCGAGCCGCTCCGCGACCCACGGTCCTTCGTAGAGCAGCCGCGCGGTGGCGAGGAACGGCTCGAAATCGATCTCGATCAGTTCAGCACCGGCTGCACGCAAGCGCGTCAGCGCGGCGTCGAAAGCGTGCGCGTATGAGGTGTCGCCGAAAAATTCGAGCTGGTTCGCACGCGGCACGCCGAAGCGCACACCACGCAGCGACCGTTGCGCACCGGGTTGCGTCACGGCCTGCGGCGGCTGGAATTCACGCGCATACGGGTCGCCTTCGGTCACGCCGCGTGCGGCGTCGAACACCCGCTGCGCGTCGTCCGCCGAGCGCGCGAAGATCGACACGCAATCGAGCGATTTACACGCGGGCACTACGCCTACCGTGCTCAACAAACCCTTGGTCGGCTTCAACCCGATCAGGCCGTGAAAAGCCGCGGGCACGCGTCCCGAGCCTGCGGTGTCGGTGCCCAGTGCAAACGCCGCCAGTCCGAGCGCGACCGAGACCGCCGAGCCGGAACTCGAACCGCCCGACGCATAACGTGGATCGAGCGCGTTGCGGCACGCGCCGTGCGGCGAACGCTGCCCGGACAGACCCGTGGCGAACTGATCGAGGTTGGTCTTGCCAATCGGAATCGCGCCGGCTGCGATCAGGCGCGCGACAACGGGAGCGCTCGCCGTAGGCGTGTACGCATAGGCAGGGCACGCGGCCGTGGTCGGGATACCGGCGAGGTCGATATTGTCCTTGATGGCGAACGGTATGCCGTAGAGCGGCAACGTGCCCATGTCGCGGCCTTCGAGTGCGTCGACGTAACGCATCATCTCGTCGCGGCTCAAAGGACGGATCCACGCATGATGCGGGTCGTCGCCCGAGGTGCGCGCGGCGATCGCGTCGACCAGTTGCGCGGGCGTCAGGCTGCCGGCGCGGTAGCGCGCCTGTAGTCCGGCGATCGACATGGACTGGAACAGATCGTCGTGTGATTTCATTTGCATGTGGCCTCCTCGGTGGCGTCGGCTGCAATGCCGGCGCGCATCACCATCAAACGTTGCCCCGCGACGACCGCCGCGCCCTGGGCGCAATCGATCGCTTCAATCACGCCGTCGCCAGTCACGGTGACGGATATTTCCATCTTCATCGACTCGACGATCGCAACCGCCTGGCCGTCGCTGACGCGGTCGCCTTCGCTCACGAGCAGCTTCCACACGCTGCCCGACACGTCGGCGACGATGCCTTGCTGACCGGCCGAAAGCGCGTCGTTCGCCGCAGTGCCGGCGGCTGCATCGCCATCCGTTTCGCCATCAGTTTCGCCGACGTATTCGGCATGACCGGCGGCGTTCCAGCGCTCGCGCTCCGCGTCGAAGGCGGCTTGCTGCGCGCTTTTGAACGCGGCAATCGATCCGGCTTCGTCTTTCAGGAAGCGGTTGTACGCGCCGAGGTCGAACACGGACTCCTCGATCTTCAGGCTCGCGCGGCCCGCGATGAAATCCGTGCGCAGCTCGGCCAGCTCCGCTTCGCTGACTTCGTAGAAGCGGATTTCGTCGAAGAAGCGCAGCAGCCAGGGCTTGCCCGCTTCGAACTCGCGCGTGGTGCGATAGCGGTTCCACATCTGCACGGTGCGGCCGACGAACTGATAGCCGCCCGGCCCTTCCATCCCATACACGCACAGATACGCACCGCCGATGCCCACCGCGTTCTCCGGCGTCCACGTGCGCGCCGGGTTGTATTTGGTGGTGACGAGCCGGTGGCGCGGATCGAGCGGCGTCGCGACCGGTGCGCCGAGATAGACGTCGCCGAGGCCCATGACGAGGTAGCGCGCGTCGAACACAATGCGCTTCACGTCGTCGATGCTATTCAACCCATTGATGCGGCGAATGAACTCGATATTGCTCGGACACCACGGTGCATCGGGACGCACCGACTGCATGTAGCGCTCGATCGCGATTCGCGTCGACGGGTCGTCCCAGGAGAGCGGCAGATGCACGATGCGGTTCGGCACGCGCATCTCGTCGACGGCGGGCAGTTCGCGCTCGGCTTGCTGGAGATGCGCGAGCAAGGTGTCGTGCGACAGCATGCGATGGTCGAAATGCACCTGCAACGAACGGATGCCGGGCGTCAGATCGATGATGCCCGGCAGCCGGTGCGCGTCGAGCCAGTTCATCAACGCATGCACGCGAAAGCGCAGGTTCAGGTCGAGCACGAGCGGGCCGTATTCGATCAGCACGTTCTGGTCGCCGGAGCGGCGATACACCACGCCAGTGCCCTCGCCTGCCGTGGGATCGCGATAGAGGATGCAATCGTGGCCAATGTCGCCGGCCTGAGCCACATGCTCCGGCGCGGCGAGCGCCGCTTTGACCGGCATGCGTTCGAAGCGCACCGTATCGCCGGGGCGCAGTTGCCCGAGCTTCCACAACTCCTCGCCCACCACCGTGACCGGACATACGAAACCGCCCAGACTCGGACCGTCGGGGCCGAGAATCACGGGCATGTCGCCGGTGAAATCCACCGCGCCGACCGCATACGCGTTGTCGTGAATATTCGACGGATGCAGCCCCGCCTCGCCGCCGTCCGTGCGCGCCCATTGCGGCTTCGGGCCGATCAGGCGCACCCCCGTGCGGCTGGAGTTGTAGTGCACCGTCCAGCGGGTGCCGTAGAGCATCGCGATGTCGTCGGCCGTGAAGAAATCGGGCGCGCCATGCGGGCCGTCGAGCACGCCGAGCGTCCAGTCGTGCGTCATCTCCGGCACGCGTGCCGCGTCCAGTTGCGCGCCCGCTTCGCCACGGCCCGCTCCGTCCGCGAGATGCAGCACGTCACCCTTGCGCAGCGCACGCCCCGCATGGCCGCCGAACTGGCCGAGCGTGAAAGTCGCCTTGCTGCCCAGATAATCCGGCACTTGCAGGCCGCCCTTGAGTGCGAGACACACCCGCATGCCGGCGCCCGTCACGCCGCCGAGCTTGAGCACCGAACCCGCAGGCGCGCGCGTGACCTGCCAGAGCGTAACCGGCGCACCGTCCAGCGTCGCAGCGAGCGGCGCGCCGCCCAGCACGAACAGCGTCGCGGTATTGAAGCGCAACGTGGCGCCGACCATCGCGCATTCGAGCCCTGCGGCATCGGCGGGATTGCCGAGCAGTTCGTTGGCGAGGCGGAACGACAGATCGTCCATCGGACCCGACGGCGGCACGCCGATGTCCCAATAGCCGGTGCGTCCGGGCGTCTGCTGCACGGTTGTCTGCACGCCGCCGTCGAGCACGTCGATGGTGTGCGGCGCGAACATGAAGCGCGACAGGAACGCCGTGGTCTGCTCACCGCGTGCAAACGTCGCCGAGCCGGCAATCGCGCGCAGATAGTCGAGATTGGTCTCGATGCCGTAGAGCTGCGTTTCTTCCAGCGCGGCGCGCAGTGCCGCGAGCGCGGCCTCGCGCGTTTCGCCTTTGACGATGAGCTTGGCGAGCAACGGATCGTAGAAAGCACTGACTTCCGTGCCCGCATCGACCCAGGTGTCGACCCGCGCGGCGGCGGCGAACGCGACATGCGTCAGCACGCCCGCGCTCGGTTGAAACTGCTTGTGCGGGTCTTCCGCATACAGACGCACCTGGATGCTTGCACCATGCGGCACGGGAGCGAGCGTGTCGAGCGGCGCGAGTTCGCCCTCGGCCTCGCGAATCATCCACTCCACCAGATCGATACCCGTGACCTCTTCCGTCACGCAATGCTCGACTTGCAGCCGCGTGTTCACTTCGAGGAAATAGAAACGGCGCGTGTCGGCATCGAAAACGAACTCGACCGTGCCTGCGGATTTGTACTTCACGGCCTGGGCAAGACGCACCGCGCTCGCATGCAGCGCGCTGCGTTCCGCATGCGTCAATCCGGGCGCGGGCGTTTCTTCAATCACCTTCTGGTTGCGCCGCTGCACCGAGCAGTCGCGCTCGCCAAGGGCGATCACGCTGCCGCGGCCGTCGCCGAAAATCTGCACTTCGATATGGCGCGCGTTCTCGACGAACTTTTCGAGGTAGACGCCGGCGTTGGCAAAGTTGGCTTCGCCGAGCCGCGCGACCGAGGCGAACACGCTCTCCAGTTGCGCCGCGTCGCGACACAGCGACATGCCGATACCGCCGCCGCCCGCGGTGCTTTTCAGCATCACGGGATAGCCGATCGAGTCCGCCTCGCGCAACGCCGTGCTCACGTCGGGCAGCAAGCCGGTGCCCGGCAGCAGCGCAACGTGGTTGGCTTGCGCCAGTTCACGCGCCGTATGCTTCAGGCCGAACTCGCGCATCTGCGCCGGGGTCGGGCCGATGAAGCGAATCCCCGCGTCGTCGCAAGCCTGCGCGAAAGCGGCGTTCTCGGACAGAAAACCGTAGCCGGGATGCACGGCGTCAGCGCCGTAAGCGCGCGCGGCATCGAGAATCGCCGCGCTGTTCAGATAGCTCTGCGCCGCGAGCGCCTGGCCGATGCACACCGCCTCATCGGCGAGCATCACATGCATGGCGTGGCGATCGGCCTCCGAATACACCGCGACCGACGCAATGCCCAGACGCCTGAGCGTACGAATCACGCGGCAGGCAATCTCGCCGCGATTGGCAATCAGGACTTTGCGGAATCTCATTGCGCATCCCATATCGTCAGTCGCACGGGCGTCGGGTTGTAGCCGTTGCACGGATTGTTCAACTGAGGGCAGTTCGAAATCAGCACCGTCACATCCATGTCGGCGCGCATTTCGACGTACTTGCCCGGCGCGGAGATGCCGTCCTCGAAAGTCAGTTTGCCGGGCGGCGTGACCGGCACGTTCATGAAAAAGTTGATGTTGCTCACAATGTCGCGCTTGCCGAGTTGCGTGCCCACGCCGCAGGTGCAATGCGTGATCGCATGCAGGAAGCTGTCGCGGCAGTTGTGCATGTAACGCTTGTCGAGTGCATAGCGCACCGTGTTGCTTTCGGCCGCGCACGCGCCGCCGAGCGTATCGTGCCTGCCGCATGTGTCGGCGACGATCGTCAGCATCGGCTTGCCGAGGTTCGACATCAGCACGCTGCCGGCCGAGAGATAGAGATTGCGCTGCGCGCGGATCGTGTCCTGCGCGCTATAGCGTTCGAGCGGATCGGCGCTGTTGTAGAACAGCGTGTCGACCGCCTGATTGCCTTCCAGGTCGAGAATGCGGAACACCTGTCCGCGCTTGACTTCATGCAGCCACGGTTCGCCCGAAGGCAGCGTCAGGTCGTAGACCGCATGACGGAGTTCGAGCTTGCTTTCGATAATAGGCATAGCGGGTCTCCTTAAACGAACAGACGGTCGGTGTTGACGAAGCCGCGCTCATTCTCGGCACACGCCGAGCGGCAGAAATCGTCGGCCGGTACGCAGGCGTCGGCCGCATACGCGCGGTAGGCGATCAGCTTGACGGGCCTCGGTTCGTATTCGGATGAAGGGTTCAGCGGATGCGGCGCGGTGGAGAACGCGGCAAGCGTGTCCATTTCGAAGCGCAGGTCGAACGCCGCGCCGGCCGGCGAATGGCCTGCTACGAAGTCGAGCGCGCCGTCCTCGCCGATCGCGAGTTTGCTGAAGAAGTTGATGTTGGCGACGAGATCGCGTGCGCCGAGGCCGTGCTTCGCCAGTTCGAGCAGCAGGCTGTCGCGGCCGTTGCGGATCATCGCGTTGCGATGCTGCTGATAACGGGCCACGCCGTATTTGCTCGCGAACAGTTCCGCGTCGCCGACCCCGCCGAGCGGATCGTGCCAGCCGAGCGTATCGGCCGTGATCGAAGCCAGCACGCGACCCATGTCCGAGTAGAGCACGTGGCCGCGCGTCAGATGCGCGGTGTGCTGCGCCTTCAGCGTATCGGCCATGTTGTAGCGTTCGAGCGGTTCGTCGTGCCGGTGGAACACGGCGGCCAGATTCGCGCCGCCTTCGCTATCGACGACGCGCAACGCCATGCCACGGCGCAGCACGCCGGACCAGTGCGTGCCGGCGGGAATCACCGTTTCCCACGCCACATGCGGGATCGGTGCGAGATCGACTGGGATTTGCGTCGACATGGAGGCTCCAGGTATCGGTTGGGAATAAGCGTGAGAGGGCGATTGACCGACATCGCGACCTCCCGGGCTTTTATCCCTCCGTGGAGCCTCGCCGGCGCCTTGAGAGAAGGTGAACGGCAAGACCGGATTGCTCTCGGACCAGGCATCGTGCACATGAAAGCGCCCGACCGGAACCCTAGCGATCCTGAAGATGATGCAAATTACTTCGCACCTCTCGGTGTACAGCTAAGCGAGTTGTGTGCCAGTGTCTCGTCGCAATTGCGGCAAGTGCGGCGTGGCAAGGGATTGGATATGAACGCGGTCTCGTCGCTCCGCGCGCGGAGGGATCGCTCACGCACCAGCGCCGTTGGTGGATTCGCACCAGTTGGAGGCGCCGGGCACCACGATTGGGCTGGACGGCCGTGCGTGTCACGCTCGGGATGGCTCCGGGCGATGGCATGGTGTGTGCATATCAACGCGCCACGTCCACTCCCTTTCTGACACGATCATGCCGACCCTTGCCGCTATTCGCCGCGCGCTTTACGCCCTCATGTCGGCACGTTTCATCGAACTGCAGAAGCAGCAGCGCCACTCGTAACCCAAAGCGGCGCTATCGTCGCGACGCTGCGCATTCAAGCTCCGCTATCGGCTCCGCGCGCGTCTTCTCTCAACCTTCAGCATCCTGCTCCGCGCCTGCATAACGCGCCTGCTGGCCGAAGCTCGCCAGCGCCTTCGATCCATCGGGCAACACGAGTTCTCCCCGTTCGAGACGCGCCTTCAGATAGGTAAAGCTCTGCGCCGTCTGCGCGAACAGATGGTCGCCCGCCGACACCGGCGGATATTTCGCCACCGCCTCGGGCGTCGCGAACTGCGGCAGCGGTGCGACCACCGTGTGATAGTCGCAGGCGAAAAAGAGCGGGAACGAGTAGCGCTCCTCCCTCACCTTGCGCACGCGATGCGAGGTCGCGACATAGGTGCCGCCCGTCCACACTTCCAGCATGTCGCCGATGTTCACGACGAAGGCGTTCCCGACCGGCGGCGCATCGATCCACTCGCCCTTGCCGTTCATGACTTCGAGACCTGGCGCGGTCGGCAGCAGGATCGTGAAGCACTCGTAGTCGGTATGCGCGCCGATGCCCGGCCGGTCTTCGGCTGACGGATCGAGCGGATAGTGGATCAGGCGCAACTGGCTCGGCGGCTTGCGCAGATAGCGTTCGAAGTGCTGTTCGGGCAGGCCGAGCGCGAGCGAAAAGCCTCGAAACAACGCACGGCCGAGTTCGAACGCCGCTTCATAGTAGCCGCCCACCGCCTCGCGAAAACCCGGTTGTTCGGGCCAGCTATTCGGGCCGAGCATCGGTGTGCCGGCAATCACGTCGGGGTCGTCGGCGGGCAGTTCGCGGCCTGTGTCGAACGCTTCCTTCCTGTCGCGCTTGCCGCCCGCGAAGACTTCCTCGCCTTCGGGCACATAGCCGCGATGCGCGCTCGAGTTGCCGATGTAATAGTGCATCTTCCAGTCGTGCCCGGCGGCAAAGAAGCGTTTGGCCTGCTCGATCAGCGCGCCCTGCTGTTCGCGCGACACCTGATGGCCGGTGACGTAAAAGAAACCGGCTTCGCGTGCAGCGCGATCCAGTTCGCGCGCGGTAACGAGGCGGCGCTCTATGTCGTCGCTGAAGAGGCCGCTGACATCGACGATAGGCAAGTGCTGAAAACCGGTATGGGTTGAGCTCATGAGAGGAGTGACGCCTGGGCGGCCTGCGGGTTGAAATGCGATTGCGTTTGCTGCGCGCCGCGCCCGGCAAGAAACGCGGCCAGATGGCGCCGTTCCTCGCGGCCCATCCATGTATTGATCTCCCATAGATCGGCCACCGGCGCATTCGTAAACGGCAGCGTGTGCAGATAGCCGTCAGGGCCGAACTCCGGCGTCATCGTCGTGACCGTGTAGCCCTGCCCGATCTGCGCGGTCCACAGCGCTTCCCAGATCCGCTGATGCGAGGCGAGGCAATCCGCGTACTCCGGCGCTGCCGGGTGCGGCACCTGCGGACCTTGCGGATAGCCGACACGGCCATGCAGATGATGCGCATGCGGCGCAAGTTCGAGGATCGTGTCCCACTCGCTGTCGAGCAGCCGCTCGCAGACGGACACCCAATGGCTGAAGTCGCAGGTCAGCTTGAGCGAGGGCACGGCGCGCGCGACATCCCGCGTAATCCACGGGTTGAAGAACGAACGCCCGCGGTGCGTTTCGAAACTGCAGATCACGTCGTGCTTCGCGGCGATTTCCACCGCGCGGGTGAAGAAGTCCACTTGGGTCGCGGCAGACCATGCGTCGCAACCGGCCATCACATTGAAGAAGCGCGGTTCGAGCGGCTTGCCCCAGACGATCTTCTCCTCCAGATCCCGCAGATGATCGGCCGACGTGGCCGAGCGCTCCGGCACATAGCTGCCCGCCGTCGTGATCTCCGCGATGAAGCCGAGGCCTTCGTCCGCGATCGCCTCCGCAAAAGCGTCGCGCGCCGCGCCGCCGGGCGGCACCGGCGCTTCGATACCGTCGAAGCCCGCGGCCCGCACCAGCGGCGCGGCATCGCGCGGACCGCCATCGAATCCCCAGAACGTCTTGAACAATTCGAATTTCATCACCTCTCCATTTACATGCAAAATTGCATGTAATAGTACATATTAAATTCGCGAGTCAATAAACTATCCGTGCATGGCCGTGCAAAAATCCGGGCACGCCCGATTTGCGGCTCGATTAGCACTTAAACTGTGCAGCCCTCCTCCTGGTGGTGAATCGATGAAGAAGAAAATTGCGCGTGCCAAAGGTCAGGCCGTCGCGCGCGCCATTCTCGACATGGACTGGCAATGGTCGGCGCATTTCGGCGATCTCGGCCTGAACGATCTGAACTACAGCGATCTGTTCTGCCGCATGTGGGTGGACCCGGAAGACTACTTCGCCAAGACCGCGCTCTACGAGTTCATGCCGGGCGTGAGCCGCCGTACCGCCGTGCGTTACGTTCAGGAGCTGATCGACCGCGGCTGGCTGCTGGAGACGAGTTCCGCCGAAGATCGCCGCATCAAGCAGGTGAGCCTCGCGGCGTCGATCGGGGAGCGGCTCGAGCAGTTTCTGGCTTACGTGCACCAACGGTTCGCGGCGCTGGATTGACAGCGCGTCCGCATAAACCCTGGCGCGAAATCCACTGGCATATTTCTCGCTAGATAATTCGCCGAGAGGTGCGGCAGCGTCGCATCTTAGGGATGCTAGGGTTCCGGTTCGAGAGAACGTCTGGTCCGAGAGCAGCCCGGTGCGCCGGCAGGTTCGATTGCAGACACGAACGGCTGGCGGCACTACACGGCGGGACAAAAGCCCGGGAGATTGGCGATAGCAATGTCTATCGTGCCTCTCCGTGGCCGGCGTTTGTCTCGTGCACGTTTGTTTCGTGCATGTGTCTCGTGCGTTTCCGCGCTTTGTCGTTCGCTCTCGCGCGGGAGCCGGTCATGTTGTTTCATCGCGCAGTCGCCGCGCGATCCAACTCAACAATCGCAATTGACCGGTCTCCTGGAGAAAACGATGAAACGCTTCGAATCTTTGCCCACATCCCGTCCTTCCCTCACTTCGCCCGCGCGCTTCGCGTCGGCCCTTCGCGTGCGTGGCGTGCTCGCCGTGGCCGCTGCCGCGCTCAGTATCGGACTGACTGCGGGCTTTACCGCGACCCCGGCGTACGCGGCCACGCCGCTCGCCATCGGCTATAGCGACTGGCCCGGCTTCGTCGCCTTTCAGATCGCGATCGAAAAAGGCTGGTTCAAGGAAGCCGGCGTGGACGTCAATTTCCAGTGGTTCGACTACTCGGCCTCGCTCGATGCGTTTTCCGCCGGCAAACTCGATGCGGTCGGCGCAACCAACGGCGACGCGCTGGTGACAGGCGCAAGCGGCGCCAAGAACGTGATGATCCTGCTGACCGACTATTCGAGCGGCAACGACATGATCGTCGCCAAACCGCCGGTGCGCACGGTGGAAGGATTGAAGGGCAAGAAGGTCGGCGTTGAAATCGGCCTCGTCGATCACCTGCTGCTCGACACGGCGCTGGAAAAACACGCGCTGAAGGAATCGGACCTCACGCTCGTCAACGCGAAGACCAACGAATTGCCGCAAGTGCTCGCGTCGTCCAAAGACATCGCCGCGGTCGGCGCCTGGCAACCGAACGCGGGTGAAGCGCTCAAGCGCGTACCGGGCTCGCGGCCGATCTTCACGTCCGCCGACGCCCCCGGCCTGATCTACGACGCGATCACCGTGAACCCCGTCAGCCTGCAATCGCGCAGGGCCGACTGGGCCAAGGTGATCACGGTCTGGTATCGCTGCGTGGCCTATATCAACGATCCGAAGACGCAGCCGGACGCGGTCAAGATCATGTCCGCGCGGGTCGGCCTCACGCCGGCGCAGTACCTGCCCCTGCTCAAAGGCACCCACCTGCTCGACTCCGCGGCGGCGAAGAAGGCCTTCACCAAAGGCGACGGACTGGACTCCGTGTACGGTTCGAGCGTGAACGCCGACAGGTTCAACGTGCGCAACGCCGTGTACAAGCAGTCGCAAAACGTGAGCGCCTATATCGACCCTTCGCTCGCCAACGCGCAGTAAGCAGCCCGCGAAGCGCTGCCGCTATAACCGCCGAAATAGCCCGCGGACCCGAAACTGTTATTCTTGCGTCTCTCCCGACCATCAAGGTCGCCTGCTGCCTCCGGGCGGCAACTCCCAAGCGGCGCTTCTGCGCCCGACTTCCGAGAGACAGGAATTTGCATGTTCGGTTTTCTGCGCGGCTATTTTTCCAACGACCTGGCAATCGACCTCGGCACGTCGAACACGCTCATCTACATGCGTGGCAAGGGTATCGTGCTCGACGAACCTTCGGTGGTCTCGATTCGTCAGGAAGGCGGTCCGAACGGCAAGAAGATCATTCTGGCCGTCGGCAAGGAAGCAAAACAGATGCTCGGCAAGGTGCCGGGCAATATCGAGGCGATCCGCCCGATGAAAGACGGCGTGATCGCCGACTTCAACATTACCCAGCAGATGATCAAGCGCTTCATCCAGATGGCGCACGAGTCGCGTATGTTCGCGCCGTCGCCGCGCATCATCATCTGCGTGCCGTGCGGCTCTACCCAGGTGGAGCGCCGCGCGATCAAGGAAGCCGCGCACAGCGCGGGCGCCTCGCAGGTCTATCTGATCGAGGAGCCGATGGCCGCGGCCACCGGCGCGGGCTTGCCGGTGTCGGAAGCGACCGGCTCGATGGTGGTCGACATTGGCGGCGGCACCACCGAAGTGGGCGTGATCTCGCTCGGCGGCATTGTCTATAAAGGCTCGGTGCGCGTGGGCGGCGACAAGTTCGACGACGCGATCGTCAACTACATTCGCCGCAACTACGGCATGCTGATCGGCGAGCAAACGGCTGAAGCCATCAAGAAGGAAATCGGCTCCGCGTTTCCGGGCTCCGAAGTCAAGGAGATGGAAGTCAAGGGCCGCAATATGTCGGAAGGGATTCCGCGCAGCTTCACGGTGTCCAGCAACGAGATTCTCGAAGCGCTGACCGATCCGCTCAACCAGATCGTCTCCGCCGTGAAGATCGCGCTGGAGCAGACGCCGCCGGAACTGGGCGCGGACATTGCCGAGCGCGGCATCATGCTGGCGGGCGGCGGCGCGCTGCTGCGCGATCTGGACCGTCTGCTGGCAGAAGAAACGGGCTTGCCGGTGTTCGTCGCCGAAGCGCCGCTGACGTGCGTGGTGCGCGGTTCAGGCATGGCGCTCGAACGGATCGACAAATTCGGCGGCGCGTTCTCTTACGAATGAGCCTCGCGCGCCTGCGGACGCTCGAACCACTCAAGCCGCTCAAGCAACTCAACCCGCTCAGGACACGAACGGCAGCTTGCTGTCGCGCGCCGCGGCAAGCATGGACAGTGTGATCTTGCGCACTTCCAGCTTGCTCTGCGTGATATGCGCGCGCAGCAGAATGATCGCTTCGGTCAGCCGGTTGCGTTCGATCAGATTGAGCATGGTGGCATGTTCGTCGTACGTTGCGCTGGTGCGGTGCGGTTTCAGAAAATCGAGCCGCCGCACGATGCGGATGCGCTCGGTCACTTCGTTATGCACGCGCAGCATTTCAGCGTTGCCGGTGGCGGCGACCAGTTGTCGGTGAAAATTTTCGTCCATGCCGAACATTTTCACCGGGTCGCTCTCGCGCAATTCGGGCTCGACGCACCAGACGGCCTTCAATGCCTCGACGGCGGCGTGCGCGCTATCGCCGCCCGTGCCTATCCGCTCCACCGCCGCGACTTCCAGCACGATGCGCAAATCGTAGAGCTGATCGAGTTGATCGAAGTTGATCGGCGAGACTTTCCAGCCGCGCCGGAAGCCGACTTCCAGATAGCCCTCGCGTTGCAGCCGGAACAGACCGTCGCGCATCGGCGTGCGCGACACGCCGTAGTGCTGCGCAATGCCGTTCTCCGAAAAACGGTCGCCGGGAAAGAGGCGAAAGCTGAAGATATCGTTCTTGAGCTGCTGATAGACCTGCTCGGCGAGCGGGTTGGCCGCGGCAGGCTGCGCGGGCGCATCCTGCACGCCTGAGGCAGCGGGCGTCTCCAGCAGATTGGTCGGGTCGTCGTTCATGTTGCCTGGTCCTTTGTTCTTATTATCGGCGTTTCATGGCATGGCGATAAGGCTGACATGCGCGGCGACGATTTTCCAGCCATCGGCGGGACTGAGCCTCGCCCACGTTTGCATCTGGCGACCGAGCAAGGGCGTGGCGTCGCTCGTGAATTCGGTGCTGACGGTGGCGAAGTCCGCGCCGAAGGTCGTCACCACGATTCGATGCAGCTTGCGAGACTTCGGCACCGGCTCGCAGCGCTCGCGCCATGCGCGGATCGCTTCGCCGCCGTGCTGCACCTCGGCAATGCCGTAGCGCACCGTCTCCGGCGTGTGCCAGAAAAGCGCGTTCATCGCCTCGATGTCGTTCTCCACCAGCGCCCGTTCGTATTCGACGAACGCCGCCTGCACCTGTGCCACGATGTCGGGCTGATTTACTTCCATGCTGGGATCGTCCCGTCGATTTTCAATAGTGAGGACAAAGGTGCGGTCCAGCCGACAATGCCGCCTTGCGAGCGCACCATCTCGAGCGTCGCCTGTTTGAACGCGGGGAAATAGCTCGCGGTGGCGTCTTCGATCAGCAGGCTGTCGTAACCACGGTCGTTGGCTTCGCGCATCGACGTTTGCACGCATACCTCGGTGGTCACGCCGGCAAACACCAGATGCGTGATGCCGCGCATCGCCAGTTCCTCGCCGAGCCGGGTTGCGTAAAACGCGCCCTTGCCGGGTTTGTCGATTACCAGTTCGCCGGCCAGCGGCACAAGCGGCTCGATGATCGCATTGCCGGGCTCGCCGCGAACGAGGATGCGACCCATCGGCCCCGCGTCGCCGATACGCGCATTCGGCGCGCCGCGCAGACGCTTGGCCGGCGGACAGTCGGACAGATCCGCCGCATGCGATTCACGCGTATGCACGACGAGCCAGTGGTGTTGGCGCGCGAACGCGAGCAGCGCGGCCACGGTCGGCACGATCTCCGCGAGCAGCGACACGTCGTTGCCGAGCGATTCGCCGAAGCCGCCCGGCTCGATGAAGTCGCGCTGCATGTCGATCACGACCAGCGCGGTCTTTGCGGGGTCGAAGCTGAACGGTCCGGGTTGGGCGGCGATGCTCAGCAGGTGGGTCGATGTCATCCGATGGTTTCCCTCAGTTTTTCAGCCGGTGCGGCGTGTGGCGTGGCGGTGTCGCCGTGTCCGGCCATATGCTGGCCCAGCACCGTCCGATCCGCGCGCGCCGCCGGTGTTTCGAACACCAGCTCGCCCTCGGCGATCACCATGATACGGTCCGCCAGTTCGAGCAGTTCGTCGAGATCTTCGCTGACGAGCAGCACGGCCGCGCCCGCATCGCGCGCGGCCATCAGACGCGCATGGATATCGGCCACCGACGCGAAGTCGAGCCCGAACACCGGATTCGCGACGATCAGCACATCCACCGGCTGCCCGAGTTCGCGCGCCAGCACCGCGCGTTGCACGTTGCCGCCCGAGAGCGTGCCGATCGCGCGTTCCGGTACGGGCGGGCGCACGTTGAATTCGCCGATCAACTGCGCGGCGCGCTCGCGCATGGCGCGGCGATCGAGCCACCAGCCGCCGCGCCGCAACGGCTCGCGATCGAAGTCGCGCAGCGCGAGATTCTGCGCGACGCTCATGCCGCCGACGCAGGCGTTCTTCAGCGGCTCTTCGGGGATCGCGAACACACGCCGCTGCGTCATCTGTTCGCGCGTTGCATGGTACGGCCTGCCGGCCACCTGCATGTCGCCGGTCTTCACGCGGCGCTGCCCGACCAGCGCTTCCACCAGTTCCTTCTGGCCGTTGCCGGAGACGCCCGCGAGACCGAGAATTTCGCCCGCGCGCACGGACAGTGTTGCGTGCTTGACGGCCGTGTGTCCGCGGTCGTCTTCCACGGACACATCGCGCAGCGCGAGGCGCACCTGGGCGGATTCATCGACCGGCTTGCGCTGCACGCGCTCTTCGGTCACAGCCGCCATGACAGGCGCGTCGCCGGTCGCCACGGTGCCCATCATCCAGGCGGCGAGTTCGTCGCGCGTGGTGTTCGCGACCGCGCTCGTGCCGACCTGGCGCCCCTTGCGCAAGACCGTGACGTCGTCCGCGTAGGCCATCACTTCGCGGAACTTGTGCGTGATCATCAGCACGGTCAGCTCGCCGCGCGTGGTCAGATCGCGCATCAGGCCGAGCACTTCGTCGGCTTCCTGCGGCGTCAGCACGGAAGTCGGTTCGTCGAGTATCAGGAAGCGCTGCTGCAGATAGAGCTGCTTGAGGATTTCGAGCTTCTGCTTTTCGCCGGCGGCGAGTCCCGCGACCGGCGCGTCGAGCGGCAGGCGAAACGGCATGCGCTGCATGAACGCGGCGAGCGCCGCGCGCTCCGCTTTCCAGGCGATTTTCCACGGCATCTGCCCACGCGCGAGCAACAGGTTCTCTTCGACGGACAGGCCCGCGGCCAGCGTGAAATGCTGATACACCATGCCGATGCCGAGTGCTTGCGCATCACGCGGCGAATGAATGTGCACTTCGCGGCCGTCGGCGGCGATCTGGCCGTCGTCGAGCACGCCGTAGCCGACCAGTCCCTTCACAAGCGTGCTCTTGCCCGCGCCGTTCTCGCCGAGCAGCGCGTGAATCGTGCCGGCCTTGACCTTGATCGAAACGCCGTCCAGCGCGCGAAACGCGCCGAACGACTTGCTCGCGTTCAGCACTTCCACGCCGAGCGCCTGCCGTACCGTCGTCGACATGATCATCCCCCCAGCGTGTGCAGCAAGGCGCCGGAGTCCGACACCGTGCCGAACACGCCGCCTTGCATCGTGATCATGTGCAGCGCGGCGTCGTGATTGCCTTTGTCGGTCGCGCCGCAACAGTCGGCGAGCACCGTGCATTCGAAACCGCGGTCGTTGGCTTCGCGCATGGTGGTGTGCACGCAGACATCGGTCGTGATGCCGGTCAGAATCAGATTCTCGATGCCGCGCGTGCGCAGGATCAGTTCCAGATCCGTCGCGCAGAACGAGCCTTTGCCCGGCTTGTCGATCACGATCTCGCCCGCGAGCGGCTTCAGTTCGTCGATGATCTCCCAGCCCGCCTCGCCGCGCACGAGGATCCTGCCGCACGGGCCGTCGTCGCCGATGCCCACGCCGTCGGTGCCGGCACGGCGGCTGCGCCAGCGCTTGTTGGCGGGCAGATCGGAGAGATCGGGCCGGTGGCCTTCACGCGTGTGGATGATCGTGAAGCCCTGCTCGCGCATGGCCTTCAGCACACGTTTGATCGGCTCGATCGGCGCGCGCGTGAGCGAGAGGTCGTAGCCCATCTTGTCGACATAGCCGCCGTGGCCGCAAAAATCCGTCTGCATGTCGATGATCACGAGCGCGGTGTTTTCCGGGCGCAGGTTGCCGTCGTAGGGCCACGGGTACGGTTTGGCTTCGATGAATCGGGTCATGGTCTGGGTATCCTGGGTTAGGTTCGTCAGGTTCGTCGGAGTCGGCAAGCTCCGCGAATGCGCGAGCACGTCAGCACGTCAGCGAGTCAGGCTCAGCTCGCCGGGCGCGCCCGCCAGCGTGCGATCCGGACGGCAATTGATGATCATGATCACGAGCGTCAACACATACGGCGCCGCGTTATAAAGGTAATAGCCGCTCGTCACGCCGATCGCCTGCAACGCCGGTCCGAGCGCGCCCGCCGCGCCGAACAGCAGCGCGGCCCACAAACAGCGCAACGGCTGCCAGCGCGCGAAGATCACCAGCGCGACCGCCATCAGCCCCTGGCCGCTGGAGAGTCCTTCATTCCAGCTACCGGGATAAACCAGCGACAGATACGCACCGCCCACGCCCGCGAACACGCCGCCCACCGCCGTCGCGGCAATCCGCACGCGGGTCAGCGGATAGCCCATCGCGCGCGCCGTTTCCGCGTGATCGCCGACGAGCCGCAGCACCATGCCCCAGCGCGTATTGCGCAAGCCCCATTGCAGAACGAAGGCGAGCACCACGCCGATCACGAACAGCAGGTTCAGATGCAGCGCGTTATGCAATTGCGGCGATGAACTCCACCCGCCGAGGTCGATGAACGGCAGCATCGGCGCCTGCGGTTCGATAAAGGGTTTGCCGAGATAGAACGCGAGTCCGGTGCCGAGCAGCATCAACGCGATGCCGAAAGCGATATCCGACACGCGCGGCAACGAGCACACCAGACCATGCAGGCAGCCGAGCAGCAAGCCGACCGCGCCGGCGGCCAGCACGCCGATCCACGGCGAGCCGCTCAGAAAGGCGCCCGCATAACCGCTCATCGCGCCGGACACGAGAATGCCTTCCAGTCCGAGATTGACGCGGCCGCCCTTCTCGGTCAAACACTCGCCGAGACTGACGAACAGATAAGGCGTGCTGACGCGAATCGCCCCGGCGAACAGCGACAACAACAGGATCACGACAGGCGAGTGCATATCAGGCATGGGTCTGCTCCAGTTGCACGGGGAGATCGGTCTGCGCGGCGGCCTGCAACTTCACGCGCCACGCGGCGATGTGGCCGCCGAGCGCTTCCCACGCAAGCAGGTTGGCGAACAGCAGGCCTTGCAGAACGAGCGTGGTGGCGTCGGGCAGATCGAGGCGGCGTTGCAGCAGACTGCCGCTCGCCTCGATGCCGCCGATCATCAGCGCGCACGCAATGATCGCGAGTGGATTCTGGCGCGCCGCGAACGCGACGAGAATGCCCGCGTAACCGTAGCCTGCGAGCAGCGACGCATTCGCGCTGCCCTGCACCGCCGCGACTTCGAACATGCCGCCGAGCCCGGCCGCCGCGCCGCCCAGCACGCAGGCTGTGAGCGCAAGCACATTGACCGGCAAGCCGACCAGACGCGCCGCGCGATTACTGCCGCCCACCACCCGCATCGCGAAGCCCTTGGTGCTGAACTTCACGAACACCCACGCCGCGACGCAGGCGACGACGCCCCAGAACAGGCCCCAATGCGTATCGAGTCCGGGGATCGAGCCGATCATCATTGCGTCGGGCACGGGCAGCGTCGACGGTTTGTTCAGGCTCGCGGGGTCGCGCAGCGGCCCTTCCACCAGATGCTTGAACACGGCGATCGCGATATATGACATCAACAGGCTGCTAATGGTCTCGTTGACGCCGCGCCACTGCCGCAACGCGCCGACCGCGCCGATCCACACGCCGCCCGCCAGCATGCCGGCGAGCGCCATCAACGGCGTGGCGATCAGCCAGGGTGTGCCGTGCGGCAGGATCTGCGGAACGATGGCGGCACACATGCCGCCCAGTGCGAGCGCGCCCTCGCCGCCGATCACGATCAGCCCGACCTGCGCGGGCAACGCCACGCACAACGCGGTCAGCATCAACGGCGCCGCGCGCAGCAACGTGCTTTGCCACGCGAACGAGGAGCCGAACGCGCCCTGGAAAATCAGCACGATCGCGTCGAGCGCGGGCTGTCCCTGCACCAGCAGGAACAGCGAGAACAGCAGCAAGGTGCCGAGCACCGCCAGCACGGTCGGCAGCGCGGGCAGGAACGAGAGCATCACTCTCGCAACAGAGGCATTGGGGCGCATCACGGCTCCTCGATCGACGCCAACATCGTCACGCAAACACCGCCGTCATCAGATCTGGCCGACGACGCCCGCCACCAGATAGTTCATGCTTTCGAGCGTGTAGTCGGTCTGAGCGTGGCTCGCGCCCGAGGCGATCGCCATGCCGCCCTTGTTGTCCTTCATCGGGCCTTTGAAGATCACGAAGTTGCCGGCCACCATGCTGGTCTTGATCGAGTCGGCGTTCTGTTTCGCCGCGGCCGTGACTTTCGCACCGTACGGCGACATCTTCACGAAGCCCTCTTTCAAACCGCCGCGCAGCACGTTGGGCTGCGGCGTGCCGGCTTGCGCGCCCGTTACCAACTGCTTGTATGGCGTCGCCCAGTCCCACTCGGCGCCGGTCAGATAACCCTTGGGCGCGAGCGCGGCCTGGCTCGCGTGGTAGCCGCAGCTCATCGCGCCGCGTTTTTCCGCGGTCTCGACCACGACCTTCGGACCGTCGACGTGACAGGTCAGCACGTCGCAACCCTGATCGACGAGACTGTTGGTGGCTTCGGCTTCCTTCACCGGCATCGACCAGTCGCCCGTGAAAATCACCTGCGTGGTGATCGACGGATCGACCGACTGCGCGCCGAGCGTGAACGAATTGATATTGCGCAGCACCTGTGGAATCGGCTTGGCCGCGACGAAACCGAGCTTCCTGCTCTTCGTCATATGACCGGCCACCACGCCGTTCAGGTACTGGCATTCGTCGATATAGCCGAAATAGCTGGTGATGTTCGACGGGTTGCCCTGCTTCCACAAACCGCCGCAATGGGCGAAGCGCACCTTCGGATACTTCGCCGCCATCTTCAGCACGTGCGGATCGAAGTAGCCGAACGAAGTCGCAAAAATGAGCGTGGCGCCGTCCTGTTCGATCATCGCTTCCATCGTCTTCTGCACGGCGATGGTCTCGGGCACGTTCTCTTCTTCCACCACCTTCACGTCGGGCATCTTCTTGATCACCGCGGCGGCTTGCGCTTGCGCCTGGTTGTAGCCGTAGTCGCCGCGCGCGCCGACGTAGATCACGCCGACGGTGGTCTTCGGCGCGGCGAACACCGACTGGATAGGCAGAATATTGCCGAGCGTCAACAGACTGGCGCTCTTGATGAAATTGCGGCGGCTTGTCATGGTGTCCAATTCCTGATGGAGGGTTAAAGAGCGTTGGCCTGCGGGGTTGGCTGCGGGTTTGCCTTCAGGCTGGCGAGATACGCGAGCCAGCCGCCGAATGACGTGATATCGAGCGCGCCGCTGTCGTCGCTGACGGCCGACGGCTCGCAGATAAAGCCCTTCACACTGTGGCCGGAGGCGAGTTCCAACGTGCCGATGCCGAGCGGCGCGGGCACGTCGGCGACGAATTTGCCGAAGGTGCGCAGCGGCACTTCCCACAGTTCCACGGCAATCGGCCAGCCTTGCTGCAGCGTGGCGCGCACGAGGCCGGGTTTCGGCGGCTGGGTGTTGGCGAGCGCGTAGAGCTTGTAGCCGGGCGCGGTGTGTGCCGCTTCGACGAAACGCGCGCCGGCTTCCTGGAGTTGCCAGTTCAACGGCTGTCCGCGCAGATGCGCGCCGACCACCGCGAGGGTGACGGTCGGCTCCTGGAATGGCAGCGGCTGAATGAGTGCGGCGATTGATGCGGCTGCGGTGTTGGCGGCCTCGTTGGTGTTGGCAACGTCGTTGCTGTTGACGGCCTCGTTGGTGTTCGCTGCTTCGCTGGTATTGCCGGCACTCGCGGCCTCCGTCGCGCTCGCGAACAGCGCCTGAATCCGCGCGCCGAGTTCAGCGAGACGCCGGTCCGCGCCGCTCGGCGCGATCAGCGTCACGCCTGCGGGCAAGCCGTCGCTGCGCCGCTGACACGGCACCGCCAGCGCGCACAGGTCGAGCAGGTTGACGAAGTTGGTGTAGTAGCCGAGCTGGCTGTTCAGTTCGACTGGATTGGCCTTCACGTCCGCGATCAACGGATGCGTCGGCGTGGTGGGCACGATCAGAATGTCGATCGCTTCAAAGAGCGCTTCGGCGTGGCGCTTCAGATCGGCCAGCGCGTACTGGCCGTTGAAGGCATCGGCGGCGTTGAACTGCTCTGCTTTGCCGATCACTTTGGCCACGACCGGATCGATTGCTTCGTGATGGGTTTCGAAAAACGTGCCGAGCGCCGCACGGCGTTCGGCGACCCACGGGCCGTCGTAGAGCAGAGCCGAGACGGCTTTGAGCGGCTCGAAGTCGATTGATTGTGTGGTCAGATGCAGGTGCGTGGTGAGCGTGTCGAGTGCCGATGAAAACGCTTGGCTCGCTGCTGTGTCGCCGTAAAACTCCAGTTGCTCCGGCACGCCGATGCGGGGTGCCGCACGCAGCAGACCAAGTGCCGGCACCTTGCGCGAGTAACCGTCGAGCGAATCGAAGCAGGCGATTTCACTGAGCACACGCCATGCGTCGTCCACGTCGTGCGCGAAAACGGAGATCGTGTCGAGGCTTCGGCACGCGGGCACCACACCACGTTTGCTGACCAGTCCCAACGACGGCTTGAGTCCGACGAGCCCGTTGAATCCCGCAGGCACGCGGCCCGAACCGGCCGTGTCGGTACCGAGCGAAAACGCCACGCAACCTGCCGCCACCGCCACGGCCGAGCCTGAACTCGAACCACCCGAGACGTACGGCGGTGACCCGGCATGCCGCACGGCGCCATACGGCGAACGCGTGCCGACGAGGCCGGTGGCGAACTGGTCGAGATTGGTCTTGCCGATCAGAATCGCGCCGGCATCGACAAGCCGCTGCACGGCGAACGCCGACGCGTCCGGCGTATAGGCGAACGGCTCGCAAGCGGCCGTGGTCGGCAAGCCGGCGACGTCGATATTGTCCTTGACCGCGAACGGCACGCCGAACAGCGGCATCTGCTCGAACACGGCGCTGCCCTGCGCTTCGTATAGCGCTTCGAGCGCTTTTGCGCGGGCCTGCAGGTCGGCCGCCGGCACGCGCAGAATCCAGACTTCGGGCCGGTCGATGGCGTCGATCTGCGCCAACGCCGCCGTCACGGCTTCAGTCGGCGTGAGGCTGCCCGCAGCATAGGCCGCGAGCAAGCCTTTGACCGTCATGGGTGAAGAAATAGGCACCTGTTTATCCTTGAGTGCAATCTTGAATACAAGTTTGGACTCAAATTAGCAGGAGCTATGCCAAGCGCTTATTTCACTGCGGGAAATCGCTTCAAACCCAAGCCAGGCGGAGCTTCACCCGTCCGGCCACAGTGCCCGGGACGCTCACGAAAACTCAGTTGACCGCACTGCCGTTGGTGCAGCCCTCACCAACTCGGGGCTCACGCGCCCTGGATTTGCGCTCGCGCCCGCTTCGGCAACGCAGGCTGCGACGCGCCGGCCATCACGAACGCGCGCACCATTTCATGCGCCTGGGCTTTGTGGTCTTCCTGCCACTGCGCGGCAAGCATGTCGGTATTGAAGATGCGCGACAGCGTATAAGCGTTCGACTTGTGGAACGAACACAGACTGACGAGCGCGACATACAGATGCAACGGGTCCATGTCCCGGCGCAACGAGCCGTCTTCCTCGCCGCGCGCGATCACCGTGCGCAGCAGCGTCAACACCGGCGACGACATTTCCGGAATCGCGCTCGAACGCTTCATCACGCGGGCACGGTTCAGATTTTCGAACGACAGCAGCTTCGCGAGCTCAGGATGCGCCGCAAAGTGTCCTTCGATGAAATCGTAGAGCTGCACGATGGCCGTGACCGGATCGATGCGGTCGATATCCAGTTTGAGTTTGAGCTCGGCTTCGCGCAGCCGCGCCAGCACGAATTCGAGCACTTCCAGATAGAGCGCTTCCTTGCCGCCGAAGTAGTGATAGATCATCCTGATATTGACCTTCGAGCGGCTCGCGATCGTCTCCACTCGCGCGCCGCTCAAGCCTTTGTCCGAGAACTCGGCGATCGCGATCCTGAAGATGCGCTGACGGGTCGCTGCCGCGAGCTTCTGACGCTGGGTCGTGGGTGCCGTTGAACCGGCGGCGGATACAGCGGAAGTCGATCGGGCTGAAGCACGTGTCATAAGAGTCGAAAGCCGGACAGCGGCGTGATTGCGTCAAGAGGATGCGTCGGAATGCGCGACTCCCGCATTGTAAGCGCGACCTCAGCGACGGAACGGCTGGGTGAGCGCGAGCGGCGCAGTTTGCCGGCCGATCAGCCCCGCCACCGCGATCAGCGCGAGCAGATAAGGCAGCATCACCAGCAGCGCGGTCGGCACGTGCACGCCGATCAGCGGCAACTGGAACTGCAACGCGCTCGCGGCGCCGAACAGCAGACAGGCGCCCACCGTGCGGCCAATCTTCCAGTTGCCGAAAATGATCGCGGCGATCGCCAGATAACCGGCGCCGCTCGTCATTCCTTCGGTGAAGGTGTGAATGTCGCCGATCGAAATGAAACAGCCCGCCGCGCCGGACATGACACCGGAAAACAGCACCGCGCCATAGCGCAGCCGCGTCACCGAAAGCCCCGACTGATCGACCGAACGAGGCGCCGCGCCGACCGCGTGCAGCGCGACACCGAGCGCGGTGCGCCGCATGACGAGCGAAGTGGCGAGCAGAATCGCAACGCCGAGATAGACGAGCCACACCTGATGAAACACCGGCTCGCCGATCACGGGAATCGCGCCGAGTCCCGGCGGCGACCAGCGCGCGAGTCCGGGAATCACCGCGCTCGAACGCTCGCCGAACAGCTCGCGGTACGCGAGCGTCGTCGCGCCGAGCGCAAGGATATTGATGCCGATGCCGGTCACGATCTGATTGGCGCGCAACGTCATGCTGAGAAACGCCTGCAGCAACGCGATCGGCAGCACGCCGAGCATGCCGATGGCAAGCCCGAGCGCCGCGTTGCCGGTCGCCCATGCGCCCGCCGCGCCGAGAAAGGCACCCGAGAGCATCATGCCCTCCACGCTCATGTTGAGCACGCCGGCACGCTCGCTGATCAGCTCGCCGGTCGATGCGAGCATCAACGGCGCCGCGAAGCGAATCGACGAGCCCACGAAAACCGCCGCGAATTCCGCGTTCATGAGCGAGCTCCCTTGGGTTCGAGCCACAACGAACCGCCCGCCAGCGCGACGATCACGATGCCCTGCGCCACCAGCACCAGCGCCGACGGCACCGATGCGACCATTTCCATATTGATGCCGCCCGAGCGCATGAAGCCGAACAGCAGCGCCGCCGCGCATACGCCGGTGATCGAACTGCGCGCGAGCAAGCCGACCACGAGGCCGTCGAAGCCGTAACCCGACGAGAAGCCCGCCTTCAGCGAATACTGTTCGCCTTGCAACATCAACGCGCCAGCGAGACCGCCGAGCGCGCCGGCCAGCGCCAATGCACCGACGATGGTCGAGGTGATCGGCATGCCGGCGCGGCGCGCGGCCAGCGCATTCAGGCCGACCGCGCGCAGATGCATGCCGAAGCGGCTATACGTCAGCACGAGCGCCACCGCGACACACAGCACGAGCGTGATGGGCAAGCCGATATGCAGCCCGGTCGAGATTGCGCTCGCGAGCAACGGCAGTTTGGTCGAATCGGGAATTTCCAGCGATTCGGGGAGCGTGGCGGCGTTGCTCATCGGCTGGCGCAGCAGCGCTTCCGACTGCACGCACCAGTAGAGAAACCACACGGCGATGAACGTGAGCAGCAGCGTGCTGATCACCTCGTTGGTGCCGGCGCGCACTTTCAGCCAGCCGGGCAGCGCGCCCCACGCGGCGCCCGCCAGCGCGGCCGCCAGCATCGGCACGATGAACGCGAGACCGAACGGCAGGTGCGCGACATGGCCGTACAGACTGACCGCGGTGGCGACGATGCCGCCCATCGCGATCTGCCCTTCGCCGCCGACGTTGGTCAACTGCGCGCGGTTAGCCAGCACGAAGCCGCTGCCGACCAGCGCGAACACGAGGCTGCGATTGATCGATGCGCCGATCGCGTAGGGTGAGCCCCACGCGCCGTCGGCGAACGCGGCCAATGCGTCGCCGAGCGGCACGTGGACGATCGCGATCAGCGCCAGCGCCGCCGCAATCGCGACGAGCGCAGCGCCGCCGAGCACCGCGGCGGTTCTCACGCGCCGCGAACCGCGCCACTCGGCGCGAGGAAAAGAACTCGATGAGGTCGTCGGAGTCATGCTGTCTGGCCTGCCATCCATGCGCCAATGCGCTCGCGTTGAAGATTGAGTTGCGACGCATCCGGCACACAGGTGCCCATGATGCGGCCGCGATACATGACGAGCACGCGATCGGCCACCGCCATCAGTTCGTCGAGCTCGGACGAGATGAGCAGCACGCCGACGCCTTCGTCGCGGGCAGCGCGAATGTGGTCGTAGACCGCGGCCACTGCGCCGACGTCGAGCCCGCGCGTAGGCTGCGCGGCGATCAGCACCGCGAGTCCGTCGAGCGTGAGTTCGCGCGCCAGTACCGCTTTCTGCTGATTGCCGCCCGAGAGGCCGCGAAACGCGACGTCGGGACTCGCGGCGCGCACGTCGAAGCGCTGCATCAGCGCGCGCGCATCCCGGCGCATCGCGCGGCGCTGCATGAATCCGTGCCGCGCGTAGTCGTCGAGCCGGTTGAGAAAGAGGTTCTCGGTCAGGCTCATGTCGGGCACGCAGCCGACCGCGTGCCGGTCTTCCGGCACCACGCCGACGCCGGCCTTCGTCAACGTCTGCGGCGCGGCCTGCGTACAGTCGGCGCCTTGCACGAAGAAACGCCCTGCACTCGCCTTCTGCATGCCGGCCAGCACCGCGCCGAGTTCGCTCTGGCCATTGCCTTCCACGCCCGCTATGCCGACGATCTCGCCGCGGTTGACTACCAGCGTGCAGTCTTCGAGACGCGTCACGCCGTCGGCGTCGCGCACGGTGAGGCCGTCGATCTGCAAGGCTTCGTCGGCGAGCGGACGGGCGTAGGGGGACGCGCTGCGGGTTGTTGAACGTGGCGTGGCGGTGGCAGTTGTAGTCGAAACCGCCTCCTGCTCCGCATTGCCCGGCCGCTGGATCATCGCTCTCACCAGCGCGTCGACATCGGCCGACGGCGTGCTCGAACGCGCCACCACGCGGCCGCTTTGCAGCACCGTCGCGCGGTTCGCGATACGGCGGATCTCGGCCAGCTTGTGTGTCACCAGCACGACCGCGCAGCCGCGCGCCACCACCCGCGCGCACGTATCGAGCAACGCATCGATCTCGGCCGGCAGCAGCACGGCGGTCGGCTCATCGAGCACCAGCAGACGCGGCTCGCGAATCAGGCATTTGACGATCTCGACGCGCTGCTTTTCGCCCACGGAGAGTTCGGCGACCCGCGCATCCGGATCGAGCGCGAGCCCGAGTTCCGCCACCAACGCGCGCACCCGCTGCGCCTCGCGCTTGCGATCGAGCCAGCCGCGCACCTGCCCGAGCAACAGGTTATCGAGCACGCTCACGTCTTCCACCAGGCTGAAGTGCTGATGCACCATCGCGATGCCGTGCGTCAGCGCATCGCGCGGACTATGCGGCTCATACGGCGCGCCGTCGAGCCACATCGAGCCCGCGTCGGGTTGATGCACGCCGAACATCACGTTGCACAGCGTGGATTTGCCGGCGCCATTTTCGCCCAGCAGGCAATGCACTTCGCCGGCGAAGAGTTCGAGCGAGACATCGCTCAGCGCCTGAAACGCGCCGAAGCGTTTGACGATGCCTTCCATGCGCAGCACCGCTGTTCGCGGCTTGCCGTCAGTCATGGGCGCGTCGGCTTTGACGGCGGCAGCCGCGCCTGCAGAAGCGGAAGTCGCGTCCATGTCAGCCTTCGGAGACCTTGATCTTGCCGCTTTCGATGTCCTGTTCGATCTGCTTGATCTTCGTCGACATCTCCGGGGTCGGCTTGCACACCACCATGCCCGACGCCTTCGGTCCCATCGCCAGGCCAAACGCCTTGTAGCCCGGCTGCCAGGTGCCGGCGGCCATCTGGTCGATCGCGTATTGCACCTGATAGCCCACACCCGTAATCGAATACGCGATATACAACGGGTCCGTGCCGCAGCGGTCGGTATAGCTGCCGATCACGTGCGTGTGCTTTTCGTTGGCCGCCTGCTCCATGCCGCGCAAGCCGAGGTTGAGAATGTGATAGTGGACGTCCGCGCCTTGCGAGATCGCGGCGAGCGTCGCTTCCTTGGCCTTCGACACGTTGTCGAAGTCGCCGGTATAGCTCTCGAAGTATTTGATCTTCGGATTGATCGAGCGCGCGCCGTTGCCGAACTCCTTGCCGGCGTTGACGATCGACGGAATCTCCATGCCGCCCACGTAACTCACCGCGCCGTTCTTCGACAGCATCGCCGCGGCCGCGCCGGCAACATAGGCGATCTCCGCCTGCTTGACGTCATAGCCGGCCACGTTCGGCGGCATGTCCTGCCCCTTGTTGCCGCCCACGATCGCGAACTTCACGTTGGGAAAGCGCTTCGCGATCTTCAGCACCGAGGCCTGCGTTTGCCCGCCCACGCCGATCACCAACTGGTTCTTCGAAGCGAGGTTGGTCAACGCCTGTTCCATGTCGGCGTAGTTGATGTTCTCGATCATCTGCGTCTTCAGCTTCGGGCCGAGTTCCTTCTGCGCGGCAACCAGTCCGTCGTAGCCTGATTCCATCCAGCCTTTGTCCGACTTCGAACCGGGAATCAGCACGCCGACCCGCAGCGGATCGGCCGCTACCGCATGGATCGCACTGCTGGAGGCGGCGAGCGCGACGACACAGGTGGCGAGGGTTTTGAGCTTGATGATCGACATTCTGGCATTCCTCTTGCGTCTGGTTTGGGTAAGTAGGTTATTCATGAACGAAACCAATGCAACTTCGATGCCATGCGATGGTTTTCGCGGCATGCGGGCTTCGTTCAGGCCTGCGCGAAAGCGCGAACCGGAGACCATGCAAGCAATGCGCGACATGCTTCACCCCACATCTTTTTTATAGCAATCGACACCCGATGGAGAACCTTCGATGAAACAGCACGACGCATACGGCACAAGCGTTTCCGGCCAGTTGGGCCGCGACGGCCGGCCTCGCTGGGTAGCCGGCGAAACGCTCGTCGACATGTCGTTGCCGGCGCCCGAACCGGTCGTCGCGACGCTGCCGTGCGAGCCGCAAAATGTCCGCGTCGATCTGCGCAGCACGGCGATTATCGTGATCGACATGCAGAACGACTTCTGCACCAACGGCGGATGGGTTGCCCAGATTGGGGGCGATTTCTCGGTCGACCGCGCGCCGATTGCACCATTGCAGCGCCTCCTGCCGGCGCTGCGCAAAAGCGGCGTGCCGGTGATATGGGTGAACTGGGGCAACCGGCCCGACCTCGCCAACATGCCGCCGAACCAGTTGCATCTATATAAGCCGACGGGCACCGGAACCGGCCTGGGCGAACCGCTCGCGAGCAATGGCTCGCACGTGCTCGAAAAGGATTCGTGGGCTGCGGCAGTGGTCGATGAACTCGCGCCGCTGCCGGAAGATATCCGCGTGGACAAGTACCGGATCAGCGGGTTCTGGGACACGCCGCTCGACAGCATTCTGCGCAATCTCGGCATTCGCACGGTGATGTTCGCGGGCGTGAATACCGATCAGTGCGTGCTGCATTCGCTCACCGACGCCAATTTTCTCGGCTATGGCTGCGTGCTGGTGGAGGACTGCTGCGCGACGTCGTCGCCGGCCTTCTGCACGGAAGCGACCATCTGGAACGTGAAGAAGTGCTTCGGCTTCGTCACTGACTCGGCGCGAATCGTCGCTGCGCTGGCGGACGCCGCATGAACGCGTTCATCCCCGGCCCTCGCGTGCAGGTTGCCGCGACGGCGAGCGGGCCGCTGAACGGCCTGCGCTTCGCGGTGAAGGATCTGATCGACGTCGCCAGCGTGACGACCGGCGGCGGCAATCCCGGCTGGCTCGCGAGCCACGCGGCGGCTCGTGCTCATGCGCGCTGTGTGGATACGCTATTAGCGGCCGGCGCGGCGCTCGACGGCAAAACGATCACCGACGAACTCGCCTATAGCCTCGAAGGCGAGAACCATCATTACGGCACGCCGCTCAATCCGCGTTGGCCGCATGCGTTGCCGGGAGGATCGTCGAGCGGATCGGCGTCGGCGGTGGCGAACGGTGAGGTGGACTTTGCCTTGGGCACCGATACCGGCGGCTCGGTGCGCGTGCCCGCCGCGTTCTGCGGGCTGTTCGGCATGCGGCCGAGCCATGATGCGATTCCGCTCGACGGCGTGCTGCCGTTCGCGCCGTGCTTCGATACCGTCGGCTGGTTCGCGCGATCGATCGACGTGCTGGCTGCCGTGGGCGATGTGTTGTTGCCAGTCGCGCCGTCCGCTTCCACTGCTTACGCTTCGGGCCGCGCCGTACGTCTCACGCGCGTTGCCGAAGCCTTCGCGGCGCGCGAGCGCAACGAAGCCGACGACGCCGCGCGGCTCACGGCACTGGCCGAAAGGCTGGGCGCGCGGACATCGCTCGACGTGTTCGCCGGCAACCAGGCTCGCTGGCTCGCGTGCTATCAGGCTGTGCAAGACCTTGAAATCGACGCCTCGCTCGGCGCCTGGATCCGCTCGGCACAGCCGCGCTTCGGGCCAGGTATTGCGCCGCGTTTTGCACGACTGGACACGCTCGACAGGCAGCAGGCCGCGCAATGGCGCACGGTTCTGCACGAACTGCGCAGCGCGCTGAACACGCTGTTCGAAATCGATCGGACCGTGCTGGTAATGCCAACCACGCCCGTCGCGCTACTACCAAAAAACGCCAGCGGCGACACGATCGGCCGCTTCTACGAAGACTCGCTCACGATGAATTCGATCGCCGCGTTCGGCGGCCTGCCGCAAATCACACTCCCTTTCGCCGACGAACTCGACCGGCCGCTCGCGCTCTCGCTGATCGGCGCGCGTGGCAGCGATCGCGCGTTGCTGAGCCTCGCGCGCGATCTATACTCGCGACACGCTTCGGCGACCCCTCAGTAGCGGAGCCTCGATGCACAATCTGAAACCCGCCGGCACGCACGGCGGCATGGTCACCAGCCCGCACGCGTTGGCGAGCGAAGCGGGCCGCGACGTCCTGCGCGCGGGCGGCAATGCCATCGAAGCCGCCATCGCGATCGGCGCCGCGCTATGCGTGACGTACCCGCACTTCACGGGACTCGGCGGCGACGCCTTCTGGGTGATCGGCGACCGGCAAGGAATGCTGCGCACGGTGTCGGGCATCGGCCAGGCCGCGGCGCAATTGCCTGCGTTCGGCGACGCGATTCCGTTGCGCGGTGCGGCGTCGGCAATCACGACTGCGGCGACCGTCGATACCTGGCATCAGGCTTACGAAATCAGCCAGAACGCGTGGGGCGGCAAGCAGTCGTGGTCGTCGTTGTTCGACCGCGCGCTCGAACTCGCCGCCGACGGTTTTCCCGTGACGCCGTCGCAGCACTTCTGGCAAACCATGCGCGCCGACGAACTGCGCACGTTGCCCGGTTTCGCGGCAACCTTCGCGCCGCACGGCCGCATTCCCGCGATTGACGAGCGCTTCATGCAGCCGGCATTGGCCAAAAGCATCGACCGTATTGCGCGTTTCGGCGCGCGCGAGTTTTACGACGGCGAACTGGCCGAGCGAATCGCCTATGGTCTTCAGCAAGCGGGTTCGCCGCTCAGCTCTACCGACCTCGCCCGCACGCGCGCTCGTAACGAACCGCCATTGCGTGTCGCCTATCGCGGCGGCGAACTGGTGAGCCTGCAGCCGCCCACGCAAGGCGTGACGACCTTGCAGATCATGGGCACGCTGGAGCGCTTCGACCTTGCGTCGATTCCGGAAGGCAGCGCCGACTACTATCACCTGCTGGTGGAAGCGGTAAAGCGCGCGTTCGTGGAGCGTGACCGCTTCGTCTGCGATCCGGAGTTCAACAGCGTGCCTGTGAATGACATGCTGTCACCTGCCACGCTCGACGCCCATGCACGTTCCATCGACCTGCACGAAGCGCGTGCATGGCCGCACGTGTTCCGGCCGGGCGATACGGTGTTCGTCGGCGCAACGGATCGTGAAGGCCGCAGCGTGAGCGTGCTGCAAACGGTGTACTTCGATTGGGGCAGCGGCGTGGTGGCGGGCGAGACCGGCATTCTGTGGCACAACCGCGGCGCGTCGTTCAGCACGAACCCCGCGCATCATAACGCCGTGCAGCCCTGCAAGCGGCCTTTCCATACGCTGAACCCCGGCATGTATGTGAAGGACGGCCGCCCGCAACTGCTGTTCGGCACGCAAGGCGCGGACGGTCAGCCGCAAACGCTGGCCGCGATTCTCACGCGGCTGATCGACTACGGCATGGATCCGTTGAGTGCCCTCGCCCGCCCGCGTTTTCTGCTCGGCAAGACCTTCTCCGACACGCGCGATGCGTTGAAGCTCGAAGCGGACGCCGGCGCCGACGTGTTCGCGGCACTCGCCGCGCGCGGCCATGAAGTGAGCGCGATTGCGGCGCAGAGTCCGTTGGCGGGACATCCCGGCGTGATTCGCATCGAGCCGGACGGGTCGGCTTCGGGCGCGCATGATCCGCGCAGCGATGGGCGTGCGCTGGCGGTTTGATGGGCGGTTATGCCGGGTTATGCGAGCCGGCACGTCATCCAAGCGTAAACCGGTCCCGCGTGGTTATATAGTCGCTCGCGCCGAAGCGCCCCACCGGAAAATAATGTTGCAAGCGCACGCGCCACGTTTCCGTATCGATCAGCTCGTCGCGCGCGTGCAACCGATGCACACGTCCAATGAAAATCTGCCGGCTCGTCGTTTCCAGCGTCTCCCATGTCGTGCACTCGAACGCGACCGGCGCTTCGGCAATGCGCGGCGGCGCAACGTGCGAGCTCGGCACGGGCGTCAAGCCGACTTCGGCGAGTTCGCTCACGTTCGGCGGCAGCCGTTCTCCACAGCGATGCATTTTGTCCGCGATAGCTTCGTCGGCGAGATGCACCACGAACTCGCCGGTGCGCACGATATTCACCGCGGTGTCCTTGAGCGTGCCGTCGGCCACGCGGTTGACGCTGATCATCACGATCGGCGGTTCCTCGCCGAGCATGTTGAACATCGAGAACGGCGCGGCGTTGATCGTGCCGTCGGCGCCGAGCGTGGTGACGAGCGCGATAGGACGCGGCACGATCAGGCTCGCCATCAGCTTGTAGCGCTGGTATTCCGTGATTGCTGCGAAATCGATTTCCATGTCGGCTGCCTAGTTGGAAGTGGCGGATACGGTGATGCCGAGCAATTGGCCGAGGCTCTTTTCGCCGCGCATTCGCGAGGTTTCGATCCGTTCTTCGAGGTCGCGCAGATGCGCTTCCATATGCGCCATCGCGCCGGCCGCGTCGCGCGCCTCGATGCAATCGACAATCGCCGCATGCTCCGCGTGTTCGCACGGTGCATGCCCCGGCGGTTCATACACGCCCACGATCAGCGAGCAGCGCGAGACCAGTTCCTTCAGATAGTTTTGCAGGATCGAGTTACCCGCCAGCGCGGCGATGCGCATGTGAAAGCCGCTGGCGAGCGTCGCCCACGAAGGCTGGTCGAAGCGGTGCATCGCGTCATGTTCGCTCGCGAGTTGCTGACGCAACGCCTTGATATCCCCGGCATTCGCGCGCTGCACCGCCAACTCGACCAGCATCCGCTCGACGGAGCGGCGCGCTTCGAAGATCTCGCGCGTTTCCTCGGGCGTGGGTTCGGCGATCACCGCACCCTTGTTAGGCCGCAATACGACAATGCCGTCATACGCGAGCTTTTCCAGCACGCGCCGCACCACCGCGCGGCCCACGCCGAACAGTTGGCACAACTCGGGCTCCGGCAGCTTCGTGCCCGGCGTCAGACGATGGTTCAGCACGCCGTCGAAAATCGACTGATAGATGCGCGCGTCGAGATCCGCATCGTCTTTGCGGGCTTTTTTTGCGGTAGCCGCGCCGGCTTTCGCGTTCATGCAACGGGCGGGCGCACGATGCCGTCCCGCTCCAGTTTGTCCATATGGTCCGCGATAGCGCCCGGCGTGGTGATCCACACGTCGCCCCGGGCGCGTGCCGCGGCGATATGCTGAAGCGCACGGCGCAAATGCCGTAAGCGATAAGGCTGCCCCACCAGATACGGATGCAACGCAATGCCCATGACGAGCGCCTGAGGCTGCGTGCCGCGATTGGCCTGTTCGAGCATCTCGTCGAACTGGTCGACGATCATATCGGCGAAGGCCCGGCCATCCATATGGCGGCCCACCATCATCGGCAGATCGTTGAGTTCCTGCGGATATGGTATCGACCACAGCGGCGCGCCGCGCGTAGCCATCCGCACGGGACGGTCGTCGTGACACCAGTTCAGCGTGTAGCGATAGCCGGTCTCGGCGAGCAGATCCGGCGTCAGATGGGACTCCGAAATCCACGGCGAAAGCCAGCCGTGCGGTATCGTGCCCGACACTTCGACGATCCGCTCGCGGCAATGCAGAAGCAACTCGCGTTCGCCGCTTTCGTCCAGATCGCTTTGCCGGTGCGCATTCGTGTGGCCGTGACCGATCAGTTCATCGCCGCGCGCCACACAGGCCTCGATCAGTTCGGGACAATGATCGTAGAGCGCGGTGTTGATCAGCGCGCCGGCCGGCAGATCGAGTTGATCGAACAGTTCGATGCAGCGCCACGCGCCGACCCGATTGCCATACTCCCGCCAGCTGTGGTTGAGTACATCCGGTTGCGGCGAGATCGGGCCGAGCGCCGCGCCCAGCCCTTCGCCGAAAGCAAAGTGTTCGATGTTGAAGCCCAGATAGACCGCGAGCCCGGTATCGCCCGGCCAGCGGAATGCGTCGCTGTCGGTGATCGGCCGGTACGCAAAGCGGCCGTGCGTGGCGAGCAACTGGCGCGCGCGGTTCGCTGCTGCGGGCATGTTCAGTGTGTCGTTCATTTGAAGAAGCCATGGGTGATGAAACGCGACGGGTTGCGTCACAGATGAACCGGATTGGCCGGATCATGCCCCGAGACGGACCGAAGACGCACCGTGATCGCGCAAGAAGAAACGCCTGAATCGCTAACGATCGATGCTGCGGATCGTTTGCAAAATATGAGCCAACTCGTAGACGTTAAGCACAACGGTATGTCGGCAATCGGCGCACCGTTCGATGCAACGGATGGCACATGTCTTGCATTTGCCTGGTTTCGTTCGGGCGCAGCGTCAGCTTTCGCGCGCCGCGCTCTTCGCCGTTCACGAGGACACCTCCTGATGATTCAGCCTGTTTCAACGGTGCTCGAAACCAAAGCCGCCGATATCGAACTGGTGCACGTGTCGAAGCAATACGGCGACTCGCTTGCCGTCGACGCAATCGATCTGCGCATTGCCGGCGGCCAGTACTGCTGTCTGCTCGGGCCGTCGGGATGCGGCAAGACCTCGACCTTGCGCATGATCGCCGGGCATGAATCCGTCACCGAAGGCGACATTCTGATCGCCGGCCGCAACGTCACGCGCGCGGAGCCGGCCGCGCGCGGCACGGCTATGGTGTTCCAGAACTATGCGCTGTTCCCGCATCTGAGCGCGCTCGACAACGTCGCGTTCAGCCTGAAGATGCGCGGCATCGCCAAAGATGTGCGGCGCAAACGCGCCGCCGAGTTGCTGGAACTGGTCGCCATGTCGGCGTATGCCGAACGCAAACCGGCGCAGCTTTCCGGCGGCCAGCAGCAACGTGTCGCGCTCGCGCGCGCATTGCTGAATCAGCCGGGCTGCCTGTTGCTCGACGAACCGCTGTCCGCGCTCGACCCGTTCCTGCGCGTGCAGATGCGCGCCGAACTCAAGCGCTGGCAGAAGGAACTCGGCATTACCTTCGTGCACGTCACGCATTCGCAGGAAGAAGCAATGGCGCTGGCCGATCTCGTCGTGGTGATGAGCCACGGCCGCATCGAACAGAGCGGCACGCCGCACGAGGTCTTCAACCGTCCGCGCACCGAGTTCGTGGCGCGCTTTCTCGGCGGTCATAACGTCTTCAAAACCAATGGCCGTTTGTTTACCGTGCGCGCCGATCATCTGCGCATCGTGCCGCATGGCATCACGCCGGTGCAGAACGCCGGCGGCGACAACGGCATGACGCGCATCGGCGGCGTGCCTTGCACAGTGCGCGAAGCCGAATACCAGGGCACCCATCTGCGCATGACGCTCGATCCGCTCGACGGGTCGCCTGAGTTGATCTCGCTCGTGAGCGACGGCGATTACGACCCCGCACGGCTCGGCCCCGAAGCTCGCGTGGTGGTCTGGTGGAACGAACAGGACGCGCATCCGCTCGCGGCCTGAGTAGTGGTGAAGTTTTGTGCATTGAAGCGGTATGACATCGCCGCGCACGAGACTTCCAGCAAGCAAAAACCGAACGTCAATCGAACGTCAACTGAGGAGAAAGCAATGAGTGAAGCGAACGAGAGCCCGGCACCGGCCGCAACGGATGGGAAGGAAACAGGCCTGTCGCGCCGCACGTTCATCAAGGGCGCGGTCGCGGCAGCCGGTATTGCCGGTTTTCCGTACGTGCACGCGCAGGAAAAAATCACGTTGCGCTACCTCGGCACGGCGGTCAATCAGAGCGCCGACATCGCGAAGAAATTCAAGGAAGACACCGGCATCGAGATTCAATACGTGCCGGTGACGACCGATGACGTCGCCAAACGCATCATCACGCAGCCCAACTCGTTCGACATTGTCGACACCGAATACTTCGCGCTCAAGAAGCTGATTCCGGCCGGCACGCTGGCAGGCATGGACGTGAAGCGCATCAAGCTCGCCGACAAGATCACGCCGGTGCTCACGCGCGGCGAAGTCAACGGCAAGAAGATCGGCGATCAAGGCACCGCGCCGAAGAAAGTGATGTTCCTCACCGGCCCGCGCTCCACGCAATTCTCCGCCACGCCCACCGAGTGGATGACGCTGATTCCCACCACCTACAACGCGGATACGCTCGGCATCCGGCCCGACCTGATCAAGCGGCCCATCGACAGTTGGGCGGAACTCCTCAATCCGCAGTTCAAGGGCAAGGCGGCGCTGCTGAACATTCCCGCGATCGGCATCATGGATTCGGCGATGGCGATCGAGGCGATGGGCCACGTGAAATACGGCGACAAGGGCAACATGACCAAGGCCGAGATCGATCAGACCATCAAGATCCTGATCGAAGCGAAACGCGCCGGCCAGTTCCGCGCGTTCTGGAAGGACTTCAACGAAAGCGTGAACCTGATGGCCTCGGGCGAAGTGGTGATCCAGTCCATGTGGTCGCCCGCCGTCACGAAAGTCCGCACGATGGGGATCGCCTGCAAATTCCAGCCGCTCAAGGAAGGCTATCGTTCGTGGGCATCGGGCTTCGGTTTCCCGCGTTCGCTGCAAGGCAAGAAGCTCGACGCGGCGTATGAGTTCGTCAACTGGTTCCAGGACGGCTGGGCGGGCGCATATCTGATGCGTCAGGGCTATTACTCGGGCGTGCTCGAAACCGCGAAGACGCACATGCAGCCCTACGAGTGGGACTACTGGATCGAAGGCAAGCCGGCCGCGCAGGACATCAAGGCGCCGGACGGCCAGTTGCTCGAAAAAGCCGGCACCGTGCGCGACGGCGGCTCGTACAACCAGCGCATGGGCGCGATTGCCTGCTGGAACGCGGTGATGGACGAGAACATCTACATGGTCCAGAAGTGGAACGAGTTCATCGCGGCCTGATGGACACCGTGGTCAATACCGCAGTCGAGGCCGCGGTTCGACGTGACAGCCGGCGCCCAGAGCGCCGGCTGTCACCGCCTGTCTGAACGCAAAGTCATTCCTTAGAAATCCGCCTATGGCAACGATCGACCTTCCCTCGCACGCGCAGGACGAGCCCGTCAAACACCGCCGCGCGCCGGCATGGTTGCAGGCGACGCCGCTCTCGCTGACCTTCCTGCTGTTTTTCATCGTGCCGCTGGTCATTACGCTGATCGTCAGTTTCTGGGACTTCAACGAATACCAGATCATCCCCGCGTTCACGCTGAAGAACTACGCGGCGATCTTCGACGGCTGTTCGTCGATGACGGACATCTGCGTCACCTTCAAGACCTACTGGTCGACGCTCAAATTCTGCGCGATCGTGTGGGCGGTGACCTTGCTGCTGGGTTTTTCGATCGCCTACTTCCTCGCGTTCCATGTGCGCACCACGAGCATGCAGACCGTGCTGTTCCTCGTCTGCACGATTCCGTTCTGGACTTCGAACGTGATCCGCATGATTTCGTGGATGCCGCTGCTCGGCCGCAACGGTCTCGTCAATCAGGCGCTGCTCGGCGCGCATCTGATCGACCAGCCGCTGGAATGGCTGCTGTATTCGAACTTTTCGGTGGTGCTCGCCTTCGTTCACCTCTACACGTTCTTCATGATCGTGCCGATCTTCAACGCGATGATGCGCATCGACCGGTCGCTGCTCGAAGCCGCGCGCGACGCCGGCGCGAGCGGCTGGCAGGTGGTGCGCGACGTGGTGCTGCCGCTGTCGAAAACCGGCATCGTGATCGGCTCGATCTTCGTCATCACGATCGTGATGGGCGACTTCCTGACGGTCGGCGTGATGGGCGGCCAACAGATCGCGTCGGTGGGCAAGATCATTCAGGTGCAAACCGGCTACCTGCAATTTCCCGCCGCAGCGGCCAACGCGATCATTCTGCTCGCCGTGGTGCTGATGATCGTGTGGGGTTTGACGCGGGTTGTGGACATTCGCAAGGAACTGTGAAGATGCAGGCCATTCGCCTCAAACATCGCGAGCATCGCCCGGCGAGTTTCTACTGGCTCGCGCTGCTGTTCGGCCTGTTCGTGCTGTTTCTGTACGGACCGGTGATCACCATTTTCATTCTGTCGTTTCAGGGCCCCGAAGGCGGCCTCACGTTTCCCATGCGCGGTGTGTCGCTGCACTGGTTCTCGGTACTGCGCGACGGGGTGGGCGACGTCGATATCTGGGCCGCGTTCGGCCGCTCCGTGCGGCTCGCCGTGGCCGTTACGGTGCTTACGGTGCTCTTTTCCGTCGCGGCGGGCCTCGCGTTTCGCAGAAAGTTTCGCGGCGATACGGCGGTGTTCTACGTCTCCGTTGCGAGTCTGATCATGCCGTCCATTATCGTTTCGCTCGGCATCGGCCTGACGTTCCGCCTGCTGGATAACGGTGTGAAGTACCTTGCCTCGGCGTGGGGCCATCAGTCTTTCGCCGATACCTATACCACCTCGATGGGTCTCTTCACGTCCGCGCTCGGCGCGCATCTCACATGGACACTGCCGTTCGGTTTGCTGGTCATGTTCGCGGTGTTCAACCGCTTCAACCCGGCTTACGAAGAAGCGTCGCGCGATCTGGGCGCAACGCCGTGGCAGAGCTTCCGGTATGTGGTGCTGCCGATCATCGGTCCTTCGGTGGTGGGCGTCGCCATGTTCGGCTTCACGCTCTCATGGGACGAGATTGCCCGCACCTCGCAGGCAATCGGCGACCAGAACACGCTGCCGCTCGAGCTTCAGGGACTCACCACGTCGGTGACGACGCCGGTGATTTACGCGCTCGGCACCATGACGACGGTGTTGTCGCTAACGGTGATGGGCCTATGTCTGCTCGCCGTGCGATGGCTGGCGCGCAGGCGCGTGGTGGCGGGATTGAAGTAGGCCTTCTGCCGCGCCGCGGCGGTCGCGGCGCTTTCCGGCAGGCATTTCACTCCTGCTGCTAAGAATCGGCCAAATACTTCGTTGCTCGACCCGTTCCCGTCCCTTACCGTTCTCTGATTGCGCCCCACGCGCACCCCGTTTCGGAGAACCCATGTCCGCAGTTCAATCGCCAACCAGCCCAGAACACAGCATCGCCGACGCCGCGCAACTCTTCGGCGACGATCCGCTGACGCGCCGCTTCGCGCCTGTTTTCGCCCGGATCGCTGAAGGCGCGGTCGAACGCGAGCAGCAGCGCGAACTCGCTTACGAGCCGGTGGAATGGCTGCGTGAGGCGGGCTACACCCGGTTGCGCGTACCCAGACAGTACGGCGGCGAAGGCATCTCGCTCACGCAATTCTTCGCGCTGGTCACGCGTCTCGGCGAAGCGGACTCGAATCTGCCGCAAATCCTGCGCGTACATGGCGGCTTTATCGAGGCACTGCTGGAAAACGGCGACGAATCGTTGCGCGAGCGCTGGTTCACGAGGATCGTGCAAGGCCAGATCGTCGGCGGCGCGGTGTCCGAGCGCACGGGCGTCACCAACAACAGCGTGCGTCTCACGCAAACGGATGGCGCATGGCATCTCGACGGCGAAAAGTACTACACCACGGGCACGCTGTACGCGGATTGGGTCGACGTCACCGCGCACGACGGCACGAGCGACGTGCGCGTGCTGGTCGAAACCGGCACGCCGGGCCTCGAACGTATCGACGATTGGGACGGTTTCGGACAACGGCTCACGGGTAGCGGCACGGCGCGCTTCACGCGGGTGCCGGTCTCGCCCGACAACCTCTACCGCCGCTATAACGCTGCCGAGCCGCGTCGCAACAGCCTGCTCACGGCCTACTATCAGGCGCTACATGTCGCGAATCTCGCCGGGATCAGCCGCGCGGCGTTGCGCGATGCGGTCGCGTTCACGCAAGCCAGAACCCGGACCTTCGGTGTTCCGGGTGCTTCGAGCCCGCGCGACAATCCTCTCGTGCATCGCGTGGTCGGGCGCCTCGCGAGCCTCGCTTATTCGACGCAAAGCATCAGCACGTCACTCGCGCGCGCCATCGATGAAGTCTCCGTCGCGCGCCAGGAAGGCCGCACCGACGAGCAGACTTACATCCACCTGGACATCCAGACTTTCCAGGCACAGCAGATCGTCATCGAGCAGACGTTGCAGGCGGCGACGCTGCTGTTCGAAGTCGGCGGCGCGTCGGCCACCAGCGAAGCGCGCCGCTTCGATCGCTACTGGCGCAATGCGCGCGTGCTGGCGTCGCACAATCCGGCGATCATTCGCGAGGCCGCGATCGGCGACTTCTACCTGAATGGCAACGCGCACAGCGAGCGCTTCGGGGTGGCTCGGCAGCAGGAGATAGCTGCGGCAACGCAAGCGGCGGCGGCATAAGGACGGCATAAGGACAGCAGACCGGCGGCGGCATGCGGATCGCCGCCTTCATGTGGCACAGTGTTGTCAGGCGCATGCGCTAAGCTTGCGCAACCGAACAGCCCTGACGAGCGACATGAAGAATCTGCCTGCCTACGAGCCTCCGGTCGACGAGAACCAGCTTCTGCTGAAGTGGATCCGCCGTGCGCGCGAATCCCAGATGAGCCATTACGACATGGCGGACCTGCTATCGGCGCGCGACCGCCAGGTCGGCTGGCTCGCAACCGCGTTGACCGCCTTCGTGGGGACGGCGGTGTTCGCTTCCCTGCATGCCACCGCTGTCTCGCCCGAGCTCAGGATCTTCGTGGGCTTCGTGAGCGTGGCGGCCGCGGTCTCCACCGCGCTGCAGACCTTCCTGCGCTACGCCGAACGCGCCGAAAAACATCGCGCCGCCGGTGCGCGCTATGGCGCGGTGCGTCGCCGGCTCGAAGCGGTCTTTGCAGGTGATGCCGATGCGCGTGACGGCCACTATCTCACCGCGATCCGCGACGAGCTCGACCGGCTGGCCGAAGATTCGCCCAACGTGCCGCCGCGCGTTTTCCATCGCACCCAGCGGACGCTGTCCGCGGATACGCCGCGCAGCCGCGATGCTTAGGCGCCTTCGCCGGCAGTAAGGTCGCCGGCGTCGATACCCAGCTCTGCCGCCATGCGGCGGACCACGGTCTGCAGCCGGCTCACTTCATCGGCGAGGCGCTTCTGTTCGGCCTTGACCGCCTCGAACGCGGACAACGGCACCGCGTCGTCTTCGGCGCCCGGCTGCGCCAGTTCGCTCGCACTCACCTCGCCGCACAGCAGATGCGTCCAGCGGTTCTCGCGCTCGCCCGGCGTGCGCGCGAGTTTCACGACCCGTGGCGGGTCGTTGGCCGCGAGTTCATCGAGAAACGCTTCGACCGACGAGATATCGGCAAAGCCATGCAAACGCGCGCTGTTCAGGCGCAATTCGGCGGCGGTTTGCGAGCCGCGCAGCAACAGGGTGGTAAGCAGCGCCGCCGACTGGCTCGGCAAACCCAGCACCCGGTTCATGTTGTGCTCGAAGCGCGGCACGCGGCTGCTGCTGCCTTCCATTACGAGGCTCAAGCGTTTCAATCCGTCGACGGCGGTCAGCACCTCGGCTTCGGTAGCGTTCATGACCGGCGCGCGGCCGGTTTTCTGGTTGCAGCCCAAGGTCAGCGCGTTGAGCGAAAGCGGATAGCTGTCCGGCACCGTGTGCTGCTTTTCGACGAGCACGCCGAGCACGCGCCCTTCAAGCAAGGTCAGCGCGCGGATCGAAGGACGGGAGGAAGTGTCGGGAGTGGAGTTCATGGATGATGTCGCGGTATGAGCCGCCGGGTCTCGTGAATGACGTGCTGATGTGCGTTACCGCTGCACAGCCGGGCGACGCGTTCTGGTTTGTGGGCACTATGATAAACGGCCGAGGTCGTGGCGGTGTACGAATCTCCGCTGCGGCATGGCGCACGCGAGGCCATCTGGCACGCGGCGTGCTGCCAGCGGATGTCCTTCACTCATGGAGTCGCTCGATGCCTTTACGCCGCCAGTCGGTCCTGCGCCTGAGCGCCATTTCACTCGTGGTCGGCGCAGTGTGCCTGCTCGGCGCCTGCGCGTTCAGCCCGGCCGGCAAAAGCGGCAACGCGCGTGTGCCCGAGCCGGCGAAACCCGTGGATCTGAGCCGCTATCTCGGTCGATGGTATGAACTGGCGCGCTATGAAAACGGCTTCGAGCGCGATTGCGAAGCCGTCACCGCCGACTATGCCACGCGCGACGACGGCCTGATCGACGTCATCAACAGTTGCCACAAGGGCGCCGTGAACGGGCCGGCGGACGTGGCTAAGGGCCGCGCGAAAGTCGTCGCCGGTTCGGGCACTGCGAAGCTGAAGGTGTCGTTCTTCGGCCCGTTCTTCTTCGGCGACTACTGGGTGCTGGACCACGCGGACGACTATAGCTGGTCGATCGTCGGCGAGCCGAGCGGACGTTATCTGTGGATTCTGACGCGCGAAGCGACACCTGCCGCAAGCGTGAAAGACGCGCTGATCGAGCGGGTTCACGCACTGGGTTACGACACCTCAATGCTGCGCATGACCAGGCACGAGTAAGCTGCGTCCCTTGACTGCGCGAGAACCGATCGGAGCACGCCCACCGGCCGCCCCATTTTTTCCTGATTGACCATTTTCCATATTCGAGATAATTTCCCGAATATGGAAAACCCACTCCCCGACGACAACGCCATCGACCGCCGCATCGCGCAGCGGTTGCGGGCGCTGCGCGCCGAGCGCAACTGGTCGCTCGACGATCTCGCGAGACTCAGCAGCGTCAGCCGCGCGACGCTCTCTCGCCTCGAAAACGCCGCCGTGAGCCCCACGGCGAGCGTGCTCGGCAAGCTCTGCGTGGCGTACGGCCTGCCAATCTCGCGCCTCATGCACATGGTCGAAGAAGACTTCGCGCCGCACGTGCCGCGCGCCGCCCAGCCGCTCTGGACCGACGCCAGCGTCGGCTTCCGGCGGCGCTCCGTGTCGCCGCCCGCGCAGGCGTTGAGCGGCGAAGCGCTGGAATGCGAACTCGATGCCGGCGTGCGCATCACCTACGACGCATCGCCGCGGCCCGGCCTCGAACATCATCTGATCCTGCTCGAAGGGCAACTGCAGATCACCGTCGACGGCCAAAGCCACAACCTGCAACCCGGCGACTGCCTGCGCTATCAGCTGTTCGGCGCAAGCGCTTTCGTGACGCCCGCGCACAGCGGGGCCCGCTACATTCTCTTCATCGTGTGAGCCAGCATGAGCGCGACCACCCTCACCGCTTTCTCCGCCGACGACCTCGTGCGTCAGCTTCCCGAACTCGGCGCACTGCTGCGCGCCTGTGTGCATGACGGCGCCAGCGTCGGCTTTGTGATGCCGTGCGGCATCGACGAATGTGAGGCGTTCTGGCGCGGCAAAGTGCTGGCTTCGTTGCGTGCCGGCAGCCTGGTGCTGCTGGTTGCGCGTCACGGCGAAGCGATTGCGGGCACAGTACAGCTGGATTACGACACGATGCCGAATCAGCAGCATCGCGCCGAAGTGCGCAAACTGCTGGTGCATCCGGCTTTGCGCCGCCAGGGCATTGCGCGTGCGCTGATGACGGAACTCGAACGCCATGCGCATGGCTTGCAGCGCAGACTGCTCACGCTCGACACCCGAACCGGCGACCACGCCGAGCCGCTTTATACCGCACTGGGTTATCGCACGGCGGGCGTGATCCCGGGATACGCGCGTGACACGCATTCCGATGAATTCGACGCGACCACCATTATGTACAAGGCGCTATGAGTGAGGCGTGGATGTGCCGTTGTGCCGTTGTGCCGTTGTACGTCAGGCCGTCTTCGAATACTTGAACATCTATCCGCGTGTCTGCCCGGCCGCGTTGCGTCCGCTTCACCGAGTGACACCGAGTGGCACCGGACGACACTGAATGAGCACGATCGGCCATACTTCGCCCGCCTCCGCAGCCCGATTGGCCGCGCTCAGGCACAATCGTCTTTTCGCCGCGCGTGCGGCCCGACCCTGTGCGTTTCGCTTCCCATCCTGCCTCGATGAGTTCAGCCACTCCCGCCGACGGCGCGCCCCACTGGCAGCGCAATCTCTATGTCTGTCTGTTCGGTTCGTTCACGACCATCGTCGCGATGACCCTGCTGCTGCCGTTCCTGCCGCTCTATGTGCAGCAGCTCGGCGTGCATCCGGCCGCGGCCGCCGTGCAATGGTCGGGCGTCGCGTTCGGCGCGACGTTCCTCGCCGCGGCGCTGGTGTCGCCGCTGTGGGGACGCATGGCCGACCGCTACGGACGCAAGCTGATCCTGATTCGCGCGAGTCTCGGCATGGCCGTCGTGATGTCCCTGCTCGGGCTTGCGCAGAATGTCTGGCAACTGGTGGGACTGCGCTTTCTGGCGGGACTCGTCGGCGGCTATGCGTCGGGCGCGACCGTCATGATCGCCACGCAGACGCCGCGCGGACGCACCGGCTGGGCGCTCGGCACGTTGGCCTCGGGCGTGATGGCGGGCAGTCTCGTCGGCCCGCTGGTAGGCGGCGCGCTGCCGCCGCTGATCGGCATCCGCAATACGTTTTTCATTGCGGGGGCGATGATCTTCTGTGCTTTCATTGCGACCACGCTGCTCGTCAAGGAACAACCGGTGGACCGCACACGCGGCAAATCGCACGAGGAGCGGGCGGCCACCGGCTGGGCCACCGTGCCGGACCTGCGCCCCGTGCTGGCGATGCTGTTCACCTCCGGCTTGCTGATGTTCGCCAACATGTCGATCGAGCCGATCATCACCGTGTACGTCGGCCAACTGGTGCACGACGCGAGGCACGTCACGCTCGTGTCGGGCTTCGTGATGTCGGCCTCCGCGCTCGGCAGCGTGCTGGCGGCTTCGCGCGTGGGCCGTCTCGCCGACCGGATCGGCGCGCCGAAAGTGATCGTGACGTGTCTCAGCGTGTGCGCGGTGCTGCTCGTGCCGCAGGCGTTCGTCACGAGCGGCCTGCAACTGGTGGTGCTGCGCTTTCTGATGGGGCTCGCGCTGGCCGGCCTGTTGCCGTGCATTACGAGCGTGATCCGCCATAACGTGCCCGACCGTTCCGCCGGCTATATCCTCGGCTACGCGACTTCGGCGAATTACGCGGGACAGGTCACAGGGCCGCTCGCGGGCGGCTTTGTCGGGGCGCACTTCGGCATGCAGTCGGTGTTTCTCATCACCAGCGCGTTGATGCTATGCGGGGCGCTGTTCAACGGCTGGGTGTTCAGAGGTTCGGGTTCCGGTTCGGGCTCGGGCTCCGCTTCGGCGCGCGGCGGATAACGCGCCGCAAAAAATCAGCGGCGCGAATCGAGCGCAATGCGCACCGCGAGTCCGGCAAGCACGGTGCCCATCAACCAGCGCTGCACCAGCAGCCACACCGGGCGCCCGGCGAGAAACACGGCAATCGAGCCCGCCATGCTCGCGATCAACGCATTGACGGTCACGCTGATAACGATCTGCACGCAGCCCAGCGCGATCGATTGCGAAAGCACGCTGCCGTGTCCCGGCGAAATGAACTGCGGCAACAGCGACAGGTACATCACCGCGATCTTCGGGTTCGCGAGATTGGTGACGAGCCCCATCATGAAGAGCTTGCGGCGGCTGTCGTGCGGCAGGTCGCGCACCTGGAACGGCGAGCGGCCACCCGGCTTGACCGCTTGCCATGCCAGATACAGCAGATAGAGCGCGCCGCAGAAACGCAATGCGTCGTACGCGTACGGCACAGTCAACAGCAGCGCGGTAATGCCGAATGCGGCGCAGAACATGTAGAACACGTAGCCGAGCGCGACGCCGCCAAGCGAAACGAGACCCGCGCGGCGCCCCTGGCAGAGCGATCGCGAGATCAGATAGATCATGTTCGGCCCGGGCGTGAGCACCATGCCGAGCGAGACCAGACCGAAGGCGAGCAACGTTGTGAGGGCGGGCACGGCATTCTCCTTTGCGAATGAAAGTCGGATAGTGCCGCCAAATATAGCCGATGCGGGCGCTTTCAGCCCCACAGCCGGCTTGAAAGATTCGCATCGGAGTAGAAACCGCATTCATCTTCAGACGTGCCGTTTCAGACCGCTACTCGCACGGTGCATTGCAGGAAACACTTGCGGCGAATTATTTTGACCGGTATTGTCGAGCCGTTCTGCAATGCAGCGCGGGAGAGATCGTCAGATGTTCGTGACGACGCCGACGGAGCAACCGCCCCGGAAACTCTCAGGCAAAAGGACCGCGCAGCAGGAACATCTGGAGAGCGGCGCATCGGCATAGCCTGTGCGCCCACCGAAGGGGATTCCCCGCACACGGCTCGCATCGGGCCGGCCGCTGCGGAGAAGAAACTCTCAGGTACATGGACAGATGGGGCATCAGCGCCGGTTTCGACACGAAATCGACACCGGTGATGCTCAACTACTCTGGACCATGTCATGTCACGAATCGCCATTATCGGCGCCGGCATTACCGGCGTCACGACCGCTCACGCCCTCGCCCAGCGCGGCCACCACGTTACTGTCTTCGAGCGCCATCGCTATGCGGCAATGGAGACCTCGTTCGCCAACGGCGGCCAGTTGTCCGCCAGCAATGCCGAAGTCTGGAACAGCGCCGCCACCGTCATGAAAGGACTGCGCTGGATGCTCACGCGCGACGCCCCGCTGCTGCTCAATCCCGCGCCCACCTGGCACAAATACTCGTGGATGGGCGAATTTCTGCGGCAGATTCCGCACTACCGGGCGAACACGGTCGAAACCGTGCGGCTCGCGATTGCCGCGCGCGAGCATCTGTTTTCGATTGCCGAGACCGAGGGCATCGACTTCGATCTGGAGCGGCGCGGCATTCTGCACATCTACAAGACCCGCAAGGAATTCGACGCTGCGAGCAAGGTGAACGAACTGTTGCGCGAAGGCGGACTCGACCGCAACCCGGTCACGGCGGGCGAGTTGCATGGCATCGAACCCACGCTGCATGGCGATTTCTACGGCGGATTTTTCACGCCGTCCGATTCGACCGGCGATATTCACAAGTTCACGCGCGGTCTCGCTCAGGCGTGCGTGCGGCACGGCGTCGAGTTTCACTACGACGCGGAGATCACGTCGATCGAGCAGCCTGGCGAGGGCCGCTTTTCGCTGGCGGTCAATCTCGAAGGCGAATCGCAGCGGTTTGCGTTCGAGCGGGTCGTCGTGTGCGCCGGCGTGAAGAGCCGAGATTTTGCGGCCATGTTGGGCGACCACGTGAACATCTACCCGGTGAAAGGCTATTCGATCACCGTCTGTCTCGACGACGAGATCAGCCAGCAGCGTGCCCCCTGGGTGAGTCTGCTCGACGATAGCGCGAAGATCGTCACGAGCCGGTTGGGCATGGATCGCTTTCGCGTGGCCGGCACGGCCGAGATCAACGGCTTCAACCGCGATATCCGTTCGGACCGGATTGCGCCGCTAGTGGACTGGACCCGGCGTTATTTCCCCGAGGTGTCGACCTCGCGCGTGGTCCCTTGGGCGGGCTTGCGGCCGATGCTGCCGAGCATGTTGCCCAAGGTAGGCCGAGGAAAGCGGCGTGGCGTGTTCTACAACACCGGGCATGGGCATCTGGGCTGGACGTTGTCGGCCGCGACGGCGCAGGCGCTGGCGGGCGCGATCCGGTAGGCTTGCGGCGGGATTTTTTTGCCGACGGCGGCGGATTGTATTGATCTCACCGCCGTCATCCAATGCGAGCAAAATCCGCCACTTCTGCTAGTGTTCTCCCATCCGTATCACTTCCGTGGAGAACGCATGCCACACGGTCGCGCCGCGAAACACCAGGCGGACAGAGCACGCCTGAGCGATGCACAGATCGCCGCGGAGGCGACGCAGCGTCTCGCCTGGGACGCCGCGGTCCCTGAACACGCCGTAAAGGTTCACGTCTCGCGCGGCCGCATCACGCTACGCGGCGAACTGCAGCGCGATCAGCAACGCACCGCCGCACTCGAAGACGTGACCCGCCTGTTCGGCGTAACCGGCGTTTCGGATCACACCGTCGTCAAGCCCAAATGAAGTCAGGCTGCATCCGTTTGCCGCAACAGCGTGCGGCAATGCCTCGCGATCTGCTTTTCCTCTTCCGTGTGAATCGCCCTCACCTTGCCCGCCGGATCGCCTTCCGTTAGCCCCATGAAAGCGAGCCCGTCGCACACGCGCCGCCGGATCTCCTGGCTGTGTTCGCCGATGCCGCCGGTAAATACCAGCAAATCGATTCCGCCCAGCAGCGCCGCATAGCCGCCGATCGTCTTGCGCACCGCTGTGGCAAATGCATCGCGCGCCAGCGACGCATTTGTATCGCCCGCCGCGGCGCGTTTTTCGAGCGCCTGCATATCGCTCTCGCCATCCGCGTAGCCGGCGAGGCCGCTCTCGCGATTGAGCAGCGTCTCCAACGCGCCCGCATCGAGCTTTTCCACGCGCATCAGATACAGCAGCACACCGGGGTCGAGATCGCCGCTGCGTGTGCCCATCGGCACGCCGCCGGTCGGGGTCAGCCCCATCGACGTATCGACCGATTGGCCGTCGCGTAGCGCGCATACGCTCGACCCGTTGCCGAGGTGCGCGAACACCGCGCGCGCCGGCAAGTCGGCGCCGAGCCGCGTCACCAGCGATTCGTATGAGAGCCCGTGAAAACCGTAGCGCATCACGCCGGCCTCCACATAGCGGCGCGGCAACGCAAGCTGCGCCGCACGCGGCGGCAGCGTGGCATGAAACGCCGTATCGAAGCAGGCAAAATGCGGCGCGTCGGCGAAAATGGTCTCTGCCTCGTCGATCAGCGCAAGCGCGGGGGGAATATGCAGCGGCGCAAAGTGCACGGCGTCCTGCAACTGACGGCGCACCCCGGCGGTAATCCGCTGATGCGCGCGCAGACGCGGTCCGCCGTGCACCACCCGATGCCCCACCGCCGAAGGCCGCGCATGGTGCTGTTGCGCGAGAACCTGCGCGAGCTTTTGCAATGCATCGGTCTGCGATTCCAGCTCGTGCTCCTGCTGCACCAGCACGCGGCCATCGGGCGCCTTGATCCGCAAGCTGCCGTCGCTGCGTCCAATGCCTTCCGCGCTGCCTTCCAGCAGGAGGGATTCGTCGTCGCCCGTGCGCCTGAAGAGCCCGAACTTCAGCGAGGACGAACCGCTGTTCAGCACCAGAATCGTTTGATCCTCTGCACCGTCTTGAGTGCGCATGGTCATGCCTCGCTCAGCCTTTCCACGTCCAGTTGCGGATTTCTTCCCGGTCGATGCCCTCGGCATGCGCATAAGCGAGATGTTCGATAACCTGGCCGCGCAGCCATTCCTTCGCATGGTCGCCGACACCGCGCAGTTTCGGCACGCGATCGATCACATCGATCGCCAGCGAGAAGCGGTCGACCTGGTTGATGATCGCCAGTTCGAGCGGCGTATTGATATTGCCCTTCTCGTGATAGCCGTGCACATGCAGGTTGTCGTGGTTGGTGCGGTTATAGGTCAGCTTGTGAACCAGCGACGCATACGAGTGGAAATTGAAAATCACCGGCTTGGTCGCGGTAAACAACGAATCGAAATCGCGGTTGGACAGCCCGTGCGGATGCGCGTGCTCGGGCATCAGCCGGAACAGGTCGACCACGTTGACAAAGCGGATCTTCAGATCGGCGAAACGCTCCTTCAGAATCTGCACGGCGGCGAGCGCCTCCATCGTGGCGATGTCGCCCGCGCTGGCGATCACCACGTCCGGCTCCACGCCCTGATCCGTCGACGCCCAGTCCCAGATGCCGATGCCCTTGGTGCAATGCGTGAGCGCCGCGTCCATGTCGAGATACTGCAGATGCGGCTGCTTGTCGGCGACGATCACGTTGACGTAGTCGCGCGAGCGCAAACAATGATCGGCGACGCTCAGCAGGCAATTCGCATCGGGCGGCAGATAAATGCGCACCACGTCCGGGCTTTTATTCGTGACCACATCGAGAAAGCCGGGATCCTGATGCGTGAAACCGTTGTGATCCTGCCGCCACACGAGCGAGGTGATCAGCAGATTGATCGACGGCACCGGCTGCCGCCAGCCGAGATCGCGTTTGGCTTTCTCCAGCCACTTGGCGTGCTGGTTGAACATGGAATCGATCACGTGGACGAACGCTTCGTACGTGGCGAACAGGCCGTGGCGGCCGGTCAGCACGTAGCCTTCGAACCAGCCTTCGAGCGTATGCTCGCTGAGCATTTCCATCACGCGGCCGTCCACCGCGAGATCGCCGCCGTCCGCGTCGCTCGGCTCGGTTTGCGCGAGCCAGGTTTTTTCCGACGCTTCATAGATCGCGGTCAGCTTGTTGCTTGCGGTTTCGTCAGGACCGAATACGCGGAAGTTCGTCATGTTCCGGCGCATCACGTCGCACAGGAATTTGCCGAGCACCTCGGTCGGCGACGTGTACGTGCCGCCCGGTTTCTTCACCGCCACCGCGTAATCGCCAAACGCCGGCATGTCGAGCGTCTTGCAAAGCAAGCCGCCGTTCGCATGCGGATTGGCGCTGATGCGGCGCGCACCCTTCGGCGCGAGCTCGCGCAGTTCTTCGACGAGACGCCCGGCTTCGTCGAACAGCGACTCGGGCTCGTAACTGCGCATCCAGTTTTCCACCAGCTTCAGGCTCTTGCCATTGGTCACCGGATCGAGCACCGGCACCTGATGCGCGCGCCACGAGCCTTCCACCTTGTGGCCGTCGACTTCCTTCGGGCCGGTCCAGCCTTTCGGCGAACGCAGCACGATCATCGGCCAGCGTGGGCGCGTCGCGTCGTTGTTCGCGCGCGCATGCTGCTGGATCGCGCGGATTTCGCCGATGCATTGTTCGAGCGTCGCCGCCATCTGTTGATGCATGACGGCGGGGTCGTCGCCCTCGACGAAATACGCCTTGTGGCCGTAACCGGTCAGCAAGGCTTCGAGCTCCTCGCGGGGAATGCGCGCGAGAATGGTCGGATTGGCGATCTTGTAGCCGTTCAGGTGCAGCACCGGCAACACCGCGCCATCGCGGATCGGATTGAGGAATTTGTTCGAGTGCCACGAGGTGGCGAGCGGACCGGTTTCCGCTTCGCCGTCGCCGATCATCACGGTGACGATCAGGTCCGGGTTGTCGAACGCGGCGCCGTAGCCATGCGAGAGGCTATAGCCGAGCTCGCCGCCTTCATGAATCGAGCCCGGCGTCTCGGGCGTGCAATGCGAACCGATGCCGCCCGGAAACGAGAACTGCCGGAAGAAGCGCTGCATGCCGGCTTCGTCTTCGCTGCGGTCGGGATAGATTTCCGAGTAGTGGCCTTCGAGATAACAATTGGCCAGCGTAGCCGGTGCGCCATGACCGGGACCGGCTACGTAGATCACATTCAGATCGAGCTTTTTGATCAGCCGGTTCAGATGCACGAGCAGGAAACTCTGCCCCGGGTCCGAGCCCCAATGGCCCAGCAGACGGTTCTTGATGTGTTCGGGTTTCAGCGGTTCGCGCAGCAGCGGATTGTCGCGCAGATAGATCATCCCGGCCGAGAGGTAGTTGCAGGCGCGCCAGTAGCGATCCATGTTGCGCAACGTATCGGCATCCAGGACTTGCGGCGGCGTGGGACGGGAGGTTGCTTCAGCCATGGCGTCACTCCTTGGAAAGGACTGTCAGGCGGGTTGGCGGGTGCGGCGGCGGTGGTTCGTGACACGGCCGGCGCAAAAAAATCAGCGCGGCCGGCCATCCTGTCATGCGGATGACATCACGAAAGCGTAGCGGCAAAGGCCCGTTGCAGCGGGATTTCGCGCCGCTACCCGGCGCTCGTCACGGAGTGTGACAGGAAGTGTGCCGCATGGTTCGACGCAATCGTCCACGGCTTGAGCCAACCCCGTATCTGCCAGTTCGCGGGCACTCGGCCTCGCGCCGCATACGCTAGACTTATGCGCATATTAAGTGAATGCGTTTAAGCTCGTCACGCTGCATGCGCGACGGCGGACCGCATCCGGCGTATCCTCCGCTGCCCGCCTCCCTCCCTTACCGTTGAATCATGCCGACACCCAGCCGCTTCAAAGCACCGTTGATCCTTGTCATCGCACTCGTGCTGCTGTTCGCGGGTGTCGCCGTTCTGATCGGCGTGTTCGGCTTGCTGGTCAAGCTGTTCGGCCACGGCTGAGCGCCGCCGGGCGGGCATGGCGGGTGCAAACTGTGTATCCTGAACAATCTTGCCGGCGCCTTCGCGGGTTTTCTCCCGCCTTTGCAAGACGTGAGGCGCACGGGTTGATTGCAAGGAGATTTCATTGACGGACCACGCTGATACTTCCCCGCCCTCCGGCCAGCCGATCGATCCGGAGTTGCTCGAACTGGCGCAGCAGGTTTTCGACCTCGCGCGGCGCGGCGATGCCGCCATGCTCGCGGCGGTGATCGAAAAAGGCGTGCCGCCGAATCTGCGTAACGACAAGGGCGACAGTCTCGTCATGCTGGCCAGCTACCACGGCCACGCGGACGCCGTGCGCACGCTGCTCGAACGCGGCGCCGATCCTGATCTGCGTAACGACAACGGACAGACGCCGATTGCAGGCGCGGCCTTCAAGGGCTTCGATACCGTGATCGAAACCTTGCTGGCGCATGGTGCGGATGTCGAAGGCGCGTCGCCGGACGGGCGCACCGCGTTGATGATCGCCGCCATGTTCAATCGCACGGCGATCATGGAACTGCTGATCGCGCACGGCGCGAACCCGAAGGCCCGCGACGCGAACGGCGTGACGGCAATGGATGCAGCCGGCCGCATGGGCGCCGGCGATGCGCAAGCGCGCCTGAAGGAGCTCGGCTCCTGAACCGGAGCGCGGCTCGCCGCCAGCAACCCTGGCGTTTCCAGCAACCCTAGCGTTTCTCCGCCAATAGCCACTCCGCGTCGATCTCCACCAGATCGCCGATTCGCTCGACTGTCACATCCGCCGGCGGATGGCTGGAGATCTCCTTCGGATCGAACGCGTAGTGCCCCTGGCGGGGAAACACCGTCGTCAGTCTGGCGCCCCAAGCTTTTTTCATGGCGGCAAGAATCCGCAGCTTGTCGTCCACCATCACATAGTGGCGGGCGGGATAGCACTCCATCACCTGATCGAGCATCAGTTCTTTGTGGATGTAGATCAGCACCCGCCCTTCGACTTCATCCCATAGCCCCGAGCGGGCAATCTTGCGCGGCTGGAACACCACGTCGCCGTCCGAAAGGATGACCGTGGGACCGCGCGCGCCCAGATGCCGCAACGCATTCAGCGCGCCCGGATACAGGCGGCTCGCAAACGGATAATCGATCAGGAACGACGACATCAACAGCAGCCGCGTATCGCGCGGCTGCTCCAGCCGATACCGCTGCAGCGCGCCCAGGTAGTCGGCGTAGCCGAGCTCCGTGCGCAGGGTCTCGAAGATTTCCCAATACCGCGCGCTGTTCTGCGCGCCGAACTCGCGCATCATGTGCGCTCGCAGATCCGCGAGTACATGGTCGTTGTCCAGCAAGGTGTTGTCGCAGTCGAACAGAAACACGACGTCATGCGGCGTGGCGGTAGTGGCTTGCATCGCTGCCTCCTGAATCAGCCTTTCGGTCCATCGGCCGGCGTGGCCGCTTTTTCGACATGGCCGCCGAAATCGTGCCGCATGGCCGACAGCACCCGGTTCGCAAAATCCGCCTCGCCGCGCGAACTGAAGCGGGCAAACAGCGCGGCGCTCAGCACCGGCGTGGGCACACCTTCGTCGATGGCGGCGGCCACGGTCCAGCGCCCCTCGCCCGAGTCGGATACGCGCCCCGCGTAGTTCTTCAGCTCGGCGTCGCTGACGAGCGAGCCGGCAATCAGATCGAGCAGCCACGATCCGATCACGCTGCCGCGCCGCCAGACCTCGGTGACGTCGGCGAGATTCAGCTCGTACTGGTACAACTCGGGGCGGCGCAGCGGCGTTGTCTCGGCGTCGGCCTCGCGCGCGTGCTTGCCGGCGTTGGCGTGGCGCAGAATGTTCAGCCCTTCGGCGTACGCGGCCATCATGCCGTACTCGATGCCATTGTGAACCATCTTGACGAAGTGCCCCGCGCCCAGCGGCCCGCAGTGCAGGAAGCCCTGATCCGCCGTGCTAGTGCCGCTGGCGCGGCCCGGCGTGGCCGGCGCGGCGCCGGCGCCCGGCGCGAGCGTCGAGAAAATCGGTTCGAGCCGCTTCACGACCTCCGGCTCGCCGCCGATCATCAGACAGTAGCCGCGCTCGCGGCCCGCCACGCCGCCGCTCGTGCCGACGTCCACATAGTGAAGCTGGCGCTTCGCCAGCTCGGCGCCGCGGCGGATGTCGTCGTGATAGTAGGAATTGCCGCCGTCGATCACGATATCGCCGGGCGCGAGCAGGGGCACGAGTTTTTCCAGCGTCACATCGACCACCGCGGCCGGCACCATCAGCCACACGGCGCGCGGCTTGTCGAGTTGCGCGACCAGCTCTTCCAGCGACGCCGCGCCCGCGACACCGTCCTGCTTCAGCTTCTCCACCGCCGCCGGCTGCACGTCGTAAGCGATACATTGCTGACCGCCCTTCGTCAGACGCCGCACCATGTCGGCGCCCATGCGTCCCAATCCAATCATGCCTAGCTGCATATCTCGCTCCGGAAAGTGCCTCGTTGCGCTGCTCGATTTGCTTCGTTGTACTGCGGCAATCTTTGCGTTTTTGCTGAGTGTTTCGGTAGCGGCGCCGTGGATCGCGCGTCACTGCATTTTTATTGTAGCTGCGTCTTTCGTTGCGTCTTCGTTGCGTCTTCGTTGCGTCTTCGTTGCGTCTTTCTCGCATGCTCCGGGCGCACGGCGGTCATCTTGGATCGCTCACGCGGCGAAGCGGCACCGCCACGTGCATGGAAAGACGATACGCTTCTTTGCAGAGGTTTTGCGCGGCGTAAAGTTCCTGGTATGTGCGGTTGCGCGGCATCGCACTCGGGCAGGCTTCGATTCGGCTAACGGCCTTCTTACACTTCGACCTGGACTTGGGTCTCGCAGTCAGGGCTATGCCGCTAGCGCCGACCTGCCTGGAGCTTGCCGTATCGCGAACGCGCAAAACGCTTCACGGCCTGCCACATCAATGGATAACGATCGCCCGGCACGGCGAACAGCACCAACGCGCACAACGCAAGCAAGCCGCAGAACATGAACGTGCCGCGATAGCCGAACGCCTGCACCAGCAAACCCGACAACACGCCCGAGAGAATCGAGCCGACCCGCGCCGCGTTGAAGAAGAGCGCGGTGGCGCGGCCCGGCGCATGCGGCATCAGATCCTGCACATAGGTCATGCCGAGACACGAGGTCACGGCGACCACGAACGCGTTGAGCATCTGCATCGGAATCAGCACGTGGACGTTGCCCGCGAGCGCCATGCCGGCGAAATACACCGCGTGCACCGCCGCACACGCGCCCAGCCAGTTCGGCTTGTGCAGCGCCGACGACTTCGCGCCGAGCGCGAGCATCATCGGAATTTCCATCAGGGCGCCGAGGCCGAGCATGACCGACACGTCCAGATGCGTGCCCTTCAGGCCGTGCACGATGTAGAGCGGCAACACGATCATCGTCGCGTTCGCGGCGAGGCCGAGCAAGGTCAGCGCGGCCACCGCGCGGCCGATGTCGTTGGCCGAGGCGACGCCGGGCAAGTCCTCGTGCGCGTCTTCACCGGGCGTGGTCAGCGGCGGCACCGTGATCGAAGCCGACGGCTCGGCCGCCGTGTCTTCCACCGTGTGATCGCCCAGGTGACCCTGCGGCTCCCGCATGCGCCAGACAATGGTCGCGCACGCGCCGAAACTGGCGGCGGCAAACAGAAAGAGTCCGTAGAAGCTGCTGGCGGCGAGCACCAGCGCGCCCACCGACGGCCCGAACACCCAGGCGGCCGACAGAATGGTGCGCAAAGTCGCACTGGCGAACACGCGCTCCGCCGGGTCGGCGACCGGCAACGCCGCGCGGCTGAACGAGAACACCATTGAAATAGCCGAGCCGCCCGCGCCGATAAAGACGATCCCGACCACCAGCAGCAGCCGGTAGTCACGCACCACGCATAAACACAGATAGCCGAGCGCCGCCGCCGCCAGCGCGGCCAGCAGCAAAGGCCGATGCCGTCCGCTCGCGTCGCTCCAGCGGCCCGCGAAGGTGCTGGCGAGCACCCCGCTCGCCGCGATCAGCGTCATGAAGACCCCGAGTCTGAACGGTGTCATGCCGGCGCGCTCGACGCCGAACAGCGAAAGATAGGGAGCGGTGAACGACATCGCCACACCGAGCATCAGGGTCGCAGCGGCGAGCGGCTTGAAGCCGGGAATGCGCAGGAGATCGAAAAAACGTGAGGTTTTCAACACGGGGGCGGTGGGTCAGGGAAAGCGAGCCTGTGACGCGCAATGCGCACCGCAAACTTCGTGGCCGGAACGACCGGGGCATTATCGGCTTAGCTTGTGGGCGCGTAAACCCACGGCATCGCATCCCAAAATTGTGAGGCTCAGCGTTGGCTAGCAACAGTTGGCATGCACCGCGCTACTTGCCGTCCGTTGCGCGCATTTGCTGCGCTTGCGCCTTGTAGTCGTAGGTCGGATAGAACTCGGTGCGATAGCCGCCCCACGCGGTCGTTTCGATCGCCCGGTTGACTTCGCGCAGACGGTTTGCCGGCACGCGCAGCGTGACCACCTGGCCGATGCCCATCATCACGTACCACGACACGACTTCGATGCCGGGTGGAGGAAAGGTCTTGAAGAACCCTTGCGCGCGCAACTGGTCGTTGATTTTCGGCAGCGGTTTGGATTCGTCGTGACGCAGGAAGATGGTGAGGAGGAACGTGTCGTCGGACGGTGTGGTCGGTGTGGGGGCATTGGCCGGCGTGGGGGCTGTGGCCGCCACTGCACCTGGCGCGCGGGTCGCGGCCGGGTCCGGTGCAGTGGCCGGGTTGGTGCCCGGGTTGGTGCCTGGGTTAGTGCCTGGGTTAGTGCCTGGGTTGGTGCCTGGGTTAGAGCTCTGGTCCGCACCATGTGCCAGCGGCGCGATGCCGAGCGACACGGCCAGCGACGCGGCGAGCAGGCCGCGCAAACAACGGCGAAGCTGAAGAGAAAACGTGGCTGAACTGCGTGCGGCGACTGCATCTGGCATGGCATGCCTCCATGACGCGTTGGGACGATGTTCGACGGCGCGTTCAACGGCGCGCTTCGTTTGATTCGCTTCGGCGCGCGTAGGCGCGGCCTGTGCCCAGCAATATTCGCTCCTGCGCGGCCGCCTGCCGCGCATTGCCGCACCGCTCACACCACGACGTAGCCGCGTTTTTCCAGCGTCCAGCGGTGCCACTGATTGCCGTAAATGCCGCAGGCCATGCCGAACAGCACGGAGATCACCAGGCCGATCACGTCGGCGGTTTCGCCCCACAGGCCCGAGCAGAACAGCAGCAGATTGACCGCCAGCATGACGAACGCGGCGAACCACATTTTCTTCGACAACGCCCAGACAAAGCCCAGCAGCAGCGCGCCCCAACTGAAGCCCGTGGCCACCGCGACGGTTTCGTCCTTGTCTGGACACCGCAGATAAATCCTTTCGCCCATTTCCCTTCCTGAACACGATGATTTGCCGCCGCCTCGCGGCACCCGACCATGTTTACCACGCCATCCGCGTCAGGCGTATGCGTTCGCGTGAAATTCGCGCCGCCGCGTGCTTCGCCGCACATGGGCCGACGCGGCGCTGCCTGACGATCCCGGGCATAGCTGCTACTCTTAGCAAATCCGCGCGCAGGGAACGCGAGCGCAGCGCAACCCCTGCCCGCACAGGTTAAACCGCTTCGGAGCACGCATGGCCACGCAGACCGCCTATTCTTCCACCGCCCCCTCGCGAGCCGAACTCGACGCCTTGCCGGGCACCACCGTCGTCGAATTCGGCACGGACTGGTGCGGCTACTGCCAGGGTGCGCAAGCATCGATTGCCAATGCGCTCGAACCGCATGCGGACGTCAGGCACCTGAAAATCGAAGACGGCCCGGGCCGTTCGCTCGGCCGCTCGTTCAAGGTCAAGCTCTGGCCAACGCTGATCCTGATCCGCGACGGCGCCGAAGTCGCGCGCGTGGTGCGCCCGGCCAACGCGACGCAGATCACGGAGGCTTTCGCATCGCTCTGACGTCGCTCTGACGTCATGCCGATGTCGCGCTGATTTCAAATTGCATGCGGCGCAGCATACGCACCGCCGCACCGCCCCACGCCGGAGCAGGCAAGACCCACCGAACACCGACGATGCGACAAGCCATCCACCACCTGAGCGTCAAGGCCCGCACTCGCGGGCTGGTCGAGTTCACCGACGACGTGCGCCGCTTCGTCGCCGCGCAAGCCGTCGAAACCGGCCTGCTGACGCTGTTCTGCCGCCATACGTCCGCGTCGTTGCTGATTCAGGAAAACGCGGACCCTTCCGTGCAGCGCGATCTGGAACGCTACTTCGCGAGCCTCGCGCCCGAAGACGCCGAGCGCTACGAACATGACGCCGAAGGCCCGGACGACATGCCGGCCCATTTGCGCACCGCACTCACGCAGGTGCAATTGTCGGTGCCGGTCGAACACGGAAAAATGGTGCTCGGCACCTGGCAAGGCCTGTATCTGTTCGAACATCGCCGTCATACGCAGCAGCGGGATATCGTGCTGCATCTGATCGGAGAATGACGGCGCGGTGCGCGGCAGAGTACGTTTCGAATTGCGTTGTTGACAGAGATTCGCTGCAAGATTTCATCCGCAAACCGGATTAAAGGGAGCACACCTCATGGACACCCGTAGCGAGCTGCAAGCCACCATCAAGGCAATGGTTCAACCCGGCAAGGGTCTTCTCGCCGCCGACGAAAGCGGCCCGACCATTGCCAAACGCTTCAAGACGATCGGCCTCGAATCGAGCGAGGAAAACCGCCGCGCCTATCGTAACCTGCTGCTCACCACGCCCGGACTCGGCGAATTCGTGAGCGGCGTGATCCTGTACGAAGAAACGCTGGGCCAGAAAGCGGACGACGGCACGCCGTTCCCGCAACTCGCCGCGAAAAACGGCATCGTGCCCGGCATCAAGGTAGATCTCGGCAAGATCGCGCTCGCGCTCGCGCCGGGCGACGAGATCACCGAAGGTCTCGACGGACTCGCCCGCCGTTTCGTCGATTACAAACGGCAAGGCGCGCGCTTCGCCAAATGGCGCGCGGTCTACAACATCACGGCGAGCCTGCCGAGCCGTCTCGCGGTCGAGGCGAATGCCGATTCACTGGCGCGCTACGCCGCGATCTCGCAGGAAGCCGGCATCGTGCCGATCGTCGAACCCGAAGTGCTGATGGACGGCGAGCACACCATCGAGCGCAGCGCCGAAGTCACCGAAGCCGTTCTCCACGAGGTGTTCCATGCACTGCACCGGCATCGCGTAGTCCTCGAACATATTCTGCTGAAGCCGAGCATGGTGATCGCCGGGTCCGAACATGCGCAACAGTCGTCGACTTCCGACATTGCCGCTTATACCGTGCGGGTGCTCAAGCGCACGGTGCCCTCGGCGGTGCCGGGCATCGTGTTTCTGTCCGGTGGCCAATCGCCTGAAGAGGCGACGGCGAATCTCGACGCCATGAATCGTCTCGGCGCGTTGCCGTGGAATCTGAGCTTTTCATATGGACGCGCGTTGCAGGAACCGCCGCTGCAAGCGTGGAAGGGCCAGGCGAGCCATGTCGGGCAGGCCCAGCAGGCGTTGCTCAAGCGTGCGCGTCTGAATAGCGCCGCGGCCCTGGGCAAGTACGAGGCGGCGCAGGAAAAGAGCTAGCCCTGGCGCGGCACGGGTCCGTTGCGTCTCGAGATCGATCGAGGGCAGCGGACCGCTCAACCGCCTCAGAGCGGCGCGCCGCCGAACGCCTGGCGCTGCGCGAGCGACACGAAGGCCTGCGCATCGCGCGCCGCCTGCACCACGGCCGCCATGCCGAAGAACTCGTGCGTCGCGCCACGGTAGTTGCGATGCTCGACGGGCACGCCCGCGCCGTGCAATTTCTGCGCGAGCTTCTCGCCGTCCGAACGTAGCGGATCGATGCCCGCCGTCACGACGACAGCCGGCGGCAACCGTGACAGATCGGCGCTCACCACGTCGATCAACGGACTGGTGAGGTCGCTCTCGCTGTTGATCACGTTATGCAAGAACCACATCATCATCGGCTTGTTCAAGGGCCGGGCATTGCGATTCTCTTCATAAGAGATCGACACGATGTTGTTGCTCGCCACCGGATAGATCAGCGCCTGGTGCATCGGCATGCGCATGCCCGTGTCGCGGGCGTGAATCGCCACGTTGATCGCCAGATTGGCGCCGGCGCTTTCGCCCATCACCGCGAGCTTGCCGGCGTCGCCGCAGAGCTTCGGCGCCTGCTCGACCACCCAGCGCCACGCGGCAAACGCGTCTTCGTGCGCCGCCGGCAACCGGTGCTCTGGCGCCTGCCGGTAGTGCGCGGAGACCACGATCGCCCGGCTCTGCGCGGCCATGGAACGCGGTGTGGCGTCGTAGGTGTCGAGATCGGCGATCACCCAGCCGCCGCCATGAAAATACAGGATCAGCGGGAACGGCCCTTCGCCTTGCGGCGTATAGACCCTCGCGGGATTACTGCCCGCCGCGCCGGGAATCATGATGTCCTCGGTGCGCACCGCCTCCAGCTCCAGCGAAGGACGCGCGCTGAACGCGGGATCGCTCATCAGTTTGCGGACGGCGTCGGCGGGGGTCGGTTGCTGCCTTGCTTCGGTCACGGTGCAATCCTCGATCGGCTTCGGGTTGAGACTCCTGAGCGCGTCGAGCACTGCTTTCATGTCGGGATCGGCGTGACCCGTGGGGTCCATGCCGACCATGCCTTTAATGGTGTCACCGAGTGTCATGGCAAAGCTCCTGATGGAAGAATTCACGGCTCCATCGAAGCTTTTGAAGTCCTCGTTCGACGACCGTGCATGCCGTCGGAGTCGAGCAAGCGCTATACCCGTCGAACGGCCGCATGCAAGCGGGCGATGCGGCAAACGTCGGATCAATATCCAGCGCTTTTGGGGATCACTCGCGAGATACCGCCGTGCTCGCCTGATCGCGAGCGAATTGTGCCGCGTAGCACTCCGGTTTGAAACGCACGCCGGTAATCCGGTCGCCGTGCGGCGCATGGCCAAGCCAACCCGACCAGCCAAGTCGCTGCGCGCCGCCTAGAATGGCCGGCGGCGCGCTCTGCGGCTTGAGGCGCAACTCCAGTTCCCACTCGAACTCATAGCCCATGAACGTCCTCACCCACTCCACCAGCCGTGGCAAGTCCGCGCCTTGCGGCGTGAAGCGCAAGTACGCGTCGATATCGAGCGGACCGACGACAACGCGGAAGGTGTGCTGACGGTCGGCCACCTGTTCACCGAGCAGCGCGCCCACCGTCATGGTCGAAGCGGCGCCCGGCTTGCCCAGATAACTGCGCTCGTCGCCATCGACGCTGATCCAGTTGAAGACATACTCGTCGATTGCGACCGGCACGCCGAAGTAACGCTCAAGCGTCATGCGCAGGCCGTCTGGATTGCGCGCCTCCCGCACGAGGTGCGCCGAAGCGGATAGCCGCGCGTGCGGCGGCAGAGGGCCGTGGCCGATCTCACTGATGTCGAGGCCTGCGAGGCTCGCCACGTAAAACGAAAAACGCTCGTCGTCCGGCCGATCGAGTCCCGCGGCAGCCTGCGCGGATGCCCAGGCCCGATACAGCAGCGTCAGATAACGGTGGTGGAAGATATCGAGAAAATTGACGAGCGTGCTGTCATGCCGGCTCTGTTCGCGATCGCGTGCGATTTCGGTCACGTGAATCGGCAGCGGTCCGTTCGGTCCGAGCATACCGAGGCCGAACAGGCGCACCTTCAACCGTCCGTCCGCGTCGTGCGCGCTCGCGATCTCGCGCGGCGCGAAAAACAGGCTGGGTTGCTGCCCGAGACGGAACGGCTCCGCCCGAGGACGCGGCGCCGTTCCAACCGGATCGATCCGCCGGTCGGCGCCGATGCGGCGCAGCAGTGCAAAAAACCCGTAGCGCCAGGGCTCGGACCGCAAGCGCTCGATCAGCGCCGATGACAGCGGCAGCGATGGCGACGCGCAAGGGGCCATCGCCTCGAAAGAGTCGCGCTCCATCATGCCGCGCCGCGCGTGCCCATACGCACCGGCCAGCGCGCGACGCAACCGCGCTGCATGGAATGCAATTCGGTTTGCGTGAACGCATTGATGGACGCGTGGCGTGCGAGAAAGTGTTCGAGAATCAGGCCGAACAGATAAGGGCTGGTCCCCGAAAATCCGGTTTCGTCCACCGTCAATACGCACTCCACCCCGCGGCCGAACACGAGCACGCCGCTGCCCGGCAGCTTGCGCGTGACAGGCCGCGTTTTTACGCCGACGAGACTTTCCGCCTGCCGGCGATGGTCCGTTGCGTCGTCCGTCAGGAACAGCCGCAACAGATCGCGCAGCCCCTGACCGCCGGCGCGGTGATCGAGATCGTCGAGCGGCAGGTAGTTGAAGTTCAGTTGGCGGATCAACCGCCATGCCATCTCGCGCTCCGCGTAGGGCGCTTTGGGAGCCGTGGGCGCGCGAACCAGCCCGATGCTCGCGAACGGACCGCTCCCGGCGAGTTCCAGATCGTTCATGCCGTTGCGCGGCACGAGACTGGACAAATCCCGGTTGGTGGCCAGCGCGGCAACCGAGAGATAGCGAAGCTCTTCGCGATACGGCGCGTCATGCTGATCGACGAGCGACACGTACACCTCCGTGCCGATGTACTGCGTACGCGTACCGTGGCGGCGGGCCGAATCGGAGATCAAACGGCGTTCGCGTCGCGTGGAAAAGTAGCGCCCGTAATTACCCTCGTCATTGTTGAGCGACTGATACAGCGGCCGGAATTCGAACTCGCCGGATTCCGCGCAGGTCTGCCCTTTGAGCGACTCGACGCAGAAAACTTCGTAGTCCAACGGAGCGGTGCGATCCGGAATCACCCTGAACTCGGTTTGCGCGCCGCTCAACGCAATGCTGTCCATGCGCATTGAAAACAGATTGATCAACGGCGTGCAGAACAGAGCGAAGCACGACGCGTCCACCAGATTCACGAGCCGCCCAGGTGCGCGCTCCAGCAGCACGACAATCTCGACTTCCTGGCCCTTCACGCGGCGAAAACCCGCGTCGAGCCCGGTCAGCGTAAAAAAGTAGAAACGGCCCGGACACGCAAAGTACTCCTGCAACAGGTTGTGGCCGTGAAACCTGGACCACGCCAGCGGCAGCAGTCCCTGAGCGGGGCCAAGTCCTTCGTGCGCCACCGCGTCGCCCGACACTACCGAAAGCATTCCCCCGGCTCCGGCGGATTCGAATTCGCCGGGCGCACCCGTAATCGACACCACGCTTGCCGTGTGCAGCAATTCGAAGACATGCGATGCAATCTGCTCGTCGCCCGTCAAATAGATGGGCAGCCTGTCCAGGCCCCGCAGCCCGGCAATGTCCATTCCGTTGACCGTGCGCAACCGCAGCCGAAGCGCGCCGCGCACCTCGGTACTCGCCGGCACGTAACGAGCGAGCGCGGGCATGTTCTGCGGAATATCGGTTAGCCGCGCTTCGACGATTTCGAGCGGATAGAGCATGACTTCCTGGCCATTCTGAAAACGGCAAGCCGTGTTTTCGCCATGCGCCAGCCGCGATGTGAATGTCGAACCGCGAGGCACCCGAAAGCCTTCCGCCGAATCGCCTTCTTTATGCCCAGGAAAGAAACGCGCAACCGCCATGGACGGCGTGGGTGCGACGTAGTTCGGATACAGCACTTCCAGCAGCCGCGCGGTGAAGCGCGGAAACTCCGCGTCCAGCTTGATCTGCATGCGCGCCGCCATGAAACAGAACGACTCGATCAGGCGCTCCACGTACGGGTCGGCCACATCGCCCGCCTGCATGCCCAGGCGCCGGGCAATCCTGGGATGAGCCTGCGCGAACTCGCCGGCGAGTTCACGCATATAGACCAACTCCTGGTTGTAGTAGTCGAGCAGTCGGGAATCCATCGGCGGTTTTGCGTTGTTCTCGTGGTGGACGCCTGGACACGGCTTGTGCGTCGCGCGAATTGTCTATCCGCATGCGAATGCGTGATGTCGGTTCGATCAATCGTTGCGGCATTCTTACCTGGCGCCTGAAAGCATTCAATCTGCGTGGGCCGGAAACCATCATCGATTAGTGGAAGAAAGCATGTGTGCCGGGCACATCCTCATAATGGAAATTGTTATGGAATGTTAATTTTCTCGAAAATTAACGAACGACAGGTCGATGTCTGACCGATGCGAGCGTGAGAGCGCTGACGCACCGATTGCGCTGCAAGCAGGATGAAAACGAAAACGCCCGGAGCGGAACGCTCCAGGCTTCATGCAGCTCCGGCATACGTAGCGGCCTCAACCGGAAACGCCTCACGGCGCGCGGTTACGCTGCGTCAGGTGTTACCGTCATTGTCCCTTCGTGTCGCTGCTGGCGTCGGCGCCCGGCATATTGGTGGTGTCGGTAGCAGGCTTGGTCGCCTTCGACTTCTTCATATGGTGCGTTCTGGTCGACTTCGAATGCGCCATTGCACCCGAGGCCTGCATGTCGCCGCCTTCGCGAGTTGTACCGACCGTGGTACCTCCGTTCGGATCGCTGCCGGCCGGGCCGCCGCCACCGCCGCCGCTGCCCTGAGCCATCGCGAGCGAGGAAGCGGCGAGCAAGGTCGAGATGAGCAGTACGTTCCGGGTTCTGTTTCTGATGTTCATGACTCTCTCCAGTTCGAAAAAAAGAAGCGGGTTGCGCCGACTAAACAGCCAGCCCGACACGCATACCTCGTCGTCTTTTCAGCAAGCGCTGTGCCGCGAGTCATGAAACGCTTCGAACATGCGACGCCGCACGCCGCGGCCCGCGAGCCTTACGGTTCGCAAACCACCAATGCGTGCAGTTCGTCGATATTGAAAGGCTTGGCGAGAATCGCCACCCCTAGCCGCCGCGCGCGTTCGAGTTCGTCGGCGTAGCCGGTCATCAATGCGATCCTCTGCGACGGCCACGCGTTGCGCACTTTCTCCGCGAGGTCGATACCGTTGAGCTTGCCCGGCATCTGGATATCGGAGAGCACGAGTTCGAAGCGCGCGCCGGCCGCGAGCACGTCGAGCGCCTGATCGGCGGTCGGCTCGTGGCGCACCTCGCAGCCGAAGGTTTCCAGCACCGCCGCGACGCCCGCGGCCACTTCCTCGTTGTCCTCCACCAGCAGCACGACACCGCTCGGAGCAGGTGTGGGCGCTTGCGCCATTTCGACAGCCGTCGCCGGCGCTTTCTTGCGTTCGTGATATCGCGGCAAATACAGCCTGACCGTCGTGCCGCTGCCGGGCACGCTCTCGATCTTTGCCGTGCCGCCAGCCTGTTCGCACATGGAGAGCACCTGCGCGAGGCCGAGGCCCGTGCCCGAGCCGCGCAGCTTGGTGGTGAAGAGCGGCTCGAAGGCACGCCGCGCGACGGCTTCAGGCATGCCTTCGCCGTCGTCGGTACAGGCAATCAGTACGTATTCGCCGTCGGGCAGCAAGGTATCGCTACCGACCAGCCGGTTGTTCTGACAACGAATCACGAAGCGCCCGCCGCACGGCATCGCGTCGCGCGCGTTGACGGCCAGGTTCACGATCGCGAATTCGAGGTCGGTCGGGTCCGCCAGCACCTGCCAGATGTCGTCGACCACGTTCAGCGCCAGTTCCACCTTATCGCCGAGCGCCGCATCGATTAGCGGCGCAGCAGCGGGCAGCCACGCGGCGAGATCGAGCGGCTGCTGTTTGAGCGGCTGCTTGCGCGCCACGCTCAGCAGGCGCCGCGTGAGCGATTCAGCCGTGGCGGTGGCGCGCTCCACCGCGAGCACTTCCTTCTCCACGTTGTTGAAACGCTTGAGCCGCGCGAGCTCCGAGTTGGCGGACACCACCATCAGCAGATTGTTGAAGTCGTGCGCGACATTCGCGACGAGATTGCCGAGCGCGCCCATGCGTTGCAATTGCCGGCTGGCGGCTTCGGCCGACAGACGCATGGCCACTTCGCCCTGCCAGCGTTCCCACGCGCGGCGCTCCCCTTCCAGCTGACGCAGCGAGTAGAGCACCAGCAGCCAGATGGCGATACAGGGCACGGCCGTCAGTGCCGCGATCATCATGAAGTGCCGCCGCCACGCTGTCCCAATCGACGAAGTCGCGTACGCGCTTATCACATAGAGCGGATAGTCGCCGACGCGGCGGAACGCCAGCAGGCGCTCCACGCCATCCACCGTCGAATTCAGGCGAACGTGGCCGACCAATTGTCTGTCACGCAGCGCCTGAGCAAATTTGCTGTGCGGACTGGGCTTCGAGCCCGCCGGCCAAGGTGGATAGCGCACCAGCAGGTTGCCGTCCTGGCGATACAGGCCGAGCACCAACGACGAATCGCCGTTCGTCAGTTCGCGATAGAAGCGTGAAAAGTACGCTTGGCGCAGCGCCACCGAGACTACGCCGAGAAACTGACCCCCGGCGTCCGAGCGCCCTGTCGCGGTGGTGAACACATTGGTCTGTGACAGCGGCCCGAACATGGGCAGCGAGAAATACGGCTGCGGACGCATCGCCTTAGCCGAGACGAAGTCTTCGCGCTGACCGATCGAGATGGCAGGCGCGGGAAAAGCGCGGCTCGACACCAGCAGATCACCTTTCGCCCCGAGCAGATAGATCGACGACACCTGCGGAAAGTCACCGCCGATTTCGCGCAGACGCTCATGCAAGGTGGCTTCATGTGCGCGAATCTGTGCGTCGTCCTCGTTGCCGAGCAACTCCACGATGCGCGATGACATCTGCTGGTTGAGGTCCAGCACCTTGACGGCCTGTTCCTCGGCGACGCGCGCGAGCCGGTCGATCATGTCGTCTGAATCGGCGATCCGGCGCTGGTAATCGAAATAGCCGTAGCCCGCGAGACAGATCAGCGGAAACACAATCGAAACCGCGAGCACGATCAGAAGCATGCGCCGCGTTGCCGCGAAATTGCGCGACGGCATGGGGACGTCGACTGCGACTCGTTCCGCACGCTGCACGGTCAAGATCTCCACGAAAGGTCAACATCGCTCAGGGATAGCACGTCACGAGATGTATCGCTCGCGGTCGTGCGCTATTTCCATATCCCGGAATTTACCGCACTTCAGCGCTTCTCCATAGCGTGGCCGGCAAGCGGCGGCGGGAGAAACCGCGCTTGTTGCGGGCGCTTGCGTTTGGGCACATGGATTGCTGCAGCACGGGAATTCAGCAGGTTGAAAGGCGTTCTGCCAATGCGCACTCCGTTGCGCGCGATATGCCGCCTGCGCCGTCACCTTTCATTGTCCGTGAGGAGCCCGCCATGCCCACGATTGCCCGACGCGTCGCCCAGCTATCGCAATTGCGATCGGACCGCGCCGAGCGCGTCGTGGTGGACGGCGAGCCCATTCTGCTGGTACGCGACGGCGACACGGTACACGCCTATTCCGCCGACTGCCCGCATGCCGGCGCACCGCTGGAAGAAGGCGCGCTGTGTCACGGCCGGATCATCTGCCCGTGGCACAAAGGGACGTTCGACGTCTCTACCGGCAACGTGCTCGAACCGCCCGCACTGGTTGCGCTCGACCGCTACCCCGCAGTCGTCGCGGGCGACGATGTGATGGTCACGCCGGAAAAACTGCCTCAACCGGTGCGCAACGCGAGTGCGCAGGAACCGCATTACGTAGTGATCGGCGCGGGCGCGGCAGGCGCGGCGGCTTGCGCGACCTTGCGCGAGTGCGGTTTTGGCGGCCGCATCACGCTGATCGGCGCGGAACCGCATGCGCCCTACGACCGCACCGCGTTAAGTAAATTCGTCCCGCCCGGTGAAATGTCCGCCGACGATGTGCCGCCGCTTCTTGCGCCCGATTGGCTCGCGCGCCATGACGTCGAGCGGATCGTCGCGAAAGTCGCGCGACTCGATGTGCCCGCCCGCACGATTCATTTCGAAACCGGCGGCCAACTGACTTACGACACCGCGTTGCTCGCCACCGGCAGCGTGCCGAAGCAGCCGCCGATTCCGGGCGTCGAACTCGGCGGCGTGCACGTGCTGCGTAGCCTCGACGACGCCGCCGCCCTTGTGGACGCAATCGGCGACGATGCCGGGCAAACCCGGGTGGCGATTCTCGGCAGTAGTTTTATCGGACTCGAAACGGCTTCCGCGTTACGCAAACGCGGCACGCCGGTAACCGTGATATCGCCGGAAAAAGTGCCGTTCGCGAAGCAGTTCGGTGAACGCGCCGGCGCCATGTTCCGTGAGCTTCACGAACGCAATGGCGTGGTGTTCCGTTTCGAGGCGAAGGTCGCCTCGCTCGAAGGCGACGAAGGCAACGTGCACGAAGTGATGCTCGAGAACGGCGCGCATGTCGAGGCCGACCTCGTTCTGTTGGGCACGGGCGTCGCGCCGGCCACCGGCTTTGTGGAAGGACTGCCGCTGCAAAAGGACGGCGGCGTGATCGTCAACGCAGGCATGCAGGCCGCGCCGGGTCTCTATGCGGCGGGCGACATCGCGGCGTTTCCATTGCACGAGGATCAGGAACCGGTGCGTATCGAACACTGGCGCGTCGCGCAGCAACATGCGCGCGTTGCCGCGGAAAACATGTGCGGCGCGCGCCATCGCTACAGCGGCGTGCCCTATTTCTGGACCTATCACTTCGGCAAACGCTTCGAATATCTCGGCCATGCGAGCGAGTGGGACGAGATCGTAACGGACGGCGAACTGGATCGCCAGCAATTCGTCGCGCTTTATCTCAAGGACGACAAGGTGGTCGCCGTACTGGCCTGCGAACGCGAGGCGCAGACCGCGCGCCTGATCGATGCGATGGGCCGTGGCGTGTCGCGCGCGGATGCGCTGGCGATTATCAGCGACGCATCGTGCGTCGCGCAATGATCGAGGTGAACGCAAGAGAAGCGCGGCAAAAAACCGCGCAGAACTACAGCACCCCATGTAAGAAACACCCGGATCGGCCGGCGTGCTTTACCACGCTGACCCGATGATGACTCAATGACCTGAAGGAGAAACGTTATGACAGATAACAAGGAAAAGCACCCGCACTCGAACAAGAGCGAAAAGCAGATCGACCGGGAGGTCGAAGACAGCTTCCCCGCAAGCGACCCGCCTTCCACCGGCGGCACCACGAAGATCGTCCCGGACAAGGACGCCGCTTCGCAAGACAGGTCGGCGACCAAGAAACCAGCCGGCCATTAAGCCCCGCTGAAGCGCATGTGAATCGCCCGGACGCACTAGGTTCGGGCGGTTTTTCTCTCCCTACGCAACGCTAACCCTTCTGGACGACGGGAACGAACCGCCATGTCAGACGAGACCGGCTCCGCTCGCGACGAGCACGATCAGGACGACCGCAAGAACACCAAAGACGGGCAGTCCGACGATAAAAAGAACAACAAGGACGACGGCAACCAAAAGGACGCGGACAACGGCGACGACAAGCCGCGCAAGAAACCCGGCAAGAAGCCGCTGATCATTCTTGCAGTGGTGGTGATCCTGCTAGCGATCGTCGCTTTCGTCTGGTGGTTTGCCACGCGCAACGAAATCACGACCGACGACGCCTACACCGACGGCAACGCTATTACGATGGCGCCGAAGGTCTCCGGCTACGTCGTGCAACTGGCGGTCAACGACAACGTCTACGTGCACAAGGGCGACCTTCTGGTCGTGATCGACAAGCGCGACTATCAGGCGCAGGTCGATCAGGCCGAAGCGCAGGTGGGCCTCGCCAAAGCGCAGTTGAATGCCGCGCTGGTTCAACTCGACATCGCGCGCATTCAGTACCCGGCTCAATACCGTCAGGCGAAAGCGCAGACGTCGTCGGCCGAGGCGAACTTCCGCCAGGCCGAAGCCGCCTATCTGCGTCAGCATGCCGTGGATCAGCGCGCCACCTCGCAGCAAAACATCGATACCGCCGACGCCCAACGGCAGTCGGCCAGCGCGAGCGTCGAACAGGCGCGCGCGCAGCAGCAGACCGCGAGCCTCGTGCCGCAGCAGATCCGCCAGACCGAAGCCACCGTCGAGGAGCGTCGCCAACAGGTGCAGCAAGCCGAAGCGCAACTGGAACAGGCGCAACTGAACCTCTCCTACTGCGAGGTGCGCTCGCCTTCGGACGGCTGGATCACGCGGCGCAACGTGCAACTCGGCACCTTCCTGCAAGCAGGCGTCTCGCTCTTTGCGATCGTCACGCCGCAGGTGTGGGTGACGGCGAACTTCAAGGAGTCGCAACTCGAACGCATGCGCCCCGGCGACAAGGTGAAAGTCGAAGTCGACGCCTATCCCAAGCTCGATTTGCGCGGCCACGTGGACAGCGTTCAACTCGGCAGCGGTTCGCGCTTCTCGGCCTTCCCGGCGGAAAACGCCACCGGCAACTTCGTGAAAATCGTGCAGCGTGTGCCGGTGAAGATCGTCATCGACGACGGCTTGCCGCGCGATCAACCGCTGGGGCTCGGGTTGTCCGTCACGCCAAAGGTGTATCTGAAATGACGGCGCAGACCATTACCGCGACGGTATTTCGCGCTTCGCCGCGCGCCCTCTTCTGAGCGGTGCGGGCATGAGTTCAGCCAACACCGCGAACGGCAATCAGTCGGACTGGAAACCGGCGGCGAACCCGTGGCTGATCGCCATTGTGGTGACACTGGTGGCGTTCATGGAGGTGCTCGACACGACCATCGTGAACGTCGCACTGCCGCACATTGCCGGCACCATGTCGGCCAGTTACGACGAAGCGACCTGGACGCTCACGTCGTATCTGGTGGCCAACGGCATCGTGTTGCCGATCTCCGGTTTTCTCGGCCGCCTGCTCGGTCGCAAGCGCTACTTTCTGGTGTGCATCGTCGCTTTCACCGTCTGCTCGTTCCTGTGCGGGATTGCAACGGATCTCTGGCAGCTGATCATTTTCCGCATCCTGCAGGGTTTTTTCGGCGGCGGACTGCAGCCGAACCAGCAGTCGATCATTCTCGACACCTTTCCGCCCGAACAGCGCGGCCGGGCGTTCTCGATTTCGGCGGTGGCGATCGTCGTCGCGCCGGTGCTCGGACCGACGCTCGGCGGTTGGATCACCGATAACTTCTCGTGGCGCTGGGTATTTCTGCTCAACGTGCCGGTCGGCGTGCTGACCACGCTCGCCGTGATGCAACTGGTGGAAGACCCGCCGTGGAAAAAGAAAGGCGACACGAAAGTATCGATCGACTACATCGGCATCACGTTGATCGCGATCGGGCTAGGCTGCCTGCAAGTGATGCTCGATCGCGGCGAAGACGACGACTGGTTCTCGTCGAACTTTATCCGCCTGTTCGCGGTGCTGGCCGTGGCGGGCATAGTCGGCGCGACCCTGTGGCTGCTTTACACCAGAAAGCCGGTGGTCGATCTGCGCTGCCTGAAAGACCGCAATTTCGCGCTCGGTTGCCTGACGATCGGTGCATTCGCCACGGTTCTCTACGGCAGCGCAGTGCTGGTGCCGCAACTCGCCCAGCAGCAGCTCGGCTACACGGCGATGCTCGCCGGTCTCGTGCTCTCGCCCGGCGCGGTGCTCATCACTTTGGAAATTCCGATCGTCAGCAAGCTGATGCCGTATGTGCAGACGCGGTTTCTGGTGGCGGCCGGCTTTGCGTTGCTGGCCTGCGCGCTCGCCTATTCGCATCTGCTGGTGCCGGATATCGACTACGCGACGCTGGTGAAGATGCGCAGCGCGCAATCGCTCGCCATCGGCTTCCTGTTCGTGCCGATCACGACGCTGGCTTACCTTACCGTGCCGCCGCGCCTGAACGACGACGCGTCCGCCCTCTTCACGATGTTCCGCAACGTGGCGGGGTCGATCGGCATTTCGCTGTCGACCGCGCTGATCCGCGAGCGCACCCAGGCTCGCATGGCTCATCTGTCCGAACACATGTCCACGCTTTCGCAAAACTACAACGACGCCGTGCAGCGCAGCGCGCAAACCATCGCCGAGATGACCGGCGTGCCGTTTGCGCAAGCGCTGCAAACCGCCACGGGGCGCATGTACACCACTTTCATTTCCCAGTCGACGATTCTGGCCTACGTCGACGTTTTTGCGATCCTCGCGATCTTTTGCGCACTATGCATTCCGATGACGTTGTTCTTTTCTCCAGCCAAAGCGGCCGGCGGCGCGGGAGGACACTGATATGAGACGCCCGCTTGTAAATTCGCCGTGGTTGACTCCGCGTTTATCCGCGCTGCCCGTGCTGTCCGCGCTGTCGGTTGCAATGCTGCTCTCCGCGTGCACGGTTGGCCCTGACTTCCACGCGCCGAAAGCGGACGTGCCTGACCAATGGCACGACACGCAGCGTAGCACCGCGACGGCGACGGGTGCTTCTGCCGCGAACGTCGCCTCGGTCCCCACGCTCGATACCGATCCCGATCCCCGCTGGTGGCGTAATTTCAACGACCCGACGCTGGACGCGCTGGTCGGGCGTGCCGCGCGCGGCAACCTGGACTTGCAGGAGGCTGTGCTGCGCATTGTCGAAGCGCGCACTCAGGTGCAAAGCGCGGCGGCCCAAGGTTTGCCGAACGTGCGGGCAACCGGCAGCTATCAGCGCGAACAACTCGGCGTGAAAGGCTTCCTCGAATCCGACGGCGTATACGACAAGGTCGATCAGCTCGGCGCGCCGAACTCGCCGGTCAACGCAGTCGCACCGGGTGCGGGTGCTACTTTGCAAAACGGCGCGAACAACCTGCTGAATCAATTGACCGCGCCGGTCAATCTCTGGCAAGCCGGCTTCGACGCCTCGTGGGAACTGGATCTGTTCGGCCGCGTGCGCCGCTCGGTCGAGGCTGCCAATGCGCAAACCGAAGCCGCCGTGGAAAGCCGCAACGACGCGCTGCTCTCGCTCGAAGCCGAAGTCGCGCAGACGTATATGCAATTACGCGGCGCACAGGCGTTGCACGCCATCACGGCAAGTCTCGTCGACGAACAGCGCGAGATCGTCACGTTGACGCAAAGCCAGGCAAAAGTCGGCCTGACGAGCGAACTCGACGTGAAGAGCGCGACCGCGCAACTGGCGCAAACTCAGGCACAGTTGCCGCAATACGAGCAGCAGATTGCCCAGGCGTTGAACGGACTCGCGTATCTGGTGGGCGAACCGCCCGGCGCACTGGAAGCCGAACTCGATGCGCCGGCCGCCGTGCCGCCCGTGCCGCCTGTCGTGCCGGTGGGTTTGCCGTCCACCCTGGCACGCCGGCGTCCCGACGTTCGCCGCGCGGAGGCGAGCCTGCATTCGGCGACGGCCAATGTCGGCGTTGCCGTGGCGCAGTTCTATCCCGACGTGTCCCTGACCGGCCAGGTGGGAACCCGGGCCACCAATGCGAGCGATCTGTCGCGCTGGTCGCATCTGTTCTATTCGTTCGGACCGAGCATTTCGCTGCCGATTTTCCAGGGTGGCGCGCTGGTTTCCAATTTGCGTCTGTCGAAAGCGCAGGAAGCCGAAGCGGCGCTCGATTACCGCAAAACGGTGTTGATGGCGCTGCGCGACGTGGACAATGCGCTCGCGGTGTACCGCACCGATCAGGCGCGGCGCGACTCGCTCAGCGAGAGCGTCGCCGCGGAACAGGCGGCTTTCGATCTCGCACGCGACAGTTATCGCAAGGGGATTACGAGCTTCATCAATGTGCTGGATGCAGAGCGGCAATTGGCGCAGGCCCGCCAGCAATATGCTCAGGGAACCATGCAGGTGAGCACAGACCTGGTGTCTTTGTACAAGGCGCTTGGCGGCGGCTGGCAGAGTGACGCGGATACATCGGCCGCGCCTGCCGCCCGTCAAGGCGGATGACGCCCAAGGCGAAGCGGCGCCGCGCCGTGCTAACCGTTGACGACCACGGGCAACGCTTCCTCGACCTGGGTCGTGCCCGTCTCGACGCGCTGGCAAGCCGCCACGATCTCCTGCAAAGAAGTGGCGTAACACTCCGCTCCGAGGGCGGTTTGCAGATCGATGCTCCACTTCTCCGTATCCTGCGCATCCCACAGTCCGACGACGATCGACACCTTGGGGAGCCGCGCGCGAATACGTCTGACCAGATAGCGCAAATGCGACGGAATGCCGTCGATCTGCAGGTACAGGATGCAGACGATGCCGACATCGTCCGCATCGAGACTGTCAATCGATGCTCGCGACGCGGCCTCATGCGGCAGCGCTCGCGAGGTGAAGCCGTGCTTGCCCAGCAACTGCAGCAGGATCGTCGTCGCCAGCGGATCGAGCGGGCCGCGGCCGGGAATGCACAGCACCCGGTTGCTGGCTGCGCGCGGCGGCTGTTGTTCGTTCAACGTGCTTTCTTCCGCGCGGCCTGAAGAGGCTGGCGAAACGGTCCGCGTAGTCGCGGATTCGGCTTGCGCATCATCCGAAGCGGAAGGCGCCATCGGTCCTACCGCGCTCCAGTTCTCCTCTGCCGCGAGCGTCGGCGGCTCGCGATCCTCGTAGCCGTCGAGGCCATCCACGAGGTCGTTGGTCGTCGCCTCGATTCGTGCAAGCTGTGCGGCGGTTACGCTGCCGCGCACCACGTCGGTCGCCGCGAGTTGCAGGCCTTTGATCGCGACCTCGTCGTAGTAGGTCGACAATGAACGGTCACGCAGCAGCGCCTCGGCCTGCTCGATCGCTTCATCGGGGTCGCCGGCCAACGCTCGCTGGTAGAAGTTCTCGATCGGCGTCAACGCCGGCTGGTCGCCCAGCAGCACGTCGAGAAACTCCAGACGGCGGACGTGCCGTCCGAGCACGAGCAGGCATAGCGTCAACGGTGTCGACAGAATCAGTCCTATCGGCCCCCAGATCCAGCTCCAGAAAATCGCGGCGACCACCACGGAGAACGGCGAGAGACCGGTGCTGCGCCCATACAGCAGCGGTTCCACAACCTGTCCCACCAGCAACTCGACGGTGACGAACAGCGCCAGCGACCAGATCGCCATGCTCCATCCGGGACTGACGGCAGCGGCGAGCGCGGTGGCCAGCGTCGCGGAGATCCAGATGCCGACGTACGGCACGAGCCGCAGCAGCGCCGCGAGAATGCCCCACAGAATCGGACTCGGTACGCCGATCAGAAAAAGCCCCGTGCCGATCACCACGCCCACGCCCGCATTCAGCCCGAGCTGCGAAACGAAATAGCGGCTCAGACGCCGCGCGGCCTCGTCCATCACCGTGGTCGTGCGGTGCAGATCGCGCGAGCCGAACAGGCGGATCGCGCGATCGCGTAAATCGTCGCGTTGCAACAGAATCACCACCATCACGACGAACACGATAAACGCCGTTTCGAGCGGACTGATGGCCGGCGACAACACACGCCGCGCGAGTTCGAACGGCGTCGGCACCGGCTCGCGCACCTCGACCGGCACGGCGGCGGGTGCATTGGCCGTGGAACGCGTGCTGCCGGGCGATGCGGAATCGCGTTGCGGCGCGGGCTGCGGCGGCTCGATCGTCGCGCGCTGCAGCGCCTGGCCGGCCGCGTCGGCAAAACGGTTCAGCTTGCCGATGGTCAGGTTGTGCGCGGTTTCCATCTTTCGCTCTATGGTCGCCTGGTAACGCGGCATGCCGGCGGCCAGATCGGTCAGCTGGGTGGCGATCACCGCGCCGAGCATGCCGATCACCGACACCGAAATCACCACCGCGGCGAATACGGACGCCACGTGGCCGAGCCGCAGGCGGGTCAATGCATCGGCGAGCGGTGCGACGAGGAAACTGAGCAGGATGGCGAGCGTCATCGGAATCAGCACGGCGCTCGCAAAGTACAGACACGCGACTACCGTTACGCCCACGGCAAGCGCAATCAGACCGTCGACACCGAAAGCCGTAGGCGGCGCTTGAATGCGGGCGGCTGGCCTCACGCCGCGCGGGTCGGGTATGTCCTTCATTGGCGAATGATCTGTCCGGTTCTGTTCGGTTCCCGTTCTTGTCAGGCGTGACAGGTCACACGGGTTGCGCACGTCGGCGGCGTTGCGGCTGCGTGCCGCGCGGGCGCCGACGTTGCAACTCGCTGCTGCACCTCACTTCGCGTTCAACCTTCTGTTCACTTTCATTCGATGCTGCCGTAGCCCGGCTTTTGCCGGAACAGCGCACCTACCTGGCGGGCGTCTTACCCACCGGTCCGCTTTCCGTGGGCGGCGCCTCCTTTTCTATCTCGGCGCGTGCCTGCTCCCAATACTCGTCAGGCGTGCCTTTCTGATCGCCTGCCTGCTCCCACAGGTAATAAGCGCGCGTGCGAATCTGTTCCTCTAGCGAGGTTTGTTCCTGTTCCATTTGATCACCCTTGGTTAGAGCTGGCGAAGACCGCTATCGTCTGTACTGCGCACCTGCCGCTGGATGCAGCCGGCGCGCAGTCATTCGCAATCGAGCAAGCGCTATACCTGGCGGCGCATGCCAAATGAGGATCTTCGTACCGGTTCGTCAGGCTTCTGCGGGCGGTTCGCTATCCTCGGTGGTCAGCTGTTCTTCGAGGCGGTCGAATACGCGCTGCGTGGCGAGGCTCGGCGCTTCCAGCGCAAGCAGCAGCAGCGAGCGGGCGGTCACCTGATACGCGTCGCCGGCCGCGAAGTGAGGCAACTCGGAGCGCACCGGCATGTTGGTGTCGAGCAGACAAGTCCAGCGCTGCCCCTCGGGAATGTCGGGCAGCGTGAAATTGACGACGTCGTGATGCGCGTTCAGCACCAGCAGCAAAGTCGCGTCCGACGCCGGACGGCGAATGCCGCTCGCCTGCGCGCGGCCGTCGATCACGAGACCAAAGCAGCGCATGGAAGCATCGTCCCACTGCTCCTGCGAGAGATCCTTGCCCTCCGGCGAGATCCAGCGGGCGTCGGTCACGTCGAGCGCCTCGTTGTATTCGCCGGTCAGAAAACGGCCGCGCCGCAGCACCGGCAGACGGTGGCGCAGCGTGGTCAGATTCCTGACGAACTCGGTGAGCGCGCGGCCATCGTCGTCGATCGCTTCCCAATCGACCCAGCTGATCTCGTTGTCCTGACAATAGGCGTTGTTGTTGCCCTTCTGCGTGCGGCCGAATTCGTCGCCCGCGAGAATCATCGGCGAGCCTTGCGAAAGCAGCAGCGTGGCGAGCAGATTGCGCTTCTGCCGCTCGCGTTGCTGACGAATGCCCGGATCGTCGGTCGGGCCCTCCACGCCCATGTTCCAGGATTTGTTGTCCGAGTGGCCGTCCTTGTTGTCCTCGCCGTTGGCTTCGTTGTGTTTGTCGTTGTACGAGACCAGATCGTTGAGCGTGAAGCCGTCGTGCGCGGCAATGAAGTTCACGCTGGCCCACGGGCGGCGGCCGCGATGGTTGAACTTGTCGCCCGAACCGGTGAGCCGCGTGGCGAGATCGGGAACCTTGCCTTCGTCGCCCTTCCAGTATTCGCGTACGGTATCGCGAAAGCGGTCGTTCCATTCCGCCCAGCCGGGCGGAAAGCCGCCCACCTGATAGCCGCCGGGACCGCAATCCCACGGCTCGGCCACCAGCCGCACGCTGGACAGCACGGGGTCCTGCCGGCAGCTGTCGAGAAAGCCGCCGCCTTCGTCGAAACCGTGCAGTTCGCGGCCGAGAATCGTGGCGAGGTCGAAACGGAAACCGTCCACTTTCATTTCCGTCACCCAGTAGCGCAGGCTGTCGGTCACCATCTGCAATACGCGCGGATGCGACAGGTTCAGCGTGTTGCCAGTGCCGGTGTCGTTGATGTAGTAGCGCGGCTCGTCAGGCATCAGCCGATAATACGACGCGTTGTCGATACCTTTGAACGAGATGGTCGGCCCGCGTTCGTTGCCTTCGGCCGTGTGGTTGTAGACCACGTCGAGAATGACTTCGAGATTGGCGTTGTGGAAGCGGTCCACCATCTCCTTGAACTCGCCCACCGAATCGATCGACGACGCGAAGAAACGCGGATCGGCCGCGAAAAAACCGATGGTGTTGTAGCCCCAGTAGTTGGTGAGACCCTTATCGAGCAGATAGCTGTCGTTGACGAAGGTCTGGATCGGCATCAATTCCACCGACGTCACGCCGAGGTTCTTGATGTAGTCGAGCACGACCCGCTGCCCGAGTCCGGCGAACGTGCCGCGCAGATTTTCCGGTACTTCCGGATGCCGTTTGGTAAATCCGCGCACATGGGCTTCATAAAAAATCACGCGTTCCCACGGCAATGCATTGCGCTCGGGGTGACTCCACGAAAAATTGGCGTCGACCACCTTGCATTTCGGCACGAAGGGCGCGCTGTCGCGCTCGTCGAACGACAGGTCGCCCTCTTCGGAATCCAGCGTATAGCCGAAAATTTCCGGCGCCCATTTGAGCTCGCCGATATGCGCTTTCGCATACGGATCAAGCAGAAGTTTGTTCGGATTGAAGCGGTGCCCTTTCTCGGGCTCGTAAGGGCCGTGCACGCGATAACCGTAGACCGCGCCCGGTTTGAGATTCGGCACGAACACGTGCCACACCTCGTCGGTGTATTCCGGCAGTTCGATGCGCTCGATTTCGTTTTCGCCGGTTTCATCGAACAGACACAGTTCGACCTTGGTGGCGTGCGCCGAGAAAAGCGCGAAGTTGACGCCGCTTCCGTTCCATGTCGCGCCGAGCGGAAAAGGCGTGCCTTCCGCGATGCGCGTCGAGTAGTTGGCTTGGGATGACATAGTGGTTCCTGTGGAAGCAAGAGGCACTGAAGCGCTTGTTTCAAGCAGTGGACGGCAAGCTCGCAGAGACAGCAAATTCCGGACCTGACAGGATTGGCCTGATGGCCGGCCGGCGCGGCACAACTTTTGCAGCCGTCAAGGGAAACTGCTCAATCAAAGCCGACGCAGCGCGCAGCGAAAAGCGCCATGTCCACATCAGGGAGAATAACGTCATGAAAAGAATACACATCAAACCGCTGGCCGCCACCGCCTTGCTGCTCGTCACGCTCGCGTCGTATGGCAATGCCTACGCGCAAGGCGCTCCGCAGGCGATTACGGAAAAACGCACGGACGTGGTCCAGCTCGCCAGCGGCTATCGCGCGTCGAAGCTGAGTGGCGCCGATGTCTACAACAAAAACAAGGACACGATCGGCACGCTGGACGATCTGATCGTGTCGCCCACGGCGGACCGCGGCACATACGCGATCCTCTCGGTAGGCGGTTTTCTGGGCATGGGCAAACACCTTGTCGCCGTTCCGTTCAATGACCTCCAGATCAACAATCGCCGCGTGGTGCTGCCTGAGGCTACGAAAAAATCGCTCGAAGCGCTGCCCGAATTCAAGTACGCGCCGGACTGAAGATACGGACCGGCGCGTTCCCGAGGAACAAAATTCCAGACGTAGCGCGCCTCAGCCGAGCAGCTTGTCCAACGTGATCGGCAGTGCCCTCACCCGCTTGCCGGTTGCATGCCACACCGCATTGCTCACCGCGGCGGCCACGCCCACCACGCCGATCTCGCCTACGCCTTTCGCGCCCAACGGATTGACAACGTCGTCGTGCTCGTCGACGAACAGCACGTCGATATCATGGATGTCGGCATTCACCGGCACATGGTATTCAGAGAAGTTGTGATTCATCTGCCGCCCGAGCGCATGGTCGAACTGGCCGTGCTCGTGCAGCGCCATGCTGATGCCCCACACCACGCCGCCGGCGATCTGGTTGGCCGCCGTCTTCGGGTTGACGATGCGGCCCGCGGCGATCGCGCTGACCACGCGCGTCACCCGCACGGTGCCAAGCGTTTCGTCCACGCGAACTTCAGCGAAAACGGCCGAATGCGTGCCCATTGAATACGCCTGCTGTTTTTCATGCGGCTTGACGCTCGCCTGCTCGTCGAGTTCATCGATTCCGGCGCGGCTGAACAGTGCGTCGATGCCGATCGCGTCGTCCGCACTCGTGCCGCAAATGAGCCGCGCGCCCGAGCGTCGGATGCTATCGCGCCCAACGGTTGAAAAGCGTTCGCCGCCATATTGCCTCGCCAGATCGACAAGGCGGTTGTGCAACCGTTTGCAGACGACATCGACCGCACTGCCCACCGACGATACGGTCCACGAGCCGCCTTCAATCGGCGCCTTCGGCAAGCGTGTGTCGCCGAGTTCGAAAGTAACGTCGTGAATCGATACGCCGAGCGCGTCGGCTGCGATCTGGCTCATTGCAGTGTAGGTGCCGGTGCCGATATCCGCGGTCGAACTGGAAACCTTCACCCGTCCGTCACGCGTCATGACCGCGCGCGCCGCCGCTTCGTTCTGCATGGCGTCCCATGCGCCGGTCGCCATGCCCCAGCCGATCAGTTCGTGACCTTCGCGCCGGGCGCGCGGCGCTAGCGGCCGTCTCTCCCAGCCGAAGCGCGCCGCGCCCTCGCGATAGCATTCGCGCAAAGCCTTGCTCGAAAAAGGCAGATTCTTGTTGGCGTCGCGCTCGGCGTAATTGATCAATCGCAGATCGAGCGGATCCATCTGCAAGGCTTCGGCAAGTTCGTCCATCGCCATTTCGAGCGGAAAGAGACCTTGCGCCGCGCCCGGCGCGCGCGTGTCCGCAGGCGTCGGCACGTCGATTCGCGCGACCTTGTAGCCCATCTTGACGTTGTCGCAGCAATACAGTTGGCCCGCCCAATTGACGACTACGTCGCAGTAATCTTCGTATTGCGAGGTTTCCGCCACCGCTTCATGAATCACCGCCTGCAATCTGCCGTCGGCGCCCGCGCCCAATGCGACACGCTGGATAGATTGCGGGCGATGAGCAAACGTGAACATCTGCTGCCGTGTCAACGTGAGCCGCACGGGCCGTTTCAGCTCGCGCGCGGCCATGACCGCAAGTGCGAGATGGTAGTGCGGCCGCAAGCCCGAGCCGAACGCCCCGCCGACAAACGGCGCGATCACTTGTACCTCGTCGTCCTGCAAACCGAATACGCTGGTGAGATACGACTTGGTATTGCCGACACCCTGGGTCTTTTCATACACGGTCAGACGCCCTTGCGCGTCCGGCACCACGGTGCAGCCGTGCATTTCCATCGGATTGTGATACTCCGCGGGCGTGCTGTAGAAAGTATCGACGCGCGCGACAGCACTCGCCAGCGCCCTATCCGCATCGCCACGCGCGGGCGGCGGCGGTTCGAAGCCGCCTTTTTCCGTGGAAGGCGGAACGGCGCTCATTACCGCTTCGCTCAGATCGGTCTGGTGCGGCGTGGCCTCGTAACGGACTTTCACGAGCGCTGCCGCATGGCGCGCCAATTCCAGCGACTCAGCAACTACCAGAGCGACCGGTTGTCCGCTATACCAGACGCGGTCGTCCCATAGCGGCCTGAATGGACTTCCGCCTGGCGCGACCATGTCTTTGTAAGGCTTGTCTTCGAGCGGCAATTCCGGGCGATTCTGATGCGTCAGCACGAGCAGCACGCCAGGCAGTTCGAGCGCGGCGGACGAATCGATCGATACGATACGGCCGGTTGCCATCGTGCTCGATATGACGAACCCATAGGTGAGCCCCTCGGCCGTGAAATCGGCGGAATATTGTGCGGCGCCCGTCACTTTCTGCCTGCCGTCCACGCGCTTATGCGGCACGCCGGTAGCGCGCGCGGCCGGCAACATTTCGGCGCGGTTCATGATGCGGTCTCCTCAAACGAACGTTGCGTCGCCAGTTCGAACGCGCGCGCGATGACGCGTGCCGCCAGTTCGATCTTGAACGCGTTATCGCGGCGGCCGTGAGCGCCGCGCAATAGCATGGCCGCGAAATCGCGCACGGCGGCCGCTTCGAGACGCTTGCCGCGCAACACGGCTTCGGCTTCAGCATCGCGCCACGGTTTGTGCGCCACGCCGCCGAGCGCGCAACGCGCGTTCACGATCGTGTCGCCTTCGAGTTCCAGTCCCACAGCCGCCGACACCAGCGCGAACGCATACGAAGCCCTGTCTCGCACTTTCACGTAAGCGTGATGCGCGGCAAAACCCTCTTTCGGCAATTCGATCGCCGTGATCAATTCGTCGTCGCGCAGATTCGAGTCGATGTGCGGCGTATCGCCGGGCAAGCGGTGAAAGTCGGCAAACGGCAGCGTGCGCGTGCCGTTCCCGCCGGCGACATGAACCTTGGCGTCGAGCGCCGCCAGTGCCACGCACATGTCCGACGGATGCACGGCGATACATTGCTCGCTTGCGCCGAGTATCGCGTGAATGCGGTTCACCCCTTCCAGCGCCGGGCAGCCCGTTCCCGGCTCGCGCTTGTTGCAGGGCGTACCGGCGTCGTAGAAATAATGGCAACGGGTGCGTTGCAACAGATTGCCGCCGACTGTCGCCACATTGCGAATCTGCGCGGACGCGCCGGCCAGAATCGCTTTGGCGAGCAACGGGTAGCGCGCGGCCACCGTGTCGTCATACGCAAGCGCGCTGTTGGTCACCAGCGCTCCGATCGTCAGGCCGCCTGCATCAGTCGCCTCGATCTTTCTCAGCGGCAAACGGTTGATATCGACGAGCACCGCCGGATGCGCCACGTCTTCGCGCAACAGGTCCACGAGGTTCGTACCGCCCGCAATGAACGCAGCAGTCCCATTGGCGCGATGCTGATCGATTGCCTGAGGCACCGCACTGGCGCGGGTATAGGAGAAGCGGTTCATGAGCGCGCTCCCTCATCGCCGTGCTGCGGGTCCGGCAGATCCGCGGCATCCAGAATCGCGGCCACGATGTTCGTGTAGGCACCGCAGCGGCAGAGGTTGCCGCTCATCAGTTCGCGCACGTCGTCGGCACACTTCACGTGGCCTTCGTCGAGCATGGCGACAGCGGAGCAGATCTGCCCCGGCGTACAGTAACCGCATTGGAACGCATCGTGGTCGATGAAAGCCTGCTGCATGGTATGCAGCGTGTCGCCGTCGGCGAGGCCTTCGATCGTCGTGATCGTTGCGCCGTCGTGCACGACCGCCAGTGCGAGACACGTGTTGATCCGCCGGCCGTCGACGATTGCCGTGCAGGCGCCGCACTGTCCATGATCGCAGCCTTTTTTGGTGCCGCTCAACTGACAGTGTTCGCGCAGAAGGTCGAGCAGCGTGGTCCATGCTTCCACTTCGAAATGCCGTGTTTTACCGTTGACTTCGAATGTCACGGCCATGCGCTCGGCTTCGCTCGGCGCGAGATCGAGCGGAGTCTCTATGGTGGGGGTATTCATGGGTATTCTCCTTCTCCTGACGATGGGTCGCAGCGCGATATAGCGGAAATGCGCAAGCGACGTGCCACTGCAGCACACACCGCCGCGCGCTCGGGCCGCGACGGAGTGCACGTGGCTACATCGTCGAACAGCGGGTAAAAAACAGGTGGTTCCCGATAGCCTGCCGATATTCAACAAACCTAAATGATCGGCGATCCGCCCGTCACCGCAATAGTCGCGCCGGAGATATAGCTGGCTTCGTCGGATGCCAGCATCACATAGGCGGCCGCCAGTTCGGCCGGCTGGCCGGGGCGCTTCATCGGCACCTGCGCGCCGAATTGCTCGACTTTCTCCGGCGGCATGGTGGAGGGAATCAGCGGCGTCCAGATGGGCCCCGGCGCCACGCAGTTCGCACGGATACCTTTCTCCGCGAGCAACTGCGCAAGGCCGCCGGTGAAGTTCTGAATCGCGCCCTTGGTCGCCGCGTAGGCGATCAAACCGGGGTTCGGGTGATCCGCATTGATCGATGTCGTGTTCACGATCGCGGCACCCGGTTTCATATGTTTGACCGCGGCCCGGGTGATCCTGAACATCGCGCCAATGTTCGTATCGAAGGTCTTGTCCCACTCTTCGTCGCTGATCGCTTCGAGCGAGGGGTAGCTCATTTGATACGCGGCGTTGTTGACCAGCACGTCGAGCCGGCCAAAAACCTCGATAGCTCTGTCGACGATCGCATTGCAGTGCGCGGGGTTCGTGATATCGCCAGGCAGCAGGACCGCCTTGCGGCCTGCCTCCTCGATCCAGCGCGCGGTCTCGCGCGCGTCGTCGTCCTCGTTCAGATACGAAATCAGTACGTCCGCGCCCTCACGCGCGAACGCAATGGCAACGGCGCGGCCAATTCCGCTATCTCCGCCCGTGACGATCGCCGCTTTACCCGCGAGCCGTCCCGAACCTCGATAGGAGCGCTCGCCGTGATCGGGTTGAGGTTGCATTTCCGCCGTGTGCCCGGGCGTGTGGTTTTGCTGCTGCTTCGGAAACGGCGGTGTAGGACGCTGCGTGTCGCTCATGACGAATCTCCCGAGTGCGATAGACATGGGCGGTGTGCGAAAGACACACCGCATGCCAACGTATTCAGCAACCCGTGGACCCGCGGTTTATCGCAGGCCGAAAAACTTCGTCGTGCTGTGGAACGAGAACCGGCAGCTTCGATGAATCTCATGCGTCTGCTTCAATCCACCATGAATATCGGGGGCGGCAATATGGAGAATTTTTTTCAAAGCGAACGCAGCCTTTACGGCGGTCCGGCCACGTTCAGCGCCGCCGCCGATTCGAGTACGCGCAACAGGCGCTCGGGCGTCAGCGGCTTCGCGCAATGCGCGTCGAACCCGGCGGCTTTGGCGCGCACCCGGTCGTCACGCGAAGCAAACGCGGTGCATGCCACCAGCAACATATGGGAAGTCGAAGCATGGGCGCGCAGGCGGCGCGCCAGTTCCAGACCGTCCAGCCCCGGCATCTTGATGTCCAGTACCACCGCGAACGGTTGCCATTCGCGCGCCATGTCGCACACTGCAAGCGGATCTTCGAGCGCGCGGCACTCGAAGCCGTCGGCACTCAGCAATACCTGCAATGCGTCTGCCGCTTCCCGGTAATCGTCCACCACGAGCACACGCCGGTGCGACACCATCGCATACTGGATTGGCCGCCACACTACGACGTCGTCGTTATCATCCATCTGGTCGTCGAACGTCACCCTCTTCTCCCTGGCTTTTCTTACGCGCGCCACTCACGGGCACCTCGGAACACGCGCGCAAGATTCGCTCCCGACGTGCAGACAAAACTCATCCTGCACCCGACGAAGGCTTCGGTTTGCGTTGCGGATTGCGTCGGCCGCGCCCAGCGCGCCACCGCATAGGCTTTACCTCACAACCATAGCTCACGTCACAAATCATCGCCCGTGGATTGAGGGCGTGGAGGCACTGCGAAGTGCGCGCGAACGAGTGTTTGCGCGTCGGTGAAACGCACAACTGCTGTGCAGATCGCGCTTGCCGTGTGCATCAGGCAGCCCGCATTCGAGGCTTTAGGGATTTCTACTCAGCGGGTTATCCCGCACGGTCGTCGATGAAGCCTTTGAGCATTGCCAGCGTGTCGGCGTCGTCGATATGTTTGTCCGTGCGCCAGCGCAGCATGCGCGGAAACCGCACCGCCACGCCGGACTTATGACGCGGGCTCGCCTGAATGCCTTCGAAACCGATTTCGAATACGAGCGTGGGCGTTACGCTGCGCACCGGCCCGAACTTTTCGATCGTGGTCTTGCGCACGATCGCATCCACCTGGCGCATTTCTTCGTCAGTGAGACCGGAATAAGCCTTGGCGAACGGCACCAGCGTGCGCACACCGTCCGCTTCGTCCCACACCGCAAATGTGAAATCGGTGTAGAGACTCGCACGGCGGCCGTGGCCGCGCTGCGCGTAAACCAGCACCGCGTCCACCGCATACGGATCGATCTTCCATTTCCACCACGTGCCGGAGGCCTTGGTGCGGCCCACGCCATACATCGACTCGCGCTCCTTGACCATCAGACCTTCCACGCCGCGCGCCCGGCTCTCGTCGCGCAGCGCCGCGAGGGCTTGCCAATCGGGCGCACTCACCAGCGGCGATACGCGCAGCAGATCGCGTGCGAGCGTGCTGTCCACGGTAGTTGCCAATGCATCCAGTTGCGCGCGCCGTTCGGCGAGCGGCGTCATGCGCAGATCCTGGCCGTGCGCTTCGAGCAGATCGTAGGCAAGCAGCGTGGCGGGCGAATCGGCGAGGATTTTTTTCGTCAGCGTTTTGCGCGCAATACGCGGTTGCAAACGCGCGAACGGCAATGGCGCGCTTGCGCCGGGTTCCCACGCGAGAATCTCGCCGTCGATCACGAAGCCTTCCGGCAAGGCTTCGCCTAGCGCCGCGACTTCGGGAAACCGGTCCGTGATCAGGTCCTCGCCGCGCGACCACAGCCACACCCGCCCGCCGCGCTTGACGAGTTGCGCGCGAATGCCGTCCCATTTCCATTCGATCTGCCATTGCGATGGGTCGCCGAGCGTTGCCGGATCGGCTTGCAATGGATGGGCGAGAAAGAACGGATAGGGCAGTCCGAGATCGCTGTCATGCTGGGGCGCACCGGACTGCGCATCGTCGCTGGTCGCCTCAGGTGCGATCAAACGCAGGTAGCGCACCGCGTCGGGCTTCTGTCGCGAGTCGGTCCAGCCGACCATGCGTTGCGCGATCCGCTTATGATCGACGCCCGCCACTTCCGCAAGCGCCCGCACCACCAGTTGCCGCGCTACGCCCACGCGAAACCCGCCGCCGATCAGTTTCGTCAGCAGAAAACGGCCACCCCAATCGAGTTCGTCCCAATAGTTGATGAGACGCGTGCGCAACTCTTCCGGCGCCGCACCGCGCAAGGTCAATACGCGGTGCTCGATCCACTGCGTGAGACCCAGTTCGGAGTTGCGCTGCGCGGGCGGCAGGATATGGGCGATGGTCTCGGCCAGATCGCCCACCGCATGATAAGACTCCTCGAACAACCACGCCGGCAGACCGGCGCGCTCGCGCGCGATCTCGCTCAAAAGACGCGTGGGCACCGATTGGCGAGGCTTGCCGCCGGCGAGAAAATACGACGCCCAAGCGGCATCTTCCGGCTCCGCCGCCGCAAAATAGCTGGTAAGGGCTTCGAGTTTGTCGTGCGTGGACGTGGTGGCGTCGAGCGCGGTGTAAAGGGCGGCGAAGCGTTTCATGCGCTACTCGCGGGATCGACCGGGGTGACGTCTTTGTCGGCAGACTCGTTCTGCTTGCCCACCGACTCGGGCTCGAACGATACGCTACCCGTGGCGGCCGTTTCGTCCGCACCCGCGGCATCGGCTTCGACCGTATCGTCGCCGTATTGCGTTTCAAACGCGCCCGCTTCGAGGCCGTGCTCGCGTAACCAGCGCACCATCGGCTCGACCGATCCGTGGGTGACGATCACGCGTTCGGCTCCCGTCGCGTGAATGGCCGTTTGCAGGCCCGGCCAGTCAGCATGATCCGACAGCACGAAGCCACGATCGACGCCGCGTCTGCGGCGTGCGCCGCGCAGACGCATCCAGCCCGACGCGAACGCGTCGCTATAGTCGCCGAAGCGCTTGAGCCATGCGCTGCCCTGCGCGGAAGGCGGCGCCACGATCAATGCCTGACGGAAAGCCGCCTTGTCCATCGCCGGCATCTCGCTCACGAGACGCACCGGCGGCAAGCGCACGCCGGCCTCCCGATACGCGCGATTGAGCGGCTCAACGGCGCCGTGACAGAAGATCGGCCCAATGCCCGCATCGACACTTGCCAGCACGCGCTGCGCCTTGCCGAACGAATAGCAGAACAACACGGAAGCGCGCCCTTGCGCAACGTTATGACGCCACCAGGAATCGACGCCGTCGAACACGGTTTGCGGCGCGTCCCATCGATAGATCGGCAGGCCGAAGGTCGACTCGGTAATGAAGGTATCGCAGCGCACCGGTTCGAAAGCGTCACAGGTCGGGTCGGGGTCGAGCTTGTAGTCGCCCGACGCAACCCAGACGCGCCCGCGGTGTTCGATCCGCAATTGCGCCGAGCCCAGCACGTGGCCGGCGGGATGCAGCGACACGGTCGTACCGTTGAGATCGATACGCTCGCCATACGCCAGAGTTTGCAGCGAAATGCCGGGCAGACGCGACAACAGCACGTTCGCCCCCGCTCGCGACGCAAGATAGTGCCGATGCCCGAAGCGTGCGTGATCGGAATGCGCATGCGTAATCACGGCCCGTTCGACAGGGCGCCACGGATCGATATGGAAGTCGCCCGCCGGGCAATACAATCCCTCGGGCCGTGCGACCACCAGGTCCGCGAGGTCCGCTTGGTCAGAGGCTATATTCAAGTAGGATCCTGAAGCAGGTTGATGCAACAGCGACACAGCCCCCAAGCAAACTGCATTCCTGGCACGCTTTAACAATTCGACGCGCAGGAACAACAGTGTGCCCCAGTATGGCCGCATACGTGCTTAAGTAACAAGGCAAGCGCGTCGTCCTACCCTGTATTCCCTCAGACTCCTCAACGCGCCGTGAGGCCCCATGCAAACCATCATCGACGATCACGCGTTGTATGTGGCGAAACATCCCGGCACATTCGTGCTGCAAACCCTGAAGGCATTCCGCGCGAACCAGGGCTTGCTGCTAGCCGGTGCAGTCGCGTATTACGCATTGCTCTCGATCGTGCCGCTGATGATCCTGATCGTGATCGCCCTGTCGCGCGTCGTGCCACAACATGTTCTGCTGGCGGCGCTCGCGCATCTATTGCAATGGCTGGTGCCGGGGCAGTCCAACGCGCTGGTGCGCGAACTGGCCAATTTTCTCGCACATCGCGCAGTCATCGGCTGGGTTCTGCTGCTCACCATGATCTTCTTCAGCTCGCTCGCCTTCACCGTGCTCGAGAACGCGATGTCGCTGATCTTCGTCCACCGCGTGGTGGTGCGACGGCGGCACTTCCTGCTGTCGGCCATGCTGCCGTATTGCTACATTCTTTTTCTCGGCGTCGGCCTGCTGATCGTCACCTTCGTATCGAGCGGCCTGGAGGCGATCGGCGCCGAAGGCATCGACCTGTTCGGCCTGCATGTTTCGTTGCAAGGCCTCTCACGTGCCGTGCTGTATCTGCTCGGCCTCGCGGGCGAAATCTTCGTGCTGACCTCGATCTATATGGTGATGCCGGTCGGGCGCCCTTCGCTCAAACATGCCCTGTTCGGCGGCGTGGTCGCCGCCGTGCTGTGGGAGATCACCCGGCACGTGCTGGTCTGGTATTTCGCGACCCTTTCGCAAGTCAGCGTGGTATACGGCTCGCTGACCATGGCGATCGTGATCCTGTTCAGCCTGGAATGGCTCGCCACGTTGCTGCTATTCGGCGCCCAGGTGATTTCGCAATACGAACGATTCGGAATCGAACCGCGCGAGGCGCCGCAACCGAAGATAGAGACCGGTTGAGGCGACCTGAACGAAGAACCCGCCGGGGTCTTCGCGTCCATGAACCCCTCGCGTCACAGTTGATGCCAATTGCATCGCCCAGGCTGGCTAACAAGGAATCGCGTGCAATCCGGAACCAAACGATGCGAGCGCCGTCAGACGCGAGCCACCTCGTTCCGCGCGCAGGCGCCATGCGCGCAACGACGCAAGTGCGCGGCCAGGCGGCGAGACTGCGGTAACATTCTGTTGAATACTGGCCGGCGCGCACGCTTCGTGTAATCGCGCGCAATCGCCGCTCCGCCCCGGCGGGCTTCAGGATCCGACAATGAGCATCACCCAGCGCAACCACCTACAGATTTCCGGCAGCGGCAAACGTACCACAGTGCTGGTGCACGGCTTCGGTTGCGATCAGAGCATGCGGCGCTATCTCGCGCCGTCGTTTCATGGCGAATGCCGCATGGTGCGGGTCGATCACGTCGGCCATTGTCCGCACCTGATTTCGCCTCGCGCAAGCGCGGCTGCCATGAGCGCCTTTCCCGGGCCGGTGAGCCCGTAACGCGATGCACAGCACGGACTATCCGCTGCCCGCTGCCGATGCGTTGTTCGAGCATGCCGCCTGCGGCCTGCTCGTCACCGATACCAACGGCCGTATCCTGCGCGTGAACGCAACCTTCTGCGGCTGGCTCGGCTATCAGACAGCTGAACTCGCCGGGACGAGGCAGATCCAGGATCTGCTGAGCGCCGGCGGCAAAGTGTTCTATCAGACGCATTGGGCGCCGCTCCTGCAAATGCAGGGTTCGGTTGCCGAGGTCAAGCTCAGCTTGATGCATCGGGACGGCCATATGCTGCCGATGCTGCTCAATGCCGTGCGCCGCCGTCATGGCGAGGCCACCTACCTCGAAGTGGCCGTACTGATCGTCGCCGATCGTCATAAGTACGAGCAGGAGCTGCTGCTCGCGCGGCGCAATGCCGAGGCGTCCGTGGCCGCGCATCAGTTCGCGCAGAAAGAGTTGCAGGAAAGCCGCGACGTGCTGAGTCTCGCCATGCGCGGCGCGCGCATGGGCGCGTGGTCGCACGAGCCGAAGTCCGGCAGATTCTGGTGGAGCCGCGAGCTGGAAGCGCTCGCGGGCTACGCCGAGGGACGCTTTGCGCACACGCCCGGCGGTTTTTTCGAACGGATTCACCCGGGCGACCTGATCGCGCTCAACGAGGCGGTGGATCACGCGGTGGAAACCGGTGACGACTATGTCGCCGAGTTCCGCTTTCTGCATGCGAGCGGCGACTGGTGCTGGATGGAAGGCCGCGGGCGCGCCGCCTACGACCGCCACGGCGTGCCGCTGATGATCTACGGCCTCGGCATCGACATCACCGAACGCAAGGAAGCGCAGACGGTGCTGCTGCGCCAGGCAGCGATCTTCGAGCACTTGAGCGACGCGATCGTGATCACCGATCTGCGCGGCAATATCACCGACTTCAACGTGGGCGGCGAACGCATGCTCGGTTATCGCATGCGGGAGATTCTCGGCAGGCCGGTCGCGATGTTCCTGCCGCCGGAACAGGCGCTGGGCATTCGCCGGGAAGCGCTGGCGGCGCTCGCCGCCGAAGGCACGTGGCGCAGCGAGTTGCCGTTCGTGCGGCGCGACGGTTCGCGCGGCGTCTGCGAAACGGTGGTCAAGCCGCTTGCAAACGCGCGAGGCGATGTCTACGGCGCGGTCAGCATCAATCGCGACATTACCGAGCGCAGGCGCGCCGAACAGCAACTCACCCGGCTCAATCTCGAACTCTCCAAAGCCGACCGCCGCAAGGACGAATTCCTCGCCACGCTGGCGCACGAACTGCGCAATCCGCTTGCGCCGATGCGCAACGTGCTGGAAATTCTGCGTTTGAAGGAGTTCGCCGATCCGCAATTGAGCTGGTCACGCGACGTGTTCGACCGGCAACTGCAACACATGACCCACCTGGTCGACGATCTGCTGGAGGTCTCGCGCATCACCCAAGGCAAACTCGAGTTGCGCAAGCAACGGCTCGAACTGGCGCGCGCGATGCAATCGGCAATGGAAGCGGCGCGGCCGACCGTGCAGGCCTCGTCGCACCATCTGAGCGTGACGCTGCCGCGCGAGCCGCTGTATCTGATCGCAGACCCCACGCGCCTGTCGCAGATGATCCTGAATCTGCTGAACAACGCCGCCAAGTACACGCCGCCTGGCGGCAGCATCTCGCTCGCGGCGGAACGCGAAGGCGACGAAGCGGTGATCGTCGTGCGCGATTCCGGTATCGGCATTCCGGGCGAGCATCTGGACAGCGTATTCGAAATGTTCTCGCAACTCGCGCCGGCTCTCGACCGCTCGCAGGGCGGCCTCGGCATTGGTCTCGCGCTGGTGCGCGGCCTCGCCGAACTGCATGGCGGCACGGTCGCTGCCTTCAGCGAGGGCCCCGGCAAAGGCAGCGAGTTCATGATCCGGCTGCCGTTGACAAAAACCGCTTCGCAGCCGTCCGACAGCACGCCGCCCGAAACGCCGCGCGCGGCCGGCCTGCGCGTGCTGGTCGTCGACGATAACGCGGACGCCGCCGAGAGCCTCGCGATGGTGCTCGAACTCGAAGGCCACGAAGTGCGCACCGCTGGCGACGGCATTGCCGGTCTCGAACGGGTCGACGCATTTGCCCCGCAGGCGGTGATTCTCGATATCGGCTTGCCGCTCCTGAACGGTTACGAAATGGCGCGGCGGATTCGCCGCGATTACCCGGACGCGGGCATTCTGCTGATCGCCGTCACGGGTTGGGGCCAGCAGCAGGACAAGCAAACCGCCGTGGCCGCCGGGTTCGACCACCACTTCACGAAACCGGTCGACCCACGGGAATTGCAACGGGTGTTAAGCCGGCAGCGGGTATGAGCGGTGAGCGCGGCTTGCGGGACAGACGCGATATCCGCGCAATCCACACGTAACCGGTGCGCGCGCTCCTGCAAATATTGCAACGCAATAGCAATTCCTGCGCGTTGCCTCCACCGTTAGATCCGGGCGGATACAGCTCGAATTCATAGGACGAAAACGGAGATCGGCGCCTTTACGCGCGCATTCGGGAATAGGTTCTGCTACCGCCGTTGCGGGCCCATTCTTCAGCGGATAATCTTCCGCTCTCCTCGCCGTTATGATCAGAACCGCTTCCGTTGCCGCGGCGTTGTGCGCGGCCTGCCTCGCTTCCGCCTGCGTACACATCGGACCGTCCCGCCTGAAAGCCGACCAGGTGGACTATGCGCGCGCCCTCGGCGACGCGAAAAAACGCGAGATTCTCGCTGCCGTGGTCGGCCTGCGTTACGGCGACGCGCCGGCCTTCCTGACGGTCAGCAGCATCATCGCCGCCTATACGTTCGACGCCACCGGCGGCGCGACCGCCAATGCCGGCTCGGGCAGCCAGCCGAGCTATGCGCTCGCGACGGGCAGCGTGTCCTATTCGAATCATCCGACCTTCACCTTCACGCCGACCACCGGCGAAGCATTTGCGTCCGCCTATATCCGACCGCTTGCGCCCGCGCTGGTGTTGCCGCTTGCCGAGGGCGGCATTCCGATCGATCTGCTGTTGCGCATCACCGCGCAATCGGTGGGCGGCTTGCAGAACGGCAATGCGCTCGGCGGCGAAAATAGCGCGGGCGCGCCGGGTTTCTTCGAATTGCTGCAAGCGTTGCGGCGCCTGCAACTGGCGGGCGAGCTGAATGTCGAGTCGCGCCAGGCGGACGGGAAAAACGGCGCAATGGGCGTGTATCTGGTGATGGGCGCGACCACAAGCGGCGAGTCGGCAGCCACGGCGGCCGATCTTGCGCGCGTGCGCAAGCTGCTGCATCTGTCTTCGACTACGCGGACCTATGAAATCGTCTATGGGCCGTCGTCGGCTTCACAGAAGGGCGACAAGATTCCGATGGTGACGCGTTCCGTGCTCGGTATCCTGTCCGACCTCGGCGCCCAGGTGCAGGTGCCCGTCGAGCGTATCAGCGATGGATCGACCAAGCCGACCGTCGGGCTGATCGGCGGCGAGACGCGGCCGACTATCATCGTGCACTCGGGCAAGACACCGCCCGATAACGCGTATGTGATGATTGCGTACGGTCCGTCGACATATTGGGTCGATCGCAACGACTTCGATTCGAAATACGCGTTCACGGTGGTGCAGAATCTGATGGCGCTTGCCGAGGCCGACACCAGTAGCAAGGCGCCGGTGGTGACGATTCCGGCGAATTGATGCCGCGGGTTTTTTAGCACGGTCTTTGCCTCAGATGAGGCCACAGTCGATCCCGCAGCGTTGACGTCGCACGAATCCAGGCTGCAAATAAAAATCCGGCGGGTGTCATTTCATGACACCCGCCGGATTTTTTTCCAGGCACGCTATGCGTGCCCTACTCCCCTACTCCTGGCTGCGCTTGCCTTGCACCCGCGCGATCTGCTGCTTTGCCGCTTCGTATACATGCTCCGGCGTGAAGCCGAACTTCTTCTTCAGCTCGGCAAGCGGCGCGGACGCGCCGAACGTATGCATCACCACCTGCGCGCCGAGACGCCCCACATAGCGGTCCCAGCCAAGCGAAGCTGCCTGCTCGACCGCCACGCGCGCGTCCACATCCGGTGGCAGCACCGAGTCCTGATACGCCTCGTCCTGGCGCTCGAAGATATCCCATGACGGCATCGACACCACGCGCGCCGCAATGCCTTCGCCCTTGAGTTTCTCGTACACGTCGACACAAACCGAGAGTTCGCTGCCCGTCGCCATCAGGATCACCTGCGGCTTCTGCCCGCCGGCTGCATCGGCCAGCACGTAGGCGCCCTTCTGCGTGCCCTTCGCGGCCGCATAGCGGCTGCGGTCCAGCGTGGGCAACGGCTGGCGCGACACGACGATGCACGACGGCCGCCGCGGATCGGCAAGCGCCACGCGCCACGCCTCGGCCACCTCGTTGGCATCGCCCGGACGCAGCACGGTCAGTCCCGGCACGCCGCGCAGCGAGGCGAGCTGCTCGATTGGCTGATGGGTCGGACCATCTTCGCCGACGCCGATCGAATCGTGCGTGAACACGTAAATGGCCGGCACTTCCATGATCGCCGAGAGCCGGATAGGCGGCTTCATGTAGTCGCCGAAAATCAGGAAGGTCGAGCCGAACGGCCGCAGATTCGACAGCGCGAGGCCGTTTACCGCCGCACCCATCGCGTGTTCGCGAATGCCGAAATGCAGATTGCAGCCGCCATAGTTATCGTGTTCGAAGCTGCCCGCGCCCTCGAATTTCAGATTGGTTTTGGTGGACGGCGAAAGGTCGGCCGCGCCGCCGATCATCCACGGAACGCGCGCGGCAATCGCATTGAGCACCTTGCCCGACGATTCGCGCGAGGCAACGCCCTTCGGGTCCGCGTCGAAGGTAGGAATGTCGCTGTCCCAACCGGCCGGTAATTCGTGCGCTTCGATCTGCGCGAATTCACGCGCGAGTTCCGGGTGCTTTTTGTTGTAGGCGTCGTACTTCGCCTGCCATTCCTCGCGCGCCGCCTTGCCGCGCGCACCGATGCCCGCCGCGAAGCGTTCGCGCACACCGTCGGGCACATAGAAGAATTTATCCTCGGGCCAGCCGTACGCTTTCTTGGCGAGCGCCACTTCTTCTACGCCAAGCGGCTCGCCGTGCGCCGCCGAGGTGTCCTGCTTATGCGGCGCACCCCAGCCGATTATGCTGTGCACCACGATCAGCGTCGGCCTGTCGGTAATGCTTTTCGCTTCGACGAATGCCGCTTCGAGCGCGGCGGCGTCGTTCGCGTCGCTCACATGCAGCGTGTGCCAGTTGTAGCCGCGAAAGCGGGTTTCCACGTCGTCGCTATAAGCGAGGTCGGTGTGGCCTTCAATCGTCACGCGGTTGCTGTCGTAGATCCAGATCAGATTGGACAGCTTCAGGTGACCGGCGAGCGAAGCCGCCTCGTGCGAGATGCCTTCCATCATGTCGCCGTCGCCGCACAGCGCGTAGACCCGATAGTCGAACAGCGGCGCATCGGGCTTGTTGAAATGGCTCTCGTACCAGCGTGCCGCCATCGCCATGCCGACGCTATTGCCGAGCCCTTGCCCAAGCGGGCCTGTCGTGGTCTCGACGCCTGTGGTCATCCGGTACTCCGGGTGGCCCGGTGTCTTGCTGCCCAACTGGCGGAAATGTTCGATATCGTCGAGCGAGACCGCGGGTCCGTCGGTCGGGTTGCCGGCGTCGTCCACGGCTTTCACGTTCGCAAGGTGCAACAGCGAATACAGCAGCATCGAGGCGTGCCCCACCGATAAGACGAAGCGGTCGCGGTTAGGCCAGAGCGGCTCGTCGGGGTCGTAACGCAGATGGTTTTGCCACAGGTGATAGGCAACGGGTGCCAGTGCCATCGGCGTACCGGGGTGGCCGGAATTGGCCTTTTGCACAGCGTCCATCGACAGCGTGCGGATCGTGTTGATACACAGCTGGTCGAGGGCGGGATCGTTTTGCATGGGACACTCCTTGTTCGGCGTTGAAGAGACGGCCGGGACGCGCTGCGTGCTTCGGCGCACCCGGCGAACCGTGTTGACGGGGCAGAACGCATGAGGAACCGCTGCGAGGCTCAACGATGATGCGCCGATGCGCGCAAACCTGCACGGCGCGTGTCATGCGGAATGAGACGGCTCGCGCCTGGAAGCGAACCGCCTTTCAGAGGGCTTGCGGTGCGAACCCGTTCGGCGCCCGCACAAGCGAAAAGTGATGCAAACGCGTTTCAAGCCGCATGCAGCCAGTGTTCGACCAGTGGCCCATGCTTGCCGTCGATCGGATCCAGCGAAGGGAAAGGCAACGCCTCCATAGTAGCGAGTTCATCCGGCGTGAGCGCTTCGCGGCGGATATCCCACTGCTGGCCCTCCGGATACCCGGCCACCACCTGAAAATGCCGCGCGAACGATTGCAGACAATGGCCGGTGCCGGCCGGCAGCAGGAGCGCGTCGCCGGCGGACAGCGTCACCACCCTGCCGCCTGGCCCGCCCACGATCACCTGCGCGGAACCGTCCGTCACACCGAGTATTTCGTGCGCAGTGGCGTGGAAATGATGGTAGTCGAAGATGCCGTCGCGCCATTGCGGCGGCCACGCGTTGCGCTCGAACAGGATCTCGAACGCCGCCGCCAGATCGCCGCTGTCCGGCATGAGCGCGCGCCGGTAAATCACCACCGGCAGTTTGCGGTTATTCGGCACCCAGTCGTGCGGCTCCAGCATGAAGGCTTCGTACTCGGTCTGAGCGACATCGAATCCATGCTTCGAATCGTTGTACATGGTTTGCTCCTTTGCGTCCTGATCCTGACGCTCGCAGTGCTCTCCCGAAGCCGGCGCATGCGTCGGCCCCGGTGGGCCATTCAGCGCCGCATAAAGCGCGCCTGCCTGGGCACGTACGGTCTTATAGGCCGCTGTGCGCGCAGAGCTATGTCGGTGGACGAATTTTGCAAACATATGAAGTTAATGCTCCGTGTCTGCCACTATGTGCGCGGCGTTGGCTGGCGCGATCGCGGGTCGCGTAGTCGCGGCGGCGCAATCGCGGCGCAGCCTCATTGCGCTCAGCCGCCGCCTATGCCTTGCAGCACTTTTCCCGTGCCGCCGCATAGCGTGCACTGCACGCCTTCCACCGTGCCGGTGCCGTGGCACGCACGGCATACATCTTCGCCGACGCCGGGCGCATCGGCCGAAGCTTCGTCGCCGGGATTCAGCGGTTCATTGTCGTGTTGCATGCGTCTCTCCGTTGGTTTGGGTGCGTACCGTTCAGCACACGCCGCGTCAGTCCTTGCGCTGTGACTCGCGTCCACCGCCTCCCGGCGGCTCGGCATGCGCGCCTGTGCCCAGCGGTACTTCGGCCGTTTGCGCCGGGCGCTCGCTCGAACGCGGCGGATTGGTCTGCCTGTCCACGCCGGTCTGTTCTACGGGCTCGATACCGAGCGGGCTCGGTTCCACGTAGTGCGTGCCGCTCGGCCGGTTGCGCTGCTTTACCGCCTCCGCTGTCTGTTCGTCTGGACTTTGCTGGGGTTTGTCATTCTGCATGTCGACCTCCTTCGGGTGTCGGGTAGGTGTTCACAGCAGCAACATCCGGTCCCTCTCCGTCAATTATGTGGATCGCCCGCGCGCGGGACTTGGGCACGGCCATTGCGGCATTCGGTACGGAGGTCTGGTTCAACATTGTAAAAAGGAGAACATCATGACGATGACGACGATTCGCGTATCCGATACCGAAGTGCAGGTTGAGCGGACCCTGTACCTGTTCGCGCACAAGAACGACGCGGACGCATTCCAACGCTGCCTGGCCGATACGTCGATCGATAGTTGCTACCGCACCCATCCGCCGCTGGCGGTACGTCCGAGGGTGCCCGACGAACATCCCGACGACCCGGGCCGCGGCAGTACGATTTCTCCGTCGCTCGGCGGCATGCCATAAAAGAATCCGTTATTGCGGCGGCGCGCACGCGCCGCCATCGTCATTTCTCAGGAGCCGCGCGATCTGCAGCGACGATCTCCCGGCCATATTCGATCGCGGCACGGCGTGCCTCGTCGGCAGTTGCGTACGGCCCGATTTCGGGCGCGCCGTCGAATGGAAACAGAATTTTTCTGTCCGCTTTCCTGACAACCTTCAGTCCACCTACGTAACGGCCGTCGCCTGTCCCGTGATAGCTGGCGTAAATCTCGAAGTCGTCGTCAGCAACGTCGGCCTTATGTCGCGCCATTTGTCTTTCCCTTGTCCCTGCACTTCAGTGCGTCATGTTCGGAGTGATATGGCGGGGGCGTATCGCCGCTCGGCACCACGCGCATGCCGTGACCGAGCAATAGCCGTTCCACACGGCCAGCACCGGCATCTGCGCGAAATAAAAGGCGAGTGGCATGCCGGTTGCAATCGACAAACCGACTCGCCGACAGGCACGCATCACACGGAGAACACGATGAACATAACGAGCGCACCTCGCATGCCGAATCTTCGCCTGCATGCGCCGACCCCGCCGGAGGTCGATCCCGACACGCCGCCTCCGACCACCGATCCCGACCCGTCGCCTCCGCCTGACGACGTGCCGCCGAGCGGTCCGGCACATGTCCCCGAAGGCGATCCCCCTGTCAAACCGCCGCCCGTCAGCGCCGCTTGCTGCCGAACGTTGCCAAAATGGCGAAGGTTGTAAGCGCAAATTAATCCGGTGGTCCGGTAATTGCGGACTCCTTCGTGCGAGCCGGCATTCAAGCACCGGCTAACCCGCGAGGAGCGAACAATGAGTACGGATCAGATCACCGGAACATCGACAGACGGCGCAACAGACGCCACACCCGCCAGTGCCCCGCTCAAGGAATACCGCAACGCGGCGGGCGGTTGGGGTTCGGTGAAAGCAGTCGCGTCGATTCTCGTGCAGGAACACGTCACGTTGAACGGCAGCCGCATTCTGTCGCAACAGAACAAGCCTGACGGCTTCGCCTGTGTGAGTTGCTCATGGGCCAAACCCGCGGACCCGCACCTTTTCGAGTTCTGCGAAAACGGCGCGAAGGCGACCGCGTGGGAAATCACCAACAAACGCATCAATGCCGACTTTTTCGCCGCGCACACCCTGAGCGAATTGCGCTCATGGAGCGGCTTCGAGCTCGAATCGCGCGGCCGTCTGACCGCGCCGATGCGCTGGGATGCCGCGACCGACCGTTACGTGCAAACCACCTGGGAACATGCATTCGCCGGGATCGCGAAAGAACTGCAAGCAATCGATCCGAACGAGGCGGTGTTCTATGCCTCCGGCCGCGCCTCGCTCGAAACCTCGTACATGTATGCGCTGCTCGCCCGGCTGTATGGCACCAACAACCTGCCCGACAGTTCGAACATGTGTCACGAGAGTACTTCGGTTGGCTTACCTAAATCGATCGGCGTGCCGGTCGGGACCGTGCAACTCGAAGACTTCACGCACACCGACTGCATGCTGTTCTTCGGCCACAACACGGGCACCAACGCGCCGCGCATGCTGCATCAGTTGCAGGACGCGCGCAAACGCGGGGCGGAGATCATCACTTTCAATCCACTCAAGGAGCGCGGACTGGTCAGCTTTGCGAATCCACAGTCGCCGCTCGACATGCTCACCCCCTCCGAAACGCAGATCAGCACGCAATACCATCAGGTGAAGATCGGCGGCGACGCGGCCGCGATTGCCGGACTCTGCAAGCTGCTGATCGAATGGGATGACGACGCGCAGCGCAACGGCGCGCCGCGTGTGCTGGATGCGGCGTTTATCGCCGAACACACGCACGGCTTCGAAGCCTTCGCAGACGCCATGCGCGCTACCTCATGGGAAGAAATCGAGGAGCACTCGCAACTCAGCCGCGCCGCGCTGGAAAACGCCGCGCGGGTCTATGCCCAAGCGAACGCCGCAATGGTGTTGTACGGCATGGGCATCACGCAGCATCGCAACGGCGTGCATAACGTGCAGATGCTGTCGAACCTGCTGCTTCTGCGCGGCAATATCGGCAGGCCGGGCGCGGGTATCTGCCCGATTCGCGGCCACTCGAACGTGCAGGGACAGCGCACGGTTGGCATTACGGAGAAGCCTGAACTCGCGCCGCTCGACAAGCTGAAGCAACTGTATGGCTTCGAGCCGCCGCGCGACAAAGGCCTGACCACGGTCGAAGCCTGCCGCGGTGTGCTCGACGGCAAGGTCAAAGCCTTCATCGGCCTGGGGGGCAATTTCCAGGTGGCGATTCCCGATCATCATGTGATGGATCCGGCCTGGCGGCGGCTGCGGCTCACGGTGCAGATCGCGACCAAGCTTAACCGCAGCCATCTATTGCACGGCGAAGTCGCCTACCTGCTGCCGTGCCTCGGGCGCATCGAGATCGACCGCCAGGCGGGCGGCGAGCAATGGGTGAGTGTGGAGGACAGCACGGCGTGCGTGCACGGTTCGCATGGACTCGCCGAACCGGCCGGCGATATGCTGCTATCCGAGCCGGCCATTGTCGCGGGCATCGCGAAGGCGCTGTTGCCGCGCAATCCAAACGTGGACTGGGATGCCTGGGTGAACGATTACGCGCTGGTGCGCGAGGCGATCGAGCGCACCTATCCGGATCAGTTCAAGGACTTCAACCAGCGCTTCAGGCAGCCGGGTGGGTTCCACCGGCCGCTCGCCGCGTGCGAGCGCAAATGGAACACGGAAAGCGGCAAGGCGAATTTCATCGTGCCCGATACGCTCGACGAGGACGCGGACATGCCCTCGCGCGGCCCCGACGTGTTGCGCCTGATGACGACCCGCGGCGACAGCCAGTTCAACACCACCGTCTACGGTCCCGACGACCGCTTCCGCGGCGTGCATGGCACACGCGACGTGCTGCTCATGCATCAGGACGACATGACCCGGCTCGGTCTGGCGGAAGGCGCCGCGGTATGCATCTCCACCGACTCGAACGACGGCATCGCGCGCGAGGTCGACGGCATGCATGTCCACGCGTTCGACATTCCGCCTGGCTGCGTCATGGGCTATTACCCGGAATGCAACCGGTTGATTCCGCTCTCGCATCACGCGAAATCGAGTCAGGTGCCGGCCTCGAAGTCGATTCCGGTGCGGCTGCGCAAATCGGCGGCGGTCGGGCAGGCCGCCGCCTGACGATGCAAAAAGCGCAAGTCAGAACTGATGCAGCATGCCGACATAAGCGCCGGTCTGCGATTCGCCGACGAGCGGACTCGTGTTGCCGGCCGCATCGCGCGGCGATGCTTCGAGCGAGAAGTTCGAGTTGCTGCCGTTGTGCACATAGCCCACCGTGCCGTACAGGAAAGTGCGCTTCGACAGGTTGTAGGTGGTGCCGAGCACGTACATCATCGCGTGGCCGGACGGGTCGTGCGCGGCATCGCCCGAGCCGTCCCCTACCTTCACGTAGTAGCCGCCCGCCGTCACGGCCCAACTCGGCAGGAAGCTGTAGGTAGCGCCGAGCCAGTAGTGATCGGCGGTGTCGGCCACGCCGACCGGCGAATCGGGCGCCGAGTAGTGCGTATAGGCGCCCTGGATCTTGACCGCGTTCAGACGCACATTGGCGCCCACGAAATATTCGCGTGACGCCTGGAAGATATTGCTGAAGCGGCCATTGGCGTCGCGCAGTTCGTCGTAGATGCCGCGCACGTCGAAGAGCGGCGAGTGATACGTCAGCATGATGCCGTCCGAGCGGCCGAACTCGCCGGCCGCGCCGCTGTTGAAGGCGCCTGGCTGATTGCCGAACGCGTATTGTGCCTGCACGTCGAAACCCCAGAACACCGGGCTGTGATACTCGACGTTGTTGCTGGTCTGCTGCCAGTTGCGCCCGCGCACGAGCGAGGCCGACGAAAACGCCTGCTGCACGAACGGGTCGAATTCCCATACGCCGTCGCTGTCGATAAACAGATTACGGCCGGCCTGCAACGTGCCCCACTGCTCGCTTTTCAAACCGGCGAACGCGCGACGCGACCACAGCCGCCCGCCGCTCGTCGTGCCGTTCATGACCTGCAACCCGGTTTCGAGGTTGAAGATGGCATTGAGCCCGCCGCCCAGATCTTCATTGCCTTTGAGGCCCAGCATACTGGTGCCCCAATCGCCGCCCTCGGCGCTCCAACGGCTTGAACTGCCGCCTGCGCCATTGCTGACGTGATTCAGATATTCCAGGCCCGCGTCGAGGCGGCCATATAACGTCACGCTCGTTTGACCATATGCCAGCGGACTTGCCACTGCGAGAGCAGCCATTAATTTTGTACGTAGTCTCATTGTTTTGCCGTGAGTTTTTTATATGGCGATGCAGGGCAAAGCAGACTGCGAATGTTTCAAAACTACTTGAACACGCCGTTGCCAGTTTCGATGATGCGCGGGCTGCAGACCGCTGTGAAGCAAGCCCAGTGCGAAACTCAGCCTGAAATGCGAGAGAGATGTTGCGAAACTACATCGCCGGTTCGTCGAACTATAGGCGATACGCGCGTGCCCGCCTATCCGGTTCACGCAATTAATTCTTGCGGCCCACGCACTCGACACGCACGGCAAAGACCCGAAATGGGTGATCGAAAGCCGCTCAAGATAAGATAGTCGGTCATCCGGCATCAGCCAGATCGCAACGCATTATTCGTTATCGACTCTTCAACCTTTGCCATGAATGCGCCTGAACTGACCGAAGACGAAAACCTTGGCCTTTACCAGCGCGCAACGGAAAACGGCGCGGAATGGTGGCGCGTGAGTGTGGCCGACCGACCGGAAAACTACCGCCTCGAACATGGCGTCGACAACGGCGGCGGACCCGGCGCAGTCGATATCGATCTCGTGGTGGACGCGGAGAATCTGCGCGCGAAGCTCAAGAAATGGCGCCGCGAAGGCTTCGCAATCGACACGGACGACGCCGCCAGCGAGCAGTCCGCGGCCGGACGCGTCGCCTTCATGCCGGAACTGCTGCGCGCCGCGGCGCGGGCTACGGCGGCGAAACATAGGCAGGCGGAAGGCACGGGCGAAACCGTGCGAGTCGGCCATGTGGATGTGCCCTGCGGCGCCGACAATCCGCTCGTGCCGCGTCTGAACCGCGCCTATCTGTTCTCCGAGCGCTTTAACGACATTATCGAGGACATCGTCGAAAACCGGCGCGTGATGCTGATCGGCCACACCGGCGCCGGCAAGACCAGCCTGATCGAACAGGTGGCGGCGCGTTCGCGTCACGGCGTGCTGCGCTCGAACATGAACGGGCAGACCACCGTCGGCGACTTTGTCGGCTTCTGGACGGTCAAGGGCGGTGAGACGATCTGGGTCGACGGCGTGCTGCCCACGGCCATGCGCGAAGGTCTCTGGCTGATCGTCGACGAAATCGATTTTGCCGAGCCGTCTATTCTCGCCGCCCTCACCGCCGTGCTCGAACCGCACGGCCGCCTCGTGCTGAAAGAGAAAGGCAACGAAATCGTTGCGCCGCATCCGGCTTTCCGGCTGTTCGCCACGGCGAACGCGGTCGGTGCGATGAGTCAGTTCCGGCATCTGTATCAGGGCGCCAATCTGATGAACGAGGCGTTTCTGGATCGCTGGCGCGTGTATCTGCTCGACTATCTGACACCCGCTGAAGAAGCCGATGTGCTGATGGCCACGCTCGCCCCGCACATGACACGCACGCTCGCCACCACGCTCGCCGCGATCGCCGCCGACTGCCGCGCGGCGTTCGCTCGCGAAGACCTCTCCAGCGCATTCTCCACGCGGCGCCTGCTCGACTGGGCCGAACTGATGCTGCGCACCGGCGACCCCGAACGCGCCGCCGGCCCCGCCATCTACGCGAAGGTGAGCCCGGAAGACGCCGCGTTGATTCGCGGCATCATCCGCCATCACATCGCGCCGGCTCCCGACGCGTGAACGCCATGCACGCCACGCGTGACATGCGTGACACGCGCGGCTTCGCGTTCGAATCCACGCTCAGCAAGGTCGCCCGCGTGCTGACCGGGCAATATGGCGTGACGGTCGCGTTCAGTCCGGACGGTCCGCGCGTGGAACCTGGCCGCATCGTCATTCCCGACTACGAGTTGAATGGCGGGATCGACCGCGACGTGCTGATCGGCTATCTGGATCTGCTGGTCGCGCGCGCCAAGCATGCTTCGCTCGCACAACTCGACGCGCTGCCCTCGGGCGTCGCCGCGAATCTCGCGCAGATGATCGAAGACCGCCGTGTGTGCGGGCAATTGCTCGACGAATATCCGGGTGCGCGCTGGTTCATCGGCAAGTTGCGCCTCCATGCCGCCGAGCGTGTGCGGCAACGCTGGCCGAAGCTGCATTGGCGCGAGAGGCTGGTCTGGCTGGTGGAACGCGCGTTGTGGGACGAAGCGCCCACCAGGACCGAAGCCAGCCATTCGCTGCTCGCCGCCTTGCATGCCGCGCAGGATCTGCTGCACGATGCTCGCGCGAGCCGCTCGACCGCGCAGAGCATCGCGTCGGCGCAGGCGCTCGTGGCGCGCGTACGCGCGCTGTCGGCAGGCGAAGTGAACAGCATGGCGTTCACAGCGGATGCGCTCGAAGACATCGATACCGAAACGGCCGCGTCACCGTCCACGCCGCTCGATGACGACGACACCGTGCTGCCCGACCAGGACAGCGCGAACTCGCCGCCGTCGGATCGAAGCGGCGGCGCGCAGGCGGACAACGCGGTCGGCATGGGTCGATCGCTGGCAGACGCGCAACAGCCGTCCGAGCGTTCCGAAGGCGAAGCAGCCAGCTCCGCGGCGGATGCATCGCGAGCCCGGCTGTCGATTCCGCTCGCCACCGAATTCGACGACATCCGCGATCTCACGGGCCAGGGCGACAGCGCCGCGTGGCGCGAACTGCGAGCTCAGGCTCGCGCGGACACCGCGCCGCTCAAGGAAAAGCTCGAACGCGCACTGAGCGCGGACGAGCGCACACGCTGGCGCCGTGAGCAGGAGCGCGGCGAGATCGATCGCACTGCGCTGGCCAAACTCGCGACCTCGCCCGGCTATCGCACGCCGTTTCGCACGCAGCGGCCCGCCAAAGGACGCGACGTGGCCGTGACCCTGCTGATCGACCGCAGCGGCTCGATGGCCGGCCGCAAGATCGAACTCGCGCGCCAGTGCGCGGCCGCCCTGTGCGATGCGCTCACGCAGTTGTCGTTCGATTGCGAAGTACTCGGCTATTGCTCGGTCGAATCCTTGCCCATGCAGCAGCTCTACGCGCGGCAACTCGCCGCCGGCGCGGATTTACGGCGCTATAACCGCTTCGTCGAACGGCTCGATCTGAAGGTCTACAAACGCTTTGGCGCGACCGATCTGAGCGGGATCGCCGCCATCGACTGCGGACACGAGAATCCGGACGGCGAGGCGCTGGCCTGGGCCGCGACACGGCTCGCCGATCACCCGGCCGAACGGCGCATTCTGATGATGTTTTCCGACGGCTACCCGTCCACCGGCGACGGCGATCCGCAGGTGCTGCGCAGCGATCTGCGCGAGCGCATTGCGGCCATCGGCAAGTGCGGTATCGAACTGGTGGGAATCGGCGTGCTGACCGATGCGGTGGAGGACTTCTATCCGCACAACGTGGTAGTGAGCCGCCTCGCCGAACTGCCGGCGACAGTGTTTTCCGTGTTGAGTTCGATGCTGCTCGCACGCTGACACCAGCGCTCACGCCGCTCAAAATGCATTCAGCGGAATCTTCAGGTAACGCACGCCGTTGTCTTCCGGCTCCGGAAACCTGCCCGCGCGGATGTTGATCTGAATGGCCGGCAGAATCAATGTCGGCATGCCGAGCGTGCGATCGCGCGCGGTGCGCATCGCCACGAACTCCGCCGCGCTCACGCCGTCGTGCAAATGAATATTGCCGCGCCGCTGTTCGGCCACCGTGGTTTGCCATTGCGGCCCGCGCGATGGCGGCGGATAGTCGTGACACATGCACAGCCGCGTGTCGGGCGGCAGCGCGAGCAGTGTGTGCACGGAGTCGTACAAGGTATGCGCGTCGCCGCCGGGAAAGTCGCAGCGTGCCGAGCCGACGTCCGGCATGAACAGCGTGTCGCCGACGAACACCGCGTCGCCGATCCGGTACGCCATGTCCGCCGGTGTATGGCCGGGCACATGCAACGCCTCGCCGCTCAACTCGCCAATGCTGAAAGTCTCGCCGGGCGCGAACAGATGATCGAACTGGCGACCGTCGGTGTGCATGTCCGCGCCGAGATTGAAGATGCGCCTGAATGTGCTCTGCACGATGCGGATGCTCTCGCCGATCGCAATCCTGCCGCCCAGGGTGTCCTTCAGATACTGCGCGGCCGACACGTGATCGGCGTGCGCATGCGTTTCCAGCACCCATTGCACACGTAGTCCATGCGCGTTGACGAACGCGATGACGCGCTGCGCCGACTGCGTCGACGTGCAGCCCGACTTCGGATCATAGTCCAGCACCGGATCGATCACCGCGCACAGCGAACCTTCGGCCGCATAGACCACGTACGTGAACGTGCCGGTGGTGTCATCGTAAAACGCTTCGATTTGAGGCGTCATGGTCGGCTCCCCCGCTTACGCCGATTGCGGCCTGAACGGATACTGTTCGATCTGGCCGCCGCGCGCCACCACCACCGTGCTCTCGGGAATCTCTTCCCACCAGCCCGGCAGGTCCGCAAGCGGCTCGGACAACACCAGAAACGCATTCTCGCCAGCCGCCGCGATGCGCGGATCGTCCGGATACAACTCGTGCAGATGATGGAACGAGGTGCTGTGAAACAGCGAGCGCGACTGCCCTTCGCTCGAATAGCGCACCGCTACGATCTGCTCGCCGTCGGTGACGCATACCGTCATGTTCAGCGGTTCATCCACGCCGTGCTTGCGGCCGGTTTCCTCGACGAATGCCACCATCCGCTCGAGCGCGGTGACCGGCGCCAGTTCCAGGCCGAAGGTCAGCGCGAGAAAAAACATCACCTCGGAATCCGTCGAACCTTCGATGGACGGAAACAGATCGGGGTCGATCATCACCATCAGATCGCGGCGCACGGCCGGATAGTTGCGGATCAGGCCGTTATGCGCGAAGAGCCAGCGGCCGTGGCGAAACGGATGACAGTTGGTTTCCTGCGAGGGCGTATCCGTCGCCGAACGAACATGCGCGACGAACAGCGGCGCGCGAATCGCCCGCGCGGCTTCGCGCAGATTGCGGTCGCTCCACGCCGGCTGGATGCAGCGGTAGCGAAACGGAATATCGGTCGGTTCGCCATACCAGCCGATGCCGAAGCCGTCGCCGTTGGTCGTGGTGTAGCCGAGCCGCGAATGCAGGCTCTGGTCGATCAGGGAATGTTTGGCGTTGAACAGCACCGTCTCGAGCTGGAGCGGGTTGCCCGTATATGCGAGCCAACGGCACATGAGGTGTTCTCCTGTCGGGTGCGTGAGCGCCCCCGGCGCCGGATGGTGCGGTGGGCCGCCGGGTACGCGTCTATTTGACCACCGGTTGCATGGTCGCAATCGGGATCAGGAATTCGGAGAAGCCGGTCAGCATGATCTGCACGCCGATGCACAGCAGCAGAAAGGAAGATACACGCATGGCGACCTTGGTTCCTTCCACGCCGAGATACCTGGCGAAAATCACCGCGCGGCTGTAGACCAGATAGACCGTGACGGCCACCGCCACCGAGATCACGACCGACGCGATGCTCGAAATCACGAACTCGGAGAGCTTATGCGTGCGGTTCGCGGTCAGTGCGATGGCCGTGGCGATCGACCCCGGCCCGGTGGTCAACGGAATGGTGAAAGGAAAAAATGCCTTCGACATTGCATTGTCCGCGTCCACCCGCTTGACCGCCGGCTGCTCGCCCGGTTGCGTATCCGGCGCGTTGAGCATCTGCCAGCCACCCACAGCCACGGCGAGACCACCGCCGATGCGCAGCGCCTGCATGGAGATGCCGAAGAAATGCAGGATCGGCGTACCGATGAAGAACGCCACCAGCAGCACGCACAACACGTTGATGGCGATTTTGCGAGCCAGCTGCGTGCGTTCTTCCTTGCTCAGCGAAGCCGTCCGGTCGAGAAAAACGAAAGCAATGCCGATTGGATTGATGATGCTGATCAGCCCGGTGAAGCCAAACAGAATGTCCGGGATCAGACTTTCGACCATATGCGTTTCCGTGTCGAGCAGCGGCTCGGGTAGTTCGTCTGCGCACCCGGCACGCCGCGCCATGTTGATGAGACCGGACTCTCTCCGGCGATTCATGTGATTCAGGTGATGCTCTCGTTGCGTGGCGAGATGATATCGCGGCGCGCCATCCGCAACCGTAAAAAAGCCTGGAGGCCGCCGGGCGTACCGCAGCGCGCCACGCTGTGCGCGCCGCCTTGCAGCGCAGCAACCGGCCCCATAAAGATGCGCCCGCAACTTTCAGAAAGCCTACACTTTTTTGACCTGCTTTACGCGGCCAAAGCATCAGGCATACAGTCCCCAGCGAAGCCGCACTTTCAACGAGACGTACTTACCGGTTCGAGGAGTTGCCCCCATGTTGCTTCGTGTCCTTGCCGCGCTGCCGTTCATCGGCATTCTGCTCGGCGTCCCGTTTGTGAATCGTGTCGAGCCGCTGATACTCGGCATGCCGTTCGTGCTTGCCTGGATCGTCATGTGGGTGGTGCTCAGTTCGATCATCATGGCGATCATCTACCGGATCGACCCGTCCAACCGTCAGCTTGCCGTGGACGGCGAGGAGGCCAGTTCATGAGCGCACTCATCATCATTGCGGCGATTACGCTATTTGCGCTTTACCTGGGCGTGCGCGCGAGGCGCGGCCACGACATGAGTCTCGAACAATGGACCGTGGGCGGCCGCAGCTTCGGCACCGCCTTCGTATTTCTGCTGATGGCCGGCGAAATCTATACGACCTTCACGTTCCTCGGCGGCAGCGGCTTTGCTTACGGCAAGGGTGCGCCGGTCTACTACATTCTCGCGTACGGCACGCTTGCCTACATTCTCTCGTACTGGATGCTGCCGCCCATCTGGCGTTACGCGAAGAAACACCGGCTCGTCTCGCAGCCGCACTTCTTCACGCGCAAATACGAAAGCCCCGCGCTGGGTACGCTCGTCGCACTGGTCGGCGTGGCCGCGCTGATTCCGTACCTCGTGCTGCAATTGAAGGGACTCGGCATTATCGTGGCAACGGCCTCGTACGGCGCGATTTCGTCGACGGCGGCCGTGTGGATCGGCGCGTGTGTGGTGACGGCTTATGTGATCGTCTCCGGCGTGCGCGGTTCGGCGTGGAATTCGGTGGTGAAGGATCTGCTGATTCTGGCGATCGTGCTGTTCCTCGGCATCTATTTGCCGCTGCACTACTACGGCGGCTTCAGCGACATGTTCCGCGCAATCGACGCCGCCCGCCCCGGCTTCCTGACCTTCCCGGCCAAGGGTTCGAGCGTGACCTGGTTCCAGTCGACGGTGCTTCTGACGGCGCTCGGCTTTTTCATGTGGCCGCATACGTTCGGTTCGATTTTCACCGCGAAGGACGAACGCATTTTCCGCCGTAACGCGATGGTGCTGCCGCTGTATCAGTTGATCCTGCTGTTCGTGTTCTTCGTGGGCTTTGCCGCGACGTTGAAGGTGCCGGGTCTGAAGGGCGGCGACATCGACCTGTCGCTGTTCCGCCTCTCGTTGCAGACCTTCGACCCGTGGTTCGTCGGCGTGATCGGCGCGGCCGGGATTCTGACCGCGCTGGTGCCGGGCTCGATGATCCTCACGTCCGCTTCCACGCTGCTCGCCAACGACGTGTATCGCGGCATGGTGAGCCGCAACGCTTCGGACGCCACGGTGGCGACGCTCGCGCGTGTGCTCGTGCCGGTCGTGGCGCTGGTGGCCGTCGGCTTCACGCTGCAAGGCGGCGAAACCATTGTCGCGTTGCTGCTGATGGGTTACAGCTTTGTGACCCAGCTCTTTCCCGCGGTGATCTGCAGCCTGCGTCCGCATAACCGCGCGACCAAACAAGGCGCGTTTTGCGGGATTGTAGCGGGCGTGGCGGTAGTGGCCGTGACGACGACCATGCATCTGAGCATCGGTCAGTTGATGCCGTTCCTGCCCGACGCGTTGAAGGACGTCAATATCGGGTTCCTGGCGCTGGCGGTGAATATCATCGTCTTCGCGGCGGTGAGCGCGGTGACGCAGCCGCGGCCGGTCGAGCAGACGCATGCGCCGGTGCATTGAGTTGCGAGCGGGCTGGAAGGTGTTGATGGGCGATCCAGCGTTCAGAAGCCGATCGGCTGGATAGCGAACGCTTCAGACATTCAAGGACGGCACAGGCCGGCAACCTGTGCCGTTGTGTTTTTTGCATCGTTGCTTTGCTGCTGCGCCGTGGAAAGTTAGAAAAGCACATCGGGATATAGGTGCCGTGAGGTGCCGTCGCGCATTCGGCATGGACTAATCTGGCTGCCAGCGGTAGTCACCGTTGACCAACGTGCCACCGCGGCTGGTAGCGTCACTCTGACGGGCAACCTCCTTGTCGCCAGACCTCGCCGATGAGCCGCTCACGATAGTTGCGCCGCAACTGATCATGTCGCCGACGCGGGCACCGAGGCGGCCGTTAACAAGATGTGCAACGATCGGCTAGTGCCAGGAAACGCATCCTATCTCTGCGCCTGAATGTCAAATCTACACACGAATGAAAAACCGCTTTTCAGACAACGAGCTGTCAATACAAATAAATAGGCCGTGCACGCCACAAAATCGTCCGCCCGCACTGCAACACAAACCCTCTGTCTGAGCCAAACCGAAATTCAAACATCAGGCACACCCCTTGCTGAACAGACGCGTCTACGCATCTCACCGCACTGTGCGAGTGCACAAATCCCGTCCTTGGGGGCCGCTTTGCCGCTCAACGTTCTTCTCGTCGCTTCCGAAGCCCTGCCACTCGCCAAATCCGGCGGCCTCGGCGACATGGTCAGCGCATACGCCGCCGCTCTGCGCGATGCCGGCGCCGCTGTCTCGATCCTGATGCCCGCGTATCCGGCCGCGCTCGAACGCGCCGTCGACGTCGCGCCCGTCGCGCGCATGACCGGCCTGCCCGGCGGCGACGCGCGGCTGCTGCGCGGCCACATGCCCGATACCGGTGTGACAGTGCTGCTTCTGCAGATGGATCACCTGTTCGCGCGCGAGGGCCTCTACCGCGATCCGCAAGGACGCGACTATCTGGACAATCTCACGCGTTTCGCATCGCTCGCGGCAGCGGCCGCGCGGGTGGCGCGCGGCGTGCGCAACGTGAAGCGCCCCGACATCGTGCACGCGCACGATTGGCATGCAGGACTCACGTCGCTGTATCTGCGGCTTGCGGGCGTTGCCGCTAAAAGCGTCTTCACGATTCACAACCTGGCGTTCCAGGGCAACCATCCGCTCGCCATGGGCGGCTGGATCGGCGTGCCGCCCGAATTGCTGGCGCCCGCGCTTTCCGACGAACGCAGCATCGAGTTCTATGGTTCGCTCAGCATGATGAAAGCCGGCATCGTCCATGCGGATCGCGTCACGACCGTGAGCCGGCGTTATGCACGCGAAATCCTGACGCCGCGTTTCGGGCACGGCATGGAAGGCGTGTTGCAGGCGCAGGCCGGCAAGCTCTCGGGCATCGTCAACGGCATCGACACGGCGGTATGGAATCCGGCTACCGACAAACATATCGCGCGCCCCTATTCCGTCGACGATACGGCGGGCAAGCAGGCCTGCAAGCGCGAATTGCAGCAGGCCTTCGGTCTGACGCGCGATCCGTTCGCACCGCTCGTCGCCATCGGCAGCCGTCTTACCGAACAGAAACTTGCCGATGTCGTCGTGCATACGCTGCCGGCATTGCTCGAACGGCATCCGCGGCTGCAGTTCGCGATTCTCGGTCAGGGCGAGCAAGGCATCGAACAGGCACTACAGGACATCGCGGGCGCCTGGCCGGGACGCGTCGGCGTGCAGATCGGTTATGACGAGCGGCGGGCGCACATGCTGCATGCGGGCGCGGACATTCTGCTGCACGGCAGCCGCTTCGAACCCTGCGGACTCACGCAGCTCTACGCGATGCGCTATGGCACGATTCCGGTGGCCTCGCGCGTGGGCGGGCTGGCCGATACGATCGTCGATTATCTGCCGCACGACCCGCGCGGCGACAGAAAGGCGACCGGCTTTCTGTTCGACGGCGAAAGCCCGGATGACGTGATGCATGCACTTGGCCGCGCGCTGGACGCGTTCGTGGAGCCGTCGTCGTGGCATGTGTTGCAGCGTAATGCGATGAGCCGCGACTTCGGCTGGGGAGCATCGACTTCGAACTATCTCGCGCTGTACGCGGATCTGGTGGATGCGCGTCCGGCACAGCCCGATACGCGGGTCCGCAAGACTTCCGTGCGGGCGCGTGCCGCCGCTGCGGGTAGCCGCAGGGATGAGTTCAATACGGGGCTCGGGGAGATGGCGCGCAGCGCGTGATGGCGTTGAGGCGCTCCGGCTGAGATCGACGGCTTCGAGGCGCGTCTGACACGTTATGCTACGCGGCATACACCCATGTTTCATGGAGCCGCCCATGCATTCGCCCGTTCTCCGGGTCGCCCGCCCTACTAACAACCTGCATAAAGTCACCGATTTCTATACACGTGGGCTCGGCTTCGACGTCCTTGCGAGCTTCGAGAATCACCAGGGCTTCGATGGGGTCGTTGTCGGACGGCGAGGCTGTCCCTGGCACATCGAGTTCACACGTCAACACGGTGTCACAGTGGAACGGGCACCGACCACCGAGCATCTTCTCGTGCTCTATCTACCCGAACGCGACGCATGGAGCGCGGCCGTCGAACGGCTCGAAGCGCTCGGCGTGACGGCCTGCGAATCAGAGAATCCGTACTGGGATCGTCAAGGTAAAACGTTCGAAGATCCCGATGGGTATCGGATCGTTTTGCAGAATACGGCCTGGGGATAACGGCGCGTGTGGTCGGCGGCAAGCTCGTCACAGCGGACTTCCTTGCGGTGTCCCGACACCTCGCCACCACGCTCCTAATTCATCTGCTTGCCCACAATCACAATCCCCCGTGAAAGTCCGCTCACGCTGTCCACCGCCAGCGCCGCCGCGTACAACTGCGCGACCGGCACCCAGACAGCGGGATACTTGTAGCGCGCCACGTCGAGCAGCAATGCGCTGTCGCTTGCCGAGTCGTAAGCGGCGAGCGGCGACCAATGTCCGCCGCCCGTCTCGCCAATCTCCATCCGTCTGAAATTCAACAGCACGAAGCGGTCGTTGTGGCCCGTGGTGGTACGCACGAGATCGCGGAACTGGCCGAGCGACAGGTCCGCGGCGTGATACTTCCTTACCCCGACCGGAAATGCATTGAGGGCGGTGCCGAGCTGGTCGAGCGTCATGCCCTCTCTCGATACCTGCGCGGCGTTGGCCACCTGCGGATCGATCCCGCGAAAGAAATCTTCCTGCGAAAAGAACGGGAAATCGGGGTATTGCGTCGACTCGGGCCGGCGGATGCCCAATGCGTTGAGCGCCATGACCGACGTTGCGACGGAGCAATAGGCTTCGTTACGCTGGGTTTCGAAGTACTGCGAGAGCGGCCAGTACGACTGGTTGGCTGCGGAGCCCGTCAACCGTTTCTGACCGGCCGGCTGTGCCAGCGCGACGAGGTTCGTGGGAACTGGAAGCGGTCCGTCGGCCGGGCGCGCGGCAGCGCGCGCGCCGGCCTGGGTTGCGGTCTGAACCGCGGTCTGAGCGGCGGGCCGAACAAGCGCGGGCTGATCCACGGCCGCTTGTACGCCGGGCTGACTCGCAACCCGCGGCACCGGTGCGCACGCGGCCAGCGCCGCCATCAGAACCGCGACGACCCACTCGGGTTGGCTCAGGCGCCGCACGGCGCGCATCAACGAATATCTGGACATGGATCTTTCCGCCGGGGATGAACTCACACTGACCGCGCTCGTGCCGATGCAGAAATCAGCACGCGCCAGCGAGCTTCGATTTTGTAACACGAAACAAAACCCGGCGTGCGCGACGGCGGCCATCGCACGGTCGTCAATGAACGGGCGGACCCAGGAGTGGAATTGAATGGCTGAAGCGATGCACACGACGAAAGATGGGCAAACACGCCGAACGTACGCTCAGTTGGCTCGAGCCGCGAACCCGTAACCGTTCTTGCCGCCGCGCTTGACGCGGTACATCGCGTCGTCCGCCGCGGCGACGAGGCGCTGGTAATCGTCGACGAGATCGGGAAAGCTGGCAATGCCAATGCTTGCTCGAACCAGTCCGAGCCCCATCTGCCTGTCGGTCGCAACCACACACGCAATGAGCCGTCGAGCAATCTCGGCCAGTTCGTCAGCCGCGGAAAATTCCTGGATCAGCACCGCGAACTCGTCGCCGCCAATGCGGGCGACCACATCCGCTTTGCGCACCGACTCGCGAAAGCGCCGCGATACCGCGATCAGGAATTCATCGCCGGCTTGATGGCCGAGCGAGTCGTTGACCTGTTTGAAGCCATCCAGGTCCACATACAGTACGGCGATCTTCCGGTGCGCCGATCCGGCTTGCAACTTCGCGGCGGCTTCGTCAAGCGACGCGAACAGCTTGCGCCGGTTCGGCAGACCGGTCATCGGATCGTGCAACGCGGCGTACTCGAATTCGTGCGACTCGCCAGCGAGCTGGCGATTGCGTTTGGCGTACATGCCGAGCGCGGTAAACAGCAAACAGAACAGCAACGCGGCCAGCGCGATCAATACGTTGGCGACGTGGGCAATCCGCAGGCGTACGTCCGCGCCGTCGGCATCGCGCTGCGCTCGCCAATACGCCGAGACCGTGGCGAGCAGCGCGTCGGTGCCGCTCAGACTGGCATCGGGCATCAGCGCCGAAGCGGGCACGTGCGGCGCAGCGGCCGGACTGGCATTCACCAATGCCGCGAGCGACCCGAGGCGACCGGCGAGTTCCGCGCGTGCTTGCCGGTAACTCCGCACCTGCGCTTCACGGTCGCCCGAGCTTTGCCGCCCTGCGTCGACCATCGCGCGCGCACGGTCCGCACGTCCTGCCGCTTCGAGCACGAGCCCCGCGTATTCCTGCTTCAACTGATCGGAGAAGATCGCTCTGATCTGCAAGGCGAGATAAAGAAGGCCGACCAGCAGGCAGACCAGAGAGGCGCCGGCCAGCACGGCGGGCATTCTCCTGAACCGGATCATGGAGGCATCCGCCGGATCGACGCGCCCAGCACGGCGTGGCTCAGGGATGGGAATAGATGTCTTGCCGATTCGCGTTGCCATGCTGCCGATAATTCACACGACGGAAAAAGAGCCCCAGACGAGTGAACGGATTGTCTTTGTGTCTCGCGTTGTTGGGGGTCGCACGGCGCTCTTGCGGCGTGGCGCGACTATCTTTGGCCGGTCGCGTCGAGACCGGTTGCTGTGCCGGCGGATTGCCCAGGCCGGCCGAACGGCGAGCGGAGGAAGTCGCGGAAGGTGCGGATGCGGCGGCCGGCGCGGCCTCGGCCACGAAAGCTGCCGGCAGCCGGGAGCCCGAATGTCGGGCGACTTCACCGGACCAGGAGGCCCACTGACCGCCCGCCTCCGGATCGGTGCCGGTTGGCGACGCCGTCACCGTTGAGCCGGTTGTCGCCACTGAGGTCGATGACGTCGATGACGTCACGCCCGCGGGCTTCGCGATCAGGGCCGTGTTCACCGGCGCGCCGTTGCCAAGCGCTTTGCGCGCACCCGCCATCGCTTCGGCGTATACCTGTTGATCTTGATTGAACCAGACACCGTACGCCACCGTACCGAGCACGCCAATGGCGAGCGCGCTGGCCACCGCCACGCACATGGCCAGGCGTCCGAACCTCGGCGGCGCGGCGGCGGAAAGTGACAAACCGTCCATCCGGGCGCGGGCATCAGAGCCAGCGGCCAGAGAGTTTCGCAAGTCGGGATCATTAAACATCGCAATACGCTCCGGAATCCTTACGTCTAGTGCGTCGGCGAACTTTATTCACACGATTTGGCAGATCGATACAAAGCCGCTCGACGAAGTTAGCCCCCTCATTGCATGAGAACAATACGGCAATGCTGCGCTTTAAACGGCGTCTTGGCGAGGCAGGGTTGCGTCAAAATAACAGGTAAAAGTTTTACGACGCTGGTCGTCACGCGCCGCGCCGGGAAGCATCGCGAGGCGCGCGTGCAAGCCGTACAGGCCGCGCGCAACGGCGCATTGAGCACACGGCTGGGTGTGATGCGACAACCACGCTCAAGCGCGGTGGCTTGCCCGTGCTTTACGACTCGTGCTTGAAACGCAAGAGGAAACGCAAGGGACATTCCCGCTCGCCGGCAGCCGTATCGCCGGTCGCTTCGACATATTCACACTGGCGCCCGGAAGCTCGATTTCGTCGGCACGCAGCTACTTTCATCAACGCGTGCTGCGCACGCCATCACCTGCCTCTCTCTTCCTCTCCAACGAGCACCGCGCAGTCATTGATCCCAGCCTGGAATGATTCATATGCCGTGGCGCGCCTTCCCGGCGCATACCGGAATGGATAAATTGCCCATCAACGAATCGGCATCTGGCTGAGCGTCTCCGAACTCACTACCCGGTAAAGGAAAGATCATGGCTCACTTGTTCACCCCGAAGAAAGTCGGCGCCTACACCCTCACGCATCGCGTCGTGCTCGCCCCGATGACCCGTCTGCGCACCATCCAGCCCGGCGACATTCCCAGCCCGATGATGGCCGACTTCTATGGCCAGCGCGCCTCGCAAGGCGGCCTGGAAATCGTCGAAGGCGTCAGCATTTCAGTTCCGGCCCGCTCGTATCTGGGCGCCGCGAGCTTCTACCACGACGGCCAGGTGGAAGGCTGGAAGGCGATTGCCAATGCGGTTCACGCCAGCGGCGGCCGCGTCTTCATGCAACTGATTCACGGCGGCCGTCAAAGCCACGTCGAAATGACCGGCGGTGTCGCGCCGGTCGCGCCTTCGGTCGTGCCGTTCGAAGGCGTGGCACTCACCAAAGACGGCTTCGTGCCGGCCTCGCCGCATCGGGCGCTCGGTATCGAGGAAATTCCGGGCGTCGTCGAAGAGTTTCGCGTGGCGGCCCAGCGTGCGCACGACGCGGGCTTCGACGGCGTCGAACTGCACGGTGCGAACGGCTACCTCGTGGACCAGTTCATCCAGGACGGCACCAACCGGCGCACCGACGCCTACGGCGGCCCGATCGAAAATCGCGTGCGCTTTCTGCGCGAAACGGTCGAGGCGCTGATTTCCGTGTGGGGCGCGGAGCGGGTCGGCGTGCGCATCTCGCCATCCGGCGAATGGGGCGGCATCTCGGACAGCAATCCCGAAGCCACCTTCAGCCACGTCGCGAGCGTGCTCGACGGATACGGCATTGCGTATCTGCACGTGATCGAACCACGCATCAAGGGCGACGACACGCTGCACGACGACCACCCGCCAGTCGCCGTGAAGTACCTGCGCCCACATTTCTCCGGCCCGATCATCGCCGCCGGCGGATTCGACGGCGACAGCGCGGAAGCGATCGTCGCATCGGGCGACGCGGACCTGGTCGCCTTTGGCCGCCACTTCTCGTCGAATCCGGACCTGCCCTACCGGCTCCTGCACAAGCTGCCGCTTACGCCGTATGTGCGCGCGGCGTTCTGGGGCGGCGACGAAAAGCATTACTCGGATTTCCCCGCATATTCGCCTACTGTAGAAACCGCTGAAGAAACCGGCGAAACCGCATGAGCCGAGGCGCCCTCACCTCGCCTGCGGCAGTTCTGCTCACTGCACCCTTACCGAACCCGGAGACTGTCATGTCACGCACCATCAAGTTTGCAAAGGCCGGTGGCCCCGAAGTGCTCGAATTCATCGAGACGCCGGTGGCCGCGCCGGGCCCGCATGAAGTTCGCATCAAGGTCGAGGCGATCGGCCTGAATCGCGCCGAATCGATGTGGCGCAACGACGCCTATATCGAGCCCGTCAGCTTTCCTGCGGGATTGGGCTACGAAGCCGCCGGCGTCGTCGATGCGGTCGGCGCCGAGGTCACGGGCATTGCGCCCGGCGACAAGGTCAATGTCATGCCGTCGTTCTCGATGAATCAGTACTTCACGTATGGGGAAGTCATTCTTGCGCCGGACTACGCCGTCGTGAAGCATCCCGAGTCGCTCTCGTTCGCCGAGGCCGCGTCGGTGTGGATGATGTTCGTCACGGCCTATGGCGCGCTGATCGAAGACGCAAAGGTGACCAGGGGCGATTTCGTCCTCGTGCCCGCCGCGTCGAGCAGCGTGGGGCTCGCGGCCATCCAGATCGCCAACTATGCGGGCGCGACTTCGATTGCGCTCACGCGCACGTCGGCGAAACGCCAGCAACTGCTGGATGCCGGCGCCGCGTATGTGATCGCCACTGCAGAAACCGATCTGGTAGCCGAAGTCATGCGCATCACGGACGGCAAAGGCGCGCGCGTGGCGTTCGATCCGGTCGGCGGCCCGACCTTCACGAAGCTGCTTGCGGCAATCTCGTTTCAGGGCATTGCGTATATCTACGGCGCGCTGAGCGAAGAGGCCACGCCACTGCCGGTACTGGAGATGATCGCCAAGGTGTTGACCGTGAAGGCGCACAACATCTGGCTGACAAGCGGCGATGCCGCGCGCCGGAAAGCTGCCGTGGATTACGTGCTCAAGGGTTTGGAGAGCGGCGCGCTCAAGCCGGTGATCGACCGCACCTTCACGTTCGACGATATGGTGGAGGCTCACCGTTATCTGGAGACCAACGGCCAGTTCGGCAAGATCGTCGTGACGGTCTAGGCGGGCTTTGCGGATTCGAGCGTTGACGCGGTAGTGCGTGAAGCGGGAGCGGCTTCGTCGGCGAGACAGTTTTCCACGAACGCGGTGAACTGTCTCGCCTTGGTGCTTGCGAGGCGTCCGGTCGGATAGACGGCCGCCAGGCTGATGGTCGGCAGCAGCCAGTCGTCCATCACCGACACCACCGTGCCCGACTTCAGCTCCGGCGTAAAGGCCCATTCGGATGCGACCGCGACGCCCATATCGGCGAAAACGGCTGCGCGCAGACCTTCGGTCGCCGTGATCTTGAGCCGCCCTTGCATCCTGACCGAGACCTCGGCGGTTTCTTGCGGAACTTCCAGTCTTCGCCGCCGCCGTCACGTGTGTAAATCAGGCACTTGTGCGCGAGAAGATCCGCGGGCGCCTTGGGAATGCCGTAACGGCTGAAGTACGCCGGCGTGGCGATCACGCGGCGCCGAGCCTCGGCGATCCGGCGCGCGGTCATGTTGGAGTCCGCGAGCACGCCCATCCGCAAGGCCACGTCGATACCTTCTTCGACGAGGTCGATGTTCCTGTCGTCGAGAACGAGCTCCAGTTCGAGGTTGGGATGTTCATCGAGAAAAACCGGTAAACGCGGCACGATATGCAGCCGCGCAAAACACACCGCGGCCGACACCCGCAGCTTGCCCGAAAGGCCCACCGCGGTGCCGCGCGCGGCGAGCACGGCTTCGTCGGTTTCCTCGACGGCGCGTTTGGCGCGCTGATAGAAGCTGTTGCCGGCTTCCGTCGGCGTGAGGGTGCGTGTAGTGCGAAGCAGCAGCTTCACGCCCAACCACTCCTCGAGTTGCGCGATGGCCTTCGACACCGCCGGCTGACCGACGCTTCCCATGCCCGCCACGTTTCTGCTCGATCGCGACGGCAGCGTTGCCCTGGCCCACGTCGACGTGGACTACCGCAAACGGCTCGACGTCGAATCGCTGCTGCGCGCGCTGAAGGCGCTACAGGCAAGGCACGCAGCGAAGCTGCATGCGCTGCGTGAGCGCCCCGGCCGCAGTCCGTAGATGCGCGTTGCACAGCGTCTACTGCACGGTAATGGTCTCCTTCATATTCGGATGGATGCCGCAAAACACCTTGTAGACGCCCGGCCTGTCGAACTTGAACTGATACGTATCGTTCTGATCGAGCGCGGCGGAGCGAAACATCCCCGCGTCGTTGACGACGGTATGAGGTTCGCCGTCGAGATTTTTCCAGGTCACGGTCGAGCCGGCTTTGACCGTGAGTTCCATTGGCGAAAACATGAAGTTCTTGATCACGACCGCGTTCGGTGCTTCAGCCCGCGCCACGGAAATCCCGGACATTGCCGCAATCAACGCCGAACCTGCGGCCGTCACGAGAAAGACGCGACGAATCTTTTTAGTTTGCATAACTGATCTCCTGCGTTAAAAAAACTGTCAAACCAGTGTCGTGTCGTCCAGCGTCGCCTTGAGCGGATGCCGCGCGATCCTGACGCTGGTGACACCGAGCATTTTCGGCAGTTGATCGCCGGCCACCGTCAACGGTCCGGGGCCGGTGCCGTTGCCGGCGGTCGGTTGCGGATAAGCCGTCGAGCGCGCCGTGTGGAAGGTAATGTTGCCCTCCACTTTCGACACGATCTGATGAATGTGGCCGTTCAGCACGGTCACCGAGCCGAAGCGTTTCAGATAACTCATGGCCTGGCCGGCATCGCCGGTGCCCCAGCCCCAAGGCTCGTAGATCGTCCACATCGGCATATGCGCGAACACCACGATCGGCGTGCTGGACGAGCGCCCTTTCAGATCGTTTTCGAGCCATTCGAGCTGTTCATCGCCGAGACCGCCCAGACCGTTCGGCTTGAAGTGCATCACGTTGACAAGGCCGACGAAATGCACGCCCTGATGATCGAAGCTGTAATAGCCCTTGTTGTCCGAAGCCTTGCCGAAGCGGCTGAAGTATTCCGTTCCGGGGCCGTCCGTCACGTCGTGCTCGCCGGGCACAGTGTGCAGCTCGGTTATCTTCAGGCCGGACATCAACTGCGCCGCGAGATCGAACTCCGCGGGTTTGGAAAGGTGCGTGATGTCGCCGGTGTGGATGGTCAGCGCGGGCTTGACCGGCATCGCATTGACGTACTCGATGGTCTGCTTCAGCGTGCCGGCCACGTCCGGGTTCGCTTCCTTGTTAAAGCCGATGTGCGAGTCGCTGATCTGCAGGAAAAGCGGCACGCCCGCCGTTGCCGCGGACGATTTCTGGTCGGCGGCAAGCGCCAGTTCCACCGGCGTGAGAATGCCGCCCGACAGAACGAACACGGTGCCCAAACCACCGAATGCAAGACACTTCAGTGCGCCGCGACGCGACGCGTCGAACGGATGATGTGACGACATGTTGACCTCACGATAAAGAGTCGCAGGCGGACCGTGGATCATCCGGCGGCCCTCGCGAATCGGTTCGTCAGGCATGACCGGTGAGTGACCGGTTTTATTCCAGAGTCGCTCGATCGGCCTTGCGAATTCTTCCACTCCCACCCGTCACCCATGCCTGATAAGCATGCGGTCCAGCTTATAAAGTCTTTTAAATCTGCCCGGTAAGCCACTAAATTGCACTCAAGGCAATGAACTGAAGCGGAACACAACGAATTCCTCCGCACCCGATCCGCTTCGTCCCATACCGCAAATACATACCTTCCAGGAGTTGAAAATGAGCCATCCCGTCATTCTGATCACCGGCGCACTCACCGGCATCGGTCGCGCCACCGCCGTCGCTTTTGCTGAAACCGGCGCTCGCCTCGTGGTCTCGGGCCGTCGTGAAGCCGAAGGCAAGGCGCTCGAAACAGAACTGCGCGAACTCGGCGCGGACGCCCACTTCATCCAGGCCGACGTGCGCCGCGATGAAGAAGTCGCGAGCCTCGTCGATCAGACGGTTGCCCGCTTCGGCCGCATCGACGCCGCCGTGAACAACGCCGGCACCGAAGGCCAACCCGGCGCGATCACCAGCCAGACCGTCGAGAGCTACAGCGCGACGTTCGACACCAACGTGCTCGGCACGCTGCTCAGCATGAAGCACGAACTGCGCGTGATGTCGGCACAAAAGAGCGGCAGCGTCGTCAACGTTTCGTCCACTTACGGTCATGAAGGCGCGGCCTTCGCTTCCGTGTACGCAGGCAGCAAGCACGCAGTGGAAGGCATGACCAGGTCGGCCGCGCTCGAAGTGGCGTCCACCGGCGTGCGGGTCAACGCCGTTGCGCCGGGGCCGACCGACACCGGCATGCTCGACCGCTTCACCGGCACGCCGGAGAACAAGGCCGCGCTCGCCGCGAAGGTGCCGCTCGGCCGTATCGGCAAACCGGACGACGTGGCGCGCGCCATCGTGTTCCTGGCGTCGGATGCCGCGTCGTTCGTCACGGGGCAGATCGTGACTGTCGACGGCGGCAAGACTGCAGGCTGAGTGCGTATCGCTTTGCAGTGCCCGGCGCCGCCGCATAGCGCGCGTTCTTCAGCATCATTCAAAGGAACATGGACATGACTACCGAAACATTGAAGCTGTACCACTCCGCTTCGTCGCCGAACTCACGGCGCGTGCGCATCTTTCTCGCCGAAAAGGGAGTTCAGGTAACGATCGTCGCGGTCGATCTCGGCAAAGGCGAGCAACACGGCGACGCCTATCGCGCGATCAATCCACGGCGCGTCGTGCCGACGCTGGTGCTCGAAGACGGCACGTCGATCAGTGAAGTGCCGGCAATCCAGCGCTACGTGGAAGAGATTCATCCCGACGCACCGCTATTCGGCACCACACCGAGAGACAAGGCGCTGATCACGATGTGGGAACGGCGCGCGGAACAGGAAGGCTTTGCCTCGGTGATGGAAGCGATCCGCAACATCGCGCCGGGTTTGAAGGGCCGCGCGATTGCCGGGCCGCACGACTACGAACAGATTCCCGCACTTGCCGAACGCAGCCGGCAACGCGCCGCCAATTTTCTGGCCGATCTCGACGATCGGCTGAAAGAGTCCGCGTTTGTGGCGGGTGAACGCTTTTCGGTCGCGGACATTACCGCGCTGGTCACGATCGATTTCGCCGCGAAAGCAATCGACCTGCAGGTGCCGGCCGGGTTGGAGTCGCTCAAGCGCTGGTACGACACGGTATCGTCGCGGCCGAGTGCGGCGGCTTGATTCGCAGTGACATGCGAAGTCGCATTGCGACAGCGGCCCGCACCGCTGCATCACATTGCGGGCCGCTGCGCTCCTCGATAACACCGCCTGTTGAGCCTGTTGCAGACCCTACTGCGGAGCCTGCTGTTTGAGCCGGAACTTGCCTTGATAGCGGATGGTCGGACGCAGCGATTGCGTCGCCGGCGCCGTCATCAGCAACTGACGCGCGAGCGGTACGGCCGCCGGACTCAGCGAACCGATACTGGTAGCACGCGACGGGTCCGCCAGACCATTGTTCACCAGCAGCTTCGCCTCGAGTTGCAGACCGGTCAGCAACACCGGATCTTTCAGCGCATTGCCCTGCGCGAGCAACTGGCTCCACGCGGTGTTGCTGTAGTTGGTCACGTAGTAGTCGAGACCGCTCGGGTCGGCGAGCACCGCGGAACAACCGTTCAGACGCACCTGGGTTTGCGTGTCCTTCAGCGCGACTGTTTTGCGCGAAGTCAGTCCGTCACCGTACGCGAGTGTCAGCGGAATGGTCCACTGCGTGCCCGGGTACTGATTCTGGTTCGGAAACGGCGACTGTTTCAGCGAGACCACGGTCTGATTGGTGGTCAGATCGCATTGCGTATCGAGCGAAATCAGCGGTACGCCCGTTTGCCGCACGAAGCTGTCGCCTATCGCTACCATCGGCTGGCCGCTCGCCTTGGCCAGTTCGTCCCACAGGCGTTTCGGCGTACCGTTGCCGAGCGCATAGTCGGCGAGATACGACTGCAGGCCCTTGCGCATGACTTCTTCGCCGAGATAGTTCTCCAGCATCTTCAGCACGTGACCGCCCTTGTCGTATGTGAAGGCGCTCGCACTCAACACGAAGTCGTTCGACGCCCAGCCGTTGAAGTTCGGCTGCACCGGAAACGCAGTGGACTTCAGATCCGCATTGATCACGGCGTATTTGTTCTTCACGTCGTCGACCCAGCTGAAACGGTCCGGGAAGAAACGCACCTTGGTCTTGTTCTCGAAGAACGTCGCGAACGATTCGTTCAGCCAAACGTCGTCCCACCAGTCGAGCGTGACGAGGTCGCCGAACCATTGGTGCGCGGCTTCGTGCGTGAGCACCGTCACGCCGTAGTCCGACATGGTCGTGCCGGGCGGCGGCAAAATGTCGTCGGCGAATTCGAGAATCGCGCCCCAGTTCTCCATGCCGCCGAAGTTCAGGTCTTTCTGTTCCTTGAACGCGTCGTTCGCCGCAATCGTGTCGAACTTGGTGAGCGGCAACGGAATGCCGGTATAGCGATAGTAGTAATCGAGCGCCTGCTTGGTCTGCTGCATGGCCGGTTTGGCCCAGTCACGCATGCCGGGCGGCGTGAAGATGCGCAGATGCAAACCCTTGCCGTCGGGCAGCGGGCTCGAGAAGTCGTCTTCGAGAATGTCGAACTGGCCGCCGCCGAAGAACAGCAGATACGAAGGCATGGGCGGCGTCTTTTCGAACGACACCAGCTTGTAGCCCGCATCCACGTTCACCGCGGGTTTCTCCGCCGCGTTCGAGACGACGTTCCAGTTCTGCGGCACCTCCGCGCTCACCTCGTAGGTGGGCCGGAAAGCCGGCTCGTCCCAACCGGGGAACCATTGGCGCGCGAGGTTCGATTCGCCTTGCGTGAGAATCGCGCCGCTCGTCGTGCCGTCGGTCGATTTCAGATCGACGCGGAACACGCCTTCCGCCGCCGAGCAACCCGGATAGGGATCGTCGCCGCAACTGCCGCCGGTCTTCGCGACCGGATCGTCATAGGTCTTGAAGTTGATGATGCCGCTCCACTCCATGTGCAGCGAGTAGTTGCCTGCGGCGATCTGCCCGCTCACCGGGCGCAGTTGATAGAAATCGCCGTCGTCCTGAGGCGTCACGATCAACGCAATGTTGCCCGGCTGAAGCGTGATCGTGCCGTTGGTGAACTTGATGCGGTGTCCGGCGATCGTGATCGCGTTGACCGCCTTCTGCACCTTGATCTGCACGTCGGCGCGGCCGTCGAACGAGGACAGCGCGGGGTTTGGCCGGAACCACAGCTTGTAGTTGATCGGGGTGACCGTGTCGGGCAATTCGACCGGCGGCACTGTCTTGTTGATCGACGTATCCGCAACCACTGGCGCAGAGGGCGGGGCCAACGCCACCTCGGAAGCAGCCGGCGCGGCTGCGGGCGCCTGCCCGGATTTGCTCGTGAGGGAAGACGAGCCGTCGCTGCCGCCGCATCCCGCCAGAACCGCGATTCCGGCTAGCGCGAGGCACTGCATCTGCAATCGGAAATTTATACGCATAATTAATCCTCGACTGACAATATCGGCATTAAAGAAAGTGCGATGAGTGCTTCAGCTGGTTTTCTCTGTTTTTTAGAGAAAAAGGTCTCCCGCACTAGCACCGAATTGCTAGCGAGAATATATGGACGTGTTGGCGCCTCAGCACTTGGGGCTGATTTTAGAAATGCGATACACTTTTATTACAATGCTTTCATCAAACGGCCTTGGCCGTTGGCCTTGGCCGTTTTTTCCCGGCTTTGATGCGATCGCCTGACTGACCGGCAAAGCGGCGGCTTACTTGCGTCTCCGGGCAGGTGAAGAAAACCGCGATCAGTTTTTGACGACAGTGCGTAGCCTAGTTTGGCAAACGTTCCCGTGTCAACTTCCTTTCACAAACTTTCTTTTATTGGGCCATATGTATGCGATTCGAATGGCGCCGGTAATCGGATCGAGTCAATCCTCAATATCTCTCACCACTACGGGAAAGCTTATTTTTCTTTGCATTGGATTATGTTATGGCGCGTCGCGCAAGCGAATAACCTCGAACGAGGTTTTAATTTTAACTATCTGGAGAGTTCAAAGGATTTGGTGCGAGTAAATACGCAAGCGATCAGCTAGCCGTTCACCGCCGCGACGATTCGTGCGCACATCGCCTTGTCGGGTAATGGGCCGGAGCCGGCCCGGACATTGTCCGCCATGTACTGCGGACGCCCCGTGCCGGGAATCACCACCGTCACCGCCGGTTGCGCGAGCACGAACTTCAGAAGAATCTGCGCCCAACTCGCGCAGCCGATTTCCGCAGCCCACGCAGGCAGCGGCGTTTTACCGACGCGCGCAAGCAGCCCGCCGCCGCCGAAGGGCTGATTGATCACGACGCCAATACCCAATTCCGCCGCGAGCGGCAAGATGCGCGCCTCGGCCGCGCGGTCGTCGGCTGCGTAGTTGATCTGCACGAAGTCGGGCTTTGCGCTGCGCATGACAGCCGCGACGTCGTCGAATGCACTCGACGTGTAGTGCGTAATGCCGATATAGCGAATCCGGCCGCGTGCTTTCCAGTCGCGCAGTGTGGTGAGTTGCGTGCGCCAGTCGAGCAGATTATGCACCTGCATCAGGTCGATGCGCGGTTGCTGAAAGCGGCGCAGCGATTCTTCCATCTGCGCGATGCCCGCCTCGCGTCCTTCGGTCCAGACTTTGGTGGCGACGAAGGCTTTCCTGTGCGCGTCGAGTTGCGTGAGCAACGCACCGGCGACCGCTTCCGACGACCCGTACATCGGCGACGAATCGATAACCGAACCGCCGGCTTCGAACAGGATGCGCAGAACTTCGGCGAGTTGCGCGCGCGCGGCGGGATCGTCGCCGACGTCGAAGGTGCGCCACGTACCGCAGCCGACCACAGGCAGCCGCTCGCCGGTAGCGGGAATCACGCGTTGCGCCATGCGCGGCAGCGGCGTGGCGGATTCGGTTTGTGATAGACCCGGCGTTTGAGACGGTGCCAGCCGCGGAAAGGCGAGCGAGGCCGACAGGCCGATGGCGGTGCCGCCTGTTGTGCGAAGAAAGCGGCGTCGGCCGGAAAGCTTTACAGCGTTTTTCGACGAAAATGCCATGACGTACCCCCATTTCGCGCGCACTGGATCGCACTAGATCAATCCGCGAGATTGCAATTCGTGCGACAAAGCGTCGACACTGACAAACCTGTGCGCTTGCAGCCCTGCATCGATTGCACCACTCACATTGGCGGCCGTGTCGTCGACGAAAAGCGTTTCGGCCGCAGGCACTCCGAGTTGTTCCAGGCAGCGCAGATAAGTCTGCGCAGCGGGCTTCGCGGCACCGTATGACGCCGATGAGTAAACATGCGAGCCGAACAGCCGCGCGACAGGCGGATTCAGATAACCGATGTGATCGGTGAACAACCGGCAATTGTTCGTCAGCACCGCAATACGGTGGCGCCCGGCGACCCTGGCGGCAAGCGCGAGCGCTTCCCCGTTCGGCGTAATCGAAGCGTGACGGGCAGCCAGCCAGTCGTCGCGGCTGATCGGCGCGTTCAACAGAATGCCTAGCTCGTGCAGATATTCGTCGTCGCTGATCTGGCCGGCATCCGCGCGCGCTTCGAGACCCGATCCCCAGATTGCATGACGCACGGTTTCCGGCGCGCAACCCGTGAGCGCGGCCAAACGCCCGGTCCGCACGGCGCGGTCGTAGTGGGACAGAACACCTTCCATGTCGAACAGAACCAGCGTGATGGATGCAGTCATGCTGTCGACCTCGCATCAGGAGCTTTCAGGAATGGGGAAAACCACATCGCACGATGGCGTCGCACGGTCGCCTGTTTCTATTGTGCCTCGACAAAACCGCGCTTGCGTGCAATGAGCGGCGGCGGCTACATGCCGATCAAAAAACTTTCCCGCCAAAGGAATAAAACCACGACGCCACGCGTTCAATAGGCGCATTGACCATCGTGCATGACAGAGAGGTGCGGCCATGAAATCTGTGCTTAAGGCATTGGGCGCCGTCGCGGGCGGCGCGGCGTTGGTGAGTTTCGTCGCGGCGTGTGGCGGTTCCAATTCGGTGAGTCTGCAATCGTACACGTCGACGGCGCTCGTATCGGACGGCGCCGTCGCCGCGGCGCACACTGACCCTAACCTGAAAAACGCGTGGGGCGTTGCGTTCAATCCGAAAGGCTTCGTCTGGGTGGCGGACAACGCCACTTCGCTCGCGACGCTCTACGACGGCAACGGCACACCACAGTCTTTGGTGGTCAGTATTCCGAATGGAACCAATGGCCCCGCGAATCCGACCGGCATTGTGTTCAACGGCACGACGGACTTTGTCGTGACGCAAGGCGGAAAGTCCGGCGTGGGCGCATTCATCTTTGCCGGCGAAGGCGGCACGATCACCGCGTGGGCGCCGGCGGTCGGCCCCACTAACGCATTCGTCGTATTCGACAGCGGCAGCAGCGGCGCGGTCTACAAAGGACTCGCGCTGGCCAGCAACGGCGGCGCCAACTTCCTCTACGCCACGGACTTTCACAACAACAGAGTCGACGTATTCGACACGAGCTTCGCGAAGGTCGCGACGCCGGGCAAGTTTCAGGATGCGTCGATGCCGGCAGGCTTCGCGCCGTTCGGCATTCAGGCGATCGGCGCGAAGCTTTTCGTGACCTACGCGAAGCAGGACGCGGCGGCGCACGACAACGTCGACGGCGCCGGCCTCGGCTTCGTCGATATCTTCGATACGGCGGGCAACCTGTTGCAGCGTTTTGCTTCGGCGGGTGCGCTGAATGCGCCTTGGGGTGTCACGCAGGCGCCGGCCAATTTTGGCCGGTTCAGCGGCGACGTGCTAGTGGGCAACTTCGGTGACGGCACGATCAACGCTTTCAATCCGGCAAGCGGCCAGTTTCTCGGCGCGATCAATCTGCCTGACGGCTCGGCGTTCGTCCAGCACGGTTTGTGGGGCATCGCGTTCGGTAACGGGCTCAGCAATCAGCCGGTCAATACGCTGTTTTTCGCCGCCGGGCCGAATGACGAAGCGAACGGAGCCTATGGACGCATCGACGTGAAAATGTGACGAGCGGCGCAAGCGTTCGCCGCGACGCATACGTGACGCGCGCGGTCAGCTCTTCACGCCGCGCAGCGCATACGCGGACAGCGTGGCGAGCCGCTCCACGCTCAGCATCCTCGCGACTCGCTTCACCGCGTGACGCACGCGGCCACGCAGATGCGCCGTGCGCATGTGGCGCCAGAAACGGTCCGGCGCGAAATCGTCGAAACGCGCTTCTTTTTCGAGCAGTGCCTTGCCGCCCGGCAAATGGACGAACGAACAGCAGCGAAACCACCGCAGGTCGCGATAGTTGTTGCCGGGCCAATGACGGCCTATGGCCTGGTACGCGCCGACTTCGATCAGCACCTGCCCTTCGTCGCTGAGTGCATTGAGCGCGGCCGAAATGAACGCTTCGTCGCCGTGATGCCGCAGGCGCGCGCTTTCGCTGAGATAGCGCGCATAACTGGCCCGAGCACGCGGCACGAGCCGTCGCAGCGAGGCGGGCGTCGCGAGCAGAAACTCGCCGCCATACCAGCGAGGATTCCTGAGTCGCCGGTCCGCGACGATTTCCAGATCCGCGACCACGCGTTCGCTGCCATATGCCGGAAAGACCTGATCCGAAATATCGAATACGCCGAGACCCGCTTGCGCGCATCGCTCGATCAGGTCGTGGTCGAGCGGAAGCAGCGCCACCACGTCGGCATCGAGCAACAGCATCATCGTGTCGGCCGGCAGGGTCTCCGCCACCTGGTCCATCAGGTCGAGCTTGAAATGCGCGGCGTAAAACGGCGTGTTCTTCGGCAGTTCGATCGTCGCGGCGAGTGTCGCCACTGCCGGCCGGTTTGCTGTCGGCATGCTTTCAAGCCGACGCGCGACGAGGGCCGGCGCGTTCGTCATGATGGTCAATGTCGGCATGCCCACGCGCCGCAAGCTGTTATTCAGGCAGATAGCCTGACTCACGTACGAGAGAGGATCGCGATTCGTCGAGTTGGGCCCCGGCTTCGCATCGACATCCACATAAACAAGAGTGCAAGGAAAAAGATTCACATCGCTCCTCACCACGCGTGAGCGACAGATCGCCTTTCAGCATGCTGTCGTTACTGTCGGAGGTTGGTTCACGTGTTCTAACTGGGGGCAAAGAAGCCCCCGCAAGGTGCGCAGTATTGGGAACCGCGGTTCGTGCCATCACGGTGTCACAGTCGAACTGCGGTACGCTGATCTGCGGCGATGGAGTCGGATGAACCGGGGCGCAGATATCACGTTCGGTCTATCGTTTCACGTCCTTGCATTGCCTTTCCGCCAAAACGCAGAGAGACATGACGCGGATCGCGTCGAACTTCAGGTGGGACTCCGGCTTCGCGCAATAATTGCGGGTGCTTATGAGCGCTCGTGAATAACTTACTCGTCAGCGAATTCGTGACGCCTTTCCGATTCGGTCGCGGTCGAACTAACGTTACTGCTGCCGCATCGGCCGGAAGAACCGGCGAATGTCGGCGGCGAGCAAATCGGGCTTTTCCATCGCCGCGAAATGTCCGCCGCGCGGCATGTCGGTCCATTGCACGACATTGAAAGTTCTTTCGAGCCAACTGCGCGGCGGATGATTGATCTCCCTCGGAAAGTGCGCAAAGCCAACGGGCGGCACGACGCGTTGTCCTTCGGCGAAGCGCATGGGCTGCAAGCGGTTTTCCCAATACATCTGGATTGCCGGGCCGATACACTGGGTGTGCCAGTAGAGCGAAATGTTGGTGAGCAGGTCGTCTTTCGAAAACACGCGCTCGACCTCGCCCTCGCAATCGCTCCATGCGCGAAACTTCTCGCCGATCCATGCCGCCAGTCCCACCGGCGAATCGTTGAGCGAGGCCGCCAGCGTTAGCGGTTTGGTGGCGTGCATGTGCGCATAGCCGCCTTCGAGCACGGCCCATTCGTTTTTTTCGCGCAGGAATTTTTCCTCGGCGGGCGTGAGCGGTTTCTGCGCCGCGCCGATGGCCGGCTCATACGAACTCGGCAGGAAGTTGAGATGAATGCCGTCCACCGCTTGCGGATGCCGTGTCGCGAGCGCGATCGACACCCCCGCGCCGAGATCGCCGCCTTGAGCGCCGAAGCGCTCGTAGCCGAGGCCGCGCATCAGCGGCGCCCACCGGTCCGCCACCTGAAATGCGGACATGCCGGCTTGCGCGGGCGCCTGCGAAAACGCGAAGCCGGGCAGCGAAGGCACGACGACATGGAAGGCGTCAACGGAATCGCCACCGAAGGCGGCCGGGTCGCACAATCGGTCGAGCAACGCGTGGAACTCGAAAAACGATCCGGGCCAGCCGTGCGTGATCACCAGCGGATAGGGCGCCGGACCCACGCCGCGCCGATGGACGAAATGCACGCGCTGCCCGTCTACGTCGGCGAGAAATTGCGGCTGCCGGTTCAGGCCGCGCTCGGCCGCGCGCCAGTCGAAACGCTCTGCCCAATACGCGGCCAGTTCGCGCAGCCACGCGGCATCGACGCCCTGCTGCCAGGCTGGCGACGGCGTCGCCGGTGCCCAGCGGGTCGCGCGAATACGCCGGCGAAGATCGTCGATGTCATGATCGGCAATTGCGATCTGAAACGGTTCTATGTGCATGGCGGCTCGTCCGGCATAACGGGATGGCTAACGGGTGTGCCTCGCTCGACAGCGGCTTGCGCACGCCGCTCGGTCAGGTCACTGAGTCAGGCTGCTGGGGGAAGCCGCTGATTCTGCCCACTGATTCTGCCCACTGAGTCAGGTCGCTGAGTCAGGTCGCTGAGTCAGCCCACTGAGTCAGCCCACTTGATTCAGCCCGCTGAATCCGGCTCCAGATCAGGCCACTGGGCCAGCGAGCAGGCGCAGGCCAATCTGCATGGTACACAACGGGGCAATTTCTGTTTTGCCTCCAGGAGACTGCCATGCCTGGAGCGCTTGCCGGCATGGCAGCCGAAACAACCAGCCTCGCCTACACAAGCGGCCCCTCTTCCTGCTTCCCGCGCATCGCAACGGCGATCGAACTGCCGACAATCAACGCAATGCCGAGCAGCGACATGCCGCCGATCGTCTCGCCCCACGCCACATAGCCGAACAGTGCCGCCCACACGATGCTCGTGTAGTTGTATGGCGCGAGCGCGCCGGCGTCGGCCTGACGGAACGCCATAGTCATCAGCAATTGCCCGGCCGTGCCGAAACCGCCCAGCAGGGCCATCACCGCCAGCGCCTGCAGCGAAGGCGTGCGCCACGCGAAGAACAGCGAAGCGCTGGTGACGATCGTGCCGATCGCCGTGAAATACAGCACAGTGGTGCGCGAATCGTCGGTCGCACGAATGCGCTTGATCTGAATGATCGATAGCGCGCCGAAAAAGGCGCTCGCGATCAGCAGCACCGGACCGAGCCAGCTCGAATGCGAGCCGTCCGGGCGCACCACGAACAGTACGCCGACAAAACCGGCCGCCGCGGCGAGAGCATCGCGCGGCTTGAGGGACTCCTTCAGCAACAGCGGCGCGAGAACGATCACCAGCAAGGTCTCCGAGTACACGATCGCCACCGCCTCGCCGAGCGGCATATAGGGCAGCCCGGCGAAGAACAGCCCCGAGGCGCCGAGCAGCGTCAGCGCGCGAAGGGTCTGCCCACGCACGTCCAGGTGTCTGATCCGCTCGACGATCGGCTTGCCGTGCAGGCACATCGCCGCCGCCGGCACGAGGCCGAACAGCATGCGAAAGAACGTCACTTCGTTGGCCGGATAAGCGAGCGCCACGGATTTGGCGAGCGCATCGACCAGCGCGAAACAGAACATCGACACAAGGATCAGCACAATGCTGCGCATTGGCACGGCGGTTGTGCGGACAGCGGTGATGGGCGGCATGAAGTTTCCTGGAAGCGCGCAACGACGCATCGCTGGTTTGGCGTGCCGGCTGCGCGGCCCGCTTCGATGGAAAACGAATTATGCCTGCTGGAGCGTGAAGGATAGACAGCTGACGACTTCCCGTGCGCCAACGCTATCGAGAATCAAAGCTGATTACGACCGTCAACTGAAGCTGACTCGTCGAGCCGAAACACTGTACAAAAACACAGTATAATGACCTGTCCGAGCCGCCCTTTTCGCCAACCGGACGGCTGCCAGCCAATGTCGGAAACATGGTGTCCCAGCAAGCCCTATTCGCGCCCGAGCCCGTATCCCTTCTCCATGACGGAGAAGGAGGAATCCGCTATTTGCCCGAGTCGATTCCGGCTGCCACGGCCCGGCAGTGGTTCGAGGTGTCGCTGAAGAATATCGGCTGGCTCAGCCGGCAGCGCATGATGTACGACCGCGAGGTTGCCGTACCACGGCTTATCGCCACGTTCGCGCGCGAAGCCGGCGACCTGCCCGCGCCATTGGGCGAAGCGTTCGAGGCCGTTCGCGCGCTGGTGGGCGCGCCGTTCAATCGCGTCGGCCTCAATCTCTATCGCAACGGCAGTGACAGCGTTGCGCTTCACAGCGACAAGACGGACAAGCTCGTGCCCGCTCAACCGATTGCGATCGTCTCACTCGGCGCGAGCCGCCGCATGTCGATCCGCCCGAAAGCCGGCTCCGGGCGGATCGTGCATATCGAACTGGAACCGGGCAGTTGCCTTGTCATGAGCTACGCGTCGCAATTCACTCACGAGCACGGCATTCCCAAACTCGGGCACGTAAGCGGGCCGCGCATCAGCCTCGCGTTTCGCTGCTTCAGCGGCTGACGAACAGCACACCGGCGCTTAGCGTTGCGCCTCCTGCTCCATCGTCGGGTAATCGATATACCCTTCGGCGCCGCCGCCGTACATCGTGTCTTTATCCGGCTCGTTCAGCGGTGCGCCGCTCCTGAGCCGCGCCACCAGATCGGGATTGGAAATGAAGGGCCGGCCGAAGGCGATCAGATCAGCCCGCTTCGCCTTGAGCGTTCGTTGCGCGAGTTCCATGTCGTAGCCGTTGTTGGCCATGAACAGGCCGTCGAACGCCTCGCGCAAAACCTGCAGATCGAAGCCGCCCGGCACGTCGCGCGGGCCGCCCGTGTCGCCCTCGATCACATGCAGATACACCAGCTTGCGCGCGCTGAGCTGCTGCACGACATACGTGAAAAGCGGCTCGGGATTGCTATCGGCAATATCGCCGAAACTGCTGAGCGGCGAAATCCGCACGCCCACCCGGTCGCTGCCCCATACGCTGGTCACGGCATCGGCCACTTCGAGCAGGAGGCGCGCGCGATTCTCGATCGAGCCGCCATATTGATCGGTGCGCCGATTGGTCTTGTCGCGCAGGAACTGGTCGAGCAGGTAGCCATTGGCCGCGTGGATCTCCACGCCGTCGAAACCCGCTGCTTTCGCGTTTTGCGCAGCAACGCGGTATTGCTCGACAATACCCGCCATTTCCGAAGTTTCGAGCGCGCGAGGTGTGACGAGCGGCACAAAACCCTCGTCGGTGTAAGCCTGGCCTTCGGGCTTGATCGCCGAGGGCGCGACCGGCAACGCGTTACCCGGCTGCAGCGATGGGTGGGAAATGCGGCCCACATGCCACAGTTGCAAAAAGATACGTCCGCCCTTCTCGTGCACGGCGTCGGTAATGCGCTTCCACGCCTGCACCTGCGCGTCGTTGTAAATGCCGGGTGTGAACACGTAGCCTTTGCCTTGCGGCGAAATCTGCGTCGCCTCGGCAATGATGAGACCCGCCGACGCACGCTGCGCGTAATACTCGATGGCCAGTTCCCCCGGCACATCGCCCTCTTTCGCGCGGCTGCGCGTGAGCGGCGCCATCACGATGCGATTGGGCAATTGCAGCGGTCCCAGCTTGACGGGTTCGAACAGGTAACTATCGATACGCGCGGAATCAGTTGACATGGCATTCCCTTAAAGAAGAGAGAGACAAAGCATTACAAGGCGGCCCTTCACATATTGCCCGCCGAGCGGTTTTGACACCGGCAGCCGGTTGGTGTTCAACCCGATGCCCCCGCGCTGCCATGCGGAGCGGCCCAACCGGTGAGAGCGTGGCCGCGCACGAGCAGCGTCATTGCGCGCCTCGCATGTTCAAACTTCAAGCTAGACGGCGTAGATGTCGGGGTTGTCCACCAGCGGCAAAAACTTGCCCGTGCGCCCGTCGAGCGCGAGCATCACGCCGCTCTCAATGTCGAAGATCCAGCCGTGCAGTTGCAGCGTCTTGTTCGCGAGCCCGACTGCCACCGAAGGGTGCGTGCGAATGTTCGCGAGTTGCGCGATCACGTTGTCCTTGACCAGCGCCTCGAGACACTCCGCGTCCGAATGATAGGTGCGCGATGCGTTGATGGCCTTGGCCGCGTCCGCGTGACGCAGCCAACCCGCCACCGCCGGCAGATGGTCCAGGTTCATGCAGGTGGAGATCGCCGTCATCGCGCCGCAATTCGAATGGCCGCAAATCACGATATCGCGCACGTGCAACACGGCCACCGCATATTCGACGGTTGCCGATACGCCGCCCGGCTCCGGGCCATAAGACGGCACGATGTTGCCGGCATTGCGGATCACGAACAGCGAACCGGGTTCGGTCTGCGTCAGCAACTCCGGCACGACGCGGCTGTCCGAACACGTCACGAAAAGCGTGCTGGGACTTTGCGCCGTTGACAGGCGCTTGAACAAGCCGCTCTGCTGCGGAAAGACTTCACGTTGAAAGCGGATAAAACCTTCGATGATTTCCTGCACGGTGTTCTCCAGATTCGAAGAATGAGCCTGCAGTGCCCACGCACGATAGTCCGGGGCATGCATGCGGTCTATTCGCGCGACTATACCGCAGCCGCGGACCCGGCGACCATGCATGCGTGAATGGCAGTGCGGCGCCGTCATCATCACGCCTTCGTCATCCGCCACCCCAAATAAAAAAGCCCCAGCTGTCTCCAGCCGGGGCAAACTCTCTCGCTCGCACACCGGGAACCGTGCGTGCATGATTACTTTACCGGTGCCGACGAAGCGGATATATACGCCACACTGGAAGAGTCCTTTCCAACCGCGCGCGACGCGCGCTGCGTTGCGCTGATGCACGGACTCACAGGCTGACTCGCGCGCATCCCACCACTCGACAATGCATCAGCGCAACACAGCCAGTCGCATTGCGCCTCGTTGCACCTTACTGCATTGAACCCACCGGATTAACGGCTGTACATCGCGTTCCAGTCGCTCGGGGACACAGCCGGACGGCCGTTTTCCGACGAACCCGCCACGCTGCCGCCGTAACCGCTGGTGCCGCCGTTGCGTGCGGCGACGCGGGCTTCCGCGGCCTGAATCGCATCAGGGTAATGGGCTTGGTCGCCGTCGCCGACGTGATAGCCGACCTGTTCGAGTTGAACCAGTTCGGCGCGCACCTGTGCGCGTGTGATGCCGGAATTCGATTGGGCAAAAACCGTGGCCGAAGCAGCCAGCGAAGCAACGACAACAACGGTCTTGATCAGGGACTTCATGATAAAACTACCTCCGATAATTGATGATAAGCGGCGCTTCGAATCACTTTCCGCGCAACCGCTGAACTCAATATAGGAGCCGAATCCTCATAGAATAACGGCTGCCCATCGAAGGGATTGTTGTTGAATCTGGAGAAGTCGCCGGCCGCGCCCGGCGCGATATCACCCGATATCACGCAGTGCGCAGCCGGATTATCGTCACGCTCAGAAGCGCGTGCGGATGCCCACGGTGCCCACCACCTGATTGCCCGTCGAAGACGCGCCGCCAGCCGTGTTGATGAACGCGGTATAGCCCTTGCCGGTCACGTGCTGGTACATCGCTTCGGCATAAACGTCGGTGCGCAGCGACAGCGCATAGACGGCCTGCAGGTTCACCTGATTCCATTTCGGATCGGAACCGTAGGTCGACGTGCCGCCCACATGCGCGTCCGTGTACGTGTAAGCCGCACCGAGCGTCACCGCCGGCGTGAGGGCGTACTTGCCGTTCAGTTCGTAGTTATCGAAGCGCATCGAGCCGTGCGTGGCACCGAACGAAGTGGTGTTCTGGAACTGGCTGTGCGTGTAGACGAAGCCGGCCGTCACCGGGCCGAAGGCGTAGCTCAAGCCGGCGCCGGCCGTACGCTGCACATCGGCGCCAAGCTGGAAGCCGCCCGTGCCGTTCGCCGTGGATTCGCCGAGATCGACCGCGCCGCCCGTGTTGGTGGTCGAATTCGAACCGTTGATCTGCAGGTAGCCCGCGGCCGCCTTGAACGGACCGTTCGCATAGCTCACGCCCGCGCTATACGCACGATTGATCGAGAAATCCGTGTTGTTCGAGAACGCGTACAAGCCGCCGAACTTCAGGCCGGCATAGTTGGAGCTCATGAACTTAACCGAATTGCTCATCCGCACCGAGTGGTTCAGATTGTCGTTATCGAACGGGTGCGCGAAACCGGTATCGCCGAACGTGCCCGCCGTGCCCGACAGCGGCGCGACGAAGTCGACCAGCGAGTCGTATTGCCGGCCGAGCGTGACTGCGCCGTATTCCTTGTTGCTCAAGCCGACAAACGCCTGACGGCCGAACAGACGGCCGTTCTGGCCGAGCTTGCCGTTCTGCACGTTGTAGCCGTTCTCGAGCACGAAGATCGCCTGCAGGCCGCCGCCGAGATCTTCGGCGCCGCGCAAGCCGAAGCGGCTGCCGTTGATATTGCCGCTCGTGGCCTGAACCAGCGCGCCTTCCGAGCCGCCCTTCTTCACGTTGTTGGTGTACATCAGGCCGGCGTCGATGAGGCCATACAGCGTGACCGAACTTTGCGCATGCGCCGAGGTGGCAGCGAGGGCTACGAATGCCGCGACTGCGGCGGAAATCTTTTTCACGTCAATGCTCCTGCGTAGCTGGAATGTCATGTTGAACAGCGACGCGAGTATAGAAACGCCAGCAGCAAAACCTGACGTTCCGACTTTGGAGCAGTCCTTTGCGAAATCCGGAAGAATCCGTCATCTAAACGCAGCAATCGCGATGCGGTGCGCCTGGACGAGGTGTTGGAAAGGTAAAAACGCGCGCAAGGCGGGAGTGCGCCGGATAAAAGGGTTGCATGTGAACAACAGGCATCTGAAGCTCGCCGGGCCATCGTGTGAATGGCGGGCGAGCGATTTTGCCGCCCGTGTATCCGGCTTGCGAGTCCGGCGGTGGCGCCGGACTCGCCGTCATCAGATCAGGAACCCGACCTGCAAGACTCAGTTGAAATCGCCGGTCTCGAGTTCCACGGACTGCCCGCCATTCTTTTCGAGAACTCGCCGCGTAGCGTTTTCAATCCGCGTGCGATTCGCCTCGAAGGTATTGACGAGGTTGTGGGCCGACGGACCGTCGTTGCCGAAATGGTCGTTCAGCGCGTCCAGCGACACGCTGCACCAGACGTCTGCCCCGTCGACACTGGCTTCGAAGGCGACGCGTGCCGCAGCGACCACTTCGCGGCGCCCGGTGAATTCGATCCTCATGATGACCCTCCATTTGTCGAAAGAAAGCTTCAAACGCGCAAGCGCTGTGCCAAGGCGGCGAGGCTTTCGCGGACCGCCGGGCTTCAGCGCGCATTCCCGGCAGGGTGCATACTCGACACCGGCCGCCCTCGTACGGCCGTGCTGATGCGTCGCGGCGTGCCCGCCCACGGCCGCGCTACCCGACGTGCCTTACATCCTATTACCAACTCCTCGCTCATGTCCCGCAACCCGCAATCGTCGCGTCCTCTAGTCATTGCCGCCGTCATGGCGTCCATGGCGATGGTCGCCATCGAAGCCACCATCGTTTCCACCGCCATGCCCCAGATCGTCGCGCAACTCGGCGACCTGCATCTGTATAGCTGGGTCTTTTCGTCGTTCCTGCTCACGCAGACCGCGATGACCGTGGTTTTTGGCAAACTCGCCGATCTGTATGGCCGCAAGCCGGTCATGCTGGCCGGCATTGCGATCTTTCTGATCGGCTCGGTGCTGGCGGGCTTCGCCTGGTCGATGCCGGCAATGATCGCCTTCCGGCTGATCCAGGGCGTCGGCGCGGGTGCGATCCAGCCGGTCACGCTGACCATCGTCGCCGATCTCTATCCGGCCCACGAACGCGGCAAGGTGCAAGGCTACCTCGCGAGCGTATGGGCCATTTCGGCGGTGGTAGGTCCGATGGTCGGCGGCTTCATCATTCACAACATGTCGTGGGCATGGATCTTCTGGATGAACGTGCCGATCGGGCTCGCCTCCGCGGCGGGCTTCATCGCGTTCCTGCGCGAATCGGAACGGCATGCGCGCCCGTCGATCGATTTCGGCGGCGCGACGCTCTTCATGGCCGCGATCGCCGCGCTCATGATGGCGCTGACCTATGCGGGCGACGACGAGGTCGCGCGAGCGTTGCTCGCGGGCGGCGCGTTCGTGTTGTGCATGGTGGCATTCGTCTGGCAGGAGCGCCGCGCGGCCGAGCCGATGATCTCCTTCGCGCTCTGGAGCCGCCGGCCGATTGCCGCCTGCAATGGCGCGACCTTGCTGGCCGGCATGATCCTGATGGGCGCCACCACGTTTCTGCCGATGTACGTGCAGGGCGTGCTGCATCGCTCGCCGGTGATCGCCGGCCTGGCGCTGACCATGATGATGGTGGGCTGGCCGGCCGGCGCCACGTTCGCGGCGAAGTCGTTCCACCGCTTCGGCTTGCGGCGCATTCTGATCGGCGGCAGCGCGTTCATTCCGGTCGGCGCGGTGCTGTTGCTGTTTCTGTCGCCCGGCGGCTCGCCGCTCGTCGCCGCGGTTGGTTCGCTCATCATGGGCTTCGGCATGGGCACTTCGAGCATCAGTTCGCTGGTGCTGATTCAGGAAATCGTCAGAATGGACGAACGCGGCAGCGCCACCGCGTCGAATCTTTTCTCGCGCAATCTCGGCAGCACCCTGGGCGCGACGCTGTTCGGCGCGGTGCTCAATTTCGGACTCAGCCACTCGAAGGGCGTCGCCGTGGTCACGTCGGATCAGTTGAGGGCGTTGCTGCAGAATCAGGCCGCCAGTCTCGGCGACAGCGAAGTGATCCGCATGGTGCTGCATCAGTCGCTGCATCTGACCTTTCTCTCGATCTTCGTCATCGGCATCTTCGCGGTCGTGCTGATGGCGCTCGTGCCCGCGATCAGCATCGGGACCGGGCAGAAAATGCCGCTCGAAACGTTGTCGCCGATCGAGGACTGACAGGGACGGCGGGCACGGCGGCTCACGGCTCCAGCGCATTCCCGTCCGGATCGGATGCGTGACCCGGCGCCGAAGCGGGCAGGCAGTCGTCAGCCCGCCTCGCCTTGCGCCGTCAGCAACTCTATGCCGTCCAGTTGCGCCGCACAGGTATCGCGCACGATCGTGACGAAATCGTCGAAATAAGGCCGGCTCGCGAAACCTTTCGCGGCCACTGCGTACAACTCGCTCCATAGCCCCTGCGTGCCGACCCGTTTGGCCAGCACGTAATCGTGATCGACGTAGTTCTTCACGCCCCAGTTCGGCAGCGCCGCGATTCCGCGGCGACTCGCCACCAGTTGCATGACGGCGATGGTCAGTTCCGCCGTGCGCCGTTCGAGTTTGATGCCGGCCGGCTCCAGCACCTCGCGGATCAGATCGATGCGCGCCTCGGGCACCGGATAGGTGATCAGCGTCTCGTCGCGCAGATCGTCCGCCGCCACGCGGCGCTTGTTGCGCAGCCGGTGCTCGTTGGCCATCACCACCAGAATCTCGAAGCGGAACAGCGGCGCGATATGCAGGTTGCGCCGCTTGGCCGGTTTCGAGCCGATCACCACGTCGGCCTTGCCGTCGCTCAGCAAACGCAGCGGGTCCGCGTGGAAACCGGCGACGAGATCCACTTCGACTTCCGGCCAGCGGCGGCGGAACTCGTCCATGACCGGCATCAGCCAGTCGAAGCAGGTGTGGCATTCCAGCACGATGCGCAACTCACCGCGCGTGTCGCCCTTCAGCCGCACGAGATCGCGCTCCGCCGCGCTCACCGCCGCGATCGTCTCGCGGCCGAGCGCCAGCAGCCGCTCGCCGGCGGCCGTGAAGCGCAGACCCTGTCTGGTGCGCTCGAAGAGCGACACCTCGTAGTGCGCCTCGATGTCGCGAATCTGGTGCGACAGCGCGGACTGGCTCAGATGCACGCGCTCGGCGGCGGCCACCAGCTTGCCCGAATCGGCAATGGCGATCAGCGAACGCAAGTGGCGAAGCTCAAGCATGGAATGGCCTCGCGTTGAACGCACAAGTGTGAATATGAATCTGGCTCATACATTGGTGAAAACATGTCGCTTGATGAATCATAGCGCGACTTCCACACTGGGCGCCAATTCATACAACGCACAACAGGACTTCACATGGCCCGCACGCACATTCCCGGCTTTCCACGCATCGGCGCGCAGCGCGAACTGAAATTCGCGCAGGAATCGTTCTGGCGCGGCGAATCCGATGAGCAGCATCTGCGTGGCGTCGCGCGCGAATTGCGCGCCCGCCATTGGCAATTGCAGCAGGACGCCGGGCTGGATTTCGTCACCGTCGGCGATTTCGCCTACTACGACCAGATGCTCAATCTGAGCGCGCTGCTCGGCGCATTGCCGCAGCGTTTCGGCTTCGAACCGAAGACGCTGACGCTCGCCCGGTACTACGAACTCGCGCGTGGCAACGCGGCGCAGCCGGCAATGGAAATGACCAAATGGTTCGACACCAACTACCACTACCTCGTCCCCGAACTGGGACCGCAGACGAGTTTCGACGGCGGCGTCGAGTGGCTGTTCGAGGAGATCGACGAAGCGCTCGCGCTGAATCTGCCGGTCAAGCCGGTGCTGATCGGGCCGATCACTTACCTGTGGCTGTCCAAGAGCCATGTCGCCGGCTTCGACCGTTTGTCGTTGCTGCCGAATCTCGTGATCCGCTACAGCCGTCTGCTGGACAAGCTCAAGCAGCGCGGCATCGAATGGGTGCAGCTCGACGAGCCGGCTTTGTGCGTCGATCTGCCTGCGCAATGGCTCGAAGCTTTTTCCGCCGCGTATGACGTGCTCGGCATGTCGGGCGTGAAGGTGCTGCTCGCCACGTACTTCGAAAGCGCAGCGGAACACGCGCCGCGTGTGGCCGCGCTGCCCGTTGCCGGTGTGCATCTCGACCTCGTGCGCGCCCCGCAACAGCTCGACGCATGGCGCGCGGCGTTGCCTGCGCACGCGGTGCTGTCGGCCGGCGTGATCGACGGCCGCAATATCTGGCGCGCGGATCTCGGCGGGATCGTCGAATCGTTGCAGAGCTTGCAGGCCGAATTCGGCGAGCGCTTGTGGATCGCGCCGTCGTGCTCGCTGCTGCATGTGCCGGTCTCGCTCGACGCGGAGAAAAAACTCGACGCCGATCTGAAATCCTGGCTCGCGTTCGCCACCGAAAAACTCGCTGAAGTCGCCACGCTCGCCCTCGCCTTGCGCGATCCCGTCGCGGCCGAACCGGCGCTCGCTGCCGCCGACCGCGCGCTCGAAGTACGCCGCCACTCCAGCGCGGTGGTCAACGCGCTCGTGCAAAAACGCGTGGCCGCGGTAAGCAGCGCGATGGCGGAACGGCAAAGCCCGTTTGCCGAACGCAACCGTCTGCAGCGCGAAACGCTCGGCCTGCCGCTCCTGCCGACCACCACGATCGGTTCGTTCCCGCAAACGGCGGCGATCCGCCAGGCGCGCGCCGCCTACAAACGTGGCGAACTGCGCGCGCTCGACTATCTGCAGCGCATGCGCGCCGAGATCGAAATCGCCGTGCGCAAACAGGAAGAGCTGGGGCTCGACGTGCTGGTGCATGGCGAAGCCGAACGCAACGACATGGTCGAATATTTCGGCGAACAGTTGTGGGGCTATGCGTTCACGGAAAACGGCTGGGTGCAGAGCTACGGCTCGCGTTGCGTAAAACCGCCGATCATCTACGGCGATGTCTACCGTCCCGAACCGATGACGGTCGAGACCACGCGTTACGCGCAATCGCTCACGCAGCGTCTGATGAAAGGCATGCTGACCGGGCCGGTGACGATGCTGCAATGGTCGTTCGTGCGCGACGACCAGCCGCGCGCCACCACCGCGCTGCAACTCGCGCTCGCGATCCGCGACGAGGTCGTGGATCTGGAAAAGGCCGGCATTCGCATCATCCAGATCGACGAACCGGCTTTCCGCGAAGGCTTGCCGCTGCGTCGCGCGGACTGGCCCGCGTATCTGGAATGGGCCACGCGCGCGTTCCGCATTTCGGCAGCGGGCGTCGCCGATCAAACGCAGATTCATACGCACATGTGTTATTCGGAGTTCAACGACATTCTGCCGTCGATCGCTGCGATGGATGCCGACGTGATCACCATCGAGACCTCGCGCTCGGCGATGGAACTGCTCGACGGCTTCGGCGCCTTCGCGTATCCGAACGAAATCGGCCCGGGTGTCTACGATATCCACTCGCCGCGCGTGCCGGACGCGGACGCGATGCAACGTCTGCTGGAACGCGCGTGCGAAGTGATTCCGGCCGAGCGCCTGTGGGTCAATCCGGATTGCGGGTTGAAGACGCGCGGCTGGCCGGAAACGGAGGCAGCGCTCGCGAACATGGTGCGGGCCGCGAGAGCATTGCGCGCGAAGCTGGCGGCGAGGCAGCCGGCTGAAGTGACTGCGTGATGTGATGGGCCATTGAGCCGGCGTTGAAAATCCATTTGCGCGTGGCGTGGCGTTGGCGTGGCGTCGGCGTGGCGCCACGCGCATGGGCTTTGCGCCGCGTGCAGGTTCAGTCTTTCGCGTACAGCGTCGAATCCGCGAAACCTTCGGCGGCGAGCACCTGCCCGACCAGAATCAGCGCGGTCCGCTCGATGGAACTGGACTGCACCTTGCTGACGATATCGTCGAGCGTGCCGGTAATCTTCTCCTCGTCCGGCCAGCTCGCGCGATAGATCACCGCGATCGGACAGACGCCGCCGTAATGCGGCCGCAATTCATCGACAATGCGCGCAAGATGCCGCACGCCGAGGTGAATCGCCATCGTCGCGCGATGACGCGCGAGGTCGGCGAGCTGTTCGCCTTCGGGCATGCTGGTCTTGCTCGCGAAGCGCGTGAGAATCAGCGTCTGCGAGATATCGGGCAGCGTGAGCTCGCAACCCAGCGCCGCCGCGCAGGCCGCAGTGGCGGTAACGCCCGGCACGATCTCGTAGGGAATCTTCAGCTCGCGCAGTCTGCGGATCTGTTCGCCGATCGCGCCATACAAGGACGGATCGCCGGAATGCACGCGCGCCACGTCCTGCCCTTTGACGTGCGCGGCCTCGAGCAACGCGATGATCTGATCGAGATCGAGCTCGGCGGTATTCACCACTTGCGCGGCCGCATGACCTTCGAGCACCGCGGCCGGCACGAGGGAACCCGCGTACAGGATCACCGGGCAACTGCGCACGAGGCGCTGCCCTTTCACCGTGATCAGTTCCGGATCGCCAGGACCGGCGCCGATAAAAAACACCGTCATTTAATACTCCATGATTCGTTGGGACGGCGTAGCACGCGCACGCGATTCGGGCGCACGCTCAATCTGCCGCTTGCAGCGCTTCGAGCAGGTCGGCGACACGTTCAAATTCCCGATCTGCCGCCGGCAGCTCAGGACGGCGCAGCATCACGACCGGCAAACCGCGTTCACGCGCGACTTCGAGTTTTGCTTCGGTCGCGTTGCCGCCGCTGTTTTTACTGACCACCACGTCGAAGGCTTGCAAGGCGAACAGCGCGCGCTCGCCTTCGAGCGTGAACGGCCCGCGCGCCGCGAGAATCCGTGCACGCGGCGTGTCTTCGTGTGCATCGAGACAACGCACGGTCCAGAACTGATGCGGCGGAATCTCGTCGAGATGCGCGAGCGGTTCGCGGCCGAGCGTGAAAAGCGGCTTTCTGAACGGCGCAAGCGCATCCGTGAGCTCGGTCCAGTCGCCGACCATGCGCCAATCGTCGCCGTCTTGCGGCTGCCAGGCCGGGCGGCGCAGCGCCCAATACGGCACACGCGCCGCGCGGCTCGCTTGCGCCGCATTCGCGCTGATTTGCGCGGCATACGGATGCGTCGCATCGAGCACGAGTCCAATGTCTTCTCCTTCGATGTAGCGCGCCATGCCCTCGCTGCCGCCAAAGCCCCCCACGCGCACCGAGCACGCCAGATCGTCCGGCACCTTGCCGAGGCCGGCGAGACTGTACACGTGCTCAGCGCCGAGCTGCCGCGCAATCCGCAATGCGTCGCCGGTGCCGCCGAGCAGCAGAATCCGCTTCATTTTCATTGCGCGGCTCCGATCAGCAAGCCTTGGCGGTCGATCGCGAACATTTCCACGTTCACCTGTGGCGGCACGATAGCGCGCGCCACCGCCAGCGCATGCCGGCAGACGATATCGCCGAGGGGCACCTGTTGCGCACGCGCCAACGCAACCGCCTGCTGACTCGTATTGGCCGCGCGGATCGCCGCCTGAAGCGCGGTGTCGGCGCCGTATCCGGCCGCCCATTGCGCGAGCTGTTCGAGATCGATGCTCGAATTGCGGCTGTGCAGGTCGAGATGCCCCGCCGCCAGCTTGCTGAGTTTGCCGAAGCCGCCGCATATGCTCAGACGCTCGACCGGCGCGCGCTTCATATGCTTGAGCACCGCACCGACGAAGTCGCCCATTTCGATCAGCGCGATATCCGGCAGGCCGTAATGCGCACGCATTGCGTCTTCACTGGCGTTGCCGGTGCAGGCGGCCAGATGCGTGTAGCCGTTCGCGCGCGCGACGTCGATACCCTGATGGATCGACGCGATATACGCCGAGCACGAGAACGGCCGCACGATGCCGGTGGTGCCGAGAATCGACAGGCCGCCGAGAATGCCGAGGCGCGGGTTCATGGTTTTCAGCGCGAGCGCTTCGCCGCCTTCCACGCCGATCGTCACTTCGAATCCGCCGCCATACGCATGCTCGGCCGCGAGTTCGGCGAGGTGTTCGGTCATCATTCGGCGCGGTACCGGGTTGATCGCCGGTTCGCCAACCGGCAGCGTGAGTCCCGCGCGTGTCACCGTGCCGACGCCCGGCCCCGCGCGAAACGTCACACCCGGCACGGCGACGAGGCGCACGCGGGCGAATACCACCGCGCCGTGCGTGACGTCGGGATCGTCGCCGGCGTCCTTGATGGTGCCGGCTTCGGCGCTGCTATTGCTGCCGTTGTCGTTGTCGACCAGGCGGCAGAAGACCAGGCGCATCGGCACATGCTGGCCCTTGGGCAACACGATCTCCGCGACTTCGCTGGCCACCCCCGTGAGCAACAGACGCGCCGCCGCCAACGACGTCGCGGTGGCGCAACTGCCGGTCGTGTAGCCGCTACGCAGCGGCGCGGGTTGTTCGGGCGTTTCTTCGCGCATCAGGGTTCGTGCGGTGAGTCGGCAACGGCGGGGTTCGTGACACGCGCGGCAGCCGTGACACTCGTGCCGTTCGTGCCGTCAAGGGCTCCAGCAACATGCGCGGCCGAGTCTTCGGCCGGCTTCGTCACATCCAGCAGCGTGATCGGCAACGCCTGCCGCCACGTGTCGAAACCGCCGAGCGGTTGTGCATCGGCGAGCGCGATCCGCGTCAACGTACCGCCGTGCCGCTCGCGCCATGCGGCCAGCGCCGCTTCGCCTTGCAGCGTGACCGCGTTGGCAACCAGTCGCCCGCCCTCGCGCAGACTTGCCCAGCACACCTCCAGCACGCCCGGCACCGTCGCGCCGCCGCCGATGAACACCGCATCCGGCACCGGCAACCCCTGCAGCGCAGCCGGCGCGCGGCCCGCGACCAGTTGCAGACCCGGCACACCCAACGCATCGCGATTGTGTTCGATGAAACGCTGACGCTCGGCGTGTCCTTCAATAGCGATCGCGCGGCAAGTCGGATGCGCGCGCATCCACTCGATGCCGATCGAGCCGCTGCCCGCGCCCACGTCCCACAGCAGTTCGCCGGGCGCCGGCGCGAGGCGCGCAAGCGTGATCGCGCGCACATCGCGTTTGGTCAGTTGGCCGTCGTGGCGAAAGGCGTCGTCGGGCAAACCGCAGGTCAGCGGCAAACGTGGCGCGCCTTCGGTGGCGCGGCAATCGAGGGCGACCAGATTCAGCGCGGCCACCTCACCCGCCGACCACTGATCCGCGCGGCCGTCGATGCGCCGCTCCAACTCGCCGCCCAGATGTTCCAGCACGCTCATGCGGGTCGCTCCGAATCCGCGTGCGTTCAGCAATTCCGCGAGCGCCGCGGGCGTGTGCCCGTCCGCGCTCAACACGAACACGCGCGCGCCGTCGTGCAGATGCGCGTTCAGCGTGGGCAACGGGCGGCCCACCAGCGACACCGTCGCGACGTCCTGCAACGGCCAGCCGAGGCGCGCGGCCGCCAGCGACAACGACGACGGCGCGGGCAGCACCCGCAACTCTCCCGCCGGCAATTGCCGCGCGAGCGTCGCGCCCACGCCGAACAGCATCGGGTCGCCGCTCGCCAGCACGCACACCGCGCCGTTGCGCTCGGCCAGCAAAGGCGCAAGATCGAACGGACGCGGCCACGCGGCACGGCGCGCGGCGAGCCGCGCGGGCAACATCGCCAGATGGCGTTCGCCACCGTACACCACCGATGCTTCCAGCAAAGCACGCCGCGCGCGCCGCCCCAAGCCGGCGAAGCCGTCGTCGCCAATGCCCACCACCGTCAGCCAGGCCGGCATGCATCCATCCTCATTCTGTGTCTTCAAATAATGCGCTGTGCCGCGCCGATCAAAGCGCCCAGCCTCGTTGTGCTGTTCGAAAAAAGGCATAATACAGCCGCCGGTGCCCTTCGGGGCCGAAGAGGGAACACAGTGCCACTGTGGCTGCCCCCGCAACTGTATGCAGCGAGTCCGCCTGCGCTTCACGCCACTGGTTCGACCGGGAAGGCCGCAGCGGACCATGACCTGCCAGCCAGGAGACCTGCCGGCGAGACTGTTCGTGCCAGCCTACATCGGGCGGGGTGTACCGATGCCGCAGCCATGCCCGCCTCACGGCATGCTCGGGCCGTCGCGCGACGCTAAACCGGTGTCCGTCTTGAATCAAGCAACGCCCTCCACCGTTTTGTCCGACGCGGCCCCAACGCCGCGGCCTTCGGCGTGTCCGGGGCTGCTGCGCATCGTCGCCGCGCGCGACGGCGGGATTTGCCGCATCAAACTGCCCGGCGGTGAGTTGAGCACGGCGCAGGCGCGGGCAATCGCCGAGGCCAGCGCACGGCATGCGGCCGGGGTGATCGAGCTGACCAATCGTGCGAATGTGCAGGTGCGCGGGGTGAAGCGTGGCGAGGAAGCGGCGTTGATCGCGGCGCTCGTCGGTGCCGGTCTCGGGCCGACGTCGATCGCAGCCGACGACGTGCGCAACGTGATGATCAGCCCCGCCGCCGGACGCGATCCATCCGCCCTGCTCGACACCCGCCCGCTGTGCGCCGCTCTACTCGCGATGCTGCAAAGCGAAGCGCGTTTCGCGGCGCTATCGCCGAAATTCGCACTGCTGCTGGACGGTGGCGAACGGCTCGCGAGAGTAGATCATCCGCACGATCTCTGGCTGGCGGCGTCGCGAGAAGCGGACGGCGTGCGCTTCGTATTCGGCCTGGCAGGTTGTCCGCCTGCGAGTGCGAGTGCGGCTGCGTTTGCCGGCTCGCCAACGCAAAGCGAGTGCATCACGACGGCAGAGTCCCACGCAAACGGCACAGGCCCGTTAGCCGCGATACTCCCCTCGCAAGCTCCGGCTCTGGTACGCGCACTGCTGCTCACGTTCCTCGACCTCGCCGCAGCGGACGCCACACGCATGCGTCATCTGCTAACCCTGCATTCCGCCGACACCCTATTGCATCACGCTCAACAGTATGTCGATTTCCCGCTGACGCGAAACGTGTCGCCAGCCAACTGGCATCGCAGCACGCCAGCCGACGCCGGCCTGCGCCTCGGCGCTCACGCTCAACGTCAACCGGGAACCTGGCACGTAGGCGGCCAACCCGCTTCAGGCCGCCTCGACGCCGACACCCTGCACGCCCTCGCCGCGCTTTCGCAGCAGCACGGCGACGGCACGCTGCGCGTCACACCGTGGCAAAGCGTGCTGCTGCCCGATATCGCAACGCACGCCGTCCCGCCTGTGCTGTCCAGCCTGAACGCGCTCGATCTCGCCTGCGATTCCGCGCAAGCCATCACCCGTCTGATCGCGTGCGCGGGATCGAGCGGCTGCGCGAAAAGCCTCGCCGACACCAAGACCGACGCGCTGCGCCTCGCCCGACGCCTGCCGGCCGGCGTCGACGTGCATCTGAGCGGCTGCGCGCGCTCGTGCGCCGCCGCGCATTGCGCGCCGTACACGCTGCTGGCCGCGGCGCCCGGCCTTTACGACCTTTATCGACGCGATCGACACGACGGCCGGCCCGGTTTCGGCCAATGCGTCGCGCGCCAACTGACGATCGACCAGGCTGCCGACATGCTCGACCGCCTGGCCCGGAGTAACACCAATGCTTGATTACATTCGCGACGGTCAGGAGATCTATCGCCAATCTTTCGCGACGATCCGCGCGGAAGCCGACCTGTCGCGCATTCCCCCCGACCTCGAAAAACTCGCGGTGCGCGTGATCCACGCGTGCGGCATGGTCGATGTGATCGACGCTCTGCGGTTCTCCGAAGGCGCGGGCGCGGCCGGCCGCTCGGCGCTCGCGCAAGGTGCGCCGATCCTATGCGATGCCGGCATGGTCGCGCAGGGCATCACGCGTGCCCGGCTGCCGGCGAACAACGAAGTCATCTGCACGCTCGCGCATCGGGACGTGCCGTCGCTCGCGCGCGAACTCGGCAATACGCGCTCCGCGGCCGCGCTCGAATTGTGGCGGCCGCATCTGGCGGGCAGCGTCGTCGTGATCGGCAATGCGCCGACCGCACTGTTTCATCTCCTCGATATGCTGGACGCCGGTGCGCCCAAGCCGGCGTTGATACTCGGCTTTCCCGTGGGCTTTGTCGGCGCCGCCGAATCGAAAGCCATGCTTGCCGAAGATAGCCGCGGCGTGCCCTACGTGGTGGTACATGGCCGGCGCGGCGGCAGCGCGATGGCGGCGGCCGCCGTGAACGCGCTCGCAACGGAGGTCGAATAAATGACGGCGCAAGGACGTTTGTTCGGACTCGGCGTCGGCCCCGGCGATCCGGAACTCATCACGCTGAAAGCGCTGCGTTTGCTGAAGTCGGCAGCGGTCGTCGCGTACTTCGTCGCGAAGGGCAAGAAAGGCAACGCGTTCAGCATTATCGAGGCGCATTTGCACGACGCGCAGCAGCATCTGCCGCTCGTCTATCCCGTCACCACTGAAGCGCTCGAACCGCCGCTTTCATACGAAGCGATCATCGCCGATTTCTACGACACTGCGGCGGAAGTCGTCGCCGCTCACCTCGACGCGGGCCGCGACGTCGCCGTGATCTGCGAAGGCGATCCGTTCTTCTACGGTTCGTACATGTATCTGCACGACCGGCTTGCGGCGCGCTACGAGAGCGAAGTCGTGCCCGGCGTGTGCGCGATGCTCGGCGGCGCCGCGGTGCTCGGTTCGCCGCTCGTGTATCGCAATCAGAGTTTGTCGGTGCTCTCGGGCGTCCTGCCCGAAGACGAATTGCGCCGGCGCCTGGCCGATGCCGACGCCGCCGTCGTGATGAAGCTCGGCCGCAACTTCGACAAGGTGCGGCGCGTGCTGGGCGAGCTCGGCCTCGCGGACCGCGCGCTCTATGTCGAACGCGCGACGATGGGCAATCAGCGCATCGTGCCGCTCGCTGATGTGGATCCGATGGCGTCGCCGTATTTTTCGTTGCTTGTCGTGCCGGGGCAAAAATGGCAAGGATGACCGCGCCCGCGATCGTAATTCTTGGCGCGGGCGCGTTGGCGACGGCGCGTCGCATTCAGGCGCTGTATGCGGATAGCCAGGTGCATGCGTTGCAGGGACGCGTTGAGGCCGATGCGCCGTACCGCGAACTCGGCGCGCATTTGCGGGAGCTGTATGCGCGCGGCACGCCGATCGTCGCGTTGTGCGCGACGGGCATCGTGATTCGCTGTGTCGCGCCGTCGTTGTCGAACAAGGGCGTCGAGCCGCCGGTGCTGGCCGTCGCCGAAGACGGCAGCGCAGTCGTGCCGCTGCTCGGCGGTCTTGCCGGTGTCAACGTGATGGCGCGAGAGATTGCCGCAATGCTGGCCGTGCCGCCCGCCATCACGACGAGCGGCGAATTGCGTTTCGGCACCTGCGTGCTCAATCCGCCCGACGGTTATACGCTCGCCGATATCGGGCAAGGCAAACGCTTCGTGTCGGATCTGCTGGCTGGCGAAAGCACGCGTGTCGAAGGCGAAGCGCCGTGGCTCGACGGCGCGCAACTGCCGCGCTCCGCGTCGGCGCGTCTGGCGATTCGCGTGACGCCGCGTGTGTGGGACGGACGCGAGGATGAGCTGGTGATTCATCCACGCAGCGTGGTGGCAGCGGTGACGGGTGCCGGTGCCGGTGCTGGTGCTGGTGCTGGTGCTGGTGCCGGTGCCGGTGCTGGTGCTGGTGCTGGTGCTGGTGCTGGTGCTGGTGCGCAGATTGTGGCCCGCGTACGCGACGCACTGGACGCGCATGGCCTCGCGCCGCTTTCGCTCGCGGCATTGCTCGCTTCCTCTGAACACATGGCCGATCCGGCGCTTGCCGAAGCCGCCGCGAATCTGAAAGTGCCGCTGCGCTTCGCGCCGACGCGTCCCGAAGATGGCGAACCGCCGGCTGATCTGCTGCATGCCGCGCTGCGCATTCCATACGAGACGCTGCATAACGATGCGACGGCTGGCGTCGCGCTGGCATTGGCACCGCTCGCCGTCGATCCGGACACGATCGGCCGTGCGCGCGGACGTCTGACCGTGATCGGCCTCGGCCCCGGCAGCGCCGATCTGATGGTGCCTGCCGCGCGCACGGCGCTGAACCTCGCCACCGATATCCTCGGCTACGACACCTACGTGAAAATGGCCGGCCCGTTGCGCGCCGACCAGCGCGTGCATGGCACGGACAATCGCGAGGAACTGCAGCGCGCGCGGCACGCGTTCGAACTGGCGAGCGAAGGACGCGCCGTGGTGATGGTGTCCTCAGGCGATCCCGGCGTTTTCGCGATGGCGGCGGCGGTGCTCGAAGTGTTAGAGGCATCGCAGAACACGGACTGGGCAGCGGTTGAACTGGAAATCGTGCCCGGCGTATCGGCGGCGATGGCGACGGCGGCGCAAGCGGGTGCGCCGTTGGGTCATGATTTCTGCATGCTGTCGCTATCCGACAATCTGAAGCCTTGGGCGATCATCGAAAAGCGCCTTAGGCATGCGGCCGAAGCGGACCTGGTGATGGCGTTCTATAACCCGATTTCGCGCGCGCGCCCCTGGCAACTGGATAAAGCGCTGGACATTGTGCGGGAATATCGGGGTGCGCAGACGCAGGTGGTGCTGGGCCGGGACATTGGCCGGCCCGGCAACACGCTGCGGACGATCACGCTGGGCGAATTGCGCTCGTCCGATGTGGATATGCGCACGATGGTGATCGTGGGGTCGTCCACGACGCGGCGGTTCGGCAATGGGGATGAAGGGGGTGAGTGGGTTTATACGCCGCGGTGGTATGAGTGAGTGGGTGTGGGTTACGAGGTTTTCTTCCGCAGCGATCTGCACACGACGACGCAGGTCAAAAAGATAAGCGTGGCGACAAACAGCGTTGTTATGACCCAATAAAGTTCGATAGCGAAATACGTCATATCGTCATCGGGACCTGATCCACTGCCTTGGTCTGTCACTGATCGATAGGATCCGATGACGGCTTTGACAGGCATGGGGATATCGACTGTATATCTCGCGAACAGAAGCGAAAGGTACCAGCCAAGATCACAACTGACGACAAATGCAAGTAACGACATAACAAGCGTTACCAACACAGGTAACCTGGGACTCGGTTCACCGGTTGTCCTTGCGCTGAGATAGCGGGACAGCCACCGTTTGAATCCAAGCAGTGCGAGCGCAAAAATCAGGGTGACGATCAACCAGTGGAGCAGCAACGCAAGCACTGCCATATCGTCAGGATTGTCCAGATATTCAGTACCGGTGCAGGATAGCCAGAATCGGATAAAGGCTTCCACGTTCTCTGGCATTCCCATTGGGAGCATGTCGATAAGATACGTCGAGCGCCAACCTTCAATCGCCGATACCACTATCAAAGCGGTGTAAATCGAGATGCTGATGATCAGGCGCTTGTTCATTTCACATCAACGGTTCCATCGCCTCTCAAGGCTGATTGATTTTTCTGCGCATAAACCGACGTATCGCCAGACAGCAAAGAACGACAGGTACGCCGATGCACAGGGTAGCGATCGCCCAATAAAGGTCCATGACGTACAAGATCAGATTCTCATCGAGATCTGAACGGGCGCCTCGACCTGTAGCTGATAGGTAGAATCTGACTACTGCCTTGACTGGACCCGGTATATGAAGTGGGTATCTCGTAAGCGGGCTCGCCAGTTGCCAACCAATATTGCTAATGAAGAGAAGCGCAAATAAAGATGCTACGAGCGTTACGGGCAAAGGCATCCTGGGTATCGCTTCACCACTTTTTCTGGCAACGAGATAACCAGGCAGCCACCGTTTGAATCCAATTAATGCCACCGCAATCAGCAATGTGGCGACCGCCCAATAGAGTAGTAACGCAAGCACTTCCATATCGTCGGGATTTCCCAGATATTCAGTGCCGGTGCATGACAGCCAGAATCGGATAAATGCTTCCACGCTCTCCGGCATTTCCATTGGGAGCATGTCAACAAGATACGTGGTCCGCAAACCAGCAATCACGGATATCACTATCAAAGCGGTGTAGGTCGAAATGCTGATGACCAGGCGCTTGTTCATTTCACGTCAACGGTTCCATAGGCTCGCAAAGTTGACCCCGGTACGGGTAAGGTCTGTCCTCGCGAACGAATGTATTTCTCAAGTAGTTCGAATTCTTTAGGATTCGCAACCGTGATACATCCGTGACTCAGCCCAATGCGCCCGACTGGATGCAGCCGGAAGTTACCGCGCTTGATGCCATTGATGTTGGTCGTATCCCCCGTTGCAGGATTCCAGAGCATGAACCACTTTCGACGGTCGGTAGAGCTAACGCCTTGTGCATTCCACCAGTCGTATATCAAACCCATGTAACCGCCTGACTGACGATCGACAAGATAATAGGTCCCTTTCGGGATCGGCCCAACATTTTCGACAGCCGTATCATCGGGATTATCCCGGCCCCGATCGGTTCCAGAAAACGCAGCGACCGACACCGTTCCGTCGCAAATGAAAAAAGAGGTGACCTCCCTATTAAGAACAAAAGTACACTTGACCGGCATTTCCTCTGCCCCTGCCCTGTCAATTTGTAGTGTTGTTCTTGATATACAGCGTGGCGGTCACCGCACCGCCGCTTCCCCCCAGCGCGTTCTGCACGAAGTACTCTTGCTTCATCGTCGAAAAAGAAAGACACACCTCTTCGTGGCACACCTCGCCGCCCCCGATCGGCTCGACCTGAGTAATGACCACGTCGTACATCGTGATCTTCAGGTATTCGAATGGCAGTCCCCCGGCTTTGCGCACGGTCAGCTTCACCTGGTCGATATGCTTGCCCGTGAAGCAATATCTGATCAGATTCGGACTGGCACGATCCAACTGATGCGTGAATTCCAGATCCGAAACCGTAGCCTTGCCCGCCCCGCCACCGGAACCCGACATCATGGCTGATTGCTGCGACACTTTCCAGCGCCAACCGATTACATCGATTTCGTTCAGGTGCAAAGCGTCCTGCGACTCGCCGTCGATACCGCCAATCTTGATAAAAGTATCCTGCGCCATCAACCGGCCCCGTGACGTTTGCGACTCTGTTCAGATGGTCGTCACGCGGGGCATGCACAGGCATTCGATACAAGCAGAGTGAACTACTTTCGATAGAAGACCATGACCGCGGCGAAGACTCGAATTGCTAGTCTCGGGGAAATATCGATCCTTGGAGATGCGATATTTCTGCAAATTCGCGTGAAATTGCGTTGATTCATCGGCCGCATGTCGGAATTCGATTCATGCGGCCTCTGGCTCATGCCTCCCTGACAGTGCGCTCACGCGGCCCGGCGCCTAAGCCGCCACCTTCAGATCCTCGATCGCCCGCTGCCTCACGCCGAGGTCGTCCCACAGTTCCGGGTGGCAAGTGAACACCAGGATCTGATGCCGCGTGGCCGCATCGATCAATGCGCGCTTGATCGCATCGCGCCGCGCGGCATCGGTATGCACGGCCGCGTCGTCGAGCATGAGCAAGGTCGGCCGGCCCGACGCCTTCAGCAGATCCGCGTACGCAAGCCGCGTCAGGATGCCGAGTTGTTCGCGCGTGCCGAAGCTCAGTGCGTCGAGCGTGTCCGCGCGGCCATAGCGATCCAGCGTAGCGGGACTCAAATCGTCGCCGAGCGCGATTGTCGACTGCGGGAAAATCCGCTTCAGATAATGGCCGAGCCGTTCGGTCAAAGGCGCGCGCAACTGCGCCACCGCGGCGTCGCGTTCGTCGACCAGCACTTCGTCGAGCAGGCTCAGTGCGCTCGCACGCAAGCTGAGTTCGTCCTTGCGCCGCGTGGCCTGCTCGACCCTGGCTTCGAGCGCCGCGAGACGCTCGCCGAGCCCCGACGCGCCGACCGTCTCCAGTTGACTGCGCAATCCCGCGATCCGCACCTGCCGCTCGTTCTGCTCGCTGCGCGCGAGTTCCGCGGACGCGCGATAGCGCTTCGCCTCGGCCGCCGGATCGTCGAGGCGGGCCGCTTCCAGTTCGCGCTCGCGTCCTTCGCGCTGTTTGCGCAACGCCTCGACCTGCACGCGTTGCTCGACGATTTTCGTCTGCCACAGCGCGCGGTTCCGGCAGAATGCTTCGTCGCTCAATTGCGCTTCCTTGCGCTGCAACTGAGCCGCGAGCGCTTCCTCATTCGCCATGCCGGTGGATTTTTTATCGGCCGCCTGCGTCAATACTTTTCGCGCAGCCTCCAACGCATCGCGCGCGATCTCCGCGTTGCGACGCGCTTCGTCGAGCGGCGCGGCAGTGGATACGTCGGGCAGACCCGCGAGCCGCTCATTGGCCGCCTGCATGCGCGCCGCCGCCGTGGCCGACGCCGCGCGCAACGCCTCGATGCCCTGCGGCGCATGCACTTCGAGAATCTTCGCCTGGCTTTTCTGCTGGGCGACCAGCGCCTTCCACTGCTCGTGCCTCGACTCGCCCTCGCCGAGCGACGCCACGCCGAGCGCCTGCAACAACTGCGCATACCGGGCTTCGAGCGACGCGAGTTCGGACAGCCGCGCCGGCAGATCGGAGACGCCCGGCACCACCCGCAATTCGCCGAGCGTGCCGAGGCCGATCCGCTTCTCGCCATCCAGACGCAGCACGCCCTCACCGCTCACCGTTTCATCGTCGACGGTAATCGCGCCGTTCAGGCGGTATTCGATGCGCGTCATCGCGGCTTCGGTGCGCGCGCGCAGCACAGTCAGCTCGCCGCCGAGCGCGGCAAGCCGTTTCAGTTTCGCCTCGTCGATTTCGAGCGTGGCCGCCTCGCGCGCGGCTTCGAGCACGGCGTCGTTCGCTTTGCTGGCGGCTGCGATCGACGCTTCGAGCCGCTCGCTCTCGGCACGATAGAGCCCAATCTGACTGCGCAGATCGGCTGCGGTCACGGCCGCGTTGGCCAGTTCCAGCGCGCGGTTGGCATCGGCGAAAGCCTGCTCGAATTGCGCCACACTGGCCGCGGCCTGCGCGTGCTCGGCCTGCACCGCGGCGACGTTCGCCCGCAGCGCGCCGAGTTGCTGCCGCTCGCGCGCGACGGCCGCTTCCAGTTCGAGCGCGTTCTGCTCCTGCTGCAATGGCAGCGCCAGTTCGGCTTCACTCGCCTTCAGCGCTTGTTCGAGTCCTTTGAGGCTGCCCTCGAGTTGTACGACGGCATCGGCGCGTAATTGCGCCTGCAAGGCCTTCTGCTCGTGAAGCTCCCAGGGACGCTTGCGCTGCGTGTCGTCGAATGCTTCCTGCTGCGCGGCGAGACGCGCAATGTTCTCCTCGAACTGCCGACGCTGCTGTTCCAGTTCATCGCGCTCTTCGATCAGCCGCGCGAGCGTCTGTTCGGCTTCGGCAAGCGGCCCGGTAGACTTCTGCGTGCGCGCGGTGAGCAGTTGCCGAAGCTCCCGCTGCACGGCCGCGATCAGCGCATCTTCGCCAGCCGATTCGCTGCCGCCCGAAAGTTGCGTCAACGCATCGCGCAAATACTGCGCCGCGTGGCCGGTGGAATCGCGCATTTCCTGCGTGCCGCCTTGCTGCACCCACAACAAGCCGGGAACGCCCGCGTTCTCGGCCCTCAACGGCCCACGCGCGGCACGCGAAAAACCGAGCAACGCAGCGAGCTTGTCTTCGGCTTCATCTTCGCCGAATACGCTCTGGCCGATCTTCAACTCGCAGCGCTGGCGCGTGACGAACTGCTTCGACAGCCGGCACGGCGTGCCGTCCAGATCGAAGCTCACTTCGACCGACGGCTGGCCGCTCGCCTTGCCCCACGGCAACAGGTCTTTCAGATGCGAAGCCTTGTAGCGTTCGAGAAACACGGCGCGCACGGCTTCGGCAATGGTGCTCTTGCCGGCCTCGTTCGGACCGACGAAAAGATTGAGACCGGGCTGCAGATCGTCGATGACGAGCCGTCCGGTGAACTGTTTGAACTCCTGGATTGCGATACTTTGCAGCTTCATGCGGACCTCGCTTCGCGCGGCAGTTCACGTTGAAAACGCGCCAGAAGCAACAACGCCTCCGCCGCGCGCCTAACCTCCCGCGGGTCGGACTGCGGGTCTTCCTGCAAGCCGCGCAGACGCGCCACCACTTTCGCGAGATAGCCGCTTTGCGCGCCGAGTTCGGCGAGATCGTCGGCGGTGGGCAGCACTTGCAGGCCGCTCAGGTCAACGCGCAAGGCCCGCACGCGGGCGCGGGCTTCTTCCACCGCGACGTGGATCGCTTCGGCGTCGGCGAGCGCCGCCGTACCGCCGACGGTGACGCGCAGCACGTCGTGGCTACCCAAGGTGGCGAGACGCGCTTTGAGCGAATCCACATCGGTCGGCACGGAAATGGTTTCGTCCCAGCGATGCCATTGATATTGACCGACCCGCACCGGCTCGACCACCGGCGCCGCGCCCGGCTCCTGCAGCGTGACGTCGAGCATGAAGCCCGGATCGTTGGCACGGAAGCGGTCCTGCTCGTGCGTGCCGGCGTACCAGGTGCGCTCGTCGACGCGCAGATGGCCGTGCCAGTCGCCGAGCGCCAGATAGTCCAGACGCGCGCTCGCGGCACGCGTGGGCGCGATCGGATTCGACGAGTCGATGCCTTCCTGCAGAATCCCGCTCACGCTGCCGTGCGCGAGTCCGACGCGGTGATAGCCGGCCGGCGTCTCCGTGGTATCGAAGAACCCCGTGGTGTCGTCATACGTGATGCGTTGCGTGAGCGGCGCGCACAGCAGCGCGCAACGGCAGGCGTCGAGCAGCACCACGCCGGGTTCGAGCACCACGCGCACATTCGGCGCGATGCAGTTCAGGCGCTGGGCACGCGTCCAGACGCTCTCGACGAGCGCCGCGTCGTGATTGCCCGGCAACATGATCCACGGCCCGGTAAAGGCTTGCAGCGCACCGAACAGACGGCGGATCACCGTGTCCGAGACGGTTTGCAGATCGAATACGTCGCCGGCCACGAGCACGGCGTCGACCTTGCGCGCGGCGGCTTCTCCGGCGATCCGGCGCACGGTCTCGAAGCGCGCTTCGGCAAGATGCGCCGCCTCGTCCGGTTCGAACTGGCCGAATTGCGTGCCTATCTGCCAGTCCGCGGTGTGCAGAAACCTGATCACTGTGCCTCCATTCCGTTCAATTGCAATCTGCCTCGCCGGGCAAGCCCGCGCGGTCTGACCGCAGATGTTACCGTGCCGGCGCGGCAAAGATAGTCCCGGGCGGTTGCCACGTGGCCCGGCGGGCGGCGCTACACTCGCGTTTTCGGCACGCGCGTCGAGCGCGCCCCATCATTTCAATCGACCTGGACCTGGACCCGCTGCCTCGCCGCCAATGAACAAAGCAATCGAACTGAAGAAGGCCAAGCGCACGCCGTTGCTGCTGTTGCTGGCCGCCGCCTGCGTTTTCGTGGTGACCGCGTTCATGCCGCGCGGCATCTGGGTGGACGGCATCAAGGCGATCGCCGAGGCCGCGATGGTCGGCGCGCTGGCCGACTGGTTCGCCGTGGCCGCCCTGTTTCGCCGCGTGCCGATCCCGCTCGTTTCCGCGCACACTGCGATCATTCCGAGGAACAAGCACAAGATCGCCGACAACCTGGCGGTTTTCGTGCAGGACAAGTTTCTGGATGTGCCTTCGCTGGTCGGCCTGATCCAGAAACACAACCCGGCGCAGAGCATCACCGGCTGGTTGACGCAACCGGCCAACACCGCGCGGTTGGGCGATTACGTCGTCAAGCTCACCAGCGGCATTCTGGAATTGACCGACGACGTACGCATTCAGAGCTTCATCAAGGGAGCGCTGCGCGACGTGCTGGCCAAGGTGGATCTGTCGCAATCGATGGGCGCGATTCTCGACACGCTCACCAAAGACGGCCGCCATCAGGAACTGCTCGACGCCGGCATCGAACAGGTCATCGCGCTGCTGCGCGAACCGCAGGCGCGCGAGTTTATCGCCGAGCGCATTGTCGATTGGGTGAAGAGCGAATATCCGAAGATGGAAAAAATTCTGCCTTCGGCATGGCTCGGCGAGAAAGGCGCCGAAGCGCTCGCCAACGCGGTGAACCGCATGCTCGAACAGGTCAGCGAGAACCCCACGCATCAGCTTCGCCAGAAGTTCGACGACGCCGCTCACAAGCTGATCGTCAAGCTCAAGACCGATCCCGCCTTCCTGCAAAAAGGCGACGAGCTGAAGCGCTATCTGGTGGAAGGCGAGGCGCTCAGTTCGTATGTGAAAGACATGTGGGGCGAATTGCGCGCGTGGCTCAAACGCGATCTGCAAAGCAGCGACTCGGCCCTGCATGCGCGCGTGATGGCGATGGGCGAATGGGTCGGCCGCGAACTCGCGAACGATCCGGCCTTGCGCCAGTCGCTCAACGACCATCTCGAAGAAGCGGCGCGCGCGCTGGCGCCGGACTTTGCGCAGTTCCTCACGCGGCATATCAGCGACACCGTCAAGAACTGGGACTCGCGCGAAATGTCACGGCAGATCGAGCTGAACATCGGTAAGGATCTGCAATACATTCGCATCAACGGGACGATTGTCGGCGGCTTTATCGGCCTGCTGCTGTATGCGAGTTCGCAGGTGTTCGAGTTGCTGCGGCTGCACATGGGATACATGGGATAAGCGATAGCCCCGCGCTCCATCAAAGCGCCTACAATCCGGGCATACGACTTGCTCAAGCGCATTGCCCGGACAACCTCTCCCTGTTCGCGAGCGGCCAGCATAAGAACGACAGCGCTTCTCATTCGGAACGTGTGCTCATGAAAATATCGTTACCGCCGCATGGGCGGCCGAACCGCGTTTACCCGCCGGGTACGCCCAGTCTGCATGGCCTCGCGTCGGTCATTACCGGCGTGGTGGTGGTGTGCGCGCTGTACTTCGGCCGCGCGGTGTTGATCCCGATTACGCTATCGGTGCTGCTCAGCTTCCTGCTCGCGCCGCTCGTGCAGATGTTGCGGCGTTTGCATATGGGGCAATTGCCGTCCATCTTCATTGCGGTGCTGTTCGCGCTGGCGAGCCTGCTCGCGGTCGGCGCGCTGATCGGCGCGCAATTGGTGCAGCTCGCGGGCGACCTGCCGCAGTACCAGGTGGCGATCGAACAGAAGATCGAAACGGTTCAGGAAAAGACCGTTGGCCGCGCCGATTCGCTGATGAGCCGCGCCGCCGTCGCCCTGCAACGCGTGGCGCCTTCCAGACCGAACCCGCCGCGCCCCACCGGACGCGCGGCGCGCAACGCGCCCGCCGTGCCGCAGCCGGTCGAAGTGCACGAGCCCTCGCCCACGCCGTTGCAGCTTGCGCAGCGTGCGTTGTCGCCGGCCATTGCGCCGATCGAAACGACCTTTATCGTGCTGGTCGTGACGATTTTCATCCTGCTGCAGCGCGAGGATTTGCGCGACCGCTTGATCAGCCTGTTCGGTTCGCGCGATCTTCACCGCACCACGACCGCGATCAACGACGCCGCCGTGCGTCTGAGCCGCTACTTCGTCGCGCAGTTGGGCGTGAATCTCAGCGCGGGCGGCGTGATCGCGATCGGGCTAGCCATCATCGGCGTGCCCGGTGCGCTGCTGTTCGGCGTGATTGCCGCCTTGCTGCGCTTCGTACCGTATATCGGCATCTGGATCGCCGCGATTCTCGCGGTCTTTCTTGCCGCCGCGATCCAGCCGCAATGGACGATGGCGGTCTATACGCTGATCCTGTTCATCGTGGTCGACCTGGTGGCCGGGCAGATCGCCGAGCCGCTGCTGTACGGCCACCGTTCTGGCCTGTCGCCGCTCGCGGTAGTGGTCGCGGCGATTTTCTGGAGCTGGCTGTGGGGGCCGATCGGCCTCGTTCTGTCCACGCCGCTCACGTTGTGCGTGGTCACGCTCGGGCGCTACGCCGACCGGCTGAACTTTCTGACCGTGCTGCTCGGCGATCAGCCGGCTCTCACACCCGCGCAGACCTTCTATCAGCGGTTGCTCGCGGACGATCCGCATGAGGCGATCGTGCAGGCGGAGCGGCTGCTGCGCGAGATGTCGCTGGTCGACTACTACGACAAGGTCGCCCTCGAAGGCCTCAAGCTCGCCCGCAACGATGCCATGCGCGGCGTGCTGATGCCCGATCAGTTGCAGCGTATCAACGACGCGCTGGTGGACATTGTCGAAAACCTGGAGATCGCGGACGGCTTGCCGGACCGCCTGTCGCGCATCGACCCCGCCGACTCCGCGAGCGCGCTGTTGGCCTCCGCCTCGGCCGATCTTTCCGAGCGGCACGACAGCCATATTTCGGCCCACCCACGTCTGCGCGACGCCGCCGAAAAAACGTCCGTGCTATGCGTGCCCGGACGCGGTTCGTTCGACGAAGTCACGACCGCGATTGCCGTGCAACTGCTCGGTCGCCAGGGTCTCGCGCCGATGATGGCCACGCACTCGGGCTACCGGAGCGCGCGCGCCGATGAACCGGGTTTCAAGGACGCGTCGATCATCTGCATCGTCTCGCTCGACGCGCCCGATTCGCCGCCGTATCTACGCAACATGCTGCGGCGTACGCGGGAATGGCGACCGCGAGCGACGCTCGTGGTCGGCGTGGGCGGCGCGCCGGAAGGCGGCCCGGAGATGGGCGCAACCGGTGCCTCGCATGCGGCCCCGACCTTCCGCGCAATGATCGAGGAGTGCCTCGCGGCTTCGAGTGTGCAGCATGCGCGCCAGCCTTCGCATGTGGGCGGAGCCGACTGAGCGCGCCTCTGCAACGAGTCGCGCGACGAGACAGGTTCGTAGGTGGGTACATGTGCCCGCCCAGCCTTTCTCGCGATCTGCTCGCGAACCGGCGAAGATAATCGGGTCTCAAGGACGATTAGCGGCGAAATCCTCCTCGCCGCATGCCGCCGCCGGCAAAGCCCCCCTCGCCGCCGAAACGTCCCGCTCCTGGCGACCCTCTGCCGTCGCCCCATTGATTCGCCGAGTGATCGAACCTTTGCTGGCCGACATCGCGCGCCTCGCGTTGCTGTTCCAGATCGCCGCTCACGTCCGCTTTCGGCTGGACTGATTGCCAGCCGTTGGCGGTGTGCTGTTGCCAACCGCCGCCCTGGGTATGCTGATAGACGTTGCCGTCGTGGCCGGCATAGACGTCGCCGTTGTTCCATGCCACGGCATTGCCTTTCGACTGATTGGTCACGATGCCCTTGCCGGCGCTCGTGTACTGGCCCGTTTGCGTGTTGCCGGCCACGCCGAACTCGGCCGCGCCTGCCCGGCCTGTCTGCGCGTTAGACCCGGCCACCTGGCGCCCGCCCGCGAAGTTGCCGTTGTACTGGTTGCCGGCAATGCCGCCGCGCGCCGCGCCTTCCCGCCCCGTCGACGGATTTGCAAACGAACCCTGCCGCCCGGCCGCGTAGTTCCCCGAGTAGGGATTGAACGCGGCGCCCCGACTGCCCTGGAAGCGCGCCCCGGTCGCCGGGTTGTAGCCGGCCGCCGCCGAGCCGCGCCCTTGCGTACCGGTCCACGGGTTCCAGCCCGAGGCGTGCGTCACGGTGCCTTGTCCCCAGCGTCCATAGAAATTCGCCTGGTTCACGTTGACGTTGTTCCATCCACCGCCGCCCCAGTATGGGCCCCAGTACGGCTCGGCAGCGCCCCAGATCGCCCCCGCCGCGAAGCCGAAGGCGAACCCCGCTGCCGCGTTGAGGGCAAAGCCCGCGTCGTAACCGTAGGTCGGCGGATAACCGTAGTAGACCGCGCCGACGTACGGCGGATAGACATAGCCTGTGCCGTAGACCACGGTACCCTCGGCATTCACCACGACGCCCATGTAACCCGGCGTATAACCCACGACCACGGTTTCCGGCGTCACCGAGTAGATACGCACGTACACCACGTAATGCAGAGGTGAACTGGCCGGAATCGCGTAGATCGCGCTGGGCACTTCGGTCGCTACACGCCATGTGCCATCGGGCGCCGCCGCGGTGAACCAGATGCCGCTCGACACGGCGTAATAGTGTGTGGAGTCCACCGCGATCACCGGTGTGCCGGTATTGACCGCATAACTCAGCGCCGTGCCTGCGATCGGCGTGAAGCGCGGTGCGCCGTCGTATGCAACGCTCAGCGTGGCGCTCGCGCGCGAGACCGTGGCCGTCTGCGCAATGGTGGCCGCGATGGCGGCCTCCCTCGCCTGCGGCGTGCCCGGGATCGAGACCAGGACGTTGGCCCTGGGGTCGTGCGGCGAAATCCTCGCGAAATCCGCGGGGAGTTCGCTGCCTGAAACATACTGCCAGGGCCCGCCTTCCGAAGCGGCGCGGAACCATCGCCCGGAGAGCAGCACGTAGTACTGATTCGTGGCCGGGTCCACGAAGACAGCATGGTCGCTATTGGCGACGGTCAGCAGACTGACGCCCTCGACCGGCGTCAGTTTCATCTGGCCGTCGGTCACAATCAGTTCCGTCGGCTCCGTGGCGATCAGCACGACCGGCGCTCGCGCCGGGCGCTGGCCATTGGCCGGCAACAGAGGATCGGCCTTGCCGCTCGCCTCGGCACGTTGCGCCGCCGCCAGCAGGGCTTGCGGCGGCGCCGTCCGCACGCCCCATTGACCGCCGGCCGACGCGGCCGAATACCAGTAACCCGCAGCATGCAGATACAGCGTGCCGCTCCCGTCCTGCAGCAGCAACGCCCGGCTGTTCAGCGCCCGTTGATAGCCCGTCCCGTTCACCGGCCGCCAGACCGGCGCACCGTCCACGAGGACCAGCACCGTCGCCCTCGTCGCGAAGACGATTCGCGGAGCCTCGTTCTGGACGGCCATGCGCTGCGTGGCCGCGAGTTGCTTCGACGCAGCGTAGCTCGTCTGCAGTTCGTCCAGCGACGTGGTCAGTCCGGCCGACGGCAAATGCGCCAGCAACACCTGCCTGGTCTGATCCGCGACGCCCGGGTTGGTCGGCACATCCACGCTCGCGATCTCGATATGAGTGAGTTGCGCGAGTCCCGACACCTTGTCGATCTCGACGGTCGCCGAGAAGTGCGCCACGCCGTAGGTCGGCGTGCCGTCGCTTGCGCCAACGGCTACCGCGGCACGGCCCGCTATGCGGTTGCCTTCCCATGTCTCGATCTGCGGCTGATAAAGTTCGACGTGCTGCCTGTCGGCATCGAAACTGCGAGGCCAAACCGACGGCGCTGCCGCGCGGGGAGGATTCGCCGCCTCTACATGCATGCCCCAGCAGGCGAGGCAGGTTGTAGCAAACAGCATGGTCAGGTTTTTACTTATTCTGGACATCGCTTCATTCTCCCTGTTTTTTCACGTTCTGCTGCCCTATCCATCGCTCCTCGCCCAACCTTTGTTTCACGATTGGCCACGCATACCGGGTCGCTTGAGTACTACCGTGTTTCGGCTTGCGCACCGGTCCCGCCTTGCTCCAATGCTGCAAGTGCATCCGCGCCCCAACCGCCGCCCAGCGCTTTGTAAAGCGTGACGAGAGACGTGTATTCATTGCCGCGGGTTTGCGCATAAGCCAGTTGCGCGCTGAACAGACTTCGCTCGGCGTCGAGAACTTCCATGTAGCTCGTGTAGCCGCCTTCATAGCGTTGTCGCGCGAGTCTTGCGTAGGCGTTCAGCGCATCGACCTGGCGCTCTTGCGCGACCAGACGTTCGCATGACTTCCCGACGCCGAGAAGCGCGTCGCTGACTTCCTGGAATGCCGACTGCACAGCCTTCTGATACGCGTAGAGCGTTTGTTGCTGGCGTGCCTGGGCCTGCTCGACCTGTCCGGCAATGTTGCCGGCCGAGAAAATCGGTTGCGTCAGTGCTCCGGCAAACGCCCAGGTGTTCGCCGGGCCGCTAAAGAGCCTGCTTAACTGCGTGCTCGACGAGCCGAGCAATCCCGTGAGCGAAATCTGCGGAAAATAAAGCGCACGCGCCGCGCCGATCAACGCATTGGCGGCAACCAGGTTCTGTTCGGCCTGCAGCACGTCCGGACGGCGCGCGAGCAATTCTGAAGGCAAGCCCGCCGGCACACTGGGAGACTGGAGTTCGTCGAGCGTGCGGCCACGAAGAATGGGACCGGGGTTGCGGCCGAGCAATACCGACAGCGCGTCTTCCTGCTGCCCGATCTGCGCTTCAATGGCGGGAATATCCGCGAGCGACGCCTCGTATTCCGACTGGCTCTGGGCCAGTTCGACCTGCGAGATCTGCCCACCCTTGAAGCGCAGTTCGAAGACCTTCACCGAACCGGCGCGGCTCGCCGCCGTTGCCCTGGCAATCTCGAGTTGCTGATCGAGACTGCGCAGATTGATATAGGACGTGGCGACCGATGCAACGAGCGTGAGGAGCGTGGCCCGCTGCCCTTCCTCGCTGGCGAGCAGATTCGCGCGCGCGGCTTCGGTCTGACGCCGCACGCGGCCGAACGCGTCGATTTCCCATGAGATAGGCAACGTGGCATTGAACGACGTGTAGTCCGTTCCAATGCCGGCCGGCAACGAACTTTGGGCAAGCGGCGAGACACGCTGGCGACCCGCGTTGAAACCCGCGCTAATCTGCGGAAACAGTTGCGAACGCGTGGTGACGAACTGTCCGCGAAACTCGTCGACTCGAGCCGCGGCGATTTTCAGATCCCTGTTCTGCGCGAGCGCGGTCGAAATGAGTTCGTTCAGCACTGGATCGCCAAACTGAGCCCACCACGCCGTATCGACGATTTGCGCCTGCGTACTATCCGAAAAGCGAAACGTGGCCGGTGTTTCGATAGACGGTCTGACATAGTCCGGGCCCATCAGGCAGCCGCTCAGACACAGGCAAAGCCCAAGTGCCGACACCCAGGAAAAACTTGAACCGACTGGACGCATGTCAATTATCCCGCTTCGTGCCGGGATGCATACCGGTCGAACTGTTAGTCACCGGACGCGAACCGGACAGCGCCCGTTCGCCTTGTCCCTCCGGCACGGCCTCTCCCTTCTTCTTACCGGCGCGCCGCTCGTTCGCCGATTCGAGCAGGAAGAAGAACATCGGAATGAAGAAGACAGCGACGCCGGTCGCCCCCAACATGCCGCCGATCACCCCGGTGCCGATAGAATGCCGGCTGTTCTGCGACGCGCCGGTCGCGATGGCCAGCGGAACGCAGCCGAGAATGAAGGCGAACGACGTCATGACGATTGGCCGCAACCGGTCTCGGGCGGCGGTCACCGCGGCGTCGAACGGGGATGCGCCTTGTGCGCGATTCAGCACCGCAAACTCGAAAATGAGAATCGCATTTTTCGCCGCGAGTGCGACCAGCATGGTGAGACCGATCTGAAAATAGACGTCGTTGTTCAGGCCTCTCAACAGGATGGCCAGCAAAGCACCGAACAGCGCGAACGGCACGGCCATCAGAACGCCGACAGGCAGGCTCCAGCGTTCGTATTGCGCGGCGAGAATCAGGAACACCATCACCAGACCGAACACGAAAACGAGGCCTGACGTGCCACCTGACTGGCGGGCTTCGTACGCTTCTCCGCTCCACCCCGCGCCGTATCCTGCGGGCATGGTTCGCGCCAGTTCCTCCAGCACGGCGATCACTTCGCCCGAACTGTGGCCCGGCGCAGCATTGGCGGTAATCAGCACGGCCGGGAAGTCGTTGAAGCGCGTCATCAGGGACGGGCCGGTTACGTACTGATACGTCACGATCGATTTGAGCGGCACCATCGTGCCCGTGGCGCTGCGCACGAATACCTGCTCGAGGTCCGTGGGCTTTAACCGGTATGACGGCTCCGCCTGAAGGATCACCTGCCACAGACGGCTCGACTGATTGAACTGGGAGACGTACAGCGAACCGAACATGGTCTGCATCGTACTGTAGACCTCGTCTATCGGCACGCCGAGTGTGGCCGCCCTGTCGCGATCGACATCGACACGCAACTGCTGTGAAGAAGCGTTGAAGGTCGACGTGACGGCCGCCAGCTCGGGCCGCGCCTTCGCCCTGGCGATAAAGTTCTGCACGACCTGAGCAAGCTGCGCCGTGGTGCCGTCGCCTTTGCTCTGAATCCACATCTCGGTGCCGCCCGTCGTGCCAAGCCCGGGGATCGACGGCGGGTTGACCGGTACGACAATGCCTTCCTTGATCCGTGACAGTGCGCGGTAGGCACCAAGCAGCAACGCATGCGCATTTTGCGTGCGAATGTTCGCCCACGAATACCGCTCGTCGAATCCCTTCAGTCCGACAAAGAACGTTGAAGCGTTGTTCATTGTCTGGTTGTCGAGCAGGCTGTAGCCGTCGACCACCGTTACGCTGCCTACGCCGGCCTGTTTCGCGAAGTAGTCGGTCACGCGCGACGACACCCGGCCGGTGCGATCGAGACTTGCCGAATCGGGCATGATGACCGCGCCAAGCAGGTAGCCCTGATCTTCAGGCGGCAGGAAGGCATGTGGAATGGACCGCATCATCGTGACTGCCAGCAGGACCATGCCGGCGAACAGCAGCAGCGCGATGCCAAACCGCCTGATCGTAAGCGTCACGGCGCGGCCGTAGCCCGCCGTGACGCGCGCGAACGCGTTATCGAACCACTGGAAAAAACGATGCTTTGCATGCGCCTGCGGTTTCAGCAATACAGCCGCCAGCGCCGGCGACAATGTCAAGGCCACGATGCCCGATAGGACCACAGAAATCGCAATGGTGATGGCAAACTGTTTGTACATCTGCCCCGTAATGCCGCCCAGAAATGCAACCGGCACGAACACCGCGCACATGACCAGCACGATCGTGACGACCGGGCCCGACACTTCATCCATAGCCCGCTTGGCCGCCGCATTCGGCGAGAGGCCGAACTCACGCATGTTGCGCTCGACGTTCTCGATCACGACGATCGCATCGTCCACCACGATGCCGATTGCCAGCACCATACCGAACATGGTCAGCATGTTGATCGAAAACCCAAGGGTGGCCATGCCCATGAACGTCCCCAGAATGGAGACCGGCACCGCCAGCACCGGAATCAGCGTCGCGCGCCAGCTCTGCAAGAACATGAATACGACAATCACCACCAGCAATACGGCTTCGAAAAACGTCTTCACCACGTCCGCAATGGAGGCGCGCGTGAAGTCGGTGGTATCCATTGCGATGTTGTAATCGATCCCCTCCGGGAACGAGCGTTTCATGTCCGCCAGCGTTGCGCGCACCTGCATCGAGACATCCAGCGCGTTGGCGCCGGGCTGCTGGTAGATGGCGATCACCGTAGCGGGCTTGCCCTGGAATCGGCTGCGTATCGAATAATCTTTCTGTCCGAGCTCGGCACGGCCGACGTCTTTCAAGCGGACGATCGCCGCGCCGTTGTTCGACGCACGAATAATGATGTTGTCGAATTCGGCGGGACTGGAAAGTCGCCCGCTCGTCGTCACGGCGAACGACTGTTCAACCGGCAAACCCGTTGGCGCCTGGCCGAGGCGCCCGACCGCGAACTGCTGGTTCTGGTTCGCCACCGCGTTCTGCACGTCGGTAGCCGTAATGCCGAGCTGCGCCATGCGGTCCGGGCGCAGCCAGATACGCATGGCGTAGTCCGGCGTGCCGAAGATGCTGGCCTGGTTCGCGCCCGGAATCCGTTTGAGCGCATCGAGCACGTACACGTTTGCGTAGTTGGCGACGTAGGTCGAATCGAACCGGTTATCGGGTGAGTACACCGCGACAACCATCATGAACGCCGACGACTTTTTCTGTACCTGCACGCCCTGCGACTGCACGGACTGCGGCAGTTGCGGCAATGCGAGGTTGACGCGGTTCTGAACGTCCACCTGGGCCAGATCCGGGTTGGTGCCGTTGCGGAAGAACACGTTGATCGTCAGACTGCCGGTCGACGAACTCGACGAGGTCATGTAGATCATGCTGTCCGCGCCGTTGACCTGCTGCTCGATGGGCGCCGCGACGTTATTCGCCACCACGTCGGCGCTCGCGCCCGGGTAGCTGGCGGTGATCGTGATCTGCGGCGGCGTGATGTCCGGGTACTGGGCGACCGGCAACGCGAACATGGCCAGCACGCCGCCCAGCGCGATGACGATGGAGATGACCGACGCGAAGATCGGCCTGTCGATACAGAAATGGGAGAGCTTCATCCGTTTGCCGCCTGGTGCGCAGAGTTAATGCGCGGAGTTTTGTTCGGATTCCGTTTGCGCAACGGGGGGCGCGACGGGCGGCACGACGGGCACCGTGAGTTTTGCGCGATGCTCCGCGGAAGAACCGTTCCCCGTTATGCTGATCGTCGCGTTGGGCGACAGCCTCACCGCCCCGTCCACAACGACTCTTTCGCCGGCGCGCAAGCCGTCGTTGATGAAGCAGTCATCGCCCTGCCATTCGCCCATCTCGACAAACCGTTGGCGGGGCTTGTTATCTTTGTCGACGGTCCACACGAAATGGCTTTTTGCGCCCTGCTGCACGGCTCGCTGGGGAAGCAGAACGGCATTCGGCCGCACGGCGCCGGACACCCTCGCGCGTACGAACTGCCCAGGACGCAACGTGCCTTTTTCATTGGCAAAGACGGCTCGTACGAGGAAGGTGCCGGTTTCCGCGCTGAATACCGGATTGGCGAAATCGATATGTCCACGCGCGGGGAACGTCGAACCGTCGGCCAGCAGCAGCGTGATTTCGAACTGGTTGTTTGCCGGAAAGCGCAACTGGCCTTTTGCGATCTGATCGCGATACCGCAGCATCTCGTTCTCGGAGATGCTGAACTCGACCCACATAGGATCCATCTGGTAGACATACGTCAACAGGCCGGACTGAGCCGGCGTGACATAGCTGCCTTCCTGCTGCCTTGCATAACTCGACAAGCCGGCGAGCGGCGACTTGATCGTGGTGTAGCCGAGGTTCAGCTGCGCAGCCTGGACCTGACCTTTTGCAGCGATGACAGCGGCTTCGGCCTCGCGCTCGCTGCCGGTTGCATCGTCGAGATCTTTCTTGCTCAATGCGTTCTGCGCGGTGAGCGGCACGACGCGCGCGAGATTGGCTTTTGCGACGCCGAGCCGTGCCTGCTGCTGGGCCAGCGCGCCCTGCGCCGATTGCAACGCGGCCTGGAACGGCTTGGGGTCCATCAGAAAAAGCGTCTGCCCCTGACGAACCATCTGGCCCTCCGTGTACGTCCGCTTGTCCAGAAAGCCGTCTACCCGCGCGCGAATTTCCACGGCGCGCGAGCTTTGAGTCTGGGCGACAAACTCGAAGTCCACGGGCGTATCGCGCGGCGTCACGGTCATGACGGTGACGTCGACCGGCTGGGACGATTCGGGAGCGGCGGGTTTGCCGCATGCGGTCAGTAAAGCAAGCAGACTCAATACGAGCGCCGGCCGTCTCCACACCTCGCCTGGCGGGCCCTTCGGTGCATTCAACGAGCGAATCAGGCATCCCAGCAGCAAAACAGGCATGAAGGTTCCGTGAAAAATGGTTCAACAGCCGGGCAATCCGCGCCAAAGCAATTGATTGCGCCCGGCCGCGCCGGAAGGCGCGGCCGTCAGTTGTTCGCGAATGAATTGCGCTGGCTGGAAACCGGCCAAACCCCTAAAGGATGGTCGGCCGCATCAGCCCGGCAAACGGCAACAGCAGTGACATCAGAACCGGTGACGGATGCCCGTCGTCACGAGAAACTGGTTGCTCGCCGTGGACGGCGCGGAGGTGCCGTTGATTTGCACGGTATTCAGCCCGCGACCGTTGTTCGCGCCGAGCTGCGTGACCGCTTCCGCGTAAACGTCGGTACGCTTGGACAGCGAGTAGTCAGCCTGCAGACCGAACTGATTCCAGTGGGCCGCGCCGGTGTTCGTGTCGCTGGTGCCCGGCGTGGCGCGCAGTGCCTGCGTATAAGTGTAGGCCGCGCCCAAACCCAGTTCCGGCGTCAGGTTGTAGCGTGCATTGACCTCGTAGTTGTTGTAACGGACCGAGATGTCAGAGAACTTGTCCTGGAAGCGGCTCTGCGTAAAGACGGTGCCGAGAATGAACGGACCGAACGTGTAGCTTCCGCCGAGACCCCAGGTACGCTGATTCTGAACACCGCTGACAGCGGATGCCGCGAAGGTGCCGCCGCTGATCGCGCCATTGCTCTGATTCAGGTCCATGCCCTGGTACTGGAGATAGGCCGCGCCCAGTTGCAAGCCACCGTTGCGGTAACCCGCGCCGATGCTGTACGCCCGGTTGTCGGCGAAGCCCGCATTGTTCGAGAAGCCGTACAGGCCGCTCATCGAGAAGCCGGCGTAGTTCGCGCTCTGGAACTTGACCGAGTTGTTGACGCTGATCGACGAGTTGGCGTTGTCGTTGTCGCCCGGATGCGCGAAGTACGTGCCGCCCCAGCTGCCGGCCGCTGTCAGCGGCGCGAGATAGTCGACCACGGAGTCGTACTGGCGGCCGAACGAAACCGTACCGTACTCATTGGACAGGCCGACATACGCCTGGCGGTTGAACAGCTTGTTGGACACAGCCTGGTTGCCGTTCGCAATGTTGAATCCGCTTTCCAGGTTGAAGACCGTTTTCAGCCCGCCACCCAGATCTTCGACCCCGCGCAGGCCCCAGCGGCTCGGCTGGATGTTGCCGCCGGTCATGCCGAACATGGCCTTGCCACCCGTGACGCGCCCGTCGGACGTTACGGTGGAATCCTTGCTGACTTCATTGCTCACATAGGTCAGGCCCGCATCGACAATGCCGTATAGCGTGACGCTGCTCTGGGCGTGCGCCGCGCACGCAAAAGTGGCGGAGACGGCGGTCGCAGTAATGATTTTTTTCATTTCGAATACCTTGGCGTTTTATCTTAAAACTCGGTTGCCGGCATGAGATTAAATCTGCCGCAACCAGGATGCACCCATCTCCAATTTCATTGGAATACATATTGAAGACAGACTCTGCGTGCAATTTGCATTCTAGACGCCGGCCTCGAACGCAATCATGCAAAACAATGCAAAAGTATTTTTAACTTATATTTGAGATAATCTCGAAAACGACAGGCAAACCCGGCGTGGTGCCGGATGCGTATAATTCCCATCCATAATCGCGTCACGATCCGCCAGGCCTGACCGTTGCTCAAGCCCAACAAAATAAAACCCCGCCTTTTTTTGAGAAAGAAATACCGATACCGTAAATAAAAATTAAATCATATTTAACCCACCTATATATCGTAGACAGGGAGACCATTGATTATCTGTTAAAAACTAATATCTCAATTTTCCCGCACATATCTGTTAAAGCGTTGGTGATATCATGAATCAGCTTCAGGCAATGCGAGTATTTATCAACATCGCAGATACCATGTCATTCGGACAGGCGGCAGCCAATCTCGGCATTTCGAATGCGATGGCCACGCGCTACCTCGAGCAACTCGAAGCTCACCTGAACACAAGACTTGTCAATCGCAATACACGCAGCCTCTCCCTGACCGAAGAGGGGGAGATCTACTCAAAGGGTTGCCGCAACGTACTCGACGAAATCGAGGAGATCGAAACCGTCACGATACGCGGCACGATCGAGCCGGCCGGCACGCTGAGAATCGCGGCCGGCGCATCGTTCTCACTGTCCAGCCTCACGCCGCTGCTGCAGGAATATCTGCGGCAGTATCCGAATGTCAGACTCTCGGTCACGCTGTTGCACCAGCACGTCGATTTCGTGAAAGAAGGCTTTGACGTCGGCATCGTGCTGCCCAAGCAGATCGGCGGCACTACGTTGATCAAACGCTCGCTGCTGAGTGTCCGTCCCATTGCCGTCGCGTCGCCCAGTTACCTCGCCGTCAAAGGGGTTCCGTCGCGGCCGGCGGATCTGACCTCGCACACCTTTCTTGCCCTCACTGCCGCCTCGCATGACGGCGACTGGATCTTCGCTGCGCCGGACCGGCGCGAGAAACGCGTGACGCTCGACGCCGCGCTGATGGTGAACAATGCGCTGATGCTGCGGCAAGCCGCGCTCGCGGGCATGGGGATCGCGGTGCTGCCTGAGAACCATGTGCTGAACGATTTGCGCAGCGGCACGCTCATGCAGGTTCTGACGGACTTCCGCATCACCAATGCCGACAAGGAGTTGGCGCTGGTGTACGCGGATCGCCGCCACATTTCCGCGAAGACGCGGTCATTCGTCGACTTTTCGGTTGAATGGTTTCGCACCAACGCGGACCGTCTGACCTCCGCTGCGCCCGTTACCAGGTAGCCTGCGGCAAACAGATGCCGCGTCACGGTCCGCCCTCCTCGCATGCGGCGGCGTGGGCAGCTCAGTGGCGCGGCCCTGCCATGCGCTGCTTCTGTACCGAGCTTCTGTACCCAAAATGAGGACAGCGCCGCGCGCGCCCTCCTTCATACTTCGTTACCGATTCGCTCCGCCTGTGAAGAGCCAACCAGCCCCGGCGGGCAATCCACCCGGTATCGAAGATCCAGGAGACGCGCATGAACCGCCCCTTCAAACCCTATCCGTTTTCGCCTCGCCGCCATGAGGGCGTGGTGCCACCGCTAGTCGACGGGCGCGACCCGCTCGGGCGGCCGGTGGCGATCGTCGGCGGCGGCCCGGTCGGCATGACGCTTGCGCTCGCGCTGGCTCGCCAGGGCGTGCGCTCGGTGTTGATCGAAGCCGACGACAGCGTATGCATCGGCAGCCGCGCCATCTGCATTTCGCGCCGCAGTCTGGAGATTTTCAAGCGCCTCGGCGTCGTGCAAGGCTTCCTGCAAAAGGGCTTGCCGTGGGCAGGCGGCCGCAGCTTCTACCGCGACGCCGAAGTGTTCCGCTTCGCCATGCATCACGACGACGAACAATCGCTGCCGCCGATGATCAACATCGCGCAATACCAGATCGAACAGTTGCTGCTGGACGAAGTGGAACGGCATGCCGAGCTGATCGAGATCCGCTGGCAGACCCGCGTGACCGGCATCGAACCGGATCAGGCGAAAGACGACCGCGCCGAGCTGGCCAGCACCTCCGGCGCAACGCTCACGCTGCGCACCGGCGACACCGCGTGGCAGATGCACGCCGACTGGGTCGTGGCCTGCGACGGCGGCCGCAGCACGATTCGCGAGGCGCTCGGCCTCAAGCTCACCGGCACCACGTACGAAGGCCGCTACGTGATCGTGGACATCGAACTGGACAGCAAGCGCGCCGCCGAGCGCCTCGCCTACTTCGATCCGCCCTCCAATCCCGGTTCGACGGTACTGGTGCACAAGCAGCCCGACAACGTCTGGCGCATCGACTACCAGCTTCGCGACGACGAAGACCCGGAAGCCGCCGTGAAGCCCGCGAACGTCCTGCCGCGCGTGCAGAGCGTGCTCGACTCGATGGGCGAAACCGGCGAATGGTCGCCGATCTGGATCACCGTCTACAAAGCCAACGCGCTGACGCTCGAACGCTACCGGCACGGCCCGGTGCTGTTCGCGGGCGACGCCGCGCATCTCGTGCCGATTTTCGGCGTGCGCGGCGCCAATTCCGGTATCGACGACGCGGACAACCTCGGCTGGAAACTGGCTTGCGTGGTGAACGGCCTGGCTTCGCCGCGTCTGCTCGACACCTACAACGACGAGCGCGTGTTCGCGGCGCGCGAGAATCTGAGCTACGGCATGAAGAGCACGGAATTCATGGCGCCGCCTTCGTTCGCGTTCAATCTGATGCGCGAGGCCGTGCTCGGTCTCGCCGAGCGGCACGCCGCCGTGCGTCCGCTGATCAATCCGAGGCAGACGCATGCAATCGCTTATACGCAGTCGCCGCTCAACGAGGCCGCCGCCGACGCGCCTGGCTCGTTCAGCCGAGGCCCGGCGCCCGGCAGCGTGCTGCCGGAATGCCGGCTCAAACGCATGGACGGCGGCGAGAGCGTGGATATCCATCTCACCGATCTGCTCGAGCCTTGTTTCACGGCGCTGCGCTTCGGCGCGAGCAGCGATTCGACGCAAGAGCATGCATGGCAGGAGTTGCAACGCTCGCTGGCCGGGCAAGGGATTCCGTTCAAAGCCGTCACACTGGTCACGGATGAGACCGCGCATGCCACCAGCCCGACCCTGATCGACCACGCCGACAGCCTGCACGAGCGGTTCGACGCCACGCCCGGCACGGTCTATCTGATCCGGCCAGACGGCCACGTACTCGCCCGCTGGCGCAACGGCAGCGCGGCAGCCACGCAGCGCGCCATCAGCGCGGCGCTGACGATCTGATTCACGGAGACTCACATCATGACGGACAGCGATCTCGATCTGGTCTACACGACCCTCTGCAAGACCCTCACGAACCAGGGCGAACCGCAGGCGCCGCTCTATCTGGCCCGCCTTGCGATGCTCTGCCTGACCGAACTCGACGACCCGCAGCGGGCCTTGTCGTTGATCGAAGCGGCGCGGCTGCCGGCTTCGACCGAGGTGACGGCATAAAGCGTAAAAAAACTGCCGCGCCTGGCATGGGCGCGGCGGCTTTTCCTTCAGACACAGGCATCACTGCTTCGGATACAAACCCAGCGTGCTCGCATGCAGCCGCGCGAGTCCGAGCAGAGCATCCGTGTACGGCGTGGCAACGCCCGTCAGTTGTCCCAGCTCGCGTACCGCGCCCACCAGCGCGTCGAGTTCGACCGCTTTACCCGCCTGCACGTCCTGCAGCATCGAGGTTTTCATCGCGCCGAGTTTGAGCGTGATCGCGTGGCGGTCCGCCGGTTCCTGTTCGATCGGAATGCCGAAGCGCGCGCCAATCTCCCTCGCCTCCAGCATGATGCTCGTCACGAAGTTGCGCGCCAACTCGTCGCTGAGAATCCGGTCGGTCGTCGCGCCGGTGATCGCGCTGATCGGATTCATCGTCATGTTGCCCCACAGCTTGTACCAGACGTCGCGCTGAATCTGCGCCGACGTCGATGCATTGAAGCCGGCCGCCGCAAGCGTGGCCGTGAGCGCCGCGGCGCGCTCGCCCGACCGCCCCGACGCCTCGCCGATAATCAGCCCATTGCCCTGATGATGCCGGATGACGCCCGGCGCTTCGACGAGGCAACTGGCGTGCACCACGCAGCCCACCGTCTGCGCAACCGGAATCGCAGCGGCGATCGCGCCGTCGGGATCGATCGACTTCAGGCGCTTGCCGGCAAAGTCCCGCCCGAGCCCGTCGCAAAACCACCAGGGCACGCCGTTCATCGCGGTCAGCACGATGGTCTGCGGGTTCAGCAGCGGCGCGATCTGCGCGGCCACGGACGCCATTGCCGGTCCCTTGACGGCGACCACGACGAGATCCTGCACGCCGAGATTGGCGGGCTTGTCGCTCGCGTTCACCTTCACGCCATGCGTCACGCCGCCCTCGATCAGACGCAGGCCGTGCTCGCGCAGCGCGGCAAGCGTTTCGCCGCGCGCCACCACGCTCACGTCATGGCCGGCCTGCGCGAGCTTCACACCCATCCAGCCGCCGATCGCGCCCGCGCCGTAGATAGCTACTTTCATCGTTTCAATCCTTGTAACTGGCGTCGATGCGGTCCACTCGCCGCACCAGCGCGTCGAACACGTCCTGCCCCGCGCCGTGGCGCGGATCGAACTGCAGCGCGTCGCGCGAGCAGCGGATCGCAACGTCTTCCGGCACCGGCCGCGCGCGGCCCATCGCGAACGTCGCCATCTGGATTTCGCAGGCGCGATTGAGCGTCCACAGGACCGCGAAAGTTTGCGGCAAGGTGTGGCCCCACGCAAGCAGGCCATGATTGCGCAGGATCACCGCCTGTTTGTCGCCGATATGCGCGAGCAGGCGCGGACCTTCTTCCGCGTGCACCGTGATGCCCTCGAAGTCGTGATACGCAATGCGGTCGTGCAATTGCGCGCTGTAGAAGTTGGTCTGCTGCAAACCGTCTTCCAGACAGGCCACGGCGACGCCCGCCGTAGTGTGCGTGTGCATCACGCAGTGCGCGTCCGGCAGGCCCTCGTGAATCGCCGCATGCACGACGAAGCCGGCCGGGTTCACCGGATACGGCGAGTGATCGAGCACGCGCCCTCGTGCGTCAATCTTCACGAGGTTGCTCGCCGTCACCTCGCTATAGTGCAGCCCGAACGGATTGATCAGGAAGTGCCGCTCGCCGCCGCTCACGCTGGCGGGAACGCGCAGCGTGATGTGGTTATAGATCATCTCCGTCCAGCCGAGCATGTCGAAAATGCGATAGCACGCCGCGAGATGCACGCGCGCGTGCCATTCGTCCGGATGCATCGTGTGGGCTTTCGGCGCGCTCGGCGCCGGCATTTCAAGTGTGGTCATTTGCGTCTCCTGTTATCGTTCTGTCGATCCAGAAATCGTGCTTAGGCGCCCGACACCACGGCCGCGATCGACTCCGCCACATACCCCGCGTTGCGTGCGTTCAACCCGGCCACGCACATGCGCCCGGAGCGCAGCACGTACACCGCGTATTCGCTGCGCAGACGCGCCACCTGGCTTTGGCTCAGGCCGGTGTAGGTGAACATGCCGCGCTGCGCGACGTAGCGCGCGCGCATCACTTCGTCCACACGGCCGGCGAGTCCGGCGTGGATCGTGCCGCGCATGGCGAGAATCCGCTCGCGCATGGCGGCGAGTTCCGCTTCCCACGAAGCGCGCAACGACGCATCCGCCAGCACGTTGGCGACGAGCCGCGCGCCATGCGTGGGCGGATTGCTGTAGTTCGCGCGCACCGTCGACATCAATTGACCGAGCACGCGGCCGGCCTCTTCCGCGCTTTTGCAGACCACGCTCAATGCACCCACACGCTCGCCGTACAGCGAAAAATTCTTCGAAAACGAATTCGCGGCGATCAACGGAATGCCCGCGTCGGCCAGCAGGCGCACGCAGGCGGCGTCTTCTTCCAGACCCGCGCCAAAACCCTGGTAAGCCATATCGACGAACGCGATCAGCTTGCGGCGCTGCAATACCGGCACCAGTTCGGCCCATTGCGCCGGGCTCAGATCGACGCCGGTCGGGTTGTGGCAGCACGCGTGCAACAGCACCACGCTCTGTTCCGGCAAGCGGCCGATCGTTTCGAGCATGTCGGCGAAACGCAAGCCTCCCGTGTGTTCGTCGTAGTACGGATAGGTGTTGACCGTCAGCCCCGCGCCCTCGAATACGACGCGATGGTTTTCCCAGCTGGGGTCGCTGATCCAGAGCTGCGAGCCCGGGAAATAGTGCTTCAGGAAATCTGCGCCGACCTTGAGCGCGCCCGATCCGCCGATGGTTTGCAACGTCGCGATCCGGCCCGCCTTGCGTGCCTCGCTGTCCGCGCCGAATACGAGCGCCTGCGCCGCATCGCGATAGAGCGGTAGGCCGGCCATCGGCAGATATGAGCGCGGGCCGATCGAATCGAGCAGCGCGGTTTCGGCCCGGCGCACCGCGTTCATCACGGGCAGCCTGCCGGCGTCGTCGAAATAGATGCCGATGCTCAGATTGACCTTGTTGGTGCGCGGGTCGAGTTGAAAGTCTTCGTTCAGGCTCAGAATCGGGTCGCCTGGATAAGCGGGAATGTGGTCGAACATGGTCAATCCTTGAATACGGCGCCGTGGTGGCTTCGCTTCGGCCCCGGTTGGCGCTGGTGTTGTGCAACGACGGCCCCGCATGTTCCGGCTGACGCGCCGGCCTGCTCACAACAGGGCGAGACGGAAGTCTAAGCGGGTTTGGCCGGGCGCGTCGATTGGGACAAGTCTCCCCGAACGGCCCGTGAGACACAATCAATCGATTTTTCACGATTCGTAAGTTTTTCTTTAGAATCGCCTGATGCCACTCACGCGCGTCACCATCCGTCAGTTCGAAGCGTTTCTCGCCATCGTCGATTTGCATAGCATCGGCGCGGCGGCGGAGCGGCTCGGGCTGACTTCGTCGGCGGTCAGCCAGTTGCTGGGCGACCTCGAAACGGAACTCGGCTTTCGCCTGTTCGATCGGACCACGCGTCGCGTGAATCTGTCGAGCGCGGGCCAGGATTTTCTGTCGTCGGCGGAATCGGTGTTGCGCCACGTGCGCGCCGCCGCGCAATCCGCCGACGATATCCGCAACCGCGCGGCCGGCATCGTACGGATCGGCGCGCCGCTGGTGCTGGCGGCGACCGCGCTGCCCGCGGCCATTGCCGACTATGCGCACGACAAACCCAAGGTCGTGGTGCGCATTTGCGACACCGTGGTCGAACAACTGGTGGAGCGCGTGGAAAGCGGCGACGTGGATCTCGCCATTGGCCCCGACCGCCCAAGCGGCACGCGCGTGCGTTGCGACCCGGCGTTCGCGAGTCCCTGGGTGATGTGGTGCGCGCCGAGCCATCCGTTGAGCGCGCGGCGCCGTGTGCAATGGCCGCACTTGCGCGGCGTGCCGATCATCGCCACCGGCCGCGACCACGAGCGCGCGGTCGGGCAAATGCTGGCCAACCTGCCGGTGGAGGCGCGCATCGTTCCCGTAGACGTGGTGGACAACGTCACCACGGCGTTCGGCCTCGCCGCGCAGGGCCTCGCCGTCACGCTCGCGCCCGCCTACGTCGCGCCGTTGGCGCGCAGCTTCGGGCTGATCATGAAGCGTATTGTCGACCCCGAAACGATCCGCGAAGTGTGCGTGTATCGCTCCACCGAGCGCGCGCTGTCGCCCCCCGCCGACGGTTTCGCGGATTTCATCATGCCGTGGCTGAAACGCTGGGATCGCGAAACGCAGGCCGAGACACGGTCAAGGCGTGCCTGACGGGCCGAGGCTCTAGCCGCCGGCTCAGGTCCGCTCGGGCACCATGCACAACGCGAACAACTGGCGCTGGCTCGATATCCCAAGGCGCGCGTAAGCACGCTTCTGATAGGTAATTACACTGGCAGGCTTGACGCCCATACGCTGTGCGATTTCAGCGGCGCTCGCGCCTTCCAGCGTGCCGCGCAGCACGTCGAGTTCGCGCGGCGTGAGGGCCGGGCAAGCACGTCTGACGCGCGCCAGCATCGCGGCGGCCGAACCTTGCTGATGCTGTCCGTTGAGCGCGTAATGGCCCTTGGCCGTGTGCGCGAACAGGTGCGCGAGGCTTTCCACATGCTCCAGTTCGCCCGGCTGAAATACCCCATAGGCGCGGTCGCGATACAGATTGATCGACAGCCAGACGCTTTCCACGGGCTGCACGAGCAACGATAACCGGTCGGACACGTTCGGCTGTGCGTAGCAGGCCGCGCGATAGGCTTCGTTTTCGATCTCGTCGCTTTGCTGCTGGTGCAGCACCAATGCGTCGCGAGCCGGTCTTTCGTGCGAGCGGCCGATGATCGCGCGGTTGCCGTCGAGCGCATAGAAATGCGTGGCATAGCGATCGGCGACGTCGCGCAGAAAACGGCCGCCGCGATGATCGGCCGCGGAAACCGTGCGCGGCCTCGCGTCGAATTCATAAGCGAAGATGGTGCATTGCGAAACCGGCAGCGTGTCGCCGACTGTTTTCAGCATGCTTGCGGCAAGCGCGTCGGCATCCGCATGCGAGATCGACATGACGAGCTCGGCCGCACGCGAGGTGCTGATCTGTTCGCCGCGGTGCGGTGGAGAAATGCGCCAGGAACGCATGATGGGAATCGGCTCGCCGTGCTGGGGTGGGTTCCAGCAAGCGTAGCACAGCGGAACGCGGGGCCGGTTTTTTGCCACCGGTTCAGCGCGTCGCATAAGCGCGTCAGTTCAGCGCGTCAGACAGACGCCCCGGATAAACGCGCTCACTTCCGCGTAAACGACCCGCGCTGGAACGTCACCATTCTCGGCAGCTCGATCGTAAAGATCGTGCCCGTGGCTTCCTCGGAATTCACGCTGACGTTGCCGCCGTGCATGCGCGCGATCTCCTGCACGATATGCAGGCCGAGCCCCAGCCCTTCACGCGAACGGGCACCGCTATTGTTCGGCCCAAAAGCCTTGAACAGATGCGGAAACACCTCGGGCGGAATGGTCCCGCGATTGGCGACCGTCAGGCGCACTGAATCGACCGCTTCGCCATCCACTTCGACGCCGATATCGCCGCCCGGCGCGCCATGATGCAACGCATTGCTCACCAGGTTCGACACGGCCTGCCAGACGAGGTCCGTGTCCCACGCGCCCGCGGTATTGCCGCGGCTCGCGAACACGATCTGCTTGCCGTTCTCCCGCGACGCGAACTCGTCGATCACCGACCGGCACAGCGTGGCCAACTCGATCGAGCGCGGCTGCAACGGCAGGCGCCCGCCCTGCAAGCGGGCGAGATTGAGCAACTGATCGACCATGCGCGCCATGCGCAGCGAACTGTTCTTCACGCGCGCGGCCACGGTGACCGATTGTTCGTCGGCCGCCGTACGCATCAGGTATTCCGCCGACGCCAGCACCGCGCTCAGCGGCGTGCGCAAATCGTGACTCAGTACCGCCATCAGCATTTCGTTGGCCTCCAGCATCTGCCGCGTGGTGACGAGTTGCGCCGCGAGCTGACGCTTCTGCTGTTCGAGCTGCACGAACACATCCACCTTGGATTGCAGGATGCGCGGATCGAACGGCTTGTACAGGAAGTCGACCGCGCCGGCTTCATAGCCGCGGAAGGTACGCGAAGCGTCCTGCGCGGTCGCCGTCAGGAAGATGATCGGCACGTGCGAGGTACGCGGACTGCCACGCATCAGCGCGGCCAGTTCGAAGCCGTTCATGCCCGGCATGTTGACGTCGAGAATCGCCAGCGCGACTTCGTGCTTGAGCAGCAGGTCGAGCGCCGCAGTGCCCGAATCGGCCACCAGCACGGCAAGATCCGGCCGCGCCAGCAAGGCCTCGAGCGCCGTGATGTTGTGGACGATGTCGTCGACGATCAGAATGTTCACAGGTGAATTCGTCATGGCATCGGGTCAGAAAGAGGCCGGCAATGCGGCAAGCCGCCGGCCTAAGGTTTCAGGAGAGTAAATAAAATCCGCTGCGCCGCGCTCGATCGCGGCACGCGGCATCTCGGGGGAGCCGGCGGTGTCCGGCGCCTGCACCCAGGTGGTGCCGCCCAACGCGCGCACGCGCTTCAGTCCCTGCACGCCGTCGTCGTTGGCGCCGGACAGCAGGATCGCCAGCAGGCGCTCGCCATACACGGCGGCCGCCGAGTCGAACAGCACGTCGATCGAGGGCCGCGAAAAACGCACGGCGGCGTCGGTGGACAGCGCAACGGTGCGGTCCACCTCCACCAGCATGTGATACCCCGGCGGCGCAATGTGCACACGGCCCGGCATGATGCGTTCGCCCGCATCGGGCTCGATCACGGGCAACGCGCAGCGGTGCGCGAGAGCATCCACAAGGTAGCTCGGCGAATCGGGCGGGAGGTGCGTGACAATCATCACGGCCGGTGCGAAATCCGTGGGCAGCGCGCCGAGCAGCACGCTCAGCACTTCCATGCCACCCGCCGAGCAGCCGATCACGACGAGCTCGTAGCCGCGCGCTTCATCTGCGCGCGGTTGAGGATCGGCGGCTGGCTGGACAGTTGGGCGTGGCATGATGGACGTGCTAGCGCTTCTGATAAATGCGTTCGCCTGGGCGAAACTCGTCGAACGCTTCGTAATGACGGGAAAAACGCAAACTTTCCTTGCTGCCCAAACCCAGAAAACCGCGCCGCACGAGCGCGTTCTCAAACAGACCCAGCGCGCGATCCTGCAAACCGCGATCGAAGTAGATCAGCACGTTGCGGCACGATACCAGATGCGCTTCGAGAAAAACTTCGTCGGTGGAGAGGCTGTGGTCGGCGAACACCACGCGCTCTTTCAGCGAGCCGGCAAAACGCGCGCCGCCATACGCGGCGTGATAGTAATCCGACAGCGAACGCTTGCCGCCTGCGGCCAGATAGTTCTGCGTGAAGCCCTGAATCCGGTCGAGCGTGTAGATGCCGGACTCGGCCCGCGCCAGTGCGTCCGGACTGATGTCGGTCGCGTAGAACAGCGTGCGCTCGGTCAGACCCTCCTCGTCGAAGAGGATTTTCAGCGACCAGAGTTCCTCGCCCGTGCTGCATCCTGCCACCCACACCTTGATCGACGGATAAGTACGCAGACGCGGCAGAACATGCTCGCGCAGCGCAAGGAAATACGCCGGATCGCGAAACATGTCGCTCACCTGCACCGTGAGGTACTGGAACAGCCGCGAGAACTCGTCGCCGTGACGCATGATGCGGTCCTGCAACTGCGACAGCGTCTTGAGCCCGAACTCATCGAGCGCCTGCGACAGGCGGCGCCGCAGCGACGATATCGCATAGTGGCGAAAGTCGTGCTGATACTTGAGATAAATCGCCTCCAGCAGCAGTTTCAACTCGATGTCGAAATCGCTGATGCGTTGCGGCGCATCGAATTCGGACTGGCTCATGCGTACTCGCTCACGTGTTCCCGTTCCCCGCTAGCGTTGCCGCAACCACACGCGGCACAGCGCGACCAGTTTGTCTACGTCGATCGGCTTGGAGACGTAATCGTCCGCGCCGGCTTCGAGGCAACGGGTGCGGTCGTTCGCCATTGCCTTGGCGGTCAGCGCGATGATCGGCAGATGCGCAAAACGCGGATTGCGGCGAATCTCGCCCATCGCGGTCAAGCCGTCCATCTCCGGCATCATGATATCCATCAGGATCAGATGCACTTCGGGTCCGTTTTCCAGCGCTTCGAGCGCTTCGCGGCCGTTGCGCGCAATCTGCAGTTTCGCACCGAGCGGCTCCAGCACGTGCGAGAGCGCAAAAATATTGCGCACGTCGTCCTCAGCCAGCAGGATCGTGCGGCCTTCAAAGGCATTGTCGCGCTGACGCACGGTGCGCAGCATGCGCTGCTGCTCGGGTGCGAGCGACGATTCGACGCTGTGCAGGAATAGCGTGACTTCGTCGAGCAGACGCTCGGGCGACTTCGCCCCCTTGATGATGATCGACTTCGAATAGCGGCGCAGGCGGTGCTCTTCGTCGTCGGAGAGCATGCGGCCGGTGTACACGATGACCGGCAGCGAGACATGCACGGTGTTCGTGGCGAGCCGTTCCAGCAGATCGTAGCCGGTGCCGTCGGGCAGCGCGAGATCGGTCACCACGCAGTCGAACGTGACCTTTGCCAGATACGCCAGCGCTTCGGCCAAGGTTGCGACCGCAACGATTTCCGTATTCTCGCTTTGCAGCAGCGCGCGGATGCTTTCGCGCATCGGCGCGTCGTCCTCGATCACCAGCACGCGTTTGAGGCGCTGTTGCAGACGCGCCTCAAGGCGGCGGATCGCGGCTTCCATCGTGCCGCGCGCGGTCGGCTTGAGCGTATAGCCGATGGCGCCGAGGTGCAGCGCCTTGTCGGCGTGGTCGGTGGCCGAGACGATATGAATCGGAATATGCCGTGTGAGCGGATCGTTCTTCAGCCACTCCAGCACGGTCAGGCCGGACCGGTCCGGCAAGCCGACGTCGAGCAGCACCGCCGCCGGGCGCATGTCGCGCACCAGCGCGAGACCGCTGGCGGCGTCGCTCGCGTGAACGAAATCGAAATCGAGTTCATGCGTCAGATCGCGCAGGATTTCGGCGAACGCGAGATCGTCTTCCACGGCCACGATCAGGCGGCCCGCACGCGTACGATTGTCACGGTCGTCGGCAATCGGGCCAATCGGGGTTTCGGGTGCGTTGCCCGTGGTAAGTCCGTTGGCAGGCGTAATCACCGTGGTCGTGCTGCCGCTCGAAGACGGCCGCGTCAGCAGCGGTTCTGCCGTCGATCCCGCCGCGGCCGGCGCACTTCCCTGCGCCGATACCGATACCGATACGGACACCGGCGCCGGCACGCAGGCGCCCTCGTTTGCGCTCAAGGCCGCTTCAGCATCGAGCGGCAGCCACAGCGTAAACACGCTGCCCTTGCCGACTTCGCTCGCCACCGTGATCCGGCCGCCCAGCAGACGCGAAAACTCGCGCGAAATCGACAGACCCAGACCGCTACCGCCGTATTGGCGACTGGTCGAACCGTCCGCCTGCTGGAACGCCTCGAAGATCATGTCCAGCTTGTCGGGCGCGATGCCGATGCCGGAGTCGCGCACGTCGATACGCAGCATCCCGCCGTCAGTGGGTGCAACCGAGAGCGCCACCTCGCCGTGCTCGGTGAATTTCACCGCGTTCGAAAGCAGGTTGCGCAGAATCTGCGTGACGCGCTGGCCGTCGCTGATGAACGTATCCGGCGTGCCCGGCAAGCGCTCGAAGGCGAGCCGCAAATGCCTCGCGGCCGCCATTGGCTTGAACATTTCCTCGAGCGCCTGCAAGGTCGCGTCGATCGACACCGTTTCGAGTTCGACCGTGACCTGGCCGGCTTCGACCTTCGACAGATCGAGAATGTCGTTGATCAGCACCAGCAGGTCGCTGTTGGAGGCGTGAATCGTCTCCGCGTAGCGCACCTGTTCTTCGGTCAGATTGCCGGTGCGGTTCTGCTGCAGCAGCTTCGCGAGAATCAGCGAACTGTTCAGCGGCGTGCGCAGTTCGTGCGACATGTTGGCGAGAAATTCGGACTTGTAGCGGCTCGACTGTTCGAGGCGCGCCGCGTTGGCCGCAAGGTCGTCCTGCGCACGCAGCAAATCGGACTTCTGCCGCTCGAGACGCTGCGCATATTCTTCCAGTTGCACGTTGGTCTGTTCGAGTTCGGCCTGCTGCGCTTCCAGTCGCGTTTGCGATTCCATCAGCGCGCGGCCGCGTTCTTCGAGTCCTTCATTGGAGACGCGCAACTCTTCCTGCTGAACCTGCAACTCTTCATTCAACTGCTGCGTTTCTGCCAGCGCATCCTGCAACCGCTCCCGATACAGCGCTGCTTCGACGAAATCGCCCATGCTGCTGGCGATCAGTTCCATGAACTCCTGGTCGCGCGGCGCCAGTTCGCGCACAAAGCCCAGTTCGACCACGCCGTTGACCTCGCCGTCGTTTTCGATCGGCACGATGAGCAGGTTCTTCGGCGCGCTCCTGCCGGTCGCCGACACCACCTGCACATAATTTGCCGGCACGTCGCGCAAGACCAGCGTGCGGCGTGCGGCGGCCGCCTGGCCGATCAGCGTCTCGCCTTCTTCGAAATTGCGCGCGGTGGCCTGTTCGCTCTCACGGCTGAAGCCGTACGTCGCAATGCGGCGCAGCGCGCCATGCCGTTTGTCGCGTACATAGAGCGCGGCAACGGCGGCGTCGAGATACTGCGCGAGGAAGTCGAGCATTGCGCGGCCCACCAGCGGCGGGGTGGCTTGACCAACGACCTTTTCGGCAAGCAGGCGTTGCCCCGAGCGCAACCATACCTGCTCCTGCAACATCTCGGTCTGTTCGGCCTGCTGACGTAGCACGCCGTCATACGTGGACGAGAGGCTCATCAGTTCGCGCCGCCCCATCCACGCAAGCAGTCCGCTCACGCCCAGGCTAAAGAGCAGAAACACGCTCACGAGCGTGGTGGTGACACGGCGCGTCGCCTCCGCGCGTTCCTGGCGCAGGCGTAATTCGACATCGAGAAAATCGCCGAATTCACGGCGCGTCTCGTCGAATTCGATCTTGCCGCGACCGCTCGCCACAGCGCTTTCGAAATTCTGATTACGGCGGCGCGCGTCGATCATCTCCTCAGCGTAGCGGTTCCAGCGCTGCTGGATCGCCTCGATCTGTTTGAGCTTGTCGACCTGTGGCGGGTTGTCGGAAACCAGTTCCTGCAAGGCTTCGATCTGGGTCTTGAAGCGCGGGCCGCCTTCTTCATAAGGCGCGAGAAAACTCTCGTCGCCCGTGATCAGGAAGCCTCGCATCGAGGATTCGCGGTCGACCGCGAGACGCAGCATTTCATTGGCCTGGCCGATCACGCGCTCGGAGTGCTCGGCCCAATTCATGGTCGAGACCAGATAAGCAATCAGTCCGACGAAGACAGCCATCGTCACGAGGCCGACACCCAAAGGCAACGCGATGTTGCGCCGAATGATGCTGCGAAAACGATTCTGGTCGACGGCCTGGGATGCGGTCATTTTTTCTGTCTTCGGCTTGGCGAATCGGGTCGATTCGGAATATTTTTCAGAAGTTCGGTTGATTCGTTTTGTCGCGATACGACGGGCGTAATCATACAGGATGGGGTCTATTTTTGAGATGCCCGCGTGCGGTTTTAGGCTTGCTGGGCGGGGCTGCTGCCGGATCACGCAACTTTGCGCCGGTTGCGTGAGTCAATCGTGCGAGGAATACCAATCCGCCGTTCGATCATTCGATCGCCGCCCCACTTTTATCCGGTAGCCGATGCCTTCTCACGCCTTCGCCACACTTACTCGCGCCCCCCTTCGCACGCTCCTCGCCGCAGTGTTCGTATGGCATGCCTCACTGAGCGGCGCAGCCCAGATTGGCGATTTGCCCTCGACGCCTCGCGGCATCGTGGCCGCCACCGTGCATGTCGAACCGCCCACCCAGGCTTCGCCCGTCGTGCCCATTCCGCCGTCTGAGTATTACCCCACGCTCTATCGCTATGTGCAACTCGCGCATCTCTATCCGGACAGCAAAACGTTCGCGGACATGGTGCCGCTTCGAGCGCCCGCTCAGATCGCCGCCGCGTACGACGCCGCGAAGCAACATCCCCGCTTCAGTCTCGCCGACTTCGTGAAGCACAACTTCACATTGCCCACGCGCACGGCGAATGCCTATGTCTCCGACCCGAATCAGGACGTGACCGGCCATATCGATACGCTCTGGAACGTACTGCGCCGCGAGCCGGACGCGACCGCGAGCCCGTGGTCCTCGCTGCTGCCGCTGCCGTATGCGTATATCGTGCCGGGCGACCGCTTCGATGAGATCTACTACTGGGACTCGTACTTCATCATGCTCGGCCTCGAACAGAGCGGCCAGCATGCGCTGGTCGTCGACGAACTGAAGAACTTCGCGACCTTGATCGACCGCTACGGCCATATTCCGAACGGCAATCGCACCTACTATCTGAGCCGCTCGCAACCGCCGTTCTTCGCGCAGATGGTGCGGCTCGTCGCCGAAAAAGACGGCGACGCCGTCTACGCGCAATATCTGCCCGAATTGCAGCGCGAGTACGCATACTGGATGGACGGCAGCGAAGGCCTCTCCGCAGGCCACGCGAACCGCCATGTGGTGCGCCTGCCGGACGGCACCCTGCTCAATCGCTATTGGGACGAACGCGCGGCCCCGCGCGACGAGTCGTATCGCGAAGACGTGCTGACCGCGCAGCAGACCCCGCAACGCGACGCCGCGGATCTCTGGCGCAATCTGCGCGCCGGCGGCGAAACCGGCTGGGATTTCAGCTCGCGCTGGTTCGCGGACGGCAAGACGCTCGCCACCGTCGACGTGACCTCGCTCGTGCCCGTCGATCTGAATTGCCTGCTGACCGATATGGAGCGCACGCTGGCGAAGGCCTACCGTCTGCGCGGCGACGTCACGCATGCGGAAAATATGGAACGGCGCACCGCCGCCCGCGCCGAAGCCATTCGCCGCGTGCTGTGGGATCCGCAGTTGCAGGCATTCGGCGATTACGACTTCGTGCATCGCACGCTGACGCACAGACTCACCGCCGCGACAGTGTATCCGCTGTATACGGGCATAGCCAGCCGTCAGCAGGCAAAGGCTGTTGCCGCCACGTTGCAGCGTGAGTTGCTCCGCCCGGGTGGGCTCGCCACCACGCAAGTGGCGAGCGGCCAGCAGTGGGATGCGCCGAACGGCTGGGCACCATTGCAGTATCTGGCGGTGATCGGCTTGCGCCGTTACAGCGAACCGGCACTCGCGCAAACCATCGCGACACGCTGGATCAAAACCAATGTGTCGTACTACCAGCACACGGGCAAGCTCGTCGAGAAATACGATATCGACGCCGCCACACCCGGCGTCTCGGCGGGCGGCGGCGAATATCCGTTGCAGGACGGGTTCGGTTGGACCAACGGCGTGCTGCGCGCGTTGCTCGCGCTGTACCCGCAGGCGGTGCAGGCCTCGCGTCCCGGCGATCTCCCCGAAGGTCCGGCGGGTGTGTCGGCAGCCGCGGCCGCCGCTGCCGCCGCGCCGAAGAATACGCATCGGCTGGATGGCACGCGGGTGAATCCGTAGCATGAAAAAACCTGGCGGGTCTGCACCTGCCAGGCTTCTTCCGAAACGATTCGACAGACGCTTACGCCGGCACGGTCTCGGCCTGCTGCGCACGCGACCACACGCGGTGCTTCTCGGCTGCCTTGATGAAGGCCTTCAGTACTTCAGCGGCCTGCTTGTCGTCGCCGGTTGCGACGCCGTCGGCATTGTCCGGCAAGTGCGCCGCGGCGAGCACGTCACGCCCCGCGCCGATTGCCGCAATCGCCTTCAGATGCTTGAACGCCTCGAGCACGAAATGCCGCGCGTCGCCCGATTGCGCCAGCGTCTTCGCGCCCTGGTCGCCACCCACCACGATCACCGCGTCGAACATGATCGACGGCAAGCCGGCAATCGTGGCGTCCGGCGCCATGCCGTCGATCGCGGCAAGCGTCGGGGCGATCAACATGGGCGTTGCGCCCTCGCCTTGCAGCGCCTGCTGAAGCTTCCTGATGGCGGCGCCATCGGAACCGGGCGCGGCCAGCAACGCGATCTTGCGGGTCTTGATGCCCGGCTTCACGCGGTTGAGCAGGCTCAGCGCCGGTGATTCCTTGGGACCGGACAGCTTCGCCGTGCCTTTCTTCGGTGTCGGCAAACCCAGCCCGTCGGCCACCTGCGCCGCGAGCCCCGCATCGAAGTTGGCGAGAATCTCGTTCACCACGCGTGCACGAATCTCCGGCTTCGTCACCTTGCCGAGTTCGAACTGATAAGCCGCGGCGATATGGTCTTTCTCGGGCTGGGACATGCTGTTGTAAAACAGCGCGGCCTGCGAGAAATGATCGGCGAACGATTCGCTGCGCACGCGAATCTTGGTGCCTTCCACGCGCTCCTGATAGCTTTCGAAGCCGCCGTCGGACGGCGCCGGATCGGTTTCCTTCGGCCAGCCGCCGCTCAGCGAATTCGGCTCGTACGAGGCCTGGCCGACGTTGATGGTCTGCCGGTGCATTGCGTCACGCTGGTTGTTGTTGAACGGACATACGGGCCGGTTGATTGGAATCTCGTGAAAGTTCGGGCCGCCCAGGCGGCTGATCTGCGTATCCGTGTACGAGAACAGACGACCTTGCAGAAGCGGATCGTTCGAAAAGTCGATGCCAGGCACGACATGGCCCGGATGAAACGCCACCTGTTCGGTTTCGGCGAAGAAGTTGTCCGGATTGCGATTGAGCGTCATTTTGCCGATGATCTTCACCGGCACCAGTTCTTCCGGAATCAGCTTGGTCGGATCGAGCAGGTCGAAGTCGAACTTATGTTCGTCCGCTTCCTCGATGATCTGCACGCCGAGCTCGAACTCGGGGAAGTCCCCCCGTTCGATCGACTCCCACAAATCGCGCCGATGAAAATCCGGGTCTTTACCGGCCAGCTTCTGCGCTTCGTCCCATAGCAGCGAGTACGAGCCCAGCACCGGGCGCCAGTGAAATTTGACGAAGCGCCCCTTGCCTTGCGCATTCACGAAACGGAACGTGTGAATGCCGAAGCCTTCCATGGTGCGCAGGCTGCGCGGGATCGCACGGTCCGACATGGTCCACAGCACCATATGCGCGGACTCGGGCACCAGCGAGACGAAATCCCAGAAGGTGTCGTGCGCGGAACCGCCAGTCGGCATTTCGTTCGGCGCTTCCGGCTTGACCGCATGCACGAAGTCGGGAAACTTGATGGCGTCCTGAATGAAGAACACCGGCATGTTGTTGCCGACCAGATCGTAATTGCCTTCCTGCGTATAGAACTTCACGGCGAAGCCGCGCACGTCGCGCACCGTGTCGGCGGAACCGCGCGGGCCCTGTACCGTGGAAAAGCGCACATACACCGGCGTCTGCACAGCGGGATCCTGCAGAAACGCGGCCTTGGTGTATTCCTGCATCGATTCGTACACCTGAAACACGCCGTGCGCCGCCGAGCCGCGCGCGTGCACGATGCGCTCAGGAATACGCTCATGGTCGAAGTGCGTGATCTTCTCACGCATGATGAAGTCTTCAAGCAGGGAGGGGCCGCGCGGGCCAGCGCGCAGCGTGTTCTGATTGTCGGCGATCTTGACGCCCTGATTGGTTCTCAGCGCCTCGCCTTCTGGATGAACTCGAAACTGTTCGAGATCCTTCGATTTCGGATCCGGTTGCGGCCCATTCGCCGGCGCGTTTTTCGCTACCGGCTTCTGTGCATTCGTTTTACCTGCCATGAGAATCTGCTCCTTGCGTTCGAGGCGTGCCGGCGGGGAAATCCGGTCTAACGCGCCGAATGAAGGCAGCAAACCATGTACCCGCAAACGGCCCGATCGCACGTGCCGTTTGCCGGGTTGCCGATCACTGGCAATGCGGCGCGCTGCATTTGCGCGCCGCTGTCCATGACACTCATACGCAAGAGCGCTGCATCAGAAGCGATAGTTGATGGAAATATCGGCTACGCCATTGGCCTTGCGATGCGTGACGGGACTATTGCCCGCGCTGCCGACCAACTGTTGGAATGCGCCGTCCGCGGTGGCGAACCAATGCTTGTCGAACAGCCACACCGCGCTGATGCCAAAGCCCACCGACTTGAAGCCCGCACTGGCGTGGTATTGCGAAAACTGCGAGTGCGCAGCCTGACTCTGATTCACGCCGAACCAGCTATTCATGTAAGTGGAGTCCGCCAGCGTCACATTCGGACCGGCGAACCAGAAGAACTGCTTCGTGCTGCCCGGCATCGGCATATATGCGCCGAAATCGCCAGTCCAGCCGTTCGAACCGCCGAAATAGCGTCTGACGTCGGCGCGTAACACCAGCGGGAAGTCTTTCGACAGCACGTATTCGCCGGCCAGTTTGATACCCGGCGCCGGATTGATATTGCCGAGACCGTTCAGTTCCTGCGGATCGTCATGGCCGCGCCGTCCGAGGTCGTAGACGGCCGCCACACTGGCGCGCCAGTTCTGGCCTTGCGCGAAGTTGACGCCGAAACCCTCGCCGCTCGATAAGAAGAACAGATCCTTGTAGCGCACGTCGATGCTCGGGCCCGTCATGAGGTGATACCGGTCCGAGCCCTCGTAGCGCGGCTGGAACGACGTCGCCAGCCCAAGGCGTACCTGCCAGTCCGGGATATTGGGCTGCCACATCTTCTGCAGCGGAATACCGACCGAATATTGCCATTCGCCGAGCGGCGAAGGCGTCTGGGCCGAGACCGAAGCCGGGAACACAGCGATACCGCCAACGGTCGCGGCGGCGACCAGCGAAATTGCCGCGATGCCTGCATTATTGCGGAGCCTGCCGCCCCGCTTTCTACGGCTGTTGAACACCACAAATCTCCGATCTCGCGTATCGCGAAGAGAGGGTTATGTTTCGCCCAAGGTCCGCAATGGATAAAAAAACACCCGGGCGGCCGCCGCGTTACTACGCACGGCATGTAATTTTTTCAGCGAACGACGCGCACTACCGGCAAACCCAAGCGATCACAGCCGTAAATCAGGTATTTGTCTAAGCAGACCGTTACGAAAGATTTGCCGATGGACGCACCATTGCAAAATGCGGGCCTGGTGGTTCACGAGCGGGCCCGGGCCAGCGCAGACAAGCACCAGACAAGCACGAAATACCCTCGGCCCTCTGTCAAGGGCGCACGGCCCGACCATGGCCGTAGGTCCGACGGCCTGCGCTCCTGCATGAACGGCTTGGCGATGAGACCCACGGCCGCCGGACCGAACGGCGATCACAACGGAAATTTGGTGGTCGAAAGAATTTCCTTAAGCACCATGAACGAGCGGATTTGCCGGACTCCCGGCAAATAGAGCAACTGCTCCGCGTGCAGACGATTGAAACTGTCGCTGTCGCGCGTGCGAATGGTCATGAAATAGTCGAACTCACCGGTCACGACATGGCATTCCATGCAGCCGGTCACGTTCTGCGCCGCCTTCTCGAACTCGGCAAACGATTCCGGCGTGGAGCGATCCAGCACCACGCCGATCATCACCAGCATTCCCGCCCCTGCCGCTTTCGGGTCGATCAGCGCGACGACCGCCTGGATCAGCCCGGATTCCTTGAGCCGCTCCACACGCCGCAAGCATGCAGGCGCGCTCAGCTTGACCCTGGCAGCAAGCGCGACATTCGAAATCGACGCGTCGGTTTGCAGTTGCCGAAGAATCGCGCGATCGATGCGGTCGAGTGATTGCAGCGGATCGGCCCGAACCGCCGCGACCGCAACGGCCCTCTTCTGGTCCTTACGAAGTTTTGTTGCGCTCATAGGCTCGAATTATTCATTTTTATTAATCCATTCCACTCGAAACTTTATTAAAAGTATGACGAGCACAATTCTTTTGCAAGCACATTTCTGGCGGTTCTCCCTACCATTTCATTAACGCGACGCAACGACGTTCGCGTCACACTGACTAAACCACGGAGCTGCCATGAACCTGCAACGATTCCCTCGCTACCCTCTGACTTTCGGGCCGACGCCGATTCAACCGCTGACCCGTTTGAGCAGGCACCTCGGCGGCAAAGTGCATCTGTATGCGAAACGCGAGGACTGCAATAGCGGCCTCGCGTTCGGTGGCAACAAGACACGCAAGCTCGAATATCTGATCCCCGAAGCGCTCGCGCAAGGTTGCGACACGCTCGTGTCGATCGGCGGCATTCAGTCGAACCAGACGCGCCAGGTGGCGGCCGTGGCGGCCCACCTGGGCATGAAGTGCGTGCTGGTGCAGGAAAACTGGGTCAACTATTCGGATGCGGTCTACGACCGGGTGGGCAACATACAGATGTCGCGCATTCTCGGCGCCGACGTGCGCCTCGTATCCGACGGCTTCGACATCGGTTTTCGCAAGAGCTGGGAAGATGCACTGGAAAGCGTGCGAGCCGCCGGCGGCAAACCGTACGCGATCCCCGCCGGCTGCTCGGACCATCCGCTCGGCGGCCTCGGCTTCGCCGGGTTCGCGCAGGAGGTGCGCGCGCAGGAAGCCGAATTGGGCTTCAGGTTCGACTACGTCGTGGTGTGTTCGGTGACCGGCAGCACGCAGGCCGGCATGGTGGTGGGTTTCGCCGCTGACGGCCGTGCCGATCGCGTGATCGGCATCGACGCTTCAGCGAAGCCGGAGCAGACGCGCGAGCAGATCACCCGAATCGCGAAGCACACGGCGGAAAAAGTCGGCCTGGGACGCGATATCACGAGCCGTGACGTCGTACTCGACGAGCGCTTCGCAGGTCCGGAATACGGTTTGCCGAATGAAGGCACGCTGGAGGCGATCCGCTTGTGCGCGCGCATGGAGGGCATGCTGACCGATCCGGTCTACGAAGGCAAATCCATGCACGGCATGCTCGACATGGTGCGCAATGGCGAATTCCCGGAAGGCTCGCGCGTGCTGTATGCGCACCTCGGCGGCGTGCCTGCGTTGAACGGCTACAGCTTTATTTTCCGCAACGGCTAATGGCCGCACAGGCGGCCGGCAATGCCAGGCAGCAGCCGGCGCCCGTCAGGCCAACCGCCGCTTCAACGGTGGCATCGCCGCCTGGTTGAAAAACTCTCGCGCAGCAAACCCAGGCTTCACGCCTTCATGCGCTTCCTCAAGTGCTCCCTCAGGAACTCCACGAGTGCCCGGATCGTGAGGGAGCTTTGCCTGTGCTGCGGATAAACGGCGTAAACACCCGTCGCCGTGGGGAGAAAATCTTCGAGCACCGGCACGAGTTGGCCGCTCCTGAGTGCGTCCGCCACGATAAAATCAGGAAGCCGAACAATCCCCAAACCCGCAATGGCGGCATCGCGCACCAGCTCTCCATTGTTGGCGCGCAGCGGGCCGTGTACCTCGACCCCTTTCGTCACGCCGTCGACGACGAACTCCCAGCTCACGGCCCCGCCATGTCCATACAACAGGCAGGAATGGCGTTCCAGATCGGCGGGTACAGCAGGCGTACCACGGCGCCGCACGTAGCCGGGACTGCAGCATGCCACCACCCGGATATCCACGAGCTTCTGCGCAATCAGCGTGGAATCGGGCAAGGCGCCGATCCGGATTGCCATGTCGAAGCCCTCGCCCACCACGTCGACGGTGCGATCGCTCAAATCCATCTCGAAGCGCACGTCGCCGTGTTCGCGCAGGAACATCGCCACGAGCGGCGACAGGTGCGCCATCCCGAACGACATCGGCGCGCTCACGCGTAACAGTCCGCGTAGCCCGGCACGCCGCAGCGACATGGCCTGCTCGGCGTCTTCGACCTCGCCGAGAATGCGTTTGGCGCGCTCGTAAAACTCCTGCCCGAGGTCCGTCACTGCCAGCTTGCGCGTGTTGCGAATCAGCAATTGCACGCCGAGTGTTTCTTCCAGCGCCATGACCCGCCGGCTGACGAACTGTTTCGACAGCGACAGCCGGTTGGCCGCCGCCGTGAAGTTATGAGCGTCCACCGTGGCGACGAAGATCCGCATGTCGTCGAGCTGCATTCTATTGTCCACTCTTTGGTGACAGTGTTTCCGTTTTAACGACGATTATAGCCATATTAATTGACCTACACTTCGTTTCATGGGTCGCGGACAGACATCTGCTCGGATCGCACAACTCAAGGAGAAGAAGATGCTTGAAATCAGACATGCCAATCAACGCGGCCGCGCGGAGCACGGCTGGCTCAGCTCGCGTCACACGTTTTCCTTCGCGAACTATCACGATCCGAAACAGAACGGCTTCTCCGATCTGCTCGTCATCAACGACGACCGCGTCGCACCGGCCCAAGGTTTCGGCAAGCACCCGCACCGCGACATGGAAATCTTTTCGTACGTGCTGGAAGGTGCGCTGGAACACAAGGACACCATGGGCACCGGCTCGGTGATCGTGCCAGGCGACATCCAGTTGATGAGCGCGGGAACCGGCGTTGCACACAGCGAATACAACCATTCGAAGAGCGAGCCCGTGCACTTTCTGCAAATCTGGATCGCGCCGGGCAAAAAGGCTACGGCGCCGCGTTATCAGCAGCGCCACTTCGGCTCGGACCAGAAACGCGGTGTGTTGCGCCTCGTGCTCTCGCCCGATGGCGCGAACGACTCGCTGGTGCTGCAGCAGGACGCGCGGGTCTATGCCGGTCTCTTCGACAGTGACGAAACAGCGCGGCTCGAACTGGCCGGCAATCGCTATGCTTATGTGCACGTGGCGCGCGGCAGCGTGATCGTGAACGGCGTCGAGTTCAACGAAGGCGACGGAGCGCGGGTGCGCGGCGAGGAAGCGCTAACCTTCACGCAAGGCCGTGACGCGGAAGTGTTGGTGTTCGACCTGCGCGCCATCGAGATGTCGGATCTGTGGGCCTGAGCGGCTCAAGTGAGTTGAGTGTTTCACGTGACGTGAGCGGCCTGACGGTCTGAAGACCCGAGGGTGCAGAACCTGGGCGGGACTCGCCGGAAAACTCCGGCGAGCCTCACTCATCCTATCCTGTGAGAGAAAATCATGCGCTATACGCTATTGGACAATCAGAAAGACGCGGTCATTCTCGTCGCCCGCATTCTGTTGATGGTGCTGTTCATCATGTTCGGCTGGTCGAAGCTCACCGACTTTTCCGGCACTGTGGCTTATATGACTTCGAGCGGCGCGCCGGTGCCCGGGTTGTCGGCGGTGATCGCCGTAGTGATGGAGTTCGTGGTGGGCATTGCGCTGCTGGTCGGTTTCTTCACGCGGCCACTTGCATTGCTGCTCGCGGTCTACACGCTCGGCACCGCAATCATCGGCCACCATTACTGGAACATGACCGGTGCAATGCAGTACAACAATATGATTCACTTCTACAAGAACATCAGCATCATTGGCGGACTGCTGCTGTTGTGCGTGACCGGCGCCGGAAAGTATTCCATCGACCGGCGTTGATACTGCCCTGGTATGGCACGTTGCAAAGAGAGCCGCCCGGTCGACGCCGGGCGGTTTTTTGCCTGCTCTGAACCGTTCGTACTAGCCCACAAACTGCGCAAGCACGCGCTCGCGAATGGCCGGGCGGATATTCGATTGTGCCATGTTGCCTCGATAGTGCTTGACCACGCGTGGATTCATCACGCGAAACCACAGCGGCGGCACGTAGGCGAGCATGATCATCGTGGCGTAACCCGACGGCAATTGCGGCGCACCGTCGAAATGACGCAGCGCCTGATACGAACGGGTCGGATTCGCGTGATGATCCGCGTGACGCTGCAACTGATACAGAAAAAGATTAGTCACGATGCGGTTGCTGTTCCACGAGTGCTGCGGCTGGCAACGCTCATAACGGCCGCTCGCGAGTTGCTTGCGGCCGAGCCCGTAGTGCTCCAGATAGTTGACCACTTCGAGCAGCGACGCACCGTATACTGCCTGAATCAGCAGGAACGGAATCACTGCTTTGCCGAATAGCGCGATCATCGCGCCCCACAGCACCACCGTCATTGCCCACGAATGCAGAATCTCGTTGCGCCACGTCCACGGCGACTTGCCGAGGCGCGCGAGGCGATGTTTTTCGAGCCGCCACGCCGACGCGATGCTGCCCAGAACCGTGCGCGGCAGAAAGGCCCAGAACGATTCGCCGTAGCGCGCGCTGGCCGGGTCGGGCGGCGTCGCCACGCGCACATGGTGCCCGCGATTGTGTTCGACGAAGAAGTGACCATAAGCGACCGGCGCCAGTGTGATTCTGGCGAGCCATCGCTCGAAGCGATCGGTCTTGTGGCCGAGTTCGTGTGCCGTGTTGATCGATACGCCGGTCGCCGCACCGAGCGAGAGCGCAAAGCCCAGGTAGTCATACCACGCGAGCGCATGCGTGCCCACGATCCATAACGCGCCGAAAAACGACACGTACTCGATGAACGTGGCGAGATAAACGACGCGGCGGTAATAGCGCTCTTTTTCGAGTGCCGGGACGATGTCTTCCGGCGGATTGCCAGGGTCGTCGCCGATCAGATAATCGAGCACCGGAATGATGCCGAACACGAAAATCGGCCCGAACCACCAGAAGATATGCCAGCCGGTGTGCAGCGCCAGATTCGCGGCGTGCAGCGGCAAGGTGATCGTGAGCGCGCCGAGCAGCCACCAATAACGCTTGCCGTCGACCCACCGCGCGAGCGCCGCTTGCGATGTTGCCATTGTCTCCCTCCTTGTTTTATGTACCCGGTGTCCGTGTGCGGCGGCAGGGCGCGCACGCAGGTCGGCGGGATTTCTGCCGACTCCCAGATTTATATGGCCTGGCGAGCGGGATAGCCAAGGAATTGGCCTAGGTGCGGGGCTCCAAACAGAAGGGTTGTTGAAGAGGCGTGCGGAGTGGGAGACGAGCGGGCGAATGAAACGGGTGTTGGAAAAGGCGCGCCGGACCCGCCTCATCTGCGCGTTCCCGCGGTCGGGACGTACGGTCGCTTGCTTCTAGCGCTTCCAGCGCTTCTAATTCATACAATCACGCATCAAGACTACGTACGAGCGGGTGCGAAAAACGTAGCGCTGCCCGTAAGATCGGGTTCCACCCGGAGTGGAAACTGTGCGAAGGCACACGGAGAACCCCGCATACGACGGTTGCCGGAAGGCGGCCATCGGTTTTTGTAGTGGCGCCAAGGCAAGCAAAAACGGCGGCCCAAAGGCCGCCGTCCACTTTTCCCACCACCACTAAATCAAACCGCTACTTCAGCCTCGGTTTCACTGACCACTTCCACTTCTTCGCTATTACGGATCAGGTAATCGAATGCCGAGAGCGATGCCTTTGCGCCCTCTCCCACGGCGATCACGATCTGCTTGAACGGAACCGTAGTCACGTCGCCGGCGGCGAATACACCCGGCACCGAAGTCGCACCGCGCGCATCGACGACGATCTCGCCGTGCTTCGACAACTCGACCGTGCCCTTGAGCCACTCGGTGTTCGGCACGAGACCGATCTGCACGAATACGCCTTCCAGTTCGACCTGCTTCACTTCGCCCGAGCGCAGATCCTTGTAGACCAGACCGTTGACCTTCTTGCCGTCGCCGGTGATTTCCGTGGTCTGCGCCTGCGTGACGATCGTCACGTTAGCCAGGCTGCGCAGCTTGCGTTGCAGCACTTCGTCGGCACGCAACGTAGCGCCGAACTCGAACAGCGTCACTTCACGCACGATACCCGCGAGGTCGATGGCCGCTTCAACGCCCGAATTGCCGCCGCCAATCACCGCAACGCGTTTGCCTTTGAACAGCGGACCATCGCAGTGCGGGCAATACGCCACGCCGTGATTGCGATACTCTCGCTCGCCCGGCACATTGATTTCGCGCCAGCGCGCGCCCGTTGCCAGAATGATCGTCTTCGCCTTCAGCACGGCGCCGTTCGCGAGACGAATTTCGTTGATGCGGCCCGGAATCAGCGCTTCGGCGCGCTGCACGTCCATGACGTCGACTTCGTAGCTCTTCACGTGCTGTTCGAGCGCCGCGGCGAACTTCGGCCCTTCGGTTTCCGTCACGGAGACGAAGTTCTCGATGGCCAGCGTATCGAGCACCTGACCGCCAAAGCGCTCCGCCACCACGCCCGTCGCGATACCCTTGCGCGCCGAGTAAATCGCCGCAGCCGCCCCCGCGGGACCGCCGCCGACGATCAGCGTATCGAACACCGGCTTCTTTTCCAGTTCCTTCGCGGCACGCGCACCGGCGTTCGTATCGAGCTTCGCGAGAATTTCCTTCACGCCGCTGCGGCCCTGGCCGAACACTTCGCCGTTCAGGAACATGGTCGGTACCGCCATGATCTGGCGCGCTTCGACTTCATTCTGGAACAGGGCGCCGTCGATCGCCACGTGGCGGATGCGCGGGTTGATCAGCGCCATCACGTTCAGTGCCTGGACGACTTCCGGGCAGTTCTGGCATGACAGCGAAAAATACGTTTCGAATTGATAGTCGCCGTCGAGATTGCGGATCTGTTCGATCACGGCGTCTTCGAGTTTGACCGGATGGCCGCCGACCTGCAACAGCGCGAGGACGAGCGACGTGAATTCATGACCCATGGGAATGCCGGCGAAACGGATGCCCGTTTCCTTGCCCGGCTCGCCGATCGAAAACGACGGCTTGCGCTCGGCGTCGCCACGACGCTCGATCACGGTGACGCGGTCCGACAACGTCGCGATATCGTTCAGCAATGCCAGCAGCTCTTGCGATTTTGCGCTGTCGTCCACCGACGCGACGATCTCAATAGGCCTGCTAACCTTTTCGAGGTACGTTTTCAACTGAGTCTTGAGATTGGCATCAAGCATGGCTATTCGATTCCGTGACGATGGGTGTTGGGTTCCCGGCGCCGCACGCGTCCGGATAGAACTGGTGCGGTCCGGGGACGTGCGAACCACTGTAAGAAGCGGCCCGCACGGTGATGCGCCGCGAGGCGCCTACTGCGTCAGGTCGTGAGACCTTAGATCTTGCCGATCAGGTCCAGCGACGGGGTCAGCGTTTCAGCGCCCGGCGTCCACTTGGCGGGGCACACTTCACCCGGGTGAGCCGCGATGTATTGCGCCGCCTGCACCTTGCGCAGCAGTTCGCCCGCGTCACGGCCGATGCCGTTGTCGTGAATTTCGGCCACTTTGATCTCGCCTTCCGGGTTGATCACGAACGTGCCGCGCAGCGCCAGGCCTTCTTCTTCGATCAGCACGTCGAAGTTGCGCGAGATGGCGAGCGTCGGGTCGGCGACCATCGGGTACTTGATCTTCTGGATCGTGTCCGACGTGTCGTGCCATGCCTTGTGGGTGAAGTGCGTATCCGTCGAGACGCTGTAGATTTCAACGCCGAGCTTCTGGAATTCGGCGTAGCGATCGGCCAGGTCACCCAGTTCGGTCGGGCAGACAAACGTGAAGTCAGCCGGATAGAAAACGAAAACCGACCACTTGCCCTTCAGGCTTTCTTCAGTGACGGTCACGAATTCGCCGTTGTGATAAGCCTGTGCTTTGAACGGTTTGACTTGACTATTGATGATCGGCATTTGCTGAGTCCTCTTTCGGAGTGGTTGGAAGTGGAGTCAGTATGTCAGACGACGCTTAATAGGTAAAGCGGATTGTATTAATCATAGCGATAGTCTGACGCTATCCGAAGATTCCCGATCGCGGTCATCCGGTGGAGGGGTCTTTCATGAGACGCCAGAGGGTGGTCCGGCCGATTCCCAGCGCCCGGCTTGCCGCAGCGCGGTTGCCGCCGGCCTTCTCAAGGGCGTGCAGAACGTCCTCACGGGTCGGGCTTACGCGCGCCGGGGTGGTTTCGGCGGTGGCATGTGAACCGTTCGACCCGTTCGCCCCGCCTGGACCCTCTGCGCCGCTTGCGTTTTCCCTAGCGGCCGCCCGCTGCTCCATGCGTCCGAACTCTGGAAACACCGCCCGCCAATCCAGACCGGCTTCGCCGCCGGGATAGATCGCAGCGCGCGTCAGCAGATTTTCCAGCTCCCGCACATTGCCGGGCCACGCGTAGTGCGCGAACAGCGGCGCGAGAAACGCCAGCACCCGCTCGAGCGCGGCCTCCGACAAGCCATATTGGAGCGCGCCGCGGCTTAACAAGTGCCGCGCCAGTTGTGGAACATCTTCACGCCGTTCGCGTAGCGGCGGCAATTCTATCTGAAGCAGATTCAGACGAAAATACAAATCCGCACGAAACGCGCCCTGCTCGACCAGTGCGTGCAGGTCGCGGTGCGTGGCGGCGATTACCCGCACGTCGACCGGCGTGGCCCGTCCCGAGCCGAGCTTCATCACCTCGCGCTCCTGCAGAACCCGCAGCAGACGGCTTTGCAGCGCCGCCGGCATCTCGCCGATTTCGTCGAGGAAAATCGTTCCTGTGTGCGCGATTTCGAAGAGCCCCGGCTTGCCGCCACGCCGCGCGCCGGTGAACGCGCCTTCCTCGTGGCCGAACAGTTCACTTTCGATCAGCCCCTCGGGCAGCGCCGCGCAATTGAACGCGACGAACGGATTGCCGCGCCGCGGGCTCGCATTGTGGATGCCCTGCGCGACCAGTTCCTTGCCGGTTCCGCTTTCGCCGGTGAGGAGCACGGTGGCGTCGTGCGCCGCGCCCGCGCGCGCCAGACGCCGCACCCGCTCGAGCGCCGCCGAGTTGCCGATCAGATCGTCCAGTTGATGCCGCGCGACCAGATGCTTCGGCCGCTGGCTGGTCCGCAGCGAGCGGTCGATCCGCTGCGCAACCAGAGCATCCTGCAGCGTCACGACCGACCCGGAGCGCACGCCCTGCTCCACGATCGGCAAGCAGTTGACGATCAGCGCGCGGCCGCCGATCTGCTCGATCCGTTCTTCGATCGGCGTATCGTGCTCCAGCGTCTCGCGCAGCAGCGGCCCGACGGCGCGCTCCACCTGCCCCGGCACGTCCCGCTCGCGGTCGAGGCCGAGCAGATCGAGCATGGCCGGATTGACGGCTTCGACCTGGCCGGCTTCGTCGAAAGCAGCGACGCCGTCGCGCAGATGCGCCACGATCGTGTTCAGGCGCACGCGCTTCGATTCCTTCTGGCGGCTCACGCGCGCCAGTTCGACCGAGCGTTCGAACGCTTCTTCGACCGCGCCGAGCGAATACAGGAAAACGCTCGCGAGGCCCGCCTGCTGGGCAAAATCGCAAGCCATGCCGGGCCCGATGATGACGCTGCAGCCTTCGGCGGCGAGATTGTCGACCGCGAGCCGCACTTCGTCGATCGAGCGGTAGGCGCGCTGTTTCAGGCCGACTTTTAGCCAGGCGCTCAGGTCGCTCAGTTCGTGCGAGATCGTTTCGTGCAGCACGAGGCCGATCTGCGCATTGGGCCACGTGGTCGTGGCGCGGGTGATCGCGCCCAGCACGTCAAAGCCGTTCACCTTGACCATCACCACCGGCACGTTCAGGTTGTCGCGCAGGTAGGCGCCGTTCGATCCGGCGGCCAGCACCACGTCGACCGAGCCGGCGTCCACGTAGGCTTGCAAGGCGGTGACGGCGGCGCCGTAGCCTTCCCGAACCGAAAAGAATTTCGCGCGCCCGGCGTAGCGTGGCGCGACGGTCTCGCAAAGCGACCGCAACCGGCTGATACTCACCAGTGCGACGCCGGGGCGGCCCGGATCGGAATTCGTAAAGGATGACGTGAAAGTGGACACGGCGGCACTCCGCTCTACATTGGAACGTTCCATGAAACGTTCCACGGAACACCACGCCCATTGTGCCACGAAGCGCCGTGCCGCTGCTTGCCCGCTAACCTGTTGATTGTCCGAAACAAATCGCCGACGCCGCCAAATGGCACGCTTCCTGCAAAACAACGCCTACGTATATCTGCCCTTTTCTTCTGGAGACACACCGTCATGAGCACTTCCGCTACCCGCCGCGCCGCCTTCCGCGCCAAAGTCAACGAACGCCAGGGCCTGCTCGTGCCCGGCGCCTTCAATGCGATGAGCGCGCGCGTGATCGAGGACGCCGGCTTCGAGGCGATCTACATCACAGGTGCAGGCGTCACCAACATGTCGCTCGGCCTGCCGGACCTCGGGTTCATCGGCCTTGCCGAAGTGGCTGAACACACGGCGCGGATTCGCGACGCGGTTGCTCTGCCGCTGATCGTCGACGCCGACACCGGCTTCGGCAACGCGCTGAACGTGCGCCAGACGGTGCGCGTGCTCGAACGCAGCGGCGCCGACGTGATCCAGTTCGAAGACCAGATCATGCCGAAGAAATGCGGCCACTTCTCCGGCAAGGAAGTGGTAAGCGCAAGCGAGATGGTCGGCAAGATCCGCGCGGCCGTGGACGCCCGCGAAGACGGCAATCTGCAGATCATGGCGCGCACCGACGCGGCCGCGGTCCACGGCATCGAGGACGCGATCGAGCGCGGCCACCGGTTTATCGAAGCCGGCGCCGACATTCTGTTTATCGAAGCGACCGAATCGCTGGCGGACATCGAACGTCTGCCGGGCCTGTTCGACAAGCCGCAACTGATCAATATCGTGATCGGCGGCAAGACGCCGGTGCAATCGCGCGAAGCACTCGCCAAACTCGGTTACGGCATCGTGCTGTACGCGAACGCGGCGCTGCAAGGCGCGGTGCTCGGCATGCAGCGCGCACTCGGCACACTGAAGAGCAATGGCCGCCTCGACGAGGACGCCACGCTCGTCGCGCCGTTCAGCGAACGCCAGCGCCTCGTCAACAAGCCGCTGTACGACAAGCTGGACCGCGAGTACGCCGCGAAAGACTGAGCGGCGCATAGAAGACAGTATTTCCGGTAAACGGGCGCACGGGCAGGCCGGCTTGCAGGCACGCCGCGTGCGCCCGCTGCCTTGCACGCGGCGGCGACAATGATCTCCGCCAGCGGTATGGCGCCATTTATTGCGTTAGGATTCAGGGCTAGCGCTCGCGTGCCGACCTGGATGGCGTCGCCGGCGCGTCACCCGCGGGCGCGATCGGGTCGCTCGTCCGCCTCGTCCACTTCGTCCACTTCGTCCGGATGCCGGAAACACGTTTTCGAAAGGTAGTCGCAAGAACATGAAGGCCAAACCACCGCGCCCAGCGCGTCGGCACGCCCACGGCACCGGCGCCCACACGGGTTCGCACGGCGCTGCACGCAGCGCGGCGGGAACAGCGCAATGAGCGGCAACGAGACACGCACCGCGCATGTCGGCTGGCTGCCGTATATCGTCGCGGCCACCTTCTTCATGGAGTACCTCGACACCACCGTGATCGCCACCGCGTTGCCGCAGATGGCGCATTCGTTCGGCGTCGGTCCCAACAGTCTCAGTCTCGGCATGACGGCCTACATGCTGGCGCTGGCGATCTTCATTCCGGCAAGCGGCTGGGTCGCCGACCGCTGCGGCTCGCGCACCGTGTTCTTCAGCGCGATCGGCGTGTTCACCGTGGCCTCCGTGCTATGCGGTCTCTCGCAGAACGTCGTGGAGTTCACCGCGGCCCGTCTGTTGCAAGGCATGGGCGGCGCGATGATGGTGCCGGTGGGCCGCCTGATCGTGGTCCGCAGCACCGAAAAAAGCCGCATGATGCAGGCGATTTCCACCATTACGTGGCCGGCGATTGCGGCGCCCGTGGTCGGGCCTCCGATCGGCGGTTTCATCACGACTTACGCGTCGTGGCGCTGGATCTTCCTGCTCAACGTGCCGTTCGGCCTCGCGGCAATGGCCGTTGCGCTCGCGCTGGTGCCCAACCTGCGCGGCACCGAGCGCAAGCCGCTCGACGTGGTCGGCCTGCTGCTGAGCGGCGCGACCTTGACGGCGATTCTGTACGGCGCGGAACTGGCGAGCCAGCCCGGCGAAAATCCGTGGGTGGCCGGCGCGATTATTCTCGGCGGATTGCTGATGGGCGTGGTGGCCTTCCAGCATGCGAAGCGTCATCCGCATCCGCTCGTCGACGTCTCGACGCTGAAGATCCCGACCTTCTCGGTCACTGTGGTGACGGGTTCGTTCACGCGCATCGGCATCGGCGCGGTGCCTTATCTGATGCCGCTGCTTTTCCAGGTGGGCTTCGGCCTGTCGGCGTTCAAGTCGGGGCTGTTGCTGCTCGCGAGCGCGCTCGGCAACCTCGGCATGAAGGCGCTGACCACGCGCATCCTGCAGCGTTACGGTTTCCGCATGGTGTCGATCGTCGACGTGACGGTGGCCGGCGTGTTCATCATCGCATGCGGACTGCTCACGCCGAACGTGCCGCTCATGCTGGTGCTGTTCGTCGTATTCGTCTACGGCGTGGCGCGTTCGATGCAATTCTCCACGCTCGCCACGCTGGCCTATGCCGACGTCGCGCAACCGCAGATGAGCGCGGCCAGCACGCTGTGGAGCGCGGCGGCGCAGATGACGATCGGTCTCGGCATTGCGTTCGGCGCCGTGTCGCTGCGCGCGGCGGCCTTCTTCAACGGCGAGACCACGGGCCGCATTTTCACGCTCGACGATTTCCGCCTCGCGTTTCTGTTCGCGGGCGTGGTGACGCTTGTATCGGTGACGGGTTACATGGGCCTCGCACGCGATGCCGGACAGAGCATAGGCGGCGGGTCGCGAGGCAGCGAGGATCCGGCGAAGGGTTGACGTCGGCGCGCGCTTTGACAGAACAGGCGGAGATACGCGGTGCAAACACACGAGCTGACGATTTCGAGCAACAAGGCAGATCTCGAGATGGAGACGGTCTACACGTTTTTGTCGCAAGAGACCGCGTGGGCCAAGGGCATGCCGCGCCAGACTTTCGAGCGGGCCGTCGCGGGCTCGCTATGTTTCGGCGGCTATATCGAAGGCCGGCAGGTCGCGTTCGCGCGACTGATTACGGACGGCGCGACCTTCGCGTACCTGTGCGATGTGTTCGTGCTGCCGGATTATCGCGGCAAAGGATACGCATCCACATTGATGAAGCACGTGTTCGCCAGTCCGTCGCTCCAGGGTTTGCGAAGAATCGTGCTGGTGACGACAGACGCGCATCACGTGTACGAGCCGCATGGCTTCACGGGGCTCGCGAATCCGGAACGCTATATGGAGTTGCATAACCCGGACGTCTACAGGACGGCCTGAGCGCGACGCGAGCGAGGCCCCCGCGCTGTCATCGGCATGCCACGTTGGACGGTTAATTTGCTGCGAGAATAGCAACCGCAGAAAAACCGTCCCCAGCCCATGCCACAGCATTCCGCGCGCGACAGCCGCAGCGATTCCCTCAACGGCGGCTGCCTTGTTTAAGGCCGCTTCCGCCAGCGCGCTGCTCAATGCTTTCCTTTCGGCGATGCAGATCGCCATTGGCTTCATGGCGGATTCGGACGGCCTCTTTGCCGACGGCGTCCACACCTTGAGCGACCTCGCCGCCGATAGCGTCGTGCTGATCGTGCTGTACCTCACCACCAGACACCAGCGTGCGAAGCCGCGCATGGTCGGCAACAGCGCCGACCGCGGCATCGAGCAGGCACTGGCCGCGCTGTTCATCGCCGCCGTGCTGACGATCACCGCCGTCGATATGCTCTGGAGCAGCATCGCACAAACCTCCACACTGAGCGGCGGCACCGCGTTGCATATCGGCGCGCTCGCGGTCAGCGGTTTCGTGATGCTCGCAAAGGAAGCCCTGTTTCGCTATTTGCGGGCCGAAGGCGCGCGCACCGGTTCGGCGATTCTGCTGGCAAGCGCGTGGCATGCGCGTGTCGACGCGGTGTCTGCGTTGGTCGCAACCTTGGGCCTGGCCGGCAGTCTGGCCGGCATGCCGATGCTGGATCACATTGCCGGCGCGGCGATCGGTCTGATGATCATGCGCATGGGCTACACAAGCGGCCGCGGCGCGTTGAAACAACTGTTCGCCAGCGCGCCGGGCACCGCCCCCGCCGGTCAGGCGGCTGAATAGAACCTGGGACCGGCTTGCGTCAGCCGTAAGCGCGTTCGCGCATCCACTTCGTCATGATCCATTTGTCGCCGGAGAGCACCGGCGCACCGCCGTGCAAGGTCAACGGATCGAGTTGACGCCGGCCGTTCATATAGCGGAAATACACCGCGCCGCCCTGGCTTGCCGCGACCGACATGCCCGCTTCCGGGAAAATCGTTTCGCCGCCGTCGGGCACGTCGTTCAGATAGATCACGAGTGTGGCCACGCGCTGGCCGCCCTGCGCGGTGTGCACCGTGCTGCCGGGTTGATCGGGCGGGAAGTAGTCGAAATGCGGGCGGTATTCGCCGGTCGTGCCGTAGCGCAGAATCTGCAAGCCTTCGCCGTTTTCGACCGGCCAGTTCATCAGACTCGAAATGCGCCGGTCCATCCGCTCGATGAACGGATCTTCGCCGCGCTGATACCAGATCCCTTCGCTGGTGCGATTGCGGATCACGTCTTCCTTGCCGGTGGCCGGATTCACCGTGGTGGAGCGTTTCAACCGATGCCGCGAGCGTTCGATCATCTCCGCGCATTCGTCGGGCGACAGCACATCGGCGAACACGATCATCTGCGGCCGCTCGCAGCGCATCACCACACGCACGTCGCGATCGTACGCCCGGATCAGATTGCCGCGCGCAACGGGCGGATCGTCGTACTGATAGGTTTGCGGCGCGGCTTTGGCAAGCGCAGCCTCGGTCGCCGCCGCCGCGGCAAAGGCGGGATTCGCCGGGTTCTGGCCGAAGGTTTTATGCACGGCCACGCGCGCGGCGTCGGTGGCGAAACCGGCCTGCACCATCGCGTCGATCATCGAACCCGGACTGCAGCCGCGCGCCACGTTGCTGCTCAGCCACTCTTCCCATGCGGCATCTACTACTGGCATAACTTCCTCGCTCGTCCGCTTGAAGAAATACAGCATCACTTCGCTGAATGATAGCAAGCGTGCGCTGGCGGACGCGGGTCTTGGCTCCTGGCTCTCGGCTCCCGGCCCGACATTCAGGCGCGCGGTTGCCGGCGCCGGTAGATGTCGAGGCCCTTTCGCGCCTGGGCGCGGATTGCGCGCTGCACGAGCGGCGACCAGCCGAGCAGCGTTCCTTTGAGGCCCAATGCCTGACGCGTCCAGCTCCATAAATCGAAGCTGTCGCGATGTTCGACGATGCGACCGTCGCGGAACACGAAGCGGGCGTCGATGCGGTTGACCACCGCGCGCCCCGTCTGACTGAAGAGATAACTGGCGACCCAGCGGGCGCGGCCGCTACGGTCGTCCGCTTCGACGCCCTCGAACGTCAGCGAGAAATCCTGCGCGCGTGCCACCAGCATGCGCCACATGTCGCGCGCTTCGTCGCCGTGCAACTCGCCGAAGGCGGGGTCGCTGAAGACGACGTCGTCGGCATAACAGGCCACCATGTTTTCGGCGTCGCGTTGCTGAAACGCCCTGTAGAAACGCTGGATCAGTTCGGTGTTGGGATGGCTCATTGTTTTGATATCGTGCGTTGCCCGGTTATGAAGGCGATCCGGAAAGCGGCCCGCCAGACAATAGACGGCGGACACGCAGCACACGATATCGGAAAACCACGCCCACGGGGGCGACGCGGCGTCCTATCCGTTCGACGTCACGCCACGCGCCCGCGCGGCTTCGCCCCTGCCGGCCAGCAGCCAGACACCGGCCGCGATCGACACCGCGACGGCCGCGGCAAGCCCCAGCGCGGCGGCAAAGCCGCTCGCAAAGCTCGCGTGCGCCGCTCCCAGCAGCATGGTCCGCACAGCAGGCGGCAGCGTCGCGGTGGCCTGCGCGGCATCGCCGGCCAGCACGCGCGACATGAAGCCGGCATCGAGGGCGCCTTTCACCTCGGCGGTGAGCGGCACAGCCGCGACGAACGCCGTGCGGGTGCGCGCCGCGAGCACTGCGCCGAGCACCCCGACCGACATGACGATGGCCGTGAAGCGCGTCGTCGTGCTGATACCGGAAGCCATGCCGGTCCGATCCGGCGGCACACAGGCCATGATCGCCTTCTGCGTGTCGCCGTTCAGAATCCCCGCGCCGAGTCCCGTCACGATCATGCCGAAGGCGACCAGCAGATAGCGCGCGCCGTCCGCAGTCAGCGCCGTCAGCAGATTGCCGAGCGCGATCAGCAACAGGCCCGTGGACAGCAAGCTCATGCTCGACATACGCTTGCCGAGCGCAGCGCCAATGTACGGTCCGAGCACCATCGAAAGCGCGAACGGCAGCATGCCGACACCCGCGGCCACGGCCGACAGACCGAACGCGTTCTGCAAATACAGCGGCAAGAACGTCATCATCACCTGTGCGCAGGCGGCGTAACCGAACATGGCGAGCACCGCGGCGACAAAGCGCGGCTGCCGGAACAGCGCGAGATCGACCATCGCATGGGCGCGCAACCGTTGCACCTGGACAAAGGCGCCGAACAGCAGCGCGCAGGCCGCGAGCCGCGTGGCGGTGGGCCAACTCGCGAGGCCGTCGGCGGGCACCTCGATCAACGCCCAGATGCCGAGCGCCAGCGCAATGCCGAACAGAAGGCTGCCGGCGATATCGAGCGGACCGGGGTTCGGATTGCGCGACTCGCCGATCGCACGTGAGGTGCACCACGCGAGCACCGCGCACACCGGCAGATTCAGCAGAAAGATCCAGCGCCAGCCGAGCCATTGCGTGATGACGCCGCCCACCAGCGGCGCGACCGTGGTGGCGAGGCCCATGCAGGTGCCCCACACGGCCCACGCGCGCACGCGGGACGGGCCCTCGCGAAACGTGTTCGCGATCACGGCAAGCGCGGCGGTGAGCAGCATCGCGGCGCCAACGCCTTTGACCGCGCGCGCGGCGTTCAACACCGCTGCCGTCGGCGCCACGCCGCAACCGAGCGACGCCAGAAAAAACACCGCGAGCCCGAGCAGCAGCATTTTCTTGCGGCCGACGCGGTCGGCGAGACCGCCCGCGGGCAGCAGGCACGACGCGAACGCGACCATATACGCGCTGACGACCCATTCGACGTCGGCGAAACTCGCGTGGAACGAGCGCGCGATCGAGGGCAGCGAGACCGCCACGACATTGGTGTCCAGCACGATCAGCGCGCAGGTGGCCGACGCCGTGGCCAACACGAAGGCGGGATTGACGGCTCGCGCCGATGGTGGCGATGACGGCGGCGCTGCGCGGCGTGCGAAGAGAGGCGGCATACAGACAACTATGACGGGTGGAAAGTCACCTGATAGTAGCGAAGCCTCTATTAACTGTCATTGGCATAAAATCACAGAATAATTAGTTTATTGGAAATACAGAAATCATGCGGCAACTCGAACTCCGCCATATCCATGCTTTCGTCTGCGTCGCGAAACAGCTTCATTTCTCGCGCGCCGCCGAAGAATTGGGGATCGCCGCGCCGTCGCTGACCAAGCTGATTCAGGAGGCTGAACGGCTGCTCGGCGTGCGGCTCTTCCATCGCACCAAGCGCTCGGTGGCGCTGAGCGCGGCGGGCAGCGCGTATCTCGCCGAGGCGCGCGTCGCGCTCGATCACCTCGCGCGCGGCGAAGAGCGCGCGGTGCTGGCCGAGCGCGGCGAACTCGGGCGGATCGAAGTCGGCTACGTCGCGTCGGCGGCTTATGCGGGCGTGTTGCAGCGGGACGTGGGCGGATTTCGAGGCTCGCATCCGGGCGTCGACATTTCGATCCGCGAGGTGCCGATGGACAACGTTGCCGCCATGCTGCGCGACGGCCTGCTCGACGCGGCCTACGTGCGCCCACCCATGCCGCTCGCCGACGGCATTCAGGCCACGACTGTGCATCGCGACCAGTTCGTCCTCGCGCTGCCGGCCGACTGCGCGCTGGCGGCCTCGGCGAGCATCAGGCCGGCGCAACTGCGCGACCAGTGCTTCGTGCTGCCGGAACAGGAAGCCGGCACTTTCGAAGTGGCACGGCGCGGCCGTTTCTCAGCGCGGCTCGGACCGCGCCCCGGCACGCTCGCGTCGGTGCTGGCCTGTGTGTCGCTAGGCGGCTATGTCGCCGTCGTGCCGCATACGCTGGCCGACTGCATCGCGTTGCCGGGTGTGGTGTACCGCGCTATCGCCGGTCAACCCATCGCGTCGGAGATCGCGATTGCGTTCCGGAAGTACGAACGGGCCCCGGCCGTGAAGGCATTTCTCGACTTCGCCAGGCGCAAGTGATGCCGGTCTGAAACCGGCGCAGCGCACCGGCAAACGGCTTCTGTTCAACACGCCAGCCTCGTTTCGTTATATCCTGCGGAATATCACGGTAGCCTTCGTGGTGCGTGGCCGTGCGTCTTCCGGAGCGTATTCAGCCGGTCTGTCAGCCGCGCGCGACGAGGCAAAACCAGCAAAGCAGGAGCCAGCAGCGGTGCGCAGCCGATCCAATTCAACCCGCCCGGCAGGACGCCTTGGGCGCTTGCCGAACGAGCTTTCGTCGACCATCGTCGCGGTGAAGTCGGCGTCCGAGCGCGGCCGCGCCGAATCGATCCGCGATGTGGTCGACGCCTACCGGCGTCTCTACGGCAGCGTGCAGCGTTTCGTGCTGATGCTGACCGACGACCGGTTGAATTTCGCCTCGGTCGGCACGTCCGGCTCGCACTCGCTGAACCAGTTGCTGTCGATCCTCGCCGAGCACGCAAGAGGTGCCGCTTTCGTGCGTCTGCGCGATCTGAAAGCGGCGATCGAGGAAGCGCGCTCCGCTGAACAACTGCGCGACGCGATTTTTTCGGACCTGTTCAGCAACGATCTGGCGGCGCTGCGCAAGGTGGTCGCCGAACTCGAACGGCTCGATGCGGCCTTTGTGGGCCTGTGCGTCGGCCACGTGCTCGAACAGCACGCGCGGACGGTGGACGAAACGGGGCCGGCCGGCGGCAAACGTGCCAACGCTTCGAGCAGAACGGACACCGCTGCGCTCCGGCGCAAGACGCGCGTCGCCGAGCCCGCCCTCGCCCGCTCCAACGACTGATTCGCGACCGCCGCAAATGAACGCCTTCAAATGAACGCTTTCTCTCGTCCACCGTTATATCTTTCCGAATATATCGCCGACCACGCTCGCGCGGCAGAAGTGCGCGGCGCGCTCGGCACGCACTTTCGTTCCGCCTGACACCGAACCGGATTCGAGATTCCCATGCATACGCCCCCGTTCCGTCTCGCCCAGCCCACGCGTCTGAAACTGTCCGGCGACGAGCTTGCCGTGACCGGCATTCGCGCCGCCGATCCGTGCTGCACGCCCGCCAAGGTGTCGTTCCCGAACGCCAAACGGCGCGCGCGCCTCGCCGAACTCGACAGCCATCTGCATTGCTCGATCATCGGCACATGTCTTGGCACGCACGAATTGCGCAAGCTGGTGCCCAAATTCACGGGACTCGATCGGCACGACGCGAGCGACCTCGAGATTCATCACTCGGCAGTCGAACTCGCGATCGAAGGCGGCGCGGCCGCCAAAGCGCTGAACAAGCTGCTCGACGAACGTTATGCCGGCGCGATCCGCCGCTTCGACAAAGCCGCCGACGACGTCGATCTGCTCAAGCTTTGGGACGAGGCGCTGAAAAGCGGCGACATTCCGCCGGCCTACTGGGCCTTGATGACGCATCCCTATGCAACCATGCCCGTGCGCCAGAAAGCGTTCGGCGAATTGCACATGCTGTCGCATCTGGTGGGCGCCGCCAATCGCGCGGACATTCGCCGGTTGGTCGCACTGGAAGAGGAAAACGCCGTACTGAAAGAAAAAATCGAACGGCAGCAGAGCCGTTTGCAGGAACTCAGCCTGCAACGCGACGCGTCGATCGCCGCGCTCGACCAGCGGACCGCCCAGTTGACTGCGCAGACAAGCCGTCAGACACCGGCCGACGCCACCAATCTCGAAGCCGAGGTGCAACGGCTACGAGACAAACTGGCCGATGCCGATCAGCGCGTCGCGCTGCATACCAGTCGCCGCGAAGCCGCGGAGCAGCGTGTGTTCCATGAACAGGACGCGGCGCTCGCGCTACGCAAGAGCTACGACCAGACGCTGACGCTGCTCAAGCTGGTGCAAAGCGAATGCGATGCCCTCGAGCACGCGACGCTGCACGCCGCGGACGCAGCGAGCGGAGCGGGCGCGCGCCGGACGAGCCTCGACAGTGTGCGGGGCAAACGGATCGTGTATGTGGGCGGCAGGCCGGGCTCCAACGCCGCGCTCAAGCGCCTCGTGGAAGCGGCCGGCGGCGATCTGGTCGTGCACGACGGCGGCGTGGAAGATCGCAAAGGCCTGCTTGCCGCAGCGTTGCCGGGTGCGGATCTCGTGGTGTTTCCGGTTGATTGCGTCGACCACGATTCGATGAACACGCTCAAACGTGTGTGCGAGCGGCATCAGATCGACTATCACCCGCTGCGCACGGCAAGCGTGGCGAGCTTTGTCGAATTGATGGCCCGCCTGCACCCCGAAAACCTTGCGCAACTCGGCAATCCTCCGACTTCGGCATTTTGCCTGCGACACGGCTAGGACTGCCCTGCCAGAACAAGGGTTCAGGAGCGGATCAGCCTGGTGAGTTCAGCGATCTGTTTGGCGCAACTTCGCTGTGCTTCGGCTTCGACGTCGCGATACAGGCGAATGATGGTCTCGCCGATCGGCGTGAGCGTGCAGCCGCCGCCGCTTTGTCCGCCCTGCTCCGAATGCGTGGCAGGCGACTTGAGCGAACGGTTCAGTTCGTCGATCAGGAGCCATGCGCGCCGGTACGACATATCGAGGCTGCGCGCCGCCGCCGAGATCGAACCGAATTCGCGCACGGCTTCGAGCAATTCGACTTTGCCCGGCCCTAAAGCGACCGCGTCTGCGCTACGAATGCGCATTCTGAAGCGCACTTCGGGGCGCGCCTTCGCGGCTTTTTTTGCCGCGGGTGCGGGTTTGGTTTTTGGGGTGTCAGCCATGCACGAAAGCATACACGAACCGCTTCGCGCTGCCACCTGGCCGAACCGCCATCAGCGAAGGCCTGGAATGCGGCGGACCACGACATTACACGCGCCGGCTACGGCTCGCGTGCACTTACGCCAAAGATGCCAGCACGTGTGCCTCGATTCGCGCGAGCCGTTTGACATGGCGCGGCGCGGGCAGGATGTCCGATCCGGAAAACAGAATCGGCGCGCCCTCTTCAGCGTCGAGCGCACGGCCGCCGCATTCGTAGGCGACCATCACGTTCTCGCCCACGGGCGTGTTGAAGAGTTCGTGCCATGAAAACGTCACGACATAGCCGTCATGTCCCACAGCGACGAATACCGTGCGCTTGAATTCGCCCGGCACGCTATCCGGCAGACCCGCTTCCGTGATGAGCGTGGTCAGACGCACGCCGCGATACGGCTCGACACTGCGGATAAAGCGGTTCGTCGTATAGCAACGCAGATCGAACGGCGTGGCCACCACGCTTTCGTAGCGTCTGAGCTGATCAAGATCGAACGAAAGCGGCCGCCGGAATCGTCCGCTCAGCACGAGCGCGCCTGCAACGGCGGGCGCGGCAATCACATTCACATTTACACTATCCATCTGCGGTTATCTCCAGCATCGACGCCCGAGCGGCCTGTTCACTCGTTATGTCCGTGTGTATATTACGCTTCGATGGCTGCCTGCGCGCAAAACCGCCCCGATACGCACTATATCGCCGGACATATCGGTTGATCGGCCGGCCTCATCCCGATTCATCACAGTCACGGCACGCGTGGGCGCGCTGGCATGCGGCCAGTGTTCTGCGGGCCGGTTCAGGAGATCACATGCGCTTCTCACCCGCCTGGCAACGCACCACGCGCCTCGCTCTCGTCAGCCTCGGCCTGATCGCAGCGCTCGCCGGTTGCGGCGGCGACGAGGTCACTGTCGTGCCGCAAAAGATCGCCGTTGGCGCGTCGCCGAACGGCATTGCGGTGCGCGCGGCGGACGGTGCCGTCTTCATCACCGACGACCAGACCAGCAGCGTGCTCTCCTCGCCCGATGGCCGTACATTCGCGCACTATGCGAGCGTGCCGGCGGTGGCCGGCCAGTCGAACAGCCTGAGCCAGTTGAGCTTCGCCGACGCTTCCGCGCTGATGATCGAGCGCTTCGGTTTGGGCACCGCAAGCGCGGTGTTCAGCATTACGGGCGCCGATACGATCGCGGCACTCAGCGGTCCGGATCCGGCGCGACGCCGCCTCGGTCTGATCTCGATCGGCTCGAACCGCCTGCTCTCGACGTGGTTCATCAAGAACGGCAGCAATCCTCCGCAAGGCGGCCTCAGCCTCATTACTTACGATCCCATCGCCCATACGGCGGTCGAACGCGATCTGCTCAGCGGCTTGGGCAAGCCGGTCGGGATCGCCGTATCGGGCGACGCGCTCTATGTCTCGGACCAGGCCAACAACGACATCGTCAAGGCGAGTCTGAGCGCGCTGCTCGGCGGATCCCAGGCCGTCGCGCCGAACGGCACGTTCGCGCAGATCAACAGCCCGGACCTGATGGCCGTCGACGCAAGCGGCACGCTGTACACCAAATGCAACGCCACCGGCCTGTGCCGGATCGCGCCGGACGGCACGATCAGCGTGCTTGCAAACGACTTTCAGGACGCCCGCGGCGTGGCCGTCGATGCGCCGCGCGGCCGGCTGTACGCGATCGACCGCGCCGCCAGCGCGAACGGCACCAGCTACGTGCGGACATTCCCGCTCAATTGATCCGGCAGGCAACGCCGTCACACAACGTAATGCGGTGACGTCGTAATATAGCGCTCTTAATAACGTATCGGGGTTATCGCATGATTCGCAAGCTGCTCGCTTCTCTCGTTGCTCCACTCGTGGCCGTGACCGGCATCGTGACGGCCACGCCCGCCCTGGCGCAGGACAACACCGTCAACGTGCTCTATGCCGGCTCGCTCGTCAATCTGATGGAGCGCAGCATCGGCCCGGCATTCGAGAAGGCTACCGGCGAGCATTTCCGCGGCTACGCGGCAGGCTCGAACAAGATCGCCAACGAGATCAAAGGCAAACTGCGCCGCGGCGACGTATTCATCAGCGCGAGCCCCAAGGTGAACGACAGCCTGATGGGGGCCGCGAACGGCGACCACGTCACGTGGTACGTGAATTTCGCCGAATCGCCGCTGATGATCGGCTATAACCCGCAAAGCAGATTCGCCGCGCAGTTCAGGAGCAAGCGCTGGGACCAGGTGCTGCAGGAGCCGGGCATCCGGATTGGCCGCACCGATCCGAAGCTCGACCCCAAGGGCGCGTTCACCGTCGAGATGATGAACAAGGCGGCGGCGCTCTACCATCAGCCGGATCTCGTCGAAAAGACGCTTGGCGCGGCGGACAATCCTGAGCAGGTGCTGCCCGAGGAAACCCTGGTTGGCCGCCTGCAATCCGGCCAGCTCGACGCCGGCTTCTTCTATTCCACCGAAACATCCGACCTGAAGATTCCGGCGCTCCGCCCGGCGCCCGAATTGCAGGCCAAGGCCAGCTACACGCTGACGATTCTCAACGATGCGCCAAACCGTGAAGGCGCGAGCAGCTTCGCCGACTTCCTGTTGAGCGCGAAAGGCCGCGAGCTGCTCAAGCAACATGGCGTGGACGTCGTCAAACCGACCGTGAGCGGCAACGTGCAAGCCATGCCGCCTTCGCTGCAAGCCGTGATCGACGCCGCCACGCAGTAAGCGCGGTGAAACGCACCGCTGCGCGACCGCTCTTGTGGCTGGCGGCGCTGCTGGCCGTCTATCTGTGCGCGCCGTTTGTCGCGAGCGTGCCGCAGCTCGGCGCCGCGGACTGGGCGAACGTGGATTGGCGCGCGACGTGGTCGGCGGTCGGGGTATCGGCGGCCAGCGCCAGCGTAGCTTCGCTCGCGATTCTGCTGGGCGGCGTGCCGCTCGGCTATTTTCTGGCGCGCTCGACCTCGCGCAAAGTGGCGCTGCTCGGCTTTTTCGTGCAGTTGCCGCTGGCGCTGCCGCCGCTCACGAGCGGCGTGCTGCTGCTGTTTCTGCTCGGCCCGTATAGCTGGGTCGGTCAGTTGAGTCGCGGCATGCTGACGGATTCGTTCGCCGGCATCGTGCTCGCGGAAGTATTCGTCGCCGCACCCTTTCTGATCATTGCCGCCAAGTCCGCGTTCGCCGCCGTCGATCCGGTGCTCGACGACGTCGCCGCGACGCTCGGTCATCGCGCCGGCAGCCGCTTCTTCCGGGTCATGTTGCCGGTTGCGTGGCCGGCGATTCGCGCCGGACTCGCGCTCGCCTGGCTGCGCGCGTTCGGCGAATTCGGCGCGACCGTGATGGTGGCCTATCACCCGTATTCGTTACCGGTCTATACGTATGTCGTATTCGGCGGCCAGGGGCTTCCGGCGATGATGCCGTTACTCCTGCCTACGCTCGCCATCGCGATCGTCTGCGCGGCGCTGTCGATCTACAGCCTTCGGCAAAAGAGCGCGCTCGAACAGACAGAAAACGGCGACGACACGCTCGAACCCGGCGCGGACCTGACGGCGAGCCGCAGTGAAACCGCCGACCTTCGCCTCGCCTTCCATTTGCAGCGCCGGCTCGGCGCGTTCGAGCTCGACATCGCATGGACGCCCGCCACGCGGCGCCTTGCGATCATCGGGCCGTCGGGCTCGGGCAAGTCGCTGGCGCTGCGTCTGATTGCGGGACTCGAGTCCAACGCGTCGAGCAGTGTGACGCTCGGTGCGACGCGATTGGACGCGTTGCCGCCCGAGCGCAGGCAGATCGGCTATATGCCGCAAGACTACGGCCTGTTTCCGCATATGACGGTGGCACAGCAATTGGCTTTCCCGGTCGATGCCGATCCTGCCAGCGCGCGCTACTGGCTCGACCATCTGGGCCTTGCGCAACTGGTCGCGCGCCTGCCGCATCAATTGTCGTTTGGCCAGCGCCAACGGGTGGCGCTGGCGCGAGCACTAACACGCCACAGCGAACTGCTGCTGTTCGACGAGCCGTTCGCGGCGCTGGATACGCCGCGGCGGCGCCGCTTGCAGCAGTCGCTGCGGGCCTTGCAGCGCGAGATCGCGGCGGTGACGATCATCGTCACGCACGATCCGGATGAAGCCGCCTTGCTGGCCGACGAAGTACTGGTCGTCGAACAGGGCCGCGTGCTGCAAGCGGGCTTTATCGACGCTGTGTTCGAGCGGCCCGCTTCGATGCGGGTGGCCGGTCTGCTCGGCTTGCACAACGTCGGCGAAGGGGTGATGAGCGCTTCGGGACACGTAGAGATCGCGCAGGGCTTCGTGATCGGCACGGCCGACAGCGGGCTGGCTCCCGACGCCGGCCAGCACGTCATGTGGCGCGTCTCGTCGCATGCGATTGTCGTGTCGGAGGGCGGCATGCATGCCGGCGTGGTCGACGCGGTCGAATTGCGGCGCGGCGAGCGTTATGTCCGGGTGAATATCGCCGGAGTGCGGTTCGACATTGCCGATGAAGATACCCGGCTGCGTGAAGGCGCGCCGTGCCGGGTCGATATCCGCGCTTCAGGCGTGGCCGTCTGGCAAGCGGGTGCCCCTCATCAGGCTTCGTGCGCGTGAGCGCGGCGCCTGATCTCCGCAAGCGATACATCCACCAGCAGCTTGCCGGAATCGAAGACCGTCACCAGCGCCTCTTCCCAATCGCCCTCGACCGTGTGAGCGTCCCACGCAACCGGCAGCGTGGCGGTTCGATACTCGCCGGTGTGCCGATTCACCAGCAACGTCAGCCGCCCTTTCATCGAGCGCTTTGCGGCGTCCGTAATCGGATCCTTGAGGACGTCGTGCCACTCGTCGCCTAAACGGATCGCCGAGCATTTCATCGCGAAGCGCTGCGTGTCGCGGTTGATCTGCTGCAACAGCGCGCCGCCCATGCCGAACACGATGTTATCCGCCGCGAAACCGGCCTGGTCCAGGGCGGCGAGGATCGCTTCGATCGAATCGGGATTCACGCCGTCGCCCTGAATCACGCGCACGTTGTTGAGCACGCGCCGCCCTTTGCCGTTCACCGCCGATCCGAACGACGCCTCTAGCGCCTGCATGGTTTGCAGTACTATCGTCCGCGGATCGCCGGAGTCGGGCCGGATCACGAGCATGCCGCCGGAATCGAGCACCGCCTGCTTCAACTCCGTGCCCCAGACGCGGAGCGCGGCGAACAGATCGTAGGAATCGGACACCACCGAAACGATCGCGCCGGGCTTGCCGAACTGCGCAATCATGTTGCGGAACGCGTCGGTTTCGCGCTCGCGGCCCCATGAGGTGATCGTGCTGTGCTCCGCTGCCGGCACGGAAAACGCCGCCATCGTTTCGTTGTAGTAGCGGTTCGCCGCAGCCACGCCGAGCACGGTATCCGAGCCCATGAAACTGACGAGATGCGCCGCGCCGCCGATCGCCGCCGACTCCGCGCTCGACACCCCGCGCGCGCCGAAGTCATGCAGCTTGAACGGCAATTGCGTGAGGTCGTCACTGCTCTTCAGCAGATAGCTGCGGATCGTATTGCGCAGATGCCAGCTTTGCGTCGCCACCGTAACCGGATACCACACGCGCAGCAGCATGGTTTCCAGATACGAAGCCAGCCAGAACACCTGCGGATCGTCGCATTCGACCGTGACGAGCACGTTGTGCGTCGGCACGACCGAGCCTTCCGGCACCGCGCGAATGCGCACCGGCAGATAGCCGCCGTACTGCCCGACGACGTGGCGCCAGCCGGCTTCGTTGAACGGCTCGCCGTGCGCGGTGAAAAACGCTTTGGCCTGATCGATCATGGCCGGCGTGACCGGACGGCACAGATATTCCTTGATCAGCATCTGCAAGCCGAAGAACAGCGTGCGATCGTAGCGCCCGCCGCGCGATTCGATGTACGAGAACATCGCCGACGCTTCGGGTGGATATTGCAGGTAGTGCGATGCCTTGTACGAATCCGTGTTGAGAATCGGATTGGAGAGGATCGACGCGATATCGTTGAGACCGTTGGACTCGTTTTGCATGGGCGATGCGGCGCTGACGGAGCGCTCTCGAAAGTGATCGGGCGGGTTGGACTTTCACCCAGATCATGCCACGGGCGTGCGGATTACCTACTAACGTAGCAGATCCCGCCTGAACGGCTGAGTTCAATGCCCCGGCTTGAGCTCCGGCGGCGCGTTCGGCCCTGCCGCGAACAGCCGGCCGAGCACGCCTTTGCGGCGCTCGGCGCTGGACGGCCACAGCATGTCCGCCAGCAGGCTGATGCCTTGCGCGAGCGTACTGTCTCGCGCCGACGTCACCAGCGGCACGCCGCGGCTGAGCGCGTCGTTGGCGTGCTTTTCGTCGCGCGGAAGCTGATGCGCCACCTTCACGCCGAGCGTCTGTTCGAGCTTCGGGAGGTTGATCTGCGCGTTCTTGTCGTATTGATTCACCACTACGCGCACCTTGCTCGCCGGATAACCCAGCTCCCTGAAAATTTCGAGCATGCGGCGCCCGCCGTGCAGGTAAAGCAGGTTCTGGCGCACCACCATGCAGATCACGTCGCTGTGATCGAGCGCATGAATCGTGAGCGGATTGAGGCTCTGTCCAACGTCGATCAACACCGCGTCGTAACGCTCGCGCACCAGCGCGAGAATGCGCTCCAGTTGGGCCGGCAGCAATTCGGCGGCCTTGAGCGGATCGCCCGCACCCGCCAGCACATCGAGATTTGCGTGAACGTGCATCACGCATGATTCGAGTAGCGCGGCGTCGAGGCGCTCCACCTGGGAGCAGAGATCGGCAAGCGTGGTGGGCGGCGGTTTGTCGGCCATAAGCAGGCTGGCGTCGCCGAATTGCTGGCTCAGGTCGATCAGCAGCACACGCCGGTTGCTCAGCGCCGCGAGCGAATACGCGAGATTCACGGCGATCAGCGTCGTGCCGCTGCCGCCCTTGCTCGAAGCCAGCGAGACGACGCGTCCGGCACGGCGCCCATTCGCGTGTTTGCGCGTTTCGATCTGGATCAGGATGGTGGTGATCTCGTCCGCGTCGAGCGGCCACGACAACACATGCCGCACGCCGACGCGCATCGCCACACCAAGCAAGGCAGTGGATGGCGCCGGCGTCATCAGGACGCAATGCAGCGCCGGTGTACAGGCAAGCGCTTCCTCGATGCCATCCAGGTCGCGCGCGCTCAGATCGGCGTCGTCGACGATCAGCAACTCGGTGCTGCGGATCGCACGGGTGTGCGAGCGCAGTTGCCGGGCCGTGCCGTGAGCCGTGCGCAGCCGGTAAGCCACGCCGCTTGCATCGAGACGCGCGACGATTTGCGGCGCACGCTCCGTGCTGGACGTAATCAGGAAGATGTCGATCATGTCGGCTCTCCGCCGCTCTGGCGCCGTCCGGTTGCCGGCGCCACCGCGATTGCGGTCTATGTTCTGGTTATTCGCGAGAATTGACAGGTCGGATGTCCGCCCCGCGATCGCGGTGTCGTTCCGGAGAGACCGGCATTTCATACATCGCTTCGCGTAACGCCTCGCGCTGGATCTCCGCTTGCGCCTTCCGCTTGAGCGCCTCGGCGATCACCAGCGTCAACAGATCTGCCGATGGCGCGGCAAACAATGCGCGCGGAGCGGCGCTATGCCGTCGATAAATGGCGCCGACTGAATGCACGGTGGTTTGACGCTCCGACTGTGCTGCGCCGGCTGGCCTGAAATGTCTGGTCATGACAACCCCCGAAAGATGTGTTTTTTCAAGGCAGTGTCCAGGCCAGCCGTGTCCGCGAATTCGCGGACACGGCGCCCGGTCCACCTCGTAACCTGCGCCTCTCTGTGGAGACTCGGGCCTTTTCTCCCCGCCTCGTCGCGCCCGGTTGGTCCTCGACCGTGCGCTGCCCCGCCGCTGCTCCTGGTTGTTATGGGTATCGCTCGCCAAACTCACGACGGCGGTATCTGTTGTTTTTTGCCATCCCCTTCGAATCCGCGGAAACAGACGGAAAAATGGCGGGCGCAACGTTTTACCTGATCCGGTCGCGAATGGCCGGTAGGGTGTACCGATCATTCGCTCCGTTCTTTTTTGACAATCGTTTTTCAGTTGGCCCCGCCGCAACCTCGCAAAACGCATTGGCTTCCCCGGCCGCGCCTACGAAGGCTGTATGTTTGCCGCCCGCCTTCTTTCTCCCCCGGGCTTCATATTGAAACGGCGGCAACGCATTCGTTGTGAAATGCTTATTGCAACGCCTATGCCAGCCGCCTTCAAACCCTTATGCCACCGTGATTTCTGCTGCGGCGGACCTCCGCCCGGCATCCTTCGCATCACGCGTTGATTCGAATACGACACGTGCTCGCTCCGGCCACCGGCCACGTCATGGAAAGTTGTACCGGCCCGCCGGCCAGTCAGGTAGCCGCGCGCGCCGTATAGGGCCGCGGGTTGCATCACACGCCGGTCAAATATGCCGATGTTTCGGAACCCTATTGGTGCTCCACCGCGCATTGTCCGATGTGTCGCAAGCATGAGACAACGCAAACCCCGACCGGCGGCGCCGATTTCACATTTGCCGCTACACGGATTGCAACGTTGTGTGGGACACCCCGCATAAAGGGCCTTGACCGTGCGTTTTCGAACGGCAAGGACACATGGCATGATGCGAAAAACGTTTCTGAATCCAGACTTGTTTGTATGGCGCTCGAAAGCGGTTTCGCTTATCGTTAGGCCAAGCGCCAGATAGAGCGCCTGTATCAGGCCAACGAGGTAAAAAACGGTCGGCGTAATTCGGGGAAAGGATCGTCTGTCGGTTGCAACGGTGAACACCGTTGCGCCATCCGTCCAATGTGTAGCACCCTGCGGCTCGCGCCGCCTGCTCCAGGCCCCCGAGATTGCCGTTACCGTGAATCCGTCACCGCCGGGCTGCGAGAAGCAGAATCCCCTGGCAGTGGCGCAATCCCTTTCCGGGCCCGCGCGAACGGACCGGTTGGCTCAGTTGGCCGGAACCCGGCACCTTGCCGGTCTGTCGAGTACGTCGCAGAGAAGAGTCCTGAGAGCAGCATCAAACGGGGGTAACATGAATACGACTTGCACGCCTATCGACACGGAACGTACCGTTCTCTATGTGTCGAATTCTCCGGATCCGAAACTCGCCGCTTTTCTGGCGGCTTCCGGCTGGCAAGCGGTGCATGCCAAAAGCACGGCTGTCGCCGAACGCATGATCGAGCGCGGCAACATCAAGGTCGGCCTCGTCGAACTGCCGGGCGACTGCACATCCCAACATCTATCCGCGCTGGCGTCCTGCATGCGGCGCGTCGAAACCAACTGGGTCGCCCAGATCGCGCCGGGGCAGGCGGCGAACGAACTGGTCAGCCGTTTCATCCTCGACTATTGCTTCGATTTCGTCACACGGCCGTGGCTGAACGAGCGGCTCGTGTTCGCGCTCGGCCACGCGCATGGATTGTCGAGCCTGCGGCAGGCGGAGGTCGCGCCGGAGCCGTCGCTCGGCCGCCACGGCATGGTCGGGCAATGCGAGGCCATGCAGCAGTTGTACCGGCGCATCGACAAATGCGGCGTGACGGACGCGCCGGTATTCGTCGCAGGCGAGTCGGGCACCGGCAAGGAGCTGACCGCCAAGGCGATTCACGAACGTTCGCCGCGCGCCGGCCGCACCTTCGTCGCGATCAATTGCGCGGCGATTCCGCCGAGCCTGCTGCAAGCCGAATTGTTCGGCCACGAGCGCGGCGCCTTTACCGGCGCGCTCCAGCGCAAGATTGGCCGGATCGAGAGCGCTCACGAGGGCACCCTCTTTCTCGACGAAATCGGCGATATGCCGCATGAATGCCAGGCGGTCCTGTTGCGCTTCCTCCAGGAAGGCACGATCGAGCGGCTGGGCGGCAACGGGCCGATCAAGGTCGACGTCCGGGTCATTTCGGCGACCCACGTCGATCTGGACAAAGCCGTCGAAGACGGTCGCTTCCGCTCCGACCTGTATCACCGCCTGTGCGTGCTGCGCCTCGTCGAGCCGCCGTTGCGCGAGCGCGGCGGCGACATCAAGCTGCTCGCCAACTATGCGCTCAGCATGTACAAGCAGGACGGCGCGCGCAAATTGCGCGGCCTGTCGAGCGACGCGATCGTCGCCATGTCCAACTATCCGTGGCCGGGCAATGTGCGCGAACTGATCAACTGCGTGCGGCGTGCCGTGGTGATGAGCGAGGGCCGTTTCATCACCGCCAGCGATCTCGGCCTGCCGGAAGCCGAAAACGGGCCGGCCGTGACGCTGGCGGAGATTCGCAGCCGGGCCGAAAAAGACGCCATCGAGCACGCTTTGCAGCGGCATGGCTACAAGCTGTCCGAGGCGGCGGCCGAACTCGGCATTTCGCGGGCCACGCTGTATCGGCTGATGCACGCCAACCGGCTGCACCAGGACGCGGCAGCCGGCGGACGCGCGTCGAACGCCAGCGGCGGCGCGGACGCCGACGGCGAGGCGGAGCGGAAGGCGGCTTCGCTGGTGTGAACGGGTAAGCTCCCCCCTCGCTTCTGCTCCGGTCAGCCGTGTGTGATCCGGCTGGAGCCACGCCGCGCGCAACCGTCGCTTTCGACGCACCGAGCCCACCGGCGGATCGCGCACGGACATCCATCGATACGTCGGACCGCGCTGAAACATCGCCGGCCGGCGCTTGCCATACGCCAATACGCCAATACGCCAATTTCGAGTTGGCCTGAACGAGGCGCTTCATTCCACGCGAGGAGCGCACCCTCACCAAAGTCGTGGAAGGCACGTTCGGCGTGCCGCCGAGCTCCACACAAGCGGCGCCGCACAATGGCGGTCGCAAGGCGGCGGATGCCGCAATTCCTGCGCACGGTAGCCGCCATGCGACGGGTAGCCATTGACCGACGGGCCGGTTTTTTGCTAGGGGAAAGTGCCGCGGCGCCAGGCTGCCCGACTCTGCGGCGCCACGCGCAACGGCCGTTCGAGGAACTTGTACGACCAGATAGGTGTCGGTTCAGGTTCACGCCGCCGAGCCCGTCCACGCGTTTCGGCATAGCCGTTCGCTTCCGTAGCCCGCCTTACACCCTATGCGCAAATTATTTCAAGCCTGTTGTTTCATTCTTCTCGCTCTCGGCGTCTCGCCGGTCCTTGCCGCGGCAGCACCAGCCGCCCCCGCCTCTTCGGCCTCTGCGGCCTCTGCGGCCTCCAGTCCTGGGGTGACGCTGACGCCCGAGCAGGCTCGCCAGGCGCTCGCCGTCCTCAATGACCCCAAGCGCCGCGCGCAAGTGGCCGACACCTTGGAGGCCATTGCTGCTGCCGGCGCGCTCAGCGCGCCGCCCGCTTCCGCGCCCACGGCAGCGTCGGCCGCTGCGGCGAGCGGCGCCGCCGCCCTCGTGCCGGCGGCGTTCAAGTCGAATGGTCTCGCCTCGCAACTGGCCCGCCAGGGCGCGCATTGGGCCGTGCGCCTCGGCAAGTCTCTGCGCAGTTCGGTCGGCGCGCTGCTCGACGTCTCCTCGGTGCGCGCCTGGTGGTATTGGCAATCGACCAACCCGCAAGCACGCGCCGTGCTGGGCCAGGTCGCGTGGTCGCTGCTGGCCGCGCTGATACCCGCGCTCGCGCTCGAATGGCTCGCGCGCCGCCTGCTGCGCCGTGCCTACAAGGCGCTGGCCGCGCGCCGCGAAGCCGGCGATCGGGACAGCGTGCCGCCAGCCGATCTGCCTGTGGACGTCGCGCCCCAACCCTCCGACGCGCCGAACGCCGCGCCGCCCCTGCCCGTGTCGCCGGCCTCGCCCGTGACCGCGGCGCAGGCGAAAGCGGCGGCTGTGCCGTCCGGCACAAGCGCGGCCACGTCGGCCAACGGCAAGGTCATCGAAGCCAAAGGCAAGCAGAACGCCCGACATCACTGGACACTCCTGCAGCGCCTGCCGCGCGCGCTCCTGAGCCTGGTGCTGCGACTGTTGCCGCTCGTCGTATTCGTCGGCGCGGCGAGCGCGCTGATGTCGATCTTCACCGACGACGGCACCCCGCAAGACCGCGCACTCGACTCGCTCATCGACATCTACGTGCTGTGCCGGGTGATCGTGATCGTCAGCGGCTTTTTCCTGCAACCGGCCGCGCCGCGCCTGCGCCTGCTGCGCATGAGCGACGCGTGGGCCACCTTCGTGCAGCGCTGGATGGTGCGGATCGTCAGCGTGGTGGGCGCCGGTTCGGCGGTCGCGGAGATCGCCCAATCGCTCGGTCTGAACGACGCGGCGCATCTGGCGCTGATGAAAGTGGTCGCGCTCGCCGGCCACGTCATGATCTCGATCCTGCTGCTGCAATGCGCGAACCCAGTCGGCGAATTGATCCGCAAGCGGGCTGCCACGCGCAAATCGCTGGAAATGGCCGGCAATGTCTTTGCCGAAGTGTGGGCCTGGTTCGCGGTGTTCGTCGTGATGGCGCTGTGGTTCATCTGGGCGCTCGACGTGCAGAACGGATATCAGACGCTGCTGCACCTCGGCGGTATTTCGCTGGCGGTGCTGGTGGGCGCGCGGGTCGTGTCGATCGTGCTGTTCGGCGCGCTGGCCCGGCTCTTCCATGCGCAGGACGACGCGGCGAAGTCGCTCGTGCATCAGCACGCGTACCGCTATTACCCGCTGGTGCGCCGCGTGGTGGCGTGGATCATCGGCATCGTGACCGCGCTCGCGCTGTTGCAGGTATGGGGCGTGCATGTGGCCGACCTGTTTCGCGCCGGCACGATCGGCCACCGGCTCGCGTCGGCGATCGTCACGATCGGCGTGGCGGCCGTCATTGCGCTGCTGGTGTGGGAAAGCGTGAACGTATCGGTCGAACAGCGGCTGGACCGCTGGACCACGAGCGGCGATCTGGTGCGCGCCGCGCGCTTGCGCACCCTGCTGCCGATGCTGCGCAGCGCGCTCTTTTGCGCCATCGCGCTGGTGGTGGTACTCACCGGCCTGAGCGAGCTCGGCGTGAATATCGGGCCGCTGCTGGCGGGCGCGAGTATCTTCGGCGTGGCGCTCGGTTTCGGCTCGCAAAAGCTGGTGCAGGATTTCATCACCGGCATTTTCCTGTTGATGGAAAACGCGATGCAGGTGGGCGACTGGGTCACGCTCGCGGGCGTGTCCGGCACCGTCGAGTATCTGTCGATCCGCACCGTGCGACTGCGCGGCGGCGACGGTTCGCTCTACACCGTGCCGTTCAGTTCGGTATCGACGGTGAACAACACGAACCGTGGTATCGGCAATGCCGCGGTGAAGGTCAATATCGTGTTCGGCCAGGACGTCGATCTCGCCATCGGCACACTGAAGGAAATCGGCGCCGCCTTGCGCGAGGACGACAGTTTCAAGGACGGCATCCTGTCGGACTTCAGCTTCTGGGGCGTCGATGCGCTGGACGGCTCGGCCATCACGCTGACCGGCCAGATTCAGTGCCGCGACAGCGCGCGCTGGGGCGTGCAGCGCGAATTCAACCGCCGGATTCTCGACCAGTTCCGCGAGCGCGGCATCGAGATCGCGAACCCGCAGCGCAATCTGCTGACGTGGGATCCGCAAAGCGCGCCGGCGAGGATCGAGGCCGATGAAGCGTCCAGCACGGCGGCCAAAGAAGAGGCGCCGAGCGACGAGCCGCCTGCCGCTGCGGCACCTTCCGCCGCAGCCCGGCAAGGCGATGCGCCAGTGGAAGACCAGTTGCCCGTCGACCCCCAACCGGCCGGCGGTCCGGGAACGCCGGCAAATCCTGGTTCAACCTCTCCGCACGAGTGAGGTAAGAGCCGGGGCCGGCATCTTCGTGGGCTGCTGCGCTTTGGGCGGGAATCGTGATGCCACGCCGCTACTGTGACGAGTGGCGGCGGGCAAAGTGATTACCCGGCCGGCCGGCGGTAAAGAAGCGCGGTTATGAAGCGCCGGTCCGCCGGCTGCGGCACGCGCTATTGCACGTCCCACCAGCGCGGCAGCAAACGCCGCACTTCGGCCCGCCGATACCGGTCATCGATCAGATGCACCACACCCTGGTCCTGCTCCGTGCGGATCACACGCCCTGCCGCCTGCACCACCTTCTGTAGACCGGGATACAGATACATGTAGTCGTATCCGTTGCCGAACTTCACTTCCATCGTGCGGCGCATCTGCTCGTTGATCTCGTTCATCTGCGGCAAGCCGAGCGTGGCGATGAACGCGCCGATCAACTGCTGACCGACCAGGTCGACACCTTCCGAAAACGCACCGCCGAGCACCGCGAAGCCCACGCCCTCGTTCATGGTCCGGAAGCGCGCGAGAAACGCGTCGCGCGCGGCTTCGTCCATGCCGGGCTCCTGCGCCCAGACCGGCAAGTCCGGGTGCCGCTCGCGCATCAACGCGACCACGCGCTGCAAGTACTCGAAGCTGCTCAGAAAGCCCAGATAATTGCCCGGCTGCGTTGCGTATTGCCGGGCGATCAGGTCGACGATCGGAATCAGCGAACGCTCGCGGTCACGCCAACGCGTCGACACGTTGCCGGCCACGCGCACCTGCAACTGCTCCGCGCGAAACGGCCCTTCCACGTCGAGCCATTGCGTGGCTTCGGGCAACCCCAGCGTATCGCGATAGAAATGATGCGGGTTGAGCGTGCCGGAGAACATCACCGTAGTGCGCGCGGCCGCGTAGCGCGGCGTGAGAAACGGCGCGGGAATCACGGTGCGCACGCAAAGCGCGGCAGTGGTTTTGTCGCGTGGCGCGTAACGATCCGTGGCGAGCGTGATGTCGAAAATCGAATGCTCGCCGAACTGCTCGGCCAGCGCGACGAAATGCATGGCGTCGAAGAAGAAGCGCAGCGATGCTTCGTCGATGGAAAGTGGCGCTTCCGCCAGTTGGTCCGTGACGGCGCTGATCAGATTTTGCGCGGCGGAGAGCAGTTTGCCGGGGATCCCGGCGTAGACCTGATAGCTCGCGGTCTGAGCGCGTTTGAGCGCGTTCCACTCGCGTTGCAGCCGTTCAAGCGGCTTGCGCAGCGCGGCCGGCGCCGTTTTGCGCGCGAGCCGGAATGCCGTCTGATCGAGCGAGGCGGTGTACATGCGGCGGGCACGATCGAGCAGATTGTGCGCCTCGTCCACCAGCACGCCCACCCGCCACTGGTTGATCTGCGTGAGCGCGTACAGCATGGCGTTGCTGTCGTAGTAGTAGTTGTAATCGCCGACCACCACGTCGGCCCAGCGCGCCAGTTCCTGCGCCAGATAGTACGGACAGATGTCGTGCGCAAGCGCTGCTTCGCGCACCGCCGCACGGTCCAGGCGCGGGCCTGCCAGCGCCGCGCTGCGGGCCGCGTCGAGCCGGTCGTAGAAGCCGCGCGCGAGCGGACAGGACTCGCCGTTGCAGGCTTTGTCCGGATGCTCGCAGGCTTTATCGCGTGCGACCAGTTCGAGGGTTCTCAACGGCAGGCGCGCGTCGACCCGATGCAGTGTTTCGATCGCATCCAGCGCCAGCGCGCGGCCCGGCGTCTTGGCGGTCAGAAAGAACACCCGGTCGATCTGGTCCGACGCGCACGCCTTGAGCAACGGAAAAATCGTCGCGAGCGTCTTGCCGATGCCGGTCGGCGCCTGGGCCATCAAAGGCTTGCCGTCGCGCGCCGAACGATAGACCGACACCGCCAGTTCGCGCTGGCCGCTGCGAAACTGCCCATGCGGAAACTGCAACGCACTCAGCGCCGAGTTGCGCGCGGCCCGATGCGCCTCTTCCTGTACGGCCCAATCCAGAAAACGCTCGCATTGCTCGACGAAGAAAATCTCCAGGTCGCGCGCGGTATGCGTTTGCGTCAACAGCACTTCCTTCTGGGTACCGATATCGAAGTACACCAACGCTACGGTCAACCCGGCAAGCTCGCGCGTGCGGCACAGCAGATGACCATAGACGAGCGCTTGCGCCCAATGCAACGTGCGGTGATTGGCGGGCATCCGTTCGAGATCGCCACGATGCGTCTTGACCTCTTCCAGCCGGTTCGCCGCCGGGTCGTAGCCGTCGGCGCGTCCGCGCACGGTCAGGCTGCGATGCGTGCCCGTCAGCGTGATTTCGGTTTCGTAGCCGCTCGCGCGCCGTCCGGCGACCGTGACGTGGCCCGCCATGCCTTCGAGCGAGGTGGGCGCGGGCGTGAAGCGCAGATCCAGATCGCCGCGCCTCGCGGTGAACTCGCACATCGCTCGCACGGCGACCACGTAGGTCATGCGGTGGGTTCGGTGGTGGGTTCGGTGGTGGGTTCGGTGGTGGGTTCGGTGGTGGGTTCGGTGGTGGGTTCGGTGGTGGGTTCGGTGGTGGGTTCGGTGGTGGGTTCGGTGGTGGGTTCGGTGGTGGGTTCGGTGGTGGGTTCGGTGGTGGGTTCGGTGGTGGGTTCGGTGGTGGGTTCCGGTTTGACCTCTGCGATGGCATCTACCGCGCCCTCGGTTCCGGCCTCCGTGACGATCGCGCGTCCGACCGCTGCGGCGGCCTCGGCAGCAGCGTCAACCGCGCCGCCATTCACGACGAGCACCTCGTCGGCCCAACGCACGTCGAGCACTCGCACCGGCATGCCGTGCTGCGCGCAGTACGCGAGCCAGCGGATCTGGTTGTCCTGCAAGCGGTCGCCGGGGCCTTTCACTTCGATCAATTCGTAGCGGCGCTCGGCAGGCCAGAAGCGGATCAGATCCGGCAGGCCGGAACAATTGCCTCGTATATCGCGCAGCAAGCGCTCGAACCACAGTTTCAGATGCGCGGCCGGCAGACAGTCGAGCGCCAATGCAACGAGTTCCGGCGAGAGCAGCCCCCAGAATACGAAAGGCGATTGCAGTCCCGCCTTGCTATCCAGATGCCGCCAGATCGTCTCGCGATAAGCTCCGCTGTCGAGTTGCGCAAGACACGCGGCAAACGGCTCCGCGCGGCGAGCATGAAAATCCGGCGCGTGCAGATCGGCCGGACCGCGCTGGAACGGATGAAAAAACGCGCCCGGCAACGCCGCAAAGACCGGCTCCCAGCACAGCAGCCCGAACAGCGAATTGATCAGCGCGTTCTCGACGTAATGAACCGGCGCGGCGCCGCACGTCAAATGATCGCGAACGACGTATTCGACCGGCAGCGGCTCCTTGGGCCGCGGCACCACCAGCGTGCTGCGCTCGACGGGACGCGCCGCGCTCGCCCGTGCGGCCGGCATGCCGCGCTTGCGCAGCAACCGTGCGAGCATGCGGGCGATGCGTTGCGCTTCTTCTTCGCTCTCCGGCGCCGCGGCGGCTTGCGAGGCGAGCGCGAACGCATCGTCGAAACGTTCGCTGCGTTCGAGCACACGCATGCGCCGATGGCGCGCACCGGGCCACGCGCAGCGCTCATACACGGCGAGCGCGGCCGGCCAGTTCTCCCGACGCTCGCACAGGTGGCCGATACGAAACAACAGTTTCGCGCGCCGCGTTTCGAGCCAGGCGTTCGAGGTTTCTATTTCACCGACGGCTGCCACCAGTTCGTTGATCGCCTCTGCTTCCGCGTCGCCGCCGGGTAGCCATTCGAGCGCTTCACGGCACGCGTGCAAGGCGAGATAAACGTCCACGTCCGCACGCGCCTGAAACGCGCGCGACGAAGGCGCGAACGCCACCTTCTCGTACTGGAACACACCGAGGTCGGCAAGCACGAACTCCGACCACGCCTGCTGCAAATTGCCGAAGAACATCAAACGCAGACGTTCGCACAGCGGTGCGATGGCAACGTGCAGCACGCAATCCGTTGATTGACCGTACCATGCGCGGAGCGGGCGCGCCGCGACGCCTTCTTCTGCGGGCTCGCCAGGCTCGCCGACATAAAACGGACGCAGCGTTTCCAGCAGTTCCGGTTTGCGCAAGCTCTTCGTGCCGGGAATCAACGCGACGGCGTCCGCGAAAATTTCCATCAACTCGGCACGCGTGGTGAGCGCGAACAGATCGTCGAGCGTCAGGGCCGGTTGGGTATCGACCCAGCCGAGCGCGGCGATCGGCGCGGCCGCCTGCAGTGGGCAGCCGATCTCTTCGTAAGACAGGCGGCTTGCGCGAAATAGCGTGCCTTTACGCATCAGCATGCGAACCAGCAGCGCGCGTGACGCCTGCGGCAACGCGGCGAAATCGCGCAGAAACGCCTGTTCGTGCGCGTCGAACAGGTCGTCGTAACGCTGCGCGAGCCACGCGAGGGCGCGCTCGAAGTTCAGCAGATAGTAGAGAGCGTAGGGAGAAGCGGGTGTTGCCACGGCACGTTCACGAAACCTGTATGTTTATACAGTGATGATAGCAAAGTCCGTGGCGATGCAGGCACAGCGCGGCAAGACGTGGGGGCCGCCCGAATCAGGCGACCCGGAATTTTTTTACTCCGCTGCCAGCCACACCACCGTCAACGAACGCACGCCTTGCGCGCCGCGAATCAGCACACCCTCGATATCCGCCGTCGCCGAAGGCCCGGTGACGAGCGCCGCATAACGGGCTTCACGGAAATCATCGCGCCGGTATACGTCCTGCAAGCCGTCGAGCAATTGCGACGGATCGAGCAGCACGACCAGATGCTGCACGATGTACCCCAGCGCGTTGACCACATACTCACGTTCGCTGAACCACACCGAGCCGGTCTCAGCCACGCCGAAGCGCGCCCGCACCACACCGACCTCGATGTCCTGCAGCGACGCGGGTTCCGTGTCGGCGGTGAGCACGCGCGTGCCCGGCACTTCCGCGGTTGCCGAAGCGATGGATGCCTCAGCCCCGAACCGCTCGCGAATCAGCCCGCCCACGTCGCTCGCAGCCGTAACTTCGACGCACGTGCCACCCATTGCCTGCAGCGCCGCCGTAAAACGCGCGTGCAGATCGCCACCCGCCGCATCGAACAGCGGCACGTCGGGCCGTGGTCGCGCCGGCGGCTGCGCCTGCCGCACTTTCGCCAGAAAAGCTTCACGCGTTGTCATGATCGGCTCCACGATTCTTTTTGTACCAGGCGTGGAAGGTCAGTTTTGGCGCCTCCGGCAACTCGCGCTGTTTGCCCCAGATATTGAGCGGGTTATACAGCACGAAATTCGGCAGCCGCCGCAGCGCGCTGCCCATCGAGGACACCGTCGCGCGATACAAGGTCGGGCTCGCGAGCAACCGCCCTGCCATCTTCAACACCTCCTGCTTCACGAACGGCACCTCGTGATGCTCCGCAATCACCGTGCGCCATTTGTAGATCTGCTCGTGAATATTGATCTTCACCGGACACACGTTCGTGCAACTGCCATTGAGCGTCGATGCAAACGGCAACGCACTGTAGCGCTTCAGATCGAAGGTCGGATTGATGATCGCGCCGATCGGCCCCGAGTAGGTGCCGCCATACGACAGCCCGCCGCTGCGCCGGTAAACAGGACACGTATTCATGCAGGCGCCGCAGCGAATGCACTTGAGCGAATACCAGAAGTCCTCCATTGCGAGCCGCTCCGAGCGGCCGTGATCGACGAGAATGAAATGCATCTCCGTGCCTTTGCGCGGCGCACGGAAATGCGACGTGTATTGCGTGATCGGCGAGCCGAGTGCGCTGCGCGACAACATGCGGATAAACACACCGAGATCCGAGACCTTCGGAATCAGCTTCTCGATACCGATCGACGCGATATGCAACGGCGGCACATTCGCCGACAGATCCGCATTGCCTTCGTTAGTACACACTACGACCGTGCCCGTCTCCGCCACCGCGAAATTGCAACCGGTCATGCCGGCCGTTTTCTCGCGCACGAAGTACGGCCGCGTGTTCATCCGCTGGCTTTCCGCCAGGTAATGAATATCGCTGTTCTTCGGATCGGTGCCGATAGTGCGGCCGAACAGTTCGGCAACGTCGGCCCGCAGTTTGTGGACCGCGGGCACCACCATGTGGCTCGGATCCTGATGGTCGAGTTGCTGGATACGTTCGCCCAGATCCGTTTCCATCACCGTAATGCCGCGCGGTTCGAGATACTCGCGCATCTTGCATTCGTCGGTCAGCATCGACTTGCTTTTGACGAGCGTGGTCATGCCGCGCTCCGACATGAGCTGGTGCACGAGCGCGTTGTGCTCTTCGGCGGTGGCGGCCCAATGCACCGTGACGCCGTTCGCCTCGGCGGCCGCCGCGAACTGTTCCAGATACGTGGACAGATTCGACAGCGTGTGTTCCTTGATGCCCGAGGCCAGCTCGCGCATCGTCTCCCACTCGGCAATGCCGTGCGCCTGCACATCGCGCTTCTCGCGCAGATCCCACAGGCGCTTGTCGTGAAACGCGACATGCTCTGTCTTGCTGATGAAAGCGCCCGCGGCTTTCGCGTGATCGATGCGGTTGCTCATGCGCGTGCTCCGTTGAGAACCTGCGCGATATGGATGAAGCGCGCGTCGGCTTTCATGCGTTCCGCGCAGCCTTGCTGATGCATCAGGCACGACATGTCGCCCGATACGATGTACTCGGCGCCCGCGTTCAGGTGATCGCGCACCTTGTCCTGGCCCATGCGCACCGAGACCGGCTCCTCTGTGACAGAGAACGTGCCGCCGAAACCGCAGCATTCGTCGGGCCGCGCCGGTTTGACGAACTCAATGCCCTTCACGCCTTCGAGCAACGTGCGCGGCTTCGAAAACGGCGTGCCGGCCACTTCCGAAATCGATGCTTCCTTCAGATGCCGCAATGCGCTGCAACTGTTGTGCAAGCCCACGCGGTGCGGAAACTCGGCCCACGGAAATTCACGCGCGCCGACCACGTCGTGCAGAAACTCGACGAGTTCGTAGGCGTTCGCGCGGACCTTCTTCACTTCGTCGGTCTGCTCCAGCGCGGTGAGATGCTCGCGCACGTGGTGAATGCAACTCGCCGACGGCCCGACGATGTAGTCGTAGCCGGCAAAGTTGCGCGCGAACACACGCTCGGTGCCGGCTGCCTCGGCATGCGCGCCGCTGTTGGCCATTGGCTGGCCGCAGCAGGTTTGCTCCTGCGGATAGTCGACCTCGATGCCGAAGCGTTCGAGCAATTCGAGCGTGGCGATCCCCACTTCGGGATAAAACGCGTCGATGAAGCACGGGATAAACAGGGCGACTTTCATAAGCTCATTGGGGAAAAAGCGGCAGTCGGCGATTCACCTACTCTACTGCGGAATGGCGGCGGTGAACCAGTGCGTTATTGCGGCGGCCAGCATGCAAGCGGGATGGAGCAACGAGGAATTCCGGCGCCCCAGTAAGACTGGTATGGTTGGTCTGACCAAGAATATAAGGAAGTTGCGGCAAGGTGTCAATCGCGGGTATTTACGAAACCGTACTCGACGAAGGCCTGGCCGCGTCTTCCTTGTACATCTCGCGCACATAGGTCAAATGCCGCTCGGCGGCCTTGCGTGCCTTTTGCGCGTCGCGCGACATCACGGCGTCGTAAATGGCCTGGTGCTGGCCCATCAACTGCTTTTCCATCGCGTCGTCGTAATCGATCAAACGATGGTACTGGCGCATACCCTCGCGAATCAGCGTATGGATGCCGTGCATCACATGCGCGAGCGCAATGTTGTGCGTGGAGTCCGCGATCGCGAGGTGGAACGCGGCGTCCAGTTCGGCGAGGTTCACACGGTCCTGCGACTGCGAGCCGGCTTTCAATGCCTCGAACGCCGCGCTGATCTTCTTCAGGTCTGCGGCCGTGGCGCGCTGCGCGGCATAGACCGTCGAAATCGATTCGAGCCCCTGGCGCAGTTCCAGAATATCGGCACTGGTGCGCGGGTTTTGCAGCAGCAACTCCGCAAGCGGCTTGGAGATGATCGGCGCCGTGACATCGACCACCGTAAAACCGCCCCGCCCCGAGGTTTCAATATAGCCGTCCGCTTCCAGCCTGATCAGCGCTTCGCGCAGCGAAGGCCGCGACACGCCGAGCTGCGTGGCCAGATCGCGTTCGGCCGGCAGCCGGTCGCCGGGCATCAGCGTGCCGTCCGAAATCAGTTGCTTGATCTGGTCGGACACCACGTCGGACAGCCGTTTGCGCGTGAAGGACTGGATCGGGTGAAATGGCATGGGCAGCGGTGAAAAAAAGCCGGTTGATAAAGCGGATTTTCAGGTAGCGGAGAGGCGCCTGAGCGCGGTTCGACGCGACTCTGAAGCACCGCGCGACGTCGAACGAATTATACCGTTCAACGGCTCAAGCCCGACCCGGTTGCAAGACGCGGCACCCGCTTTCGGACCGCCCGGCGCGCTCTTCTGAACCCTAGCGCGCCCCTGCCGCATAGAAACTCGCCAGATCGCTCCTGAGCGTGTGCAATGCCGCGTCGTCGAGATAGATCATGTGACCGGTCGGGTAGTAGGCGATTCGCACGTTGGCGCGCAGCGGCCCGTCCACGCCCAGGTGGGCGAGCGCGTACTCGGTTGCGTAGAACGGCGTGGCCAGATCGAAATAGCCGTTCAACGACATCACGCGCAACTGCGGATTCTGCCTCATTGCTTCGGCCAGATCGCCCACCGCATACGGCACGGGCAGACGTTCGCCCCACCATGCGCGATGCTTCCAGTCCCATTGCGTCAACGCTTCGTCGTTGAAGACGCGGTAACGGTCGGCCGGCGTAAAGTGCAGATCCTGAGCGAAATGCTGATGTAGGGCCGCGTCGAAAGCGCTCGACACGCTGCTCACCGAGGCGTCGTAATCAGGACGCTCGGACACGCTGTCAAAGTCGATCCCTTCGAAGCGCGCATCGTAACGGCCGACGCTGCGCGCCTGATCGCGCAGCAATTCGCTGCGATAACGCGACGGATAAAGACGCAGGCGGCTGCGCTTCACATAGCCGACGTCGAGCCCGGTGAAGTGCGCGACGCGCGCGGCGATCGCGTCGCGCTCGGCGTCGGGCAGCGCGTCGCCCTGGGCGAGCGCCTGCGCATACGGTCCGCGCGCGAATGCACGGGCGTCGTCGAGAAAGGCCGGCAGGCTGGCCGGCTTCGGCACGATCTTGTCGTGATACCAGGCAATGGCCGCGAAGCTCGGCAGATAGCTTTCGCTTTTGAAATCCGAGCCCGCCGAAAACGCGGCGGAATCGAGCACCGACGACATCAGGATTACACCATTGAGCGCGATATTGTCCTGCCCCAACTGGTACGCGAGCATCGCGGCACGCGCGGTCCCATACGATTCGCCGAGCAGATACTTCGGCGAATTCCAGCGCTGGTTCACTGTCAGGTAGCGGTCGATAAACTGCGAGAAAGCATCGAGATCCTGATCGACGCCCCAGAACTCCTTGCCCGTGCCATGGCCGACCACCCTCGACAAACCCGCGCCGACCGCATCGATAAATACGAGGTCGGTGGTATCGAGCAGGCTGTCGGGATTGTCGGCGAGCGTGTACGGCGCGGGCGGCGTAATGGCGGGACTCGCCGTGCGCGCCCGCTTCGGCCCGAACGAGCCGATCATCAGGAATACGCTGCCGGCGCCCGGCCCGCCGTTGAAGAGAAACGTGACCGGCCGCGTTGCCGGCGTTTTGCTGGCGACGGTGTAGGCGACATAGAAAACGCTCGCGTTGGCCTCACCTGTCCTGTCGCGCAGCAGCAGGTTGCCGGCGGTGGCCGTGTAGTCGATCTTGCGGCTGTCGAGCCGGATGGAATGCTGCGTCACCGACGACGTTTCCGGCGGCACAGGAATAGCCGCCGTTTCCGGTCTCGCGTTGCGCTGCGCCGTGCTGCCCGACGCGTCGTTCGGCGCCGCGGCAGCCTGGCGCGGCGCACGAGCCGTGGCCGCGTGCGGATCTTCGCCGGGTTGGGCATTCGCCTCCGCGCGCTGACGGGGCTTGCCGCTCACAACGCGCGGTGCGTCCGGCGCTGAAGCCGCGGTTTCCGCGCTCGCGGCGGCATCCGACGAGTCGTCCGGTTCAGCAGCCGCGCAAGTCGTGCTGAACGCGGCGAGCAAGGCAAGGACGAGCGCCATCGCCACGAGGGCGGCCGCCATCGATCCTGCCATCAGCGATCGGCGCAACGAGAGGGTGAAGCGAAGGGTCATGGAGTTCCCGACAGTGAGTGTCGATATGCGCCGGTGTCCGGAATGGCCACGCTTAAAGACGGGGCCGGCGCTCGATTTTTGACGCAAGCTTTGGTTGCGTCAATCGAAAACTGGTGAGGACACGCATTCCTCCCACCATGCGCCGCATCGTTGCGCGAATCGCAAAGCAAACGAAACGCTAAAGTAAGGCTCAGCGAGCCGGCAATGCGCGGACAAATGCGGCAATCCGCTCGCACGCGTCGATCAGACGCGCTTCGTCGACCACGAAACCCAGCCGCACGAAACCATTCGCCGTCTCGCCGAAGGCGCTCGCGTCGAGCAGCGACACGCCCTGCGCGCGAAACAGCTGCCAGGTGAAGTCGACCGTGTCGAGACCCGTGCCGCTCACGTCGACCATCATGAACATGCCGGCCTCTGGTAACACGCACCGCAGCCCCGGCACGCGCTGCAAACGCTCGAACACCACGTCGCGCCGACGGCGGTAAATCTCACGCATTTCGGCGGCGATCCGCGCCTTGTTCTGCAAAGCGGTCAATGCGGCCTGCTGGATGAATCCGGGCAAGCCGTACAGCATCGCAAGGGCGAGCCTTCCCATGTGCTCGATCAGCTCCGCCGGCCCGATCGCCCAACCCACGCGCCAACCGGCCATAGCATGCGATTTCGACAGACTGCCGAGCGTCACGGTGCGCTCCGCCATGCCGGGCAACGCTGCAATGCTCACGTGCTCGCGCTCGAAAGTCAGATCGGCGTAGACCTCGTCGGAGAGCACCCACAGGTCATGCTCGCACGCGATCCGCGCGATCCGTTCCAGATCGGCGCGCGGCATGACCACGCCGGTCGGATTACACGGCGTAGCGAAGAAAATGGCCTTTGTGCGCGAAGTGACCGCCGCTTCCAGCGCGTCGCAATCGACGTGAAACGCCCGCGCCCGATCGACCGGCACCGCCACGAGCCTGGCGCCGGCCGCGCGCACGCAGGCCTCATAAGTCAGGTACATGGGCTCGGGGACGATCACCTCGTCGCCCGCTTCCAGCAGACATAGCGACGAAGCGAATACGCCGTTCTGCGCGCCCGCGGTCAGGATCACATTGGCGGCGCTGACGGCACAGCCGGTCATGCGCGCATGCTCTTCGGCAATCGCCGCGCGCACCGGTTCCCGGCCGGACACGGCGCTATAGTGCGTATCGCCGCCGCGCAAGGCCTCGACCGCGCGCTCGACGATCGGCGCGGGCGTCGCGAAATCGGGATCGCCGACGCTCAGCACGATAACGTCTTCACCGTTGGCCGCCGCCTGTTGCGCGACACGATGGATTTCCCACGCGGACGTGCGCCTGCCCTGCAGGCGTTCGACCAGATTCGAGTACTTCATTGAACCACCCCGTTACTCATGGACTCGCCAATGTAATGGGGCACGCTCGAAACGTCCAGATACGAAAAAGCGCCACGCGAGCGGACAGTCTCGCGTGGCGCTTCAACGCAGCCTGGCTCCGGCGGGCTGCGTCGTTCAGATCTGGCGGCGCAATTCCGCCGGCGGCACCTTCATCAGATGCCGGTACTTCGCCACCGTACGACGCGCCACCAGCACGCCCTGATCCGCGAGCATCTTCGCGAGCGTCACGTCCGAGAGCGGATCACGCGTGTTTTCCGCGGCGATCATTTCCTTGAGCAGCGCGCGCACCGCAGCGGCCGAACAGGTGCCGCCGCTTTCAGTGCCGAGCTCGCGCGGGAAGAAGTGCTTGAATTCGAAAATACCGCGCGGCGTGGCCATATATTTGTTGCCCGTGGCTCGCGAGATAGTGGATTCGTGCAGGCCGAGTTCGTCGGCGACATCGCGCAGCACCATCGGCTTGAGCGCGATTTCGCCGTACTGGAAGAAGGCTTTCTGATGCGCGACGATGCACTCGGCCACGCGCTGGATGGTATCGAAGCGTTGTTGCGCGTTGCGGATCAGCCAGCGCGCTTCCTGCAACTGCTGCGCGAGCGGCGAGCGGCTCGCACCGGCCGACTGCGCGAACAGCTCCGCATACATGCGATGGATTCGCGCGCGCGGCTGCACCGCCGGGTTGATCGCCACGACCCACTTGTTACGCACCTGCCGCACGATCACGTCCGGCACCACGTAGTTGTCTTCGGTGCGGCCATAGCAGTTGCCCGGCTTCGGATCGAGCTTGCGCACGAGAGCGCAGGCAACCCGCAGTTCTTCCGCGCTGCAGCCAATCTGCTTCTGCAGTTCGGCCTGTTCGCGGCGTGCGAGCCGTTCCAGATGATGTTCGACGATCTGCCGCGCCACGTCGCGCCCCGGCGTGTCGGCCGGCAACGCGTTGACCTGCAGCGACAGGCACTCGGACAGCGTGCGGGCGCCCAGACCCGGTCGATCGAGCGACTGCACGAGACGCAATGCCACCAGCAACTCGTCTTCGGTCAATTCGGGTTCGAGATCGACACTGTCCGCGAGATCGGCGAGATCCTGGCGCAGATAGCCGTCGTCGTCGAGCGCCTCGATGATGAAGCGCGCCACCGCGCGGTCCCGGTCGTCGAGTCGATAGAGGCGCAGCGAGTCGTGCAGCTGCTCGCGCAATGTCGGCTGGGAACGGGCCCACTCGGCGGGATCGCTACTGTCCGAGTCGCCGTTCTGGCGCGTCGAACTGCGGCTGCTATAGTCGCCCGAGAAATCGCCCGGCATGTCGTCCTGCCCCGCGCTTTCCAGCGTGTCGTTCGCGCCCGACTCAGACGGCATGTCGGACGACATCGCATCGGGTTCGGCTGCGGCCGCCGTGTCGGTGGCGGGCAGCGCGCCCGCCTCTTCGCCGGACGCGGTGGTGGCGAGCGCGACGTCTTCCGTATCCGACGAGTCGTACTCGAGGAACGGATTAGTGTCGAGCGCCGTGCGCAACTCCTGCTGGAACTCCAGAGACGACAACTGCAACAGACGCACCGATTGCTGTAGACGCGGCGTAAGTGCGAGAGACTGCCTTGTGCGTAGTTCAATGGAAGGCATTGTAGTGAGGTCCCTTTAATAGCCGAAAATGGTGAGTGATCTGCTTACAGCAACTGCCGTACCAGGTCGCGCAACTTCCTGTTTTTTCAATGTTTTGCATTTTCAGGCCCATCACTTGCGCACGCCGCCGGGCGCCATTTTTACAAGTGCCCGGCAAATTCCGGTCCCCGCGCGCGCAAGCGGTCACACTCCTCCCCGGCTCGGCGCCGCCTCTCATTCTTCAGCCTAAAGCCACGTGCCGTAACGGCTTTCCCGCCAGCGCCTCATTCGCCCGAGCTATCGGGCACACCGCTTGCGTCCTGGCACTATGTGGACGGACGCCGGTCTTTGCACGCGCAACGTGGCAGCGAAATCGCGTGCACAGGCTGTCGCCCAGTGTCGATAACGGGCCCTGACGGAACCGTAGCGGCAACGACCCCACGCGTGTCATCGGCGGCCTCGACCGCGATCGACCGCAGGCAACAAGACCGCAATTTTCATCAACACCCGAAGGAGAAACCATGAAGACGATCCAATTCCTGAAGACCGCAGGTAGCATTGCCTGTCTCGCATTCGCACTGAACGCTACGGCGCAGACCAGCGCCTCGGCGCCGTCGGCTTCGTCCGAAACCATCGGCGAGCACGTCGACGACGGCACCATCACCACCAAGGCCAAGGCCGACCTGCTGGCCGCGAAGAACGTCAAGTCGACGCACATTCACGTGAAGACGCGCAAGGGCGTGGTGTGGCTCACGGGTACGGTGCCTTCGGCTGACGACAAGTCGGCGGCTGAAGAAGTCGTGCAAGCCGTGAAGGGCGTATCGAGCGTGAAGAACCATCTGAAGGTCAGCGCCCAATAAGCGTGTGATCCGACCGGGAAGCGCTGGCTGCGGCTAGTGCTTTCCGGCGCTGATGCTCCGGGAAATGTGAAAGCCGTTCGCGAATGCGACGGCTTTTTTGTACGCGAGCTTGCCGACCTGAATCTGGCTTGCGCAAGCACGCCAGCGGGCCGTCAACACGCAAAAAAACCGGCCCCCTCCAACGGAGAGCGCCGGTCACTCACCCGAATTTAATGCCGCGCAGCCGCGTATTGGTCGCGCAGATCACGCACGCGGTCATGGTTCTGCAGCACGCCTTGATACTGCCGCTCGACGATCACTCGCACGTCCGCCGGCAACTCCTTTTCCAACGCGTCGTGGTAGCGCTTCTTCGCGACGTCCTCGCCCTTTTCACACTCGGCCAGAATCTCGTGATCGCTGCGATCGGTCACCGCCGACTTCACGTCGACCCAGCCGCGATGCAACGCACCGCTCATGCTGCCGCCCGTTTCGGGTTTGCCGCCGAGGGCCGCAACCGCATCCTGCAACTCGCGTGCGCCACGCGCGCAGTCTTCGGCTCGCGATAGAAACAGCGTCTTCAGTTGTGCGTCGTGGGCATCTTCAGCCGCTTTGCGAAAGCCCTTCTCGCCGTCCTTCGACGTCTCGACCAGATCGTTCAACACGGAAACAACGTTCGTAGCCATTCAATACCTCCAGGGGTTTCGTCAATCATGGAGTCCGCAGCCGGATGCGTCGCGGCTTTGCCGGCGCTCCAACCCACTGCGGGCCTCCCCATCGATCCGCATGATGCGTGCCCGGCGTACATCGCCACGGACGTATCACGGGCTGCCTGCCGCCGGACTTTCGATCTTGCCAACGCGCGTAGATTTTTCCCGTCGCGATCTCACGCGACATGCGCTGAAGGCCGCCCCGCGCGGCTGCGCTGAATGGCACGGCGGTTGCTTAATATGCTCGCCCCACAGCACGCCGTGCAACAACGACACGCTGCAAGACGTGCCGATGAATTGAAAACAATGGGCAGGCGACAACGACAGGGAGCATTCACCATGAAAATCAGGAGCACAGAATTTCTGGCCGCCGTCGCGATCCTCACCTCGGCAACAGTGATGCAGATTCGCGAGCATAGGCCGGCGCGCGAAGCGCCATCCGCGAGCGCGCAAGCCGCGTCGCCGTCGTGCGGCATGACACGCGGCGGACTGGTGCCGGCCGCGTGCGAGCCGACTCGCGACGAACGTCAGGACCCCGCGATGCTGCGGCAACGTAGCACGCCACAGATCTGGGTTTGAGCATCCCGCTCCTGTGGGGATTGGCCGCCTGCGCGGTCACGATAGACTGAGCGCCGGGTGTCAATAAAAACGGCCCGACGGTACGTCGGGCCGCTGCCTGCTCGCCACCGCCTCGAACTTCGACTCGAGTGGTTATGCGCAAAAGCCCGTGCCGTCACGCGCGATTCTCGCTGAACTCGTTGAGCGGCACCGGTTCTTTCAAAGGGTCGAAGTCAGCCCAGCGTCCCTGCTGCCAGCGGCCGCTCGCCCGCTCGATCGCCACGCCGCCTGCTTCGCGCAAAACGCGCGCGGCGTCGAACTGATTGTCCGGGGAGACGTGCACGGCGACCAGCACGCCGGAATCACGCGTTTCCTCGTGAAACGGTGTTCGGTGCCCCGCCTTGCCGCCCTCGCGCGTGTGCGACATTGCGCCGACCAGCGAGCCGACATAAGCGCCGACGCCCGCTGCGATCAATGACACGATAACCGGCGCCGAGAACGCGGCGAAAATCGCGACGCCCACCACGGCACCGGCAACCGCGCCGATTGTGACGCCCATGCCGGCACCTTTGGGCGCATCCTTTGCGCCAGCGTCCGTACTGGTATCGCCGCCAATCGGAAAACGCGCGTGCTGCCCGCGCGGATTGACGAAAAACAGCGTCACGTCTTCTTCGACGAACCCTGCATTGAAGAGCTTTTGCGCCGCATCTTCAGCGGCGGGAAAAGTCGTAAAACGTGCTGCGACGATGAGTGACATGAGACCTCCTTGCATCGTTGAACGGCGATTGCGAACCGTGCCACCGCATGTCGCCGTGCCATTCGGCGCGTTCGGGCGGCGGCGCGCTGCGGCATTACGCTGCCGTGCCGCGATCCGGTTCCATGCCTTCCACTCGGAACAGTCCGCTATGCAACACTACGCCTTCTCCGTTGTTCTGGTCGAGCGCTTCCGCGCAGACGGATCGGATGCGATGACGGCCTTTCTCGAAGGCCGACATGAGCGTTGCTTCGAGTGCGGAATCGGCGCCGAAATGGTCTTCGAGCGCTTCGGCGGTAATCGAGCACACCACCGCTTCGCCGTCCACCCGCGCCATGAAGCACACGGTCAGATTCGCTCCGTCGAAGGCCGGCTTGTCGTCGGAAAAAGTGATCTGCATAAGGGAATCCTCATAGGCCGGGCGCGGCAGGATCGCGTTCATGACGAACCCTTCATGGCGCCGGCCAGTTGCTGCGCCATCGCCAGATGATGTTTGATGATCGGCAACGCGTGCGTTGCCGCGGCCTTGAGTTGCGCGTCGGTGCCGCTCGTGCTCTCCTGCTGGAACAGGTCCACCGCGCGCTGATGCGCTTCCACGCCGACCTGCTCCACGTAGGCCTGATCGAATTCCTTGCCCTTGAGCGTTTGCAGCTTGCCGACCAGCGCGGAATCCGCCGACGGTGTCGCGGTAAAGCCCTTCTTCGACACAAGTGCGGCCATGCCGCGAGAGAGTCTGGTGTGATCGGTAATCATCTGCTGCGCGAATTTCTTCACGTGCGGATCGCTTGAATTCTTCAGCGCAACCTTGCTGGCCGCGATCTCGGTCGCGTCGGATTTCGAGGCGTCCTGCACGAATTGCTGGTCCGCGGGCGAGAGCTTCGTGCCGTTGACAGGCGCCTCGCTGGCGGGCGCGTCGCTGGCTTGCGCAAACACCGGGCCGAGGGACGCCGCGCTCAAACTCAGCGCGACCGCCATCGCTTGTAGGGGATACCGGAATTTCATGCATTTTCTCCCTGTTCGACGGATACAGCGAAACTGAACCGACGGGACGAGGCGCGGCATTCATTCAATCTTCGCCCCTCGTTCGCCATGCCGGTTTATGCCGCGTTGCGTGTGGACAATTGCGCAATCAGCGCCTTGTTAAAGGCAGGCAGATCGTCGGGCTTGCGGCTGCTGATCAGATTGCCGTCTTCGACTACTTCCTTGTCCACCCACGTGCCGCCCGCGTTGCGAATATCGTCCTGCAGGCTCGGCCAGCTCGTGACCGTGCGGCCCTTGACGATTCCCGCGGACACCAGCAGCCACGTGCCATGACAGATCACCGCGATCGGCTTCTTTGCGCTGTCGGCGGCCTTGACGAAGGCTTGTGCCTGCGGCAGCAAACGGATGGCGTCGCCGTTCACCACGCCACCCGGCAGCACCACGGCGTCGTAATCGTTTGCGCTTGCCTTGTCGAAAGTCAGATCGACTTCGACGGCGTCACCTTTGTCCACGTGCTTGAAACCCTGGATCGTGCCGGGCCTGGCTGAAATGATCTGTACCGTCGCGCCTGCTTCAGTGAGCGCGCGTTTCGGCTCGACCAGTTCGGCCTGCTCGAAACCGTCCAGCGCGAGTATTGCCACCTTGTGACCATTCAATGTGCTTGCCATGCGTACTCTCCTTCATGTAAGTGCTGGGGGCCCCGCATATTGCGCGGATTGATCCCGCCGTTAATCGTCGTTAACGCTCAGTCAGCAAAAGATGTGCCCATGTGGCACGCTCGCCGCAACGTCCGGTCTGCGACGTTTCGTCAGTCCGGTTCGGTCCGTCACCGCGTACCGGCCGCCACCCGTTAAAGCCCTTGCGGATCGTCATCAAGGCCGTCGTCGTCGTTGACCAGCGGGTCCATAACGTGGTCAGGCTCGATATCGCTGTCCGGTACGAGCGTCGAATCGCCGTCCGCGGCCGCACGCTCGCCCGTGCCGGCGCGATCCGTGTCGCTGCCGAGTTCGGAGTCGCCGGTTTCGAGCGCGTGGTTGTCCAGTTCCGAATCCACGTCGAATTCGTGGCGCTTCGCACCGGCCACATCGCTGCCGCTGTCGGACGAATCGCTTGGCCCGAGTGCACCCGTCGTGCCGGAGGTTTGCTTGACGACCTGTTGCGGCTCGTCGTCGGGATTAAGAGTGCTGCTCATGACGCTCTCCTTGGTTCGTTCGTTTCATCGATTACCCGTAACGAGTGTTCGCAAGGACTGTTCCGCTGGTCCGCAAGACAGCGCACCAAGCAGTCCGCAACGCAGCGGCGGCGCAGCACGCGAGAGTCCGCGCCCGGTGCCAGGCACTGCCTTTGCTTGACGCCAGCCATCGGCGCAAAGCGCGCCTCATGCTTGAAACTTCTACCTGCGACGATGGCTGCCACAACGACTCCGACTCAACGCCGCCCCGAACGTACGGACGACGACCGCGCGAAACCCGCCGCCCCTGCCGTCATGCCGCCGGGCTTGCGCCACGCCGACGACACGAAGCCCGGCTTCACGCGCAAGCGTGAAAACGGCGAATTCGTCTATTTCGACGTCGAGGGCAAACGCATCGACGACGAAGACGAAATCAAACGCATCAACGCGCTCGCCATCCCGCCCGCCTATGAAAATGTGTGGATCTGCCCGGACGCGCGGGGCCACATCCAGGCAACAGGCCGCGACGCGCGCGGCCGCAAGCAATACCGCTATCACCCGCGCTGGCGCGAGACACGCGACGCCGACAAATACGAGCGCATGGCCGAATTCGGCCGCGCATTGCCGAAGATCCGCGCGCGTGTCGCGCGCGATCTGAATCTGCCGGGCATGCAACGCGACAAGGTCATCGCCGCGATCGTGCAGTTGCTCGACACGACGTTGATCCGGATCGGCAGCGTCGAATACGCGCGCGATAATCAGTCGTACGGATTGACTACGCTGCGCAAGAAGCACGTGAAGATCGAAGCGGGCCAGTTGCGTTTCAGGTTTCGCGGCAAAAGCGGCATCGAACACGACGTGACGGTGAACAATCCGCGCATCAGGCGCATTGTGCGGCGTTGCGCCGAACTGCCGGGCCACGACCTGTTCCAGTATCTCGACGAAGACGGCACGCGCCGCACCGTCGGTTCCGCCGATATCAACGACTATCTGCGCCGTGCGAGCGGCGCGGATTTCACCGCCAAGGATTATCGAACGTGGGCCGGCAGCGTCTATGCATTGGCCGCACTGCGACGGCTGATTTGCAGCAGCGCGGCGGAAGCGCGCCGGCACATCGTCGCGACGGTCAAGGACGTGGCCGTGCTATTGCGCAATACACCGGCGGTGTGCAAGCGCTGCTACATTCACCCGGCGGTGATCAGCGCGTTCGAAGCGGACGAATTGCAGCGTCTGGCGCCGGGCCAGTCGCGTCGTGGACTGCGAGTGGACGAGGTGGCGTTTGCCGCGTTGCTTGCGCACGCCGGGAAACGCGCGGGAAGGCTCGCGCGACAGGCAGGCGCGAAAGGCCGCAAGGCGCGTGAGTCGGCGGTGACGGAAAGCATCGATACGTCGGTCACGAGTTTGCTGAAAAAATCGCGGAGGGTGCGCAAAGCAGCGGCTGCGAAGACCGGTTCGAAGGCCGGCGCGCAAACCGCCCGCGCTGCAGCGCATGCCTAGCTTTGCTGTGGCTTAAGTCGCTTCAATCGCAGTTCAGGAATCCTGACTCGCCACACTCATATCTCCCGAGACGGACCGTGAAGTGAATCGGCTCCCGCAGATTCCGCTTAGCAGGGCCGTTGGCTGGAAGAAAGCAGACCGTCCTTCAATCTAAAGACGGCCCGCCCCTGGATAATTCGCTCTCACTGCCCTTTCGTGTCACTGCTCGCATCAGCGCCGGGCATATTGGTCGAATCAGTCTTCGGCTTCTTCGCCTTCGACATGTGATGCGACTTCGAGCCGCTCGAACTCATCGCGCCCGACGTGGGTTGTCCGTTCGTGGTCGGTGCCGCCGTCGCGGCGCCGTGCGCGTTGCCCGAGCCGCCGGAGCCACCGTTGCCGCCATTGCCGTTGCCACCGCCCGCCTGCGCGAACGCCGCGCCCGACACGACGACGAGTGCCGATACCAGCCATGCTTGTGAAGATTTCATCGAGTTCTCTCCCTGAGTAGATAGCAGCGTGGGTTGCATGCGCTGTTGCAGAAGCAACGAGCAAGGGCTATGCCTTAGGACGGAGGTCGCGCCAGCCGTCTTCATCCATCCGATCTGCGAGCGAAATAATTTCAAACACGCCAGCACGCTTTACGCGTGCAGTGCGGCCCACCGCAAGCGTTCAGCGCGAACGCACACACGTGAACACCCCTTGTCGCCGCTCCACCTCGTGCATGCCTCCCGGAACATGAAGGAACGCCGGTTGCTCAAGCTTCCACATACCCACCTGTAGAGGAGTCACATCATGCTCAACCAGACACAGACGCAAGCCGGCATGCGCCAGGGCGAAGGCGCCCGTATCGTCGGCAAAGGCAGCGCCACCGCCGATGGCCCCGGTCCCAACGTGATGGCCGCCGCCACGCTGGATGGCAACAAGGTGCTCAGCAGCGACGGCGAGGACATCGGCAAGATCAAGGACATCATGCTCGACGTCAGTTCGGGACGCGTCGCGTACGCCGTGCTCTCGAGCGGCGGCTTTCTCGGCATTGGCGACAAGCTGCTTGCCATTCCCTGGCACGCGTTGACGCTGGATACGGAGCAGAAGTGCTTCGTGCTGAACATGACCGCCGAACGCGTGAAGAACGCACCCGGCTTCGACAAGGATCATTGGCCGGCGATGGCGGATCAGACGTGGGCGACCTCCGTGCATCAGTACTACGGCAGCGAACCTTACTGGGGCCGCGACCCGTACGATCGACGCGACGACTACGGTGTCGGCGACATTCCGCCGGGATCGTCGGATGCACCCGAGGCTGGCGGATTGAAGTTGTAAAGGGCGCTCATGGCGAGCGCGTGCGGCAATGCGGTTGCCGCACCCGAGCCGATGCGCCGGCATGCCGCCATCGCGGCAGCCGGCGCATTTCTCTTTGAGCGGGAGTTGCAAGACGTTCCAAGACATCACAGCCGCGCAAGCGCGCGCGGCACATTCCGATAAGGAGCCGGCACCATGCCCACCCGAAAAAAGTCCACCACCCGATCGAAACGCCCTGTCGCGCGCGGCAAGTCCGGACGGCCGCCGCGCCAGCGGCACGCGCAGGCACAGGCCGCCCATCGCGCGAAGAGTCCGAAAAAGTGGTCGCATCACGTGATGGAAACCAGTGACGCGATGGATATCCAGCACGACATTTTCAAAACCGGCAGCGCCGAGTCGATCGCGCACTCACTCAAGCAGTCGTCCACCAAAAGCCGCCGCCGCAAGGGCACACCGTTCCAGTCGGCCATGTCGATGCTGAACTTCTATATCAATCGCGCGGGAAGGAACCTGCCGAAAGCGCGCCGTGATACCTTGCAAGAGGCCAAGCGCAAGCTGCGGGAAGCATTCGGACGCACGCCTTGAAAAAGGCGCGTCAGTGACCGACGCGTCCGCGCATTCTTCAACCGGCCACGCATGCGGCGCGCGCCCGCGAGCCCTTACCGGATGCTCATGCACGAAACTTTGTGGTTTCTCATCGTTGGCGGCGTGCTCGTTTTCATGGGCCTCGCGGCAACGACACTCCGGCGGCTGCCAGTCAGCGCCGCCATGTTCTACCTCGCGATCGGCTATGCCCTCGGGCCGCCCTGTATCGGCCTGTTGCGTCTCGACATGATCGCCGACGCGCACCTGCTGCGCATCATCACCGAAGTCGCGCTGCTCGTCTCGCTGTTTGCCATCGGTCTGCGCCTGCGGCTAGGCATGCTGGAGAAACTCTGGACCGTGCCGCTGCGGCTCGGCTTTCTTGCCATGCTGGCGACTATTCCACTGCTGACGCTCTTTGGCGTATATGTCCTGCATCTCGGCTGGGGGCCGGCATTGCTGCTGGCGGCGATTCTCGCGCCCACGGACCCGGTGCTCGCCCACGATGTGCAAGTGCACAACCCGGGCGATCACGATCTGCTGCGCTTCGCGCTCTCCGGCGAAGGCGGCCTGAACGACGGCATCGCACTGCCCTTCGCCATGCTGGGCCTGGCGTTGTGCGCCGCGCCCGCCGCCGAAGCCGGCGATCTGCTGAACCTGAAGCTCGCGGGCAGCATCGTATGGGGCGTGGCGGGCGCGCTCGCTATCGGCGGCGGGCTCGGCTGGGCCACGACGCACGCAGTGGCATGGCTGCGCACGCGCCATGCGCAGGCGCTCGGGCTCGAGGGTTTCTTCGCGCTCGGCCTGATCGAACTCTGTTTCGGCGCCGCACAACTCGCTCAGACCTACGGTTTTCTGGCCGTGTTCGCGGCCGGTGTCGCGATGCGCCGCGTCGAACACCGTGCGAGCGGCGGCATGTCGGCTCGCAAGGCAATCGGCACCGTCGACTCCGAAGACGTGGAAGCGACCGCGGCAAATCCGAGCAAGGCGCATGCGTTCATGACCGAGTCGGTCCTCGGCTTCACGATCGAGCTCGAACGCATCGCCGAGGTCGCCGTCATGGCGATGGTCGGCAACGTGCTCGCCACGATGCAGGCGCCGCTCTTCACCTGGCAGACCGTTGCGCTCACCGCCGCGCTGTTCGTCCTGGTGCGCCCCGTATCGGTGGAATTATCGCTGCTGGGCTCGAGCGCGACACCGACGCAACGGCGCCTCATGAGCTGGTTCGGAATACGTGGCATCGGTTCGTTTTATTACCTCGCATTCGCACTCGAAAACGGCAGCGAGGCCAACGTCGCCCCGCTCGTGCCGCTCGCGCTGGCGGTGATCGCGGCGTCAGTCGTCGTCCACGGTGTTTCGGCGACGCCGTTGATGAACTGGTATCACCGGCTACGCAGTCGTGAGGGTTAGTCATGAGCGTCAAACGCATGGATATGCAACGCTTTTTGATTCGCGCGGGCCGGCGAGCCTGCCTCTGCCCGGCGCAAATTGAAGTCGCTAGAATACGGAACCCTCTTGCAGCAACAAGGCTTCTCACATTCAATGACCTTACGCGACGATCCACAACGTACGGCGCGGGCAAGCGCCGCCAACACGCTGTTTGCCTTTCTCAAGTCGTTGCCGCCCGGCGAGCGGCTGATCGAAGGCGGCTTCATGGCCGTGCAAGCGGTGGCGGGCGCGAGCCTCGCCTTCGCCATCGGCCGCGCGCTGCATACCGAGCAGGCGTTCTGGGCCTGCATCACGGCGATCGCGGTCAGCCAGCATAGCTACATCGACACTCGCAACCTGTCGCGCGATCAATTCATCGGCGCGATGGTCGGCGGCTTGTGCGGGCTCGTCGGCACGACGCTCGGCGCCGGCTATTTCGCGGCCTATGCGGCCACAGTAGGGGTGGCGATCATCATGTGCTGGATCCTGAACGTCGGCAGTGCGGCGCGTCTGGGCGGCATTACCGCGACGATCATGCTGCTGGTGCCCGGCATGGGGCCGGCGTGGGACAAAGCCCTGATGCGCCTCGGCGAAGTGACGCTCGGCACGGTCTGCGCGTTGCTCGTTGCCTTTCTCATGTCGTGGATCGAGGAACGCTGGTTCGGCAAACCGCACAAAACCTAGCTAGCTTTGCGCCGCACCGTTCTCCTGCGGAAGACGCCGGTAACGTCCCGGTGTCACGCCCACGCTTTGCTGAAACGCCTTGCCGAAGGCCGCCTCCGATTGATAGCCCACCGCTTCGCCGATCTCGGCCGCGCTGCGCTGCGTGCGTCGCAGCAGATCGCACGCTATGGTCATACGGATCTGCGTGAGAAAGTCCATCACCGTCATGCCCGCGCGCTCGTTGAAATGGCGCGCGTAAGTCGCGCGCGACATGGCGGCGAGCTCGCCGAGTTCCGCAATGGACCACGCCCGCTCGGGAGCGCCCAGCATGCCTTGCACGGAAGCACCGAGGCGCGCGTCGGCAAGTAGCGCGAGCACGCCCGACGTCGACGCGTTCTGCTCGCCGTGCGCGCGCAATGCCATCGCAAAGAGCGCCTGACTCAATGCGGTGACGATCGCAAGAGCGCCCGCCTGGCGTCGTTCGGCCTCGGTCCGCATCAGCGCGATTACCGTTTGCAGCGAGCCCAGCGTTTGCATACCGCTCAGCGAAACATGAAACGGATCGGGCAACGCATTCAGCAGCAAGGCGGATGATCCCGGTGCATAGAGGAAACGGCCGCACAGAAGATCGACGTCGGCGGAGACGCGTGCGTCATCGTGACCGTCATTGCGCCGCAACGGCAGCATGCCGTCGTGGCCGAGCGTCAACGGCGCGGCGGCCGCCAACCGCTTCACGTCGCGCACGCGATGCGCCGCGCCGCGGGGAAACAGCATGAAATCGCCCGCGCTCAGGGCGTGCTGCGCGCCGTCGGCGGTTTCGACGATGCACGCGCCGTCCAGCACCAGGTGGAACGGCGCAATGCCGGCTTCCATCGGGTCATGATCGAGGTCGAAGGCGCCCGAAAGCAGGCAACGCAGGTCGAGACTGGCTTGAGGCCGGGCGAGGTCGATCAGTCGGCTGAGCGTATCCATGAGACGCACGCGCTAAAAGTTGAGCGAATCGAGTATTCAGGATATCGCGGCGCAGCGCAATACTTGTCTCACGACGCCGGCACCTGCCGGCGCGCAACAGACCAAGGAGCACTGCCATGTTGAACTGGATCGATTACCGCAAAGAACTGTTGGGCCGTATCGGCGAGATCGCCAAACTGTCGCCGGATACCGTCAGGGGCTATCAGGCGATATCGGGCGCCGGTCAGAAGAAGGATCTGCTCGGCGCCAAAACACGCGAACTGATTTCGCTCGCCGTGGCGGTCAGCCTGCGCTGTGACGGCTGTATCACCGTGCACACGGCCGAAGCGCTCAAGCATGGCGCAACGCGCGACGAAATCGCCGAAGCGCTGGGCGTAGCGGTCGCCATCAATGCAGGCGCCGCGATGGTGTATTCGGCTCGCACGATGGATGCCGCCGCCGCTTATGCGGCTGAAGCTGCGGACGCAGCCCAGGCCGCTGGCTGAGCACATTAACCAGGCGCGCTGACGGAGTACGCCGGCTGAGCAGACTGAATGAGCACAGCATTCACACGCTGTGCTCACTTCACGCTACACGCTGCGTCCACCCCACGCTCGGCTGCCTTCGCTTACGCCCGGCACTATGCCGGATGCCGCGTCTCCTCCAGCTGCTTGCGGCGCGGCTCGCCCTGACGATCCAGCATCCAGCCCGGGTATTCCGCCGGCAGCGTGCTGACCTGATCGAGCTTCGCGAGTTCGTCCGCAGTCAGCGAGACGCCGGTGGCCGCGATGTTGTCGTCGAGTTGCTCGACCTTCTTTGCGCCGACGATCACCGAGGTCACCACCCGCTGATGCAGCAGCCAGGCCAGCGCAATCTGCGCCACCGATACCTTCTTCGTCTCGGCAATATCGCGCATCACGTCGATGCAGTCGTAGGCGCGTTCACGGTTGACCGGCGGAAAATCGAAGGTCGTGCGGCGGCTGCCCGCTTCGCCCTGCTGCTCGCGTCCATATTTGCCGCTCAGCAGGCCGCCCGCGAGCGGACTCCATACCATCAGCCCGAGGCCCTCGCTGCGCAGCATCGGCGCAAGTTCACGTTCGAGGTCGCGGCCTGCCAGCGTGTAATACGCCTGCAGCGTTTCGAAGCGCGCGAGCCCCAGGCGCTCCGAGATGCCGAGCGCTTTCGCGATCTGCCACGCGGCCCAGTTCGACACGCCGACATAGCGCACATGGCCGTGCTGCACGAGCGTATCGAGCGCGCGCAGGGTTTCTTCGATCGGCGTGGCCGGATCGAAGCCGTGAATCTGATACAGGTCCACGTGATCGAGCTGCAGGCGCTTCAGACTCGCCTTCACGCCGTCGACGATGTGGTAGCGCGAGGCGCCGCGCGCGTTGGGAAACTCGCCCGTCTGGCCGAAGACTTTGGTGGCCACCACCACTTTGTCGCGCGGCACCTTGAGGTTTTTCAGCGCCTGGCCCGTGATCTGCTCTGACAGACCTTCCGCGTAAACATCGGCCGTGTCGATGAAATTAATGCCCGCGTCGAGCGCCCGGCCAACCAGCCGCTCCGCGTCGCCCTGCTGCAGATCGCCGATCTGCTTCCACATGCCCTCGCCACCGCCGAAGGTCATCGTGCCCAGACATAGTTCTGAAACGAACACACCGGTACGGCCCAACTGGTTGTATCGCATTGTCGAGACTCCATCATGGATTCGTGGATGGGTGAGGCGTAGAGAGTACTGCAATTAGAAAAATCCGGCAGAGCGCGAAATGCGCGTGCGCCTGCCGGCCAGCGGGCCGATGTATATTCCAAACTCCTTACGATCCATTCGGCCGCGCGCCTGGCCGTAGCGCATCGCCGGGACGGCAAAAATTGCCGTGACACAGGCGCTTCGATTGCAACGTTACCGGCGGCAAGTTAGGTTCGGCAAAGCCCCCGCAAACCTGCCAGACTGACTCCTGATCCCTGCAGCTGGCAAGATTTCTTCGCCCTCTGGATATGGCACGTCACGTCCCCATCTATACAAGCATGACTTCGGCCACCACCGTCCCCTCCGCTGCCCTGGGCGCGGCTTCCGGCAACGCATCCGGCCCTGTCGCGACGCCCGCGACGGGGCGATCCACCGCACACGCGCTGGATGATTTCCATCCCGCGGTCGCAAGCTGGTTCCTGAAGATGTTCGCCGCGCCGACCGACGCTCAGGCCGCCGCGTGGCCGCAGATTCGCCGTGGCCGCTCCACGCTGGTGGCCGCGCCGACGGGGTCGGGCAAAACGCTCACCGCCTTCCTGTCCGCGCTCGACGATCTGGTTCAGCAAGGACTCGCTGCCGGCGGCGCACTGCCCGACGAAACGCTGGTCGTCTACGTCTCGCCGTTGAAAGCGCTGTCCAACGACATTCGCCTCAATCTGCAACTGCCGTTGCAAGGCATCGCCGCGGAACTCGCGTTGCGCGGCTTGCCGGCGCCGGACATCCGTACCGCCGTGCGCACCGGCGACACCACGCAGCAGGAACGCAACGCGTTGAAAAAGCGCGCGCCGCATATTCTCGTGACCACGCCGGAATCGCTTTACGTGCTGCTCGGTTCGGACTCCGGCCGACGCATGCTCTCGACCGTACGCACGGTGATCGTCGACGAAATTCACGCGCTCGCCGGCAGCAAGCGCGGCAGTCATCTCGCGCTCAGCCTGGAGCGGCTGGACGCGCTGTGTCAGCGGCGCCTGCCGCGAATCGGCCTGTCCGCGACGCAAAAGCCGGTGAGCGCGGTCGCGCGCTTTCTGGTTGGCGGCGCGAGCATCGACAGCGGCATTCCCGCCGATTGCGCGATCGTCGACGTCGGTCATGTGCGCGAACGCGATCTCGCGCTGGAAATTCCTCCCGTGCCGCTCGAAGCCGTGATGCCCAACGAGGTGTGGGAGCGCGTCTACGACCGCCTCGCCGAACTCGTGGCCATGCACCGCACCACCCTGATCTTCGTCAACACGCGCCGCATGGCCGAGCGCGCCGCGCGTCATCTGACCGAGCGGCTGGGCAAGGAGGCGGTCGCCGCGCACCACGGCAGCCTCGCCAAGGAATACCGGTTCGACGCCGAACAGCGCCTGAAACGCGGGGAACTGCGCGTGCTGATCGCCACCGCTTCGCTGGAACTCGGCATCGATATCGGCGACGTCGATCTGGTCTGCCAGATGGGTTCGCCACGCGCGATCGCGCCGTTCCTGCAACGCGTCGGACGCTCGGGCCATCATGTCGGCGGCATGCCCAAGGGCAGACTTTTTCCGGCTTCGCGCGACGATCTGATCGAATGCGCGGCGCTGCTCGACTGCGTGCGGCGCGGCGAACTCGACGCGCTGCGCATTCCGCGCGCGCCGCTCGATGTGCTCGCGCAGCAGATCGTTGCGGAAGTGTCGAGCGCCGAGTGGAGCGAAGACGCGCTGTTCGACATGATGCGGCGTGCCGCGCCGTACGCGGACCTGACGCGTGAACAGTACGACGCCGTCCTGCGCATGCTCGTTGAAGGCTATACGAGCCGCAATGGTCCGCGCGGCGCCTATATTCACCGCGACGTGGTGAGCGGCACGCTGCGCGGCCGGCGCGGCGGCAAGCTGGTGGCCGTCACTTCGGGCGGTACCATTCCCGAGAACGCCGACTATGCCGTGGTGCTCGAACCGCAGGCGATCAATATCGGCACCGTGAACGAGGATTTCGCCGTCGAAAGTCTGGCCGGCGACGTGTTTCAGCTTGGCAATGCTTCATATCGGATTCTGCGGATCGAAAGCGGGCGCGTGCGGGTCGAGGACGCACAGGGCCAGCCGCCGAATATTCCTTTCTGGCTAGGAGAAGCGCCGGGGCGCAGCGACGAACTGTCGTTCGGCGTTGCGCGTTTGCGTGAGCAGATCGGGCGCCTTCTCGATGGGAAGGATTCGGTAGTGTCGGCTATCGTTGCGAACGGAACCGGCACCGGAACCGAGGTTGAAGCCGAGATTGCAACCGAAGTGACAACGCTCCCTGCCCGCTTGGACCACGCGACCCACTGGCTCACCGACAACCTCGGTCTCGACGAAGCCGCCGCGCGCCAGATCGTCGACTATCTCGCCCGCGCGCGCGCCGCGCTCAGTGTGCTGCCCACGCAGAACACGCTGGTCATGGAGCGTTTCTTCGACGAATCCGGCGGCACGCAACTCGTGATCCACGCGCCGTTCGGCAGCCGCGTGAATCGCGCCTGGGGCCTCGCGCTGCGCAAGCGGTTTTGCCGCACCTTCAACTTCGAACTGCAGGCTGCCGCCACCGAGGACGCGATCGTGCTGTCGCTGACCGGCAGCCACTCCTTCGTGCTCGACGACGTGTGGCGCTATCTGCATTCGAACAGCGCGGAGCATCTCCTGATTCAGGCGTTGCTCGACGCGCCGCTGTTCGGCGTGCGCTGGCGCTGGAACGCGACCACCGCGCTCGGCTTGCCGCGTTATACCGGCGGGCGCAAGACCGCGCCGCAATTACAGCGTATGCGCAGCGAGGATCTGCTGGCGAGCGTGTTTCCCGAACAGGCCGCGTGCCTGGAGAACGTAGTCGGCGAACGCGAGCTGCCGCGTCATCCGTTAGTGGACCAAACCGTCGACGACTGTCTGCACGAGGCAATGGACAGCGAACGCTGGCTCGCGCTGCTGCGTCGTATCGAACAGGGCGACGTGCAACTGGTCGCGCGCGATTTGCCGGCACCCTCGCCGCTCGCCGCCGAAATCCTCAATGCAAAGCCGTACGCGTATCTCGACGACGCCCCCATCGAGGAACGCCGCACGCAAGCCGTGCTGAATCGCCGCTGGACGGATCCGTCGAGTGCCGACGATCTCGGCGCGCTGGATGCCGGCGCCATTGAAAGCGTGCGCGACGAAGCATGGCCGCAGGCGTGCAACGCCGACGAAATGCACGAAGCGCTGACGGGCCTCGCCTGCATCACCGATACCGAAGCGCGCCACCACGAAGGCTGGCCGGCATGGCTCGCGTCGCTGGCCGAAGCCGGCCGCGCCACCCGCTTGCAGATCGCCGGCGACGCCGGAATGTGGCTGCCCATCGAGCGCCTCACCTGCTTCGAGTCGCTTTATCCCGACGCCCAATTCTCACCCCCGCTCGCCGCGCCGAAGGGCTACACGGGCAACTGGAATGCCGACGACGCCCTGCTCGACGTGCTCCGTGCGCGTCTGACGGGCTTCGGCCCGCTGCCGGTCAGCGCGATCGCGGCGGCGCTGAAATTGCCGGCAACATCGGTCGAACAGACCCTCACGCGCCTGGAAGCCGAAGGCTATGTGATGCGTGGGCGCTTTACGCCGCAAGCCGCGGAAGAAGAGTGGTGCGAACGCCACCTTCTCGCCCGCATACACCGTTACACCGTGAAACGCTTGCGACGCGAAATCGAGCCGGTGGAACGGCACGACTTCATGCGTTTTCTGTTCGAGTGGCAGCACTTGACGCCGGACACCCGCAGCGAGGGGCGCGACGCGCTGGCCGCGGTGCTCGAACAACTCGAAGGCTTCCAGGCCGCGGCGGGCGCGTGGGAGGAAGACATCCTGCCCGCACGCGTGAAAGCGTATGCGAATACTTCGCTCGACGAACTATGCCGGGCCGGCAAGATAGTCTGGACTCGTCTGACCGAGCGCCCGCGTGGCACCGCGGGACCGGTCCGCAGTACGCCGATCGTGCTGCTGCCGCGCGCCCAGGTACGCGTGTGGAGCGCATTGCTCGATCCGTCGAAGCAACCGGAGTTGTCGGCGCGCGCGCAAAGCGTGTATGACGCGCTGGTGCAACACGGCGCGATGTTCTTCGACGAATTGCTGACGGAGGTTCGCGTATTGCGTATGGAACTGGAGAACGCATTAGGCGAACTGGTGGCCGCGGGTCTCGTGAATTCCGACAGTTTCGCGGGCTTGCGTGCGTTGCTGAAACCGGTTGCAAAGCGCAATGCGTTTTCGGGCAGCCGGCGCGCGCGCTCGAGTGCGTTGATCGGCGGCATGGACGACGCGGGACGCTGGGCACTCGTCAGCCGGCCCGCTACTGCGGCAGCCGAAGTTGTGCCGGAGCGCCGCCGGCAAGTGCCGCCCGAAGTGCTGGAACATGTCGCGATGACACTCTTGCGCCGTTATGGCGTGGTGTTCTGGCGTCTGCTCGAACGCGAGGCGGATTGGCTGCCGCCCTGGCGAGATCTTCTGCGCGTGTTCCAAAGACTCGAAGCGCGCGGAGTGATTCGAGGCGGTCGTTTTGTGAACGGACTCGCCGGTGAACAGTTCGCACTGCCCGAAGCGATTCCGGTCCTGCGAGAAGTGCGGCGACATGCGAACGATGGTGCTTTTGTTTGTGTCGCCGGCACCGATCCGTTAAATCTCGCGGGCACTTTGCTCGTCGGCGAACGCGTGCCCGCTGTGGCGGGCAACCGGATCCTCTATCGCGACGGCATCGTAGTGGCCACGCTCGTGGCGGGGACTTTCTGGTTTGATCCTGCTCTGGAAGCGGTTCCTTCCGCGAGGGAACAGGCTCGTGCATGGCTCGCGCGGCGGTTTTGAGGCTTGAAGTGCGTGCCGACTATTGGAAAATCGCTGCTACTTCAATGCAAAAAAGCGCTAAAGGCGACAGTCGCGATTACCGTTAATCTTTCTAAGCCCGAACGCCAGCCGCTTCGCTACAATGGGGACAGTCTTAAGTATGATGAAGACTGTTTGCCGACTCCGCCTTCAAGGCGGCCAACGGCACACACCGCCCGGGGATCTCATGAACGACGACCAACACGACCAGGTGCTTTATGCCCAGTTCGGCACAAGCAGCCCATGCTGGCGTCTGTCGAACGACAGCAACGCGCTCGAACTCACGCCCGTGACCGGGGACGTGCCCGCCAATGTCGCCATTCCGCTGAATCCTCAACAAGCCTCGCAAATCCGCTGCCTCACCGGCGTCACCTCGCATCTCGTGCTCGACGTGCGGCTATTCGGCGAGCCGTTGCGTCTGCATCTGGTCGGTAAAAAGCTCACCAGCAACTCGTGGGCCGGCACCGCCTCGGCCTATGACGACACCGAGTCCGTCGCGCGCGATCTGGTCCACGGTCTTTCGTTCGCCGAACAGGTTGTCTCCGAAGTGAATTCGGTCGTCGTGATCCTCGACCGGCACGGCCGGATACAGCGCTTCAACCGGCTCGCGGAAGAGCTCACCGGCGTCAAGGAAGAGAACATCATCGGCCGCAACGTGTGGGCGCTGTTCATGTCTACTGAAGACGGCGCGGCATCCAGCCAGAACATTGCGGGCTTCTTCAATCGCGGCGTGTCGTACGAAGTCGAGCGGCGCGTCAAAACGGTGCACGGCGAACGGCTCTTTCTGTTTCGCAACAAGTTCGTTCACAGCGGCAGCGGCGTCGAAGAACAATTCCTGATCTGCTCGGGCACGGACATCACCGAGGAACGGCTCGCGCAGGAACGCCTCACCGAGCTCGCGAACACCGACTCGCTCACCGGCCTTGCGAACCGCAACGCGATCCAGGACAGAATCCGCGCCGCCATTGAAGACGCCGCGCCAGGCGAAGCGGTCGGCGTGCTGTTCCTCGACCTCGACAACTTCAAGAAGGTCAACGATCACTACGGCCACGTCTTCGGCGACCGCCTGATTCGCGACGTATCGGCGGCCATCAGCCTCTGTCTGAACGAAGGCGATACGCTCGCGCGACTCGGCGGCGACGAATTCATCGTGCTCGCGGCCAAGGGCACGGCGCATGAACTCGAAGTCACCGCGCAGCGCATTCTCGAACGCATGCGCACGCCGTTCAGCCTCGGGCTCGTGGAGGTCTACACGGGCTGCTCGATCGGCATCGCGCTGTATCCGGAACATGGCGATAGCCTCGAATCGCTGATCCGCTCAGCGGATACCGCCATGTACGTCGCCAAAGACGAAGGCAAGCGTACGCACCGCGTGTTCTCGCCGGAGATGAATCGCAAGGTCGCCGAGTACATGTGGCTCGACACCAACCTGCGGCGCGGCATCGATGAAGGCCAGCTGACACTGCATTACCAGCCGAAACTATCGCTCGCCACCGGAGCGGTCCAGGGCGCCGAAGCACTGGTGCGCTGGAATTCGCCGGAGCGCGGGCAGATCATGCCGGCGGAGTTCATCCGTTATGCGGAAGAGTCCGGTCTGATCGGCGTGCTGGGCCGCTGGGTCATGGAAACGGCCGCGAAACAGGCCGCCAAATGGAAAGCGGACGGCTACAACCTGCGCATCGCGATCAACGTGTCCGCTCGGCAACTGGTGGATACGGCGGTGGTCCGCCATTTCAGCGAGGCGCTCCAGCACGCGAATCTCGACCCCTGCCTGATCGATCTCGAACTGACCGAGAGCTGCCTGATCGAAGACGAAACGGCCGCGATCGATCTGATCAAGCAGTTCCGGCAGCTCGGCGCGCAGGTTCATCTGGATGACTTCGGCACGGGCTATTCGTCGCTGTCGCAACTCGGCCGTATTCCGCTCGACGTCATCAAGCTCGATCGCAGCTTCGTGCGCTCGATCAACGCCGACCCCAAAGCGCAAGCGCTGGTGCGCTCCATGGTGGTCGTCGCGCAGGAGCTGAACTTCAAGGTGGTTGCCGAAGGAATCGAAACCGAGTCGGAAGAATTGTTCATGAAGGGCCTGGGCGTCGATTACGTACAGGGTTTTCTGTACGGGCAGGCCATGCCGGCGGCTGAATTCGAGCGCTGGTTGCAGGATAGACAGAAGCTCAGACTGATTGCCTGAGCTCCCGTGCGCCCCACGTAAAGTCCCCGTGGGGGCCGCCCCCCTTGCGGCTTTTTGTGTTTGAAGCCGGGCTGGTTCAGGCGAAATTAGCCGCGCTGGCCGCCGTCTGACGCAGGTTCGCCGTGCGACGGTTCTGCAACTGCACGAGCCGCTCCATGAAAGCCAGATCCTTTTCTTCGATCGTGAAGGCGGCCTCGACCCAATCCTCGGTGATTTCCATCAGCTCGGCGCGCGAGAGTTGCAGCACGCGCTGGCGAGCCCGCAGCATCGCGCGGATGCCGTTCATTTTCGGTTTGAGCGTGTCGATGAAAGTACGGGTCGCCATATAGGCCTCGCCCGGCTCGAACAGTTGATCGACCAGACCTTTGCCGTAATGCCATTCGGCCGTATGCGATTCTCCGACGCCGATCAGTTCCTCCGCGAGCCGCATGCCGACTTTACGTGCCACCAGTGAATAACCGCCCATGCCCGGGAACAGATTGAACGCGATCTCCGGGAAGCCCATGCGCGCGTCGCTCTGCGCGAGCAGGAAATGATGTGCGAGCGCGGCCTCGAAGCCCCCACCGAGCGCCGTGCCTTCCACCATCGCAATCGAGATCGCCCCGGTGTCGAACCCCCGCGACGCCGCATGCACACAATCGACACAAGCCCGCGCGTACGCCATCAGCGCCTGACGCTTGCCGTTGCGGATCGCGTCCGCGAAGAAATCCAGATCGCCGCCCACGTTGTACATGGTCGGAATCAACGAGCCGGTGACCCAGAAATCGATCGGCAATCCCGACGCTCGCGCTGCCTGTGCGAGTTCCAGAATGTCATGCACCAGATCGAGATTGAAACAGGGCCGCGGCTGCGCCCGCAACATCATCCACATGACGTTGCGGCCTTCTTCATAGTAAGCGGAAATTTGCGAAAGATTGCCGGCTTCGAGGAACGGGCGGCAGGCGTGGTGGTTATGCAGATTCATTTTGAACGGTCCTTTTAAGGTTAAACACTGGCATTGCAATGCGAGCCTAAAGCAGACCGGAATCGGTTGGGAGCGGGGTAACCAACAGATGAATGCAAGCGGCGTTCAAAGCCACATCAGAAGGCGTTTCGGGCAAAGACGGACATGCGGTGAGGCGTGGCGCGCACGCAAACGCTTGCGCACCGAAGATGGGCGAAAATGGCCCATAAATAAGCGCGGGACGCCTGTCGATTTACTGACTGCCAGAGATTGAATTTCTTGCCGGAGTGGAAAGATAAGGAAATAGTCTTCGATTAGAAAATGCAATCGAAAATATCAGCGGCGAATTTATTTTTTCTGGTGTGCGGGATAACAGACGGAATATCCGTTTCGCATATTCAAACGCGCGGCCACCCAGTCCGCGCATTTTCATCTGGGTTCTATCGCAGATGCGCGGCATAGAGACAAGCTTGCCGCGCATTCATACAATTGATGGCCGCGTTGTTCGTACCGGGCGGCGCGCCCTGGAACGTTCAAGGCGCGGCGGCGATCACCTCCGCAACCGCTGCCGTGAGCTTCTTGCCGTACGGCACGTCCAGGAATTCGTTCGGTCCGTGCGCGTTCGATTTCGGCCCGAGCACGCCGCACACCATGAACTGCGATTTCGGGAAACCCGCCTTCAGCACGTTCATGAGCGGAATGGTGCCGCCCTGCCCCATGTAGGCGACATCGGCGCCGTAGTGTCGACGCGACGCGTCGTTGAGCGCCGTGGCAAGCCACGGGGCGAGATCCGGCGCGCTCCAGCCGCTCGCCGCGCCCGCGTCCGGCTTGAAAGTCACCTTGGCGTTGTACGGCGGATCGAGTTCGAGCAGTGCCTTCAGTTCGGCGACGGCCTTTTCCGCCTCGATCAGCGGCGGCAGACGCAGCGACAGCTTGAACGCCGTGCGCGGACGCAGTACGTTGCCGGCATCGGCAAGCGCGGGCAGCCCGGCCGCGCCGGTCACGGACAGCGACGGACGCCACGTCGAATTGAGCAAGGCCTCTTTGGGATCAGTGGTGGTGGGCAGCACCTGGCGGCCGTCCTGGCCGCACGCCCACGGCAACTTTTTCCAGACGTCGTCGCCGAGAATCCGGGCGGTGGCTTCCGCTTCACGCAAACGGTCCGCCGGAATCTCGACGTGGAAACCCTTTGGCAGCAACGTGCCGTTGGCGGAGTCTTCGAGACGGTCGAACAGTTGCCGCATGATGCGAAAGCTCGACGGCGCGATTCCGCCGTAGCCGCCCGAGTGAATGCCTTCGTCGAGCACCTGCACTTCGAGGTCGCCCGCCACCAGTCCGCGCAAGGACGTGGTGAGCCACAACTGATCGTAGTTGCCCGCGCCCGAATCCAGGCACACGACGAGACCGACCTTGCCGAGCCGCTCGCGCAGCGCGTCGACATACGGCAGCAGATCGTAGCTGCCGGACTCCTCGCAGGTTTCGATCAGACCGACGCAACGCGGACGTTCGACGCCCTGCGCGTCCAGCGCCGCGAGTGCGGTAATGCTCGCGTAGATCGCATAGCCGTCGTCGGCGCCGCCGCGGCCGTACAGCCTGTCGTTCTCGAGCTTGGGCGTCCACGGTCCGAGGTCGTTGCGCCAGCCGTCGAACTCGGGCTGCTTGTCGAGGTGGCCGTACAGCACGATGGTCTCTTCGCTGCCGGAACGGGTCGCCGGCGTTTCGAAGAAGATCACCGGCGTGCGGCCCGGCAAGCGGATCACTTCGAGTTCCAGGCCGCGCACCGCCTGCTGTTCGGCCCATTGCGCGGCGTCGGTAATCACGCGCTCCAGATAGCCGTGCTTGACCCACTCGGGATCGAACGCCGGACTCTTGGCCGGTACCGCAATGTAGTCCGTGAGCGCGGGCACGATCTCGTCGTTCCACTTGCGCTCCACGAATTCACGTAGCGTGTCGGGGTTGATGCGTTGAGCCTGCTGGGTCGTGTCGTCGGAGATCATGATGGCTGTCCGTGGCGGGTCTGTTCAGTCGAAACGACCATGATAGTCCTGATGCGGGATCGGCTGAACCCCTCGTCGCGCAGCGGGCTTGCTTAGAGGTGGCTGAGTGACGACCGCCACCGTTCGCGCCGGCGGTTTCGCTAGCAACGCGAGCAGTTTGCAGCGAGCTTACGCGGACAAAACAATCGCGCGACAATCAGACATACGTCGCGTGTGGGGAGGCGGATCATGGCGGGCAATGTCTTCGTTCAGGCCATCGCCGCGGTACTGGCGTTGGCGCTCTATTTTCTGCCGGCCGTGCTGGCGGACCGGCGCAAGCGGCACGACGTGCTGACGCTGGCGCTCTTCAATGCCTGTCTCGGCTGGACCGTGTTCGGCTGGCTGCTTGCGCTATATTGGGCGCTGCAACCGAACCCGCCGAAAAACATCGCGGGCGAGGTGGTGGAGACGCGCAAACTCGTGAGCATGCGAGCGTTTTCGTCCGCGTTGCTGGTGCGCGTGCAACGTCGCACCACGCGGGATCGCTCTGAGAATTGAGTCAGGTGCGGCTTGGTAGGTTAGGAAAGCGAGTTAGGAAAGCGACTCAGGAAAGCGACTCAGGAAAGCGAGTCAGGCAAATAGGTCAGGCAAGTAAGGCAGCACAGGTCGGCCCAAACACCGGCCCCCGGCCAACCCAGCCAGGTTTGCTCAGGCCGCGCGGCCCACGCGGTTCCACAGAACGGAACCGGCTGGAATAGAGCGTGGCTCCGCCCGCACGCTTGCGGGTGCAAACATCTCGCGGCGCAGTTCGCCGTGTTCGTCGAACCATTCGCAAATCAGCCAGTCGCCGGGATTGAGCGCCACTGGCCCTGCATATGTCACTGTCATGCGCGAACCCCCTTCCTTCAGCGTGACCACGTCGCCGACATTGAACTGGGCGGCTGGCGGTGTCTGGAATGCGTCAATGGTAGCGGTCAGCATATTTACCCCCTACGGAACCTTTGAGCGGCAATAAATCGTTGCGCGGATTTTTCGGCATTAGACCTGCTGAAGGAAAACTCTAAAAGGTTTGCCAAGATTAACAATCGAAATTAATCGCTGCAAGCGCTTTTTATTGATACCGTTTTCATCGGGAGTGGAATGGCTTCCAGTACCGATCGATACCTGGGTAAAACCGGGAAAACCCTTCAATGTCCATCCCATACGCCGCCGGGCCGCGAGCCCATGCGGCGCTGCACGATCGCAAGTGTTACTGCGGCGGATTCGCACAGGCAGTAGAAAATGCGGAGCCGTTTTGTCATATGTAATGAAGCGCTGCGGGACATTCAGGGTTTATTCTGATCTGGCGCAAAACACAATTACCTGTGAACGATCACGTCATCGGTAAATGCAGCATGCTTAAAATAGGATTGTTTAAAAAATTACCTAATAATTCCCGACGCTTCTGTTGAAAACGGTTGCGGCCGCCGGATTTTCAAACCCGCTGCGCCGCACGCCGCAGTACGAGTTGCTGGTGCCGCACCAGCAGCACGCTCAAACCGATGCATACGAACATCAGTACCGCGTTGATGGCGAGGCTGATCTGGAATGCGTGCGCGTACGCACCCGGAGCCGCGCGGCCACCAATCGCGCCGAAGAACGCGCCGCTGATGGCCGCCGTGCCGAACGCGGAGCCGATCTGCAACGTCGACGAGACCACGCCCGAAGCGAGCCCGGCTTTCTCCGGCACGACCTCCAGCAACACGATGCGCATGATCGACGGCAGCAGCAGGCCATGACCGACACCCGCGCACACCAGTCCGCAATAGAACAGCAGATCCGGCGCCGCCGACTGCGTGGCGGACCAGCCCGTGACCGTGAAGCCGAGCGTCATCATCGAAAAACCGAGCGTCAGTACATGGCCGCCTATGCGCCTGACCACAGCCGGCGAAGCCAGCGGCCCGACCACGAAACCGATCGCGAACGGCATGATCGCCACGCCCGAGGCGAGCGGCGTCCAGTGCAAACCGGTTTGCAGGAAAATCCCGTAGGTCAGGAAAAACGCGCTATTGCAGTAGAACAGGAACGCGAGCACGAGACCCAACGCGAAGGCCCGGTTGCGGAACAGTTGCAGATCCACCAGCGGATGGCCGCCGCCGCGCTCGACGCGCCGCTCCGCCACCACGAAGAGCGCGAACGCGGGCACGGCAAGCGCGAACATCGCGAAGGTCCATGCCGGCCAGCCCGCTTCGCGGCCGTGCGTCATCGGGTAAATGACCAGCAACAGCACGGCGGAGAGCAGCGCCACGCCCTTCACGTCGATGCCCGTGCGCGTGGCCGGCTGATTTTCCGGCACGAACTTCCAGGTGCCGATAAACGCCACAATGCCGATCGGAATGTTGATCAGAAAGATGATGCGCCAGTCGAGTCCGAACGGGTGATACGTAATCAGCGCGCCGCCGCCCAACTGGCCGACGATCGACGACAGCCCGAACACGAAGCCGTACAGGCTCATCACTTTGGTCTGCTGATGCAGCGGCACGACCGCGCGAATGGTCGCAAGCACTTGCGGCGCCATGACGGCGGCGGCGACGCCTTGCACGATCCGCGAGATCACCAGCATGTGCCCGCTGGTGGCAAAGCCGCACAGCGCCGAAGCGACCACGAACGCCGCCATGCCCGTCATGAACATGCGGCGGCGGCCGAACAGGTCGCCGAGCCGACCGCCCGTGATCAGCAGCACCGCGTACGCCGACGCATAGGCGGAGACCACGAGCTGCAATTGCGCGTCGCCGGCGTTCAGGCCGGTGTGGATTGAGGGCAGCGCGAGATTCACGATGAAATAGTCGAGCGGCGCGAGGAAGGCGCCGACGAACAGCACGGCAAGCGCGAGCCCCTGTCGTTCAAAATGCGGCTGGGCCTTGTCGACGGACGCCGTCACGCTCGCGGCCGCGGCGCCCGGACAGGTCGCCGCGCAGGCTGCGCCGCCCGTGCCACTGGATCCAACGAATGCCGCCGGAGCGGACTTGATCGCTTCGCTATTCATGACTGATCATTCAAAAATTCGACAAAAAAATTTAGACGAGCGCGCGCATGGCGACGTCCACTATTCCTGTCAGCGCGTCTTCTTTGTGGGCGACCCGCCCCAGCACGCGCAAGCCTTGCATCACGCAGAGCAGGAAATCGCCGACGGCTTTTTCGTCGAGCGTGGAGTTGAAGGCGCCGCTCGCCTGACCGCGAATCACCGACGCCGCCAGCAGCGTTGCCATGCGGCGCTGAATCGCGGCGACGCGGGTGCGCAGTTCCTCGTCACCCGGCTGCATTTCCAGCGTGGTGTTGGTGATGAAGCAACTGCGCCCGCCGGTTAACGCGCACGCGACCCGCGCATAGTGCAGCAAGGCATTGCGTAGCGCTTCTTCCGGCGGGACCGGCGCGTTGAGCCGCTCGGAGAGCCGCGCGACCGAACCTTCCGCGTAGTGATCGAGCGCGGCCAGCATGATGCCGTGCTTGTCGCCGAATACGCCGTAGAGACTGCCGCGCAACAGGCCGGTGGCCTTGCACAGGTCGTCGATCGAAGTGGCGTGGTAGCCGTGATTCCAGAACACCTGACTCGCGCTCGCCAATACGGTGTCCGTGTCGAATTCGCGCGGCCGGCCCCGCAGGCAGACCTCGCCCGCTTTCTTCGCGGAATGTTTCGAATCGGCAGATTGCTTCATGGAACGGATATTATGACTAACCGTTCAAGAAAGCAAGACGAGTTTCCGTAGGGTGCGGCAGGGAGCCGGTGTCAGACCATACAAAAACCGGCCCCGGTTTTGCCCGGGCACCGGCTTCATCATCGCGTTTGAACGACTGCGACGACCGTAGAAAAACGCGAACTCAGGTTTCGAGCTTCGCATCCATCGTGATCGTGGCCTTCAGCACTTTCGACACTGGGCAACCGGCTTTGGCGTCGGCGGTCGCCTTCTCAAAGGCCGCTTTGTCGCCGCCGGGGATCTTCACGGCCACGTCGAGATGGACTGCGGTTATGGCAAAACCGCCACCGTCCTTGTCGAGCGTAACGGTCGCCGTGGTGCCGATACGCTCGGGCGTGATGCCGGCCTTGCCCAGTTCCGCCGACAGCGCCATCGAGAAACATCCCGCATGCGCAGCCGCAATCAGCTCTTCCGGATTCGTGCCGATGCCGTCAGCGAAGCGTGTCGAAAACGAGTATTGAGTCTCCTTGAGAACGCCGCTGTCGGTGGAAATCGAGCCCTTGCCGTCTTGCAGGCCGCCTTGCCAGACTGCTGATGCCTTGCGCTTCATTGCTCTCTCCTGTTTGTGCCCTGCTTCGCGCGCTCCACGACCGAATCTGATGCCCGCCGCAACGGCCCCGCCCGGACGTTCTGCGGTTTCGGCATCGGTCGCGAGTGCCGCGCGGCGCTGCAGGCGCGGGCGGGGACCGAACTTCATCATAGGCGCTTCCGTGTGCCAGCGTCGTGACGATGCCGACAATCGGTCAAAACAGAAGCCGCCCCAACAACTGTATCAATTACCGCAATAATCTTTCCTCAGAAAGCCGCTTTTTCGCCGACCCTGCAAGAAATAGACTGTATTCAATGGATTGGCACACAGCATTCAGCCGATCTCACCAACAATCGAATACTGGAGGTCATCATGAAATCGCTTATTTCCGCAGTGGTCATCGCATCCGCGCTCGTCGTTCCGGCTGTCTCGTTCGCCCAGCAGGAGAATGGTCCGGTGACGCGTGCGCAGGTACGTGCCGAACTGGTGGCCGCGCAAAAAGCGGGCCTCCTGAATCAGAACGACGTCGACTATCCGAAGACGGTGCCGGAAAACGGTACGGCAGTGGCCGCCGTTGCGCAGGGCTCGCAGGACGTCGGCGGCGCAAAGGTAGGCTCCTCGGATGCAGGCGCGCCGAACTCGGTGCAGCAGCGCCTGTTCTCGACGTATCGCGGCCAGTAATCGGCAAGCGGCAGTCGGCAAGCCGCGCGGTCGCGCGATGCGGTTGCTGGCGTTATAGCGAGTGCATGGCAGGGGACGGCGTAGTGGTAATAAGGAAGCGCCCCGGTTGCGAAGTTCGCAGCCGGGGCGCTTCTGCATTGTGCGTCGGAAAAGCTGAACAATGACGTTATAGAGGGCGTGGGCCATCGCCACTGCAAGGCTCGCTGCCCAAGCGTCTGCCGACGACTTTACCTTGCCCGTACTCTTCCAGCTACTCAGCGAACGGCAAACTATCCTGCCCGACCGCACGCATGCCGAACACGTTCAGCGTCATCGCGACCAATGCGTAGTAGCCGAGCAGACCCACCAGGTTGATCACCACCTGATGCCCGAAACGCTCGACAGCCTTCGCATAGGTCGCGTCCGAAACGCGCTTGGTGTCATACAGTTCGCTCGCGAAATCGTGAATCAACGCGTCGTCGGCTTCCGCGAAATCCGGCCGCCGGCCCTCGCGAATCGCCTCGGCATCCGCTGCGCACACGCCGGCTTCCAGCGCGATCGGATGGTGGATGTACCACTCCGCCTGCGCCTGCCAGCGAGCCGCGGTCACCAGAATCGCCAGTTCCGAGAGGCGCAGCGGCAAACCGGTCCGGTAACGGCAGAACGCGCCCAGGCGCTGCGCCTGCTGCGCCAGTTCCGGACTATGAATCCAGCCGAGAAACGGCCCGTTCAGATTGCGGCGCGGGCCCGACAGAATTTCGTCCAGCACCGCTTTCTGTTCGGGCGTGGCGTCGGACAGGTCGAAGTGAGGCAAACGCTCGGTCATCATCGTTCTCGCAAGTCGTAGTGGCGCAGAAGGTTTCAGACGGCGGCCAGCGCGCCGCTAATCGCATCGGTAAGCCGGCTGACGATTTCGTCGATGTCACGCGCGGTGCAGATAAAAGGCGGCGCCAGCAGCACATGATCGCCGATCTTGCCGTCGACCGTGCCGCCCATCGGATACACCATCAAACCGCGTGCGAACGCTTCGCGCCGAATTGCCGCGTGCAGTTTGAGGCCGGCGTCGAACGGCGTTTTGCCGGCGCGGTCCCTGACCAGTTCTACGCCGACGAACAGCCCGCGTCCGCGCACGTCGCCGATATGCGGATGCTGCGCGTAGTGCTCGCGCAGCCGGCCGCGCAGCTGTTCGCCGCGCGCCAGCACATTGGGCAGCAGTTTGTCTTCCTCGATCACGCGTTGCACTTCGAGCGCGCCGGCGCAGGCGGTGGCATGGCCGATATAGGTATGGCCATGCTGAAAGAACCCCGATCCGCCGACGATCGCCTGATAGATCCGCTCGCTCACGAGCGTCGCGCCGATCGGCTGATAACCCGCGCCGAGCCCTTTGGCGATGGTCAGGATATCGGGCGCCACGCCGTCTTCCTCGCAGGCGTAAAGATAGCCGGTGCGACCCATGCCGGACATGATCTCGTCGAGAATCAGCAGCACGCCGTAGCGATCGCACACCGCGCGAATCTTGCGGAAGTACTCGCGCACCGGCGGCACGGCGCCGGCCGTCGCGCCAACCACAGTTTCGGCGACGAAAGCGGCGACCGTGTCCACGCCGAGTTCGAGAATCTTCCGCTCGAGTTCGTCGGCGAGACGCTGCGCGAAGGCCTCTTCGGTTTCGTCCGCGCGTTGCTCGCGATACGCGTAACACGGGCTCACGTGATGCGCCTCGATCAGGATCGGCAGGAACGGCTCGCGGCGCCACGCATTGCCGCCGATTGCCAGCGCACCCAGCGTGTTGCCGTGATAACTCTGGCGACGCGCGATGAAATGGCGCCGCTGCCGTTCGCCCTTCTCCACGAAATATTGGCGCGCGAGTTTGAGCGCCGCCTCGATCGCCTCCGAACCGCCCGAGACGAAATACACATGTTCGAGCCCTTGCGGGGCGCTCGCCACCAGGCGGTCGGCGAGCGCTTCGGCGGACTCGGTGGTGAAGAACGATGTGTGCGCATACGGCAGTTGCTGCGACTGCCGTTTGATCGCATCGATCACGCGCTGGTTGCTGTGCCCGAGACACGAAACGGCGGCGCCGCCGGATGCGTCGATATAGCGCTTGCCCGTGGAATCGATGATCTCGATGCCCTCGCCTGCGACGGCTACCGGCAGCAATTGCTTCGGTGAACGATGAAACACTGTGGACATGGATCCGGTTTCCTGTTGGTTGCGGCAGCCGTTCAGGCGCCGGTCTGTCCGCAAGCCATGCGGGCGATGAAAGCGCCGAATGCGCACTGCCCTTGCCGGCGAACCTTCATCGACACACCCGCGCCGCCGATCTCGAAGAGCGCGGTGGCAAAACAGATCCAACTCCTGCTTCGACACCACCATTCGCGCCCCTTCAACAATTGGTATGTATTTATACCTCTCAACAACAATTGTTGTCAAACAGCGCGACGCCGATGCAGATGGAGCGGTCCTGCTTCATACAAGACCCCGGCTCGATTCAGAAGGAAATATTCAAGGCACGTATGCGCCCTTCGCATGCAGCGACTGCTCGGCAATGGCGAGCTGTTCGACCGCGCCCGCTCCCTCGAGCGCCAGCAGATGCGCGACCAGCGATTCGGCGATCGCGGTCGCCGCCACCAGCGAAGGGAAAAACGAAGGACTTTCGTGTGAAAAGATCAGCACCTTGTCGGCATTCAAGGCGATCGGCGACACGGCGCTGTCGGTGATCGCGATCAGCTTGCTGCCCTTTTCCAGGGCGGCTTCGGCTACGCGCGCGGCTTCCACCGAATATGGCGCGAAGCTGATCACGATGGTGGCGCTATCGCGCTCGACGGTGCGCAACTGCATCTCGAGCGTTCCGGCCTCGCCGTTGAGCAAGGACACCGAGGAACGGAACAGCCGGTATCCGTAGACGAGGCCAAACGCCACCGCATAGCAGGAGCGGAAACCGGCCACATGCACGTGCGGCGCACGCCGCAACAGACGCGCCGCTTCCACGATCACGCGGCCGTTATGCGCGGCGGTCACCTCGAGATTGTGCTGTTGCGCGACCAGCAGATCGTTCGCCAGCGCGTCTTTCGATTTGACGAGCGAACGGGCGCGGCTCGCGAGCGGCTCAGGCCGCGTGCGCACACGCGCGACGAAGAGGTTGCGCAATTCGTTCCAGCCGGGGAAGCCGAGTTGCTGCGACAGACGCACCAGTGAGGCCGGTTGCACCTGTGCCCGTTCGGCCACCTTGCGCATGGACGAGACCGCGACCTCGTCGGGATGATCGAGCAGGAAGGCCGCCCCCATCTGGAACTGCGGACTCAGTTCTGAGAAGCGCGCCCGGATCAGGGCGGCGAGCTGGTCGAAACTGTCTGGCATGCGGATGTACCGGGCGAGCGGTCGGAAAGGATGACAACAAATGTTACCACCCGGCACATGGCGTTCAGCAGGAGCTGCGGCGCGCTACCGCATGCTCAAAGCAGCGCGACCACCCGCACGTCGCCCTGCTCCGCCGAGGCGACAACCTTCTCGCCGATCCGGCGGAACGTGATCGATACCGAAGCGTCTCCCACCCGGATATCGCCCACTTCGAGCCAGTCGATGCCTTCGGGCAGCATCGGCTGTTCGATCAGCACTTCGCGCCGCTCGGCGTCGATCGTGATGCCGAGACACGCTTCGAGCATCATGAACGGCGAACCTGCGGCCCACGCCTGCGGCAGACACGCGACCGGATAGGCGGTAGGCGGCTCGCCGCGCCGCCGCGGGAACCCGCAGAAGAGTTCAGGCAAACGCATGTCGAAGTTGACCGCCGCCTGGAACAGCGCCTGCAGCAGCCGCACCGCCGCGGCCTTGCCGCCGTAACGCGACAGGCCGCGCGCGCACAGCGCGTTGTCGTGCGGCCAGACCGAGCCGTTGTGATATGCCATCGGATTGAAGCGCGCCTGGCTCGCGGCCAGCGTGCGCACGCCCCAGCCGGTGTGGAACAGCGTGGAGTCGAGCGCGCGCACCACCGATTCGCCGCGCTCGCGCGAGGGCAACCCGAACGCCAGCAGATGGCCGGCATTCGAAGCCATCACGCGGCACAGTTCGCCGTGGCCATCGAGCGCAATGCCGTAGAAGCCGGACTCAGGCATCCAGTATTTTTCTTCGACGCACTGACGGATCTTCTTCGCACGCTCGCTGTATTTCGCGGCCGAATCGTGCAGGCCGCGCACCTTCGCGAAGTGAGCCATCGTGTCGAAAGCGGCGCTCGCATAGGCCTGCACTTCGACGAGCGCAATCGGGCCGTCGGGGAAACGGCCGTCGGCGTGGAATACGGAATCGTGGCTGTCCTTCCAGCCTTGATTCGCCAGGCCGCCGTCCGACTCGCGCTGATAGTCCAGCAGGCCGTAGCGGTTCTTGTCGCACACGCCCGCAACCCACTGCGCCGCGCGCTCGAGCGCCGGCCACAATTCGTCGATCAACGCGCTGTCGCCCGTACGTGCCGCATACGCGCCGGCCAGCACGATAAACAGCGGCGTGGTGTCGACGCCGCCGTAGTACAGCGCGAACGGCACCTCGCCGGTGGCGGCCATTTCGCCCTTGCGCATCTCATGCATGATCTTGCCGGGCGCGGCGTCGCGAAACGGCGAGTTCTCGCGCGCCTGATGTTCCGCGAGAAAACGCAACACGCCCGCCGCCAGTTGCGGCTGCAACCACAGCGTTTGCAGCGATGTGATGACCGCGTCGCGGCCGAATGGCGTCGAGAACCACGGAATGCCGGCGTAGGGATACGGGCCGGTCACGAGGTCCGTGGTCAGCAGGCCCAGATCCGCGAGCGAGCGGTCGATCCATGCATTGAAAAGCGGATTGCTCGAACGCACGCGCGCGGTGGCGCGGCGGCGCTCGCGCATGACCAGGTGAGCGTCGACGAGCGCGGCGCGCACGGCAGCGCGGCCGACGCGCGGGCGCTCCGCGTCGATCTGCGACAGGTGGGCTTCGCTCAACGGATGCGTGGGCTGCGAGACACCGGCGCCAGGGTTGTCCGCGCGCGCGACCACTTGTACGGACACCGACAGATAAATCGACACGCACGCCTGCGCCGGCAGCTTGACGGTGTAGTCGGCGCGGTCGGCGAAGAGTTTGTCCGGTTCCGGCGAGAAGGCGATCTGCACATTGCGCGACACGTCGTCGAGGCCCACATAGCCAAGCAGTACTTCCCGATTTTCGACGCGCGCCGGTTGGACACGGCCCTGCTTGTCGCGCTTCAGGCCGCGCACTTCGAACATGTCGCGAAAGTCGCTGGCAAACGAAATGGAGAGCGGCACCACCGCGTCGCTCGTGCCGTAGTTGGTCAGTTCGATGGCTTCGTTGAGCACGGTGCCCGACAGCACCCGCACACGCTCGACGTGGATCACGCCTTCGGGCGTGCTGTCGCCGCCGAGCGGCGGCAACGGGCGATTGGTCAGATGCGCGGTGAACGAGGTGTTGTCGCTGCTGACGCTGCCCGACAGGAGCGACGGCGCGCGTCCGCCGAAGGTGAGGCGCAGTTGCGAGAGAACACGGGTGTCGTTGACGAACAGGCCGTCGTCGTGGCCGGTGATATCGCCGAGCGGATCGTTGACGATGAAGGTATCGCCCGACTTCAGCACGTGCTGGGTAGCGCTCGCGACGTTGAGGTTTTCCGTGGGGATGAATACGCCGTCCGGCTCGGGTTCGCGGTGGTCGATTCCGCCCGAAAGGCCGCCGAGGGCTTCTGGCTGCTGCATCAGTGTCACTCCTATGGGTTCGCTTCTGCGTTCAGTGTCACATTCGGTTGTGGCGGGTGCTGCCCGGTCGCTTCCGATTGTAGAGGGTCTGTCCGCGTCAGACGAACTTATCACATGGGAGTTTCAGTTTTTTCCGTGGCACAGGACGTGCAGAGGGGGATCGCGCGGCGCTCCTCGTGAGAGCGCCGCGCGGGCGTCAGGCGGCTGTCAGCCGCGACGCTTTACCGCTTCGCGAGCGGCTTCGCTTCGCGTTGCGTCTCGCCCACGAAGAGCTGACGCGGACGGCCGATCTTCTGTTCCGGATCGGCGATCATTTCGTTCCACTGTGCAATCCAGCCGACCGTACGTGCCATCGCGAAGATACACGTGAACATGGCGGTCGGAATGCCCAGTGCGCGCTGCACGATGCCCGAGTAGAAGTCGACGTTCGGGTACAGTTTGCGCGACACGAAGTATTCGTCTTCCAGTGCGATCTTTTCCAGCGCCATTGCCAGCTTGAACAGCGGGTCGTCGTGCAGGCCCAGTTCTTCCAGCACTTCGTGGCAGGTTTCGCGCATCAGCTTCGCACGCGGATCGTAGTTCTTGTAGACGCGGTGACCGAAGCCCATCAGCTTCACGCCCGAATTCTTGTCCTTCACCTGCGCGATGAACTCAGGAATGTTGTCGACCGAGCCGATTTCTTCCAGCATGTTCAGTGCGGCTTCGTTCGCGCCACCGTGCGCCGGACCCCACAGACACGCGATACCGGCCGCGATACACGCGAACGGATTGGCACCCGACGAACCGGCGAGACGCACGGTCGAGGTCGAGGCATTCTGTTCATGGTCGGCGTGCAGGATCAGGATGCGGTCGAGCGCGCGCACCAGCACGTCGTTGACCTTGTACTCTTCCGTCGGATTGGCGAACATCATGCGCATGAAATTCGCGCTGTACGACAGGTCGTTCTTCGGATAAACGAACGGCTGACCCACGGTGTACTTGTACGCCATCGCCACCAGCGTCGGCAGCTTCGCGATCATGCGGATCGCGGAAATTTCGCGGTGCTCCGGATTGCTGATGTCGAGCGAGTCGTGATAGAACGCCGACAACGCGCCGACTGCGGCAACCAGAATCGCCATCGGGTGCGCGTCGCGACGGAAACCGCGGAAGAAGAAGTGCATCTGGTCGTGCACCATCGTGTGCTGCGTGACCGTTTTGACGAACTCTTCCTTCTGCTGCGCGTTCGGCAGTTCGCCCTTGAGCAGCAGATAGCAGGTTTCGAGAAAGTCGGCGTTCTGTGCCAGGTTGTCGATCGGATAACCGCGATACAGCAGTTCGCCCTTATCGCCGTCGATATAGGTGATCGCCGAATTGCATGCCGCCGTGGACATGAAACCCGGGTCGTACGTGAACTTGCCGGTCTGGCCGTACAGCTTGCGGATGTCGATCACATCCGGTCCGAGCGTGCCCTGATAAATCGGCAGATCAATAGTCTGGTCGCTGTCGGAAAAGCTCAGCGTTGCGTGTGTCTTCGAGTTCATCTAACTGTTCCTTTTACTTTCACATCGCACACGTGCCGGCATGCTCGATCGTCGTTGAACGTGTTGGCATGCTCAGGCTCCGATCCGCATTTTAAAGTCCACAGAGCCCGGCATTGCGACGATTGACCGCAACAATCCATCTCGACCAACGCAACATTCGTTGCCTGATTTCCCGCTGAACGCGGTAGAGGTTGCCACAAAACGCGCCCAAACGTCGTACGAGTCGATGTGCCGCACGCCGCTCGCAGCCCGCCAGCCAAATGAAAGCTGGAGCGCTTACTGCAACAATGTTTTGCGGCAGCCGGGCTGCGAAGTCGTGGGTGCATCTGCGATACTGAATCCGTGTTTTGCTTCCCCTGCTAACACATCGCTGTCTTTGGCCCGCCGCTCTGCGGCGGGCTTTTTTAATCAGTCAGAAGAACGGAAGGACCTGATGAACGCTTCTCTCGAAACGCTATTTCCCGATCACGTCCACAGTGACGAAAGCATCGTCACCGCGTTGAATCACCAGGATATCGTCGTCGCGCTGTCGGCGGCGCTGAAAACACAAGACGTGGCGGTATTGCACATGCTCTACCCGCGTACCGACGCGCGCACTCACCGCAGCCTCGATACGCTCGTGAACGTGCTGCATGGTCACGGCCTGCATGAAGTCGCGGATCTGATCGCGCAGGAAGCGCACTATCTGCTGTTCAAAGACCCCGTGAAAGCGTGGAAAGCCTTCCACGAAATTCGCAACGACTCGCTCGCGATCGGCGTGCATCTGTATTACCACGGCCTCGTCGGCGAAGCGGCGGAACACGCGCTCGACAAAGACGCTCATCGCAAGTCGTGAGATCGAACGTCTGATTCGTTGCCGGTGCCGGGCCAGAGCGCGGAGATCGCCGCGAGCGCATGGCGCCTGGCACAAACTCATCGTGCAGTGATTGCACGATCATTACGCGGCCATTACGCGGCCATTACGCCCTCACGGAGCGAATGAACTCATCGACGTAGCGATTGAACGCCGACGGATGCGCGAGGTTCATTCCGTGCGACGCACCGCGCACGGTTTCGCGGCGCGCATCGGGCAGCCATGTTTGCAGCGCGGCTGCGGTACGGCGAAACATGTCAGGACTCTTTTCGCCATCGATCAGCAGAACTGGGCAACGCACCTCGGCGGCTTCCTCGGGAACATACGCGGGCAACGGATCGCGGAACTGGCGCGCGAGCGTGTGCGCGTTGTCGGTCGCCATTCTGCGAAAGCCCGGCGTGCTCATTGCCCAGAAGCCGGGCCGGCTAACCGAATCGACGAACAGTTGCAGGCCGGCCTCCACCTCGCCGCTTTCGATCAGTTGCGCCGCTTTCGAGCGCAACGCGTTGACCGTCTCCGGCAGACTCGCGGGCGGACGGCCGGCAATCTGCAACGGGCCGCCCGGATCGGCGAGCGTCAACGTGCGCACGTGTTGCGCATGGCGGCGCGCAAAATGAAACGCCACGCAACCGCCGCGCGAGTGCCCCACTACATGCGCCGGTCCCGCGCCGAATCGCTCGATGAATTCAGCCACTTCGTCTGCATGCTCGCTCCAGCTGAACGGCGAGCCGGAGTCCGTATCGGCCGCCGGCCAGTAATGCGTGAGACTCACAGCGACACAACGGTAATGCTTCGACAAACCCGTGAGTTGCGGTTGCCAATAGCGGTAGTCGCACAGCGAGCCATGCACGAACAGCAACAGCTCGCCCTCGCCGGCTTCCACGTAGGGCATGTGCAAGCCGCTTCGCAATTCAATGAAACGCGATGATGAAGGCGGCGGTGAAATGGAAACGGATCGATTCACGAACGGTTCACGGACAGCGCGGCAACGCGTGATTGCAGCGGCGCCGGCTCGAAATGAAATGGGGAAAACAGGTGCGCAAACGTCCCTAAGATTGGGACGCGAGGCGTATTGTCACACAGCCGCTCGATCCGCGTGGCCGCCCGGTTCAACGGCCGGCTCGGTGCATTGCCGTGGCACCGGCGCGGCAGATCCCGCGCGGGATCATTCGTAGGCGAGTTCGTCCAGCAGACCGGCTGCGGCCGCCATGCCGGCGCCGCGCACCGCGCACGTGAGCGGTTCGTCGGCAATGCCCACTTCGAGGCCGATCTCGCTCGTCAGGCGACGGCTCAGGTTGCCGAGCAGCGCACCGCCTCCCGTCAGCACGATGCCGTTATTGGCGATGTCGGTCACCAGTTCGGCCGGCGCCGTCTCGAGCCCGCGCTTCACCGCGCCGATCACCTGGCGCAGCGGCCCTTCGATCGCATCGGCGATATCGTGGTTGCTCAGCTGAACCGTGCGCGGCAAACCGTCGTCGACGCTGCGGCCGGTCGCGTTCATATGCTCGCGCGGCACGTCGCGCACGGCCGAGCCGATATTCTTCTTGACGTGTTCAGCGGTCTGTTCGCCGAGCAGCACGCCGTACAGATTGCGCACGTAGCTCACAATCGCCATGTCGAAGCTGTCTCCGCCCACGCGGATCGAGCCGTTATACGCCATGCCGCCGAGCGCGATCACGCCGACCTCCGTCGTGCCTCCGCCGATATCGACCACCATCGAACCAATCGCCTCGGACACCGGCAGACCCGCGCCGACCGCCGAGGCCAGCGACTCGCCGATCAGGCTCACCTTCCACGCGCCGGCCGCCACGGCCGCTTCCTTGATCGCGCGACGCTCGACCTGGGTCGCGCCCGCCGGCACGCACAACGTGAACGCAGCGCGGCGGCTGAAGAACGGCCGCGGCCGCGCCATGTCGACAAATTGCCGGATCATGTGCTCGGCGGCGGAGAAGTTGGCGATCACGCCGTGGCGCATGGGCCGCACGGCTTCGAGGTTGGCCGGCTCACGGCCCAGAAGCTGGCGCGCCTGGGTGCCCACGGCCGTGACGCGCTTCGGCCGGTCGGCGGCCTCTTTCTGGAAACACACCACGGACGGCTGGTTCAGCACGATGCCGCCGTCGTCGGTATAGATAAGCGTATTGGCCGTGCCGAGGTCCACCGTCACGGATTGGCGGAACAAGCGATCGAAAAACGGGTAATACGGCGTCGGTCTGGCCATAGGAAGGCTCTGATGTGTCGTTATCCGCCCGTACCGGGCAGTCTGGAAAATGCGCCCCCGGGTCACCCGAGCCGCTTGGCACGCCCGCAGGCAGTCCCCTTGGGACGCCTGCCGGGCACTGCGCGGTCCGCGCGGCGGGGGTGATTTTCATGCTAATGAGCAGTTAACGGCAAGCAGATCAAATTCTTTAGGGCCGCTTTTCAATCAGAGCCGTGTCAGCCGCGCGACAAAGCGCCGAGCGCGTGTTCCAGCGCCTCCTGGCCGAGTGCGACGCCGTCGGCGTTGATGGTATGTCCAATGCCGGGCAGTGCGTAGGCGTCCACGGTATAGCCCGCGTTACTGAACGCGTCGGCGGCGTATTCGAGTTCCTGCACCGGAATCACTTCGTCGTCTTCGCCGTGGATCAGCGTGAGCGGCGTGCCGTTCTGCGCGACGATCACCGAGGCAAGCCGCCCCGAGTACGCGACCACGCCGGCCGCGCCTTCCGCACTGGTCGCCGCGTGGTGCATCGCCATGATCGAACCTTGCGAGAAACCGACCAGCGCAAGGCGCCCGAAAGGCAGCTGCCAGTGCGCGAGCTCGACTTCGAGCATGCGCCGCAACGCCGGATAGGCCGCGGCCACGCGTGCCTCGCGATTGCCTTCGTTGACGTCGCGCAGGCTGAACCACTGGCGTCCGCCGAAGCCGCCGTCGAACGCATCGGTGCCGTCGAGCGAGGTGAACGCCACGTCCGGCAGGCTTTCGCTCCAGATGTCCGCGAGCGGCATCAGATCGCGCGCATTGCTGCCGACGCCGTGCATCAGCACCACCAGACCTTTGGCAGGCGCAGCCGCCGGTGCGCGCCGCCAGCCGTGTTCGAATTGTTCCCAACCCATATCGTTTCCTTCTCTTCGTTGATTCGTAGTGGATATTTCCGCCTGCGTGCGGCCTCAGCCGCGAGCATACGCTGCCGGATTTGTTTTCGCCCCGCGGTTTACCGGCACCGATGACGCCCAAACGCGAATACAGGTATGCTTTTGCGAGCATTCATCGGACCTGCGGCCGCACGCATCGCGCGGGCGCGAATAAACATCCACGCAGCATATGCGCAGCACACCGATCCGGAGAACCGTTTGAGCCAGCCCACCTCCGCGCCTGCTTCGGCGCCGCCCGCACCACCGCCGCCGCTGAAGGGCGGCCAACTGGTTCTGGCCACGATTGCCGTCGCGCTCGCCACTTTCATGAACGTGCTCGACACGTCGATCGCGAACGTTGCGATCCCAACCATTTCGGGCAACCTCGGCGTTTCAGTCGACGAAGGCACGTGGGTCATCACGGTATTCGCGGCGGCCAATGCCGTGTCGATTCCGCTCACCGGCTGGCTCACGCAACGCATCGGCCAGATCAAGCTTTTTGTCGGCGCGATTCTGATGTTCGTGCTGGCGTCCTGGTTATGCGGCATCGCGCCGACACTGCCGATCCTGCTGCTCGCGCGGATCTTCCAGGGTGCCGTGGCCGGCCCGCTGATTCCGCTGTCGCAAGCCATTCTGCTCGGCTCGTATCCGAAGGAAAAATCCTCCACCGCGCTCGCCTTATGGGCGATGACGGCAACCGTCGGCCCGATTGCGGGCCCGGCGCTCGGCGGCTGGATCACCGACAGTTACAGCTGGTCGTGGATCTTCTACATCAACATTCCCGTCGGCATTTTCGCGGCCGGCGTCACATGGATGATCTACCGCACCCGCGAGTCGCCAACCCGCAAGCCGCCCATCGACGTGGTCGGGCTCGGCCTGCTGATCACGTGGGTCGCCTCGCTGCAGATCATGCTCGACAAGGGCAAAGACCTCGACTGGTTCGCCTCGCCTGTGATCGTGATTCTCGGCATCACCGCGCTCGTGAGCTTCTCGTTCTTTCTCGTGTGGGAATTGACCGAGGAACATCCGATCGTCGACTTGCGGCTCTTCCAGCAGCGCAATTTTCTCGGCGGCACGATTGCGATTTCAGTCGCGTATGGCGTGTTTTTCGGCAATCTCGTGCTTCTGCCGCAATGGATGCAGGAGTACCTGAACTACCGTTCCGTCGATGCCGGTCTCGTGACCGCGCCGCTCGGCGTGTTCGCGGTGCTGCTCGCACCGGTCATGGGCCGCGTGCTGCCGCGCTCGGATGCGCGCGTGATCGCCACGCTTGCGTTCATCGGCTTTGCGATCGTGTTCTACATGCGCTCGAAATACGTGATCGAAATCGACACGTGGCACCTGGTGCTACCCACGCTGCTGCAAGGCATTCCGATGGCGCTGTTCTTCGTGCCGCTGACTTCGATCATTTTGTCCGGCCAGCCACCGAGCAAGATTCCCGCCGCAGCGGGCCTGTCCAATTTCGCCCGCGTATTCTGCGGCGCGGTGGGCACCTCGATCGCCGGCAACGAGTGGAACAACCGCACGGTGCTGCATCACGAACGGCTCACCGAGCAGGCCTCCATCAACAACCCCGCGTTCAATCAGCAGATCGATTCGACCCAGTCGCTGCTGCATCTGAATCCGCAATCGGCACATGCGTTGTTCGATTTCACCGTGAACACGCAGGCGGCCATGATGGGTCTAAACGATATTTTCTTCGTCTCGGCGGTCATCTTCATTCTGATCATTCCGCTTATCTGGATTACGCGGCCGGCCAAGGGCGGCGGCGGCCCGGATGCAGCGGGCGCGCATTGACAACGGCGGCAATCGCATTGCGTTAGCGGAAATAACGGGCGGGCGTGTCGCCGAATGCGTCCCGAAACACCGCGATAAAGGAAGACACGTCGCTGTATCCCACCTCGGGCGCCACCTGCGTGACGCTCGCGCCCGCTCCAAGGCGCTCCACCGCGACCAGCAGGCGAAGCTGCTGACGCCACTGCCCAAAGGTGAGTCCCGTTTCCTTGACGAACAGGCGCGCCGCCGTGCGAGCCGTCACGCCGGCGGCCGCAGCCAGGTCTTCGAGTACTGCGGAGTCCGGCGGGTTCGTGCTCAGCGCATCGGCGATGCGCAGGGCACGCGGATCGCGCGGCCAGTTCAGCCCTAGCGGCGCGACAGGCAGACCCGGCAGGCGGTCCAGCAATACCTGCACGAGACGCGCGGCCGGTTCGCCGAACGGTTTGGCGTGCGGCAGATCGGCCGCGGCGCTCAGTAAAGCTGCCACCAGTCGATCCGGCACGATGGCGATGCTGCGGAGCGGCAGCGGCACGGCATCTACGCCGGCATAAAGCGAGCAGAACTGAACGGGGCCGGTTGCGGACAAGCGGTGCAGCGTGCCGGCGGGTATCCATACCGCGTGCCCCGGCGGCACGACCCAGCGCTCGGTTTCCGTGCGCACGATCAGCACGCCGGCGCTCGCGTGGATCAGCCGTGCGCGACGATAGGCGCCCAAAGGTTCGTCCAGCGTCTCGTGGTGCTCACCGATCACGAAGGCTGGTTGCTCGACGCCGTCTGGATCGACAGTCTCCATCATGGTGTCCGTTTTGCCCGGTTGGTGCCGGAAAGGCAGCAAGATTAGCATAGCCGGAACGAGGCGCCGGCCGGGCACCGGATCGTGGAGGATCGTGCCGGAACACGCCGCGTTGCGACGTGGCGCATAAACAAATCGCTTCGGCTTGCCGCTAAAATCCCGGCTTCAACGGACCGCGCCTCCTCAATGAACTACGCATCCATCCTCGAACAGATCCACGGTGATCTCCAGCCTTATCTGGGCTCCGGCAAGGTCGCCGATTACATTCCCGAACTCGCCAGAGTGCCCGACGACAGTTTCGGCATGGCGATCGTCACGGCATCGGGCGAGGTGTTCCGCACCGGCGAGGCCGACACGCGCTTCTCCATTCAGAGCATTTCCAAGCTGTTCGCCTGCACGATGGCGTTCCGCCTGCTCGGCGACGCGTTGTGGCAGCGCGTGGGGCGCGAGCCGTCCGGCAATGCCTTCAACTCGCTGGTTCAGCTCGAGGCGGAACAGGGCAAACCGCGCAATCCGTTCATCAACGCGGGCGCGCTGGTCGTCACCGACGTGCTGTGCCGCCGTTTCGTGCAGGCGGAGACGGCGCTGGTCGAATTCATGCGACGGCTCACGGGCGAAGCAAGCATCGACTACGACTCGCGCGTCGCGCAATCTGAATTGCAGCACGCGCACCGTAACCGCGCAATGGCGCATTTCATGGCGAGCTTCGGCAACATGGAGATGCCGCCGGAAGTGGTGGTCGACGCTTATTGCCGTCAATGCGCGATCTCGATGAGCTGTGTCGAGTTGGCGAAAGCGGCGCTGTTCCTGACCAATCACGGCGTGATACCGGCCACCGGAGAACGGATTCTCGACACGAGTTCGGCCAAGCGTCTTTCCGCGTTGATGCTGACCTGCGGCACCTATGACGCGGCGGGCGATTTCGTCTACCGCGTCGGCTTGCCGGCGAAGAGCGGCGTGGGCGGCGGGATCGTTGCCGTGCTGCCGGGCGAGATGGCGGTATGCGTGTGGTCGCCGGGGCTGGACGGCAATGGTAATTCGCTGGCGGGTGTGCTGGCGTTGGAGTGGTTGACGACCTGCACGGGGCAGTCGATTTTTTGACTGCCGCCAATGCGGGCGGCTTCGCGGGTTATTTCTCTCGGGCGCGGGGGTAACCGGCGCTGAATCTTTCCCGCGGCAGAAGTCGATCTGATAAGGGCGTTCATTGCGTCGTCTTGCCAACGGCCATTCACAATGGTGCAGCAGGCCGTTGGCGAACGCAATATCCCGCCAGGCGGCACGCCGTCTGTTGCGGTCTCGCGCAATCTCAGGCCGATTCAGGCTGATTCATGAAGCCTGAGCCAACATCGAAGCCGAGGGCCGTCGACGCGATCATGATCCAGGCCTGGCAGCTTCGACTCACGTAGCTACCGGAACGCCGGACGAGTGCGAGTTCGTAGGAAAGCCTGGGATGGGTGAGCGGGATCGCGACCAGCTCCGACGACGCAATCCTGTTCCAAAGCGTTTGTGGAAAGATAGTCACGCCCATCCCCGAGCGGACCATTGCAATCACGAGGTCCAGGTGACTGCTGCGGCCTGCGGTCCTTGGTGCGAATCCATGAACACCGCAAGCGCTGCGGATCAGGTCGTTGATTCTGAAATCCTCCGTGAACGTCACAAATGATTCCGCAATGAACTCAACGCAGCTTATTCGGCGGACGGATATGCGCGCATCCACGGCGTGGCGGCGCTCAGCACCACCTACGGCGTCGGTGAACTGAGTGCAATCAACGGAATCGCCGGCTCGTTCGCAGAATTTCTGCCCGTATTTCATCTGGTCGGCATGCCGGCTAGCAACGTGCAGAAAGCGCGCCGACTCGTCCACCATACACTGGGCAACGGCGAATTCGACATCTTCTATGACATGGCCGCGCCGGTTGTTTGCGCGCGCGCCATTGTGACTCCCGAGAACTGTATCGCGGAAACTGAGCGCCTGATCGCCGCCGCTCTGCAAGAGCGCCGACCAGTCTACCTGGGCTTTCCTTCGGATTACGCAAATATGCCGGTCGTCGATACGGTCGTACCCGCTGCCGATCACCGGGCCAGTCCCGCGACCGATCCCGCCTTGCTGAATGCGGCGGTTACAGCGATCGTCGATGCATTGGGTTCAAGCAGGACGGCGTGCATTGTCCCGGGGATTCTCGTATCGCGGGCCGGACTCGCAGACAAGGCACTGGCCGTCGTCAACGCTTCCAACCTCCCTTTCACGACGATGTTCATGGACAAATGCGTCCTCGACGAGTCGCACCCGAACTACATCGGCATGTATGACGGCAAGCTGATGAACGAACGGGTGTGCGCCTTTGTGGAGGGATGCGATTGCGTGATGGGCATCGGCGCCATGCTGACCGACTTCAACTCCGGTTCGTTCACCGCGCGGATCGACCGCTCGAAGAGCATCAATATCATGCCCCGCGCGGTTCGCGTCGGCAACGCGTCCTACGACAATGTGCGCATGGAAGACGTGCTGACCGAACTGGCCCGGAGAATTCCCCGCAAGGAGGTGCCTGCGCCGGCAGTGCAAGGACTGGAAGCACCCGTCGGCAATCTTGACGGTCCGGTCACCGCCGGGTATCTCTATCCGCGGTGGCAACAGATGTTAAAGCCGAACGATATTGTGATCGCCGAGACGGGAACGACATCGATGGGACTCGGTTTTGCTCACATGCCCAAGGGAGCGACCTTCCAGAACCAGACGCTATGGGGTGCAATCGGGTGGGCGACGCCGGCGGCATTCGGCGCCGCGATCGCCGCCCCTCATCGCAGAACCATTCTGATTACCGGCGAAGGATCTCATCAACTCACCGCGCAAGAGGTTAGCCAGTTTCATCGATTCGGTCTTAAACCGATCATCTTTGTATTGAACAACGATGGCTACCTCGTCGAGAAGCTGCTTTGCAAAAACCCCGAGTCGTACTACAACGACCTGGCACAATGGAACTACTCGAAACTTCCGGAGGCAATGGGTTGTGATGGCTGGTTCACCGCACGCGTGACAACGTGCGCAGAACTCGATCAGGCTATCGCCACGGCTGAATCATGCGGCACCGGGGCCTACATCGAGGTAATCGCAGGCCGATATGAAGCGTCGCCGCTTTCGATGAAGCTCCACCAGTCAGTCGATACGCTCTATTCCGCGTAGTGCTTAGTATGGCACTTTGCCCTTGCGGCACGATCCTTCCAGCGCGGCCGGTCACACCGATCGGCTGCAGCGGCCGAATTTCGCATCCCGCCGAAAGTCATCGAATGGGCATGCAGCGGCCTTCAACAGAAGTTCGCACTTGCCCGCAGTGGACACTGGCCGCGGGCCGCCGTCGCAGATGACCTGCCCCGCGTTCGTTCATGCCGGCGACATGGTTACAGTGTTTGATCCGGCCGTTGTTCGATTACCCCAAACCAGCCCATACCGCGATAAGTCTCATAGCCGGGCGTCAGAGCATATCCGACAAGCGATCCCGCAGCCGTACGGTAAGTTCCGATATCGGCGGTATTCGGCGGCAGGTCGAAACGCATATTTTCGCGGCCCGCTGTTGCGGAGGAAGCGATCACCCGGCCGCTTGCGTCAATGATCATGCAGCGCGTCCGGTCCCGTTCCCCGGCGGTCAACCGGACGCTATTGACGACAGTCGACGCCTGCTTGGCCCAATCGAAGAACACGGCCAGAACGCCGACGACCTTTCCGTTACTCGCTCCGCCCTCCCGAACCGCCGTCGCGTAGGTGGCAACCTGCGCGCCGCTCAATTCCGCGGCGATGTCCACGTTGGCGGTTGCGTACTCATCGCCGGACCGCGTGGCGAGCGCCGCAGCGAACCAGTCATGCTGGACCGCGTTCACTGTGTCCACGACCGGAAATAGCGAAGGTCTTCCGTTTGCAACGACGCGACCCTCGGTATCCAACACCCAGATGTCGAGGTAAACCGTGTAACTATCCAGGATGACCGACAGTCGCTCTGCCGCATGCGCGGCAGCCGACTCCGAATCGCTTGTCATGCAATCGACAACCGCTGTATCGGTTGCCCACCAACGCACGTCGCATGAGCGTTCGTAGAGGTTGCGGTCAATCACGTCTATCATGTTCAACGCAAGGTCGGTCAGGCGTTGACCCTGCTGTCGCTCGAGTTCCGTCACCATACGTTCACTGAGGCCGGCCAATTCCTTACCGAGTTCGCCGGTAAGTTGTCCGATCCGACCGGACACGTTCTTGACCTGGTTGGCGACGACCGCAAAGCCGCGCCCGGCTTCTCCGGCCCGAGCAGCTTCGATCAAGGCGTTGATGGCCAGATAGGTCGCCTCACGGTTGATCATGTCGATATCGGCGATCTTATCCCTCGATATCTTGCGCACTTCGCGGGTCAGTTCGGCGATGATCGCGCCTTCTGACGATTGACGTGGTTTGGCCTGCTCTACGGACATCTTATGTATCCCAGTTGCATGCGAGGCATGGGCGCTCGTGGCTGCCCTGCCGGTTCGGAGAGTTAATCCGGATTAACGGCATTCGAAACGCATTTCTTAAGGACAAAAAGACTAATAAGCTGGAGATTTTATGCGCCATTTTCGTGCGCACCGATGCTGTGCGTTTTCTGTCGTCAATTGTGCCGACCGAGACATGACGTGCAGCCCCGCCACCCGATATCGAAAGCTTGCCCCGCCCTCCATGTCACTAATTTGCCTTACTAATAAACGTTGAACAAATCATTCCTTAGACTAGACTGATCAACAACTTCTGCGCACGTTTTCATTCCCACCATGCGGAGCGGACAATGAGCCGATCCATACGCCATGTATTTTGCAATGCAAACCATCTTCGCCGCACGCTAACTGTTTTCACTCTGTTTACAGCCGCCGCATTCCAGCCGGCCGCAGCCCAAAGCCATCACATCGTCGACCTCGGCACGCTCCCAGGCGGCGATATCAGCCAGGCTCCCGCGCTCAACGAGCGCGGCCAGGCTGTCGGTTATTCGACCCTCGCGAGCGGCGACCAGCACGCCACGCTGTATGAGAACGGCAAGGCAATCGACCTGGGTACGCTCGGCGGCACCGTAGGCGCCGCTTACGGGATCAACAGTCGTGGCCAGATAGTCGGTTCGTCGACCACCGCAAGCGGAAGCATGCACGCCTTTCTGTTCGAGCGCGGCGTGATGAAAGACCTGGGTACGCTCCCCGGCGGTGGCAGCAGCGCCGCTTATGGGATCAACGATCGTGGCCAGATAGTTGGCTCGTCGACTGCCGCGAGCGGGTACGCACATGCCTTTCTGTTCGAGCACGGCGTGATGAAAGACCTCGGCATGCTCCCCGGCGGCAACCAGAGTATTGCTCAAGGGATCAACAATCGCGGTCAGATCGCCGGTTACTCCGCGACAGCCTACTCTCCGTGGCACGCTGTTCTCTGGAGGCCAGAACGGTGACGGCCTGGCCGGTCAGAGCCCAGGTCGCTTGATGACCGAAGCTCCTGCCGCCCGCGCGCACATTCTTCGATCGGCAACGCCCTCACGTGATCGCATATTAATTGCGCGCCGCAACTTCGGTTTTTCCAATCCAGCGGATTGAAATTCAATTATTATTTCAGCACCAATCCGGCAAAAACCAGTCAACCAATAAATATCGATTTGGTAATCGCGATTACCGCGATAGACCGATTCCCCCTACGCCCGGGCGCCTGGCTCAGCATTTGAATAATCCATAACAGACTATTCCTGAAAACAGGCTTTATCGGCCGCGGCGCCTACGTCGACTATATGCCCACGTCATGCGTTGCCCCGGAACGTGGACGTCCCCAATTCCGACGACCAGCCATTTACACGACCAGACCTCACAAAATCCTGCCCGCAGCTAAATATACGAAAGCATTTTCTGGAAACAGAAAATGCAATCCATAAAATAGAATGTTCGGATTAATAACCCCGCGTAGCCACATCGAAATATATCGCAACCCTCGCAAATCCTCATATTAATATATGAATAAAATAAATTTGAAAATAGACATTCGGGCAACAACCGTTTTGCTTTTGCTCATCAGTCCGACCCTGCACGCACAAAGCTCGGTGCGTCTGTCAGGATCGATCGACGCGGGCGTCGCCTACGTCAGCGACATCGGCAACGCCAATGGTCATCAAAGTGCCTGGCAGGCGAAGAACGGCGACATCAACATCAGCCGCTGGGCCTTGTCGGGCAACGAGCAGATCTCCAGCGATCTCAGCGCGGTCTTCACGCTGACCAACGGTTTCAGCGTGATGAACGGCACCGCCGCGCAACAAGGCCGCCTGTTTGGTTTTCAGTCGTGGATGGGACTTGCTTCCCAGTCGAAAGGCACGCTCACATTCGGTCGTCAGTTCGACGAAGTGGTCCAGTTCGTCGAGCCATTCGCGCTGGGCGGAACACGATACGGCGGTACAGCCTTCGCGCACGTTTTCGACAACGACAACCTCGACAACTACACACGCACGAACAATTCAGTCAAATACACGAGCCCGACGCTGCTGGGCGGACTAAAGTTCGGGGCGCTGTACGGCTTCTCGAACGAAGCGGGCGGCTTTGCGGACAACCGGGGCTACAGTTTCGGTCTCGGCTATCAGTACACCAATCTGGACCTCGGCGCAGGCTACTTCCAGTTCAATAACGCATCGAACCTCGCGACGGCCAATACGAACGGCGCCGAGCCGGCCGGCGCGCCGTTCAACGCGGCGCGGCAGCGCACCTGGGCGGCGGGCGGCCTTTATCACTTCACCCAGGTGGCGGTCGGTCTCATACTGAGCGAAACGCGGCTGGACAAGGCTTCGTCGATCAACAACGTGGCTGATACCGCCATCAGCCTTCCCGGCGACGACGTGCGCTTCGACAACGTCGAAGTCAACGTGCGCTACGCCGTGACCCCGCGGTGGGATATTTCGGCAGGCTATACGTTCACGCTCGGCCGCTTCGCCACCCCGACGGGCGTGCGCTATCCAAAGTGGCATCAGGCCGGCATCGTCAACACCTACTTCCTGTCGCCCCGCACCGACGTCTATGCGGAAGCCATCTATCAACGCGCCAACCAGTTGGGAGGAACCGGAATTCAGGGTGCGCAGATCTCGAACTTCTCGCGCGCATCCGGGGCAAACCAGTTCGTCGCCGCTTTGGGTTTGCGGCACCGTTTCTAGCCGGCGCGCAACGGCGGGCGCTCCAAAGCGGCACCTTTCCGGTGCCGCTTTTTTTCATGCGGGCAGTTCGAATCGAAAGCTCGTGCCGGGTGCCGCTGCCGCGATCATGAGCCTGACACGCTCGGCCCAACTCAACGGGCACGACCCGAATGCCTATCTGAAGGACATCCTCACGCGCGTGCCGACCCACAAGGCCAGTGACATCGCGGCACTACTGCCACACCGCGTGGCAACCTGCTGTGATCGACGATTAGCAGACCCGTCAAGGCGCGTTCCCTAGCCGCTTACGATTCGTCGCGGTACGCGACGTCTATGTGTGCGTGGATTGCTCGGAGGTCGCCACCATTCACGGATCACTCCCCGAGTTCGTTGCCAACGAAGGCTGTCTCGTAACAGGCAACTCCAAGCCTCGGCGCCGCTAAAGTGATGATAGCGAGCAAGCTGCGTCCTTCAGGTTCCGGCGTACCGGTCCTGTTGAAAGCATTCGAAGTATGTCCTGGCGCGCCGCGTCGCGTGAGTCAGCGCGTCATTCATTCCAATCGGCGCTCTCTCAATGCATGCCTGGGGACACCCAGCGCAATAGCCGCGCCGCCAAGCACGCTGATCGCTGCGATGACATACAGCCCCCCAGAGATACTGTTGGTATGTGTCTTAAGCCAGCCGAGTAGCATCGGCGCAAGTAACGAGCCAAATTGTCCAAGGCTGCTGATCATCGCGATACCGGTTGCTGCGGCAGCCCCATTGAAGTATGCGGGCGGTATCGTCCAGAATGTACCTGTCCCGCAGAAATACGCCACTCCAATAAGGCATAAACACGCTATTGCCATAACCCACTGATCGCTGAAATACGTAAGCAGAACGCAGCCCACGGCACCGACAAACGTGGCGAAGAAATAATGCCATCTGCGTTCCAGCGTACGGTCCGAATGCCACGCATTGATGAGCATTGCCGTCGCGCCGACGACGAACGGGATTGCGGACAGAAGCCCGATATGCCATATGTTTCCGATGCCAGACTGGCGAATGATCGTCGCTGTCCAGTAGTTCAGAACCGTTCCAATCAAGGGGACCGTGGTATATCCGAGGATCACGAGGTACACGCGAGGATCGCGCAAAAGGTGAACGAAGCGATGTCCGTGCCCTTGGGATTTTTCCGACTCGTCCATCATCAGATTACGAGTGATGATTTCACGCTCGTACTCACTTAGCCACCTTGCATCCGCAGGCCCGTTGTCGAGATAGAAATACGCAATGATTCCCGCGATGATGGCAGGCATGCCTTCGAGCAGGAAAAGCCATTGCCAGTTTCTGAGCCCGAGAGTGCCGACCATGTTGTGGAGAATCCACCCGGAAACGGGACCGCCGACGATACCGGAAACGGCGATGGCGAGAAGGAAGCGCGAGGTGATACGTGCCCGTCGGCCTGACGGAAACCAGTAAGTCAGATAAAGAATGATGCCGGGGTAGAAACCGGCTTCGGCCGCCCCCAAAAGCATGCGGGCGATGTAAAACTGCATCGGCGAAGTGATAAATGCCAGGCTGCATGAGATCACGCCCCAAAGCACCATGATCCGCGTAATCGTTTGTCTGGCTCCAATCCTTTCCATCAGGACATTACTGGGAACCTCGAAGAGAATATAGCCGACAAAGAAAATTCCGACGCCAAAACCATATGCAGCGTCGCTTAGACCAAGATCCTTCGATAGCGGGATCTTCGCGAAACCGATGTTGACACGATCGATGTAGTTGATGACCCAACAGACGAAAAGAAAAGGAATCAGGCGAAACGTCAGCTTGCGATACAAAGATTCCGTCTCGACATGTTCCGCAACCATTCCTTGTTTAACTAGCGCTATGTCGCCGGCATTTCCCTGCACAACAGATGGCATGGTTCACTCCGTAATTGAAAGATGACAGGGCCGAACACCGGCGCCGGGCTGGCAGCCGGCGTTGCGTATGCCGGCGCACTTCGATAATTAAAAGGGCTGCGTGAGATTCGGGAAGCTCTGGTCGCTGTTCGTCAGGTCCACCCGTTTAAGCACGATCCGAAAGCTTTCCCCCTGTACCTTGAGCGTGTGCGAATACGTGCCGCCAAAAACGCGCTGCGACTTGCCGTAGCGATCTTCCAGCATGATGAACTTCGAGCGGACGGAGAAGCATGTCTCGTCTTCCTGCACGTCGAGCAGGGTGACGTTCGACACCACACGCACACACCGCGACTCAGGGTCCTGACAGTGCGTCATCGTGTGATTGAGTCGCTGCACGCGCGTTTTCAGCGTATGTTTGTCGTCGTAGTAGAGCGACACATGATCGAGCCATGATTGCTGAGCGCGGTCAGCGGGCACCCAGTAGACCGCTTCGTCCGCGAACAGGTTGTACCATTCGTCGAATGCGCGATCGTCGAGCAGTTGCGCTTCGGCTTCGATGAACGCGCGCACATGCGCCGCGCGAGGATGCAGAAAGTGCATTTTGGAAAGCGTGCTGATTTCGTTTTTCATAGTGACTCCTGCGCCTCTCATGCGCCCATCAGGTCGCGCCATGCGACATGCTGCGCGCGCTGTCCCACTTCACTCGACCTCGGCCCGAACAGCACGCCCTTGCCTTCGTCGACTTCGTCGCCGAGTCCCTTGGCCACGAGGAACCACTCGGCCCCTTCCGTCTTTAGTCCTTCCTGGCAGCGTTCAAATGCTTCCAGATCGTCGCTCTGAATGAACGACGAAGCGGAATGCGTGATGTTCACGTACTTGACTAGATCCGTGGAGATCACATCCGGCGCACCCACGAGCCTGACCGGCCAGATTTCGATCTCCGTCCGGTCCACCGCGACGGCGCGGATGACCCGCACCGAAGTCTGCGCGATCAGGATGTCGACGCTCGGGAACAATGTCATCGAATGGCGGCGATTTTTCAGAATGTCCCTGGTGCGCTCTTCGCCGTATGCATCGACCATCATCGCCCGATATTCGTCCCAGACACCGCCCGACTGTTCCTTGTCGAAGAGCGAAGCTTCCGAGCTATGCCCCTTCAGAAAGCCCCGCACACCCGTCTGCGCAACAACCGCTTCGCCGTTGGCCGTGAAGAATGCCGCGTCCCCGCCCTCTTTGCCGGCGCGCCGTTGGAACTGTCGTCCGTCGGGGCCGACCGTCGATGCATGACATGCCGCCGGGTGATACATGTCGGCCTGATTCTCGAGTTGCAGCTTCCAGTTGCCGTCGAAGTGGTAGCGATGACAGCCAAAGGCAAACTCGATCTTGCCGACGGGCGACCGGTCCGTCAGTTCGTCAATGCCGCGGCGCGCTTCACCGAGATACTCTTCCAGTGGCTCGACATCCGCATTGAACGATGCGAACACGAAACCCCGATAGCTCTTCACGCGCGGCAACGCGACCATACCTGACGCCCGTTCTTCGAGCACGCCGCCCGGGAAGTCCGCCTTCATCGGAACGCCGGCCAATGTGCCGTCGGGTTTGAACCCCCAGCCGTGATACATGCACGTGAACACCTTGGCGTTGCCGCGCTTGCGGTTCAACACCCTGGCGCCACGATGACCGCAGCGGTTGAAAATGACATTGATGTTTCCGTCCGGACTGCGGCTCAATACGACTTCCTGTCCGACCAGCGTCGTGCAGTAATAGTCGCCGGGATCCGGGACGAGGCTTTCATGTCCGACATACATCCAGACCTTCTTGAAGATTTTTTCCTTTTCCAGTTCGAAGATTTCCGGATCGACGTACATCTTGCGATGCACGCGGTCTTCCCGTACCAGTGAACGCAGGTAGTCACTGCTGTAGGTCATCAGGTGTGCCTTTGGCGCGGACGGCGCCAGTTATGAGGGAAAGCGCAGAACAGGGTCGACGCAATGCCGGATGCACGGAAAAAGGGTCATGCATACGACACAGAGCGGCTGACTTCGTGACACGGCTGCATGCGTCCTCCGATGGCCTGCGACGACTGTTGAGCGCCAGATTATTGGCGCCATAAAATGGCGTCACCCGATGTTTTTTCATCCACTGACTGAGAAAAATTCACCCCGCCATGAGCCGCCCTGTCCCGCTCACTGCGTTGAAGACGTTCGAGGTTGCCGCACGCCTGCTCAGCTTCAAGCGTGCCGCTCAGGAATTGAACGTCACGCCGACAGCCGTCAGCCACCAGATTCAGAATCTGGAAGAGACACTCGGCACGAAGCTGTTCCGGCGGCTGCCGGGCGGCCTCGAGCTCACGAGTGCCGGCGAAGTCGCGCTGCCTGGCCTGAAGGACGGCTTCGGCAAGCTTAAGGAGGCTGTCGAACTGATCGGCAGTGCGGGAGCGGGCGACGTGCTGACGGTGCTCGCGCCACCGTCTTTCGCGATGCGATGGCTGATGCCGCGCCTGCATCGCTTCGCGATCCGCCATCCCGATATCGACGTGCGCGTCTCCACCCGGATGCGCCAATTCGGCTACCGCACGCTCGGCGGAACGCGCGCGACCGACTCAGGCACGCTCCAGTCGTGGTGCGAGGAACTGGACGTCGTGGTTACATTCGGCGCGGGAAACTACGCGGGATTTGCTGTGACCTCGCTATTTCCAGTGACCATTACACCCTTGTGCGCGCCCCAGCAGGTGCCCGCGTCGGGCATGAGCCCCGCCGAACTCGCGCGTATTCCGTTGTTGCACGATGACCGCGGCTTGATGTACGACCACCACTCTTACTGGGATGTCTGGCTGCGGGAGCAACAGATCGCCGGTATCGACACTGCGGCGGGCATGCATTTCTCGCATTCGATACTGGCGCTCGAAGCCGCAGCCGAAGGTCTCGGTATAACCGTGACCACGCCCGCGCTCGCCCGCGAAGCGCTGTCGAGCGGTAAGCTCGTTAAGCCGTTTTCGCTCGAAGTGCCACTGCACTATGGGTACGACCTGATTTCAAATGAAGTCGCGGCTCGACGCGAGGCGGTCGAAGCGTTTCGGGTGTGGGCATTCGAGGAGGCGCGCGCCGAACGCGAGCTACATGCACTGACCCGACTGTCGGAACAGAGCATCTGACTCTCTGCGCGGCGCGCGCAGGTTACACGTGAGTTTCACTCTGGAGCAAACGCTCGCGCAGGTCATGGATGGCGTGATCAACGTCCGGATCGTCGGCGTTCAGCCGCCATGACATCAACAGCAGTTCGTGTAACGCGTCACAGCGCCGTGTCAGCCCCGGATAGGCAAGCAGTTCGTTCAGCATCGCCTGGCGGCGCTCGAAACACACGAGGGTTGCCGTCGCTTTTTCGAGGTCACGGGCGAGGGTTTCCGGGCCGCCCGCTTCGGGATCGGACGGCGCACCGAGATCGCTTGCCCGACCCAGAATCAGAAACCATGCGCTGGCACATAGCAGCATCGTCCCGGCCGTATCGAAGCGCCATGCGCACACTCCGACCGCGACGACCAACGAAGCGAGGTGCATGCAGTAAAGGACAGAAATCCAGCGCACCTCCATGTCGCCTCACGCAACGTGATTTTCGAGCGCGCCAATCTGTGCGACCGAAATACGCACGCTGTCACCCGGTTTCAGATAGCGCGGCGGATTGAAGCCGAGTCCGACACCCGCCGGCGTGCCTGTCGCAATGACATCGCCGGGAACGAAAGAAATCGACCGGCCAATCGTGCGAATCAGCGTGGGGATATCGAAGATCAGCGCGGATAGCGGTGCTTTCTGACGCACTTCGCCATTGACTTCGCAGCGAATCTCGAACGCGTTGACATCGCCTGCCGCATCGGCCGTCACGATGGCTGGGCCCATCGGGCAGAAGGTATCGATGCCTTTGCCCAGCAGCCACTGGCTGTGATGCTTCTGCAATCCGCGCGAGGTCACATCGTTCAGAAGCGTGTAGCCGAAGACGAACGACCACGGATCATCCGTCTGCGCGCAACGCCCCGCCTTGCCGATGACGACAGCGAGTTCGGCTTCATAGTCGACGCTTTGCATGGGGTCGAGCGACGAGTCTATGGCCGCGGCGGGGCCGACGACCGAGGTCGGCGGCTTCGAAAAGATAATCGGCGCGGGCGGCACGGCACCAAGCGCGGCGCTCGAGTCGAAGCCGCTATTGGCAAACTCGTGCGCGTGATCATAGTAGTTCTTGCCCACGCAAAAGATGTTGCGGCGTACGTCGGGTATCGGCGCCAGCAGCGTCACGTCGGACAAAGGCACACGTTCGGCACCTGCCTCCACTTCCCTCGCCAGCGCATCGCGCAGACTTTCGTATCGTTCGATGAGCACGTTCATGTCGTACGAGCCCACGGCCCCGGTGACATCCACGACCCAGGCATCGCCCGTCAATACGCCAATCCGCCGTTCGCCGCGGTGTTCAAAACTGACCAGTTTCATGCCTTGTCTCCAGCGGAATCCGGATCCCGGGCGCGCACGACCGCCTCGACTTCGATCAGAAACTCTTCTTTCACGAGTCGGTCCACGATAAGCAGCGTGTTGGGTGCATACATGTCGGTCGCGAACAGCGACGGGAACAGCTCGGCCCGGCAGCGCATGAAGCCTGGAATGTGCTGCGACGCGACGAGGTACGTGGTGAACTTCGCAACGTCGTTGAAGTCGCAGCCGACGCCTTTGAGCACGTCGCCGAGATTCTTGAAGACCTGCTTGAACTGCGCATCGAAGTCGCCGACGCCGACAACGCCGCCATCAGCTCCCACCGCAAGCTGTCCGGCAACGAAGATCATCTCTCCCGCCTTGACGCGCGCGAGATGGGAATAAAGGCCCTGCGCCGGGCAGGCGCCTTCAGGGTTGACATACTTGACGGACTGGCTCATGAATGGATCCTTTTCGGTTGGAATCAGTCAGGAAAGAGACATGGGAAGCGGCGCGGCCCGCTCGAAACCTGCTGGCACGTGGCGTGCACCACGATTCAGACTTTCGTCGAACCATTCCGTCTTCGCTATCGCGCGGACCACGTCCGAGCGTAACGAAAGCAATGACGCGGGCCACTTGCCGAGCACATAGCCATACAGATACGACCACCATTGCACGTGATCGGTAATCGAGCGCTGCTGTGTTTCCCACGCGCGCAGCGTTGCGGGAAGATCGTGTTCGCCTGCCGGGCCGCTTGCCAGCTCGGCAAGCGCCATCACGTTGATGAACGCCGTGTTGGCTGCCTGACCGAGGTTTGGCGGCATCGCGTGCGCTGCGTCGCCGACGATTGCGACGCGTCCCTCGGACCACTTGCGGCATTTGACGTTGACGAGCCGGTCCCAGCGGCTGTCGACCTGGAAGCGCCGGATCAGATCAGCAGCATGCGGAAATTTTTCTGTCCATAGGGCCACGTCGATGGGCAGCTTCCGGGCACGTTCGTCGCCCACAGGCGCGCTCAGGAAGATATAGTTGCGCCCGTCGGTGCATGGGTTGTAAAGCAGGCGCCACGGGCCGTTCCAGTATTCGATCAGCGTGTCGCGGATGTCGCCCGGTTCCTCGTCGATGAGCATGCGGATGCCGACTTCCGAGCCGAAGTCGATCCACTTCGTTCCGAGAATCGATTCGCGAATGCGCGAGTAGGCGCCGTCAGCGACGATCACCAGATCGGCGTGGCTTGTCGCTCCACTCTCGAACGTGGTGGTACCGTCAGGCGCCACGGCAACGGCGAGCGATGAGGTGAAGATCTCGACGCGCTGCGCCACCGCGCGGTCGATCAACGCCTGATAGAGATCCGCACGCGGCGGCAGCATCAGGCGGTCGCCGGCGTGCGCCAGGCGCGACATCAGCACCGAGCCCCGGTGATCGCGGATCTGCCACTCACGGATCACGCGTGCGCGTTCAACGGCTTGCGCGTAGGCGCAGATGGTCTCCAGCGTCTTCAGCCCGCTCTCCCACAACCAGATGCCGGCGCCGAACATCCGCAATTCGGCGTTGCGCTCGTGGATCCGGACCTTCCATCCAAGCTGCGCGAAGCGGTTCGCAGCGACGAGGCCTGCCAGGCCCGCGCCGATAATCTCGACAGTGCGTTGCGTCATGTTGGCTTTCCTGTATGTATCCAGTGACGTTCAATCCTGTTCCTTGCGGCGATACCGGTCGAGGATCACCGCGAGAATAATGACGATGCCCACCACAAGCGTCTGGTAGTACGCCGAAACACCCACCATGTTCATCACGTTGGAGAGCAGCGTGAGCACCAGTACGCCGAGAAACACCTGACGCACGCCGCCCGCGCCGCCGGTGAGCGCGACGCCGCCCAGCACCACGGCCGCGAGCGATTGCAATGTGAGGTTCGGCGCGGCAATCGGCTGTGCCGAACTGACCCACGCGGTCAGCACAACGGCGCCCACGGATGCGCAAAAACCACTCACTGCGTACACAAGCATCGTGTAAAAGCGGACATTCACACCGGACTTTGCCGCCGCTGACTGGTTCGAGCCCATTGCGTAGACATAGCGGCCAAACACTGTGTAGCGCAGCAGCACCGCCATCGCCGCCGTCAGGACAACGGCGATCCACACCATGACAGGCACGCCGAACGCGCTACCAAAGCCGACCGCCTGCGCGTAGTCGGCCGGCACGTCGTAGATCGGCACCCCTCCCGACAGGATCAGCGCGATCGCCTGCGCGACCGACAGCATGCCGAGCGTCACGACCAGGGGCGTCGTACGGAACCACGCGATGATGAAACCCGACACCAGCCCGGTAACGATGCCCGTTGCAATCATCACGGCGAGGCCCGGCCCGATGCCCATGTGCTGCATCGTCAGCACGCCCGCGACGCCGGCGAGCGACATGACGGATGCAAGCGACAGGTCGAGACCGCCGCGCAGAATCGCAATGGCCTGGCCGAGCGACAAAATCATCAGCGGAACGGCCTGGCGCGCCAGGTTCAGCATGTTGTCAGCGGTGAAAAAGCGCGGCTGCACGATGCCCGCGACCACCGCGATCAGGACGATCAGCAGCGGCAGCATCGCCTCGGAAAACGACGCGCGCCGCCCCCGCGAGAGCATGCTGTCGCCGGTGTCCGGGCTGAGGGATTTAGTGTTCATGGGGCGATTCTCCGGTCAGACGGCCGCCACGGCGGCGGCAATTTCCGATTGCGCTTCGTGCTGGCCCAGCACGTCGGCGATGATCGACGGTTGGTCGGCTTCCGTCGGCTGTCGATAGATGTTCGCGACGGCGCCCGCATACATCGTGATGACGGTGTCACACAAAGCCAGCGTCTCGGGCAGATCGCTGGACAGCACGACGACGGCGATGCCGGTTTGCGCAATCGCACGGATACGCTGATGGATCTGCCGCTTCGCGTCGATGTCGACACCCGCACTCGGCTCTTCCAGCACCAGCACGCGCTTCGCACCCGCCATCGCGCGCGCGAGCAGCACCTTCTGCTGGTTGCCGCCGCTCAAGGTCATGATGCTGTGCTCGGCGTCGCCGAATTTCACCTGGCACGCCTCCAGCAACTCGGCACAACGCGTGCGTTCGCGCGCGGGACCGATGAAGCCAAAGCGCGACAGCCCCTTCAGTTGCGTCAACAGCAGGTTTTCGCGGATCGAACGGCCCGGCAGCACACCGTGGCTCGCGCGCCCCGCGGGTAGCCAGGCCACGCCGTGCGCCAACGCGTCCGCGGCGCCGCGCGGGCGATACGGGCGTCCGTCGAGCCTCAATGTGAGCGGGCCGGGATGCGCCGGCTCGTCCTGCCCGGTGAGGGCACGAACAAGTTTCTCCGCGCCGCAGCCCACCACCCCGTAAAACCCGGCGATCTCGCCGCGCGCGATGGTCAGCGTGCGCGGACCATCGGCAGTAGGCACGGCTTCAATATCGACGAGGGGCGCGCGCGCGGAACCCTGCCCGGTTTGACGCATGGCCGCCTGCTGCCGTTTGCCCGTCAGCCGCTCGACCACCTGGTCCGCGTCGATGTCCGGCGTCAGCGCAAATGAATCGACCACGCTGCCATTGCGCATGATGGTGACGCGGTCCGCCACGGTCATCACGTCTTCAATATGGTGCGTCACGAGGACGGCGGCGATGCCGCTGTCGCGCAACGTGCGCAGCACCGCGAAAAAGCGCTCCTTTTCAACGGCGCCAAGCATGGCGGTCGGTTCATCGAAGATCACTGCCTTCGGCTTGAACATCAGCGACTTGCCTATTTCGATGAGCTGCTGGACGGCAACCGGCAACGCCTTCACCGGCTGCTCCATGTCGATGCCCGCAAGCCCGAGTTGCGAGAGCACGCTCGCGGCACGCTGACGCTCGGCCTTGCGCAACGTGGGCGCCAACGGAAAGCGCCTGCCTTCGAAACCGAGCCACAGATTGGCACGAACCGAAAGATGCGGTGCGAGCGATAGTTCCTGATACACCATCGTGACACCCGCCGAACGGGCTTCGCGCGGGCTCGCGAAACGCACGCAATTGCCGTTCAGCAGGACTTCGCCTTCGTCCGCGGGAAACAGGCCGCCCGCAATCTTGCCAAGCGTGGACTTGCCCGCGCCGTTCTCGCCGAGCACACAGTGAATCTCACCCGCGCAGAACTGGAGCGTGACACCGGCAAGTGCGCGTGTCGCACCGAATCGCTTGCCCAGATCCCGCACCTGCAAAACCGGTTCAGATGCCATGATGGCCGCCCTTTACTCGTTTACTCGTTAAGGGGGAAACCGCCTATTGCACGGCCGGCATCTGCCAGTTCTTCGGCGGAATTTCGTAGATCTCGAATGGATGCGTATCGACGTTCGCCTTCGTAATCAGGGTGGACGGCACGTCGTAGTGCGGATAGGCAAGTCCGCTTGCCGAAGGCGGCGCCAGATTTGGCAAAGGCTGGCCCGCTTCTGCGCGAATCGCGTACTGGACGATCAGACGGCCCATGATGATGCCCGGCTCCGACACGACGGCGAGCATGCGGCCATCTTTCACCATCGGTGCGGCTTCGCGCACCATCGAACTGGTCACGACCTGAACCTTGCGGTTCTGCTGGCGGATCGCCTGCGCGGCACCCATGCCCAGCGAGACTTCCGGCGTGTAGACGAAGTTCGCATCGGGGTTGCGCAGCAACAGGTCGGATGTCTGCGCGAGACCTTCCTGCAGACCAAGCGCGCCGCCAAACGCGCCGGGCAACACCTTCATCGACGGGCATTTCTTCGCTTCGTCGGTGAAGCCCACGTAACGCAAACGTACCCATTCCGCGCCCGCGGGCCCCGGCACGGAGACGACCGTCTTTTCGCCGGTGCCGCTCCTGCACACTGCGTCGGCGAGCACCTTGCCGATCGCGCTGTCGTCTTGCAGCACGCCGAAATCGACGTTTTTGCTATTCACGGGAATACCGACGGACGCGACCTTCATACCAGTACTCTTCAACGAACGGATGATGGGATCGAAGCCGTCGTAAGCGGCGGGCGCCAACACAGCGACGTTCACGCCGAGCGTCTTGAACGCGTCGAGTTGCGCGAACTGCTCGCGGACATTGCCATACGCGCCCGCAATCGACACCTGCACTACCTGCACGTTCGATCGTTTCGCTTCGTCCTCGATACCGTAGACAATGCCTTTGTAGAAGTCGTCGTTCAAATGAACGACAGTCACGCCGATCTTGAACGGCGTGGCCGCCTTCATCGGCGCGATGAGACCGAGCAGACGGTCCGTTTCGGCATGCGCGCCGGGTGCCGCGAGCAGAGCGGCGAGCGCGACGACAGTGGGCAATTTGCGCAACGTGCAGCGCGCCTTATGAGCGAACGAGGTAATCGGCACGGTAGTCCTCTTCGTGGTCTTCGTAGCGTGGTGGAAAGAATCACTGCACGAGCCGGCCGCTGCCGCTCGTTTCATCGTATTCGTACAGCCCGTTCAGGAAGATCTTGGTGCGTTCGTACCACTTGCGCTGCCGCGGCGGCGGCGGCGTGCGATCGACTGGCCGTCCGCCCTTGAAAATGTAGTCGAAGCTCTTTGGCCTTTGCAGCAGGCGAATGTCGTCCAGAGGATTGCCGGGTACCACCAGCACGTCCGCGAGACGCCCCGCTTCGAGCTTGCCGACCTCGTGACCGAAGCGATGCAAAAGACGCGTCGCGGCGAGCGTGTTCGCATGGATCGCCTGCAGCGGCGTAAGCCCGAGCAGATCGACGAACAGCTCCATTTCGCGCGCATGCCATTGGCCATACGGCACGGGTGACCAACCGCTCTCGCTGCCGGCGATGAGCGGCACACCGGCCTCGTAAGCGCGCCGCAGATTGACGCTCGCCGCTTCGATTTCCGCCCGGAACGCCGCGGCACCCGATGCACCCGCGTTGCCCTGTTTCGCTTCGACGAGATTGACGAGCAGCGTGAGCGTCGGCGTGATTACGCAGTGATTCTTCAGGCAGGCTTCAATGCCCTCGTCATCGATGTAGGACGCGTGGAACAGATTGTCGAAGCCTGCCTGCGCCGACCAGAGCGCGGCCTCTCGCGAGCGCGCATGGACGCTGCAGAGCTTGCCGAGCCGGTGCGTCTCTTCGGCAATGATGCGGAATTCCTCGAGCGTGAAAGCCGACGAGCCGAGCGCGTCGGGCGTAATCAGGTTGTCGTTCGAGCCCGACACCTTGATCGCGTCTATTTCGTCCTTGACCTGAAAACGGATCTGCTCCACCAGGTCTTCGCGCGTCTTCACGAGCACCGCGCTCTGCCCTACGGGAAACGGCATCTCGTTCGGGAACGAGTCTTCGAGACCCTGGTGGTTGGTGAGCTGCTTACCCGAAACCGCGAAGCGCGGCCCCTCGAACATGCCCGTGTCGATCGCGTCCCGTACGGCCTGCGCGATGTTGTACGTCGTGGCCGCATCGAATGCACTGGTCACACCCGCCTGCAAAACCTTTTTCGCGTAATAAAGCGCCTTCGCCGTACGGAATTCGACGGGCGTGTAAAGGGCATTTTCTTCTTCCGAACGCGCTTCGCCGAACGAGATATGCGTGTGCCCATCGACGAGGCCGGGCATTAGCGTGCGCCCCGGCAGATCGATGACTTCCAGTCGACGGTCGGCATAGAGGGGAGGCAGATCGCGCGCCGCGCCGAGCCACGCGATCCGTTCGCCTTCGATTACAAGCGCACCGTTCTCGACTGGCGGGTTCAGCGTGCCATCGATGATCCTGCCTTTGAGCAGATAGCCGTTGGTAGTTGTCATGGTACAGAGATCCATTTACTGCGGATTCACGGAGCCGAGCGCCGCATCGAAGAGCCGCTGCGCCGTGGCGAGAAAGACGTCGGTGCGCTCGAACGCGACCGAGTGCGAACAGTCGGAGAGCAGCGCGAGGTCGGCATGCGGCAGTCGCCGGGCGATCTGAACCGAACTGGACGGCGCAAAGGCGATGTCGTCGCGACCGTGCAGCAGCGCAACGGGACAGAGAATGCGCGCGAGCGTCGCGTCGTCGAGCGTTGCGGCGCGGATGTATTGCGATGGCTCGCCAGCGAACATGCTGTCGAAATACTCGGCGTAGCCCGGCGCGAACACCACGGGTTCGCGCGCGGCGAGATACGCTTCGTCGATAACCGAGGTGTCGTGAATCAAACCCTGAAGCGCGAGCACCAGTTCTTCCCTGGTAGTCGGGCAACGCCAGCAACGGCGCGTCGCGTCGGTCGCTTCGAACGGCGCGCCCATCGTGCCCGTCGTCAGCACGGCCGCCACGCGCGGCGAGGCGGCGGCAAGCGTGAGCGCAATCGCGCCAGAGATCGAATGGCCAATCACGCCGACCTTCTCACCGGGTACACGTTCGAGCAGCGCTTTTGCCTGACGCACCCAGAGGTCGAAGTCGAAAAAAGGCGCAGACGGCTTGCGGGCACTCTTGCCGAAGCCGATCAGGTCCATCGCGTAGAGGTCGTACCGGGCAGCAAGCGCGGGCAGCACCGTGCGCCAGTTGCCGATGCTGGAAGCGCCCGGCCCCGAGCCGTGAATCATCAATAGCGGCGCGCCCGCGCCGCCGCGATAGACCGTCACGGGCATATCTTCGAATGCGAACTGCTCCTCGCGCATCTCGATCGTGGACATCGTCGGAACCTCGCAGCCGTACAGTGGAAATAATTCTATGACTCACAATCCATTTTTCAAAAATAAAACCATGATTATTTTTTTGATGGATTGCTACGTACGGAATAGTTTTTCGCTTGGATGCCGTGCTATGCTCGCGCAGATACGACTATTGGCTGCAAGGCATGCGAAATACAAAAGATGGCCGCACGTTGAATACGGCAATGTTCGACCAGCTGCGGGAGGCAATACTGACGGGCAAGCTGCTGCCGGGACAACGGCTCAAGGTCTCGCTGATGGCGCAGACGCATGGCGTCAGTCTGAATGTGGTGCGGGAGGCGCTGAATCGCCTCGCCGGCGAACAATGGGTGGAGATCGAACCGCAGCACGGCTTTCGCGTTCGCGCGCTAACGGCGGAAGATCTGATCGACCTCGTGCGTCAACGGGCGATCTTCGAGGGAATTGCGCTGCGTCAATCGATTGCGCGCGGCGACGTGGAATGGCAATCGAAAGTCGTCGCGGCACACCATCGGCTCAGCCGCACGCCTGTTGGCGTCGAGTCCGAGCCGGAGCGCGTGAATCCGGAGTGGCTCGCGCGCCACGAGGAATTCAACATCGTCATGATGGAGGCTTGCGGCAGTCCACGGCTCGTGCAGATCGTGCGCCAACTGGCCGAGGCCAGTGCCATGTATCACCGCGCGCTGCTGCCGGCCGTCAGCGCCGAAGGCGAGTTGGAGAGCGAGCACACGGCGCTGCTCGACGCCATACTCGCGGGTGATGCGGACCTGGCAGTACGCGTGCTGACAACACATCTCGAGCAGACGCGCGACCTCATGCTGCCGATGTTGGCGAAGACACTTGCTCCAACGGAGATTGCCGCAGAGCCCGACCACGTACGGCCGCCTGAAGAAAAGCGTCGCCGCGGACGGCCTCCGGGTTCAAGAAAGGTACAGGCCGCCGTAGCAAAATAAGATCGACGCCGGCCAGTCAATCACGCAGGTAGCCGCCACTGTCAGTCAGGCGGCCTGCTCAGCGTTCACGGTTGACCGTCGAACTCCTTTTCACTATCAAGGCAATCCATCCACGGGAACCGGCGCTTTGTCCAGATCTGGCGAACCGGTTTTCCCAGTTCGTAACGTTGCATCAAGGCGCCAATGCGCAGCGAGTAGGTTGCGGGATTCTCGGCCGCGCATGAATAGACCGGAGCGCCGCAGTTCTCGCAGAATGCATGAATCCGCTTCGCACCGCTCGTGCCCGTTTTAACGTATTGCCGCGGACTTCCTTTGACGATGAGGAACCGGTCTGCCGACGCGGGCACGTTCGCGCGAAAGACCGTCCCTGAAAGCGTCTGACAGTCCTGGCAATGACAGATCGAAACCGTCCCGGGCTCGACCTCCGCTTCGTATTCAATCGCACCGCAGTGGCAGCGGCCTTCGACTTTCATCCTGTTCTCCTGAACTGTCCTTCCAGGGAAGGTCTGCACAACTCGTTTCAGAGCACTGATTTTATGCCACTTTATTTGTCGAGGAAGTGAGTACCGGAAACCAGCAGGTGTATCGTGCCTCCGGCGTCTCCTCGGTATAAGCGAAACTCCCCACGGCCGCACAAATCAGCCGGGGGGAGTTTCTGGAGAACTACGAATATAGTCCTCGCGTCGATCATGATCAGAAGCGGTGGCGAATGCCGACTCGCACGAGGCTTTGATGATCCGAGTCTGATGGCGTGATCGTGTAGATCGCGGCATGCGCCTCGCCGCCCGTGGAGTCAGTTCCGGATGCGTGCTGGTACATCCCCATCAGGTAGACATCCGTGCGCTTGGACAGCGAATAGTCCGCGCCGAGCGAAATCTGATGATACGTTGCACCACCGACCTTGCCGCGCGCCGAGCTGATGCTGCTGCCCTTCATATAATCGTATGCGACTCCGAGCAGCAGCGCCTGCCCGACGCGATATTCGCCATTGATTTCCGCGTTATTGTAGTGGGTGCTGCCCATGAAGCCATTCGGATTCGGACCCGACGTGGTATCGCCCAGCCCCTTGAACGCAGTATTCGAGTACGTGACGCCAATGTGCGCCGCGCCAAGCTGGAACCCGCCGCCCGCCGTAATTGACTGATACGTCGACGCTGATGCGAATCCAGACAATGACGGCGCTGTGCCGAGGTTCGAGCCCGGCACGCCGTTGGTCGTCGCGGCAACCGTGCCCGTCGCGCCGAAGTACGAGACGTTCGGGTTATGAGCGTTCAGGTAAGCCGCGCCGAGCACGAACGGCCCGTATGTGTAGCCGCCGCCAACGCTATAAATCTGGTTGCGGCCCACGGAGCCCGCCACGCCACCCATCGAATACAGCGCGCTGAACGCGAATCCGCCGAAAGACGGGCTCCTGTATTTCACCGAGTTGTTGATGCGAAACGAGTTGTTCAGGTTGTCGATATCGGCCGGATGCGTACCGAACGCCCCGCTCCAGCGCGTCGCGGAAACCAGCGGTCCGACAAAGTCGACACGGGGATCGTACTGGCGACCGAGCGTCACCGTGCCGAGCCGTGCGCTCGAAAGACCGACCCACGCCTGTCGGCCGAATTCCAGCCCGCCCTGCCCAAGCTTGCCATTCGATGCATCAAAACCGTTTTCAAGGACGAAGACCGCCTTGAGGCCGCCGCCCAGATCCTCAGTGCCGCGCATGCCCCAGCGGCTACCCTGGATGACGCCGCTCGTCGCGCTGATCACTTTGCCGCCGCCGCTATTGCTGATGTAGTTCAGCCCTTCATCGATGATGCCGTACAGCGTGACGCTGCTCTGCGCGTGCGCCACGCCCGTTCCGGCGAGCAGGAATGCCAATGCCGAAGATTGCGCGTAAATGTGCTTTTTCATCAGTAGACCCCGACGTGTGATGTTGTGAGACTTCGAAAAAAACGCGCGACAAAACCCGCCACGAGACGGTGAGCCGTCCGTGCAATGGGTTGGTTGAGCGCGGGGGAAAAGCTGGATGTATTGCCGGATGAAGCGGCGAGAAGCGCTAGCCGGGCGTTACATCAGCAGATAAAGCAGAACCACGTTGGCGAGCAGCAATGGGAACGCTGTCATCGCCTGGACGCGAATTACGCCGTAACGGTCGGGCAATTCGAGCAGCGCCGCGGGCACGATGTTGAAGTGCGCCGCCATTGGCGTGACGAGCGTGCCGCAATAGCCCGAGAACATGCCGATCGCCGCGATCACGGCAGGATTGCCGTGATACGTATGGATCAACACGGGCAAGCCTACAGCCATCATCGCCACCGGGAAGGCCGCGAATGCGCCACCCATGATCATCGTCATGATCGCTGCGCCGAACGTGTAGACGATCACCGCGACCAGCTTGAAGTCCGTATTGACATAAGTATGCGTGAGCCATGCCGCCGCCTCGCCGACGCCCGCGCGGCCGAACATCAGCCCGAGAACCGCCAGCATCTGCGGCAGGAGCAACGCCCAGCCAAGCGATTCCGTCAGATGCCTCGACTGCCTCATCGATTCGACGGGCGTCCCACGCGTGATGCGACACGCGACCATCACCGCGACGATCACGCTCAGGCCCAATGCGACAAGCGTCGGGTTGGACTGATCGAACACGAACAGTCCGTCGAGTTTGAGCTTCGGCAGCGCAACCGAGCCGATCAGCGTGCCGATCGGCACCAGCAATGCGGGCACGAATAGCCAGTTGCCGAGGCGCGCCACGCTCGCGTTGCGCTCGGCATCGGGCAGCGGCGCAGGCTTGCCGCGCCCGAGTCCGCCAAAGCCCGCGATCAGCGCGGCCACCACCACCGCCGCACCCACCACGGGCGGCGCAAGCCGGTCGCTGAACAGGAACAGCGCCGAAAAGATCAGCCAGAACATGCCGCTACCGAGCCGCCGCGTATGTGTGCGATCGAGCAGGATCAACACACCCGTGATCGCAAGGATGACGCCGGCCAGCCAGTAGAAGTATTCGCTGCGCAAAATCATCTCAGTGCCCCTTGGATTCGGAAGGTGTCGTGGTCACCGGTGTGCCGAGGCGCGCGGCCGCCCTGGTCGTGGGCTGGCTCTGCGATACCGCGCGGGCCAGGTAACCATCCAGACGGTACAACCGCACCGCATGGATCAGGAACGCGGCGAGCGCGGTGGGCAAACCCCAGAACGCGATCGCGATGGGTGAGACGTCGATTTTCATCTCCGTGAGCAGCGTGTGCATCAGCATGATTCCGCCGAACGCAACGAAGATGTCCTCGCCGAAAAACAGGCCGACGTTGTCGGTGGCGGCCGCGAAGGCACGCACGCGGTTGCGCAGTTCGTCGGACAGCGGGCCGTGGCGGTTGACCGCGGCGCCTTCGGCCATCGGAGCGATGAGAGGACGAACCATCTGCGCATGTCCACCCAGACTCACCAGCCCAAGCGCAGCCGACAACTCACGCACCGCCAGATAGCAGATCAGCAGACGCCCCGCGGTTGCGGCGCGCACCCCGGAGATCCAGTTCTGTGCCTGTTCGCGCAGGCCGTATCGTTCGAGCAGGCCGATCACCGCCAGCGGCAGGATGATGATGAGCGGCAGATTGCGCGTCTTGACGAAGCCCGTGCCTATCTGCGTAAGGATGGCGATGAGCGGCATTGAAGCGAGCACACCTGTCACGACCGTCGCCCCCACCACGACGAGCATCGGATTGATCCGCAACGCAAATCCGATCACGATGACCGCGACACCCACCAACGGCCATAAATTCACTGCTGTGTGCATCTGCACCTCCCAAACAATTCACTTCGAGACGACCAGGTTGATGAGAACGGGCGTCGTGCGTACCGTCGCCCGGATGAAACAAAAAACGCAACCACAACGAAGAAGTCAGGCGGTGACGATCGCCTTTTCGCCCTCCTCTGTCGCGGGCAGCGCCGCGATCTCGGCAAGCGTCAACGGCTTGGTCGGGAAACGCAGCGTGTAGTAGCCGAGCTCGCGCATCGGCGTGCCGCTTTCCCGTGCCAGCAGTTCGCAGGCCGTCAGCCCGCACATGCGGCCCTGGCACGGGCCCATGCCGCAGCGCAGGAACGCCTTCAACTGGTTAGGCCCGCTGCAGCCGAGCTGCGCCGCATCGACGATCTGCTGTGCCGTGACTTCCTCGCATCGGCACACCAGCGTGTCACCGCCTGGGATACGCATGGCGTCTGCGGGCCGGTACATCGTTTCGAAGAAAGCGCGGCCCCGCAGCGCGCGCGCGATGCGGGCCCGCACGGCGCTGGCGGTGGCATCGCGCGCGGCCGCATCCGACGCACCCGCGAGATGGGCGATCTGCAATGCCGCCAGTTCACCCTGCGCCTCGGCGGCGCGCGCGCCGCCAATGCCGCTACCGTCCCCGGCGATGAAAACGCCCGGCTGCGACGAATGCAGCCATGCATCGAGCTTCGGCTGCCAGCAGCATTGCGCGTCGTTCCATTCGTGCTCGCATCCCAGCGCGTTCGACAGATTCACGTTCGGCACCACGCCCTGATGGATCAGCAGGGTATCGACGGGCAGGCGGCCGTGCGTACCGTCATCTCGCGTGTATTCGACGGCGTCCGCCGCATCGATGCCCGTCGCGCGAAAGCTCGTCACGCCGCTGATCACCTTGATGCGGCGCTTCACTTCCATCAGCAGCGACACGCCTTTCACCAGGTAGTCGCTGCGCAGAAAATCGAACAGATGCTTCATCGCCGCGCGGCGCTGCGTGCGCGGCGTCGTGTCGAGCAGTGCGTCGATCCGGCCTCCCGCGCGCAACACCTGCGCGGCATAGAGCCACAGCAACGGCCCGCAGCCTGCCAGCACCGTCGCGCCTTGCGGCACGGCACCCGTCGTCTTGAGCAGCACCTGCGTGGCGCCGACCGTCATGACGCCCGGCAGCGTCCAGCCGGGCACGGGCACGGGACGCTCCTGCGCGCCTGTCGCCAAGACGACATGCGCCGCCGACAGCAAGCGCGACTCGCCCGCCGCCGACACCGCCATGCGCCAGCTTTCGCCGACGCGGTCGATCTGCCAGACCGTCGTCTGCGCGAGATACCCGGCCTTGCTCGCGATAAAGCGCTGCAGCAGTGTTTCGCCATGCCAGTAGTCGTCGCCGAGAATCGCGCGCGACGGCAGCGGGCTCGCGCCAACTGCGCGATAGATCTGCCCGCCCGGCGCGATCTGCTCGTCGATCACCCCGACGCGCAGGCCGTTCTCCGCGAGTGCTGACGCCGCGCTCATGCCGGCCGGCCCCGCGCCCACGACGAGCGCGTCATAATGCGTTTCGATGTGCGGTTCAGTCTTCACTGACGTTCTCCCATTCCGATACGCCATCGGGCGACAGCAGCCGCTCGCCGCGCTGAACCTTGACCTGCATGCCTTCGCGCACAGGCACGAGACAACTCTGCTGGTTCTGCTTGCCGTCGATCTCGACGAGGCAATCGAAACACACGCCCATCAGGCAATACGGCGCGCGCGCGCTGCCGCTCACCGGTGTCGTGCGGCAGCGTCCGCTGTTGGCGGCGACGAGCGCCTGCGCCACGGTTTGTCCTTCGAATGCGCGGACGGTGGTGTTTTCGAAAACGAAGGACAGCGTTCGACGCTCGCGCGGCACCACCGCCTTCGTACTAATGCGGAACATAGTTCACTCCTTCTACGAAGCGCTGCGGTGAAAACGGCCGCATGCGTGCATCGAGTTCGGCCGCCGCGAGTTGCGGTGCGAGGTCGAGCGCGTGAGCGCCCGCCAGCGTCACGCCGCTGTGACAGGTCGCAGCGAACGCGCCGGGGTGTCGTTCGGACTGCGCATAGATCGGAAAGCCATCCGGCGAGAGAATCCGCAGCGCGCCCCACATGCGTACCGCGCGCGCCTCGGCGAGCGCCGGAAACGTCTTCACCGCGCGCCGCGCCAGCGCGCCCAGCACGCCCATGTCGGTGCTCCTGTCGAAACCCGCTTCGACCTTCGCTTCGGCGATCATCACCGTGCCCTCGCCCGTCTGGCGCAGCGTCAGGATCGGGTGGCGCAGAAACGGCTTCATCCGTTCGAGCACAATGATCTCGCCGCGCTGCGGACGCACGGGAACGTTCAGCCCGACCATCGGCGCAAGCCGTGCGTTGGCGAGTCCAGCGGCGATCACCACGCGTTCGCAGGTATAGCGCTTGCCCGCAGCGTGAATCGCGAAGCCCTGCGCGAGCGGCTCGATGCGGTCCACCGCGTGATGTGGCCGATACACCACGCCCTGCTGCGCGAACGCAGTGTGCAGCGCGCGCAGCAAACGCAGCGGATTGGCGTGGCCGTCGTACTGCGTGAAACTCGCGCCGACCACCTCCGGCCCGATGCCCGGATACATCGACTTCAGGTCCACGCGATCGAGCAGGCGCCACGAATACTTCGGAAAGCCCGGCTGCGCGTGCAGTTTTTCCAGGAACGCCTTGCGGCGTGCCCACTCGTCATCGGACAGGAGAATGTGCAAACCACCCGGCTGCGAGAGTTGCGGATCGACACCCGTGCTGTCGATCAACCCTGCGGCGAACTCCCGCCACAGGGTTGCGGAACGCAGCGTCCACTCAGCGTACTCAGGCATGCCGAGCCCTTTGCTCTGCACCCACACCAGCCCGAAGTTGGCCCGCGAGGCGCGGAACGCGAGATCGCCCTCGTCGAACACGGCAACTTCCTCGTTTTGCCGCGCCAGCCCATAGGCAATCGCCGACCCGACGAGCCCGCCGCCGATCACGGCAAAGCGCGTGTGAGCGGTCTGCGGGGTGCTCACCGCGCCTCCTGCGCCGCACGCGTGAACGCGTACGCCTGCTGCGCCGCGGCGCCCGACACCTTGCCGTCGCGCAGATCGCGCTCGATAGCCGCGCGCGGGCGTTCGAGCGGCGCGCCGTAGCCGCCGCCGCCTGAGGTTTCGAGGCGCACGCTCTCGCCGTCGGCGAGCGCAATGTTGGCCGTCTTCGACGACAGCTCCGTGCTGACGCCGCCCGCTTCCTTCACGAGCCGGGCGCGGCGTCCGTCGAGCCCGCCCGCGACGCCCGCCGCCACACCCGTCACGTGACTGTCCGAGCGTGCCGAAAAAACGATGCCCTCGCCCAGCGCCGAAATCTGCTTGGCGATGGCGAGACCGCCGCGTGTGCGGCCCGCGCCGCCCGAATCCGCGATCAGCGCGTATTCATCGACGCGCAGCGGGTATTCGTTTTCCAGCGCTTCGACGGGCAGGTTGGACGTGTTCGTCATGTGCACATGTACGGCATCCATGCCGTCGACGTCGTAGCGCGCACCGCTGCCGCCGCCGAGCGTCTCGAGATAGACAAACGAGCCGGGGCGCGAGCGCAGCGGGCCCGAGAACACGATAGCGGGACAGCAGTCGTTCGACGACGCCATGATCCGCTCGTCGGGCAACACGCCGCGAAACGCGCCGAAGATCGCACCGGCAACCTTCTGCGCCGTGATGGAACGCGCGCCGACGGCAGCGGGCGGCGCCGGGTTGGTGATCGTGCCGATCGGCGCGTGAATGGTGATGGGCTCGAAGAGGCCTGCGTTGGCGGGCAGTTCGGGATCGAGCAGCGCCTTCACCGCGTAGTAGACGCAGGCCTTGAGCGCGCTGTACGGCAGGTTCATCGCGCCGCGCGCCTGCTTGCCCGAGCCGGTGAAATCGAAATGCAGCGTGCCCACCTTCACTTCGATGCCGACCACGATCGCCACAGGTTCGCCGCCGCCGAGGCCGTCGTCGTCGAGAAAGCTCTCGAAGCGATACTCGCCTTGCTGCAATTCCGCAATGCGATTACGCAGACGACGGCGCGTGTAGCCGATCACATCGTCGACAGAACGGCGCACCGCGTCGAGGCCCATTTGCGCGATCAGATGTTCGACGGCCTGCGCGCCGCGCGCATTCGTCGCGATCTGCACGCGCAGATCAAGCGCGCGCTCTTCCGGATCGCGCGTGTTGTTGCACAGTAGACGCAGCATGTCTTCGTCGAGCGCGCCGCCACGCGAAATGCGCACGGCGGGAATGCGGATGCCTTCTTCGAAGATCGAGCGCAGACCGCCAGCGATCGAACCCGGCACCGCGCCGCCGACGTCCGCGTGATGGCCGACATTCGCTGCGAAGAACACGAGCTCCCCATCGGAAAACACCGGCGTGACGATGTTGATGTCGGGTAGATGGCTGCCGTTCGACAGATACGGATCGTTGCAGATGAACACGTCGCCGGGCGAGATCGCATCGCCGGGATACTGCGCCAGCACCGATTCGACCGCGCCGTTCAGCGAACCGAGATGCAGCGGAATCTGTGTGCCCTGTACGACGAGACGGCCGCGCGCATCGAACAGCGCGACCGAGCAGTCCTTGCGCTCCTTGATGTTGGTCGAGAACGACGAGCGCACTAGCGTGTTGTTCATGTCTTCGCTGATCGACAGCAACCGGTTCGCGAACACTTCCATTTCGATGGGATCGGCGAGCACGTCGTCGGGCGCTGCGTGACAGGTGGCATTCATGGTTGTTCCTTGTATTCCTTGACTGTTCAAGCGACGCGCACGATCAGGTTGCCGTAGGCATCCACACGCAGCGAGTGCGTCGGCGCGAGCACGGTGGTCGAGCTCATTTCCTCGATGACGGCCGGACCCTGCAGCGTGACGCCGGCGGCGAGCCGCTCGCGGTCGTAGACGGGCGTCGTCAGCCAGCCGTGCTGCTTGCCGTGATAGACACGGCGCTCGCCGTCGTGCGCGGCGGATGCATCGGCGCCTTCGGCCGCGGGCGAAAGCGGTGCCTTGGGCACGGCGCCCACTGCCTTCAACCGACAGTTGATGATTTCGATTGCGCGGTCCGGCACGTCGTATCCGTATTCGCGCGTATGCGCGTCGCGGAAGCCCGCTTCGAACGCGGCGTAGTCGCCCGCGGCAACGGAATCCATCGCCACCTGAACCTCGAAGTTCTGGCCGACGTAGCGGGCATCGATCGCCAACACGTAGCTGCGCTGCGGCATTGACACGCCTTCCTGTTCGAGCCACGCGTCGGCCTGTTCGCGCAGACCGGCAAACGCATCGACGATGGCGGCCCAGCCGGCCTCGTCGATCAGCGCGATCTGGCTCTTCACGAAGTCGAACGAAATGTCCGACAGCAGAATGCCGCGCGCGCACATCGTGCCCGGCTCCTGCGGCACGATCACGGTCGCGATGCCGCACTCCTGCGCCACTTCCAGCGCATGCAGCGGACCCGCGCCGCCGAATGCGTACAGCGCGAATTCTGCAAGGTCGTAGCCGCGCTCGGTCGACACCGACCGGATCGCGCGCGCCATGTTGGCGTTGGCGATGCGAATAATGCCCTCCGCCGCGTCCTCGACCGACAGATTCAACGGCGCTGCGACGCGCTCGCCGATCACCCGACGCGCGCCGTCGGCATCGACGGGCATGCGGCCCTTGAGCAGCGCGACGGGATTCAGCCGCTGCAGCGCGACTTCGGCGTCGGTAATGGTGGGCTGTTCGCCGCCGCGCATGTACGCGACGGGGCCCGGCACCGCACCCGCGCTGTGTGGCCCGACTTTGAGCGAACCGGCGTCATCGATCGCGGCGATGCTGCCGCCGCCCGCGCCGATCACGTGGATATCGACCATCGGCGTCCTGACGGGATAGCCGGCGACTGCGCGCGTCGACGTGAAGAGCGGCGCGCCCTCGTGAATCAGCGAGACGTCGGTGCTGGTGCCGCCGACGTCGAACGTGACGAGATTGCGAAAGCCGATCGTGCGTCCAACGGCCGCCGCGCCCACCACGCCCGCTGCCGGGCCGGACAGACACGTGCGCACCGGGAACTGGCGTACGGTTTCGATCGACATCAGACCGCCATTCGAATGTACCGTTGACGGCGCGCGCGCCACGCCCAACTCGTTCACGCGACGAAGAAAGCGTTCGAGATAGAGCGCCATCTTCGGGCCGACCGTCGCGTTGAGCGCGGTTGTGGACAGCCGCTCGTATTCGCGGAATTCGGGCAGTACGTCGCTCGAACTGCTGACATACGCCTCCGGAAATTCTTCGGCGACGATTTCTTGCGCACGCCGCTCGTGAATCGGGTTGCGATAGGCATGCAGGAAACAGATGGCCACCGCCTTGATGTCCGCTTCGCGCAGGCGGCGGGCCGCGTCGCGCACGGCGGCCTCGTCCAGCGGTACGAGCACGTTGCCTTGCGCGTCCATCCGCTCAGCCACTTCGATGCGATGCTCGCGTGCCACGAGCGCCGGCGCCTTGCCGACGCTGTAGTCGTAGAGATGCGGACGCGTCTGGCGGCCAATCTCCAGCACGTCGCGAAAGCCCGCCGTCGTGATGAGCCCTGTCAGCGCGCCCTTGCGCTCGATGATCAGATTGGTCGCGACAGTCGTGCCGTGGCCGATGTGCGAGACATCGGCGGGCGACAGTCCGCGCATTGTCAGAAGTCCTTCGATGCCGTTGCCGATCGCCTCAGATGGGTCGGACGGCGTCGACGGAACCTTGTGGAAGAAGGTGTCTCCGTTGCGTTCGTCGGTAATCACAAAGTCGGTGAAGGTGCCGCCGACGTCAATGCCGATTCGATACATGGTGTTTGATGCCCTTGCCGTGGAATAAGTCGTTCATGCGGATGGTCAGAGACGTCACAACCTGGCGATTACGCTAAGCTGTCACACCGCTGAAACGATGAAATGATGGTAAGGCGGGACGAATCCTCTCAGCAGAAACGCCATAAATACCGGTATCGACGGCATTTGTAGACAATGGAAAAAATTCCCGACCTCAACCTTCTGCTACATCTAGACGCGCTCGTGCGCTGCGCCAACGTTTCACGGGCGGCCGAGCATCTGGGTATCACGCAATCGGCGATGAGCGCAGCCCTGTCACGTCTGCGCCGCGTCTTCAACGACCCGCTGCTGATCCGCGAAGGCAATACCGCCGTGCTGACCGAGCGCGCAATGGCGCTTGCCGCGCAGTTCCAGCCGCTGCTCGAACAATGGGTGGACGTGACGCTCGAGCGTGGCCAGTTCGATCCCAGGCAGTCGCGGCGCATCTTCACCCTGTATGCGAGCGACTACGTGCAGTTCGCGCTCCTGCCGGCGCTCGCCGCGCCCCTCGCCGAAGACGCGCCGAATATCGCACTGAGCGTGGTGCCGGCCAAACCGCATCACGGACTCGCGATGCTGGAATCGAATCACGTCGAGTTTGTCGCGGGTTATTACCCCACGCCCGGCAGCACGCTCCGCACGCGTCCGCTGTTCGAGGATCAGGTGGTGTGCATCGTGCGCGAAGGACATGCATCACTCAACCAGGACTGGAATCTGGATGCGTGGTTGCATTACGGCCATATCGATCTGGCCGCGCACACGCGCAACGCGGGTGAACTGCTCGATCGAAGGCTGGGGCAGATGGGCAAGCAGCGCAGTGTGCGTATGACGATGTCGAGCTACCTCGCAGCGCCCTCCGTTATCGCCCATTCAGATCTGATTGCGAATCTGCCGAGGACGGTAGCGCTGCATTTCGCCAGCCAGGGCTTCGTTCTCAGGCCCGTGCCCATTGCGATTCCGCCAATCCAGATTTCACTCTATTGGCACGAGCGCTATCAACATGACGTCGGGCACGTGTGGTTTCGTCAATACGTCACGCGACATGCGCAGGAAATGACGCCAAACGCCCAGGAAGGAATGTCTGATTCCTGAAATTTGTGCGGAGCGCTCTGAAACCGTAGCTTACGTCGCAACCGTTTCGCCCATCTTCGCAACCCTCTCTTCATTCAACGTGATGGAGTTGCTGAAGAATATCCAGGAACAACTCAAGAGCGCGAGTTCTTGGCCGCGAAATTTCGATGATCGCGCTGATCGTATTTTCATAGACCGGGCCGGACGACACTTTCGCGAGCGCGTGCCGCTTCGCGAACGACGCCGCATAAAACTGCGGCAGCAGACCAGCGTAGTGCCCGGACAGCACCAGCATCGCGACCGCCTCGAGCCCAGACGCCGACGGTCCCCGCTCCATGCCCAACATATGGAGCGCCTCGTGCACGAATGGCTGCTCGCGATACACGAGCGGCAGCGTCGACGCATCACGCATCCTGCCGCGCGCCACGTAGAGTGCCTGCCGCTCGATGAAAAGCGGGAGGTAATGGAAACCCGCCTCGCGCCGGTACATGCCCCGAATCGCAACCTGCACGCGTCGCTCCCGTAACGCCAGGTCGAGTTCGTTGAAGGTCATGACGCGCAACTCGACGCTTACGTCGGGTGCCTGTTCTTTCAGCGCGGCAAGCACCTCAGGCAGATGACAGCCATCGTCGCCGGTGATGTGCTCGACCATCCCGATCGACAGCGTGCCGGACAGCACGCCGCGCAGCGCGTCGATTTCCGGCTGAATCCGCTCCAGCGAGCGAAGCGCGTCGCGTGCGAGATCGAGTGCGACCTTACCCGCATGCGTCAATTCGAATCCAGAAGGACCTCGCTCGCAAAGCCGGGCGCCGAGCGTCTCCTCGACTTCGCGGATGTGCCGGCTAATCGATGCCTTCGACATATTCAACTGCTTTTCCGCAGCGGCGAAGCCATTGGCCTGGGCGACGGCGCAGAAAATGCGCAGCGAACGCAAATCGCGCTCCGTGAAATCGGATCTAGCCACTCAAGCCACTCCCAAGTCGAGAAGATGGGCAAACAGGCCCATCCGAAAGGTTTCATTTTCTGGAACCATACCGCTAAAAAAATCATTTTTCACTCTCTTTATGGCGGCATACATTCAATCGTCTGGCCAATTGCGCGAAATCGCGAAGTCCGCAATGTGCCGGTCAGTCACCCACACGACCACACGACCACCACGCGGAGAGCGCAATGAAACAACTGACCAGACGATCCTTCCTGAAAACCACACTCGCTTCGGGCGTGGCACTGGCACTACCGAAGCTCGCACTGGCCGAAGGCGGCACGCTTGCGGACATCAAACAGCGCGGCAAGCTGGCGGTCGGCACGGAAGCCGCGTACGAGCCGTTCGAATTCGTCGAAAACGGCCAGATTGTCGGGTACGGTCACGATGTGCTGGAATTGATGGCGGCGAAGCTCGGCGTGAAGCTCGAGCAGATGAATCTGCCGTTTCAGGGCCTGCTTCCAGGCCTGATGACGCACAAGTTCGACTTCGTCGCGACCAGCGTCGGCATCACGCCGGAGCGCGCGAAGCGATTTGCGTTCAGCGAGCCGGTCGGTGTGGTGCGCTCGGTGCTGCTGGTACGCGCGGACGACAAATCGATCAACCGCGACCTCGACATCGGCGGCAAGACGATCGGCACGCAGATGGGTTCGTCGTCGCAACCCGTCGCCGACGAGTTCGAAAAGGAATTGAAGGAAAAGACCGGTAAGGGCTACGCAGGCACCAAGCTGTTCCAGGCATATCCAGACGTTTCAAACGCGCTGGCGAACCGGACCGTCGACGTCGCGTTGATGCCGTCGAACATCGCTGCCGTGCAGATGAAGCGACAGCCGAACGCATTCCGCATTGCCGGCACGATCGGTCAGCCAAAGCTGCTCGCGTGGGTCGCAAATCCGAACGACCTCGAAATTCGCAAGTTCATCAATGATTCGCTCGAAGAATTCCGCGCGAACGGCAAGCTTGCCGCGTTGCAGACGAAGTGGTTCGGCACGCCGATGGACACGCCGCGAGCGAACTATCTGCCGGCCGGCGCCATCTGACGCGCCGCCATGCTCAACTGGTTCGGCAAGGGCGGCGTAATCGCGCCGTTTCTCGACGGGGTCGTGTCGGGGACAGCGCTGACGCTGGCCGCTTCGGCCTGTGCGTTCGTCATCGGACTCGCGCTTGGCGTCGTTCTGCTGCTTGCACGCATGTCGCCGTTCGGTCCGTTGCGTGCGCTGGTGGTACTGTGGGTGAGCCTGATTCGCGGCACCCCGGCGCTGATTCACATGTTGATCGCGTACTACATGGTACCGGCTCTGCTCAACATTTCGATCTCGCCCGTCACCGCGGGTATCGCCGCACTCGCGTGCAATACCAGTGCGTACATCGTCGAAATCCTGCGCGGATCGCTCGGCACGATCTCGTGGGGACAGCGCGCGGCAGGTTACGCATTGGGTATGCGTACCGCACAGGTGTGGCGTCACGTGCTGCTGCCGCAGATGATCTATCGTGCGATTCCGCCGCTCACCAGCGAGTTCACGCTGTTGCTGAAAGCCTCTTCGCTGATGTCGATCATCGCGGTGCCGGAACTCGCGACTGTCGCTCGCAACGCCACGCTGCAAACCGATTTGCCGCTGCAGGTCTTCACGATCACCGCCGCGGTCTACTTCCTGATCCTGTTCTGCATCTCGGCCGTTTCGCGAGTGTGCGAGCGCCGCGTCTCGAGGATGCTGCCCCATGGCCATTGACTTTTCGATCGTCCGCGAAGCGGTGCCGGTGTTGCTCGACGGCCTTCGCGTCACAGCACTGGTCAGCGCGATCGGCATTCCGCTCGGTGTCGTGGCGGGAATCGTCGCGGCGTACGCGGCGCAATCGCGCACGTTCCTCAAGCCGGTCGCGCTCGCCTACGTCGAACTGGTGCGCAACATTCCGTATCTGATTCTCGTCTACCTGTCGTTCTTCGGTCTGCCGAAGCTCGGCATAGGCGCTTCGGCAATGACGGTGGCGATTGGCTGCACCGTCTTTTACACGGGCGGCTACTTCAGCGAAATCCTGCGCGCGGCGCTGCGCAGCGTGCCGCGTGGCCAGACACAGGCGTCGCTTTCACTCGGCATGACGTTCTGGCAGACACAGCGCCACGTGATCGCGCCGCAGTTGTTCGGGTACGTCACACCGCCGACCACGAGCCTCGTGATCATGATGTTCAAGGACTCGGCAATTTTCTCGGTGATGAGTCTGCCGGAGATGACATACCAGAGCAATCTGCTCACCGCCAATACCTTTGCGTATGTCGAAGTGCTCGGCACGACGGCATTGATCTACTGGATCTGCAGTGTTTTGCTGGCCAGCGTCGGCCGCCGTCTGGAAACGGCGATCGGACGACGCGCGCGCCACGTCTGACGCAGATCCCGTCATTCCCCAGGAGATACTCGCATGACTCAATACACCGTCGCGCCGCGCATCGGCCATCCGACACTGCTCTACTCGGAACTCGATCTCGACATCGACAACCTGAAGGCCGATATCGCCGTGCTCGGCATGCCGTATGGCGCGCCGTACGCACCGTCCGATTTCAGCAATGACCAGACCAACGCGCCGTCGGCGATCCGTCAGGCGACCGACCGTGTCGTGCGCAAACCGGGGCATTACGACTTCGATATCGACGGCCCGCTGCTGCAAGGTCGCACCGATGTGCGCTTCGTCGATTGCGGCGACATCATTCCCGATCTGACGAGGCCTGGCGAGCACTATGCGCGCGCCGAAGCGGCCGTGCGCCGGATCGTCGCCGGGGGCGCGATGCCGATCGTACTGGGCGGCGATCACGGCATCACGACGCCGATCCTGCGCGGCCTCGACGCCAAAGGCCCGATCACGCTCGTGCATATCGATGCACATCTCGACTGGCGCGACGAAGTCAATGGCGTTCGTGAAGGCCTGTCGAGCCCGATCCGCCGCGCGTCGGAAATGGCGCACGTCGATCGCATCATCCAGATCGGTTTGCGTGCGCAAGGCAGCGGGCGCCCCGAGGAACTCGTCGCCGCGCGCGCGTATGGCTCGGAACTCGTTACGGCATACGAACTGCACGACATCGGCATGGACGCCGTGCTCGCGCGTATTCCCGACGGCGGCAATTACTATCTGACGATCGACGCCGACGGCCTCGATCCTTCTGTGATGCCGGCCGTCGCGGGACCGGCGCCAGGCGGCGTGACCTTCCTGCAAGCGCGCAAGCTGATCCACGGGCTGGTGAAGAAAGGCCGCGTGGTCGGCATGGACATTGTAGAAATCCAGCCGGAAAAGGACGATGCGAATCTGATCTCCTGCATAACCGCCGGGCGCCTGATTCTCAACCTGATTGGCGCGTCGATCCGCGCGGGATATTTCGACAAATGAGCCCGGATCAAGCCGTCATCGATATTCGAGGCGTCCACAAGTGGTACGGCAGTCATCACGTGCTCAAGCAATGCTCGACGCACGTAAACAAGGGTGAAATCGTCGTCGTGTGCGGTCCGTCGGGGTCGGGCAAATCGACGTTGATCAAGACCGTCAATGCGCTGGAGCCGTTCCAGAAAGGCGACATTGTCGTCGACGGCACGTCGCTCGGCGCAAAGTCGACCAATCTGTCGAGGTTGCGCAGTCGCGTCGGCATGGTGTTCCAGCACTTCGAACTGTTTGCGCATCTGGACCTGATGCGCAATCTCACCCTCGCGCAGCGCATCGTGCTTGGCCGCGACGAAGACCGCGCACGCACGAAAGCGCGTGAGTTGCTCGACCGCGTCGGGCTCTCGGCGCACGCGCACAAGTATCCCTCACAGTTGTCGGGCGGCCAGCAACAGCGCGTGGCGATTGCGCGCGCGTTGTCGATGGACCCACTGGCGATGCTGTTCGACGAACCGACCTCTGCGCTCGACCCGGAGATGGTCAACGAAGTGCTCGACGTGATGGTCGAACTCGCGCGCGAAGGCATGACCATGATGGTGGTCACGCACGAAATGGGTTTCGCAAAGCGCGTCGCGCATCGCGTGGTCTTCATGGAGGACGGCGAGATCATCGAGGACAGTCCGACCGACGTGTTCTTCCAGAACGCCGCCAGCGCCGCCGCAAAACGCTTTCTTTCCAAGATCCTTCATCACTGAACTTTCGAACCCCACGACGACATGACCACTCATACGCGTATCCGCAAATTCAACACTCGCGAAACATATCCGGAACAGAGCCTGGACAACGACCTGTGCCAGGCGGTGATAGCCGGCAACACGGTGTATCTGCGCGGCCAGATCGGCCAGGATCTCGACACGCGCGAATCGGTCGGCATCGGCGACGTCGCCGCGCAAACCGAAAAGGCCATGTCGAACATCAAGATGTTGCTTGACGAATGCGGAAGCAAGCTCGAGGACATCTGCAAGGTAACGGTCTACATCATCGACCCGCGCTATCGCGAACCCGTCTACAACGTGATGGGCCACTGGCTCAAGGGCGTGTTCCCGGTGTCGACCGGTCTCGTCGTGCAGGCGTTGGCGCGCCCCGAATGGGTAGTCGAAATCGACGTCATCGCCGTCAAACCGGACGCGTAATCATGGCGCTCAGTCGAAGTGCCGAACTGCTGAAAACGCTGATCGCGTTCCCAACCATTTCGCGCACGCCGAATCTCGCGCTGATCGAGCATGTCGCCGGTTTGCTGGGCGCGGCGGGCATCAGGAGCACGCTTGTCGGGAACGACGCCGGCACCTGCGCGAACCTGTTCGCGAGCACGGGGCCGGCGGACGTACCCGGCGTGATGCTCTCGGGACACACGGACGTCGTGCCTGTCGAAGGACAGCCGTGGACGATGCCGCCCTTCGAGGCCACGCTACGTGACGGGCGGCTTTACGGACGTGGTACTGCCGACATGAAGGGCTTCGTCGCCTGCGCGGTCGTTGCAATGATCGATGCGTCGGCGCGGACACTGAAGAAGCCCTTGCAACTGGCGCTGTCGTATGACGAGGAGATCGGCTGCGTCGGCGTGCGGCGGTTGATCGATGTGCTGGAGGCGGCCCCGGTGCGGCCGGAACTGTGCATCATCGGCGAACCGACAATGATGCAGATCGCAACCGGCCACAAAGGCAAGGCTGCGTATCGCGCGGTCTGTTGCGCAGAGGAAGGCCATTCGGCGCTCGCACCGAAGTATCTGAATGCAATCCACGTCGCCGCTGACTGGATCGCGGGCATTCGCGCGGCGCAGCAGCATCTCGCCGAAAGCGGCGCGCACGACGACGGTTACGACGTGCCCTATTCGACGATTCACGTCGGGACGATCCACGGCGGCAAGGCGCTCAACATCGTGCCGAACGAATGCACGCTCGAATTCGAAATCCGCACGCTCGCGAGCGACAACGCCGCCGCAATACTCGGAGACATCCGCTCGCGGGCCTCGATCGCAAGCGCCACGGCTTTTCAAGGGAAAGCGCATCTGCCCGATGTCGAGGAAGTCAACGCTTATCCCGGTCTCGACACCCATGTCGCGAGCCATGCCGTAAAGTTTCTCGAAACGCTGCTACCGCCGAATACGCAGAAGCGCAAAGTTGCTTTTGGCACGGAAGGCGGACTGTTCTCGACGCGTCTGTCCGTGCCAAGCGTCGTGTGCGGCCCGGGCGATATCGACGTCGCGCACAAGCCGGACGAATACGTCGCATTGGCGCAGCTTGATGCATGCGATAACTTTCTGGCCCAGCTAACGAACTGCTTGCAGTAGTGCCCGATCTCCAGGCGCGCGACCTATGTAAGACCGGAGCGAGATAGAAGTCCAATGTGGCCGCGCAACCGAATGTCGCAACTTTCGCATTGATTGTTCTTCTCCTGCAGCGACGCCAGGAAAAGAAGTAACCGGCAAATGGCGCGCGGCCCGGGCGATGCCTTTTCAGGATAGTCAACTTTGTGAAGCCGGGCAGATCAACTGATTCTGTGGCAAAGTGCTGTGGACCGACCTCACCGAAGCCGGATATATTCGACAGGCGTCCGGTATCGTTCCCGGTGAACTCAACGCACACCAGACGCACGGCCTGCGGCTTGTCAATGTCACGCACGAGCTCAACGTTGGCTGAGCACATTCGCGGCTCGCGCGTCTTTCAAAAAATCTGCAATGACGCCCCTCAAGTTCATTCTCCGTTACACGGCTGTGCCGTTCATGGCGATCGTCGCCGTCGTGTCGTGGGCCTTACATCACGCGTCCGCCGAAATCGACGCCCGACAGTACGCGGCACTGTCGGGCGCTTATACCAGCTTCCCGGTGACTCTCCGGCGTGATATCGGACAGGCGCTGCAATCGGGGAAGCTGAGCAAGTGGGATTATTCGTCGCTGGTGCGGGAATCGCTCGACGATGGAGTTATTCTCGACTGGCCATCGGGAGACAACGAAGACGTTGCTGCGGAAAGGGAAAAACTGACAGAGCTAGTCAAGGCGGACCGACTCTGAACCGCGCCGCATCTGGCGGCGATCCGGTGTACGGCATCGACGAAGACGACGAGCGCCGGGCTCTTGAATGCAGACCGGCAGCCGACAGCACGGATGAGGACGCCAAGCGCTTTCAGGACGTGCTACGGAACGTCATTCAATCACGCGTGCCCCGTCAAAGTCGAGACCGTGCCGGTCGCCGGAGGTTTTGTTGCCACCGTTGGGGGGCGCATAGCTGGGCTGAGCCCCACCGGGCAACCTCAAATCAACACTTCTACGTCCGAGAGAACGGGCGAAAGCGACAACTGAACGTCCGCGCACCTAGGCGTGTCCCTTGACGCCCTATGCCCCTGAACGGGCCGGGTTGGTCAGAGCCAAAGCAAGGAATTCGCGCTTACGGCGGCCAGCCCACGTTGGAACAAGCAGCCTCAGCCGACTATTGACAGCCCATCAACGAGATCCATAACGCACTCGCAATTGTGCGCCGCACACCGAGTTTTCCCGATGCTGCAGACTTTGTTGTACCCGAACGGCAAACCTTACGTTCCAGCAGACTTTGTTGTGCGCCAATAGCTCCGCAAAAAGTAATTTGACAAACTATCTTTAGATATATATCTTACGACACATCTTAAGACATAAATGGGAGTACCCAAGATGCGTCATCACCACCGTTTTTCCCGCCCGCACATGGCGGACGACAATCCCTCCATCGGCCACGAACGCCCATCGCTGCATTCGCTGTGGCATGCATTCGCACGCCATCACGAGTATCGCGATCATCATCACAATCGCGGCGCACGCGACGGACGCGGCGACGCGCGCGGCCAGGGCGATCGCGGCTACGACCGCCTCTCGCTACATGCGCTGTGGCACGCCATCGGCCGTCATCACGAGCATCGCGGCGGTCGCGGCGGACGCTTCGGCGGCGGCCCCGGCGGCTTCGGCGGCGACGGCGACGGTTTTCCGCGCGGCCGCAAATTCAGCTCCGACGACCTGCAACTGCTGCTCCTGTCCATGATCGGCACGCAACCGAGCCACGGCTACGAGCTGATCAAGGCTCTGGAAACGCGCTCGAACGGCTTCTACAGCCCGAGTCCCGGCATGGTCTACCCGGCGCTCACGTATCTGGAAGAACTCGGCTACGTGACGGTGCAACTCGAAGGCAACCGTAAGCGCTACGAATTGTCGCAAACGGGCCGCGACTATCTGGCCGTCAACCGCGAGCGCGTCGAATTGATGCTCGCCAAGCTCAGCCATATTGCCCGCAAGATGGATTCGGTGCGCCGCGCGTTTGCCGGCGAAGAGCCGGCCGACATCAGCGAGGGCGGCTGGCTGCCCGAGCTGAACGAAGCGCGCCGCGCGTTGAAGCATGCGCTGCTGCTGCGCGACAGCGCACCAGCGGCCGAACAGCGCCGCATCGCCGAAATTCTGATGCGCGCAGCCCAGGAAATTGAAGGCAAAGTCAAACCGGACAACGGCGGCGAAGCGGCTGTTTGAGATCAGGCAGCCCTTGCCTCGCATGCCTTTGCACGGCGGCGCCTCCAGCGCGTGAGCACGTCCATCGAACCAACAGGAGTAGCACCCCTATGCTGATGAAAGAAAAACAAACCGATCTGGCAGTCCAGCGCGTGCGGCATCCGCTGAAGTTCCGTCTGTTGCAGGTCAAGCAGGTGCGCGCGCTGACGCCGCACCTGATCCGCGTCACCTTCACGGGCGAAGAGCTGCACGACTTCGTCTCCGCTTCGTTCGACGACCACATCAAGGTGTTCTTCCCCGAACCCGGCGCGGACAGACCGGCGCTGCCGCAAGCCGGCCCGGACGGCCCGGTGTTTCCCGCCGGCCAGCCGCGCCCGGTCGCCCGCGATTTCACGCCGCGCCGCTTCGATCGCGAAGCGCGCGAGCTCGACATCGAATTTGCCATGCACGAAGCGGGCCCTGCGGCGACATGGGCGGCGCAAGCCAAAGTGGGTCAGTACCTCGGTATCGGCGGCCCGCGCGGTTCGCTCGTGATACCCAGGGGCTTCGACTGGCATCTGCTGATCGGCGACGATACCGCGCTGCCCGCCATCGCCCGCCGCCTGGAAGAACTGCCGGCCGGCACGCGCGTCGCGGCGGTGATCGAAGTCGCCGAGCCGTCGGCGCAGATCGAATTCGCGACGCAGGCCGAACTGCACCTTGTCTGGCGCTATCGCAACGACGGTGGGATGCGCGGCGAAGCCTTGCTGCAAGCGGTCCGCGATCTCTACCTGCCAGAAGACGGCGAAGGCTACGTGTGGGCGGCCGGCGAATCCGCAACCATGCGCGCGGTGCGCTATCACCTGTGCACGGAGCGCGGCGTCGACAAATCGCGCATTCGCGCGGCCAGCTATTGGAAACAGGGGGCCGAGGCGGTGCACGAATCGCTCGACGATTGAGCGTGCGCCGTCCGCGGCATCGCGCGATACTCCGGCGCAGGCAAATTTAGCGGCACCCGCGGCGTGCCGCCAATAACAACAACAAACACCAGGAACCGATCGATGTACTCAATCAGCGAAAAGCACGAACGCCGCCTGCTGTGGCTGCTCGCGCTGACGCAGTTCACCCTCATCATGGACTTCATGGTGATGATGCCGCTCGGCCCGCAGATCATGCACGCGTTCGCCATCACGCCGGCGGCGTTTGCCACGGCGGTGTCGGCGTACTCGTGGTGCTCGGGACTGTCGGGACTCTTTGCAGCGACCTATATCGACCGCTTCGACCGGCGCCGTCTGTTGCTGACCATGTATGCGCTGTTCGCGCTCTCGAACCTCGCGTGCGCGCTGGCGGGCAGCTTCGCACTGCTGCTGGCCGCGCGTGCCTTCGCGGGCATCACGGGCGGCGTGTTGGGCTCGGTGATCATGGCGATCGTCGGCGACGTGATCCCCGTTCAACGCCGCGGCGCCGCCACGGGCACGATCATGACCGCCTTTTCCCTCGCGGCGATTGCGGGCGTGCCGGCCGGGGTGATGCTGGGTGCGCACTTCGGCTGGGCGGCACCGTTCTTCCTGCTGGTGGCGCTGTCGTTGCTCGTGTGGTCGGCGGGCTGGCAACTGGTGCCGTCGCTGACCGAACATTTGAGCCGCCATCAGCCGCCGCTCGCGGAAGTGCTGCCGGATTTGTGGCGGCTCCTTCGCAACCCGCGGCATCTGAACGCGTTTGCGCTGACCTTCATGATGATGGTCGCGCACATGGTGGTGATTCCGTTCATCTCGCCCGTGCTGGTCGCCAATCACGGCGTGGCGCCCGAGCAGCTATCCTGGCTCTATATGGCGGGCGGCGCGGCCACGTTCTTCACGTCGCGCCGCGTGGGCGCGCTCGCGGACCGGTTCGGCACGCGACGCGTATTCCGGATCGCGGCGGTGCTCGCATTTCTGCCCGTGCTGTTCGTCACGCATCTGCCGAATCTGCCGTTCTACGCGCTGGTGATGTTTTTCCCGTTCTTCATGGTCCTGATGTCCGCGCGCATGGTGCCCATGCAGGCGTTGCTAACCACAGTCCCTGAACCTGCCCGACGCGGCGCTTTTCTCAGCGCGAACAGTGCGCTGCAGGCGTTGGGCACGGGATGCGGCGCGTGGATCGGTGGCTTGATGCTCAGCACGTCGCCTGACGGGCAGATCCTGGGGTACGGGACTGTCGGCTGGGTTTCGGTTGCTGTCGGGCTGGCCGGCGTGTTCTGGGTTTCCCGGGTATGCGGCGCGCAAGGCGACACGACTTCGGCAGAAATGCTGCATGGTGAGGCGATCGGCGAAAGTTGATGGCGTGTCGCGCACGGCGCTGGCTTGCATGGCGGCGCCGTGCGGACACACGCGTCAGCCGGTTTTGCGAGCGAACGCTCGCGGTGCTTCAGTGCCGCGCTTCACGGCTTCTGCTTCACGGCCGCTGCTTCACCGTCGCTGCTTCACCGTCGCTGCTTCACCGTCGCTGCTTTACCGCCGCTGCTTCACTGCCTCCGCCTCATCACTCCTGCCCCGCGCCCAACGCGGCCAGCGGATGCGCCTCCCGCTTCCACGGCGAAGCGAGGAAATGCCTGACGCGTTCGGGCCGCACCTCGGCCAGCGTGGCGGGCGCCCACCTGGCTTTGCGATCCTTGTCGATCAACTGGGCCCGCACGCCTTCACAGAAGTCGCCCTCTTCAATCACACGTTTGACGATGCCCAGCTCCATGCGGAAGCATTCCGCGAGGCTCATCTGCCGGCCGCGCAAAAGCGCCTCGCGCGTGACGTAAAGCATGGTGGGCGAATGCCCAGTCAGCGCGTCGTAGTTGGACTGCAGCCATTGCTTCACTTCACGCGGCGGCTCGCGCTCCAGATCGTGCCGCACGGTCGCGACCATCCGTTCGATACTGGAGCGCCGGTCGAAGTGCCGCAAGATCAGTTGCGTAAACGGCCCCAGCGCCGCGTGCGGCACGATATTGCACGGCGGCTCGAACACCCCGCGCAACGCGGCCATCAAATCGCCTTCGAACGACATGCGCTGCAAACGCTCTTCGAAACTGGCGAGCCATTCGGCCGGCACGCACAGGTCCGCCAGTTGCAGGCGCAACGCATCGGCGCCGGACAAGGTTGCACCGGTCAGCCCGACGTACAGCGCGACCTCCGCCGGCATCACGCTCAGAAAGCGCGTCGCGCCGACGTCCGGCAGAAAGCCGATACGCGTCTCCGGCATGGCAATCTTGCTGCGCTCGGTGACGATGCGCAGCCGCGCCGCCTGCCCGAGCCCCATGCCGCCGCCCATCGCAATGCCGTCGAGCAACGCGACCACCGGTTTCGGAAACGTATGCAGCGCGTAGTCGAGCCGGTATTCGTCGGCGAAGAACGCGAGCCACCGGCTGTCGCCGTTCTTTGCAAGCCGCTGCACTTCGCGCACGTCGCCGCCGGCGCAGAAACCCTTGGTGCCCGCGCCTTTCAGCACGAGCGCGACGATACCGTCGTTGGTGCGGCAATGTTCGACCAGCACGGCCAGCTCGCGCACCATGGCGTGCGAGAGCGCATTGAGCGCGGCCGGCCGGTTCAGCGTGATGATCGCCACACGGTTGACGACGCGAAACAGAATCTCGCGTTCCGCTTCGACACTCGTGTCGGGTACGGCGCTTTGCAAGGCGCTCATCAATGCGTCTCCTCGTCGGCAGGCGCGGCCTGTGTCACCTGCCAGCGCGGCGCGCGTTTCTCGAGGAACGCGTTGACGCCTTCACGCTGATCGACGCCGTCGAACAGATCGACGAAGCGCTCGCGTTCCAGCGCCAGTGCCGCCGCGCGCGGCACGCCGTTGCGGGCCTGATGGATCAGCGTCTTGCTGAAGCCGACCGCCTGCGGGCTCAACGTAGCGACACGCGCGGCCATCGCCAGCGCGGCCTCGCGCGCCGCGCCCTTCTCCACCACTTCTTCGGCGAGACCAATGCGCAGCGCCGTCGCCGCGTCGACGCGCTCGCCGGTGAGGATCATCCGCTTGGCCCAGCCTTCGCCGACCAGCCACGGCAGCGTCTGTGTGCCGCAACCGCAGGGCAGCAGGCCGACCGCCGTCTCGGGCAACGCCAGCAATGCGTGCTGTTCCGCGATACGGATATCGCACGCCAGCGCGCATTCGAGTCCGCCGCCCATCGCATACCCGTTGATCGCCGCGATCACCACGGGCCGCGCGTTCTGCAAGGTTTCGAACGCCGCGCCGAAGCGCGCCGCCGCCGTGCGCGCAACTTCGCGGTTGCCGTCGGCGAACGTGTTCAGGTCGGCGCCCGCGCTGAAGAACTTGGGGCCGTCGCCGGTAATCACGATCGCCCGCACGCGCGCTTCGCCGTTCAGGCGCTCGACGGTCTGCTGCAACTGCAACAAGCCCTCCGGCGTAAATGCGTTGGCCGGCGGCCGCTTGAGCGTGAGTTGCGCAACGGCGCCGTCGTGCGCATAGTCGAGTTCGATCATGACGCGCCGCCTTCCTTGCCGTCCTGCCGATAAAGCTTGATGACCGCCGAAAAGTCGAGACGTCCCGCACCTTTCGTGCTCATCGTCTGGTAAAGCTGTTGCGCCAGCGCGCCGAGATACACCGGCTGACGCGCGGCTTTCGCGGCGTCGGTGGCGAGGCCCAGATCCTTGAGCATCAGGTCCGTGCCGAAGCCGCCCGTGTAGCCGCGCGTGGAGGGCGCCGTCTCGATCACGCCTGGCATCGGGTTGTAGGTATCCGAACTCCAGCAGCGCCCGGTCGATGTATTGATGATCCCGCCCAGCACTTTTGCGTCGATGCCGAGCGCCTCGCCGAGCGACATCGCCTCCGCCACGCCCGCCATCGTGATACCGAGTACGAGGTTGTTGCAGATCTTCGCGACCTGGCCCGTGCCGGTATCACCGCAATGCACGATGTTCTTGCCCATTGCGGAGAGCACCGGCTTGACCTGCTCATACGCGCTCGCACTGCCGCCGACCATGAAGGTCAGCGTGCCCGCAGCAGCGCCGCCGGTGCCGCCCGAGACGGGTGCATCGACAAAACTGTTGCCGTGCTGCTGCGCGAGTTCGGCGAACGCCTTGACGCTCACGGGATCGATCGTGCTCGAATCGATGATGGTCACGCCTTTGGCGATGCCGGCAAAAATGCCGTCGTCTGCCGTCAGCACGCTGCGCACATGCGCCGCGGCGGGCAGCATGGTGATCACGCATTCCACGTCGGTCGCCGCCGCTTTCAGCGAAGCGGCGGCTTTCGCGCCGGCATCGACGAGCGCCTGCACGGCTTGCGCGTTGAGGTCGAACACGTTGACCGCGTGACCCGCCTTGAGCAGGTTGTGCGCCATTGGCGCACCCATGTTGCCGAGTCCGATAAAGCCTATTTTCATGATGTCGTCTCCATGTGTCCGCTTGCCAGGCACGCGCTCAGCGCAGGCTGATGGTCGTGTTCACACCGTCGTTCACGGTGTCGTCGTCGAACCAGCGGGCGGTGACGGTCTTGGTCTGCGTGTAGAACTGCACGACCTGTTTACCGTACGGGCCGAGGTCGCCGAGCTTCGAGCCGCGCGAACCGGTGAAGCTGAAGAACGGCACCGGCACCGGAATCGGAATGTTGATGCCGACCTGGCCGATATCGATCTCGCTCTGGAACTTGCGCGCCGCCGCGCCGCTCTGCGTGAAAAGGCCCACGCCATTGCCGAACGGATTGCGGTTGACGAGTTCGATCGCGTCGTCGAGCGTGGCGACGCTCAACACCAGCAGCACGGGGCCGAAGATTTCCTGGCGATAGATTTCCATTTCGGTGGTGACGTCGGTAAAGACCGTCGGGCCGATGAAGTTGCCTTGCTCGTAGCCCGGCACTTTCACGTCGCGGCCGTCCAGCGCCAGCGTGGCGCCTTCTTTCACACCCGTTTCGATCAAACCGAGAATGCGCTGCTTCGCCGCGCGCGACACGACCGGGCCGATGTCCGTGCCCGGTTCGTTGCCCGCGTTGACCTTGAGCGTCTTCGCCTTCACCACCAGCTCCGGCAACCATTGCTGCGCGGCGCCCACCAGCACGACCACCGAAGTCGCCATGCAGCGCTGTCCGGCCGCACCGAATCCCGCGCCGGCCAAAGCGTTCAGCGTCTGCTCACGATTCGCATCGGGCAGCACGACCGCGTGATTCTTCGCGCCCATCATCGATTGCACGCGCTTGCCGTGTTCGCTGCCGAGGCGATACACATGCGTGCCGACCGCCGTCGAGCCGACGAACGAAATGGCCTTGACGAGTTCGTGCGTGCACAGCGCGTCCACCACGTCCTTGCCGCCGTGCACCACGTTCAGCACGCCCTTGGGCACACCGGCTTCGAGCGCGAGTTCGACCAGTTGCATGGTCGAAAGCGGATCCTGCTCGGAAGGCTTGAGCACGAACGTATTGCCGCACACGATCGCCATCGGGAACATCCACAGCGGGATCATCGCCGGGAAATTGAACGGCGTGATGCCGGCGCACACGCCGATCGGCTGACGCAACGTGTACGTGTCCACGCCGCCCGCCACGTTCTCGGCGAATTCGCCCTGCTGCAGCGTGCCGATCGAACACGCATGTTCGACCACTTCGAGGCCGCGGAAGATATCGCCTTCGGCGTCGGGAATCGTCTTGCCCTGCTCGGCACTCAAGGTCTTCGCGATCCGCGGCATATGCTCGCGAATCAACGCCTGGTACTTCAGCATGATGCGCATGCGCGCGCCGATCGGTGTGTCCTTCCAGGTCTTGAAGGCGGTGTGCGCGGAACGGATCGCTTCGTTTACCTCATCGGCGGTGGCGAACGGTACGCGCGCCAGGACCTCCTGCGTGGCGGGGTTGACGATATCGCGCCATTCGGTAGTCTTCGATTCGACGAATTCGCCGTTGATCAACAGTTTGACAGTGGCAATGGCCGCAGTTGCGCTCATGCTGAAACTCCTGTGCAGTGGCCGCGAGGCGGCCGGGCAGTGACGGGTAATAAAAAGAATCAACGCAGATCCGGGAAATCCTCTTCCCAATACTCGCCGGGCAAGCGAGCGGGTTCGGCCGCGCGCTCCATTTCGCGGCGCCGCAATTCGACGCGGCGGATCTTGCCGGAGATGGTCTTGGGCAGCTCGCTGAATTGCAGGCGGCGAATCCGCTTGTACGGTGCGAGTTTTTCGCGCGAAAACGCGAACACGGCGCGCGCGAGTTCGGGCCCGGCTTCGTAGCCCTGGCGCACGGTGACGAACGCTTTGGGCACCGACAGACGCAGCGCGTCGGCGCTCGGCACCACGGCGGCTTCGCCGATCGCCTCGTGTTCGATCAGCACGCTTTCGAGTTCAAACGGACTCAGACGGTAATCAGACGACTTGAACACGTCGTCGGCGCGGCCCACATAGACGTAATAGCCATCGTCACGGCGCAGCGCCACGTCGGACGTGCGGTAGAAACCGTTGCGCATGGCCTGCGCGGTGGCGTTGGCATTGTTCGCATAGCCGGTCATCAGGCCGAGCGGCCGCTCGGCCAGCGGCAGCGCGATTTCGCCTTCGGTAACGGGCTGATCGTCGGCATCGAGCAACTCGATTCTGTAGCCCGGCAGCGGACGTCCCATCGAACCGGGCACGACAGGCTGCCCCGGCGAGTTGCCGATCTGGCAGGTGGTCTCGGTCTGACCGAAGCCGTCGCGAATCGTAATGCCCCACGCGTGTTTCACCCGCTCGATGATCTCGGGATTCAACGGCTCGCCAGCGCCGACGATCTCGCGCAGCTTGACCGGGTAGTCGGTGAGATGCTCCTGCACGAGCATGCGCCACACCGTGGGCGGCGCGCACAGCGTGGTGACGTTGCAACGCACCAGCACGTTCAGCGTGTCTTTCGCCACGAAGCGCGGGAAGTTGAAGACGAACACGCAGGCCTGTGCATTCCACGGCGCGAAAAAACAGCTCCACGCGTGCTTGGCCCAACCCGGCGAGCTGATATTCCAATGAATGTCGTTCGGTTGCAGGCCGATCCAGTACATCGTCGACAGATGGCCGACCGGGTAGCTTTGATGCGTGTGTTCGACGAGTTTGGGCTTCGAGGTCGTACCCGACGTGAAGTACAGCAGCATCGGGTCGGTGGCGTGCGTGACGCCTTGCGGCGTGAATTGCGGCGGCGCGTCGTAGGCCGCCGCCAGATCGATCCAGCCCTCGCGCGGTGAGCCGACCGACAGACGCGTGAGCGGCGTCTCGAGCGTATCGAATTTAGCCAGCTCCGCGCTATCCACCACGACGAACTTCGCGCCGCCGATCTGCACGCGGTCGCGCACGTCGTCGGCGGAAAGCTGGGTGGTGGCGGGCAGCACGATCGCGCCGAGCTTCATGGCCGCGAGCATCACGTCCCAGAGTTCGACGCGGTTCGGCAACATCAGCAGCAGACGGTCGCCGCGGCCCACGCCCACACCGCGCAGGAAATTCGCCATGCGCGCCGAACGCTCCGACATCTGCGCGTACGACAGGCGCAGGCCGTCGCCGGCGGGGTCGTCGACGATCCACAGCGCGGGATTGTCGTTATTACGCGCGATCACGTCGAAGTAGTCGAGCGCCCAGTTGAACTCGCCCAGTGCCGGCCACGCGAATTCGCGGTACGCGCGGTCGTAGTCGGTTCGATGGCGCAATAGCAGGTCGCGCGCTTCGAAAAAAGCTTTTGCTGCTGTCATCGTCGTCTCCTTATAGCGCGGTATGCTCTCCGCTCTTTTTGTCCGTTGCGGCACTGCTTTTCTGCTCGCCGGGCAAGCTATTCTGCGCTCAAATGCAGCCTCGCTCGCATTTACACATGGCGCGCGATCACCATGCGTTGCACCTCGCTGGTTCCTTCGTAAATCTGCGTGATGCGCGCATCGCGGTAGTGGCGCTCCACCGCGTAGTCTTCCAGGTAGCCATAGCCGCCGTGAATCTGAATCGCGTTCGAGCAGATTTCCTCGGCCAGCTCCGAGGCGAACAGCTTCGCCTGCGAAGCCTCCGACAAACACGGCTTGCCTTCCGTGCGCAGCCGCGCCGCGTGATGCACGAGCAGGCGCGCGGCGTTCAGGCGCGTGGCCATGTCGGCGAGCATGTTGGCGATGGTCTGATGCTCCTTCAACGCCTTGCCGAACTGAATGCGTTCGTTCGCATAGAGCCGCGCGGCATCGAACGCGGCCCGCGCAATGCCGAGCGCCTGCGCGGCAATGCCGATGCGGCCGCCTTCGAGATTCGACAGCGCGATGCGCAAGCCCTCGCCCGGCTCGCCGAGCAGGTTGGCTTCGGGCACGGCGCAGTCGTCGAGCGAGATCGGGCAGGTGTCGGACGCGCGAATGCCGAGCTTGTGTTCCGGCTTGCCGACGTTGAAGCCCGGCGTATCGGTAGGCACGATGAAGGCCGACAGACCGCGCTTGCCGCGATCGGGATCGGTGACGGCGAACACGATCGCGACATTGGCGCGAGCGCCGTTGGTCACGAACTGCTTGCTGCCGTTGAGAATCCACTTGCCGTCGCGCAGCACGGCACGGGTGCGCAGATTGTTCGCCTCGGAGCCTGCCTGCGGCTCGGTCAGGCAGAACGCGCCGATGCTGCGGCCGGTTGCGAGGTCGTGCAGATAGCGGTCTTTTTGCGCGTCGCTGCCGAAGTTGAGGATCGGCCCGCAGCCGACCGAGTTATGCACGCTCATCAGCGTGGCGCAGGAGGCGCAGCCCGCGGCGATCTCTTCGAGCGCGAGCGCATAGGCCACGTAGTCCGTATAGGAGCCGCCCCACTCCGCCGGCACGATCATGCCGAGAAAACCGAGTTCGCCCATTTGCGTGACGACCTCGGCGGGCAGTTGCGCGTCGCGGTCCCACTGACCCGCGTAGGGCGCAAGCCGCTCGGTGGCAAAGTCGCGCGCGGCGTCGCGGATCATCCGTTGTTCGTCGGTGTAGAAGCTGTCCATAGTGCGCGGTCCTGTCCTGTACGTCTGATCGCGGCTGATTTGCCGCCTTGCAGTGGGTCTCCCAAGGCAAGCTGCGCGCGATCGGTTCGGACCCAGTGTAGGGAAGCCACTGGACAGGTTCGATGCTCAGCCCGATCATTCTGACTGAGCGCATTTGCCATACTGGTACGATGCGAGGCCAACTCCATCCGCAATCTCAAGGACTTGGCGAATCGACACAGGCAAAATTCTGAGCGCTTTTGCCAGCTTGAGCCAATCAGCCGGACACGCATGAAGAACGATAAAGGCACGATTTCCGTCAGCATGGTCGAGGAAGCGCTCGCACTGGCGCGCTCGCGCGGCCTCGACGCGCTGCCGCTCGCCGAAGCCGCCGGCATCGCGGCGCCAATGCTGGCGTCGCCGAAAAGCCGGGTGTCGTCGGCGCAATACGGCGCGCTGTGGGCCGCGATTGCGCGCGCGCTGGACGACGAGTTCTTCGGCCAGGATTCGCATCGCATGAAAAGCGGCAGCTTCATCGCCATGACGCAAACCGCGCTGACCGCGCGCAACGGCGCGCAGGCGCTGGCGCGCGCGATCGGTTTCATGCGGCTCGTGCTGGACGATCTCGGCGTGCAGATCGAAACGGACACGCAGCACGTAAGGCTGCGCTTCGAGGAAAACCCCAACGCGCCGCCGCCGGCCATGTTTGCGTATGCAACCTACTTCATCCTCGTGTACGGGCTGTTGTGCTGGCTGGTCGGGCGGCGCATTCCGTTGCTCGAAGCGTGCTTTCGCTGCGCCGAGCCGCCCGCCGCGCACGAATACCGCCTGATGTTCTGCGATCACATGAGCTTCGACCAGGCCGAGTCGTACGTCGATCTCGCACCGGTGTTTCTCGACCTCCCCGTGGTCCAGACCACGAAGTCGGTCAAGCCCTTCCTGCGCGACGCGCCCGGCAGCTTCATCGTCAAGTACCGCAATCCCGGCTCGCTCGCCGCGCGTGTACGCAAGATGCTGCGCGCCCTGCCGATGGCCGGCTGGCCCGCCGCCGATCAGATGGCCGAACGGCTGCACGTGGCCGAGGCAACCATGCGGCGGCGTTTGAAACAGGAAGGCTATACGTACCAGTCGATCAAGGACGACCTGCGGCGCGACATCGCGATCGGCGAACTGCAGGACACCGACCGCACCATTGCCGACATCGCCACCTCAGTGGGGTTTGCCGAACCGAGTGCGTTTCATCGCGCGTTTCGCAAATGGACCGGCATGCGGCCGACCGACTACCGGCCGGCGCGCGCGGATTTCACGCGCCGGGCGGAATCGGACTAAGCTGTAAGGAGCAGGCCAGCCTTCTTGTGAGGTATCGGCCCGCGCCGGTCGATACGCGTCGGCCGGCGCGGCAGCCGTCAGCGATGAGCACGTATCCGCGTCTCCCGTTCCGGCAGTCTGGCTCGCGCATGTCGCTTATCCGTGGCGATGTCGTGGGCCGGTTGATGCGCGGCATCACCGTGCTCGGCGTGCTTTTGGCGTTCGGCTTCGCGTCGTGCGAATCGACTGGGCTCGATGTCCCGCTTCGCGCCGCCGTCGCGCCCAGCAGCGTGGTGGTCATTCCGGTGAATGGCGCAATCAGTCCGGCGAGTGCCGACTTCATCGTGCGCAGTCTTCAGCGTGCCGCCGACGAGCGTGCCCAACTCGCCGTGCTGCAACTCGACACGCCGGGCGGACTCGATACGTCGATGCGGCAGATCATCAAGGCGATTCTCGCCTCGCCCGTGCCGGTCGCCACCTTCATCGCCCCGAGCGGCGCGCGCGCGGCAAGCGCCGGCACTTATATCGTTTATGCGAGCCACATCGCGGCGATGGCGCCGGGCACCAATCTCGGCGCGGCAACGCCGATCCAGATGGGCATCGGCGGCGCCGAGCCGCCGGCGGGCGGCGGCGCGCCGGGCTTGCCGGGTATTGGTGGCGGTGGCGGTGGTGGCGGTGGCAGCGCCGGCCCGGCCAAGCCCTCGGCCTCAGCCGCCTCGGCGTCTACCGGTTCCGCCAGCGCGTTGCCGCTCGACACTCAATCGACCGAAATGCGCAAGCAGGTCCACGACGCGGCCGCCTATATCCGCGGCCTCGCGCAGATGCGCGGGCGCAATGCCGACTGGGCCGAGCGCGCGGTGCGCGAAGCCGTGAGCCTGTCGGCGGCGGACGCGCTCGCGCAGCACGTCGTCGATCTGAATGCGCGCGACGTGCCCGATCTGCTGCGCCAGCTGGACGGCCGCACGGTCGTCACGAGCGCCGGCAACGTCACCCTCAACACCGCCAACGTGCCCGTCGTCACGCTCGAAGCCGACTGGCGCAGCCATTTCCTCGCGGTGATCACCGATCCCAACGTCGCGCTGATTTTACTGATGATCGGCATGTACGGCCTGTTCTTCGAATTCGCCAATCCGGGCTTCGTGCTGCCCGGCGTGGTCGGCGCGATCAGCCTGCTGCTCGGACTCTTCGCCATGCAGATGATGCCCATCAACTACGTCGGCCTCGGCCTGATCTTTCTCGGCATTGCGTTTCTGATCGGCGAGGCGTTTCTGCCGACCTTCGGCTCGCTCGGCTTCGGCGGCGTGGTCGCGTTCGTGATCGGCGCGCTGATGCTGATCGACACCGACGTGCCCGGCTACGGCATCCCCCTGCCGATGATCGCCGCCGTGGCCGTCTTCAGCGTGCTGTTCGTGCTCGGCGTGTCGAGACTCGCGCTGCGCGCGCGGCGCCAGCCGGTGGTAACGGGCTCGGAAGCGCTGATCGGCAGTGTCGGCGTGGTGCTCGACGGCGGCCTGCTGCCCGAGAACGCCACCTCTGACGCCACGGCAGACGGCGCGCTGGCCGGCTGGGCGCGCGTGCACGGCGAACGCTGGCGGGTGTCCAGCATGGCCCCGGTCGCGGCCGGCCATGCGGTGCGCGTCACCGCGCGGCGCGGCCTGACGTTGACCGTGGTGCCCGCGGAAGCACGACAACAAGGAGAAAGCTCATGATCGGTTTCACATTCGGCTTCAGCAGCATTCTGATTCTGCTGGTGGCCGCGCTGGTTGCTTCGTCGATACGGATTTTTCGGGAATACGAACGCGGCGTCGTCTTCATGCTCGGCCGCTTCTGGAAGGTCAAGGGGCCGGGGCTCGTGCTGATCATTCCGATCGTGCAGCAGGCCGTGCGCATGGATCTGCGCACCGTCGTGTTCGACGTGCCGCCGCAGGACGTGATCACGCGCGACAACGTCTCGGTGAAGGTCAACGCCGTGGTGTATTTCCGCGTGGTCGATCCGGAGAAAGCGGTGATTCAGGTGGCGCGTTACTTCGAGGCGACCAGCCAGCTCTCGCAGACGACCTTGCGCGCGGTGCTCGGCAAACACGAGCTCGACGAACTGCTGGCGGATCGCGAGCAACTGAACGCCGATATCCAGAAAGTGCTGGACGCGCAAACCGACGCGTGGGGCATCAAGGTGTCGATCGTGGAAATCAAGCATGTGGATATCAACGAAACGATGATCCGCGCGATTGCCCGTCAGGCCGAAGCCGAGCGCGAACGGCGCGCCAAGGTGATCCACGCCGAGGGCGAACTGCAGGCCTCGCAGCATTTGCTGGAAGCGGCGCAGACGTTGTCGCGCCAGCCGCAGGCCATGCAGTTGCGCTACCTGCAAACTCTCACGACGATTGCCGCCGACAAGAACTCGACGATCGTCTTCCCGCTACCGATCGACCTGCTGAGCGCCGTGCTGGACCGCTTCAGCAAGCCGTCGGCGCCCTGAGCCGAAGGGCGTCCGGTTCAGTTTGGTTCACCGGACGAAACGGTGCATTGCCTTCAATAGCCTTACTCGAAATAGATATGAAAACTAGAATGCCGGGGTCGTTTTTAACCGCTCCATAGGAGCCAGTCATGAAAATCGTTTCCAGAGTTGGACTTGGCGCGCTGTTGGCCGCCGTGAGCATGAGCACCGCGTTTGCGCAGACTTCGGCGCGGCCTTACGACCCGTCGGCGCCGAAAACGCGTGCCGAAGTGAGGGCCGATCTGGCCGAATGGCGTGCCGCCGGCTACGATCCGCTCGACTGGATCAACTATCCGTTCAATGCGCAGCATGCGGGCCGCATCGTCGCGGCACGGCGGGCGCAGCAGTCGGGCGCCACGCTGACACAGTAAGCGCGAGCCGCCGCGCGGCATGCGGCGCCGCCCGCGACTGCAACGGTCGTGGGCGAGGTTGGCCCCGCATGCCTTTCGCGCTTTGCCCCCCACTTCGTAAATTCGCTTGCTGCGCCACCGCGTGCGCTGGCAAGGTGTCGTCCCGCTCATTCGATGAACCCTGCAGCCGGCGTCCGAACCACGCCAACCCGGCTCGACGCCGACGCGTGACCGGTCGTGATCGAGGACATGCCGGCGCGGCAATGGCCACCGTTTGATGCGCCGGCGCCACAGTCTCCCAGGCGAACCGCCCGTCGCATGAGCTTTACGCAGCGGCTCGCCCACACAATGCGGCACGCCACCGCCAATCCTGACTACAATCCGGCCGTAGCGCCGGCGACGCGGCGCATGCACCGCTCCAACCACAAGAACGCTTTCTGAACGACGAGAGACCCGCCTCATGGACTCCATAAAACGCTACTTCGGCTTCGAAGCCGCCGGCACCAACCTGCGCACCGAAGTGCTCGCCGGGGTGACCACCTTCCTGACGATGGCTTACATCATCTTCGTCAACCCGGCGATTCTGGGCGACGCCGGCATGCCGAAGGACGCGGTGTTCGTCGCGACCTGCATCGTGGCCGCGCTGGCCTCGCTGATCATGGGCCTGTACGCGAACTATCCGATCGCGCTCGCGCCGGGCATGGGCCTGAACGCGTACTTCGCGTACACCGTCGTCAAGGGCATGGGCTTCACCTGGCAGGCCGCGCTCGGCGCGGTGTTCATCTCCGGCTGCCTGTTTTTGATCGTCACGCTGTTCCGCGTGCGCGAAGTGATCGTCAACGGCATTCCGCATTCGATACGCATTGCCATCACCGGCGGTATCGGCCTTTTTCTCGCGATCATTTCGCTGAAGTCGGCTGGCGTGGTGGTCGGCAATCCGGCCACGCTCGTAACGCTCGGCGACCTGCACAACCCGCATGTGGTTCTCGCGGTGATCGGCTTTTTCGCGATCGTCACGCTGGACCATTTGCGGGTGCGAGGCGCGATCCTGATCGGCATTGTCGGCGTAACGGTGCTGAGCTTTTTCTTCGGCGGCAATCAGTTCCACGGCATCGTCTCCGCGCCGCCGTCCATCGCGCCGACGCTGTTCCAGCTCGACATTCGCGGCGCGTTGTCGGGCGGTGTGCTGAACGTGATCCTCGTGTTCTTCCTCGTCGAACTGTTCGACGCGACCGGCACGCTGATGGGCGTGGCCCATCGCGCCGGACTGCTGGTGGAAGGCAAGATGCACCGGCTGAACCGCGCGCTGCTCGCCGACAGCACGGCCATTCTGGCCGGCTCGATGCTGGGAACCTCGTCGACTACCGCGTACATCGAAAGCGCGTCGGGCGTGCAGGCAGGCGGACGCACGGGCGTGACCGCCATCACCGTGGCCGTGCTGTTCCTCGCGGCGCTCTTTTTCGCGCCGCTGGCGGGCGTGGTGCCCGGCTACGCGACGGCACCGGCGCTGCTGTATGTGTCGTGCCTGATGCTGCGCGAAATGCTCGACCTGCCGTGGGACGACGCCACCGAAGTGGTGCCGGCCGCGCTTACGGCGCTTCTGATGCCCTTTACCTATTCGATTGCCAATGGCGTCGCGTTCGGCTTCATCTCATATGCGGGCCTGAAACTGCTCACCGGCCAGGCGCGCCAGGTGAAGCTGGTGGTGTGGATCATCGCGGCGATTTTCCTGTTCCGCTATTTCTATCTCGGCAGCGAATAGGGCACAGCGAGGCACCGCGCCGGGTGCTCATGGGACGCGCCTGGCCCTGGATCAATCCCGATTTATTGACGGTGCCCATTCGGGTCGGGCACCGTTTATCATCTGACGATTGATAAAAACGATCGACCAGGTCACGGGAGCCCCCTACATGCCTTACAGCCGCGCCTCGGAGCGCTACACGCCGCCCGCCATTTTCTTCCACTGGGCCATTTTTCTGCTGATCGCGCTCGCTTATCTGGCGATCGAGATTCGCGGGCCCAAAGGCAGCGACAGCCGCGCGCTCTGGAGTAGCGTGCATTTCTGGTGCGGCACGCTGGTGCTGGGGCTGGCCTGTTTGCGTCTGCTGTGGCGATTGTGGGCGGGCGCCCCCGCCGAAGTCGAAGGCAACCGGCTGCTCGCATTTCTCGCGCGCGCCGCGCATCTCGCCCTATACGTTTTCATCTTCGCGCAGCCGTTGCTCGGCATCCTGACGATCAACACCGGCGGCCATCCGGTCACGCTCGCGTGGGCCAACATCAATTACACGCTGGTCGGCGCCGATCCAGTCGCGCGGCCATTGCTCAAGAGCGCGCATGAATGGCTCGGCAATGCGTTCTATTGGGTGATCGGCCTGCACGCGCTGGCGGCGCTCGCGCATCACGTGGTCTTCAAGGACCGGACGCTGCAGCGGATGATTTGAGCGCGCCTGCATACGCGCGCTTTGCGTTTTGCGTTTCTGCGCCTGCGGCACGCATGGCCGCGGACAGTCTGAATGATCGATTGATGCCGCGCGTGGGTTTCCTCAGTTTCTGATTCTTGCGCGGCAGTCCTGCTGCTTCCTGCTCCGGCGTTGGCTAGCGCCGGACCCGCCCACGGTCAATTGCGCCAGTTCGCCTCGTAGAAGCGCACATAGCCGCTTCTGAGCACGAGACATTGCGCCCGCGTTTCCGATAGCAAACGCCGCGTGGCGGCTTCGATCCGGGCGCGGTGGGTATCGAATGCGCCCACCATGTCCTCCAGACGCGGCGATGCGGCGCCGAAGTGGTCTTCCAGCGCCTCCGCGGTGATCATGCACTCCACCCTCTGCCCATCGACCATCGCCGGGAACGCCAAGGTAAGTTCGCGACCTGAATATTCAGGGGTTTCATTCGGGAAAAGGATCTGCATGGGAGTTCACCTGGAAGGTAGGTGCTGCGCATGGTGTAGCCTGGTAATGCGCACGCCGGTTGCGTCTGGTCGCGTCTCTAGCGCCAACCTCCTTGTCCAATGCTGACGACGCGGGCTCGTCACCTCGCGGCGGCAACGCTGTAGTTCGCAGCCCGCGGAGGTGATTTGATTCACTTTAGACGAGTTCGGGCGCGGCGCAAGTTTTCCTTCTGGTTTGCCTGATTTTGGTGCCCTGCGCGGTTTTTTGAGGCACACCGCGCGCGCCGCCTCCGTTTTTTCCCTGCCGTGCGCTGCGCGTTTCGTCCTGTAATATCAGTGTTGGCCGTGTACGCGCATGTTGCGCTGCGGCATCGAGCGGAGGGCAACGTACCCGCCGTGTCCGTTTCACCGGAGACATGCCTTGACCCAACGTTCTGCCACGCCACCCGCCGTCGGTCGGCCCGATGTCATCGCGCAGGCTCACGCCCGCTCGCTCGAGCTCGGTCTGCGCGCGTCGGAAACGCCGGACTTCCATCCGCTGCGCCGGCCCGCGCTGCGTGAGCTCGTCGATCGCAATCAGTCGCTTTATACGCATGCGCTTCCCGTCATGGAAACGCTGCATGCGCAGATCGTCGATACGCAAAGCATGGTGCTGCTCACCGACAATCACGGCGTGATCCTGCACAGTCTCGGCGACAGCGACTTCGTCGAAAAAGCCAATCGCGTCGCGCTGTGTACGGGCGTTTCGTGGGCCGAGGCGGATCGCGGCACCAACGCGATCGGCACCGCGCTCGTGGACGGGCAGCCAACCGTCGTGCACGCGGGAGAACACTTCCTGCACGCCAACCGTATTCTCACCTGCTCGTGCGCGCCAATTGCGGATCCGTTCGGGCGCACTGTCGGCGCACTCGACGTAAGCGGCGATACGCGCGGCTTTCATAAGCACACGCTCGCGCTCGTCAGGATGTCGGCGCAGATGATCGAAAATCATCTGTTCTCCAATCAATTCGTCGACGCGATTCGCGTTCATTTTCACGCGCGCTCCGAATTCATCGGCACGCTGTTCGAAGGGCTCGCGGCGTTCGCGCCGGACGGCACGTTTTTATCGGCCAACCGCAGCGCGCTGTTTCAATTCGGGCAGCCGCTGGCCGAACTGCAACGGCAACCCTTCGATGCGCTGTTCGGGATCGCCTTCGCCAAGGTGTTGCAGCAGATCGCGCGCGCGCCCGGCGAGACCATTCTGCTGACGCTGCCGAGCGGCGTGCGCGTGGTGGCGCGCGGCGAATACACCGCGCCGCGATATGTCGGTCCGGCCGAAAGCCTCGACACGTCGCGCGCGCCGCTGTCGGGCGGCGCGCGTCATACGCCGCGCACCGCCGAGCCTGCGCCGCTCGCCACGCTTGAAACGCTCGACACCGGCGACGCGCAGGTCGCCGCGATCCTGCGGCGTGTCGCCAAACTGCGCGGCCGCGATATTCCGATTCTCGTGCTCGGCAAGACAGGCACCGGCAAGGAGTGGCTCGCGCGCGCCATCCATCACGATTCGCCGCGACGGGCCGCGCCTTTCATCGCGCTGAATTGCGCCTCGTTGCCCGATACGCTGATCGAAGCGGAGTTGTTCGGTTACGAAGACGGCGCATTCACCGGCGCAAAAAAACGCGGCAGCGTCGGCAAGATCGTGCAAGCCGACGGCGGCACGCTGTTCCTCGACGAAATCGGCGACATGCCGCTCGCCCAGCAGGTGCGTTTGATGCGCGTTCTGCAGGAGCGCACCGTCGTGCCGCTCGGCGCAACCCGGGCGATCCCGGTGGATCTGCGCATTGTCTGCGCGACCCACCGCAACCTGCGCGCGATGATCGAAGACGGCACCTTCCGCGAAGATCTGTATTACCGGATCAATGGACTCGTCGTGACCTTGCCGGCGCTGCGCGAGCGCACCGATCTGCACGCGCTCGTCACGCGCATGCTGGCATTGCAGCCCGACGGCGAGCGACTGCCGCGCCGCGTATCGGCCGAGGTGCTCGAACGATTTGCGCAATGCCGCTGGCCGGGCAATCTGCGGCAGCTGGCCAACGTGTTGCGCACCGCGAGCATCATGGCCGAAGGTGCGCAGCAGATCGAACTCGACGATTTACCCGACGACTTCCTGCAGGATTGCGTCGACGCGGCGGCGGAGCAAAGCGTGCAATCGCCGTCGGCACGTGCAGGTTCAGGAGTGGACGACGAGACCCGCGCCGCGGCCCAAACGCAAGGGCAAACTCCAAGGCAACCGCAAGGGCAACCGCCGTCCGGCAAGATGGAGGCGTGGCAGGCCACGTTGATTGCGCAAACGCTCGAACGACTCGACGGCAATGTGTCGGCGGCGGCGCGCGAGTTGGGATTGGCGCGCAACACGGTGTACCGGTACTTGCGACGCGGCGGCACGACGCATTGAAGCGGCAACGTGTAAAGTGTGGCGCAACCCGTCACAGACTTGCACGATGTCCGACTCTATCCGCCCGCCTCTCGTTCGCGTCGAACCACTCGGCCGGAGCTTTGAAGCGCCCGATTCGCTCACGATTCTCGAAGCCGCCGACTTTGCGAATCTGCGCTTGCCGCGCTCGTGCCGTAATGGAACGTGTCGCACGTGTATCTGCAAAATGACTGCGGGACGCGTGCGCTACTCGATCGAGTGGCCGGGGCTCAGCCGCGAAGAAAAACAGGAAGGCTATATTCTGCCGTGCGTGGCGATCGCGGAATCCGACGTGGTGATCGAAGTACCGGATGCGGTCGAACTGCCGCCGCCCATGTGAAGTGCGGCGCCCTCGTGGCTCAGGGGCACACGTACGGCGCACGCACGCAGCTCATCGCGAGCCTTAACGCCCGTTACCCATTGCCCGGGCGATTTTCCTGTCGGTGTTGTACTGGCTCAGCGCGTACACCGACCAGATCGCGGCCGGAATCCAGCCGATCAGCGTGATCTGCAGAATCAGGCAGATGATGCCGGCAAACGGACGGCCAATCGTGAAAAACTGAAACCACGGCAGAATGATGGCAAGCAGTAGACGCATTCAGATTCCTGTTGTTGGTAGTGCCTGGTTGATCGGTGCGAAGCGCGGCACTTTGGCGCCGTCCACCTCGATCAGCTCGAAAAACACCGAAGCCGGACGCGTCCAGATCGTACCATTGCCGGCTTTGTACACGATCATCGTGACGGTCGGATCCGATTCGAGCGTGGCCTCGCAAACCAGTTCGTAAATCCCGCCTTTGTAGTGCCTGTAGCGCACCATTCGCATCCCCTGAATTGAAAAACGCAGTGCCTTCGCGCGGCAACGGTCGAAGCGTCAACCGCCCTCTTTCATCTGCTTCAAAATCTTGTAGACGGTGGCGCGTCCCATTGTCAGCACGGCGGCCACGTAGTTCGCGGAACTGCGGCCGCGAAACGCGCCTTGTGCGTGCAGCGCCTCGACGATCTCCCGCTTGTGTTCGCGCGTGAGCGCATTGATGCCGATCTGCCGTTCGCGCAGCCATGTGTGCAAATACGTATTGATGCGGTCCTGCCAGTCGTCGCGGAACAGATCCTCCGCGGGAGCGTCCGTCAGATTGCCGCCTTTGATGAACAGATCGAGTGTGGAGCGCACATCTTCGAACACCGCGATATTGAAGTTGATGCACAGCATGCCGGCCGGCTTGCCGTCGTCGTCGAACAGGATGTTGCTCACGCAACGCATGCGCCGGCCGTCCCAGTTGAGCTTTTCGTACGGGCCGATGGTCTGGCCGCGCGCCGCGTAATGGACTTCGTCCAGCACGGACGGCCCGCCGACTTCGAGCTTCGACAGGTTGTTCACGAGGTACGCGATGGTTTGATCGCGCAGGTCGTGAATCACCACCTCGGCGCACGGATAGAACAGCGCCGCGATGCCGTCGGCGATGGGAGCGTAGCGCTCGAGCAGCAGGTCTTTCACGGGAGACACGTTTGGGTTGCGCATGGGGAAATCGCAGTGATCGAAGGACGCGGCAACTCGCCATTGTAGCCACCCGGCCCGGCCGCGGCGATCACGGCGCCGATCACGCCCTCAAAAAAACCATAGGCGCACGCCGGCGCTTTATCGCACGGCGAATTTTGTCCGCTTGGCGAGAGATTTTTTTTCGTGCGATAAAAGAAGCATCTATTTCACGGAGCAACAGATGGCTACGCTCGAAGCGTTTCGCGCCGTGCTCGATGACGAAGGCACGCCCGAAATCATCCGCAATCACATCATCGATTCGCTGCAGTACACGCTGCGCAATCACGGGCAGATTTTCACGTCGAAAGAAGTCGAATGGCTGGCCGGCTGGGATGACGCCCGCATTCCGCTCGCGGCATCGCGCGAGTTGCAGAAGCGCGTCGCCGAAACGCCCCGCTGAAGCACGAGCCGGTTGATCGTCCAGCGCCCGCGCCGCGACGGCGCCCTCCCTCACCCGGCGTGCCGCTCGTGGCGAGGCACGCCGTCCGCGACCGCTGCGTCGCGCGCGAAACCCCGCCGGCTGGGCGGTTCGGCCCTGCGCGGAACTTTTTGCTATCCAATTAGCCCTATTTAGTGCATCATATTGGAATAGCTGTATCCCGCATTCGTAGTTCCGGCGTTACCGGGCAACAATCAGGCAACATTGCGGATAGAACCGCAAGTAACACCGGGCAGGCTCAAACCGGCATCTTCGCACCACCCCCGGCTGTTCGACCGCCGTCTGTTGGCGGTCCCGTCACTCCGGCAATGCGCCGCATGCATTCGCCGTCGCGAGTTGTGCAGCTGAGGGTTCATTTACCGCCCGATGTCCGCGCGACGTCAGCGTGTTTTCTCTCCATCGAATCCGCGATTTTACGCGGCCGCGCTCAAGTCCTTGTCATCGGGCCTGTGCCAACCTTTTTCCATGGCGGCGCGCCCCAAGGTGCTGCGCTACCCGGCCCGTCTTGCCGCGCGTAACACGCGTGACACGGCGGCCACGTAATACAGGACACGTGCTTCATGAATTCAGCTGTCAAGACGTACAAGGGTTACGAAATTCACCCGCTCGTCTATCCGCGCCGCCCGGCGGACGGTCAGACGAGCCGCAATCCGGACGCCGGCTACGACGCGTCGGTGCGCATCTGCCGCGTGGGCGCCAATCCGGCCGCCGACGGCCGTGTGTTCCGCCTGCAGTATCTGTTTCCGTTCGACGGCACGGGCAAGGCGCGCATTGCGTGCATGGCCCACGCCGAGCAATTGATCGACGGCCGTGTAGACGGCCAGTCCGTCGCCGATCTTTGAGCGGTACTATCAGCGCATAGGCTGATGCCGCAGGACAGTGGGCTCGAAAAACCCGCTATCGCCCCAATCTGATGTTGTGCTGCCCGGCGTGGGCGACCAACACCCCTTATCCCATCGACCAGGAGTTATGCATGGCGAAAGAAGAACTGCTTGAACTTGACGGTATCGTCGACGAAGTACTTCCGGATAGCCGTTACCGCGTGACGCTCGACAACGGCGTCGTGGTTGGCGCTTACGCGTCCGGGCGCATGCGCAAGAACCATATCCGTATTCTCGCGGGCGACCGCGTGACGCTGGAACTGTCGGTCTACGACCTGACCAAAGGCCGGATCAATTTCCGTCATAAAGACGAGCGCGCCACCGGTGGCGGCGGTGCTCGCAATTCGCAATTCCGCCGCCGTTAAGGCCGGCGGCACGCTGACCGCGCTCCGCACGGTTGAGGCGTGCTCCATTGCGATTGAGTTGTACGCGAAGCCATTCGCGCGCCTTCTCCGGCTTGATTCGTCGACTCGAGCCTGAGCGGCGCGCTGCGGCGTCGCTTCGTTGCAGCCTGTTTTTGCCCATTTTCTTCAGCCTCTGGCGCTTTCTGCTGCCGGCGGGCGTTTCACAGCCGTTCTCGTTTTCCTCTACATACGCGCATGAAGGCCGAACACCGCCCCGAGATCTTCTGTGGCGGCGCTCTTGCGCACCTGCTCGACCACCCGCTCCTCCAGTTCCGCCAGATGTTCACGCATGGCCGTCAACGCCGCGTCCAGGTTGCCCGCGTCCAGCGCGTCGATGATATGCGTGTGTTCGTCCGCGGAGCAGGAGGAACCCTTCGACGGGTCGAACAACGCTTTATACAGCTCGGTTTTGGCGACCAGTTGCCCGACTAGCCCGAGCAACTCCGTGCCGCCCGCCAACTCTGTCAGCAGCACATGAAACTGGCCGGCAAGACGCACGGAATCTTCGACCGCCCCCGCGCTTAACGCCTTCTCTTCGCTGCGCACGTGCGCGCGCAGGCGCCGCTTGTGCTGCGCGCTCAACGCCCCGCACAAGGCGGCGACGATACCCGCCTCGACGATCTGCCGCGCGCGATACACCTGGCGAATGTCCTCCTCCGACGGCGACGGCACGAACGCACCGCGATTCGCCGCCAGCACGAGCTTGCCTTCGAAGCCAAGCCGCGCCAGCACCTTGCGCAGCGCGCCGCGCGTGCAACCGAAGGCGGCGGCGAGATCCCGCTCGACCAGTTGCGCGCCGGGCCGCAGCCGCCCCTGCAATAACGCCGTGGTGATCGACGTATAGATACGCTCTTCGACGCTGATCGAATCGCCTTCGCTTGCGGGTTGAATGGGTGTTTCGGAGGCAGGGGACGAGGAACGCCGGGGACGTGGGGACATGGATTCGGTAATCGGGAATGGAGCGGTATCGGCAGGCATTCTAGCCGCATGTTTCCCGCTTCGCCGCAGACTTTCTCACGGGTTTTCCAACACGACGCGGGACAGTCGGCGCGTCGAGCGCGCCGACGTGAAGGCCTCGGTCCGTCCGGTCGCCCGCCGTACTCTTACCGCCCCGTGTTGAGCACGACCCTGAACCGCGCGGCGCCGCTCATCATCCGGTCGTAGGCTTCGGCCGCTTTCGTCAGTGGGAATTCTTCGATCATCGGTTTGATTCCCGAGAGCGCGCTGAACGCGAGCGTGTCCTGAGAATCCGCCGACGTGCCCGACGGCCAGCCCTGCACCGAATTTCGTCCCATGATGAACTGCGCGATCGGCACTTCGACGGGCTCGTCCGAGAGTCCCACCATGATCAGCTTGCCGTTCAGCCCCAGGCCGCCCACTACGGCGCTCATCGCTTTGCCGCTGGTGACGGTGGCGAGAATGACGCGAGCGCCGCCGAGCGCCTGCAACGCTTGCGCCACGTTCGCCGCCGTGCTGTCGATGTAGTGATGGGCGCCGAGTTGTTTCGCAAGACTTGCCTTGTCCTGCCCGCGCGCTATCGCTACGGTGACGAAACCCATCTTTCGCGCGAACTGCACGCCGAGATGGCCGAGCCCGCCAATGCCCAGAATGGCGACCACATCGCCGGCCCGCGCGCCGCTATTGCGCAGCGCGTTGAATGTCGTGATGCCTGCGCATAGAAGCGGAGCGGCATCGACATCGGCGAGATCGTCGGGAATGCGCGCCAGTGCTTCGACGGGCGCCAGCATGAACTCGGCATAGCCGCCGTCGTAGCTGATGCCGGGCACGAGCGCGCGCTGGCACAGAACAAAATCGCCGCGGCGGCAATGCTCGCAGTGCCCGCAATGTCCGCCGTGCCAGCCGACGCCGACGCGCTGTCCCGCCTGCCATCCTTCGACGCCCGCGCCGACCGTATCGATTACGCCCGCAATTTCGTGCCCGGGCACCCGCGGATATTCCAGGCCCGGCCACTGCCCTTCTTTTGTCAACACGTCACTGTGGCAGATACCGCACGCCTGGATCTTGATGAGCACCTGTCCGGCACCCGGTTCCGGCACGTCCCGTTCGACGAGTTCCAGGGGTCCGCCAGCCTGCGCCACCTGCACTGCCTTCATCGTTCGCATTGCTTTGCTCCTCCGTGAAAGAGACGAACGCGAGTCGATCGAACCCGGTTCGCAGATTTGCCGCCCACGCTACCCACCGGTCAGGCGCTCAGCTTACGCCATATTCTTTGATGGCATGTGACGGGCTGCCAAACTGGCAACGGACGGCGACTCTGTTTCGGCGCACGGTCCCACGCGATCCATTGAAGCCATTGCAACGCCGCTCATGGCAGCGCGGCCGGCCTACCACCCGCTTCGCGCTATGGCCGCAATGATCGAACCCTTCGATGACGCGCTCGCGATGATGGCCACCCTACGCTTCAATCACCCCGTCCTTGACCGTTCCATCAGAACCGTTGAGTGTGCGCGTTACGGGAGTGCGACTGAGTTCGTTGTTCGTATCTACCAGCAGCAGCAAATGCCGGAGGAATGTCGCGCGCTCATCGGGCGGCAACGCGGCAATGGTTCGTTCGTGCGCACGGGCCACGCGCGATTCGAGACGGCCCAGCAGCGCATGCCCGACTTCCGTCAATTCCGCGACCTTCTTGCGCCGATCCGCGCGCGATACGCGGCTCTGCACAAAACGCCGCTGCCCAAGACGGGTAATCACGTCGGCCGTATTCGCGCGATCGAGTCCCACCGCCCGCGAAAGAACAACCTGCTCCGAAGGCCCCAGTTGTTCGAGCGCCGTGAGAATGCTGTACTGCACCGGCGTGATGCCTTCGGGTGCGCATTCCTCCATGAACAGCGCAACGTGAATCTGATGCAACCGCCGTATGAGGAAACCCGGCCGCTCATTGAGCGCTGTGTTGCGCCATGCGAGCACCGGGTCCGGTACGAGTTCGGGTTGGTCTGCGCTTGTGCGAGTCGTTGGCGCGTCCATGAACAAAGGGTTCCTCTTGCGATAGATACGGGTGATTCACGCCTCACGCGCGACGATCATCAGCATACAGCGTATTCATGCGGACGCTTAGAAGCGTCGCCGAAATAAGGTCGGGCCCGCTGGCCACGCACCCGGCAATCGCCACGGCGCACAATTCCGAGGTATGCCGCAAGTCGGTGCGTCAATGCACGATTCAATCGCTTTTAAAACATATGTGGTGCACCCCGCTTTTTTATCGCCGATATTCCGCGCTCTGCTCTTCCCATCAATCAACGACCTGCGACCACGCAGGTCGTTGGCATACCCCTTGCGTATTCGAAAGACGAATCGTCAGTACCCAAACGAATTTTCGATTCGACAACCGTCATCCATCGATCGCGCGCATTCGAAGCGTTGTGCGCCGACGTAACCACCACGAAGGGGGGGCTTTTCATGTCAGTCCGTCTCAACCGCAGCGATTTGGGCCAGTCGAAGCAGCGCGGCGTCGTCACGTTCCTGCGCACGTGCGCATTCGCGCTCGTCGCCGCCGTCAGCGTAAGCCATGCCGCGCATGCGGCGAGCGCCGAGGAAATCAAGGCACGCGGCTATCTGAGCGTCGCGACCGAGGACGACTACACCCCGTTCGAATTCGTCGCCGACGGCAAGAACACCGGCTACGACAACGACCTGCTCGCGCTCGTGCGCAAGAAAATCGGCGTCGACGTGAAGCAGCAGGTCATGCCCTGGTCCGGCATTCTTCCCGGCGTGACGACGGGCAAGTACGACATGGCGCTGACCGCCGTGCTCGTCACGGACGAACGCAAGAAGACTTTCGATTTCGCATCGCCGACGTGCGAAGCCGTCACGTTCTACGCGGTGAAGAAGGGCTCGACGATCAAGAGTCCGGACGACCTCGTCGGCAAGGTGGTCGGCGCGGAAACCGGCAGTGCGATGCTCGCGGACCTCAAGCTCTTCAACGAGGAACTGAAGAAGAAGCATGGCGGCAACGGCCTCAAGCAGATTGTCGAGTATCAGTCTTATCCGGAGGCGTATCAGGATCTGGGTCTCGGACGCGTCGATGCCGTGGCCAACACGCAGATCAGCCTGAACTCGCTCGTGAAGACGCGGCCGGATACCTTTGTTGTCGGCCAGGCAATCGGCAAACCGACCTATATCGCGTGGGCGGTAAAGAAGGGCAACAGCGACGTGCTGAAAATGGTCGATGCCGCGCTACTCGAACTGCGTAAGAGCGGCGAGATGTACCAGCTCCAGCAGAAGTGGCTGGGCGCGACCTACAAAGACATGCCGCCGTCGGTCAACTGATGTCTTTCTGATCGCTCATCGATGAACGCCTTCGATTACTGGAGCATCACTCAGGGCGCGCTGGCGACCGTGGTTCTGTCGGTCTCCAGCATCGTGCTCGGCGTGCCGCTGGGCCTCGGCCTCGCGCTGATCCGCTGGGCGCGCGTGCCGTTTCTGAACCGTGTCGTGATCGCGTACGTGAGCCTCATCCGCTCGTGTCCCGCGGTGACGCTCACCTTGCTGATTTTCTTCGCACTGCCGCAGTTCGGCATCTCGCTGGACCCGACGCCCGCTGCGATTCTCGCGCTCACCATCAGCACCGCCGCCTTCAATTGCGAAATCTGGCGTGCCGCGCTGATGAATTTTCCGCGCGACCAATACGACGCCGCCCTCGCCTTCGCGATGCCGCGCGCGCTGCGCTTTCGCCGCATCGCGCTGCCGCAGATCTGGCGCGCGAGCCTGCCGGGGCTCGTCAACGAAATGACCTTGCAGATCAAATCGACGCCCGCCGTCGCGGTGATCGGCATTGTCGAGATCACGCGTGCCGCGCTGCGCGTCGGCGCGCGCACCTATGATCCGCTGCCGCCTTTTATCTTCGCACTCGTACTGTATGGGCTGATCGTGTTCGTGCTGATCCGGGCGCAGCGCATCATCGAACGGCGTCAGCCGCTGGAGGCACGCCCATGATCGACTCTTTTACGATCGTCTGGCAGCAACGCGCGGACGTGCTTTCCGGTCTGCTCGACACGCTCGGGCTGCTTGCGGTCGCCGCCGTCGCATCGCTCGTCTTCGGTGCATTGCTCGCGCCTGCGCTTATGTCGAAGCGACCCGCCATCGCGCGGATCGCAACGCTTTATGTCGATGCGATGCGCTGTGCGCCGTTTCTGCTGTTCGTTTATCTGATCTACTTCGGCCTGCCCACGGCTGGCATTCGCCTGTCCAACTGGTGGGCCGGCGCAATCGCGCTGGTTCTCTACAACACCGCCTACATGGCCGAGTTGTTACGCGGCGCATGGGCCGGCTTGCCGACGCCGATGATCGAAGCGGCGTCCGCTTACGGCTTTCACGGGTTCAGCCTGGTTCGCCGCATCATCCTGCCGCAGGTCTTTACCGTCGCCTTGCCGATGATCGGCAACCAGCTCGTGCAGATCGTGAAGGACAGCGCGTTCCTCACGGTGATCGCGGTCGGCGAACTGACGCATCAGATGAACGGCATTCAGGCCACCTATTTCATTCCGTTCGCCGCGTTCGCCACGGCCGTGCTGCTGTACTGGGCCATCTGCCTCGTGATCGAAGGCGGAAGCGGACTCCTGTCGCGATTTGCCGAGGAACGCAGAGCATGAATCTTTCGAATGACGTCCCGCCCGCCATCAGGCTCGCAGCCGATGCCGCCGCACCTTCGGCCGGCGTCGCCGGCAATGCGGTGCGCTCCGCGGCGGACACCGTCCTGCAACTCAACGGCATATCGAAGTCGTTCGGCGAGAACTGCGTGCTGCGCGATGTGTCGCTCACGGTGCACAAGGGCGAAACGGTGTGCCTGCTCGGGCCGTCGGGTTGCGGCAAGTCCACGCTCCTGCGCTGCGTGAACTGGCTCGAGATTCCCGATGCGGGCACGGTCTACGTGTCGAATCAGCGTATGGGCGTGCGCGAAGGCTCGGCAATCAAGCTGCGCGATGCCGAGCTCGCCCGTTCGCGTGCGCGCATCGGCATGGTGTTTCAGCACTTTGCGCTGTGGCCGCATCTGACCGTGCTGCAGAACGTAATGGAAGCGCCGTTGTATGTGCTGAAGCGTCCGCGCGACGAAGTGCGCGCGCAAGCCGAGCGTCTGCTCGAACGCGTCGGACTGGCGGGCAAGATGGATGCGTTTCCGTCCCGTCTCTCGGGCGGGCAGAAGCAGCGCGTGGGCATTGCGCGCGCGCTCGCGATGAATCCGGATATCCTGCTCTTCGACGAACCGACCAGCGCGCTCGATCCGATGCTCGTCGGCGAAGTGCTGAACGTGATGCGCCTGCTCGCCCAGGAAGGCGCGACGATGGTGATCGTCACGCACGAAATGGAGTTCGCGCGGCAGGTGGCGAGTCGCATCGTATTCATGGATGCGGGCCAGGTGATCGAGACCGCACCTCCCGAGCAGTTCTTCAGCGCGCCGCAGACTCCGCGCGCGCGGCAGTTCCTCGCGCGCTTCCGTGCACCGCATCTGCCGGGCGACGAGTGGAATCAGGCTTCGAAGCTGCACGATTGACGCGTGAGGCAAAGACGCTCATCGCATTGATGAGCGTCCTCCTGGCGTCGTCAATGCAGGCTGATTTTCGGAGGATTCATGCGTCATGCCACTGCAACCGACGCATGCATAGTCTCTCATTGCGGCGCGACCATGTCCGCCGCCTGCTTTACTTCGCCATCCTTATACTTACCCCACGTCGCCGCCAGTTCGCTCATCGAGCGCGGATCGCAATCGTATTCGGGTAGCGTGTCCGGATCCCAGTGATTGAAGCGGTCGACGCCGCGCACCAGCGTCGCGCGGCGGCGGCCCGTGGTCGACTTGACGTGCGCCGGCACATAGAAGAACGCGAAGCCGATGCGCCGGTCGTCCGAACGGTTCGGCAGCGAACTGTGCGCGGTGCGTTCGTGATGCATCGAGAATTCGCCGGGCTGCAGCGGCATTTCCACCGCGAGGTTCTCATCGATGCCCACGAGCGTCTGCCCCTTCGCGAGCATGTTGTCCGCCGCATACGTTTCCACGTGCTTGAGATCCGGGCCGCTGTGCGAGCCGGGCAGCACGCGCAGCACGCCGTTCACCGAATTCGCGGGAGTAAGCGCGACCCAAACGGTCACCTCCTCGTGCGGCGTGAGGCCGAAGTACGTCGAGTCCTGATGCCACGACACATAGCGCGGATCGCGCCCGTTCTTCGCGAAGATCGACGCGCCGAACAGCATGATGTCCGGTCCGATCAGATCCTCGACCGCATCGAGAATGGCCGGATGGCGCCCAAGGTCGACGATCGCGGGCAACGCGAGATGACCCTTTATTTTCAGCGTCCTGTTGACGTCCTCGCCGGAGGTCGCCTCATAGTGCTCGATGACGCGGCGATACTCCGCCGCCTGCTCCGCGTCGATCGCGCGCATCGGGTAGACGTAGCCGTGCTGTTTGAAATGCGCTACCTGGTCTTCGGTCAAGTGCTTCGTCATGAACGTTCCTTCGGAGTGGTTCGATCGGAGAGTGGTTTCCTAACAATTCGCCTGATGAGGCCGCGTCGAACGCGTCATCGAAGCGACTTGCGCGTCGCTTCATGCACTATGCGCGCGACGCGCAACACGCCTTCGTCGGTGCCGCGCCCGCCGATCACCGACATGCCGACGGGCGCGCCGTCGAACGTCGTCCACGGCATGCTCACCTGCGGCAGACCCGCGAGGCCCGCGACACACAACATCTGCTGCGAACGGGCGCGCGTGTGATCGACCGCTTGCGCCGAAGCATCGGCGCGCGGCGCGACGCCGGGCACCGTCGGCACGAGCCAGTAGGTACCCGGCGCGAGCGCTTCGGCCATCGCGCGGTTCGCTTCGACCCGCACGCGCTGCGCATCGGCGATCTGCTCGCGCGTGACGGTCAGGCTCGCCGCGAAGCGCGCGCCCACATCGGCGCCGAAGCTCGATGCATGCTCGCGTGCCCAGTGTCCGTAACGTTGCGCGATTTCCGCCGCCTGAAGCACGCGAAACGCTTGCGCCCATTGCGCGAGCGACGCATCCGGCGAAACGAACGACACGTTGTCGCCGAGCGCTTGCAGCGATGCTTCGAAACGCGTCGCGACTTCCGCATCAGCGCACGCGAGCAGGTTGCGCGGAACGTGCAGCGTGAACGGTTCGCCATCCCAGGTAACGATACTGCGCGCCAGAACTTCGAACACGTCTGCGAGCGTGCGCGCATCGCGCGCAAACCAGCCCACCGTATCGAAGCTGTGCGCCAGCGTGAGACAGCCGTCCCCCGCAATGCGGCCGTGCGTCGCGCGCATGCCCCAGATGCCGCAGTAGCTCGCGGGCAAACGCACGGAGCCGCCGCAATCGGTACCCATCGCGATATCCGCGTGTTGCGCCGCGACCGCCACCGCCGAGCCAGAAGACGAGCCTCCGGGAATGCGCGCCGCGTCCGCGGGATTCACGGGCGTGCCGTAATGCGCGTTCACGCCTGCGAGGCTGTAGGTCAGTTCATCGGTGAGCGTCTTGCCGATCCATTGCACGCCTTCTTCGAGCAACGCCCGAACCACCAGCGCGGTGCGCGCGGCAACCGGCTGCGCGGCGCGCCAGGCGAGGTTCCCGCTGCCTGTGCGAAGCCCTGCGATATCGAACACATCCTTCACGGCGAGGCTGCGGCCCACGAGCTTTGTGCCCGTGCGCGGCGGCAACGCGGCGGCGGGCAGCGCATCGAATCCGTCGGCGACGAATGCTCCGTGCAGGCCCGGTTGAAGCAACCCGTTTCTCGTCATGACGGGTCCATCCAGCTCACATGCGCGGCCACGACTCGCCATTGACCGTCGAGGCGCACCCATGTCTGCGACTGACGCCCGACGCGCGCCTCACCCTTGCGCGAGAATGTGATGTTGGCGACGGCGAAGTCCGTGCCGAACGTCGTCACCGAGCGGTCGATGACCGTGCGCATCAGGCCCTTGCCCGGACGCATTGCGCGAAACTCGCGGATCGCGTCGTAGCCTTGCAGATTTTCCGTCGCGCCGTAGCGCAGCGTGTGCGGGCTATTCCAGAAGAGCGTGTCGAGCACGGGCACGTCGTTGGTCGTGAGCGCCTGCTCGTATTCGTCGAAGCCGGCCTCGACGGCAGCGAGCGTCGCCGGATCGTTGATCGTTTCGGAAGTCATGATGGGTCGGCCGGTAAATTCTTCACCGCGCGCTCGAACAGTTCGCGCGGCGCAGTGTAAAGGCCGCGCCCGAGCAAGCCCGTGCGTCCGTCGGCGCCGATCATCGCGATGGCGGCGAGCGGCGCAATGCCTTCCTCGACGACGCGCGCGGCATCGAGCACACCGGGCAAGCGTTGAAATGAGGGATGCGGTTCCGTGTGGATGCGCGGCTGCTTTTCGCGCCAGCCAGCGGGCAGATATGCTTCGAAGGCTTGCGCGGGTTCCGCTGCGAATGCGAGCGCTTGTGCGCCGAAGCCAGCCGCATCGATCACACCGCTGTCGCCGGTGAGCCGCGCTGCGATGGCATGCTGTTGCGGATCGAGGCGCGGACCTTGTGGCGCGTCTGCTTCAGCGGTGAACCAATGCGAAGGCGAACCTGCAAGCCGGATGCCCACGCGCTCGCCGTTGCCCGCCAACGCCACCACGAGCGTCGATGCCGATGCCGATGCCGATGCCGATGCCGATGCCGCCGAAAGCATCAGCTTGCAAGCGGCCATCCACAGCGTAAGAAAGAACAGCGGCGTTTGCGCGAGCATCCCGTCGATATCCGCCTGATCGACTCGCGGCGCGAGCAACGAGCGCAACACGGCGGTTGCGCTCGTCGTGCGCGCATGCAAATCGTCGCCGCCTTCGATGCCGGCTTGCGCCAGTGGAAAGAGTCCGATCGGGCCTTGCGCCAGCGCGCCGCTCAAAGCAGGCGCGAGCACTTCGTCACGCCACTTCAATCGTTCGATGATGCGCCCATCGCGGCCGCCAAAGCGGATCTGCGGACCCGCGCCGCTGCCGAGCAGCGACCATGCGCGCGACGTTTGATCGCTCGCATCCGATACTTCAACCAGCATCGTGCGCGGCGAGATCACCGCGGCGAGCGGCGTCACCACGCCGTACGATTGCGCGCTTTCGAGCCGCACTTCGCCTTGCGCGATCAAACGTTCGGCGTGCGCTTCATCTTTCGCCCAGCCTTCGTACAGGCAGCACAAGACCGCCGACGAGAGCACCGGCGCCGATGGCTCGCGTGCATCGTCGAACGGCGGTCCTGCATGAAGCAGCGTGAATTCGGGCAGCTTCACTGCTTCGCGCGCCGCGACGACGCCGCTCCATCGCGGACGCACCGCGTGCATCCGGCTCAGCGCACGCGCATTGGCATCCGTGCGCATGGCTCAACGGCTCCCGAAGCTGAAGACGCCGCGCAAGCGCGACCACAGCATCTTCCAGACCAGATTGCCCACGTCGAGCGGTGCGTTCTTCGGTTGAGGACGCAGCGCGGGTCGCGGTTCGACGCGCGGCTGCGGCGTGAGCGTCGGCACTGGTTCGACGACAGGCTGCTTACTCACGAAGGATTCCGCCGCAACTTCGACGACAGGCGGCGTCGCGACAGCAGGCTCAAGCGTCGGCTCGGCCCCGGCCGGTTCCGTATCGGCGACGCTCACCGGCCACGCTTCATCGAGCTTCGCCCGCAGATTCCCCGCGAACGCTTCCGTCATGCGCGTCGCCAGTTCCTTGACGATGCCGCCGCGCGAGAATTGCGCGAGGCTGCCGCCAATCGTGTAATCCACCTTCACGTCGACGCGCGTCTCGCTCGCCGTCACCGCTTCGAGCGAAAACGATGCCACGCCCTTCACGCGCGACGAACTCTTGCGATCCACACCGGTCCCCGTAATGCTGCCGCGATACTGCTCATCGTCGAGCTTCATCTCGCCGTCGCCCGCGAAGGACGCGACGATCGGCCCGAGCTTGACCGTCATGGCGAGCTTGAGCAGGCCGTTCTCGACCGGCGCCGTGAGCGACGCGCCCGGCAGGCACGCGACAACCTCCGGCGTATCGTGAAAGCGCGCCCACACGGCGTCGCGCGGATACGGCACGGCGAAACTTTGTTCGACTTCCATTGCGTATAGGTCCGTATTCGATGGTTCAGGCCGTCACCGCAACCGATGCGAGCGGCGCCGTTGCACGGGCGCGTCGCGCATCGAGCACGCGTCGAATCGCGCGCACGATGCCCACATAGCCCGTGCAACGGCACAGATTGCCGGACAGTTCGAGACGCACGCGCGCGTCGTCGGCATCGGGCAAGCGGGTGACGATGTCGCGCGCCGTCATCAGCATGCCCGGCGTACAGTAGCCGCATTGCAGCGCGTGTTCCGCCGTGAAGGCCGCGCGCAGCTCGTTCATGGTGGCGTCGTCGTCGAAGCCTTCGATGGAGCGCACCGTGCTGCCCGCGCAACTGATTGCGGACGTGGTGCACGAGCGCGTCGGCACGCCGTCCACGTCGATCGTGCACGCGCCGCACACGCCCTGCTCGCAGCCAATGTTGGTCCCGCACAGCATGCGTTGTTCGCGCAGAAAATCCGCGAGACTCGTGCGCGGCTCCACGCGATCCACGACCTTCGATTGATTGACGATCAATTCGATCGTCTTGATGAATGTGTCGCTCATGATGCGTTCCCGCCCTGATTGCGAATGATCGCCGCCGCGCGCACGAGCGCGACGCGATGCACCTGATGTTCGTAAGTCCCCGCTTCGACGCCCGCTGCTTCGAGATGCGCGTCGTAGGCGTGCGTGTCCGGATCGGCGTCGTCGATGAGCGCGCGGGCGTCGTCGATCGCATACGGCGGCCCGTCGACTGCGCCGATCACGGCGCGGCACGCGCCTCGCGCCGTGTCGTCGACGAACACGGCGATCGCTTCCGCGAACTCGCCCGGCTTGCGATTGAACTTGTAGTAGCTCCAGCGCGCATTGGCCGAAAGACGCTTGAAGCGCACGCCGGTGAGAATCTCGTCGGGTTCGAGCGACGTCGTGAACGCCCCCGACATCCAATCGCGACTGGCGACGACGCGCGCGCCGTTCGCACCCGCCACAAGAAACTCCGCATCGAGCGCGCGCATCGTGTTGATCCAGTCGGCGGCGGGATCGGCATGCGCGAGACTGCCGCCGAGCGTGCCGCGATTGCGCACCGCGCGATACGCGATGCCGCGCGCGACGTATGGCATCAGTCCGCGCGTGCCGGTTTCGATCTTGCCGTCCTCGATTTCCGCGTGCGTGATGCACGCGCCGAGCGTGACGACATCGCCTTCGATCCCACATGCGCGCAATGCCGCGATGCCGCGCAGATCCACGAGCATCTCCGGCTGCGCGAGACGCAGGTTCATCATCGGCCCGAGCGACTGGCTGCCGGACACGAACTTGGCCATGCCCTCGTTGGGCGTGACGAGCGCGATCGCTTCGTCACAGGCGAGCGGCTTTGCGTAGTCGTAGGTGGCGGCCTTCATGCGGTCATTCCTTTGAGCGCGCTCGCTTGCGTTTCACGCTGCTTCGCGAGCGCTTCGACAATCAGGCGCGGCGTGATCGGCAACTGATCGATGCGCACGCCGAGTCCACGCAGCGCGTCGTTCACGGCATTGGCGATCGCAGCGGGCGGTCCGATCGCGCCGCTTTCGCCGATCCCCTTCTGCCCAAACTCCGTATAAGGCGCGGGCGTTTCCATGTGGTCGATGCGGATTGCCGGCACCTCGGTCGCGCCGGGCAGAATGTAGTCCGCGAGCGTCGAGGCGAGCGGCTGACCGTCCTCGCTATACGGCATCGCCTCGTAGAGCGCCGTGCCGATGCCCTGCGCCGCGCCGCCATACACCTGACCGTCGACAACCATCGGATTGATCAGCACGCCGCCGTCCTCGACGATCGCGTAGTCGAGAATCTCGGTCTGACCGAGCGCGGGATCGACCGCGACGACCACTGCGTGACACGCGTAGCTGAAGGTGCCCGAATCGCGTTTCGCCTGATACGACGTCGACACTTCGAGCCCGCGCGGATCGACATCGTGCGGCAACAGTTGCGGCGCGAGATACCACGTGCGCGCGATTTCCTTCAGCGTGCGGCGCGCGTCCTTGCCGACGACCGCGCCGTTTTCCCAGCGCACCTCGTTCAACGGCTCGTCGAGCAGATGCGCGCCGATCTTCATCAGGCGCTCTTTCAGCTCTTTCGACGCGCGGCCCACCGCGCCGCCCGCCATCACGATGGAACGCGAGCCCCACGTGCCGGTGGAATACGGCGTGATGCCCGTATCGCCGAGCACGATGCGCACGCGGTCCGTATCGATGCCCAGCACTTCGTGCGCGATCTGCGCGAGCGTCGTCTCCATACTCTGGCCGTGCGAATGCACGCCCGCACGTACTTCGAGCACGCCGTCGGGCGTGAGGCGAATCACGGCGGGCTCATGGCCCGGCACCATCGGAATGCCCCAGCCGTGATACACCGACGTGCCGTGCGCGCCCTGCTCGCAAAAAATCGACATGCCGAAGCCGACACGCCGTCCGTCCGGCTCGCCGCGACGCTGGCGCGCGCGCACCGCGGGAAGATCGATCGCGGCCATTGCGCGGCGCACCGCTTCGGGATAGTCGCCGCTGTCGAAGTGCTTGTTCGTAATGTTGTCGTAGGGCATTTCGTGCGGCCCCACGAGACTGCGCAAGCGCACTTCGTATGGCTCGATGCCCGCTTCCACCGCGATCGCGTCCATGATGGTTTCGATCGCATAGCACACGCCCGTTCGCGCAACGCCGCGATACGGCAGGATCGGCGGCTTGTTGGTCGCGACCGACCACGTGCGGCAACGAAACCGCTCCATCTTGTACGGCCCCGGCAGAATGCTGCCGACCTGCGCGGCCTCCAGACAGGCGGAGAACGGATACGACGAATACGCGCCCGAATCCACATGCGCCTCGCAATCGATCGCCAGCAGGCGGCCGTCGCGATCCGCGTAGCCGGCAATGTCGTAATCGTGTTCCCGGCAGTTGGCGTTCGCCGTCAGTTGCTCGCGCCGATCCTCGATCCAGCGCACGGGCCTTTCCAGTTGCATAGCGAGCCAGCCGCAGCACACTTCCTCGGGCAGCAGGATGCCCTTGTAGCCGAAGCCGCCGCCGACGTCCGGCGCGATCACGCGCACCTGGCCTTCGTCGAGGCCCAGACACTCCGCGAGACCCGTGCGCGTAATGTGCGGCATCTGCGCGGACGTGTGCACGATCAGTTGCGAGAGCCTGCGATCCCAGTGCGCGACCACGCCGCGCCCTTCCATCGGCGCCATGCTCTGACGCGCGGTGCGCAGCTTGCGATGCACGCGGATCGGCGCATCGCGGCGAATCGCTTCGAGGTCGACCTCGGGTTTCGCGTCGACGAACGTTTCCAGGAAGACGTTGTCGCCCCAGTGTTCATGCACCAGCGGGGAGCCTTTGCCGCGCGCATCGAGCATGTCGACCACCGCGGGCAGTTCCTCGAAATCGACGAACACCTGCGCGGCGATGTCTTCCGCTTCGGCGCGCGTCGCGGCCACGCACATCGCGATCGGCTCGCCGACCTGACGCACCTTGCCGCTCGCGAGCACGGGCTGCTGCGAACTCTTGAAGCCAGGCAGACCCGAATTCGCGACGATGGGCCGCACGCCTTCGAGATCGGCGAGCGTATAGATCGCGTTTGCGAACGCTTGCGGCTTCTCGATGCCGACGATATGCCCATGCGCGATCGGGCTGCGCACGAACGCCACATCGACCATACCGACCATGCGGATGTTGGGCACGTATTCGCCGCGTCCGTGCATGAAGCGCTCGTCTTCCTTGCGCGCCAGCGAGGCGCCGATGCCTTGCGGCCTGTTGACGTCGCTGCGTTTCTGCGGACGTTTGATCATCGTGTTGGGCCTCGCGTCATTCACGCGGCGCGCGCGAGCGGCAGCGTCGGCGAGACGGCGTCGTGACGCACGCCGTCTCGCAAGCAGAACAGGGGCGACAGCATGCGGTCGGTGATGACTTGCGTGCCTTCGTTGTCCTCCAGCACCCAGCGGCCGCGCCGGTCGTCGAGCACGCTGATGTCGGCGCCGCGTCCCACCTGCAATGTGCCGATGGTGTCCTCCATGCCGACCATCTGCGCGGCATGACAGGTCGCCATCGCGACGACGTGATTCAGCGGCAGGCCGAGCGCGAGCATGCTCGTCATCGCGCTGACGAGACTGAACTGGGTGCGGCCGAGGAATGAATGTTCCTCGTCGGGATGGCTATCGGGCGTGCCGGCGGGTGCCGGAACGTGCGTGTTGTAGCCGTGCATGTCGGCGCCGAGCGTGTCGGGCACGACGCCCTCTTCGAGCACGACGCGCGCCGTTTTGAAGCTGAAGTGCGAGCCGTGACCGACGTCGATCTTCAGACCGTGCGCAACCGCTTCATGCACCAGCGGATGCAGTTTCCCGTTCTCCTCGACGAAACCGCCCGGATGGCGGCTGAACGGATGCGCGAGAATATCGCCGGGCTTGAGCGTCTCCACGACCTGATTGAAGATCGAATCGGCTTGCACAGGCAGGCCGCCGCTTTCGGGCTTTGGCCACAACTGGCCGAAGTGGATATACAAAGGCAATTCCGCCGCACGGCCGATCTTCGCAGCGATCTTCATCACGTCGAGACCCCAGCGCGCAAAGCCGCCGATTTCCGCATGCGCCTTGATGCCCTTCACGAGATCGGGATTCGCGCGGATCGACTTGATGGTCGCGTCGGCGTCGAGGCAATCTGGACGATACAGGTCCGGGTAATAATGGCCTTCCAGACCGCCGACGAGATAAGCGGAGATATAAGCAAGCACGCGCGTGGCCGAGCGCTCCACCACGTAGTGCCGGAACCCGGGAATCGTGATGCAGCTTGGACCGCCCTGATCGACAATGGTCGTCACGCCGGACTGCACGCCGCACTGGTCCGCGTTCAGGCCAAAGCGTCCGGTGACGTACTGATACACATGGCCATGTGTATCGATGAGGCCTGGCAGCACCAGCTTGCCGCTGCAATCGATCTGTTCGGCGTGCGGCGCCAGGCTCGCGAGATCGGCGCCGATCGCGGCGATGACGCCGTTGTCCACGAGAACGTCGAGGGCTGCGTCGATTTTCTGGGCGGGGTCGATCACGCGGCCCCCTTTGAGCAGAACTTGTGACATATACGGTACGATAAATGTCCGGTTGGAGATGCGTGGTGTACCGCAAATTGTGTGCCGGTTTTTTGGCGAGCCGGTCAAATAGACAATTTCCTTTTTAGAACAACCATTTACAAATTCGATTTTGTCTCGATGCGTGCCGTACCACGCAAATCCAGAAAGGCATGCGCACCAATTCGGAGAGCGGGCGCCAGGCCGCGCACCTCGAACACCCATCATGCCTTGTTATGGTGATTTGTTGGTGTACCTCTTAATTTGCGACGGGTCATCGATTCGGCCTAGAATGGCGCAGAGAAAGTGCGCCGCGATTGTTATGCGCGCACGCGCCCATGCTCGTTTATTTTCTGACCCGAGATCGTTCATATGCGAACCACCACTACCGAACATATCGACATTCAAAGTATCCGCGCAGAGCTCGCCGAACGGCAGGCACGCTCGCCTCTGTTTTCGCGGCCGGGTTTTCTCATTCGCCGCATGCATCAGATCCACACCTTTCTGTTCGCGCAGGAAACGAGCGAGTTCAACATCACACCCGTGCAGTACAGCCTGCTCACCGCGCTCGATTCGTTGGGCGAGATGGACCAGAACACACTCGCGATCGAAGTCGGGCTGGAGCGATCCAGCGTCGCGGAAGTGATTCCGCGCCTGACAGCGCGCGGTCTCGTAAGCCGTACGCAGGCCGAGCACGACAAGCGACTGAGGCTCGTCAAGCTCACGCCGGCAGGAAAGCGCCTCGTGAAGAAAATGGCGCAGGCCGTGCAGCGCGCGCACGATCGCACCATCGAGCATCTATCGCCCGTCGAGCGCGATGTGTTCATGCTGCAAATGATCCGCCTCGTCGAGGCGAACAACTCGGATAACCTCGTGCCCTTCCGTCTGCCGGACAGCCAGTTGCTCGCGCAGGACGAAAGTTCGGTCGATGTAACCTGAGATCGGCGCCTCGCTGCGGATGCCTAACCAATTTAGATGGTGCACCATCGATGGTTTCAGGCGCACCAGATCGAACGCATTGCACCACCGTATGACACGGAGGTCGGCTTGAAACGGGCGTAAGGACACTGGCACGAATATCGCATTGAACGCCTCCACGTATTCCTGGAACCCGTTCGATGCCATCTGAATTCTCCGCCGTAGCCAACCCGCTGAACCCTTCACGCGGGACGCGCGGCATGGCCGTGGCGCCTCATTCGCTCGCGTCGCAAAGCGCGCTCGCCGTGCTGCGCGAAGGCGGCAACGCAGTCGAGGCGATGATCGCCGCCGCCGCGACCATCGCGGTGGTTTATCCGCACATGAACAGCATCGGCGGCGACGGCTTCTGGCTGATCTCGCGGCCCGGCCATGCACCGGTCGGCATCGAGGCATGCGGCGCGGCGGCTCAGCGCGCGAGCATCGACGCCTATCGCGCGCGTGGCTACGACGCGATTCCGCCGCGCGGACCGCTCGCGGCGAACACGGTCGCGGGAACCGTCTCCGGTTGGGAATTCGCGCGACGCTTTTCCAACGACGCGCTCGGTGGACGCATACCCGTATCGCGTCTACTCGAAGACGCCATTCACTACGCGAAGCACGGCATTCCGGTGACGCGCAGCCAGTCCGCATGCATCGCTGCAAAACGCGGCGAGCTGGAGCACGTGCCGGGTTTCGCGGAAACATTCATTCCCGGCGAGCGTTCGCCGCAAACCGGCGAACGCTTCGTCAACGCGCGCCTCGCCGCGACGCTGCAACGCCTCGCCGACGCGGGCTTCGACGACTTCTATCGCGGTGATCTCGCACGCAGTATCGCAAGCGATCTCGCGTCGCTCGAAACACTGCTCACGCTCGATGACCTGGAACGTCATCGTGCACGCCAACGCATGCCGCTCGCGCTCGAACATTCGCTCGGCACCGTCTACAACATGCCGCCGCCGACGCAGGGCCTGGTATCGCTGCTGATTCTCGGCGTACTCGACCGTGTGCTTACCGGCGACATGGACCCGCTCGGCGCCGCGTTCGTGCATGCGTGCGTCGAGTCGACCAAGCTCGCGTTCAGAATCCGCGACGAGCACGTGACCGATCCCGACTACATGCTCATCGATCCTCAAGCGACGCTCGAACCTGCGGCGCTCGACGCAATGGCGCAACGCATCTCGATGACGCAAGCCGCGCCGTGGGGCAACGGACGCGGCCCCGGCGACACCGTGTGGATGGGCGTCATCGATAAGGATGGCGTCGCGGTCAGCTTCATTCAGAGCATCTATCACGAGTTCGGCAGCGGGATCGTGCTGCGCGAATCGGGCGTCAACTGGCAGAACCGTGGATGCAGCTTCGCGCTGAATCCGTCCGCGACGAATCCGCTGATGCCGGGCCGTCGTCCGTTCCACACGCTCAACCCGGCGCTCGCCCAGTTCGCCGACGGCCGCACGATGGTCTACGGAAACATGGGCGGCGACGGTCAGCCGCAATCGCAGAGCGCGGTGTTCTCGCGCATCGCGCGCTTCGGCTGGAATCCGCAGGCCGCGATCGACGCGCCGCGCTGGCTGCTCGGCCGCACCTGGGGCCAGTCGACCGATTCGCTGAAGCTCGAAGCGCGCTTTTCCGCGCAGACCATCGATGCATTGCGCGCGCTCGGCCACGACGTCGAAGTGCTCGCTGCCTACGACGAAGCGATGGGTCACGCCGGCGCGATCGTCCGCCATGCCGACGGCCTGCTCGAAGCCGGATGCGACCCGCGCAGCGACGGCGGAGCGGCGGGCTGGTGACGCGTTCCCCTTTCAAACTCGAGAGACCGATCATGAACACACGCACACAGACGCTGCACGACGAGACCACCGTAGGCGCCCCGAGCGTCGCGGCGCACAACCGCTGGCTGCAGCTCGTGCTCGGCCTCGTCTGCATGATGGCGATCTCCAGCCCGCAATACGTGTGGACACTCCTGACCAGGCCGCTAGCGGCGAAGCTCGGCGTTGCGCTGCCGGAATTGCAGATAACGTTCTCGCTGCTCATCATCCTGCAGACGTTCTTCTCGCCGTTTCAGGGCAAGCTGATCGACCGCTTCGGTCCGCGTCTGCTGATCTCGCTCGGAACGGTGATGTCGGGCCTGAGCTGGGTGCTTGCGTCGATGGCGACGAGCGCGTCGATGCTCTATCTCACCTACGGCCTCGTCGGCGGACTGGGAACGGGCATCGTCTATGTCGGCGTGGTCGGTCTGATGGTGCGCTGGTTCCCCGACCGGCGCGGCTTCGCGGCAGGCGCGGTGGCGGCGGGCTACGGCATGGGCGCGATCGTGACCACGTTCCCCATTTCGATTTCTCTCGCAACGCGCGGCATCGACGGCACATTGTGGATATTCGGCATCGCCTTTGCGGTGGTTGGTTTCATCGCGTCGCAAGGATTGCGCACGCCGGGCAATGTTGCGCCCGCGTCGAGCGAATCGAGCCGCGCGCACGTGCCGAACCTGCGCCCGTCGCAGATTCTGAAGACGCCGATCTTCTGGCTGATGTTCGCGATGATGACGATGATGTCCACCTCGGGTCTCATGGTGACCTCGCAGATGGCGACTTTCGCCGCCGACTTCGGGGTGACGAAAATACTCGTGTTCGGCATGGCGGCGCTGCCCCTCGCACTGACCATCGACCGCTTCACGAACGGCGTCACGCGTCCGCTGTTCGGCTGGGTGTCGGACCGGTTCGGCCGCGAGAATACGATGTGCATCGCGTTCGCGCTCGAAGGCGTGGCGATGGCGCTATGGCTGCTCACGCGCGACAACGCCGTGCTGTTCGTGCTGCTCTCGGGCGTCGTGTTCTTCGGCTGGGGCGAGATTTTCTCGCTGTTTCCGTCGACACTGACCGACACTTTCGGCACCCGCCACGCCACCGAGAACTACGGCTGGCTGTATATCTCGCAAGGAATCGGGTCGATCTTCGGCGGGCCGCTCGCCGCGCTCATGCATCAACGCGCGGGCAGCTGGACGCCGGTGTTCGGCGCAGCGATCGCGTGCGACATCCTTACCGCCGTACTCGCGCTGCTCGTGCTCAAGCCCCTGCGCGCGCGGTTTCTGGCTGCGATTCGATAACGATGGTCGAGAAGCGGCACGTCGATCGGCCGGTCGACATATACGGCTAAGGCACCGGCGTCTTCGGCAAATGACGCTGGTAATACGGACCGATCGCGAGCGGCGACATCTCCCGCGTGATCGAGCGTGTCGAAAACCGACGGAGAAGGCGGCGCAGAGCATTCCACGACAAGCCGCCCGCCCGACCCAGTGCGGTCGCCTATCCTGCTCAAAGCGATTGCAAGGCGAGCACGATGCCCGCACCCAACGCAATAAGAAAGATTGCCGCGCCGCTTGTCCGTCGACGATTGAGCCCGGTCCAGAGCACCACGCCCGTGAGCGAAAGCAGCACGAGGCTTCCCGCCATCGAATCCGCCAGCAGTATCCAGCCTGCTCGCGCGCCTTCCGCCCGGTGCAGACCTTCCAGCGTGTTGATGATGCCTTGATCGCGGCGTTCCACGTCGATTGTGTTGCCGCCCTTCCAGTATTCGGCGCTGAGCAGGTAGCTCGGCGCGATGAACCGGATCTGCCAACGCTCGGGTTGCATCACGGACCGGTCTCCCCAGGTTACGGCGTGCGCGGGTTCGCGATTCGCCCGTTCCGCGGGACGGTCCAGTTTGAGTTCCGAGCGCAGCCAGTTCGCCATCTCACGAGGAGACTGGGGAGCCGGATCGGGCACCTGCAAGTGTATCTTCGACACGACAGGCGCGTCGCCAACGCGAATCTTCATGGTCGCGCGATGATTCTGCAGAAAACCCGTCACGCCGAAGAGCAAGCCCAGAACGGCACCCCACAGCCCTATCCAACCGTGAATCCGCCGCAACCATTTGAGAAAGATACCGCGACGGCCCGCTGACTTGCCGCGTTGCGAGCGCGGCTCAGTAGCTGAGGCGCGTGCCTCGTTTGTTTCGGTTAACTGATTATTCATGGTCGGGTTGCCGTTGTATGGGTGGAGTCTAGAAATCGAGCGTGGACGTCAATTCGAGTGTGCGTCCGAGTCCCACACCGAGCTGGTTGGATCCGGCCGCGCTCCAGTACCGCTTGTTCGTGGCGTTCTCGAGATTGGCCTGGAATGAGATACGCTTGCCGTAGACGCGCGTGGAATAGCGCGCGCCTGCCGTCAACAGCGTGTAGCCGCCAATGCTCGCCTGATCCGCACTGTTGACCGGTCGCGGACCGATGTAATACACACCGGCGTTGACCGACAGCCCGGCCAGCACGGGAACGCGGTATTCGGCAAAGAGACTGGCGGTCACGTGCGGCGTGTTCTCTGGCGTCTTGCCGAGCAGCGTAGGGTCGGACGAATCGACCTGTTTGGCGTCGAGATACACTGCGGACGCAGTCAATGAAACGTCCCGTGTCACATCGCCCTGGACAGAAAACTCGACACCGCGATAGCGGGCGTTACCGTCCATCACATAGACGTTGTCGCTGTTGACCTCCGCCGAGGGCTGCCGAAGATTGAACAACGCGAGAGATACGAGCGTATTGCCAGGAAGACGCGTGCGCACGCCCACCTCTTCCTGCCGGCTGACGACCGCCGGCAGTATCTGGTTGGCGTTGTTCGCCGTGGCGGGCGCACTGCCGGCCGATTCCAGCGCCTCGACATAGCTCGCGTAGACGCTCGTATTCGGCGTCAGGCGGAAGCTCACACTGCCCGAAGGGGAAGTCCGGCTGATGTCCGAGTTCGGCGTACCGGCCTGCGACGTGATGTATTCCGAGCGACGCACGCCGGCCACCACCTGGAGTCGCGACGTGAGGTCGATCTGATCGAATGCGTACACTCCGCTATTGCGGATATGTTGCGCGAAAAACTGCTTGGGTGTCCCGCTCGGCGTGAGCTTCGTTACGGGAACGGGATCGTAGAGGTTCTGGCTTGCCGTGAAGAAATTCGTCGTGAAGTCCGGCTGGAACAGCCAGTTCTGCGTGACGCCGACTGTCAGGGTGTGGCCGATCGATCCTGTTTTGAAGTCGCCGTTGACGTCCAGCCGAACATTCTTGTTCTCGTACATCTGGCCATTCTGCTGGCTCGCCTGCAAAGTGCCGGCCCCCGTGGCGACGTTGTACTTCTGGAAGACCCATGCCCAACGGTCGCGACGTGTGATCGACTGGCCGAGAGAAAACGTCGCGCTCCAGTGATCGGAGAACGCGTAGTCGGCGCGGAGCAGCTGCGTATTGGCACTCGCGAGTGTGGGCTGACTGCCGCTGACGAGGAGCTTTGTCGGATCAGGCAGGGCCGGAAGCGAAATGACGCCGTTTTTCGGCGCCAGCGGAACAATACCCGCCTGCTCGACGATGCTCGTTTCGATATGTTCGAAGTCGTACTGGAACTTGAGCTTGCTGTTCACGCGCCAGTCGAACGCCGCGCTGATGAACTTGCGATAGCCGTGGTCACCGTCGATGGGCGTCTCGACGTGTTCGTCCATTGCGTTCACGCGAATGCCGAACTGGTCGTCCGGGCCGAAGCGTCGCGCAATGTCGGCGTGAGCGCCATACGATCCATGCGAATCGCCGAGAAGCGAAATGCTGGTCACGGGGTCGGGGCCCGCCTGTTTGGTCACCATGTTGACGATGCCGGCGGGAACCGTGAAGCCGTAGTACAGCGCGGATGCACCCTTCAATACTTCGACGCGCTCCTTGTCCTCCATCGGCATCCAGATGTTGTTGTCGATCGGAAGCACGCCGTTGAAGTAGAAGCTCGAGCGGTTATCGAGCGGAATGCCGCGGATCGAGATGTTGTCGTACGCGAGGCCGCTCAACTGCTGACGCGTCACACCGGCAACGTTGCGCAGCGCGTCGTAAAGCCCGGTGTCGCCCTGCGCATCCATCACGCCTCGCGTGACGACGTTCACCGTTGCCGGCACATCGAGTGCGTCGAGTCCGCGATAAGGGCCGGTCTCCACGGTCGTGGGAGCAAAGCCCTGCGCCTTCGTGCCTGTCACGCGGACCGGGGCGAGCTGCTGCGGATCGGATGCCGCGGAGGCGTCGGTGGCGGTATCGCCCGTTTCCGCGGTCTCGGCAAAAGCTGGCGAGCCACCGATGATCCCTGCGGCCAGCAGCGCGCTAACCAGCAAACTTCTTGTGTCGAGCAAAGCGACCTTGCTCGCGTTCCTGCGGCGAAACATATACCCCCCGATCAGGCGGACACCGCTCCTCTCACCCATCAAGGTGAGGCACCGGGTGTCGGCCTGTTGTCTTTTAAAGTGCGCATGGTAATACGAATCGTTACCGTTTGCATTTATTCAAATTTTCGTCAATCTGACACATTTGCAGGGCTTTTTTAAAATTACATTTTGCTTTCTTGTTGATTTTCGCTGAACTGTCTGCCGGAGGAACGAACGTCTTTCTCTGCAGGCACTGAGCTATACCGGGCATTACCGATATGGTTAACCATTTTTTGTTATTATGGTTGACCATACAAAACACCGCGCGCCTTCCATGCCGTCGCCACGCTCCCGTTCCATAGCAGCGTTCGCCTACAACTCACCGCCCCTTCCTCTCGCGACCAGGATCATTGTGAATTCACACTCCACCGCCAGTCCGACCCGCACTTCCGCTCGCCACGCCGCTGTGGCGCTAAAGTGGCAAGACGTCGTGTGGCTGGGCGCTATCATCGCGATCGGCATCAACCTGCGCCCGCTGCTGACCTCGATTAGCCCGTTGATGACGACGATCCGCGACGCAACCGGCCTCAGTTTCTACGGCGTGTCGTTGCTGACCAGTCTGCCGGTCGTCGCGATGGGCATCGGCGCATTCGGTGCGGGCGCGTTGGCGCGGACAATCGGCGAGACACGCGGCGTCGCGCTCGGCCTGCTGGCTATCGCGCTCGCCTGCGCGGCACGGTGGACGGCATCGAGCGGTGCGGCGCTATGGGCTACGGCATTGCTGGCAGGCGCGGGCGTCGCCGCGATCCAGGCATTGCTGCCCGCCGTGATGAAGCAGCGTTTCCATGCACGCGTGCCACTCGCAATGGGTGTATTCTCCGCGTCCATCATGGGTGGTGGCGGGCTGGGCGCCAGTTTGAGCCCGTGGGTAAGCCACGCGATGCAGTCATGGCAAGCGGGGCTCGCGGTATGGACGATTCCGGCTTGTGCCGCACTGGTCTGCTGGTTGGCATTGCAGCGGCGCTCTTGCGGGACCGGCGCCGCGGCAAAGCCTGCACCGGCGCATGCCTCCACTCTTTCCCTATGGCGCACGCGCCGCGCGTGGACGCTCGGGCTTTACTTCGGCATCGTCAACGGCGGCTATACGAGTCTTGTCGCGTGGTTGCCGGCGTTCTACCAGCAGCGCGGCGCGAGCGTGGCGGCGAGCGGTTCGCTGCTGGCCGGCATGACGGTGTTTCAGGCCACGGCAGCCTTGCTGCTGCCGCTCGCCGCAGCGTCGTTCCGGGATCGCCGGCCGTGGCTGATGCTCGGCCTCTCGGCGCAATTGTTCGGACTGCTTGGCTTGATTGCCTGGCCCGATGCCGCGCCCTTGCTGTGGGTCGCCGTAGCAGGCGCAGGACTGGGCGGGACTTTCTCGCTGACACTCGTCACCGCCCTGGATCATTCAACCGATCACCGCGTGGCCGGCGAACTCGTCGCCTTCACCCAAGGCGTGGGCTTCATCGTAGCGGCCGTCGCGCCGGTCGTCACCGGCCTCGTGCGCGGCTGGAGCGGCGGCTTCGACGCCGCGTGGACCATGCTGGCCGGCTGCGTCGTAGCCATGATGGCGCTGAGTTTTCTGTTCTCGCCTCGCAGTTGCGGCCAATGGCGCTGAAGGATTGAGCGGCCCGTCATGCGCCGCTTCGGTGCATGAACCTCGCATGCCCCTCGCAGGTGCAGTGGCGGCGGCCCACGCAAACGGCAAGTCCGTGATTGCGTTAGTTTCAAGCCGGCACGGATCGACTGGCATAGCCGTTGCTTTATTCCTCACAGCCGTCGATAAAGCCCCACTCCATGCTGCGTGTTCTCCTCGTAACCGACACCGATAAGCCCATCGGCGATCTCCGCGACGCCCTTGCCCGACTCGGCTACGAGATGCTGGCGGGCACCGCCACGCCGCAAGCATTACATCGCGTGGTACAGAGCGAACGGCCCGATGTCATCATCATCGATACGGAATCGCCGTCGCGCGATACGCTCGAACAGCTTGCCGTGATGAACGCCACCGCGCCGCGCCCGGTGCTAATGTTCAGCCACGACGCCAACCAGCAGTTGATCCGCGACGCCGTCGGCGCGGGCGTCACGGCCTATCTCGTCGAGGGTCTGGCGACCGAGCGTCTCGCGCCGATTCTCGAAGTCGCGCTCGCGCGTTTTGCGCAGGAATCGCAATTGCGCGAACGCCTCGCGCAAGTCGAAAACGAACTCGCCGAGCGCAAGCTGATCGATCGCGCCAAACGTCTGCTGATGGATCAGCAAAAGATCACCGAACACGCCGCCTACGCCAACCTGCGCAAACGCGCGATGAACCAGGGCGTCAAACTCGCCGAAGTCGCGCGCGCCATTCTCGCGTCGGCCGACTCGCTCAAATGAAGCGCCGTCCATGAACTCTCCTACCACCACCGCACTCGCCGCGTCGTCCGCATTGGAAAAGCTCGAGAAGACCCATTTGCGGCTCGGTTTCGTGGCGCTCTCGGATGCCGCGCCGCTCGTCGCGGCCAAGCTGCTCGAATTCGGCCACGCGCACGGCCTGACGCTGGAGTTGTGCCGTCAGCCGTCATGGGCCGCCGTGCGTGACAAACTGCTGTCGGGCGATCTGGACGCGGCGCACGCCCTTTATGGACTCGTCTACGGCGTGCAGTTGGGTCTCGGCGGACCACAAACGGATATGGCCGTGCTGATGGTACTCAACCGCAACGGCCAGGCCATCACGCTGTCGAACCGTCTCGCCGATGCGCTCGCCAAGCACGGCACACTGCCCAAGGCGCTCGCGACGCTCGGCCGCAAGCCGGTCTTCGCGCAGACCTTCCCGACCGGCACGCACGCCATGTGGCTGTACTACTGGCTGGCGTCGCAAGGTGTGGATCCGTTGCGCGATATCGAGAGCGTGGTGATCCCTCCGCCGCAAATGGTCGCGGCGCTCGCCGAAGACAAACTCGACGGCCTGTGCGTCGGCGAGCCCTGGAATACGCAGGCCGAAGCGCAGGGCGTGGGCAGAACGATCGCTTATACGAGCGACGTGTGGCCCGATCATCCCGAGAAAGTGCTGGCGTGCCGGCGCGATTTTGTCAGCGCGAATCCGAATGCCGCGCGCGCGCTGGTGCAAACCATGCTCGAAGCGTGCCGCTGGCTCGACGGCGCGGGACATCGCGAGGAAATCGCGCGCTGGCTTGCGCGGCCAGACTATGTGGGCATCGATGCAACGTTGATTGCTGCGCGCCTCGGCAACGCGATCGCGGCTTCCGCGCCGGGCGGCCTGCCCGTGCGGTTCTTCGACAACGGCGCGGTGAATTATCCGCGGGCGTTCGAAGGCGCATGGTTTCTCACGCAGTTCGAGCGCTGGGGCATGATCGACGCGCGCGCGGATTATGCGGACATCGCCGCGCGGATCAACCAGACGCAGTTGTATCGCGAGGCAGCCGCCGCTATGAACGTGGCCGTGCCGGAAGAAAGCGCTTCACAGGTATTGATCGACGGCGAAACATGGGGCAGCGGCACGTCGCCCACCGGTTATGCACGGCGCTTTCCGATTCGCCGCTAGATCCCGGCCGCGCGCGGGTCACGCCGTATTCAACGGCGGAAACAGCACGCTGACGACTAAGCCGCCGCCGTGTGCATCGGTGAGCGCAACCAGTGCACCGTGCACGCGCGCGATTTCCCTCACGATCGACAAACCCAGCCCACTGCCCTCGACCGCCTGCGTCGCCTCGCTGCGATAGAAGCGTTCGAACACCGCCTCGCGTTCGCCCGCGGCAATGCCCGGTCCATTGTCGATCACCTGCAGCAATGCCTGCGCCCCTTCGCGCGCAACTCGCACGGTAATCACCGCACCGTCGCCGGAATAACGGATCGCGTTGTCGATCAGATTGCCGACCAGCTCCGCGAGCAGATCGCCCTGCCCCATCACGTCGATACGCGCGTCCTGTTCGAAGCCGAGATCGATGCCGCGTGCGCGCGCCACCGGCGACCAGTCGAGCGTCACGCTGCGCGTCACCTTATGCAACGACAGTGCCGCATGTTTGACGGTGTAGCCACTGTGCGCATCGAGCCGCGAGAGCGACAGCAACTGCTGAACAATATGCACCGCGTGTTGCACCGCGCGATTCAACCGCCGCAAATGCACCCCTTGCCGACGATGCCCGCCCGAATTCTCCTCCACACCGTCGATATCGCGCAGCGCCAGTTCGGACTCCGCCTGAATCACCGCCAGCGGTGTTTTCAACTGATGCGCGGCGTCGTTGAAAAAGCGCCTGCGCGATGACTGCATCAGTTGCGTGCGGCCGATGTACTGATTGATCGAATCGACCAGCGGCGTCACTTCGCTCGGCAGCCCGACCGTGTCGAGCGGCGTCGGATCGTCCTCGGCGCGCGCCGCCACTTTCGCCGACAGACGGTTCAACGGCCGCAAGCCGCGCGCCACGCCCAGCCACACGATGCCGAGCGCGAGCACCACCAGCAGGCCTTCCTGTTGCAGCGAGCCGGTGAGAATCTCGCGCGCCAACGCCTGACGCTGCTCGATCGTTTCGCCGACCCTCACCAGCACCACCCGCGTCTGCGCGCTCGGCACGTCGTGCACGGGCAGCCTGAGCATGGCGATACGCAGCGGACGGCCGCGAAACACGTCGTCGTAGAAACGCACGCTGTAGGGCTCGCCCGGCATTTTTCCGGGGTCCGGCAAGTCAGGATAGCCGGTCACCACACGGCCGCCTTCCTCGCGAATCTGATAGTAGATGTTGCCGCCGCCGTTCGATTCGAACATCTCCAGCGCGAGATAGGGAAGATCGACTTCGATCTCGCCGTCGCGCAAGCGGATGCCGTCGCGAATCGAGCGCAGCGAAAATTCGAGCGTGCGGTCAAAAGCCGCATGCGCCGCGTTCATGGCGCGCTGATACGTGAGCCACGCGTCGAGCCCGAGCAGCAGAAGCAGCGGCACTAGCAGCCACAGCGCAACCCGCACGCGCAGGTTCGGCTGCGTCATGCGCTTTTTGCTTCCAGCAGATAGCCGAGCCCGCGCAGCGTCACGATGCCGACCGAACTGCGTTCGAGTTTCCTGCGCAAGCGGTGTACATAGATTTCGATGGCGTCCGCGTTCACCGATTCGTCGAGCCCGAAGATTTTCTCCGACAGCGTGTCTTTGTTGATCGCGCGGCCGTTACGCAGAATCAGCACTTCGAGCACCGAACGCTCGCGCGGCGTCAGCGCGAGCGCTTCTCCGTCGAGCGTGAAGCCACGATCCACGCTGTCGTAAAGCAACGTGCCGCATTGTGCATGGAGCGGTTCCTGGCCGTGACTGCGGCGTAACAGCGCACGCGCGCGTGCTTCGAGTTCGGTGAGCGCGAAAGGCTTGGCGAGATAGTCGTCGGCGCCGAGATCGAGACCGCGCACGCGCTCCTCCACCGAACCGTGCGCGGTCAGCATCAGCACCGGCACGGCGTTGCGGCGCGCGCGCAAACGGCGCAGCACTTCGAGGCCGTCGAGCTTCGGCAAGCCGATATCGAGAATCACCAGTGCGTAGTCCTGAGTGCGTAAGACGTGGTCGGCGGACTCGCCGTCGTGCATGCAGTCCACCGTGAGTTTTGCGCTGGTCAGCGCGTCGGTAAGCGAACGGGAAAGGATTGGATTGTCTTCGACGAGCAGCACGCGCATAAGCAGAATCCCAGGGAAATCCATGAGGCGAATTCGACCATTGTGACGCATTTCCTTCGAAAATTGAAAGCATTCAGAAAGCGTCGACCTCTTACCATTCGCCTACACAAAACCAACACGAAGTTTTCTGGAGGAAGACGTGCAAAACGCTTTGAAGGTACTCGCAGTAGCTGCCGCATTCGCCGTAAATTCAGCATGGGCGGCCATTCCCGCCGGTTATCCCGGTGATTACCAGGCCACGGTCGACGGGGCTAGAAAGGAAGGCAAGCTGATTGTCTACTCGGTCACGGACACCGCGCTGGTGCGCCCGCTCATCAAGGACTTCGAAAGCCTGTACGGCGTCAAGGTCGAGTACAACGACATGAACAGCACCGAGCTGTACAACCGCTACATCAGCGAAAACGCGGCGAGCAGCACCAGTGCCGACGTGCTGTGGAGCTCGGCGATGGATCTGCAGGTCAAGCTAGTCAACGACGGCCTGATGGCCTCTTACGAATCGCCGGAAGCGAGGCACTTGCCGCAATGGGCGCAATACCAGAAGCAGGCTTACGGCACCACGTATGAGCCGCTCGCGATCGTCTACAACAAACGCCTCGTGCCGGCCGGCGACGTGCCGCAAACGCGCGCCGATCTGATCAAACTGCTGCAAGGCAAGCCCGACCAGTTCAAAGGCAAAGTCACGACCTACGACATCGAAAAGTCCGGCGTCGGCTTCAACTATCTGACTCAGGACGCGCGCGTCAACCCGCAGGTCACGTGGGATCTGGTGAAAGCGATGGGCGCCACCGGACCGAAGCTGCAATCGAGTACGGGCGCCATGATGGAGCGCATTTCCTCGGGCGAGAACCTGATCGGCTACAACATTCTCGGCTCGTACGCGCTAACCAAGGCGAAGAAAGATCCGTCGATCGGCTACGTCTATCCAAAAGACTACACATTGGTGGTAAGCCGGCTCGTGACGATTTCGAAGAAGGCACAAAGCCCGAACGCCGCCAGGCTGTGGGTCGACTATCTGCTTTCGCAACGCGGCCAGACCTTGCTGGCCAATCAGGCGAGCCTGTTCTCGATTCGCGGCGACGTGGAAGGTGAAACGTCGATGGCAGGTCTGACGAAGCAGCTCGGCGACTCGCTCAAACCGATCCCGATCGGCGCAGGCCTGCTGGTCTATCTGGACCAGTCCAAACGCCTCGAATTCCTCAAGCAATGGCAACAGTCGATCAAGCGCTAGCCATTCGCGCTTGACACACCGGTGGCCGCACTAACAAACGCGGCCGCCAGCCCTTCCTTCCACACCTGTCGATATGCGGCTTTTATGCCGCAGGGGGACACTCATGCTTTCCACTAGCGCAACCGGACGCCGCGCGGCATCGCCGCACGCGGCAGACGGCGGCTCGATCGGCGCGCTGCCGCGCGGCGGACTGCAGCCGTTCATGGGACTGCTGCGCTGGCTCGTCGTCGCGGTGCTGACCGTGGCGGTCGCGCTGCCGCTCGGCTTCATCCTGTTGCAGAGCGTTCTGAACGCGCCGTTCTTCGACGCGAAGCGCACGTTCGGCCTCGCCGGCTTCGAATTCATTTTCAGCGACCCGGACTTCTGGTCCGCGCTAAAGAATTCGTTCGTCATCGCAGCGGGGATGCTGTTCATCTCGATTCCGCTCGGCGGCATTCTCGCGTTCCTGATGGTGCGCACCGATCTGCCCGGCCGCCGCTGGCTCGAACCGCTGCTGCTCACCCCCGTGTTCGTTTCGCCGATGGTGCTCGCCTTCGGCTATGTAGTCGCGGCCGGCCCGGTGGGTTTCTACTCGGTCTGGTGGATGGAACTGTTCGGCACCGCCGAAGCCCCGTGGACCGTTTATTCGGTGTTCGCCATCACGGTGATCGTCGGCCTCACGCATGTGCCGCACGTGTACCTGTATTCGTCGGCGGCGCTGCGCAATCTCGGCTCGGACGTCGAAGAAGCGGCGCGTGTGGCCGGCGCGCGGCCGTTTCGCGTCGCCCTCGACGTGAGCCTGCCGATGACGCTGCCCGCGTTGCTGTTCGCCGGCGTGCTGGTGTTCTTCCTCGGCTTCGAAGTATTCGGCCTGCCGCTCGTGCTCGGCGATCCCGAGGGACACCTGGTACTGGCCACGTATCTCTACAAGCTCACCAACAAGCTCGGCGTGCCCTCGTATCACCTGATGGCCGCGGTCGCGATGTGCATCGTCGCGATTACGTTTCCGCTCGTGCTGCTGCAACGCGGGCTGCTGAAGAGCGCGAACCGCTTCGTCACCGTCAAGGGCAAGGCGGGACGTCAGACCGTGCTGCCGCTCGGCGTGTGGCGCTGGGTCGCGCTCGGCATCGTCGCGCTGTGGTTGCTGCTGACGGTATTCGTGCCGCTTTCGGGCATCACGCTGCGCGCGTTCGTCACCAACTGGGGGCAAGGCGTGCATCTCGCCGAAGTCCTCACACTCGCCAACTTCACCGAACTCTTCGAGCAGGACAACCTGGTGCGCGCGATTCTGAACACGCTCGGTATCGGCGTGTTGGGCGGCGCGCTGGCGGTGGGCTTCTATTCGCTGGTGGCGTTCGCCGGCCATCGCCGCAACGACTGGGCCACGCGTCTGCTCGATTACCTCGTGTTGCTGCCGCGCGCGGTGCCGGGGCTGCTCGCCGGTCTCGCGTTCCTGTGGATCTTCCTCTTCGTGCCCGGCCTGAAGGAACTGAAGAACTCCATGTGGAGCATCTGGATCGCCTACACGGTCGTGTGGCTCGCGTACGGCATGCGCCTGATTCAGAGCGCGCTGCTCCAGGTCGGCCCCGAACTCGAAGAAGCCGGACGCAGCGTCGGCGCCACGCGTTCGCGCGTCAGTCTCGACGTGACGCTGCCGCTCGTGCGCTTCGGTTTGCTCGCGGCGTGGCTGCTGATTTTCATGATTTTCGAGCGCGAGTATTCGACCGCCGTCTATCTGCTTTCGCCCGGCACGGAAGTGATCGGCGCGCTGCTGGTATCGCTGTGGGCGACCGGCGCGGTCGATCAGGTCGCGGCGCTTTCTGTCATCAACATCGCGATGGTCGGTGCCGGGCTCGGCGTCGCGCTGCGCTTCGGAGTGAAATTGCATGGATAAGCTTTCGGTCGACAACCTCTTTCTCAGCTATGGCGACAACCCGATTCTCAAGGGCGTGTCGTTCCAACTGAACCCCGGCGAAGTAGTCTGCCTGCTGGGCGCGTCGGGCAGCGGCAAGACCACGCTGCTGCGCGCGGTGGCCGGTCTCGAACAACCGTCGTCGGGCCGCATCGAACTGGACGGCAAGACGTTTTTCGACGGCGCCGCGCAGGTCGATCTGCCGGTCGAGCAGCGCTCGCTTGGGCTCGTGTTCCAGTCGTATGCGCTGTGGCCGCATCGCACGGTGGCCGATAACGTCGGCTATGGATTGAAGCTGCGGCGCGTCTCGCCCGCCGAGCTGAAAAAAAGGGTACAGGCCGCGCTCGATCAGCTCGGCCTCGGCCACCTTGCCGCGCGTTATCCGTATCAGCTTTCCGGCGGCCAGCAACAGCGTGTCGCGATTGCGCGGGCGCTGGTCTATAACCCGCCCGTGATTCTGCTCGACGAACCGCTCTCGAATCTCGACGCCAAGCTGCGCGAAGAAGCCCGCGCCTGGCTGCGCGAGCTGATCGTGTCACTCGGCCTCTCCGCGTTGTGCGTCACGCACGACCAGACCGAAGCGATGGCGATGTCCGACCGCATCCTGCTGCTGCGCAACGGCCGCATCGAACAGGAAGGCACGCCCGCTGAGCTGTACGGCGCGCCGCGCTCGCTCTATACCGCCGAATTCATGGGCAGCAACAACCGCATCGACGCACGCGTTGCCGCGGTCGACGGTGAACGCGTGACGCTAGCCGGTGACGGCTGGCAACTGCAGGCGCAAGCGCGCGAAGCGCTTACCGCCGGACAGCACGCGCAAGCCGTGATCCGGCTTGAGCGCGTGCAGGTCGCGGACGGTCCCGGCGCGAACCGGCTCGAAGCCGACCTCATCACGTCGATGTATCTCGGCGACCGCTGGGAATACCTGTTCCATTGCGGCGAACTGCGCCTGCGTGCCTTCGGCCACGTGCCGCGCGCGGCTGGCCGCCACTGGATCGAATTCCCCGCCAACGACTGCTGGGCCTTCGCTCAGGCCAGCTAGGAACCGCACCCAATCCCCAACCGAAGTAACAAGACCAACCACAGGAGACTGTTGATGAAGTTGAGCATGAAGAAGGCGACCGTCGGCGTGACTTGCGCCGGGCTCGCCGGTTTTGCAGCGGGCGCGCACGCGCAATCGAGCGTGACCTTGTACGGCATCGTCGATGCGGGCGTCGAATACGTGAACCATGCAAGCAAGGACGGCGGCGCCGCGCGCCTCGTGTCCGGCGGCAAGAACACCTCGCGCTGGGGTTTGCGCGGCGTGGAGGATCTCGGCGGCGGCCTGAAGGCGGTGTTCCAGTTGGAAAGCGGCATCAACATCGCCAACGGCCAGTTCGACGACAGCTCCGGCGCGATTTTCGACCGCCGTGCGACCATTGGCCTGAAAAAACCGCTTCGGGCAAATCACGCTCGGCCGCAATTTCACGACCACGTACGACTACATGTTGCAGTTCGACCCGATGGGTTACGCGCCGAACTACTCGTGGGCCACGTCATCCACGGCGACGGGCGGCCGCAAGGACGGGCTGTTCTCGCGCTCGTCCAACGCGGTACGTTATGACGGCACCTTCTCCGGCTTCAAGTTCGGCGCAATGTATGGCTTCGGCAATGTGCCCGGCAGCATGAAGTCGAGTTCCAAGTACGACTTCGGTTTCGGCTACGAGAACGGGCCGTTCGCCGCGGTCGCGACCTTCGACCGGCAGAACGGCGCGAACGACAGCGTCACGCCCGCCGATACCACCAACTATATTCAGGGCATTCACGCCGGCGTGAGCTACGACTTCGGCGCCGTGAAGGCAATGGCCGGTTATCGGAACTACCGGCGCACGTTCCACACCACCGCGCCGACGCAGCGCAGCGACATGTACTGGCTCGGCGGCCAATACGATGTGACGCCGTTCTTCTCGTTGTTCGCGGCCGTCTACCATCAGGACATCAAGGATGCGAGCGACGCCGATCCGACGCTGTTCTCACTGCGCGCGCAATACGCACTGTCCAAGCGCACGGTGCTGTATATGGCGGGCGGTTATGCGATGGCCAAACATGACAATGCGGTCAGTCTGTCACGCGATCTGACCGGCGCGGCGGATACGCAAGCGGGTGTCACGGCGGGTATCCAGCATCGGTTCTGAAGCTTTTTGCGCGGCGAGTCGCTCGGCGACGAGGCGGACTCGCTTCTTGAACAACGCTGCTTTGTACGACGGACCGCCTGACCGGATGGTGGGTCTTGCATCCGTATCCGCCGGCCGTGTGGATCGCTGGGACACCGATAAGATTGACCCGTATCTCGTCTGCAAATACAAGGGTACAGCCAAGACCATTACGCGCCTCGCGTTTCGTGCACTGCCGAACGCCTCAGCCGCGCAACGTCGCGCGGCGTTGCATTGCCGCTCAGAAATTGAAGTTGTCGATATTGCTCGAGTCGAACGTAGTCGGCGGTCCGAGAATGATTTCGCCTTGCGGTCCGACGGTGCGCTTGCCGAGTTTGCCCGCATCGAACGACTCGCCTTCCTTACCACTGATCGTGCCCGACGCCAGCGCCGCCGCGGCATAAGCAGCCAGGTAGCCGAGTTGACCCGGATCCCACAACTGGAACGCCTTGACAGTGCCGTTCTTCACGAACGCGCGCATCTGGTTCGGCGTGCCCAGACCGGTCACCGCCACTTTGCCCTTGCTCGACGAAGTCGAGATATAACGCGCGGCTGCGGCAATGCCGACCGTGGTCGGCGCGACAATCGCCTTCAGGTTCGGATATGCCTGCAACAGGCCTTGCGTTTCGGTGAACGACTTCTGATCGTCGTCGTTACCGTAGGCGATTTTCACGAGCTTGATCTTCGAGTACTCGGGCTTCTTCAATTCCTCCTGCATCCACTTGATCCACGTATTCTGATTAGTCGCGTTGGGCGTGGCCGATAGCACGGCGAACTCGCCCTCGCCGCCCATCAGCTTCGCGACCAGTTGAACCTGGCCACGGCCGATCCCTTCCGCGTTCGCCTGGTTAACGAACAGTTGACGGCCCTCGGGCGCAGTGTCGGAGTCGAAGGTCACAACCTTGATGCCCTGCGACATCGCTTTCTTCAGATATGGCACCACTGCATTGGCGTCGTTGGCGGCGATCACGATAGCGTCCTGCCGCTGCGTGATCAGCGTGTTGATGTACTGCACCTGCGACGAAGCCCCTGCATCCGACGGCCCCACCGCTTTGCCCACGCCGCCGAATTCCTTGATCGCGGCCATGCCGCCGTCGTCGGCGATCACTTCATAGGGGTTGTTGATCTGCTTCGGCACGAAGGCGATTTTCAGACCGCTTTTCAGGCCTGCGGCGGACGCGGCGCAACTGATCGCTATCAACGCGACGCACAGCGCAGCGGTGCCGGTGTGACGTAGAGGTTTAAACATGAAGTGTCTCCTGCCTTGTTGTTGGACGTGGTGTTGTCCGGGTTATCCGGGGTTATCGGTTATTGGACTTTCTCTTCGAGAGACGCAGGCATTGCCAGAACGTTACAGGGAAACAGTGGACTTCGCGATGAAACGCCGGTCGCGCGCCGCGCGCCAGCGGGCAACCAGATTCGGTATCAGCACCGACGCCAGCAGCAGCACGCCGGTGACGATGGTGAGCGTTTCGCTGGACACGTCGTCGAGCGTCAGCGCGTTTTTCAGCACGCCGATAATCAGCAGCGACAGCAGCACACCGATCATCGAACCGCGTCCGCCGAAAATACTCACGCCGCCGAACAGCACCGCCGCGATCACCGACAACTCGAAACCTTCGCCGTTGTCGCCGCGCGCGCTGGTGAAGCGCAGCGTATAGACCACGCCCGCCAGCGCGCTCATGGCGCCGGACAGCACGAACAGACGCAAGCGGATTTTCGCCACTTCGATGCCCGAGAATGCCGCTGCGGTCGGATTCGCGCCGATCGCGTAGAGACTGCGGCCGAACGCCGTGGATTGCAGCAGCACAGTGAATGTCACCGCGCCGACAATCACGATGACAAACGGCAACGGGATGAAACTCCCGCCTAGCGTGTTCATGCCAAACGCCGTATAAGCCGCCGGAAAATCCGCCACCGCCTGGTCGCCGAGCAGCACATAGGCGAGACCGCGAAACAGCGCCAGCGTGCCGATCGTCACCGCGAGCGAAGGCAGATTGAGCTTCACGATCACGAGGCCGTTCAGCAGGCCGGCCAGCGCGCCGGCAATCAGCACGAGCACGATCACGACCGGCATCGGCAGGCCCATATGCCACAGCACGCCCATCAACGCGCTGGATGCGCCGAGCACCGAGGCCACCGACAGATCGATTTCGGCGGCAACGATGATCAGCGTCATCGGCAGCGCCATCAAGGCGATCTCGGTCAGATCCGCCAGCACGTTGCTCAGATTCGCGCCGGTGAGAAACACGGGCGACAACAACCTGCCGAGCGCGAGCGAGAGAATCAGTACGATCACCAGCAACACTTCCCATTGCAGCGGCGTTTCGCGTTTGCGCGTGAGCAGCGCGGAATCGGGTTTAGCCATGATCGCGTTTCCTCATCATGCGTTTGGCGACGGAGCGGGCCAGCAAGGTATCGGCGGTAATCGCGGCGACGATCAACGCGCCTTCGATCGCCTGCTCCCAGAAGGGCGACACGTGCAGCACCACCAGCGCAATGCTGATCACGCCGAGCACGAGCGCGCCGAGCGTAGCGCCGAGAATGGTGCCGACGCCGCCTGTGATCGCGACACTGCCCACCACGGCGGCAGCCACCACCTGCAACTCGATGCCCTTCGCCGTGCTGGCATCCACGGTGCCGAAGCGCGCCAGCCACAACGCACCCGCAAAACCGGCAATTGCGCCGGACAGCAGAAAACCCGACATCACGCGACGCTCGACGTTCACGCCGGCCAGTCGTGCGGCCTCTGGATTCGAGCCGATCGCGTAGTGTTCACGGCCACCGCGAAACTGCTTCAGATAGACGGCGAGACCGACCAGCACGACGATGGCGATCACCGCGAGTGTCGGAATGCCGAGCAGCGTGCCGGTGGCAAGGCGTGAAAATGCATCGGGCAGACTTGTGGCATTGATCTGCCCGCCGTGCACCCATGCATAGTCGGCGCCGCGAAAAATGTACAGCGTGGACAACGTCGCCACGAGCGACGGTACGCGCCCCACCGCGACGAGCAGCGCGTTGATGCTGCCCGCCACGAGCCCGATGGCGAGCCCCGCCGCCAATGCGACGATCACCGGCATCTGCGGAAACGCGACATACAGACCGCCGACCGCATACGCGCTGACGCCGACCGTGGATCCGACCGAGAGATCGATATGCCGCATCAGGATCACCACGGTCATGCCGGCTGTCAGCAGACTGATGATCGACACGTTCAGCAGCACGTCGCGCAGATTCTGCAGATTCAAAAACTGGGGTTTCGCGAGCCCTGTACCCACGATCAGCAGAATCAGCACGACAAAGAGCGTCGTCTCGCGGCTCTTCGCGATGCTCGCGGCAAATCCGCCTGGCGAGCTCGCCGCGCGCTTCGCGACCGGTGCATGAACCGGCGCGGGATGGGTGGAAGAATGGCGCATCATGCGGCGTGCCCCAATGGTGGAACCGTTTGGCCGGGTTGGCCAGGTTGGCCTGGATAGCCGACGGATTGGCCGAGTGCGGCGGCCATGATGCGTTCCTCGTCGGCGTCGGCACGCGCTATATCCGCGCTGATACGCCCCTCGTGCATCACCAGCACGCGGTCGGCCATGCCGAGCACTTCCGGCAATTCGCTCGATATCATCAGCACGGCCATGCCGTCGCGCACCAGTTCTGCGAGCGCGCTATACACCTCCGCTTTGGCGCCCACGTCAATACCACGCGTGGGTTCGTCGATGATCAGCACTTTCGGCCCGGTTGCCAGCCATTTGCCGAGTACGACCTTCTGCTGATTGCCGCCCGACAACGTGCCGACCAGTGCATTCGGATCGCCCGCCTTGAGGTGCAGGCGCGTGCCCCATTGTCTGGCGAGCTGCGTCTCGCTGCGCGTCGAGATGAGGCCATGTTTGACCAGCCGCCCGAGCACCGTCATCGACGCATTGCGCGCGATGCTCAACTCCAGTGCGAGCCCTTGCTGCCGGCGATCCTCCGGCACCAGCGCCAGTCCGGCACGCACTGCGGCGGCGGGCCGGCCCGCCGTCAGACGCTCGCCGGCAATCCAGATCTCGCCCGAGTCGAGCGGATCGATGCCGAAGATCGCCCGCGCGACTTCGCTGCGCCCCGCGCCGACCAGTCCTGCCAGCGCCACGATCTCGCCCGCGCGCACGTCGAAGGAAATGTCCTTGAACACGCCGATGCGCGTGAGGCCGCGCACCGACAGGCGCACTTCGCCCGGCGGCCGCTCGGCCTTGGGATAGAAGGTTTCCAGATCGCGCCCAACCATTTTTGCAACGATCGATTCGGTGTTGAGATCGGCAGTGAGACCGTCGAAAACTTTTGCGCCGTCGCGCATGATCGTGACGCGCTGTGTCAGCGCGAATACTTCGTCGAGCCGGTGCGTGATGAACAGGATCGCCACGTCGCGCTCGCGCAGCTTGCGCACGATCGCAAAGAGCCGTTCCACTTCGGGTAGCGACAATGCAGCGGTGGGCTCGTCCATGATGAGTACGTTGGCATTCAGCGACAGCGCCTTGGCAATTTCGATCACCTGCTGATCGGCAATCGACAAACCGCGCACCAGCTGATCGGCGCGCAGATCGACGCCGAGCGACGCCAGCAGGCCGTCCACCTCGCTGCGCATCACGTCGTACTGAATGCGGCCGATGCGGTCGACCGGCTGCCGTCCCATGAAGATGTTCTCCGCGATCGACAGATCGAAGAACAGCGTCGGTTCCTGATAGATAACCGCGAGGCCGGCGTCGCGTGCCTCGGCGGGTGTCGCGAAGCGGCGCGCCACGCCGTCCACCAGCAACTCGCCGGTGTCCGGCTGATGTACGCCCGCGAGAATTTTCACGAGCGTCGATTTGCCCGCGCCGTTTTCGCCGAGCAGTGCATGCACTTCGCCCGGCCATAGCGCGAGATCGCCGTCGGATAGCGCGCGAACCCGGCCGAATGATTTACTCGCGTGCCGCAATTCGAGTCTCGGCACCGGGGATGTGGGTTGCTGCACTGCGTGTCTCCTTCTATTTCGCGTTCCAGGGCACTTCAGATGCGGTAGCAACGTTCAGCATTCCGGCAAAACAGCGCCTCTTTCTCGGCGACGCTCGCGCCATCGACGATCGATCCATACGCATGCCACAAATCCGCGTAAGAGCCGAACAGCCGGTCGACCGGAAAGTTCGAGGCGAACATCGCGCGCTCGACACCGAACGTATCGATCGTTTCGAGTACGTACGGCCGCAGGCTTTCAACGGTCCACCGGTGATCGAACATCGCGAGCCCGCTGATCTTCACGGCGACATTGGGGCAACCCGCGAGCAGGCGCATGCCGTCGCGCCATGCGCGATAACCGGCCACGCTGCTGCGATCCACGAACATGCCCGCGTGGTTGATCACGAACTGCGTGTCGCCATGCGAGCGCGCCAACGCCGCCGCTTCTTCCATCTGTGACGGATACAGTTGAAGATCGAACGACATGTCGTAACGGCGCAGCAGCGCGAAGTGCTCGCGCCATTGCGGCTCGCGCATGAAATGACGGCCGACGTAATCGAACAGCCTGTTCTCGTGCACGTTCAGAATCTGCCGGATGCCGCGCGTATTCGCGAGCGACGCATGGGCTTCGAGCACGGCCGGCGCATTCGGCGCGGACAGATCCACCGCGGCGACAAGCGCGTTCGGCATGCCGCCCGATTCCTTGCGATCCGCAATGGATTGCAGCCAGCGCGTTTCTTCCACCGGATCGGCAGGATCGTGATTCGCTTCGACGTGCACCAGTTTCAGCACCTCGATGTCGCCCGCCTCGCCCAGCAGATCGTCGAGCAGGTAGTCGTGCTTCAGATCGCGCGCGTCGCCCACGAACGACACGCCGGGGTTTTCGAGCCATGGATAGCGATGCGTTTTCAGATCCCAAAGATGGATATGCGAATCGACCACCTGCATGCGACACCCTCCGTCCGGTGAAGATCGTTTCAAGGTCAGCTCAGCGAATTCAGATGAAAGACCGGTTCGAGCGGCTGCTGAAGCGGCGTGTGATCCGGTGCCGTCCGCATGATGTCGGCCATGTAATCCCACCATTTGCGCATTACGTCGAGTTGCGGCAACTCGTTCATGGTGTGGTGGTTATTTCGCGTCAGCATGGCGAATAGATGGTGCGAGTCCGGGTCGAAGAAAATCCGGTAATCGCGCACGCCGGCGTTGTGCAATGCATCAACCAGTTCGGGCCAGATTTGCGCGTGACGTCGTTCGTATTCCTCGCGCATGCCGGGGTTGAGCACCATCCGGAAAGCAATTGTTTCCATTGCGGCCTGTCTCCCGTCGTATCGGGCGCTTTCTCAGAGAAGCGTCTGATGCGACTATAATTCCTGCGTCGATAGCATCTCAATCCGTTGTTGGGATTGGGCGATCCACAAACCGAATCGCACCCGCCCCATGAGCCAACATTCAGCAACTATCGCACTGGTCAATCGGCTCAAGTTCAAGCACCTCGCGCTGCTCGTCGCGCTCGACGACGCACGCAATCTCCATCAGGCCGCCGAGGCCGTCAACGTGGCCCAGCCGAGCGCGAGCCGCATGCTCGGCGATATCGAGGAAGCGTTCGGCTTCCTGCTGTTCGAGCGCAACGCACGCGGTATGACGCCCACGCCGCTCGGCGTCGTCACGCTGGCCTACGCGCGGCGCGCGCTGGCCGAGCTGACCCGTTTCGCTGAAGACCTCGAAGTCAAGCGCCGCGGCGGTCACGGGCAACTGACGGTCGGCGCGATCATGGGCGCCGCGCCCGATCTGCTGGCTATGGCAGTCGCCGCGCTGAAAACCGAAAGCCCGCTGCTGAATGTGCGCATTCTGGGCGAAACGAGCGATCAGGTCGTGCAATTGCTGCATCGCCGCGAAGTCGATCTGGCGCTCGGGCGCCTCACCAGTCCGCTGCAACACAACGATTTCAGTTTCGAGCCGCTCGCACGCGAGACGCTGCTGCTGGTCGTGCGTTCGGTGCATCCGCTCGCGCAGCGCGCGCGCCTTACCCTGCGTGAGCTGATCGACTGGCCGTGGGTGGCGCAGCCTGTCACCAGTCCGGCGCGTGTGCTTTTCGAAGAGGAACTCGCGCGTGCGGGACTGGCCACGCCGGTGAACCTGACCGAATGCGCGTCGATCTTCGCAACGCTGCAATTGCTCGAGAATTACGATGCGGTGGCAATGCTGCCCGAATCCGTGGTGCGCGATCATTTGCGCGGCAAACTGCTGGTTGCGTTGCCGCTCGAAATCGGCAAGAGCCTTTCGGGCTTCGGCATTCTCACGCGCAAGGAAGAACCGCTGGCTGAACCCGCGCTGCGTTTCATCGATCTGTTGCGCGGTTTCTCGCACAAGCTCAAGCGCGACGACACGGCCGCGACCGCATCCAGTCCGCTGATCGCGGCTTCGGTTCCGGTGAACTGAAATCGGCATTGCACGTTACTGCAGGTTGACGAAGAGGCCGCCGTCCACCAGCAACGCTGCGCCGGTCACATAGCGCGCGCGGTCGGAGGCGAGGAACGTCACGCAATCGGCTACATCTTCCGGACGACCCAACCTGCCGAGCGGAATACGTTTTTCGAAGTAGGCTTTTTTGGCTTCGTCGGCGAGATCCTCCGCGTTCAGATCCGTGGCGATGGTGCCCGGCATGACCGAGTTGCAGCGAATGCCGTACGGTCCCAACGCGACCGCGCAGGATTGCATCAGCGAATGCACGCCCGCTTTGGTCGGTGTGTAATGCGTCTGCATGCCGCCGCCCACCAGCGCGCTGATCGAACTCGTCGCCACGATCGCGCCGCCCGTGCCTTGCGCTTTCATCTGTTGCGCGGCGGCTTGCGTCACGTAGAACGCGCCATTCAGATTGACCGCCACTGTCGACTCCAGAACTTCGGGCGGCATGTCGAGAAAAGCATGGAACGGGCAGATGCCCGCGTTGCTGGCGAGCACGTCGACTTTGCCGAAAGCTTCCACCGTATGGCGCACCAACTGCTGGCCGGTTTCGCGCGCTGCGACGTTGCCTTCGATTGCAATCACGCGCCGCCCCAGCGCCTCGATTTCGCCGACCACTTCAGCGACGGCGGAACGGCGTCCGTACGATGCGTCGTTATCGCCCCAGTAGTTGATCGCCACGTCCGCGCCTTCGGTTGCGCACGCAACGGCTATCGCGCGGCCGATGCCACGCGAACCGCCGGTGACGATCACGACCTTGTCCTTGAGCAGCACGTCATTCTCCTTTCCTGATTCGACACTGCCTGGTTCGACACTGCGAGGTTCGGGCGCCAGAAGCGCCTGAACCGCAGCGCATGATCAACGCGCGTAAGGCCGCACCAGTGCGCATTCCGGATTCAGCCTCACGCCGAAGCCCGGCGCGTCCGGCACTTTCATGCGTCCGCTCACCGGCACCGGCTCGTCGAGCAGCAGTGGCGTGAACATCGGCACGACCTCGTCGGCCTTGGGCGCCATCATCAGAAACTCGGCGAACGGCGAGTTGTGCCGCGTCACCACGAAGTGATAGCTATACACCGACGAACCGTGCGGCACCACCATCACATTGTGGGCATCGGCAAGCGCGGATATCTTGATCAATTCGGTAATGCCGCCGCACCAGCCGACATCCGGTTGAATCAGATCGCAGCATTGCATCTCCAGCAGCATGCGAAAGCCCCAGCGCGTCGCTTCGTGTTCGCCGGTCGACACCATCATGCCGCGTGGCACGTTGCGGCGCAGTTCGGCGTAACCCCAGTAGTCGTCGGGCGGCAAACATTCCTCGATCCATTTCAGGCCGTATTCGTGCGCCGCTTGCGCGAGCCGTGTGGCATACGGCACATCGAGGCTCATCCAGCAGTCGTACATCAGCCAGAAGTCGTCGCCGACGCGGCTGCGCATCTCCGCGAGCTTGTCCAGATTCTGCCTGAGACCGGCGTCGCCTTCGGCCGGGCCATGCTGCAACGGCAACTTGCCGCCGATGAAACCCATCTCCTTCGCCAGATCAGGCCGCGCGCCGGTAGCGTAGAACACGAGTTCGTCGCGCACCGGACCGCCCAATAGTTGGTACACCGGCTCCTTGCGCACTTTCGCGAGCAGATCCCACAACGCGAGATCGACGCCCGAAATCGTATTCAGCACCACGCCTTTGCGACCGTAGTACAACGTGGAAAAGTACATCTGATCCCACATTTTCTCGATGTCGGTGACAAGCTGGCCTTCGAGAAAACGCGCGAGATGTTTCTCCACGATGAACGCACCGATCTCGCCGCCCGTCGTCACCGCGAATCCGACGGTGCCGTCGCTTGCTTCGATCTCCACCACGAGCGTGCCCAATACATTGATACCGAACGACTGGCGGCTCTGCCGGTACTCCGGATAACGCGCCATCGGCGTGGAAATGTGATCGTCGATCCAGTGTCCGCCGGGTTGGTCGTGATAGTCCGCACCGCCGCCGCGGACGATGAAGGCACGCACGTGCCGGATGGTAGGCATGGCCATGAATGGGACTCCGTTATGAGTGCGTCGAGCGTGCGCCTAGCGGGCGCGATGCAGTAAGGCTTCGAAAGCGGCGGCCGGCTGGGCGGGATCGCGGCGCAATAGCGTGCCGATCATGAGCGCGGCGAGCAGACTCGACACGCCCAGCACGACCAGTCCTGCCGACGTCGAAGAAAACGCGCGTTCCGCCGCGGTGCGCAAGCTCGGCGCAATGAAGCCGCCGAGTCCGCCGAGCGAATTGATCAACGCGATGCCGCCCGCCGCGGCGGCGCCTGTGAGGTGGCGTGTGGGAAAGGTCCAGAAAAGCGGCTGTGCGGCAATGAAACCGCTCGCTGCACAACACAGCGCAAGCAAGCCGATCGCGGGGCTATTCATGAGTCCCGACAAGCCGATGCCCAGGCCTGCGACGAGCAGCAATGCCACCGCCCAGCGCCGATGCCCGCCTGTTCGATCCGCGCGGCGCGGCACATACCAGGTCACGGCGAGCGCGCACAACCACGGCAGCGCGGCAACCAGACCCACACGCAAACCGACCGTCGTTCCAAGGAAAGCCGCCACCTGTTGCGGCAGATAGAAAATCACGCCGTACACGCTCATCTGGATCAGCAGATAGATCGCAGACAGCAGCAGCACGCGCCGATCCACCAGTGCGGCCAATATCCGATGCGGACCGTGCGCGGACGCGGCACGCGCGTCGTCTTCGAGCGCATTGCGCAAGCTCGCGCGCTCCTGCGGTTCGAGCCAACGCGCGTCTTGGGGACGATTGTCGAGATACCAGAACGCCCACACGCCTACCACCGAAGCCAGCGCGCCTTCCACCAGAAAGAGCCATTGCCAGCCGGCGAGACCCAGCGCGCCGTGCAATTCGAGCAGCGAACCCGACAACGGACTGCCGAAAATAAACGCCAGCGGCGCGCCGAAATAAAACACGCCCACCGCGCGCGCTCTGGCCGATTGCGGAAACCAGCGCGTAAGGTAATAGATCACGCCCGGAAAGAAACCCGCCTCGGCGACGCCGAGCAGAAACCGCAACGTGTAGAACGCGGTCGGCGTATGCGCGAGGCACATCGCGGCCGAGACGAGCCCCCATGTCACCATGATCCGGCACATCCAGGCGCGCGCACCGACCCGATGCAACAGCAGATTGCTCGGGACTTCGAACAATGCATAGCCGACGAAAAACACCCCCGCCCCGAAGGCAAACGCCGCGTTCGACAAGCCCGTATCGTGCTGCAAGGCTTTTTGCGCGAAACCGATGTTGGCACGATCGAGAAACGCCAACACGTACATGAGCAGCAGAAACGGCAGCAACCGGCGCATTACCTTGCTGTTGATCGCCTCCAGTGAAACGGGCGCGTGCGGGTCCATCTCGTCTCCTTCACAAAGCGCGCGGGCGGCGGCTCTGCGTTTTGCTGTCTTATGTACCGCTAAAGACGTAACGCCGGCGTGATTGCGCGGCGACTCAATAGGTCGCGCGCCCGCCGGACAGGTCGAAAACCGAACCGGTGCTGAACGCGCAGTCCTCAGAGGAGAGCCACAGGATCAGCGATGCCGCTTCTTCGGGTAACAGGAAGCGGTTCATGGGAATCTTCGACAGCATGTAGTCGATGTGTTGTTGCGACATCGAATCGAAGATCTCGGTTTTGGCCGCGGCGGGTGTGACGGCATTGACGAGAATGTTCTTCGTCGCGAGTTCTTTTCCGAGCGATTTGGTCAGGCCGATGAGGCCGGCCTTGGAGGCGCTGTAGTGCGAGGCGTTCGGGTTGCCCTCTTTGCCCGCCACCGACGCGATATTGACGATCCGGCCATAGCCCTGCTTGAGCATTTGCGGCACGACCGCGCGGCAGGTCAGATAGGGGCCGATCAGGTTCACGTCGATCACGCGACGCCAGATATCGGGTTCCAGTTCCCAGGTGGTGCCGTTGCCGCCGGTGATGCCGGCGCAATTGATCAGCACGTCGATCGCACCGTGATCGGCGACGGTTTGCGCCACGGCCTGCGCGACGGCGGCTTCCTGTGTCAGCTCGACGGTGACTGCCGTGACTTTGCCCAGTTCGCTCAGCTCACGCTGGCTGCGGGCGAGACGTTCGGCGTCCACGTCCCATAGCGCGACCGATGCGCCCGAGTTCAACGCCCGCTGCCCCACCGCGTAGCCGATGCCGCGCGCGCCGCCGGTAATGGCGACTACGCGCCCCTCCAGATCGATCCGATTCATCGCTGTGCTCCTGTGGCAGGCCTGAGCGGCGTGCCTTTGTGTTGTATCCGGCTGTCTGTGCTGCTGGTTCAGCCAATATACGAGCGGTGCGATGCGCTAACAATTCGAGTATTGGAGGGGGTGATAACAAAAGTGGATCGAAGGGAGTATCGACAGGGTTTGCTGCCTGCGAGGGTGTCCAGGCCCATCACCGCCATTCAGGCCTGCTGCCGACTCAGTTTCGCGCGCTCGAAGAACTCGAACACACTCATGCCGGCGAGCATTGCGGCCACGAATCCCCAGGCCTTGGGAAAACCGGCGCCCAATGCGACCAGCGCAGGGCCCGGACAAAATCCGGCAAGTCCCCAGCCCACGCCGAATACCGCGCTTCCCAGCACGAGCCGCAGCGTGATGTGGGTGCTGGCGGGAAGTTGCATGGGCAACCCCAGCAGGGATTGCTTGCGGCGTTTTGCCAGCAGGAATGCGATAGAGCCGATGGCTATTGCACCAGCCATAACGAATGCCAGCGACGGATCCCATCGCCCTGCGATGTCCAGAAATCCCAGCACCTTCGCCGGATTGGCCATGCCGGACACCATCAGACCGACGCCGAACAGCAGCCCGGAAAGTAACGCGGTGAGCAAACTCATCTCAGCCTCCCAGCAGATGTCTGGAAATGAACACGGTCAGAAAGCCGCTTGCCATGAACGTTGCGGTCGCAACAACCGAACGGATGGACCCTCGCGAGATGCCGCAAACACCGTGGCCGCTCGTGCAACCGCCCGCGTAACGCGTGCCGATGCCGACCAGAAAGCCCGCGACGAGTATCTCGCCCCACCCGGCCTCGATATCCGGCGCTATCCGGCTACCCAGCAAGCCTGCCATCACAGGTGCTCCGATGAGCCCGGCAAGGAAAGCGACACGCCATCCCGCGTCTTTCTGCGGCGTGCCGACCAGGCCGCCGACTATGCCGCTGATGCCGGCTATACGTCCGTTGAACAAAACAAGCGCGGCAGCCGCGGCCCCGATCACCAGGCCGCCAGTCAATGACAGGCCGGGCGTGAAACTCGCGAGATCAATCGACATCGCATCTCCTTATCTTCATTGGGTGCAAAACTGGTCGTACAGCACGGTCATGACCGCAATCGCTTCCTTGCTCGCGACGGAATAAAAGATGCTCTTACCTTCCCGGCGAGTCTCGACCAGTTCGTTATCGCGAAGCACACCGAGTTGCTGGGAGAGCGTGGGCTGACGTATGCCCAACTGTTCTTCCAGGTCGCTCACACACGCCTCGCCTTGCGACAGTTGACACATCAGCAGCAACCGGTCGGGATTTGCCAGCACCTTCAGCAGCGCGCAGGCTTTCTCTGCCGAGGACTGCATCACCGAAAGGTCGATTGGAGCGGATTTCTTTCGCATCACACCATCCTGTCATCACAGATCAACATTATATTTTTTTATATATTGTTTGTGAATAGAATGAGCGACATCCTCCCCGTTTCAGGGCGTTCGCTTCCGCCGGGCTTCGGAAGATGGCGTTGGTCTGCCCCCTTCACGCGCGCGAGAGCGGTTGCGCAGTGCGGCCGGTCCGCTACACCGGCCCCAACACGCTGCACGTTATTTTTTTGCACTTGCACAAATGCTCCGTCGAGCCGGATACTAAGCCGGCCCGCGTTGTCTCCTCAGCGGGTGCATCAGTCTTCGCCCGCCCCCGCGCGGGCTTCTTTTGAACGATGGATGCAAAAGTCGGGAGGCGCCATGGAAGTCTGCGATGGATGCTCCGGCATCAACGGCCGGCCTGTCGATGTTCAACGGCAGGAACACCTCACGCTGATCGGTGTGGCGGAATGCAACGGCACACTCGTCCTCGAACACTATCGCTGCGATAAATGCCGGGCGGTTATCGCCAGACAATTCACGGGCGACTCCGATGAACGGATCTGGAGCGTAATCGAAACTGCACATTGAGAACCGGCGCAACGGTCCGGACCGGACAGACCTCTACCGTTATCGGCAATGTCCGGTTCCTCGCATTCAGCCGGATCCTCGACCGCTCACTTCTTCGCCCAATCACGCCGGCCGCACAATGTCGGCCCTATCGAACAAGGAACCCGTAGGTAAGCGGATCGCGCTCGTCCACTAGCCATGTCGCGAAGCCGCAGACAAAAGCGTTGCCTTCGACCTCCGGAATGACGGCCTTGAAATCGCCCACCGTCGTTTCGCTCAGGACACGTCCTTTGAACACCGTGCCGATAATGGACTCGTTCACAAGGGTCTCGTCCTTGCCAAGCTTGCCGCGCAGATAAAGCTGCGCGACCCGGCCGCCGGTCCCGGAACCGGTCGGTGAACGGTCCACCTCGCGGTCTGCAAACACGCAACAGTTGGCTTGCGTCGACTCCGCGTGCCGCGGTGCATTCGCAATGATGGTGCCGTAGATGTGGTTGATCTCGGGGATATAAGGATGCTCGACAGGAAACGCCCTGTTTGCAGCCTCCTTCACTTCGGCACCGAAGCGGATGAGTTCTTCCACCGCCGATTCCCGCACCTCGAGACCGTGCGGCGCTCCGTCGGTGTAAAAGTAGAACGCGCCGCCGAACGCGATATCGCCCGTGACCGAACCGAACGACGGCGTCTGCACGGTCACGTCCTGCTTCCAGATGAACGACGGCACGTTGACGAAGCGAACGTTACCGGCATGCTCGCCGTCCCACTTCACGAATGCTTCGATGAACCCGCAAGGCGCATCGATGCCGATGCGCGTTTCGGGTATCTCACGCTGAACCCAACCCAGTTCGACCGCTGCCGTCGCGAGCGCGATGACGCCGTGGCCGCAATGGTCGCTATAACCTTCGTTGTGAAGGAAGATGATGCCGAAATCGGCGCCCGGGGTGACCGGTTCCGTCAGATACCCGCCGTACATATCGGCATGCCCGCGCGGTTCGAACATCAAAGCCCGGCGGATATCGTCGGCGTTTTCCTTCAGCCACGCGCGCCGCTTGACGACCGTGTCGCCAGGCAGACGCGGCAAACCGCTGGTGACAATGCGGAATGCCTCTCCGCCGGTGTGGACTTCGACAGTCTGGATAGTGCGTGAAATTTTCATGTTTGCTTCGTGAAGTCGGTGGGTCGCCTGCCGTTAGTGACAGTTACTGACCGTAGGGGACCGGCAGGCCGTTCTTGATGGTGTACACGGTGGTCGGGGCGCCCTTCAGGTCGCCGTACTCGTCGAACGAATAGGTGCCCGCAACGCCCTTATAGTTCTCCTTCGCGAGTTGCGCGGTCAGCTTTGCCTTGTCCGTTGTCGTGCCCGCTTTCACCATTGCGTCGGCGAGCAGCTTCACACCGTCGTAATAGCTCACGGCGTAGACCTGGGTATCGATGTTGTACGCGGCCTTGTACTTTTCCAGGAACTCGCGGCCGGCCGCTGTTTTCTCGAGCGCAATACCACCCTGCGCGCAGTAGACGATCGATGCCGCGTCGCCGGCAACCTTGCCCATGTCGGCCGAACAGATGCCGTCGCCGCCGAGCAGTTTCGCTCTGAGCCCGCGCTGACGCATCTGTTTGGCCATCGGCGCGCCTTGCGCCGCGTAGCCGCCAAAGAAGATCACGTCGGGATTTTTGGACTTGATGTTCGTGAGAATGCCGAGGAAGTCGGTGGCCGACGAGCTGGTGAATTCCTGGTCTATGATCTGAATGCCGTTTGCCTTGGCGACTTTCGTGAACTGTTCCGCCACGCCTTGACCATATGCCGTGCGATCGTCGATAACGGCGGCCGTTTTGGCCTTCAACGTCTTCGCGGCGAATTGTCCCATCGTGCCGCCCAGCTGTTCATCGCTCGCGCCAATACGGAAGATGTTCCTGAAGCCCTGTTTGGTCAGCGCCGGGTTGGATGCGACGGGCAGCATCGGCACATTTCCGGTGTTGTAGACGCGCGAGGCGGGAATCGCCACGCCAGAGTTATATGGTCCGACAACGGCGACCACGCCGCTATCGACCAGTTTCTGCGCAACCTGCACGCCGATCTTCGGATCGGCCTGGTCGTCTTCCGAGTCCAGTTTGAACGTGACCTTTTGGCCCGCCACGGTAACGCCCGCCTTGTTCAGCTCGTCGATGGCAAGCCGCGCCCCGTTCTCGTTGTCCTTGCCGTTGGGCGCCTGCGGGCCCGTGAGCGGAGCCGAATGACCGATGGTGACGACGACCTGGGCAGTTGCGGACAGGGTGAAACAGGCGGCCATCAACGCGGCCGCAGTCATTGCAAAACGTCGCATACCGAACTCCGATTGGACTGGGGAGCAAACACCTTATGCTCAATTCGGCTCCAATTCAATCGAACGTCGACAACAGCGGCCGCCCCCGGATAACGTCGCGGGAAACGTCCGGATGCTACCGCGACCATGCGCGTACCGGTTCGTCGCGCGTCAACCCGAAAAGCGTCAGAGCCGCTGCAGTTCGTTCTTCATCCACTCGTGAACGGCATGACTCAACTCTTGCTGTGTCATCTCCCGAGGAGAAAACGGCGGCCCGACCACCACGCGAATATGCCCAGGGCGGTCTGGCCAGCCTTTCGTCGGCCAGACCTTGCCCGCGTTCAGGACTACCGGGACGGCAGGCACGCCGGTCGCGCACGCCAGCCGAACGCCTCCCGAAGTCATCCTCAACGGGGCATCGTGACGCACCCGGGTTCCCTCCGGGAAAATGACGACGACGTCGCCCTTTGCCAGCCGCTCCGCGCTTTCCTTCGTGACAGCCTGGTGAGCCTGCCGGGCGGAACCGCGGTTCAGGCTGACCATATCGAGTCCGCGCAGCACCCAGCCAAAGAACGGAATGCGCAGAAGATCTTCCTTGAACACAAAACTGATTCGGCGTGGAATAAGCGCTAGAAAAGCGAGCGTTTCCCAGGTCGATTCGTGACGGCACAAAATGATCGCCGGTCCGTCAGGAAGGTGTTCAAGCCCGTCTATCGAACATGACACGCCGGGCAGCCAACGCATGACAAAAACCAGCGCACGGCACCATTGTTTCGCAAGCCAGTATCGTCCAGCCCGTCCGACAAAAGGAAAGAGAAGCAGAATGATGATGGAATACAGCGTCCCGCTACCGAGCATGTAGACGATAAACAGCCATTTGGTGAAAGTTGAGCGCATCGGGACCTGGATCAGATTGGTAAGCGGCGCAAGAATATCACCGTAACCCTATGAGACTGCGACGTGAGTGTTATGTTAGGCCGCGAACCCGAAGGCGGCGGCCGGCCAGACTCGCAAACAGCACCCATTGCAAGCGAGGTTCGCGCTGTGATCGGGTTGTCGGTGCATCGTCCTTCACGGTTCTGATCGAATGGCCGGAAGCGCCGGCTGAACCTGAACCACCGAGTCGCTGAACCTCTGAACCGATCATTAATCCGTGCATGCCGGGCAAGCCAACGGCTCGGCCGCCACAGGCTGCTCGCTGCGGCCGAAGCTCGCCAGCGCGGCGAGCCCCAGCAACGCGAGACCGCTGCCGAGCAGAAAGTCGGCCGAAATACCCACATGGTCGACCACCACGCCGCCCACCAGCGACCCCACCGCAATCGCCACCTGAATGATGCTCACGAACAAGGCCGAACCCGCTTCGGGCGAATCCGGCGTAGCACGCTGAATCCAGATGCTGAAGCACAGCGGCAATGCGCCGAACGAAATGCCCCACGCGAGCACCAGCGCCATGACCCCGACCGTCGAATGCTGCAGCAGGGGCAGCGAAACCAGCGCGAACATCAGCAGCGAAACCATGACGGCTACCGAGACTTTCAGGTTGCGCGTCACCGTGGACGAAACGGCGAAGTTCGAGAAGAACCCGATTACGCCGAATCCGAGCAGCAGCCACGTGATCGTCGACATGTCCAGATTCGCATTGCGCAGCAGGAAAGGCGTGATGTACGTGTACGACGAAAAATGCGCGCCGAACACGAGCCCGACCATCAGCATGCTTCGGCGGGGATGCGGGCGGCGCAGCAACGCCACCAGATCGCGCAGGCGCAACGCGGCGTCCGACGGCAAAGACGGCACGAAAAAAAACTGCGCGACCAGCGCGATAGCGACCAGCACGCCAGTCGCCATGAACGACAGGCGCCACGATGCGAAGCTGGCGATGAACGTGCCGAGCGGCACGCCGATCACCGTGGCGCACGTCACGCCGGTGAGGATGGTTGCCATCGCGCGCGCCGAATCTCTCGGCTTGACGAGCCGCACCGACGCCGCCGTAGCCAGCGTCCAGAAGCCGCCCAATGCAGCGCCAAGCAGCGCGCGCCCGAGCAGCATAACCAGAAAATTCGGCGCAAAGGCCGAAATCAGATTCGAAGCCAGCAGCAAAGCCGTGAGTAAAAGAAATACCCGCCGCCGATCCATACGCCCCGCCACCAGCATCAGACCCGGCGCGGAAATGGCCGCAATCACGCCGGGCACGGTGACCATCAATCCGGCCGTGCCGGGCAACACGCCGAGATCCGCGGCGACTCGCGGCAGGAGTCCGACCGGCAAAAACTCCGTCGTCACGAAAGCGAAAGCGCCGATGGCGACCGCGAAAACAGCGAGCCATGACCGCAGGGACGACGGCGTGCCGTCGTCCAGCGAGGCATTGCTCGCCGCGAGATTATCTTCGATCAACATAGTATTGTTTGCGAGTTTCTAAACAACAGATGGAATTGGAGCGGCCGCACTGCGCTAATCCATTGGCAAACCGCGAGGCACGATTAAAAAAGCAGGCCATATTGGCCTGCTTGCCGGCAGCGACGCGAGTGCGGTCTGGAAATTAGCGAGTGAAAACCCGAATGGACTACACCATAACATCGTAATAGATCGTCCGCTGACGAGTCCGAAAAATTGCGGTCGGGGGTAGGGTTATCGATGCGGATCGCGCGCGTGCAGCCCTGCGTGAGAATGACGCGGCAAGGCACAGGCAAGTGCAGGAGTCAGTTGGGCACGGCGTTTGCTAAAGCCCACCTCAGCGTTCAACGCACTGGCAACCGCTTATCGAAAACGAGGACATCGCCCATGCTTACCACCCGCCCCTATACCGCCACTTGCGTGATCGACGGCATGCCGGTCACCGTCACCTTCTATCCGGACAACGGCGTGTTGCGCATTGCGGATCCGTTGGGGACGTGTATCCGGGAAACGCGCTGGCACGACTCGTGGCGCGCATTGCTGGACGAATTCCGTGGTTTCACTGAACGCACGTCAGTGCAAGGACGCGATTTCGACGCGATGATGGGGCATCTCGGCGAACACGCCGATCATTCACAGCACGGCATGGCGCTGGCATGAGTCAGGCATAAGGAAGGCGCGGCGGAAAGTCAGCGGAAGTGAAGGGAATGCAGCGCCTGCATTGCGCGCCGCACTCCCAAAGATAGATCTGTCACTGACCGAAATAAATCCTGCATAACGGGCCGGCAGAAGTGCATGGCTGGTTTTGCCGGCCTCCCGCGTCCGACTGCCCTGCTGCCACGCCTCCATATGACACGCTCCGTACCGGCTGGGCGCCGGGCGTCATGCCCTGTCCCGATTCGCTGAACGGCATATCGGTCGTGGCCTGCGCCGATTCGTTCGCGTTCTGTTGCATCATCATGTGGCCCGACACACCGGCGCCCTGCTGGCCCTGGATCTCCTGCGCGCTCACCGTTCGCGGAGCGAGAAAGAGCACGGCGCTGGCCACCGCCATCAATAATCGTAGTTTCATGTCCAGACTCCTTGAATCCGGCGCAGCAGTTCTCGTCCTCCAAACAATTGATCCGCGAAAAAACGCCAGGCTGCGCGATGGGCTGACGGACGAGTCGATGTCGATGCGAACTGCTGCGGCGATTCATCGAACTAAACGGCAAAAGACTTGCCATACCTGCAACCGATGTCGGACGCGTGCTCGCGACTGGCCGGAATCAGTCGCCACAGGCTGGCGGTGCGGATTTTGGCTCCGCTGTTTCTTTATAGCTCGGCCACTCAGGAATTCAATCGCTGAACACCCGGCCCGGTTTACCACGGCCGGCAAGTTCGAAAGACGGCATTTGAAACAAAATCAACCGAACCGGCGCGTGCTTTGGCCACACAGTGCGTTATGATGCTGGCATAACGTAAATAATCGGCCCCGCGCGAGGCACCGGCGAGAGACGGAGCGTGGAGATGAAACCGGCCATCCGCAATCAATGCATCGTCAATACGGTTTTTTTCCCTTGTCGGCATGAGGCTTATCCGGTCTTGTCTGCCGCGCGGCGGAGCGCTTGAATATTCATTGATTGATAACCTGGTTTGATAGGCGGCCGGATCGGCGATATGCTGCGCCGCGATATAGGAACGACGTTTTCTGACGCTGCCTTTGGAATTTCCTTCAATCGATAACCACACCGCGGGCCGTCCCCATTTGCATGGGCTCGATGCTCACGCGGTTTTCCCTTGCAATCTGTAATTGACAGAACGCTGGACGTTTTAGAAGGACGAATATCTTATGGACGAAAGGAAGCGAGATAGCATGATTGCGTATCTCCGCCACCGCATGGAAGAGTTTGGTATCAAACCAGAAGACCTTGCCGCAGTGCTGGCGTCCGAGCCGGCAGCGCAAAAGGCTGAACGCTACCGTAGCGCAACTGGAGATAGCTGGGATGGCCAGGGTGAGATGCCCCAATGGCTGAAACAGGCAATCAGCGCAGGCCAGTCTATCGATCACTTTGAGTTGTCGGCCGCACCGGCGCCGGCGCCCGCCCCGCAGCAGAAGAAACGTGTGGACTGGCAAAACGACCCGTTCGCAGGCAGTCCGCTCGCACGCTCGAACAACCGCTAGACCGCCGCACTATTGCGGCTCATGCAAGTGCGGACTGCGATCATGCGTCGCACGTCGTGGCGCGGTGCGGCGAAGCAATGGCTGCGGAGACCACGGCCGCGCTTGCCGTGGTGCTTGCCGGCGTGGCGTATTGCGGTAGTTCGATAAACGCGCTGACCTGCCGCACGATCTGCCAGAACACCTTATCGAACAGGCGTGCGCGCTCCGGCTCGGCCATGTGCCCCGCGAGCGGATCGGCAAAGCTCCAGACGCACGACGGTGGTTCGCCCGGAAACGCGGGCGCATGCCGTGCGTCGACGGATTCGTCCAGTGCGATCACGAGGTCCATGCGCGGTGCCCATTCGCCGGTAAATTCCAGCCAGCTTTTCGGGCTCAGTACGCCAAGATCCGAAATGCCGGGCCGCAATTGCGCGACGGCAAATGGATGAACCCGCGCGGCCGGCTCCGGCCCCGCGCTGAACGCGTCAAACCGGTGTCCCGCCAGTTCCCGCAATAAAGCTTCAGCAATGATGCTGCGTGCTGAATTCTCGCGGCAGAGAAACAGCACCTTATATTTTCTGGTCACGCTTACCCCGTACACGTGTTTTTATGCTTCTGTGTGCCATTCTGCCGGCTCAGTCTTGCGCCCTCGTGACACTACGATGATCAAATTTGTTGCGCCACGAGAATTTGTACCAGGGTTTCTCGCTCGCAAACGCGGTACGTTGGTGCGCCTGGCCGTACGCCTGGTCGTGCATTCACGCTCGCCCCGAAGTGTATCAGCGCAAGCGCAAAGCTTTCATTAAGCCTTCACAAGAGAGAGATTCGGCCAGGGACGGCGCGTCAGTTTCAGCTTCAGACAGAGGCTTCGGTCTCGCGTTGACCTGACACGATCCGGTTGGCCGCATCGCTTCTATCGGCCGCCGCCGCTGGGGGCGTATCGAACAGCATCGCCGCGGGCGGTGTGCTGATCGCCTTGACGCCATTGGCAATGCCGGGTGCCGCGACGTAGGGAATAAACGCCGCCACCGCAACGACTACGATGAAAGTGAACATGGCCGTCGAGCCTCCAGGAATCGATTGCGTGGAAGTCGAGCGAAGCGGTTCGCGCGGCATTGAGCAGGCGTCGCTCGTGCTTGCCGTGTTCGAACGACGCTTGTCACAGCCATGTGTTTGATTCTAGAAGCGTAGATTCCGGCGCTAAAGTCCGCTCTCTATATCAATTCGGTCTACGTCTATGGTCTACCGGCCAGGGCGCCATTCCTCACACGGCTGCAGATTCCGTGATCGCGCATCCGGTCTGTAGCACGACGATCGCCGCCGACTCGCGAGTCGCCTCTCCTGCGGGCCGATGTGAATCGCCGGCCAATCAGCGTGTGATACGTCAAAACCGCAATCCGTTGAGAAACTGAAACCACAGACCTTCGAGCGCGCCGGCCGGATGAGTCGCGGCTGCGGGTTCCGCACGCTTCTCCTGCTTCTCCGGATTGGCGCGTCTGGCCGGCACGTCCTGCACGGCGGCGTCCTGTTTCACTGAAGATGCTTCGGACCCGGCCGAAGCATCTGGAACACCGGAAGCATCGTGAGCATCGGAAGCATCGTGAGCATTCGCTGCGTCGGCTTCCGCCTTCGCGGCTTCACGCCGCGCGGGCTGCAACGCCGACACGCTATCGGCGATCTGCGCGGCTCGCCGCACATCGCATCGACGCCCAAGCAGCACCCCGAACAGCACATCGCGGTTGTAGCCGTCGTCAGCGAAACGCATGGCGAGCGAGACCATCTCCGCATACGCGGCCTCGTCAGTGGCACGCGCGGCCGCTTCGCGCTCGGCTTGCGCCTGCTGCCGGCGCGCATGCTGCGCCTCCCAGCCGCGCATCTGCTCGGCATAGACCGAGTCGTACACCTTGCGCTGCACGGCGTCGGAGAGAATCGCGTACGCGTCCTTGATTTCCTGGAAGGTGGCGCGCGCAACTTCCTCGGCGCCGCCATTGCGGTCGGGATGCCACTTCATCGCGGCCTTCCGGTAGGCGCGCTTGATCTCTTCTTCCGTGGCGTGCGTGGGCACGCCGAGGGTGTCATAAAGGGTTGCCATTGCGTGCTCGACCTCGCCGTGATTCGCTTCGCGGACCATCGTAGCATGCAAAAAACGGCTTTATCGTGAAGCGGCCCGCGCCTGCGACGCTCGCTCGCCGGACAAAAAAATGGCCTCGCCGCTAGCGTGGCGAGGCCCAATCCCATGTCAAGGAGATGTCATGGAGGAGACGATTCGATCATAGCCGCCGGTTATCGCGCCCCCAAACAATGCTTCGCCATATGCTTATCCGGCGCGGTCTCAAGTGCATTGCAGCCCATGCGACTCGGCGCCGCCGGTCGCCAACACCCTGCACGGTTATATCGTTAGAACAAAAAGTCGCTTCGTGCCGCGCCCGGCGCTCATTAAGATGACACTTCAAAGTCCGGTTCGCCCCGGTCCGCTGCGCGCAGCCCCGCGCCGGCGCATCGTGAGCCGCTACCGAAGGAGCATTTCGTTGACCAGTTTCGATCATCCTCGCCGGCCGCTCGTCGTCGGCATTGGCGGCACGACACGCGCCGCTTCGTCGACCGAACGCGCGCTCGGCTTCGCGCTGCGCGGCGCGCAAGCGGCGGGCGCGAACACCCGCCTGTTCGGCGGCACCTTCCTGCATAGCCTGCCTCACTATGCCCCGGAACAGCCGCAGCGCACGGATGAGCAACTCGAACTGATCGAGGCCGTGCGCCATGCGGACGCCCTGATCATCGCCACGCCCGGCTATCACGGCGGCGTATCCGGTCTCGTCAAGAACGCGCTCGACACGCTCGAGGAACTGCGCGCCGACGAGCGCCCGTATCTGGACGGCCGCGCGGTCGGCTGTATCGTCACCGCCTATGGCTGGCAGGCCGCCGGCTCGGTGCTGACCTCGTTGCGCTCGATCGTTCACGCGCTGCGCGGCTGGCCCACGCCTTTCGGTGCCGGAATCAACACGCTGGAAACGCGCTTCGATACCGTCGACACCTGTTCCGACGCGAAGGTGGTCGATCAGCTCGCCACGGTCGGCCAGCAAGCCGCGCAATTCGCGCTGGCGTTCAACGCGCATCGCACGCCGGACGCGGCGCCGCTCGGCAGCGCGCTCAAGGACTCGCCGTCCGCTCGCCTGCTGCACGCGGTTTAACTCCCCTCTCTCCATACGTCTTACGCCACCGTGGACCCGCCTGGGCGGCCCACGGTGGTGTCGTTCGTGCAAACCGTGCGGCACATAACAGACCCGTGATTCACATCGCCGGATAGTGTGCTCGAACACAGCGCATATGACCCGATCGGGGCTTCTGTACACCTGCCCGCTGATTTGCTTTCGACGAATGATTGGTTCACCCGCTGCGCAGCGCGGCCTACGCTTGACCCTGCCCGCTGATTTACCGGCCGCGTGACGCTACGGATTGCGTCTGACGTGCCGGCCTTTTGCACCGCACGCGGGAACACTGACTGCCAAAAATCATGAACGCACATATTCGCTACAAGGGTTACGAAGTTGCACCGGCCGCACAACAGTTGCCCAACGGCCTGTTCGCCGCCAACCTGACCATCGAGAAAACTTCCGCGAACCACGGCCAGGCTTATTCATTCGACGCGCTCGATTACTTCTTCGACGAAGAGCACGCGCTGGCTTATGCATTCCGCTGGGGACGCATGTGGATCGATAACCATCAGTAACCGGCAGTAAGCGTCATACGCTTGAATCGCGCCATTCGCGCCAGCGCGCGGCGCCGCTGGACTTGTGCAGCCCGGCATCGGAATTTGAACGGTTGTGCCAGAATAGGCGACACATCGAGTTCGCCCTCTGTACGCTGCCATGTCCGACACACTGACAGATGTTGCCGAAGACCGCACCCTGCGCCACTGGACATTCCGCGGCCCCGCCCGCGTGAAGATCGGTTCCGAGGCGCACAAGCAGATGTTTTGCCGCATGCTGCTTGAAACCCACAACCCCTATAAACCGGCCGTGATCGAATGGCCGGCGTTGCCGCCAGATGCACTCGAACGGCTGTGTTCGCTGCCCATCTGGGACATCGCCGTGCAGACCGAAGGCCGCGCGTCGATCGCCGTGCATACCTATGCCGCGCAATTGAGCGATCCTCTGTTGCGAGAAGCCATCACCATGGACGGTGACGAAGAAGCGCGTCACAAGCACGTGCTCTCCAAACTGATCGCCGCATACGGTATCGAGATCGCGCCCGAGCCGGACTATCCCGCGCCACGCGACGCCGAATGGGAATGGATGCGCACGGGCTATAGCGAGTGCATCGACAGTTTCTTTGCGTTCGGGCTATTCCGCTCCGCGCAGCAGTCGGGCTTTTTCCCCGAGGCGCTGGTCGAGACTTTCGAGCCGGTGATTCAGGAAGAAGCGCGCCACATTCTGTTTTTCATCAACTGGGTCGCGTGGTATCGCCGCACCATGCCGATCTGGCGCAGACCGTGGCATGCGCTGCGCGTCGCCGCGATCTGGGTGGTGCTGGTCTGGCAGCGCCTCGCGATCGCGAAAGGGATCGACACCGAAGGCGTCGCGCACGATTCGAACTTTTTGCCCGCTAGCAGTGGTGTAATCAGTGAAGCCATGAATACGCGCGACCTGTTCGCACTGTGCCTCGCGGAAAACGAGCGGCGTATGAGCGGCTACGATGCAAGACTGTTGCGTCCCAGGCTGGTGCCTGCGCTGGCACGTTTCGCACTACGCTTCATGAAACCCTCGCGCCGGAAAACGACACCAGAAAAAGGAGACGCCGGCCATGACATGGACCGTCGATGAACAGCTCGCGTTGACGGCCACACAAGCCGTCGCCGCGATCCAGTCGGGCCGCCTGAGCGCCGCCGACTATGTGGCCACCCTGCTCGCGCGCGCGGCGGCGCTCGCTAGCCTCAATGCGCTCACCACGCTCGACCTCGACGGTGCGCTCGCCGCCGCGCGGCGTATCGACGCCTTGCCCGCTGCCGAGAAGGCACGCTTGCCGCTCGCCGGCCTCGCCGTGGTCGTGAAGGACAACATCAACACGGCCGGCTTGCAAACCTCAGCCGGCACACCGGCGCTCGAAGGCTTCGTGCCCGACACCAATGCGCCCTCCGTGCAGCGGCTCATCGACGCCGGCGCGATCGTGCTCGGCAAGGCCAATATGCACGAACTGGCATTCGGCATTACGAGTACGAACTTCGCCACGCACGCCGGACCGGTACGCAATCCCTACGATCCCACTCTGATTCCAGGCGGCTCGTCGGGCGGCACGGCGGCGGCAATTGCCGCGCGCATCGCGCCGGCGGGTCTGGGCACCGACACCGGCGGCTCGACCCGCATTCCTGCCGCATTGACTGGCACCGCGGGGTTTCGTCCGTCGGTCGGCAATGGCGGCGCCGAGCGGCGCTATCACGATCCGGGCGCCGTGGTGCCGATCAGCCATACGCGCGACACGGTCGGGCCGATGGCGCGCACCGTCGCCGATATTGCGCTGCTCGACGGCGTGATTACCGGCGCCGGCGCGTTGCCCGCCATCACCTTGCGTGGTTTGCGCATCGGCTTGCCCGCGCCGCTGTGGGAAGGACTCGAACGGCAGGTAGCGGACGTAACGAAGGCCGCATTGAAGACGCTCGAAGCGGCGGGTGTCGTGCTCGTACCGGTGGCGATGAACGAACTGGACGAGCTGAACGGCATGGTGGGCGGCCCGATCGCGATCCACGAGGCACGCGACGACGTACTCGCCTGGCTCGTCGCCAACGACGCGCCGGTCAAAACTGTCGTCGAGATGGCGGCCCGTATCGCCAGCCCGGACGTACGCGCGATCTACGACGGCGTACTCGACGATATCCTCGGCGAGCGCTACGAAGCGGCGCTGAATTATTGGCGGCCGCGCTTGCAGCGGTACATGGCCGCCACGTTCGCCGACGAGCGCCTCGACGCGCTGCTGTTTCCAACCACGCGCCTTGCCGCCGTGCCGATCGACGACGTGAACGGCTCGTCGACGGTCTCCATCGACGGTTCGGAGCCGATCGACACAATGGACGCGTTCCTGCGCAACACCGATCCGGCCAGCACCTCGGGCATTCCGGGGCTCTCGCTGCCGGCGGGCATGACGGCAAGCGGCCTGCCGGTCGGACTGGAACTGGACGGCCCGCTCGGCGAAGACCGGCGCCTTCTTGCAATCGGCGTTGCCTTCGAGCAGCTCCTCGGCGCGCTGCCCGCACCCTCGATCTGATACCGGCCAGCCTTCATAACTCCGTTGAAAAACCCAACCCAGCCGCCGATGAAAACACCAATGCCCGCTTACCCGCAGCGGGCCCTCCTGCGTCGCGGCGCGCGAATCGCGGTGACGTTAGCCATCGCGTTGGCCGCCGGTGCGTGCGCGCGCCTCGCCACGGTCGACTCGAATGCGCTGTGGAAAATCGTCGACCTGCGCTGTGTGCCGTCGCAACAGGCCACCGGCACGCCGGGCCAATGCACGACCGTCGACCTCGATAAACGCTACGCTATCCTGAAGGATATCGTCGGACGGTCGCAGCATCTGCTGATTCCGACCGATCGCATCACCGGAATCGAAAGCCCGCTCGTGCTCGCACCGCATGCGCAGGGTTACTGGGTCGATGCCTGGAACGCGCGGACCTACGTCGAGAAATCGGTCAAGCGTACGCTGCCGGACAATCAACTCGGCCTGGAGATCAACTCGCAGTACCGCCGCTCGCAAAACCAGTTGCATATCCATATCGATTGCATGCGCGGCGATATCAGTGAAGCACTCGCGCAGCACGCGAAAGACACACCCGGCAAATGGCGTTGGGCTACGCTCGACGGCAACCGTTACCGCATCATGCGGGTGACCGCGCTCACCCAGGCGGACAATCCGTTTCGCATCGTCGCGCAGGACAATCGGGGCGAAGGGACAATGGCCACGCAAACTATTCTTGTCACGGGCGCGGGACCGTCAGCGGAACAGGACGGCTGGCTGGTCGTGAACAGCGGGATCGACGTTGACAACGGCAGCGGCTCGGCAGAAGGCCTGCTCGATCACGCCTGCCGCGTGGCGGATACACATTGAGCACAATGAACGCCTGACCGCCGAGGCCAGCCGCCGCGCTTCGGCGCAAGCTGGCCCGGCTATGCACGTTTTGGCAGATGCATTACTGAACAAATTGGTTCTGGCAAGACGCGTGGGTCCGTAGTATCGGTCTGAACCTGCATTCCGACCGATCCCGTTCATGGCGATTTACCTCGACGACACGCAACGCAACGCACTCTCCCGCCTGGCCGCAAGCTGGACATGGCGCACGCAGTGGCCAACCTGGGCACTAATAGCGGCGATCTACGGTGGATGGTTCAGCGTGGCGATGCATGCGCGCGGCCTGGGTTTACCCGTCACTATGCTTCTGCTGGCTTTGCTCGGGACGTGGTACATGTCGCTGCAACATGAACTGCTGCACGGTCATCCTACGCATTCGCCGTTCATCAACGCGCTGCTCGGTTTCGCGCCGCTCGCCGTGTGCTTTCCGTACGGCGTCTATCGCGATTCGCATCTTCAGCATCACGACGATCCGCATCTCACGCATCCCGAGCGCGACCCGGAGAGTTACTTCGTCAGCGAGTTCGCGTGGCGACGCGCGGGCTGGGCGATTCGCGCGCTGCTGATCTTCCGCAATACGTTTGTGGGCCGCCTGCTGGTCGGGCCGGCGTTCGCGATTGCCGCGACCGGAGTGGATGCACTGCGTCGAATCAAAGACGGTAATTGGCGCGATGTCCCGGTGTGGCTTGCGCACTTTGCCGCACTCGCCGCGCTTACGGCCTGGTTGCAACAGGTTTGCGCAATCCCGGCGTGGGTTTTTATTGTCGGGGTGGGTTATGGTTCGCTGTCGCTGGGTTCGGTCCGCTCGTTTCAGGAGCATCGCGCGGCGCAGGCGCACGAGCAACGCAGCGTCATCAATGAAGCGGCGTGGTTCTGGCGCCTGCTGTTTCTGAACAACAACTATCACCTCGTTCATCACGACTTGCCTCATGTCCCGTGGTTTGCACTACGGAAGGTTTATGTAACCTCGCGCCAGCAATACATCAAGCGCTCCGGAGGCTTTCTGGTAAAGGGTTACGGTGAATGGTTCAGGCGCTATGGAATCGCTGTTGTTGCCCATCCGGCGGCCGATGCTGGCTCCGGCCAGTTCCCGGAAAGTCCGCCTGCTTCCGTCGGTTTTGCAGGTAAATTGCAGGTAAATTTCATGGTAGTTGTCCGTGACGAAGCTCGCCATGAAGCTCACCTATCCGCTCCTGCTGAACGCGAAACCGCAATCGAAGCCTTATAGGCTCACCGACCGCGATTCGATGTATTTATTCGTATCGATCAAGGGTACGAAGACGTGGAAATTCGACTACCGACTTGACGGCAAGACCTGTGCGTACACTCTCGGGCGCTTCCCAGGCTTATCGCTTCATGACGCACGAGAACTGCGAAGCAATGCCGCCAGGCTAGTGAGGTCGGAGTCCACCCGAGGGCGCATGAAAAACAACTCCAGCAACAGACCATCGTCCACCACAAGAACACGCTTTGGCCTATCTGTGAGGAATGGCTGAATGACAACCGCGCAAAGTGGACAGCCTGCTATCACGGTCAAGCCACGCGGTTCGTTACACGCTACGTGATTTTCCACCTTGGCACACCGATGCCGTTGGCCCGTGAGGATCCACTGTCCTCGGCTCGCTCGTTCACGGGTGGGACGCGTTCATTTCATTCTGACCGACGACCATTCGGTGAGGTCTGGTGGACCAGGCATCGATGGTTACCGCCCACGGATCATGTGTCAGACACGGCCCGACCGAAGTTCGTAACATGACGACTTTGCGCCGCGCGTATTCCGCGAGAGATACCGCCCCGCGCGGAACCTCGACCAGGACATCGATCCGACAACCCGCGCAGCGCGCCTGCTCCCCGATCGCACGGTCTAGCTCCACCGCCAGCCCTACGGGTAATCGCCTGTCGCTGCGAATCATGATGTCAAGGTCGCTACTTGCTGTCGCGGTCGGGATGCCGCTTGCCAGTTCGAACCCCACGCTGCCGGTAGGCCCCCAATCCAGGCCCAGACCAGCAAGAACCGGTTTGAGCCGGTCGAGCAGTTGGAACGCAGGAACGCAAGTGATCCGCGCGAGCGGCGCAGCCCGTAAAAGATACTCTGGACGGATCGTCGCAATGATCGCATCGTGCTCCAGCCAAATGGCATAACGCTCGTTGCGGGAGCGCCCCCGGACCCCAACCGGTATCTTGCAGCCCTCCGGTGATGCACGACGCACGACCGCAAATGGCGCCCGTTCCAGAGACTCCACCACCCAGGACGGCGCCCCCTCCCACTTCCCCGGTAGACGCAACCGCAGGAGGTCGTGAACGAGAAAGGATCTACTCATTGCCACGCTCTGTCCGACGGCCTGGCGCCGCGTACCATCATGCCAATGTCATACGGTCTCGGGAGGAAGGTTGCGATCATTCCTGCGACCGGGCACGTCTTGCCAGATAGACAATCGTCTCGATGGGCGTATCGGTCAGGCTACGTGCCTTCACGTCGTCGAAGGACTCGTGAATCAACCCGGTCAACACCGTCCCCGGCGGCGATTCGAAGAAATAGCGCACACCCATTTCATACAGAACCGTCATCGAATCGTACCAGCGCACCGTATGAGCCACGTTGGTCGACAGGTCACGTCCGATGTCCTGCGGCTCTCTCAACACGCGCGCACCGACATTCCCGACGTAGGGGATCCGCGGCCGCGCAATCTCGACGCGGGCCACCGCTTCGCTGAGCCTGGCCGCGACATCGTCCATCAGCGCGCAGTGAGATGGCACACTGACGGCCATTTTCTGGGCCTTTCTCGCCCCGGCGTGCTTCGCCGCCTCGATACCCACTTCGAGTGCCGCGTCGCTGCCGGCCAGCACGATCTGTGTCGGCGCATTCAGGTTTGCGATATAGAGCGGCTGTCCGCCGGTGTCGATTTCGTCGATCAGGCGTACAACGCGGGCTTCGTCCAGCCCGACCAGTGCCGCCAGCCCGAAGCCATGCGGATAGGCGCTCTCCATCAATTCTGCTCGCAACTTGAGAAGCGGTAGCGCCGTTGCGAAATCCAGCGCTCCGCACGCGACCGCAGCAGCGTAGGCGCCGCTCGATAACCCGGCGACCGCATCGGCTTCGACTCCCTCCGCATTCAGCGCACGCATCACCGCGATGCCCGAGATCAGCCCCGACAGCTGAACCGCGACCGTCGAAGTGAGCGCCGCCTCGGTATCCAGCGTGCGCGCATCCATGCCGAGCACGGCGCCTGCTTCGTCAAGCGTCGCTGCGATAGCGGGGTGCGTCGGCAACCGGTGCAGAAATCCCGGCGTTTGCGCCCCTTGCCCAGGAAAGAGAAATGCAATGTTCATCATGATTCGTTCCTGTTGGGTCGGACGTTGCTCATCCAGTATCCCTGCCGGGGGTTCCCTTGCATACGAATGCCTCAAGGTTATTTCGGCGCAAGCAGCCAGATCGCAATCGACAGCGTGACAACGCTGGAGATCGAAGAAACGAGCAACGTTGCGCCCGCGACGGGCGGCCGGACCCCACTGCTCGCGCCGAACACCAGTCCGAAGAATCCCGCCGGAATCGCGGTCAACAGTGCTGCCTGACCGGCAATCGTTGCGGGAAAGTGAAAGAGTCTCGCCAGTCCGAAAACCAGCAGAGGCTGCACGATGTTCTTGACCGCCGTGCCGAAGGTGACATCGGCGTCGATCTTGATCGCCTGGGCGGACAGCATCAGGCCGGTCAGGAACAGGCCGATGCCGGCCGTGGCCGCCGTGATCGGCCCCAATGCCGTGCCGACGATCGCCGGGAGCTTGATACCGAGCAGCGCGACAATGAGTCCCAGCATCGGCCCCACGAAGATGGGCTTGCGCACCGAATGCCCGAGCGCGATCAGGAACTGGCGTGCCGCAGATACCGACTGGCCAGCGTCCGTCTGGCGCGCCTTGTCCAGATCGAGCAACGCAAGCGTCATTGGCGAAATGGTGACCGAGCCGACTGCGATCGCGATTGCAACCGACAGTGCCGCCTGTTGCCCGAAGATGGGCAGCACCAGCGGCAAGCCGATCGATGCGAAATTCGGGAACGCGATCGTCAGCGTCTGCACCGCCGTGTCGGACAGCGACAGGCCGAATATCTTCCGGTGCATCCACCCGACGATCGCATACACGATGACGAGGCCCAGCGTGAGCAGAAGCGCCAGTTGACCATTCTGCATGATGACCGACTGCGGCGTCTTCGCAATCGAGATGAACAAGGTGAGCGGCAACGCGAACTGCATGAGCAGGACATTGAGACTCGACACATTCTGGTTGTCGACGAGCTTGCGCCTGCCGGCGAAATAGCCCAGTGCGAGTACCAGAAAGACCGGCAACAGCGCGGTAACGATAAGGTTGAACATGCTCTTCTCTCGGTGGATCCTGGTTATATATGGCGAGACTCAAAACAGCATGCCCCGACAGGCGTCGCTCACCACCTTCGTGCTCCGGCCACGCCTGCATTGCTGATCGGCTGGAACCGGCCGCAAACCCGGGCTCAAGCGGAAAAGCCGCCCCTGCGGCCTCCCGAGCCGGCCCCTGGCCTGCGTCCTTGCCTTGTCGCCATTACCATTGCTCCGCGAGGCGCTTGCGTACTTCGATCGAGGCCGCACGTGTCGTCTGTGCCTCCTTCGAGCGGTAGCGGGCCGACAGATCGCGCACGCCATCCTGCCGGATCGAGTCAAGCGTGCCGGCCAGCACCTTGCGCACCTGTTGCACAGCGGCAGCATCCGGCGCGTCCGCATCGACGCCCTCGATCAGGCTGTCGAGCAGCCCAAGCTTCGCGTAGTTACGGATGTCGTACGACATCGGCGGGATGCGATTACCCAGTTCGGCAAGCTGTTCGACCGTGCGGCGTGTGATGCGCGCGGCAGCGGCCTGTCCCATTGCGTGGATCAGCACGTCGGGCGCATCCAGCGCGACGATGCGGTTCGCCTGGTAGCCGTGCGCGAGAAAGGCGCCCGACATTGCGTGCCCGACAATCAGCGCGATGACCGGGTGACCCGCCAGCCGGGCCTGCGCATAAGCGTTGGCCGCCGCGGCACAGGCCAGGTGAATGCCCATCAGTTCCTCACGCCGCCCATAAGCCTGGCCGACGACATCGACCACTGCGACGATGGGACGGCGCCGCTCGTCGCCGCCGCGATGCGCGTCGATCGTCTGCCGAACGATGTTTGCCAGCGCCCAGCCCTGCTCAAGTCCGACCTCACCCTGGCGCGCACGGGGAAACCTGTTAGCCGGGTCAGGCACCACGGCGATAAAGCGTGCGTCAATATCGCCGAGCGGCGCATCGGCGAACAACACCGACTGGCTCTGGCCGAATCCCTGCCCCTCCCGCTCCGTCAACGCATGCAACCATACGCGCCCGCGGCTCGCATGAGGACCGGTGGGTATCGTGAGAGCATCGCTCATTTCGAATCTCCTTTGTTTCCCCAAAGCGTCGCAAGCTGGACGCCTGTAAGCTGTTTGCTGGTGTCCACTTCGCCGATGCGCGTCAGGTAGGTATCCAGTGCTTCGCAGCGATACGCCTTGGGAATACCTAACGCGAACGTCGTGCGGACCTGCTTCGCTATCTGCGTGGCATCGTCTTCGACGAGCGCATCGACCATGCCGAGCCGAGTCCGCTGCTCGCCGCCGATCAGACTCCAGATCAACGCCCTGTCGGACGAATCGATTTCCTCGATGCCCGCTTCCTGCTCGATCACCTCGGGACCGTTCATGCCGAGACGCGCCTCGCGTGTAACGATCAGATAGCTGCACAGCGCGGCGGCAAGCGACATTCCGCCGAAACAGCCGACCATTCCGCCGATCACGCCCACCACCGGCACGTGGCGCCGCAACGCGACGATCGCCGCGTGAATTTCAGCGATGGCTGCAAGTCCGAGGTTGGCCTCCTGCAGACGCACGCCACCGGTTTCCAACAGCAGCACCGCACGGGTCCGGATGCCGTTCTCGTTATCGCGCAGTGCCAGCTCCAGCGCCCCCGCGATCTTCGCGCCCGACACCTCGCCCATACTGCCGCCCTGGTATGCGCTCTCGATCGCGGCAACCACGGCCGGCTCGCCGTCGATCGTTCCGCGCGCAATCACAACGCCGTCGTCTGCCTGTGCCACGATGCCCTGCATCGGCAGCCAAGGCGATTTAAGCCGATCGAACGGACCGACGATCTCCCGGAATGAGCCGGCGTCCAGCAGCGCTATCGTCCGCTCGCGCGCATCGAGTTCGATGAAACTTCTGCGCGCCAGAAAGCCTTTCCAATCAGTCTGTGCATTCATTGCCCCAACTCCTCGACAGCCTGTTCCAGGCGCAGCAATACGACACCCGGTGTCGCGCCGAAATCGTTGATTTCAATCGCCACACGGCCATCAAAACGCGTGAAAAAACGGTCGACGACGGTCTTCCACACCCGCCCGAATCCGTCCACGCTGGTATTGATCACCACCTGCGCCGTATCGCCGTCTACCGGCTCGATCAGCACTTCAAGATCGCCCGAGCCGACCACGCCCACGTGGACGCGACGCTTGACCGGCTTCGAAACCGGATATTCATATCGAAGAGTTTCCATTGATCATCGACTCCTTGGTTGAACGGGAATTGACAAGCGGTCATCCCGTTCGATATGGTCAAGAAACAGCGCGGCTGCGAGCAGATCGGCTGCTCCGCCAGGCGACGCGTTGCGTGTGAGCAGATCGGCATCGAGCGCCGCCAGCCGACGCAGCCCGGCGGACGTTCCGCTGCCGCCAGCGGCCATGACTTCACTCGCACCGCGCTTGGCGACGGACAGCGCCTCGATGCCGCCGCGATGCAACAGGCACGTATCGTCGAGCGAGGCCATGATCGACAGGAGCGCATCGAGCCGCGCCGCGTCTTCGCTGCGCCCCTCGCACCGGGCTGCTCGAAGCGCCGGCAATGCGACCGAAACGACGTGCGGAAAACCGTCCTCGGCCTCGCCGCGCGCCCCTCGCACGCCATAGCGGCGGCTGACATGCTGGCCGTTGGACACTACTGCGGGCACGAAACGGTCCCGATGGCGCGCGATGCCCGCAGCCTCCGCGGCAATGACATCTGCACTGCGCTCCCGCACGCGCGCCGTCCCCGCCACTAGCAGCCCGACCACCCAGATCGCACCGCGGTGCGCATTGCTGCCGTCCGTGACCGTCAGCATCGTCTGTTCCGCCTCGCGGCCGATCCGTCCGAGCGTTTCACGCAGATGGCGATTCGACGGGCTCGAAGCCGCTGCGTGTGCCATTGCGGTAAAGCCCGGGCGCAACGAGCAAGCCGAGCGCCGCATGACGGAGAGATCGAGGTCGGCATGGGCGCCGCGGCCCCTGCGATCCACGAGCGCTGGCTTGGGTGTCAGATCCGCTTCGTCGAGCAGCGCCTGCACGGCCGCATCGGCCAGTTGACACGCCAGATCTACATTCGCCTCCTCGTGTGGGCGCCGCAAGCGGGCAAGGCCCGCCGCACCGGAAAGTCCCTCGTATCCTGAAGCGTGGGTGCCAGTCATCGGTTCCTGCTGGTAAGTGCCGAAGTCCATGGCGATCACCAGCTGCGAAAGCGTGCGGGCGGAGCATAGAGCCCTCCGGACCAGGCCACCAGATCTTCGATGCTGCGTGCGGCAAGTAGCGAGCGCTTCGCATCAATGCGCCTGACGCCGAGATCCTCCGGATAAGCGACGATTCCGCGGCTGCGCAGCTCCGCAGTGCGGCCCGGCTCGGCACTGCGGCCGATATCCGTCGCGCCGGCGACGGCGGCGATGGCGGCGCGCCGTTCCTCGCCCTGCACCTTGTAAACGTAAGCAATCCCCTCTTCGGTCACGACATGCGTAACATCGTCACCGTAGATCATCACGGGCGCCACGGCCATACCGCTGCGCCTGCCCACCTCGATCGCGTCGAGGCGCTCGACGAACGACGGTACTCCACCGGGTCTGAACGTTTCGACCGTCTGCACGACGAGCTTGTGGCCGCGCACGATCGGAGCCTGCGAGGTGATCATGTCGAGCCACGGCTTGCTGCTATGACGTCGGCCGTGGGGGTCATGTCCCATGTTCGGCGCGCCGCCGAACCCGGCAAGCCGCCCGAGCGTGACGGTCGACGAATTGGCGTCGGCGTCCATCTGCAGCGTGGAGCCGATGAATAGGTCTACGCCGTACTGGCCGGCGAGCTGGCATAACACCCGGTTCGAGCGCAGGCTGCCGTCGTGGCCCACGAAGTAGATATCGGAGCGGGCACGAATGTATTCCTCCATGCCGACCTCGCTGCCAAACGAATGGATGCTCTCAACCCAGCCACTTTCGATCGCGGGAATCAACGTCGGATGAGGATTGAGCGCCCAGTTGCGGCAGATCTTTCCCTTCAGGCCGAGCGATTCTCCATAGGTGGGCAACAGAAGCTCGACGGCGGCCGTGTCGAAGCCAATGCCGTGATTCAATGCGCTCACGCCGTGCCGCTCGTAGATTCCGCGAATCACCATCATTGCCATCAGAATCTGCAGCTCGTCGATATGCCGTGGGTCGCGCGTGAAGAGCGGTTCGATCGCGAACGGCCGATCAGCCTCGACGACGAAATCGACCCATGACGCCGGGATGTCGACGCGCGGGAGTGTGTCGACGATCTCGTTGACCTGGGCGATCACCACGCCGTGACGGAACGCGGCTGCCTCGACGATCGTCGGTGTGTCCTCCGTGTTGGGCCCGGTGTACAGATTGCCTTCGTGATCGGCCTGGACCGCGCAGACGAGTGCGACGTTCGGCGTCAGATCAACGAACATCCGCGCATAGAGTTCGATATACGTGTAGATCGCGCCGACCTCCAGTTTGCCGTCTTCCAGCAATTGCGCGACGCGCAGGCTCTGCGGCCCTGCATATGAAAAGTCGAGCTTGCGTGCGATGCCCTTCTCGAAGATGTCCAGATGCTCGGCACGGCTAATGGTCGAGATCAGCAGATGGATATCATGGATCAACGACGGATCCACTTCGGCGAGCGCCCGGGAAAGAAAGTCAGCCTGCTTCTGGTTGTCACCTTCGAGGGCGACGCGATCGCCGGGTTTGATGATGGCTTGCAGGGCCTCGACAATACGGCTCCGATCGATCATCTTGCCACTTGCGAAAGGCTGCGCCGCCTTGAGCCGAGCCAGCTTGCCGTCCCTCAGCCTAAACCAGGAATGTGGCTGCGCGGATAAGTCTTCACTTGCCGTCATTGTCGATCCTCATAAGGGAGATTTCGCCGGCGCGAAGGCACGCAGCGAGATGTGCAGGACAGAACGGTTGCGCCGCACCGGCAACGCGCACGTTCAGGGGACGATGCCCCGGCTGCGGCAACCGTACCGCGGGTTGCGCAATAAACGCGATTGCCTGTAGTCGAACAGACCGGCTTGCCGTCGTCGGCACCGGCGACACAGGTGCAACTTCGTTCCACCCTTCGTCACGAATGTATTCGCGCCGACGCGCAGGAGATTGACTCAAGTCAATTCCGGATATTTTCTTGAAATTCAATTATTACGAGCCCAATAATTGAAAGAAAAGAAAGGTTATGAATATCGAAATCCATTACCAGATTACATAATGAAATCTCATGGCTTGCCCATGAAATTCCCCCGACTTCCGTGTCAATTTGACGTCTAACGCGAGAAAAATTGAGAAGTCTCTGCTCTACCGGAAACCAATAAAGACCCAATCTGTATCTCTATTTTTTCGCAAACAATTTCACTGCCGTCTTCGATATTTAATTCATTCTAATTTTGTGTTTTTTTATTTCATTTTTAGCAATGAACGCCATGCGATGGCGATGGCGATGGCGATGGCGATGGCGATGGCGATGGCGATGGCATAGATGCGGCAGCCGTGCCGTAGCTCGCCAAAGAATCCGATCCGGCTCATCCGCAGCGAAGAACTGCATCCTTCGCCGCACGCGGCGTGAGTACCTGCTTACTGTTGATGCTGGTCAACCGCGAAGCCGGCGGTCCAGTGATCACTTGCGCGACCGGCCGTGCATCACGACGTCGAGGTCGGGGACGGCATGAACTGGGCATCTGGATGCGATTTCCGCGGGGATACTGTCATCAGGTTCAAAGCGAAGCTCCGGGTGCGCTGCGCTTGTCACCCGAAAACGCACGGGCGATGCATCCGATCCCGCTCGAGCGCTGCCATCGCAACGCTTACGCGGCATCCCAATCCGGGGCCCATGCGACGCTGCTTATCCGCCCATCAGGTCTTGCAAGCCCCGCGATGCGACGCATCTCTTCGTCATCCAGTGAAAAATCGAACACGTCGATGTTCTCGCCTATCCGTTGCGGGTTGGTCGACTTCGGCACGGCGGCGACGCCTGGCTGCTGAATCAGCCAGCGCAACAGGACCTGCGACGGCGTCCTTCCGTGCCGTCCGGCGATCTGCGCGATCAATGGATCGGCGAGAAGCCGGCCGCTGCCAAGCGGCGTATGGGCGACGAACGACAGACCGTGCTTTGCGCACGCCGCCAGCACCTTCCGCTGGTTCAGGTACGGATGGTATTCGCATTGGTTCACCGACAGCGGCACCGGCGACAACGCAACCGCACACTCCAGCCACTCAACCGGAAAGTTGGCGACGCCAATGTTGCGCGCAAGGCCCTGCCGGTGAGCATCCGCCATTGCGCCGAGTGTTTCTCCAAGAGGGATGTCAGGGTTTGGCCAGTGAATCAGCAGCAGGTCGACGTAGTCGAGCTTCATGTCGGACAGGCTGCGCTCGACCGATCGCCGGAACGCGGGCGCACGTAGCTCAGTCCACCAGACCTTCGTCGTCACGAACAGCGCGTCGCGTGCGATGCCGCTTTGGCGGATGCCCTCGCCCACTGCCGTTTCATTCTGATAGCGCGGTGCCGTGTCGATGTGCCGGTAGCCCTGCTCGATCGCGGTGCGCACCGCGCGTACGCCGTCATCGTGCTGCGATTGCCAGGTTCCCAGCCCGATCGCGGGTAGATGGAGTTGTCGCGGTTTCGTCGTCGCGTTGTACGTTTTACTCATGATGTCCTCAGCGTGTACCGATGCGCAGACCTATTGTTCGCGGCGGTTCGCGGCGCCGCCGCCCGCGCGCGAGACGTCCATCGGGCCTCGCGACCGGCTCGGCGGATACGTCGCGGCCCGCGTCGCATATTCGCGGGCAATTACGTCGCCGTGCCGCCACGATGGATCGGATGGCTGATCGAGAGTCATCCCGACAGCGCGTCGTCGAAAGCGGCCTGCACACGCGCGACGATGTCATCGGCCTGTTCGCGCGTCGTGATCAGCGGCGGCGCGAATCCGACAATGTCGGCGCCGAGCGCGCGAATCAGCAAGCCGTGCTCGCGCGCGGCCGCCACCACGCCCGCGTTGATGCGGCGCTCGGGCGGGAACGGCGTGCGCGTCGCCGGATCCTGCATCAGTTGGATCGCCATCAGCATGCCGACGCCGCGAATGTCGCCGACCAGGCGATGCGCGCCGAACGCCGCGCGCAGCCGTTCGAGCAGATAGCCACCGACGTCGTCCGCGTTGTCGACGAGCCGCTCGCGTTCCATGATGTCGAGATTGGCGAGCCCGGCGATCGCGCCGAGCGGATGGCCCGAATACGTCCAGCCGTGGCCCATCACGCCGTGCTCGCGCGATCCGCTCATCAGCACGTCCCAGAACGCCTCGCCGACCACCACCGCCGACAGCGGCGCATACGCGCTCGTCAGCCCTTTGGCGAATGTCAGCAGATCGGGCGCGATGCCGAAGCGCTCGCAACCGGTGCGCGCGCCAAGCCGTCCAAAGCCGCAGACGACTTCGTCGGCGATCAGCAGAATGTCGTGGCGGCGCAGCAGCGCCTGCACCGCGGGCCAGTAACCTTCGGGCGGCGGAACGATGCCGCCGGTGCCGTTCATCGGTTCGGCAATGAACGCGGCGATCGTGTCGGCGCCCTCGCGCTCGATCAGCGATTCGAGTTCGGCGACGCAGTGCGCCGTGAAGTCCGCTTCGCTTGAGCCAGGCACGGCGTTCCGGTAGTAATCCGGACACATCGCGCGCACCACGCGATCGAACGGTGAATCGAAGTTCGCGTGATACGCGGGCAGACCGGTCAGCGCGCCAGTGACGATGCCGGAGCCGTGATACGCGCGATCGCGCGCGATGATCTTCTTCTTGTTCTTGCGGCCGAGAATGTTGTTGTAGTACCAGACGAGCTTGATCTGCGTTTCGTTCGCGTCGGAGCCGGACATGCCGTAGAACACCTTCACCATGCCCGGCGGCGCCCAGTCCTCGATCAGCCGTCGCGACAGTTCGATCACAGGCTCGTTTGCGCTGCCGACATACGTGTGGTAATACGACAGCCGCTTGCACTGCGCGGCCATGCGTTCGGCGATTTCGTCGCGGCCATAACCGACGTTCACGCAATACAGTCCAGAGAAACCGTCGATGTACTCACGCCCGGCGACGTCGGTCAGATGGATGCCACGTCCTTCGCCGATGATGAAGCCGGGCAGCGTGCCGGTCGCATGATCGTACGCATGCGTGCCCGGATGAAAAAAGTGCTGCCGATCCAACTGTTCCAGCAATGTCATCGTGCAATCCTCCTGCTCATTTCAGCGGCGTGTCCACGCCATGACCGGATTCGATGATCGTCACGCCGCACGCTTCATGCGCGCGATAGCCGATTCCCGGATAGATCAGATGCTGACGATCCACTTCGATCAAGGCGCTTTGCTGCATGGCATTTCCCGAATCAATAGATGATGTTCGGCGCCAGTGTTTCGCCGGTCATGAAGCGCCGGTGAGATAGATGCTTCAGATCGTCCGAGGTGCGGCCAGTCGCGATCGCTTCGGCAAGCATGCGTGCCGCGCCGAGCGAACTGCTGAAACCGTGGCCGCTGAAGCCGGTGCACAGATACACGCCCGGCAGCTGACTGCATTCGGAGACGACCGGAATGCCATCGGGCGTATTGTCGATCGCGCCGCCCCACGCGAGATCCACTTTCGATGGATCGAACTCCGGAAAAATCTTACCGGCTTCGTCATAAGCAGAATGGACGAGCGACAGATCCGGCGCGGGATCGAGGATGCGATTGCGCTCGAACGGCGAGCACCCGAGATGCAGATAACTGAATTCGCTCCACCACTGCCGGAAGAATTCGCCACCGAATTGCACCTTGATGCTGTTGCGCCGGCTCGCGTACAGGCCCTTGAAACGCATGCCGTAGCGCAGACTGTTCGGTACCACGTGGACGGTGCCGCGCCCGCTCCTGGCGAGCGTGTAGCCGCCGTCGGCGCGCTCGCGCAATGCGAAGTCGGGCGTTTTTAGCGGATCCCTGAACGTGAGGCGGATTTCACTGCGCGTTTTCGACGCCGACGAATACACGTTCAGCGTCGGCAGCACGATCTTCTGCTTCAGACAGAACAGCGACGACCATGCGCCCGCCGCGATTACCACCGCGTCGGCGCGCACGAGGCCGCGCTCGGTCTGGATGCCAGCGAAGCGGCCGGCTTCGAAGTACAGATCGTTGACTGCGCAGTTCTGCAGGATCGGCACGCCTTGCGACGCGGCGTGCCGCGCGAGCAGCGGAATCGCGCAGGAGGGATCGGCGTAGCCATCGTCGGCGGTGCGCACGCCGCCGATCCACGGCGCGCCCTGCCCGGAGTAGATCTCGTTGGCCTGTTCGCGCGACAGCATTTCCGCCGCGACGCCCGAACGCCGCGCGAAGTCGAACCACGCCTGCCAACCCGCGAGTTCTTCCTCGCTGCGCGTGACGAACGTGATCCCCGTCTTACGGAAGCCGACATCCGCGCCGATTTCCTGCGACATCGCCGTCCATCTCTCGACGCTCAGCTTCGCCATGCCGAGCTCGCGCAGATCGCGCCCGAGTGTGCGGCACCAGCCCCAGTTGCGGCTGCTCTGCTCAGCGGCGACCCGACCTTTCTCGAACACCGCGGCCCGCTTGCCTAAGCGATGCAGCTCGTAGGCAGTCGCCACGCCCGCGGCGCCACCGCCGATGACCGCCACGTCGAGATGCGTCGGCAGCAACACGTCAGTGTCGATTTTGAGTAGCGGATGTCTCACGTTTGGGCTACCAGATTGAAAACAGAATGAACGCGGATGAGAACGCGTGGCGCCGGCCGCTCGGCCAGGCAAGTGAGGTCGGAGTGTAGGAAGCAATAAAGGCGCTGACAAATTCGCAAGTATTGAGGGGACATGCTTTTTTGATATGGTGCCCGGCCGCGCGAAACCGCCTATACATTGGCCACGTTCCGGCTTTGTCGCACCTCATATCAAAAACGGATTGGGAGTCAAAAATGGCGTATTAGGTCGGACGCACGCGCGTCAATAAAATGAATCGCCGAGCGGCACCATCAGCGAATCGTGCGAGGTCGATACCCTTTTCGCTGCGCGCCATCTCGCCGATCAACAGACAGAACGGAGGACACGTAATGAAAACCAGTAGAAGAGATTTCCTCTCGATGTGCGCGGCCGCGGGAGCGGGCCTCGCTGGCGGCCTTCCGGGCGTCGCGCTGGCGGACGAGGCGCCGAAGAAAGGCGGCAGCGTGCGCATGGCGGTGCAGAACGGTTCGGTATCCGACACGCTCGATCCGGCCAAGGGCGCGCATTCCGGCGACTGGACCAAGCAGTTCTGCATCTTCAACGCGCTGATGGAGTTCAACGACTCGTTGTCGCCGAGCCCCGCGCTCGCGGAAAAGCTCGAGAGCAGCGACGGCATCACGTGGCACATCGCGGTGCGCCGGGGCGTGCACTTTCACGATGGCTCAGAACTCGTCGCCGACGACGTCGTCTATTCGCTCGCGCGTCATAAGGATCCCGCGACGACGTCGAAGGCCTTCGCGATCGCGAGCGGCTTCAAGGAAATCAAGGCAAACGGCCAATACGAAGTGACACTCGTGATCGACAAACCGAACTTCGATTTGCCGTCGGTGCTTGGCAGCAGCTATTTCCTGATTACGAAGAACGGCGCGAAGGATTTCCTGAAACCGATCGGCACCGGCCCGTTCATGCTCGGTGCGTTCACGCCGGGCGGCAAGTTCACCGCGAAACGCAATCCGAACTACTGGAAATCGGGTCTGCCGTATCTCGACTCGGTGGAAATCATCGGCGTGCCGGACAACGCCGCGCGCGTGAACGCCGTGCTGGCCGGCGACGTCGACATCTGTTCGCTGGTCGAGCACCCCTACGCGTCGCAGGTAAAGGGCAACGCAAACGTACAGCTCGTGGTCAACAAACTCGCGATCTACACCGACCTGATCCTGCGCCAGGACAATCCGATCGCCGGCAACAAGGATTTTGTCGCCGCCGTGCGCTACATGCAGGACCGCAAACGCATGGTCGAAGACGTGATGCGCACGTATGGCGTGATCGCTAACGATCATCCGGTCGCGCCGTGGGATCCATACTTCCTCGCGGGTCTGCCGCAACGCGAATTCGATCTCGACAAGGCGAAGTTTCATGTCAGGAAAAGCGGGCTCGCCGGTCAGTCGATCGAAATCTTTTGCCAGCCGGGCATCGCCACATCCGTCGAAGGCGCGCAGTTCATGCAGAGTTTCGGCGCGCAGGCGGGCTTCAATTTCGTCGTGCGGCAAGTCCCGACGGACGGCTATTGGTCGACGTACTGGACCAAGCGGCCGATCACGTATGGGTCAATTTCGAACCGGCCGAATGTCGGCATGATCTTCGAGCTGTTCTACACGTCGAAGTCGCCCACCAACGAAGCGCGCTGGAAAGATCCGAAGCTCGATCAGTTGCTCGAATCGGCGCGTGCGGAAGGCGACTTCAACAAGCGCAAGGCGATCTATGGCGACATGCAGACGCTCGTACACGACAGTTCCGGCACGATCGTTCCGGTGTTCGACGTGATCCTCGACGGCGTGTCGAAGAACGTACGCGGCTACAAGCCGAATCCTTCCGGCATGAATATGGGATATCGCTTCGCGGAAGCGGTCTGGCGCGCCTGATCGCGATCGACGCACGCAAGAAAAACCACGGAGCATCGTGGTTTTTTCGCCTATTGCGCATGAAATGCTTCAATCCGCCTTCGGACGCAACGCCATCTCTTCCAGCCAGTTCGCACGCATCTCCGGCACCGAATCGATCAGCAGCGACGTGTACGGGTGGCGCGGCTGATTGAACAGCGCGGCGCGATCGCAGGCATCGACTTTCTGGCCTTTGAACAGCACGGCGATGTCGTCGCAGGTCGTTCGCACGGTAGACAGATCGTGGCTGATGAACAGATACGACATATCGAGTTCGTGCCGCAGTTCGACGAGCAGATCGAGGATCGCCGCGCCGACCACTGTATCGAGCGCCGACGTCACTTCGTCGCAGATGATCAGCTCCGGCTCAGCGGCGAGCGCGCGCGCGAGATTGATGCGCTGCTTCTGACCGCCCGACAGCTCCGGCGGACGCCGCCGCGCGATCGACGCCGGCAGCTTCACGAGATCGAGCAGACGCGCGACCCGCGCGGGCACTTCGTTCGGCGCGCAGCGCGCGAACAGCTTCAGCGGCCGCGACAGGATGGTCTGGACGTCGTGTGCGGGATTGAGCACCTTGTCAGCGTTCTGGAACACCAACTGGATGCGACGGTACAGATCGCGATCGCGCTTCGCATGTGCGCCCGCAAGCGGCTTGCCCGCGAAGCGGATGCTGCCGCGCGCCGGCGCGAGCAGGCCCGCGATCACATACGCGAGCGTCGATTTGCCCGACCCCGATTCGCCGATCACGCCGAGTGTCGTGCCGCGCCGTAGCACCAGATTGATGCCCTCGAGCACACGGGTCGCGGGCATGCCGTCGCGGCCGGTGTCGCCGTAACCGGCGGTGAGATCGCTGATCTCGAGCAACGGCGGCCGGTGGTGCGCCTGTTCGGCGTCGCGATCGGTCAGGCGCGAGACCGGCTCGGCGGCGACCATCAACCGCTTCGTGTACGGATGCGCGGGCGCACTGATGATCTGCGCAAGCGCACCCTCTTCCTGCATCTCGCCGTCACGCAGCACCAGCACGCGATCCGCAATCTGCGCGACCACTGCGAGATCGTGCGACACGTACACCGCGCTGATGTTGAACTCGCTGATCGCGCGCTTGAACGCGCGCAACACTTCGATCTGCGTGGTCACGTCGAGCGCGGTGGTCGGTTCGTCGAACACGACCACTTCCGGATCCGACATGAGCGCCATCGCCGCCATCAGCCGTTGCAACTGCCCCCCCGACACCTGATGCGGATAGCGATCGCCGATCGTCTCGGGCGCCGGCAGCGCGAGCGCACGGAACAGCCCGAGCGCCTTCGCGCGGGCGTCCCTGCGGCTCATCAGCCGACGCACGCAGACGCCTTCGATCACCTGATCGATGATGCGCAGCGCAGGATTGAACGACGCCGATGCGCTCTGCGCGACATAGGCGATGCGCCGCCCACGCAGATCGCGCAACGCCGCAGGCGATGCCGCCAGCACGTCCGTTCCACCGACGCTCACGCGGCCTCCCGCGATCCGGCAGCCGCGCCGCGCGTAACCGAGCAGCGTCAGCGCGATCGTCGTCTTGCCCGAACCGGATTCGCCGATCAACGCGAGCACTTCGCCGGGTTCGATCGAGAAGCTGACGTCCTTGACGATCGGCACTTCGCCGCCTTCGTCGCCGCGTGCCACCACGTTCAGATTCGATACTTCCACCACACGTCTCATTTGCACGGCTACCTCCCGGTGCGCGGGCGCCCGCGCATCGCAAGACTGTCGATCAGCAGATTCACGCCGATCGTCAGCGAGGCGATCGCGAGCGCCGGCATGATCACCGCCGCCGCGCCCATCGACAGCCCCGACAGGTTTTCGCGCACGAGCGAGCCCCAATCCGCGTATGGCGGCTGAACGCCGAGGCCCAGAAAGCTCAGGCCGCTCAGCATCAGCACGTTGTAGACGAAGCGCAGCCCGAAGTCGGTCATCATCGGATGGATCATGTTCGGCAGGATTTCGCGGCACGCGATATGGAACGTGCTTTCGCCATTCAGCCGCGCGACTGTCACGTATTCCATCGCGTTCAGATTGACCGCCTGCGAACGCGCTATGCGGAACGCGCCCGGCATGTAGATCACGCCCGCAGTCAGCACCAGCACGCGCAGATCCGAGCCGTAGATCGCAATCACCAGCAGCGCGAGAATCTTGCTCGGCGTGACGAGCAGCGCATCGACGATGCGGCACACGATCTCGTCGAACCATGTGCCGATCACCGTCGACACCAGCGCGAGCAGCGTGCCGCCGACGCTCGCGATCAGCGTCGCGGCGAGCGCGAGGCCGATCGAGTAGCGCGCGCCGTAGAGAATGCGGCTCAGCAGATCGCGACCGAGGAAATCGGTGCCGAGCGGATACGCGAGACTGCCCGACGCAAACACGTTGCCGCTCGCGCTCATATCGGTCATCGCGTGCGGGGCTATCGACGATCCGAACAGCGCGACGAGAATCCACAGCAACGACACGAAAAAGCCGATGCGTCCGAGCACGGTCAGCGACGCGAAGAATCGCACGGCGGCCTGCAGAAAATAAAGAATGTGTTTCATAGATCAGCGCAGTTTCGGATTGCAGACGATCGTCACGATATCGGCGACCAGGAGCAGCAGCAGGTAGCACGCGCTGAAAAACAGCACACAGAACTGCACGATCGGCAGATCGCGATTGCTTACCGCATCGACGAGCGTGCTCGCAAGGCCCGGATAGGAAAAAATCGCCTCGACGATGATCACGCCGCCCAGCAGATACGACAGGCTCAGCGCCATTGCGTTGACGATCGGGCCGACCGCATTCGGCAACGCGTGACGCAGCACCGTGCGCGACGGCCGCAAGCCCTTGAGCACCGCCATCTCCGCATAGGGTGCGTCGAGCTGGTTGATCAGCGCGGCGCGCGTCATGCGCGCCATCTGCGCGACCACCACGCAGCACAGCACCAGCACCGGCAGGCTGTACGACTTCAGGAACGCGCCGACGCTCGACGTATCCGCATTCACCGACACCGCCGACACCCAATGCAGCTTCACGGCGAACAGCAGCACCGCGAGCGTCGCGAGGAGAAACTCCGGCACTGCGACCACCGACATCGTCAGCACGCCGATCACGCGATCAAGCAGCGAGCCGCGCACCATCGCCGCGACGATGCCGAGCACCAGCGCGACCGGCACCGACGCCACCGTCGCGGCGGCCGCGAGCATCAGCGTGTTCGGAATGCGCGACAGCACGATGCTGCTGACCGGCACGTTCGCCGCATACGACACGCCGAAGTCACCGCTCACCAGATTGCCGAGCCACGTGAAAAAGCGCAGCACCAGCGGTTCGTCAAGGCCGAGCTGCTTTCTCAGCATCGCGACGGTTTCGGGCGTCGCGTACTGGCCGAGCGCCATCTGCGCGGCGTCGCCGGGCAACAGGCTCGCCATGAAGAACACCAGTGCCGACACCAGGAACAGCGTCAGCGCGCCGCTAGCGACGCGCTGTCCCACCATGCGCACAACGACGCGATTCATATGCAATCCTCGCTTTCGCCTAACTTCCTATGCCTGATGCAAATGCCGTGCACCGCGTGATGCGAAGCGCTCAGGACACCGCGTCCTTGAAGCGGAAATACGCGCCCACTACCGGCAGGAACCATTCGCGTCCCGCATAGCCCGGCAACGATTTCCAGTCGGTGCGCGCCCACGGATTCGCGCGTGGGTTGCCCGTGACGATATCCGCCATGACGTCGCCCATATAGGTCGACATCTGCGTGCCGTGGCCGCTGTATGCCATCGAGTAGTACAGCCCGTCGTGCTTGCCCGCCGCCGGTAGGCGATCCGCCGTCGCTTCGACGAGCCCGCCCCAGCAGTACTCGATGCGCACGTCGCGCAGGCTCGGAATCAGTTGGTCGAGCATCGACTTCAGGATCTGCCCGCTCTTCCGGTCGGAAGCCGGATTGCTGCGTGCGAAGCGCGCCCGGCCACCCCACACGAGCCGGTGATCGGCCGTCGCGCGGAAGTAGTTGCCGAAGTTCAGGCTTGTCACGTAGTTGCGGCGATTCGGCAACGCCTTGTCGAGCAGCGCGGGAATCGGCTCCGTGACGATCACGAAACTGCCGACCGGCACGATCCGCCGTTGCCACCAGTCGAACGGTCCGTGATTCGAGCAGCCGGTCGCGAGCAGCACGCGGTCCGCTTCGATATCGCCTTTCGCGGTGCTGACGCGATGACGGTCGCCGCCGAGATTCGTCAGCCGCGTGACCGCCGCCTGTTCGAAGATGCGCGCACCGCGGCGCGCCGCCGCCGTCGCGAGTCCGGTGCCGAACTTGCCCATGTGCATCTGCCCGCCGCGCGCGTCGAGCATACCGCCATGAAACGCATCCGAGGCGATCTCGTTGCGCACATCCGCCGCCGACAGCAACTCGACGTCGGCGCTCAGATGCTTCTTCAGCGCGTCGTAATTGCGCTGGAGGCCGGCGACGTGCGTCGGCTTGCTCGCGAGTTTCAGCTTGCCGCGCCGCTCGAAATCGCAATCGATCTGTTCGGCGCGAACCCGCTCTTCGACAAAATCGACCGCGTCCGTATAGACCTGATAGTGGCGCTTCGCGACGTCGAGTCCGTAACGCTCGATCAGATCGGGTAGCGTCTGCGACGTGCCCGGACTGCAGTGCCCGCCATTGCGGCCCGACGCCTCGCCGTGAATGCGCCCCGCTTCGACCAGCACCACGTCGACGCCCTTACGCGCAAGCGACAGCGCCGCCGACAGCCCCGTGAACCCGCCGCCGACGATGACCACGTCCGCACGCGCCGGCAATGCGCCGCTCATGCCCGCAGTGAACGCCGGTGCGGTGGCCAGCCAGAACGGTTCGAGTTTCATAGCCCGACGACAGCCGCGAGGCCGCCGATGTCCTTGATTTCGGTGTAGTTATAGTACGGATTGGCCGGCTCGTGACCGCGGTTGACCCACACCTTGTTCTTGATGCCGAGATCGTGCGCGGTCATCAGGTCGTAACGGAAACTCGACGACACGTGAAGAATGTCCTGCGGCGCGCAGCCGAGTTGATCGAGCATGTATTCGAACGCCTGCATGCGCGGCTTGTAGGCCTGCGCCTGTTCGGCGGTGTAGACGGCATGGAACGGCACGCCGATGCGCTCGATGTTGTGGGGGATCTGCGCGGTCGCCGCGTTGCTCAGGCCGACCAGCGGAAATTCCTTTGCGACTTTCGCGAGGCCGGCGCTGGTGTCCGGGTGCGGGCCCCATGTCGGCACCTGTTCGTAGATCGACTTGCCGTCGCCTTCCCGGTATTCGACGTTGCAGCGCTTACAGGTGCGGCGAATCGCATTGTCGACGACCTGCTCGTACGGCTTCCATGCGCCGAGGATTTCGTCGAGCCGATACGCGGCGAACGCATCGGTGAACGCCTTCATGTCTTCGGCGGCAACGCGATCGGCGTAAAGCGCGCGCGCGGCGTTCGCCATTTCGAAATTGATCAGCGTGCCGTAGCAGTCGAAGGTGATGTACCTGGGTTTGAACAACGACATGGTGTGTCCCTTGTGATGTGCAGATGGGCACGTCAGGTTGAAAAGTGCGCCCGGATTCAGAAATCGATCAGCACCGCCTTGTAGCGAAAGTTCGCTTCGAACGCCTCCCGGCCCAGATCCTTGCCGATGCCGGAGCCCTTGAAACCGCCGGTCGGGATGATGAAGTCGTAGGTGCGGCCGAAACGGTTGATCCACACGGTGCCGGCCTGAATGCGGCGCATCGCGCGCAACGCGCGGCCAATGTCCTGCGTGTGAACGCCGGCGGCGAGACCGTAAGTGGGGTGATCGGCGAGGGAAAGCGCTTCGTCTTCGTCGTCGAAGGTCTGCACGGTCAGCACCGGGCCGAAGATTTCCTCGCGCACCGCGCGCGAGTCGCGATCGACTCCCGCGAGCAGCGTAGGCCGATAATAGAAACCCTTGCCCGCGGTGTCGAAGTACTCGCCGCCGCAAAGCGCATGCGCGCCGCTCGCGATGCTGTCCTGCACCGCCGCGTCAATGCGCGTCGCCTGCGCCTCGCTGATGATCGGCGCAAAGCGCGTCGATTCGCGCCACGTCGGCCCCGGCTCGAGCGCGGCGGCCTTCGCGATCACCGCATCGATCAGCCGATCGGCGATGCCGCGCTGCACGATCAGCCGCGTACCCGACACGCACGCCTGGCCCGCGTTCGACGTGAAGCCGCGCAGGATCCGTTGCGCGAGCGCGTCGATGTCGCCCGCATCGTCGAACACGATTTGCGGGCTCTTGCCGCCGAGTTCGAGAGTGACCGGCTTGGTGCCATGCTGCGCCGCGTTGCTCATGATCGCCGCGCCAGTATGCGTGGAGCCGGTGAACGACACTTTGCCGATCAGCGGATGCCGCACGAGGGCCGCGCCCGCGCTCTGGCCACGTCCCTGCACGACGTTGAAGACGCCCGCGGGCACGCCCGCTTCGATCGCCAGTTCGGCGACGCGCAGGATCGAGAACGGCGTCATCTCCGACGGCTTAAGCACCAGCGCGTTGCCTGCCGCAAGCGCGGGCCCGCATTTCCACGACGCCATCGACAGCGGGAAATTCCACGGCGCGATTGCCGCGACGACGCCGTACGGCTCGGGCACGACGAAACCGAGGCTGTCCTGACGCGTCGGCAACGCATCGCCGCCGAACTTGTCGGCGCATTCGGCGAAAAAGCGGATGCAGTCGGACGTGAACGGCACGTCGAACGTACGCGCTTCGCTGATCGGACGCGTCGAACTGACCGCTTCGAGACGCGCGAGTTCGTCGGCATGCCGATCGATCAGATCGGCCCAGCGCAGCAGCACGCGCGCGCGTTCGCGCGGCGAGCGCGTGCCCCAGCCGCTCGCGCGCCAGCTGCTATGCGCGTCGTTGACTGCCTGATCGACGAGGTCATCGCTCGCGTCGGGAATGCCGCCCATCGGCTGACAATCGGACGGCCGCAACACGTCGATCACGGGTTCTCCAGGCGTGAGCCGTCCACCGATGAAGTGGCCGCTCGGCGCGGCAATCTGTTTCGGGTCGAAGTCCGGCATGGGGGGCTCCAGAGCACGGGTGAGCGAGCAATTGATCAGGTTGCGGCGAGTGTAGGAACGCCATATTTCTTTGACAAATGCGCATATAATCGTGGCCCATGCCTTTTTGATATGTCCCGACTCCGATGCTGAATTTTCGTGAAGTACAGGCGTTCCGCGCGGTGATGCTGTCGGGGTCGATGACGCAGGCGGCCAAGGATCTGCATACTTCGCAGTCGAACATCAGCCGCGTGATCGGGCAGCTTGAGCGGCGCATCGGCATCAAGCTGTTCGAACGGCAGATCGGCAAGCTGATGCCGACGCTCGAAGGCCAGGTGTTCTTTCGGGACGTCGAGCACACGTTCGCGAGCCTGCGTGGTCTCGAGGAAAAAGCGGATCAGATCCGCAAGCGGGGGAGCGGCCGGCTGCGGGTCGCGGCAGTGCCGTCAATGGCGATCGTCGCGGTGCCGGACGCGATCTATCTCTTCTCGAAGCGGTTCCCGGATGTCGACGTCACCTTGCATGTCGCCGATTCGCTGACGGTGTGCCAGTGGCTCGCCACCGGTTATGCGGACGTCGGCATCGCGTCGGAAATTTTCAACGGCACGAGCGTCGCGCACGAGGTCGCGCGTCGCAGCCTCGGCGTGTGCATTACGCCGCCCGATCACCGGCTTGCGCAACACACTGGCGCCGTCACGCCCGCCGATCTCGCCGGCGAGCGCTTCCTGTCGCTGAAATCGAGCGACGTGATGCGCAAGCGCATTGACGACGCCTGCCAGATCGGCGGCGAGGAGAAACGCATTCTCGCGTACGAATCGCATTTCGCCGCGGCGATCTGCCGGATGGTGTCGCGCGGCATGGGCGTCAGCGTATCGAATCCGGTCGTCGCGCGCGAATATGCCGGCGAGCTCGCGATCCTGCCGTTCCTGCCGCAGATCGAGTTCTCGACCTATCTCGTGTATCCGCTCAATCTTCCGATGAACATGCTGGCCAAGGCGTTCGGCGACGCGGTGCGCGAAAGCACGGACTGACTCGCACCACCGCATATCAAAAGCGAATCGCCGTCAGTCAAAAGCGTATTTGACGGTCAATATCGTCGCCCCTAGCCTTTGACATCCGTGACATCCGCCGGGCGCCCTCATCGGCACGCCCGCTTGTACATCATGTCCGCTCAAGGCTTCACCGGTCTCGTCGACTGGCTGGTCACGCACCGCTTCGACGCCATTCCCGACAATGCGCTGAAGGCAGGCAAGCAATGCCTGCTCGACGGCATCGCGTGTTTCCGCGCGGGTTTGCAGACCGCACAGATGGACGCCTTTGCGCGTGTGCTCGCAGTCAATTCCGTCGGCCAGGGGGATCGTCCGATTCCCGTCGGCAACGCCGGGCGGGCGGGCCTCTTCGACGCGGTGACGCTGTATGCAAACGCCGCGAACATCCTCGATTTCGACGACTGCTTCCGCGAAGAAGCGCCGTCGCATCCTGGCGCGACGATCATCGGTCCGGCGCTCGCATGCGCGCATCTGCTCGCGCGCAGCGGATGCGAACTGCTGCACGCGGTCGTGATCGCATATGAGGCGTCCCTGCGAATCGGCGCGATGCTGTGCCCGAGCGACGCGGCACCGTCGAAAGACATCGGCTATGCGACATGGCAGATGTTCGGCGCATTCATCGCGGCGGGCCGACTCTTCGGTCTGAACCGCGACCAATGGCTGCAAGGCTTCGGACTCGCCGCGCAGCAGGCGCCGCTGCCGTCGATCGTGCGTGCGAATCCGGCCGGCGGTTACACGTGGCTGAAGAACGGCTACGGCGCGGCGGCCGCGGCGGGCGTGCAGTCGGCGTGTCTCGCGAAAGAGGGATTCATCGGCGATCAACATTTCTTCTCGCGCAATTTCGGCTTCTGGAAAACCTACGGCTCCGATCGCCTGCGCCCCGAGTGTCTCTCAACCATGCCCGGCGACGACTGGTGGATCCGCCGCGTCGAATTCAAGCCGTGGGCGTGCTGCCGCTGGGCCCATCCCGCGCTCGAAGCCATCCTGCAGATGAAGCCGTCGTTCGACGTCACGCAGATCGAACACATCGACGTGCATTCGTTCCGCGAGTTCGTCGGTACGCTCGATTCGCCCTTTCCGACGAATCTCGTCGATGCGCAGTTCAACGCGCGCTTTCTGATTGCGTCGGCGTGCGTCGCCGACGACTTCAACGCCGCGCTGCGCACGCCCGATTTCGAATCCGCGGCCATCCGCGCGCTATTCGCGAAGATCGACATTCATCACGACGCCGCGCTCGATCGGCAGCACCGCGCAGACATGTCGATCCCGACGCGCGTCGCCGTCATGCTGAAGGACGGCTCGACGCAAGAACGTGTGCTCACGGAGCCGCGGGGTTCGCAACGGCGGGAACCAACGACGTTCGACGACACCGTCTCGAAGTATCGAAGCACGCTCGCGCCGTTGATCGGCTTGGCAGCGGCGGAACGCGCTCTCGCCGTCGTCATGCAACTCGAAACTTACCCGGCGCGCGATCTGATGAACGCGCTGTTCGCCTCGCCCGAAACGCTTACACCTGAACGCCGCCCGTGCTGATTCGCGCCGCCGTGTCCATCACCGCGCGCCCCCATTCGTCGATACGGCTTTCGGTGAAGCGCTGCTCGGGCATCGAGATGCAGATGCTCGCGACCGCAATGCCGTTGCTGTCGAAGATCGGCGCGCCGATCGCGTAGATGGCGCGGCGGTACTGGCCGAGGTTGATCGAGTAGCCGCGCTCGCGAATGCGCGCGATTTCCTCGCGAATCAGCGCCGGATCGTTGATGGTGCGGTCGCCGTACTTCGGCAGATCGCGCGCGAGGATCGTCGCGATCTGCCGTTCGTTCATGAACGCGAGCAGCGCGAGTCCGTTCGCGGTAGCGTGGAACGGCGACACGTTGCCGATCGAATAGGCGGTGCGTACGAACTGTTTGCACTCGCTTTCCTCGACCAGAACCATCGCATCGGTGCCGTCCGGAATCGACAGATGAACCGTTTCGTTGACAAGGTTGCACAGGTCCTGCATCGGCTCGCGCGCCGCGCGTTGCAACGCGCCGCCCTTCAACGCGTTCGGCCGTACGCCGAGCACGCGCGGGCTGATTTCCCAACGCGTGAATTCGCCGCTCGCCTGACGCAGCCAGCCGGCCTCCTGGAAGGTCAGCAACACGCGCTGCACGCTGGATTTGGGCATCTGCAACAGCTTGGACAACTCGCCGACGCCGACGGGCTGATGCGCGGACACCGCTTCGATGATTTCAATGCTCTTTAGCAGACTGTTCATTTTTTTGGCGCCTTGCGATCAAAAAACTCGCGTGCTACCTTGTACCACGATGAAGCACGTCGTTCCGTATAGTGGCACACATAAGGAACGATCGCAAGCCGCACTCGTGGATCAGGCAGCGCTGCCGGAAGGCAGCGTCCGGTGTTCCGATGGTTCAACCGAAAGGAAAAGAATGAAGCGACTCGCCTCCCGAAGCTTTCCGCTGTCCTGCCGCGCCGCCGTCCTGACGCTCTCCGTGCTGTGCGCCGCTCACACCGCGCATGCCGCCGATCTCACTGTGACTGCGTTCGGCGGCACGTGGGAAAAGGCCTATCGCAAATGCTTCGTCGAACCGTTCGAGAAGCAGACCGGCAAGAGCGTCGATGTGACGCTCGGCAATCCGCTGCAATGGGTGAATCAGGCTGCCGCGAATCCGGCCAGACCGCCGATCGACGTGATGGTGAGCACACCCGAGGCGACGCATATCGCGATCGAACGGAAGCTTCTCGATCCGGTGACTGTGAAGGAAGTGCCGAATCTCGCGCAACTCGATCCGCGTCTGGTCGCGTACGGTCACGGTTACGGCTTTCCGATCACGTACGGCGATTTCGGCCTGATGTACAGCACCAAGCGCGTGAAGATTCCGCCGAAGTCATGGAAGGAATTCGTCGACGGCGTGGTCGCCGGCAAGTATCAGGCGGGCCTTCCCGACATCAACTATGTTGCGACACCGGCCGGTCTGATCACGCTGTTCAATCAACTCTACGGCGGCTCGCCGACCAACATCCAGCCCGCGCTCGACCAGGTCAAGCGCATGCGCGACAGCAAGAACGTGACGTTCTTCAGCGATCCGAACGCGCCGCTCAACGCGATGCGCAACGGCGATATCGACATCGCGATGTATTACGACGGCCGCGCGTGGGCCGAGCACGACACGACCAATCCGGACATCGCGTGGATCAACCCGTCGCCGGGTTCGGTCGCCTTTCCGAACATGGCGGTAAAAGTAAAGAACGGCTCGCCGCTAGGCACGCAGTTCCTCAACACGCTCGCGTCGAGCGAAGGCCAGACGTGCTTCGCCAACGCGATGCAGTACACCGCGTCGAACACGAAGGTGGCCTACAACGCGAAAGTGAAGCCACGCATCGCGACGGTGGATGGATCGATCTGGGTCAATTTCGACGACATCGGCAGGTACGTGCCGCAGTGGATCGAGGCCTGGAACAAGCAGATCGGCCGGTGAGCGCCGTGAGGCACTGAAGACCGATCGGCAGTAACGCAGACGCAACCGGACAGGAAAAAAGCAATGGGGCTGAGAATCGGAGTGGATATCGGCGGGTCGTTCACCGACTTCGCCGTGCTGGACGACGAGACGCGGACGACCCGCACACTCAAGGTATTTTCGCGGCCGGATTCCCCCGGCAGCGAAGTGATCGACGGGATGCAGGGCTTGCGCGACCGCTTCGGCATCGATGCTCGCGACGTCGTGTATTTCACGCACGGCACGACGGTCGGCGTGAATTCGGTCGTGCAGCGCAAAGGGCTGCGTCTCGCTCTGATCACGACGCGCAACTTCGAGGATGTGCTCGACATAGCGCGTCTTAAGATTCCCGACATGTATCACCTGATGTCGCGCCGCCCGGAACCGCTCGTCACGCGCGACCGCGTGTTCGGCGTGGATGGTCGCATGAGTCCCGACGGCACCGAGGAAGCGCCGGTCGACGAAGCCAGCGTACTCGCCGCGCTCGGCGAGCTGCAGGCGGCGAAGTGCGAAGGCGTGGTGATCTCGCTGCTGCATTCGTATCGCAACCCGGCGCACGAACAGCACGTCAAGGCGATCATCGAAAAAGCCGCGCCCGGTTTCTTCGTGTCGTGTTCGCATGAAGTGTGGCCGATCATCCGCGAATACGAACGCACCGTGACCGCGACGATCGGCGGTTACGTGCAGCCGCGCGTGTCGCAATACCTGACGCGCCTGCAGGCGGCGCTCGCCGAAAGCGGCGTCGGCGCCGACCTGAAGGTGACGAAGTCGAACGGCGGCGTGATGAGCGCCGAAAACGGCAAGAGCAACTGCGTACAGATGATCCTGTCGGGCACGGCGGCGGGTGTGATCGGCGCGTCGTATCTCGCCGGTATGTGCGGCATCAAGGACTGCATGAGCCTCGACATCGGCGGCACGACCGCCGACGTCGCGTTGATCGTCGATGGCAAACCGCAATACGCGACCGGCGAATATATCGGCGACTTCCAGATCCACATTCCTTCGGTGTCCGTTTCGTCGATCGGCGACGGCGGCGGCTCGATCGCGTGGGTCGACGATTTCGGCGTGTTGAAGGTCGGCCCGGAAAGCGCGGGCTCGAATCCCGGTCCGGTGTGCTACGGCCGCGGCGGCACGCGCCCGACGATCACCGATGCGTTCGCGGTGATCGGCGTGCTCGGCCGCGCGTCGCTCGGCTACAACGCGGTGCAGGTCGACGTGGACGCGAGCCGCCGTGCGCTCGAACCGCTCGCGCAACGCCTCGGCATGGACGTACATCAGACGGCGGCAGCGATCATCGACGTATCGGTGTCGGGCATGTACGGTGGCGTGAGCCGCATCGTGTCGCGCTTCGGCATCGATCCGCGCGCATTCTCGCTGATGCCGTTCGGCGGCGCGGGGCCGATGCTCGGCGGCTTCCTCGCGCGCGCGCTGAACATGAAGCACCTCGTCGTGCCGACGACGCCGGGCGTGCTGAGCGCGCTCGGCGGCTTGATCGCGGATACGAAAAACGATTTTGTACGCACCACGTATTACCCGCTCGACGCCGCGTCGCTCACCAAGCTCGCAGGCGATCTGTCGGTGCTCGAACAGCAGGCGCGCGAATGGATCGTCAGCGAAACCGGCTCGGACACGGGCGCGGAAATGACGGTGTCCGCGGACATGCGCTATCGCGGCCAGTCGTTCGAAGTCGACACGCCGCTCGACCCGCAATCGATTTTCCAGGGCGATCTCGCGAAGATCGCCGATGCGTTCCATCGCGAGCATCACCGTCTTTACGGGCACAGCGACGAGCGCTCGTCCGTGCAGGTCGTCGCCCTGCGTCTGGTCATCAGTCTGCCGACGCCGAAGCCCGACATGCCGAAGATCGAACGCGGCGAAGGCGCGCCGCCCGTCGAGGCGATGATCGACGTGTATCTGGACGGCGCCTGGCGCACCGTGCCGATGTACCGCCGCGTCGCGCTGCTGGCCGGTCAGCGTTTCGACGGCCCGGCGATCGTCACGCAGGACGACACGACGACCTGCGTGCTGCCCGGCTTCGAAGCCGTGGTCGATGAATACGGCAACCTGCTGCTGTCGGCGCAGTGACATCACAAGGACATGCATCCATGAGCTTCAACCGATCCGTTCTGCAAATCTTCGCGAACTACTGTGTCGCGGCCGCCGAGAGCATGGCCTACACGCTCGTGCGCACCGCCCATTCGGCGTTCGTGAAGGAAACCGAAGACTTCTCCTGCACCATCATGACGCCCGAGGGCCATACGTTCGCGTCGCCGAAGACACTCGGTGCCACGTGGTATCCGGGTCTCGACTTCGGCTCGGTGATCAGCGCGATCGATCACTACGAGCCCGGCGACATCGGCATGACCAACGACGCGTACAGTGGCTACGTCGCCACGCACACACCCGACGTGATGATGTGGAAGCCGGTGTTCTACGAAACCGAAATCGTCTGCTACGTCGGCGGCCACATTCACAACACCGACATGGGCGGCGCGGTGCCGGCGTCGCTGTCGCGCTCGTTGACCGAGATCTATCAGGAAGGCATCCGCTGGGCGCCGACCAAGATCGTGCGCGCGGGCGTGCTCGACGAAGCGCTGCTCGATCACATGGCGATCAACGTGCGCGCCGCCGAGCAGAACCGCGGCGACCTGAAAGCGCAGATCGCGATGCTGATGACCGGCGAACGCCGTGTGCTGGAGATCATCGAGCGCTTCGGCATCGACGACTTCAAGGCCGGCATGCACGCGATGATTGACTACTCGGAAGAGCAGGCGCGCGCGATCGTCGCGGGCATGCCCGACGGCGAGTATTTTTTCGCCGAATTCGCCGACGAGGATTCAGTCAACGGCAAGCCGCTGCGCGTCGCGCTGACGCTGAAGGTCGAAGGCGAATCGCTGGTGCTCGATTTCACCGGCAGCGATCCACAGCTCAATTCGTCGCTGAACATGCCGACCGGCGGCAAGGAGCGCCACGTGCTGGCGCTGGTCGGGCTGAACTACGTGCTCTATTCGCTGCAGCCCGATCTGCTGCTGAACATCGGCATGCTGAAAGTGGCGCGCTGCATTCTGCCCGAGGGCACGATCATGAACTGCGTGCCGCCCGCAGCGGTCGGCATGCGCAGCCTGACGTGCAAGGTCGCGCAGATGGTGACGTTCGGCGCGTTCTCGATGGTGTGTCCGGATCGCCTGCCCGCGTGTCCCGCCGGCGGCATGTCGATCCTCAACGTGCGCACCGTCGATAGCGACGGCCGCACGGTGATCGCGGCGATTGGTCCGGTCGGCGGCGGTGCGGGCGGCATGCCGCACGGCGACGGCTCCGACGCGTCGGGCGCCAACGTCGCATTCCTGCGCAACACGCCGGTCGAGATCAACGAAGCCGAAGTGCCGATCCGCATCCTCAAGTACGGCGTGGTGCCGGGCAGCGCGGGCGCCGGTCGCTATCGCGGCGGCCTCGGCACGGTGATGGAGTTCCGCGTGTTCTCGCCGGGGACGCTCGTCACCGCGCGCAACCGCGACCGCTCGCGCTTCGCGTCGTGGGGCGTGCTGGGCGGCAAGGCGGGCGCGGTGTCGCGCTTCACGCGCAATCCGGGCACGGCGAGCGAAGAAAACCTCGGCGTCACCGATCTCGTCGTCTGCGGCCCCGGCGACGTGATCCGTCTCGAAGGCTGCGGCGGCGGCGGCTATGGCAATCCGTACGAACGCGATCCGCAGATGGTCGCGACCGACGTGCATCGCGGCTACCTGAGCGAAAGCGATGCACTCGCGCTGTACGGCGTCGCGCTGCGCGATGGCGGAGTCGACGTGAACGCGACCCGCGTACGGCGTGCCGAACTGTGCGCCGACGCACCGGGCACACCCCCCCCGCACTTCGACTACGGCGCCGCACGCACCGCGTACGAAGCGCGCTGGACGCGCGAGCGCTATGAGGTGCTGACGCGGATTCTCACCGATGCGCCGGTGGTGTGGCGGCACTTCCTGAAGCACAAGATCTTCGATGCGTTCGACGCATGGGAAGCCGAAGACCGCCTCGCGCCTGGCGGCAAAGCGATCCGCGACATCTTCGATGCCGTCGTGACGCAGTATCCGCAGCTGCTCGATACGCAGCGGGCGGCGCACGCGTGACGAAGGCGCGAGGCACGGCATCCAGCACTGCGCCTCGATTTGAAGTCGGCGCGGTGGGATCGGTAATGAAGTTCGGCAAGCTCACAAACTGGAAGAAGAGGCACGCGATGTTCCAATCCGCGAATTCGATCTCCGGCGCGGCGGCCGGCGCCGACGCGCCCGCCACGCCGCTGCGCTCGCAACCGTTGTCGCTCGAAGGCGTCAGCAAACGCTTCGGCACCATCACCGCGCTCGAAAGCCTGTCGCTCGACGTGCGGGCCGGCGAACTCGTCGCGCTGCTCGGGCCGTCGGGTTGCGGCAAGACCACCACGCTGCGTCTGATCGCCGGATTCGACTATCCCGACACCGGCGCGATCCGCATCGCCGGGCGCGACGTGACGAACGTGCCGTCGAACAAGCGCGGGCTCGGCATGGTATTCCAGAACTACAGCCTGTTTCCGCACCTGACGGTCGCGGAAAACATCGCGTTCGGGCTGCGCATGGCGGGCGTGCCGAAGCGCGACCGCGCACCGCACGTGGCGCGCATGCTCGATCTGATCCGCCTGCCCGGTTTCGGCGATCGCCGCATCGCGCAGATGTCGGGCGGCCAGCAGCAGCGCGTCGCGCTGGCGCGCGCGATCGTCACGAATCCGTCTGTGCTGCTGCTCGACGAACCGCTCGGCGCGCTCGACAAGAATCTGCGCGAAGGCATGCAGTTCGAGTTGAAGTCGCTGCAGCATAAGCTCGGCATCACGAGCGTGATGGTGACGCACGACCAGGAAGAAGCGCTGACGATGAGCGATCGCGTCGTCGTGATGAATCAAGGACGCATCCTGCAATCGGGCACCCCGCGCGACGTCTACGACCGGCCGCGCACGCGCTTTGTCGCGGAATTTCTCGGCGCGGCGAACATCCTGCCGTTTTCGGTCGCGCGCGGCGAACAGGGCTGGCTCGATATCGCGGTCGGTGCGCCTCATGGCGACGCACGCGTGACTTGCCGCGTGGCGCATGCGCTGCCCGCGCCGCTCGGAGCGGGCGCGTCGGGCGAGCTTGCGGTCCGGCCGGAGAAACTGCGCTTCGGCGCGCCACGCGATGGCGAGATCGCATTCGACGGCGTGGTCCAGGCGCGTGTGTTTCGCGGCTCGCAGCACGCGTACCGCGTCGATGTGCCGTCGCTGAAGCAGACCTTCAGTGTGTACGAACAGTCGAATTCGACGGCGGCCTTCGAGCCCGGCCACGCGGTCAGCGTGTCGATCGGCCAGGACGATCTGGTCGTACTCGAAGCGGAGCCGAACGAACGCGACGGAGCCACGCGATGAACACGCTCGCGAACCCGCTGCGCGCGGCGCCGCGTCGGCGCTTCTGGATCTCGCCGCGCGTCGTGCTGTGCGCACCGGCGCTGATCGTGCTGGCGCTGTTCTTCGGCATGCCGCTGTATGAGAACGCGCTGCGCAGCGTCGGCATTTCAGCGATCCCGGGCGCGCATTCGGCGTTCACGCTCTCGTACTACCACAAGCTGTTCACCGATCCCTACTACGTCGGCATCATTTTCGAAACGCTGAAAATGAGCATCTGGACGACGTTCTGGTGTCTGATCGCCGGATATCCGGTCGCGTATTTCATGGTGCGCCGCGCGGGACGCATGGCCGGGCCGCTGCTCTTCGTGCTCATCATGCCGCTCCTCACATCGATCATCATGCGCACGTTCGGCTGGAGCGTGCTGCTCGGCCGTCACGGTCTCGTCAACAATGCGCTGATGCTGCTCGGCGCGATCGAACAGCCGCTGCGCATGACGCAAGGCCCGGCGATCGTCTATGTCGGCAACGTTCACGTGATGGTGTCGTTCATGGTGCTGTCGATCATTCCGGTGCTGCGCTCGGTCGATCCACGGCTCGAAGAATCGGCGCGCGCGCTCGGCGCGGGCGCATTGCGCGCGTTCCTGCTGGTGACCTTGCCGCTGTCAGTCGATGGGATCATCACCGGCTGTCTGATCGTGTTCATGATCATCAACGGCAGTTTCATCGGCGCGCTGCTGCTCGGCGGCGGCAGCGTCGTCACGTTGCCGCTGCTGATCTTCCAGCAGTTCAGTCAGGCACAGGACATGGGCTTCGCGAGCGCGATGGGCAATCTGCTCCTGATCGTCGTGCTGATCTGTCTGTATGTGCAAGGCCGCCTCACCGGCCACCACGCGGAGACACGCGCATGAGCACGCTCGTCAACGAGCCCGAAGGCGGCTCGCGTCTGGCGGAACGGGTGAGCGACGCCGCACTCGCCGTCTATATCGCGCTCTTCGTGATCTTTCTGCTGGCGCCGATCGTGATCGTCGTGATGACATCGTTCACGCCGGGCGAGACCGTCGCCGTGTCGCTCGATGGCATGTCGCTGCGCTGGTATCGGCGCTTTCTCGAGTACCGGCCGTTCACCGATTCGCTGATCACGTCGCTCATGATCGCCGCGCTCGCGACGGTGTTCGCGATCCTGTTCGCCGTGCCGGCGGCGCTCGGCATCGCGACGTCGCGCTCGCGCCTCGCCAACGCGGTCACGTCATTCCTGCTCTCGCCGATCGCGGTGCCGCCGCTCGTCGTCGGGCTGTCGTCGCTGTATTACCTGTCGGAACTCGGCATCGGTAACTCGTTCGTCGCGCTGCTGATCACGCACACATGCGTGTCGGTGCCGTACGTACTACGCACGACGATCGCCGCGTGCCGCAACCTCGATCCGCGCTTCGGCGAGGCGGCGTCGGTGCTCGGCGCGAGCGCATGGCAGCGCTTTGCGCACGTCACGTTGCCGCTGATCTCGCCGGGCGTTTTCGCGGGCGCGCTGTTCTCCGTGCTGATATCGCTCGACAACCTCGGCGTGTCGTATTTCTTCGGGAGCGCAACCACGACGACGCTGCCGGTCGTGATGCTTTCGTACCTGCAAAACCAGTTCGATCCGTCGATCGCGGCAATCAGCACCGTGCAGATGCTGATCGCGATCGTGCTGCTCGTCGTTGTCGAAAAGATTTACGGGCTACGCGCGATCAACAATTGAAACATCGGTCGTCGAAATGATTTTGCTGGTGTTTTTGCGGTGCTATTTTGAGTTCGTCGCTTTTCGATTGCACGTCATACGGAGAACAACCAACATGAACACGCTAGCATCTCACCACCTGAAGCAGCACGCGCGATCGATCAAGCTCGCGCTGATCACCGCTGCATTCACCGCCACATCCGCGCACGCGGCAACGGCCACGATCGATTTTTCGAAATTGAAGAAAGACGACGCGATTTACGCGTCGTTGCCGCAAAAGATCAAGGACGCGGGCGTCGTCAACGCCGCGACCGAATCCGATTACCCGCCGTTCGATTTCCTCGACGACAAGAACCAGTTGACCGGCGCCGACATCGAACTATCTCACGCGCTCGGCCAGGTGCTCGGCGTGCCGATCAGGAACGTCAACACCGACTTCTCCGCGATCATCCCGGGCATTCAGGCCGGACGTTTCGACGTCGGCATCTCGTCGATCGGTGATTACACGTCGCGCGAGTCGACGATGGATTTCGTCGACTACTACCAGGGCGGCACGTCCTTCCTCACGAAGCAGGGCGCCAAAGGCCCGAAGAGCATGGACGACGTGTGCGGCACGATAGTCGGCGTGCTGAAGGGCACGTCGTCGGAAACGCAGGCGAAATCGACGAGCGACTACTGCACGTTACACGGCAAGCCCGCTGTCACGGTGAACGCGTATCCGACGCAAAGCGCGGCGATTCTCGCGCTCACCTCCGGGCGCATCCAGTCTGTCTCCGGCGATTCGGCGACCAATGGTTATTCGGCGAGCAATCCGTCGCTGAAAATCGTCAACGGCGGTCAGACCGTATACGGCGACCGCCCGTATTACGGCATCGCGGTGCCGAAGAATTCGCCGCTCGTCGATCCGCTGATGAAGGCGATGAAGGTTGTGATGGATTCGGGCGTCTATCTGCAGATCCTGAACAAATACGGCCTCGGCGATGGCGCTCTCAACGCACCGTTGAAAAACCAGCCGCTCAAGCAGTAACGCGCTTCTTCTTTTTTTTGCGAGGCATTTGCGGTATGGCACAACTCTCACCCGCCCTCGTCCAGGCTACGCCGATCGTCGCGACGCGCGGCCAGGGGCTCTATCTTTACGATCGCGATGGCCGCGCGTACCTCGATCTGACATCCGGCATCGGCGTGACCTCGACGGGACATTGTCATCCGGACATCGTCGCCGCCGCGCGCAAGCAGGTGGAGACGCTGATCCACGGGCAATACGGCATCGTCAAACACGAGCCGCTGCTCGAATTGATGGAGAAGCTGGGCGCGCGCATGCCGTCGGACATGGACGCCTTCTTCTTCGCGAACTCCGGCGCCGAAGCAGTCGAGGCATCGGTGCGGCTCGCTCGCAACGCCACTGGACGACAGAACGTACTGGTATTTCAGGGCTCGTTTCATGGGCGCACGATTGGCGCGGCCGCGTTGACGACCTCGGGCGCCCGATTTCGCGCGGCGGCGTCGGGGCCGTTGCCGCCAGGCGTCGTCGTCGCGCCGTTTCCGACGCCGTATCGTTACGGCTGGGATCTCGCGGCGACTAACCGTTTCTGTCTGCGCGAACTCGATCACATCCTTGCGACGCTTTCCGCTCCGACGGAGATCGCCGCGATCCTGATCGAGCCGGTGCAAGGCGAAGCCGGTTATCAGCCGGCGTCGGCGGAATTCTTCGCGGGACTGCGCAAACGCGCCGACGAGCACGGCATCCTGCTCATCACCGACGAAGTTCAGGCGGGCGTCGCGCGCACCGGCAAATTCTGGGCGCACGAGCACTTCGACGTGCGCCCGGATATCGTCGTGTTCGCGAAGGGCATAGCGAGCGGCTTTCCGCTGTCGGGCATCGCCGCGTGCCGCGAACTGATGCAGAAGGCCGCGCCGGGATCGCAGGGCGGCACGTTTTCGGCGAACGCGGTGGCGTGCGCCGCGGCGGTCGCAACGCTCGACGTGATCGAAAAAGAAGGCCTCGTCGCCAACGCCCGCGAAATGGGTCAACGGCTGCGCGACGGGCTGGAGCGCACGGCGTCGCGTCATGCAGGCATCGGCAATGTGCGCGGTCTGGGTCTCATGCAGGCGAGTGAATTCGTCACCGCCGACGGCGCGCCCGACCCGGCCGCGTCGAAAGCGGTCGTCGCCGCTGCGCTGCGCCGCGCAATGATCCTGCTGACCTGCGGCCCGCAAGGACACATCGTGCGGATGATCCCCGCGTTGACGATCAACCGCGACGAGATCGACAAGGCGCTCGAAATCTGGAATGCATCCGTCGACGAAGTCTACGGAGAACGACATGGCTAAGTCGCACGGCGCCCTTCCGGATCCGTTGAGCCACGCGCATGACACTCGCGCGAACGCCGAAGCCTTGACGCCCGCGCTGCCGATCGTCAAGGCGCGGCATCGGGGGCGCTGGGCGCTGGCGGTGGTCAGCGTGCTGATCCTCGCATGGTTCGGCCATTCGGTCGCAACCAATCCCGGTTACGGATGGCCGGTCGTGTGGAAGTACCTGACGTTCCAGACGATCCTCACCGGCTTTCTGTGGACGCTCGGTTTGACCGCCGCGTCGATGGCAATCGGCATGATTCTCGGCGTAATCGCGGCGCTGATGCGGCAATCGTCGAATCCGATCGTGTCCGCATTCGCCGCGCTGTACATCTGGATCTTTCGTGGCACGCCGCTGCTGGTCCAACTGATCTTCTGGTACAACCTCGCCGCGCTATATCCGCAGATCGACCTGGGCTTGCCGTTCTTCGCGCCAATCGCGAGTTTGCAGACCAATTCGATCGTCACGCCGATCGTCGCGGCGCTGCTCGGCCTCGGGCTTAACGAAGGCGCGTATATGGCCGAGATCGTGCGCAGCGGGCTGCTTTCGGTCGATCCGGGGCAGCGCGAAGCCGCGTATTCACTCGGGCTGTCGCCGGCGCGCACGATCCGCCGCATCATCCTTCCGCAGGCACTACGCGTAATCGTTCCGCCGACCGGGAACGAGATCGTCGGAATGCTGAAGGCGACGTCGCTGGTCAGCACGCTCGCGATCGGCGATCTGCTGTATTCGGCGCAGGGCATCTATAGCCGCACGTTTGAAACGATTCCGCTTCTGATCGTCGCGAGTCTCTGGTATCTGCTCGCATCGACATTGCTGACGGCGCTGCAGATGACGCTTGAACGCAAACTGCGCCGCGTGCATTCCGCGCCGCCTACCGACGGCCTGAGCCGCGTCGTCGCCACGCTCAAACCGCAGTTTCTGCTACGCCGCGGCGATTCCGCACGTTCGGCACGGAGCGCATGACATGGACATGGCAAGCCAGCCGATGGTGCAGATGGACGCCGTGTGCAAGCGCTTCGGCGCGCACGAGGTGCTGTCGGACGTCACGCTGAACGTCGCCGCCGGCGAAGTATGCTGCATCGTCGGACCGTCCGGCGCGGGCAAGAGCACGCTGATCCGCTGCATCAACTATCTCGAGAAAATCGATGGCGGCAGCATTCGCGTGAACGGTCAGCTCGTCGGCTACCGTCTGCGCAACGGACGCCTGCACGAACTGAGCGAACGCGAAGCCGGACGCTCGCGCGCGGACACAGCAATGGTGTTCCAGCACTTCAATCTGTTCCCGCACATGACGGTGCTGGAGAACCTGATCGAAGCGCCGATGCACGTGCGCGGCGAGTCGCGCAAGGAAGCGGAGGCCCATGCGCGCGCTCTGCTCACGCGGATCAGCCTCGCCGACAAGCTGCAGGCGTATCCGCGCGAGCTGTCGGGCGGCCAGAAGCAGCGCGTGGCAATCGCGCGTGCGCTCGCGATGCGCCCAAAGCTGCTGCTGTTCGACGAGCCGACTTCCGCGCTCGACCCCGAGCTCGTCGGCGAGGTGCTCGACGTGATGCAGACGCTTGCTCGCGAAGGGCAAACGATGATCATCGTCACGCACGAAATCGGCTTCGCGCGTGAAGTCGCCGATACGCTCGTATTCATGGATCGCGGCGCGATCGTCGAAAGCGGCGCGCCCGCTGACGTGATCGATCGCGCGGGAACGTTGCGGGCGCAGGAGTTTTTCCGCAAACTACTCAAGTAGCCGGCGCCAGCGCTCGGCTCGCGCCTCCATCATGTGCGAGGATTGCGCCTTACCGAAAGTGGTGGTCGGAAGGCGACCCGCTTGCGCGGCATCATCGCTTTAACCTGATCGGCATCCTCGCGCGCCTGATCCATGCGGGACGGCGGTGCACCTCGCACGCACGGGAGCGGCATTGCACATTGCAACATCAAAGAACTCGATTGAACCTGCGCTCAGCGGGCAAGCCCTCGTCATTCTTTGGTGCCCGTTCGTCGAGTGACTCCAGGCAGTTTCACTGCTGAAATTCGCGCGAAACGACAGCATTCATTTTTTATCAGTAGAATGCTGCAATCGCAAAGGTCCGGATTGTTCCAGAACCGGTCTTCAGGCCCGGCAGGCTAAAGGAGTCCCGTTAAGACCGTGATGCCATTAGCACAGGTGCTGCCGCGAGATGACGGGGTTAAGTCAAGTGCATGACCTGTCTGGCCGATACAGTTCGGGAGGAAATGGTATGCCGCCCGGAAAGAACGGGTTGCTGTGGCGACAACTGGAATACCGTTGACGACGCTTCGTCACCTGCACCGGGGAACCCATCGACGCTGAACTGGCCGACCTACCGGCCCGGGTATGGCACCAGATTTCAAACCAACTTGTCGTGGTACTTACCTAGCCGAAATACTGTGTATTCCAAAACACAAATTGATCCGATAGTGAGCTTCCGCAACTCGCAGGGCGAGCAGGTGCGGGGCACGATCATCAATCTCCAGCGAAAGTCCCTGGTGATGGAGATCTATAACCCGTACTCGATTGTCCAGGTCAGCGAGGTGCTGAGCGACCTGTCGGTCAAGATGGGCACGGAACACGCCTATTCGGGTAAGGCGGTCGTAATCAGCATGGTCAATACCGGCCTGACCGCCATTGTCTCCGTGACGCTGATCGCCGAGTGGCTGGAACTGAGCGGCGGCGCGCTGGAAGCCCCCGCGGTGGGGGAAGAAGCCCGCCGGTTCGTGCAGGACTGGTCCGAGCGTTTCAAGATCCGCCGCGACTACCAGATCGCGGTCAACCAGATCCGGGCTTTTCTCTCAGACATGTCGCGCTGGGTCGAGCAGGCCGACCTGGTCGACACCATGCCGAAGGAAGGCAAAACCCTGCGCCAGGACTTCTTCCTCGAACTGGCATCGCCGCTGATGGAAAGGACCAAGGTCTACTTCGACGAATTCGAAGGCGAGGCGCGGCTGGTCGACGAAGAACTCGCGCCGGCACACCGTGCCTTTGCCCAGGCCGCGCTACATCCCCTGCTGCTGCGCTCGCCCTTCGTCTTCCGCACCTTCACGAAGCCGCTGGGCTATGCCGGTGACTACCAGATGGTCAACCAGATGCTCGACGATCCCCGCCAGGGTCCGAGCACGTATTTCCAGATCGTCAACGCGGCCTTCCTGCAGACGGCCGTGGCACGCGCGCACCGCAATCGCGTCGAACTGCTGGTGGACTACCTGACCCGGCTGGCCAATGAAGCGCGCGCCGCGCAGCGGCCGTTCCGGGTGCTGAACGTGGGTTGCGGCCCCGCTCAGGAGATCCAGCGCTTCATGCACGAATACGACGAACCAGAGTGGCTGACGTTCGAACTGCTCGACTTCAGCCAGGAGACACTGGACTGGACGCGCGACCGCCTGGGATCCATCGCACAGAAAACGGGCAGGCGCATGACCATCAGCTATACGCATGATTCGGTCCATCACCTGCTCAAGCGCCGGATGGATGCCGACGCAGCAGATGTCCGCGAGTTCGACGCGGTCTATTGCGCCGGCCTGTTCGACTACCTGTCGGACAAGGTCTGTGCCCGGCTGAACCAGCATTTCGCCAGCCGCACCAGACGGGGCGGCCGTCTGCTGGTGACCAATGTCCACGCCGACAACCCGGAGCGCTTCAGCATGGAGCACGTGCTGGAGTGGTACCTGATCTATCGCAACGAGGCACAGATGGCTGAAATCATGCCGGACAGTTGCGGCGAGCCGCGCCTGTACACGGACTCGACCGGCGTCAATGTGTTTGCCGAGGTGATGATCGGCCAGCAGCAAGTAGCCTGAGATGACAACGTCCCTGGCTGGGCTGCATTCGAACTATCGTGAAGAGCTGCGCGACTACCGGTTGCTGTGCAGCAAGGCGGGCGGCCTGACCGTAATCGTGCTGGTGCTGATGGGCGTGGCGCTGGACTATGTCGTGTATCCGGCCGAGCAGAAGCGCTTTGCTATCGTTCGGGTGCTGACCAGCGCAGCCATCGGCCTCGCCTTGCTCTCGCTTTGCACTGAAGCAGGCAAACGCCACGTGCAGGTCATCACCTTTTTCTGGCTGCTGCTGCCGCAGGCAATGATCTCCTGGATGATTTATGTCACGCAGGGCGGGGAGTCGCTGTTCTATGCCGGGCTCACGCTGACAATCTTTGCGGTCGGGATCCTGTTTCCCTCGGGCTACTGGCAGACGCTGGCATTCGGCCTGGTTACGGTTCTGCTCTACTACATTGCCTGCGCCGCACACCCGGGCGGCATACAGAACCCAAGCAAGTTTCAATTCCAGCTAATCCTGATTTTCTTCTGCGCGCTGGCCAGCTCCATTTACACCTACTTCAACGAGAAGGGCCGCTTCCAGCTTTTCCGGCTAAAAGATGAGGTGGCGCACAAAAACGACCAGCTCGCGCGCACCAATGACAGCCTCGCGCAGATCAAGGGCCAGTTGCTGCAGCAGGAGAAGATGGCTGCAATCGGTACGTTGTCCGCGGGGCTGCTCCACGAGGTCAACAACCCGGTGAACTTCTGCCTGATGGCCATCGAAGTGGCGATGGAAGAACCGCAGGCCAAGGACAGCCCGTCGCTGCAGGAGTGCCTGACGGACGTCAAGCAGGGCATGCTCCGCATACAGCATATCGTGTCGGACCTGAAGACCTTTGCCTACCGCAAACCCGGTGCGACGGCAGAGAACGTGCCGTTCCTGTTCGAGAAGGCGCTTGACGCATCGATCCGGCTGAGCGCGCATGAACTGCGCGGCGTGAAGGTCACGCGCGAGCTGTCCACCGACACGCTCGTGCTGGGCGACGAAGCCGCCATCATCGGCGTGCTCATCAACCTGTTCTCGAATGCCGCTCTGGCCATGCACAAGGCCGGCACCGTCTCGCCGCAGGTCCATGTCACGGCGCAATGGCGCGATGACCGGCTGCACGTGACCGTGCGCGACAACGGGCCGGGGATCGCCGCCGAGAATCTGGCGCGGGTGTTCGAACCATTCTTTACTACCCGCGACGTCGGCCAGGGCCTTGGCCTCGGCCTGTCCATCAGCTATGCAGTGGTCGAACGGCACGGCGGCACACTGTTTGCGGAAAGCCAGTTGGGCCAGTGGACCGCGTTCAATTTTGACCTGCCGCGTGTCGAGTGATGTCGAGATGAAAGAAACCCAGCAAGCGCGGCACACTGTCGTCTATGTGGACGATGAGGAGCTGGCCCGCAAGTACTTTGCACGCGCAGCCGGCAGCGACTATGAAGTGCTGCTCGCCGACGGCGCGGACGAGGCCATGACGATCCTGCGCTGCGAAGGTGCACGGGTGGTGGTCCTGGTGACCGACTTCCGCATGCCGGGCCGGCACGGCGGCGACCTGCTGCGGCTGGTCTCGCAGGAGTATCCGCATATCGTGCGTATCCTGGTGACAGCCTACGCGGACAAAAACGCGCTGCTGGAAGCCGTCAATTCTGGCGAGGTGTTTCAAATCCTGGAGAAACCGCTAGGCGTCGGCAGGGTCCGCGAGGTGCTGGCATCAGCGACCACGGCCGCCGTATTGCGCCCGAAGTGATGCAGAGCTTGCTGGCTGCCCTGGTCATCACGCACGCCGGCGTTAGCGGTTTCGGCATGATTTTCTGCAACCGCGTCACGCAGTTCTTTCGCGGCAGTATCAGGATCTCATCCGCGTCCGGCGCCGGCATGACCGCGACGCTGGAATTCCCAAATTTCAAGGATCGAATGCACAGGAGTTACCAATGAGCAATACGATTGCCAACCAGACACCGCTCCCGGCGATTCTGTTCGTTGATGACGAGGCCACCGCGGCCAAATACTTCGAACGCGCCATCGGCGCGATCGCGCCGGTGGTGACGGGCGCCTCCGTGGAGGAAGGCAAGGCCATGCTGGATGCTCACGCCGCCAGCCTGGCCGTGCTGGTGTCCGACCAGCGCATGCCGGGCGAATATGGCAACGAACTTCTGCGCTACGCGCGCGAGCGCTATCCCCATATCGTCCGGATCCTGACGACGGCCTATTCGGAGCTGGACCAGACCGTCGAGGCCGTCAATCAAGGCCAGATACATCGCTATATCAAGAAGCCGTGGGACATCAGCGCGCTGCGCATGGAGATGAAGCAGGCGCTGGAGCTGGCGGGACTGCGCAAGGAACGCGACCAACTCGTGCGCGAGAAGCTGGGGGTGCTGCAGACGCAGACCGTGGCCACCCGCATTGGCACAGTGCACACGCTGTGCGCCAGCCTGATCGGCCCCGGCCGCTTCCAGCCGGTGGAAACTTATCTGGCCGGCACCGAACTGGCGGGTGCCCGCAATGTGGAACCTGACTGGCAGCGTATGGACTACGCCGACCTGGTGCATGCCGAGAGCGAATGCAGCGGCAGCTTCGGACACGCGGTCGGCACGCGCCTCGCGGAGCTGCGTGCGCAGAATGCGGGGCGCAGCGCTGCTGATGCGGTGCAGGTTCTCACTGAAGTCCTCGGCGCCGCAGTACGCGGCGATGGCGATGCGCTGATCTGGACTTCGCCGGCCACGCTGAGCGAGTTCCTTGCCCGGCCGGTGGGGCAGGCCGTATCGGCCGAGCACGCTGGCTGGCTGGCTGGCCTACTGTGGCTGGAAGAAGCCGGCGGCGCGCTGCAGTTTGTGCGTGAAGGTGACACCATCGTCTGCCGCGCCGGCACACGCGCAGCCAGTTTTGCGGCCGACCGCCTGGCAGTCTGGATCGAGCGCTTCTCGGAGCCGGCGTTCGAGCAGGCGAAGTAGACGATCCGCAAAACGGGTGATGCTTGATGCGATTGAAGAAGCGCTCGACCAGCTTGCGCGTACGGCGCATAACCGGATGCGAAGCTCCGCATTTACAGGCTTCAGTGCATCGCCGAATGCCCTGTCGATCGTCACGCCCACGTACGGCTGCAGACTGCGCACGTTATCCGTGCCGAGGTTCAGATCCTGCCCGCCCGCGCCACTTTCGCCGAAGCCGTTCGCATGAAAGTACGCGTAGCGCAGGCCGATACGCGGCGTGACGCTCATTTCGCCGAACAGCATCGGGAGGCATGCCTCGCCGCCCAGGTTGAATTCCTGCCCCATGTGATCACCTTCGGCCGTGCCCGTCGATCCGAACGGCCGCTTCCGGGACAGGAAGTCCAGCCCCACGCCCAACGTTGCTCCCAGGTTCAACGGTCCCAAGCCGCGACTGCCGTATAGCGCCTATGCGCGCCACGCGGGCAGCCATCCCTTCTGACAAAAAGATCCAGCCTTCTATGGCGAACGGGCGGTAAATTTCGCAGCCGCCGAAATCGGGCAAGTAGCGGCTTCCACTAGAAGTTGAGAAGGCGCTCGCTGAGCCCCCAAAGCTCATCGGCGAATGCAGGGTCGATGGCATAGGGCACTACGCCCGTAAGCCTCATCGCATCCGCCATATCCATTTTTTCCGGCTGCTGCGCCATGACCGCGGCCACGTCGACGTTTTCGCAATACACACCGCCCAAGCCGTTCAATTGCGGGCTCGTCGCACACCAGACCTGAGTGGCCGCGCCCTGCCCGATGGTCTTGAGATGCCTTGCCGGATCGCGCACTGGCTTGCCTTGTTCATCGAGGACACCTGCCGCGATCAGCTGTTCGCGCGGAATGTGTTTCCCCAAGCCGGTATCGGCAATAGCGCCCGGATGCAGCGAAAACGCGCGGATCCCGTGGGCCTTCTCGCGCTGGTCGAGCGCGACGGCAAAGAGGATGTTGGCCGTCTTCGACTGTCCATACCCTGCCCACGGCGTGTACTGGCGACGCTCGAAATTCGGATCGTCGAACACCACCGGCGAATAGCGATGACCGATCGACGACACCGACACCACGCGAGCGCCCCCCGCATTGCGCAGCGCAGACAGGAGCCGCATGGTCAGCTGAAAGTGGCCGAGATGGTTGGTCGCGAACTGATACTCGTACCCTCGCGGGTCGCGCGTCAATTCCGGCACGGCCATGATGGCGGCGCTATTGATCAGCATGTGCAGCACCGGCGTCGATTCGAGAAACGACGCTGCGAAAGCGTCGATCGAAGCCGGATCGAGCAGGTCCATCGGCGCGATTTCCACGTCGATGCCGACCAGCGCCTCGCGGGCGCGGTGCATGTCGCGGGCGGGAACGATCACGCGCGCGCCGGCGGCGCGAAGCACCCGCGCGGTTTCGCGCCCGAGGCCGGAGTAGCCCCCGGTCACGATCGCTGTCTTGCCGGAAAGATCGATGCCGGCAATCACCTCGTCGGCGGTGGTGGCGGCTCCGAAACCTGAACCGAGCGGCTTTTGCGGCGTCATCATGGCGTTTCCCTAGACGAAGAATGATGTACGCAGTGTGAGCGTGAATTCCGGTACGATGAATAATCCAGAATCCGGAATACTGTCGCATGAGTTCAAAAATCGAGGATGACCCGCTTTCGGATTTCCTCCGGCTGCTCGGTGCCCAGCCCGTCGTGGCAGGCGGTTTCTCCGCCGGCGGCACATGGGCGATCCGCTTTCCGCAACCGAAAAAGATCAAGTTCTTCGCGCTGGTCAAGGGCAGTTGCTGGCTTTCCGTCGACGCGCAAACGGGGCCGGTCGCGGTCGGCGAAGGCGACGTGTTTCTGCTGACCGGCGAACGCTCCTTTGTCCTCGCGAGCGACCCGGACGCGGCACCGGTCGACGCGGCCACCCTATTCTCCGGCAACGCGGCCCGGAGCGCGACGATCGGCGACGGCAACGGTTGCACGCAGATCGGAGGACACGTCAGACTCGCGCCGTCCAACGACACGCTGCTGGTCGACGCCCTGCCGTCGCTGATACACATCCGTGCGGACTGCGAGCAGGCGGCCGTCCTTCAATGGCTGCTGGCCCGCCTCGTCAAGGAATTCGCGTCGGGTTTGCCGGGCAGCGGCCTCGCTTCGACGTACCTTGCGCAACTGATGTTCGTCGAAATGCTGCGCGTCCATCTCGACTCCGGCGCGGAAATCCCCAACGGATGGCTGCGCGCGATTGGCGACAAACGGCTTGCGCCCGCGCTAAGACTGATGCATGCCGATCCCGGCCGGGCGTGGCGGCTCGACGAACTCGCGAGCGCAGCGGCCATGTCGCGCACGTCGTTCTGCGTGCATTTCAGGTCTGTCGCGGGCATGGCTCCGCTCACATGGCTCACGCAGTGGCGCATGCGTATGGCAAGGCAGGCGTTGATCGACGAGAAAATACCGATTGCCGTTCTCGCGGCAAGGTTGGGTTACTCATCCGAAAGCGCATTCAGCAGCGCGTTCAAGCGGATGTCCAGTGTGTCGCCGAGCGAATACAGGCGGACGGGGTGGGCGGCTTGAAGCGCGGAGGCACTGGATTCGAAGGATCGTCCGCCCGGTTAACTGGCGCCGCTGTAAATGGCGCATGCACGTATCGACAGATAACCGATCCGCCTTCGTCATGACGCCCCCAACAGCATCGTAGTCAGTTGCGGAAAAACGCCGATCAACCCCAGCACCATCGCCATGATGAACACATAGGGCAGCGTGCCCAGCACGATGCGCCGCAACGGCACATCGGGCGCGACGCTTTGAACGACAAACAGGTTCAGCCCCACGGGCGGATGAATCAGCGCCATTTCCATATTGATCACGACCACGACACCGAACCAGATCAGGTTCCAGTGATACGCCTGCACGACCGGCACCAGCACCGGCATCGTGACGACGATGATCGCAATCGTCTCCATGAAGCAGCCGAGAAAGATCAGCAACAGATTGATGCTGATGAACAGCACCCACGGTTCGAGATGCGCGCGCGCGACAGTTTGCGTGAGCGAAGCGGCCACCTGGCTCGTCGTCATCACGTAGCCGAACACGATGGCCGATGAAATGACGGCGAGGATCATCACACTGCTTTGTGCCGCGTTGACGAGAATTTCGCGGAAGCTGTGCCAGTTCAGTTCCCGGTACACCGCGCCGGCAAGAACCAGACTCGCCACGATACCCAGCGATGCCGCCTCCTGCGGAGTCGCCAGACCGCGATACAGCGAGCCCAGAATGATCAGGATCAGGAGCGCAAACGGCCCGATATCCTTCAGTGCGAAAACGCGCGCCCTCAGCGACGCCAGCGGCCGTGTGCGGCGTTCGCCCTGCGCTCGCCGACGCAACGCGAGCCCCATCTGGAAGACGGCAAACGCGGCGGCCATGATCGCACCCGGCACGAGCGTCGCCGCGAACAGCCGGCCGATGGATTGCTCTGCGATCACGCTATACACAATGAGCGGGATGCTCGGCGGCAGCAGAATGCCGAGTGTGCCGCCCGCCGCCACGGAACCGCATGCCTGCCCCGCCGGCACACCGTGCCGGCGCATCTCGGAGACTGCAAAGCCGCCGATCGCCGCCGCAGTCGCCACGCTCGAACCCGACACCGCGGCCATCACGCCGCAAGCCAGGGTCGTGGCGACCGCCAGCCCGCCGGGCACGCCGTCGAGAATGGTGGCGAGCGCGGCATAGAGACGTGCGCCCATACCGGACGCGGACACGATCGCGCCCATGAACATGAACATCGGCACGGAGGTCAGCGTAAACGTCGCCACCGATCCCCAGTAGGTGCTCGGAATGAGATTCAGCGCGTCCCAGCCGCCGCCGGTCAGAAACAGCGAAGCGAGCGCGACGAACAGCAGCGCGAACGCAATCGGCACGCCGAGCGACAGTACGGCCAGCAGCCCGCCGAACATGCCGGCGCCGATAAAGAGCTGATTCACTTGTCTCTCCCCAGCACCAGTTCGTCGACGGAAACCTCGTGCAGCACTTCACGCCGCGCGCACACAATGACGGCGAGCCTCACCAGTTGCACGAAGGCGAGCATCAGCGCGCCGGCCGCGAGACAGGAATACGGAATCCACAGCGGCAGTGAAAACATGCCCCATGAACGCTCGCCGCTCGTGTAGGCGTCCCACCAGAATTGCACGGCGAGCACGGCGATCGCCAGGGCCACGGCGGTGACGATCAGCGTGGAAACGACGGCCAGCGCACGCTTGCCGCGTTCGCCGAGATGATGGCTCAACACGTCGACTTTCAGATGGCGGGATTGCCACGCAAGCGCCGCCATGCCGACGAAGGTCATATAGGCCATCAGATAGGTCGTGACCTCGGTGACCCACACATCGGACAGATGCAGCGCTTCACGCGCCAGCACACCGTACGAAATGACCGCGACCGTCGCGATCACCGCGACGCCGACCGATAGCGCGACGCCCTTGCAGAAAACGTCGAGACCCCGCGCGAAACGATCGAGTGGCTGCCGCATGAGCGCCTCCTTGCTTACTTGTATAACGCCGTGCTTTCATCGAGCAGATGCGCGCCGTCAGGCACCTCGTTGCGGAACTTGGGAAAGCTCACTTGCTGGAAGAGCTTTTGCCATTGTGTCCATTCATCGAGCGTCATCTTGTGAATCTGCACGCCGTGACTCGCGAACAGTTGCGCGACGCGCCGGTCATCCGCTTTCGCGCCTTCAAACGCGCTCTGTTCGAGACTTTGGCCAACGTCGGTCATGATCTTCTGCTGGGCGGGCGTAAGGCGATTCCACGTCTTCATGCTGATCGCGATCGGCTCGATCGTGTAATAGATGCTGTACTGTTCCGGCGAGTTGTAGTACCTGGCAACCTCGTAGAGGCGATACGAGCCGAACGTGCCCGACGAGGTCCACAAACCGTCGAGCAGCCCCAGTTGCATCGCGCTATAGGTTTCAGACGAAGCCATCGACACCGTGCTCGCGCCCGCGCTCTGCAATGCGGCCTCCATCATCTTGCCGGCGCCCCGCACCTTCTGTTTCGCGAGGTCGCCGGGCACATTGATCGGTTTGGACTTTGACGCCATACCGCCGGAGATCTGGATCCAGCACAGCGTCTTGAAGCCGTAGGCTTCCATCTTTGCTTCGAGTTCGCGCCACGGCGCCGAGGTGCGGAAACGGTAGACGTCGTCCGGTGTTTTCCAGAGTCCCGGCAGAAGAATCAGGTTCATCTGCGGAATCGCGCCCGCTGCATAGATGTACGGATAAATCGCCAGGTCGACGTTGCCGCTGCGCAGCGCGGTGTGCATATTCAGCGCCTTGACGAGCGACTCCGCCGGAAAGATGTCGATGTGGATCTTGCCGCCGGAGCGCTGCATCACCTCCTGCGCGAACTTCTTGCCGGTCGACACCACGTAGTCGTTCGGATCGTCGGGCCACTGGTGCGCCATTTTCAGCGTGATCGTGTCGTCCGCCTGCGCGATACTCACGCTTCCCAGCGAACAGGCCACAGCCGCACCTAGCGCGGCCAACAGATAACGAATCTTCATCCGGGTCTCCTTGCATCTCACGTTGTTGTTATTCCGGAATGTCGCCCACGTGCCTACCTCACCCGCTCTCGTTCAGCAGCCGCACGACGTGGGAATAAATGTCGGCGACCGGAGCGCCGCGCGTGTTGGAGGGCAGCGTTTCGATCAATTCCCCAATGCGCCGGTTCAACAGGCTGCGTGTGTGAAAGAGCGCACGCGCCTCACCGGTTTCCTGCCTGCTCACGTGCTGTTCGCGCCACTGAGTGTGCTCGTCGATAGCACGCGACAACCTCTCAACTGATTCGGCGTCGTTCGCCGCGGCCAGCAACACGGGCGCGACGCGACGTCCATTCGCCCGGTTGCGTTCGAGCACACTGCCGATGTCCTGCGCCATGCGCTCCGCACCCGGCAAATCGGCCTTATTGACGACGACGATGTCCGCGGTTTCCAGCACGCCCGCTTTCATCGCCTGCACCTGATCGCCCGAATGCGGGCCCATTGTCAGCACCAGCGTGTCGACGAGCGTGCGTGCGCCGTACTCCACCTGCCCCACGCCGACCGTCTCCACGAGAATCTCCGCGAAGCCTTCGGCCTCCACGGCGGCGAGCACGTCCGCGAGATTGTCGGAAAGTCCGTCGGCGGAACGGCCGCTCGGCAGCGAACGGATATAGACGTCGGTGTCCGCCAGCAATGCGTCCATCCTGACGCGATCGCCGAGCAGCGCGCCGGACGTTTTCGGGCTGCTCGGATCGATCGCGATGATGGCGAGCGACTCGCCGCGCGCAGCGCGCGCTTTCGCGAGGCGGGCGATCAAGGTACTCTTGCCTGCGCCCGGTGGTCCCGTGAAGCCGATGCGGCGTGCGCTCGCTTCGGCTTGCGTGCGCAGCACCCGAAGCGATTCAGACACCGTCGCGCGTGAAATTCGCGATAGTCTGCGCGCCAGATCACCGCGCGCCGAGGCGGCCACGCGCGAATCAGCCGGGTCACGTGTACTGGTTTCGCCAGCAACGCTCATGTCGGCACCTCGCTGCACCATGCGGCCGTGTGCTCGCCGAGCAGCGGCGGCACGTCGTAGCGCGTGCGCACACCGTCGATACGAATCGGATTGCCGACCACTTTCAGCGGTCCCGCCTCCGACTGGATTTCCACCACCATCTCGCGCGCCTGCACCTGGGCGCTCGCCAGCGCTTCCTCGATCGAAGCGAGCCGCGACACCACGACACCGGACGACGCCAGCAGATCGAGCCAATGCTGCGTGGTCTCGCTCGCAAACATGGCCGACAGCGCGTCGATCACGATCGCGCGTTGCACGCGGCGCTCGGCCATCGTCGCGAAGCCAGGCTGCGTGATCCATTCGGGATGACCGACACGTTGCGCGAAAATACGCCAGAAGTTGTCGTGCGTGATGAAGATCATCAACCAGTCGTCGCGCGTCCTGAACAATTGCGCGGGCACGATGTACGGATGCGAAGAGAGCGCATGGCGCCGGGCCGTTTCACCGCCGTTCAGCGCGGCCCCCGCCAGGTAGTTCAGTTGCGACACCATCACGTCGAACATTGCGATATCCACCTGGCCACCACGGCCTTCGACGATTTTCGCGAGCAGGCCGACGGCGCCCATCATGCCCGTCGAGTTGTCGACGGCGGAATAGCCCGCCTTGGTCGGCGGGCCGTCCGGATCGCCCGTCAGGTTCATGATGCCGGTGAGCGCCTGGATCACATAGTCGTAGGCGGGCAATTCAGCATGCGGGCTGTCGAGCCCGAAACCCGTCATCGCGACGCAGACGATCCGTTCGTTATGCACGCGCAACCGGTTGTACGTGAGACCGAGTTTCTGAATCGCGGACGGCCGCAGATTCGTAATCAGCGCATGGGAGTCGCGCACCAGCGCCGCCAGCGCGTGGCGTCCCGCTTCGCTGGCGAGATCCAGCACCACGCTCTGCTTGCTGCGATTCAGGCTCGCGAAATAGGCATTGTGCGGGCCGATCATGTGCGGGCTGATCGACCGGCCGATATCGCCCTCGGGCGGCTCGATCTTGATCACCTCGGCGCCGAGATCGGCGAGCAGCATGCCGCAGTAAGGCCCCATCAGCATGTGGCCGATTTCGATCACACGGATGCCGCTCAACGGGCCCGACGACGAACCCGCTGACGGACCGCTTGCCTCGGCGCTGAAGGGCGTTTTCATCCGAGCACCCTGGCCACGGCATCGATCACATGATCGAGCGGCATGTCGCTCGTGAAAACGCCGCGAATGCCGGCCGCGAGAAACGCGGCGCGATCGTCGGCCGGAATCGTCCCGCCGACGAAAACCGGAATGTCGCCCGCGCCCTGCTCCGCCAGCAAGGCCACGGTGCGCGCGACCAGTTCGTTATGGCTGCCGGAAAGAATCGACAGGCCGACGGCGTCGACGTCCTCGTCGATCGCAATGCGCGCGATGTACTCCGGGCTCTTGCGCAGGCCCGTGTAGATCACACTCGCGCCGGCGTCGCGCAGCGCCAGCGCGATCACCTTGGCGCCGATGTCGTGACCGTCGAGACCGGGTTTCGCAACGAGAATCCGCTTGCCCTTGAGCGGCGTACCGGACGCTGGACTCGCCGGGCTTGCGGACGTGCTGTCAGCCATTTGCGTTGAGCTGTTCATAGATGGACCGGCTCCTCGAATTCTCCCCACTGCGCTTTTAGCCGCGCAACCATTTCACCGACCGTCGCATATGCATGACAGCAGTCGACCAGATACGGCATCAGGTTGCCCTCGTCACGCGCGGCGGCGACGCCCAATGCGTCGAGCGACTTCTGGACGTCTAACTGATTTCGCGTGTCGCGCAGGCGCTCGAAGCGCTCGGCGACCGTCGCGCTTGCCTGCGGATTCAGACGAAACAGTTCGCCCGGCTGCTCGGTCTGGTTCTCGCGCCGGAAACAGTTCTGCCCCACGACGAGCCGCTCCTGGCCGTCGGTATCACGCTTGCGCTGCAAAGCGCTCTTTGCGATACGCAACTGCAGCCAGCCGTCTTCAATCGCCTTAACCGCGCCGCCGTATGCGTCGATCTCGGTCATCAGCTCACGGATCCGCGCTTCAGTGCGGTCGGTCAGATCTTCGACGAAGTACGAGCCGCCCAACGGATCGACCGTGCGCGCAATGCCGCTTTCGTAACCGATGATCTGTTGAGTCCGCAGCGCGAGCTCCGCGGAGAACTCCGTGGGAATCTGAAAAGCCTCGTCGTACGCGCAGGTAAAGACGGACTGGGCACCGCCCATCACTGCCGCACAGGTTTCTATCGCGACGCGCACGACGTTGTTATACGGTTGCGCCGAAGTCAGCGACGAGCCGCCGCACACCACGCCGAAACGGAACATCTGCGCTTTTTCGTCGTCCACGCCATAGCGTTCCTTGATGAGGCGCGCCCATACGCGCCGCCCCGCGCGGAATTTGGCGACCTCTTCGAACAGGTCCATATGGACGTAGAAGAAAAAGCTCAGGCGCCGTGCGAACTTCGCCACATCGCCGCCACGCGCGACCACGGCGTCCACATATGCTAGACCGTTGGCGAGCGTGTAAGCCATTTCCTCGACCGCGGTACAGCCGGCATCGCGCATATGCGCGCCCGCTATCGAAATCGGATTGAAGCGCGGCGACACTTCGTTCGAGTAGAGAATCGAGTCGGCGATCAGCCGCATGGAGGGCCGCACCGGAAAGATCCATGTGCCGCGCGCCACGTACTCCTTGAGAATATCGTTCTGGATCGTGCCGGTGAGGCGGTCGCGCGGCACACCCTGTTTGTCGGCGCAGGCCACGTACATCGCGTAGATCATCGCTGCCGTGCCGTTGATCGTGAACGACGTCGAAATCCTGCCAAGGTCGATACCCCGGAAAAGCAGTTCCATCTCCGAGAGATTCGACAGCGAAACGCCCACTTTGCCGATCTCCGAGCGCGCCATCGGATCGTCCGGATCAAGCCCGCATTGGGTGGGCAGATCGAGCGCGACGGAAAGACCCGTCTGGCCCTGATCGAGCAGAAAACGATACCGTTCGTTCGATTCTTCCGCAGTGCCGAAGCCGGAGTATTGCCGCATCGTCCACAACCGGCCGCGATAGCCATCCGCGAAAATACCGCGCGTGAACGGAAACTGGCCCGGTGCGCCGACGCCCTCGGCGCCTCGCGCAGCGTCGGGGCCCACCACGACCGGCACATGCAGTCCCGACGGCGTACTGTCCGGATGCGGCATGCTGATCGCTTCGTCGAGTTCGACTGCACTTGCCTTCATGCTCAATTGCTCCCTGTGGTGCGTATGCGTACGGTGTGCGTATGGCCTGGTTGTGCGCCGATGTCGTTCAACTCGACGGCGCCTGCGTATCGGCGCGTCGGCGGTCCAGAAACTTTTGCGCTTCCGCCCAGTGCTCGGGCGCGGTCCATGTCGCAACGAATGCCGCTCGCTCCTCGTCACGCGTGGATGCCGCGGCAGCGCGGCGGTGCGCCGCCGCGATCCGCTTCACCGCGCGCACGACATGCGCCGGCCGGTCGACAAACGGTTGCGCGAACTGCGCCACGTATTCGCCGAGCGATTGCCCGTCGGCACACACGCCGTCGACCAGACCAAGCGCGCGCGCCTCTTGCGCGCCCAACACCGCGGCTTGCGCGAGTACGCGCATCGCGCGGGCGGGACCGAGCAGCGCGACCAGATCGGCGCCGCCGCTAAAACCCGTGGTGATCGCCAGCGTCGCCTGCACGAAACCGAAGCAGGCGTGAGGCGCCGCAAGCCGGTAATCACAGGCAATCGCAAGTTCAGCGCCGCCGCCGAGCGCCGTGCCGTTCAATGCCGCGATTACTGGCACCGGCGTGGCCCGGATCGCATCGAGCGTGGCGGCCGCATGATCGAACAACGCGCCCGCGCCCGCGTCCGCCTCGCTGCGCAACGCGTCGAACTCGCGCAGATCGCCACCCGCCGCGAAGCTGCGGTCGCCCGCGCCTGTCAGCACGACGGCATGCAGCGTCGTGTCGCGTGCGGCATCGCTGAACACGCCGCGCAGCATGTCGAGCGTGGCGCGGTTCAGCGCATTGCGCTTGTCCGGGCGATTGATCGTCACATGCAGCATGCCGTCGCGCGCTTCACTCAATACGGAAGCGGCGCTATCCGCGGCGTTCGTTGGAAGGTTGGACGGTTGGCTCATGAATGGACTTTCCGCATGAAGCTCATGGCTTCGACTGTTCGATCGCGCGCTTTGCATCGAGCAGCACGGCTGCGATGCGCTCGATCTGCCCGTCCATTCTGTGACGCGGACCCGCAATGGCAATGCCGAGTGTGTCGCGGTTCACGTCGACGGGCACCGCCACCGCGAACACATCGCTTACGCTTTCGCCGCGCGTGACGAAATAGCCCCGCTCGCGTGATTGCGCGATATCGTCGAAAAGCGCCTGCGCCGAGGTCAACGTGTGATCCGTCACGGAAGCAAGTGCCGATTCGGCAAGAAGACGGCGCAACTCGCCGGCTTCGGCGCGGCTCAGCATCGCCTTGCCGATCGACGTGGAGTGAAGCGGCTTGAGCGCGCCCGCCGCCGCGCTGTAACGAATGGTCTGCGGCCCTTCGAGCACGCTCAGATAAATGATCTCGTTCTGCTGCCGCTTGCCGACGATCACGGTTTCCTGCGTCGCATCGCGCAGCGCCCCCAGATACGGTTCGAGCCGTTCGATATACGGATCGTTCGCGATGATCTTCGCCGCCATGTCGTAAAGACGGCGCGTGGGAAAGAGGTCTTTGCGCCGGCTCGTCAGATAGAGATAGCCGCGCTCCATCAGCACGCGCACGATGCCGTGGCTCGTACTCACCGGCAGCCCCGCGGCCTCGGCCAGCTCGCTGAGGGTCATGGGACGGCCAACGGTTTCGAAGGCTTCGAAGATACCCAAGGCACGATCTGTCGGTTTCATGTTTTCGCCATTTCGAAAATTGATTTGCGATTTCGAAATCAGTCTAGGCGAGAAAGACCGCTGGATCCAAGGCGTTTCAGCTAGTGGAAAGCCCCAGGAAGGCCCACAAGCCCGTCGAAAGGGACTGAGCGGGCGATCCCGCGATTGCATTCTTGACACGCCAAAACACGGCTCCTATATTCGATCCATCATTTTCGAAAATCTTTTCGAAATAGCGAAAAGTAGCCGACCCATCAGGCTTGGCAGCGCGCCGACCATCCGGACGCGTGTTTTGACGCGACGATGTTTCATTCAGACAGTTCGGATACCAAAACGTCAAGAAAGCTCCGTTGCATGAATAACCGGGGCGGCAGGAGACAAACATGTGGATGACGGAGCTCGACAAGACTGAGCGGCGCACCATGGCCGGCTGTTTCCTCGGCTGGACGCTCGACGCGCTGGACGTGCAGGTGTACAGCTTCGTGATTCCCACGCTGCTGGTCGGCTGGCGCATCTCCGCGACCGAGGCGGGCATGCTCGGCACCGTGACCTTGCTGGCGTCGGCGGTGGGCGGCTGGTTGAGCGGCATCGCCGCCGACCGCTACGGGCGCGTCGCCGTGCTGCAAGCCACGATCCTCTGGTACGCACTGTTCACGTTCGCGAGCGGCTTCACGCAAAACTACGAGCAGCTGTTCATCTGCCGCGCGCTGCAGGGTTTCGGTTTCGGCGGCGAATGGGCGGCCGGCGCGGTGCTGATCGGCGAGACCGTTCGCGACGCCTACCGCGGGCGCGCGGTAGGCGTCGTGCAAAGCGGCTGGGCGGTGGGGTGGGGACTGGCCGCGCTGCTATTCGGCCTCTTCTTCTCGATCATGCCCGAGCATCTCGCATGGCGAGCCCTCTTCTGGATCGGGCTCGCCCCCGCCTTGCTGGTATTCTGGGTGCGCCGGCACGTGCCCGAGTCCAGCGTGTTCAGGAAAGTCCGGCGCGAACGGCATGCTGCGGGCGTGATGCGTCAATTGGGTGGAATCTTCCATGCCGATTATCTGGCCACCACACTCAAGGTTTCGGCGCTGGCAATGGGCTCGATCGGCGGCTCGTACACGTTCCTCATCTGGCTGCCCACTTACCTCAAACGTGCACGGGGACTCTCGGTGATCGGCACGACCGGCTACACCACCGTGATGATTCTCGGCGCGTTTGTCGGCTTTATTCTTGGCGCCTATCTGGCCGACGCCATTGGCCGCAAAAAGACGTTCGCGGTCAGTGCGTTTGGCTCCGCGGCGCTGCTCGGCATCTACATGCTGGTGCCGATCAGTAATCAGGCCATGCTCATTCTGGGTTTTCCCCTCGGCCTTTGCGCGTTCATGATGTTTTCGCCGATGGGCCCTTACATGACCGAACTGTTCCCCACGCGCATTCGCGGCGCGGGACAGGGCTTCTGCTACAACTTCGGCCGCGGCATCGGCGCACTTTTTCCTGCGATGGTCGGCAAGCTGACCGCCGTAATGGGCCTCGGCAATGCGATCGCGACATTCGGCATCGCCGCCTACGCGCTCATGCTGCTCGCCGTCCTGCTGCTGCCTGAAACGCTCGGCCGGCCGTTGCCCGAGGAAGAAACCGAACGCTCCACGCTACCCGACGGCACAGCCGCGAGTGGCTACACTCCGTCATAAATCCTGAAGAGCGCTACCGATGCCCGAACGCTGCCAGCCGGCCCGCACGACGGTACACCCGCCGAAGAAAAAAGCGCCGCCAGACGCCTGCGACTGCCATATCCACATCGTCGGACCGGTCGAGCATTACCCGTTGAGCGAACAGCGCGCGTACACGCCGGCCGAAGCGTCGCTCAGCCAGTACGAGCACGTTCAGACGATACTCGGCACCGAGCGCGTCGTGATCGTACAGCCCAGCTTCTATGGCACAGACAACCGTTGCACGCTCGACGCGCTCAAGCATTTCGGACTACAGCGCAGCCGCGGCATCGCGGTGATCGAGCCGACGGTTAGCGATGCAGAACTTCAGAACATGCACGAGGCCGGTATACGCGGCGTGCGCATCAACCTCGTGACGGCCGGTGGCCCTCCGGTCGATCATCTGACGAAAATGGCCGAGCGCATCGCGCCGCTTGGCTGGCATACGCAGGTCTATGTGGACGGTGAGCAACTGGCGGAACTGGCGCTGCTTCTACACAGGCTGCCCACGGAAGTCGTGATCGACCACATGGGGCATATTCCGACCGCTTGGGGCGTCGATCATCCGGCGGTGGACACGCTGTGCGCGTTGCTCGACAACGGCCGCACGTGGGTCAAGCTGTGCGGCTACCGCTCGTCCAGCGCGGGTTATCCGTTCGCCGATGTCGACCCGCTCGCCACGCGGCTGGTGAACGCCGCGCCCGAGCGCTGCATATGGGGAACCGACTGGCCGCATCCGTCTTTTGAATCCACCCTGCCTGATGACGGCGAACTGTTGGATGCGTTGATGCGCTGGGCGCCCACTTCGGCGTTGCAGCAACGCATACTGGTGGACAACCCTGCCCGACTCTACGGCTTTGCATGATGAATCAGTGACGACCGCTCGCAGCGTGCGTCAGCTAACAGGAGACGACCATGTTGATGGAACAGCAAAAGCCTTCGCACGTGAAATCGATGGTGTCCGACGCGGAGTGGCAAACGCGCGTCGATCTCGCCGCCTGCTATCGCCTGATGCCTCACTTCGGGCTGAGCGACCTCGTCTACAACCACATTACCGCCCGTATTCCCGGTGACGAAACGCGCCTCCTGATCAACCCGTACGGCTTCATGTACGAGGAGGTCACGGCGTCGAGCCTGATTACGATCGATATCGACGGAAATGTGCTGTTCAATCCGAATGAAGGCACGTACGGCGTGAATGCTGCGGGCTACGTGATTCATAGCGCGGTGCATGCGGCGCGCCACGACGTGAAGTGCGTGATTCACACGCATAGCCGCGGCGGCATGGCGGTGTCGGCGCTTGCATGCGGACTGCTGCCGCTCACGCAGACGGCGATGCGCTTTCATCCGGTCGCCTATCACGACTATCAGGGCGTAGCGATCGACCTCGACGAACGCAAGACGCTAGCGGAAGATCTCGGCAATGCCGAGGTCATGATCCTGCGCAATCACGGTCTACTGGTAGCGAGCGCTTCGATCGCGCAGGCGTTCAATGCGATTTACTGGCTCGAAAACGCGTGCCGCGTGCAAGTGGACGCGATGGCCTGCAACACGGACCTGAAAATCCCGCCGCAGGAGGTGATCGACAGGACCAATCATCTCTACAAGCCGGAAACCCGCCGCCCGTACGGCGAAATGGAATGGCCGGCCATGCTGCGGTTTCTGGACCGGCGCGATCCGTCGTTCCGTACCTAGCCGCGTGATTGTGCACTTCGCGTTGTCATTGTTACGTACCGTGGATCGAGTACGGTCCCGCCAAAAACCTCAGGCATCCTCATTAGCACCAATCCAGCGTAATTCACTCAGGTAGTCATGAGTTTGAGTCGACGCCCATGACCGCCGGAACTCGACCGGCGCGCCTTGCAGGTCGAACGCCACGCGAATGCTCAACAGCACCGGCTGCCCAGCCGGAAGACCGAAATCTACGGCGATATCTTCGGGGAGCGCACAGGCCTGCAGGCGATCTTCGACCCGGCTCACCGACACGCCGCACTGCTGCTCGAGAAACGAATACACGAGGTGAGCGGGCGCATCGTCGCTTCCCCACTCCTTGCCGCCCACCCGTGCATACGGGAACGCGATCGACTCCAGCACCAGCGGTGTCTCGCCGAGCGAACGGAGCCTGCGCAGCCGATAAACGAGGTCCCCTGGTTCCAGACGCAGCGCGGCACGCTCGTCCTCACGGGCGGCGGCCCGCTCGCGCAGCAGAATCGTATCGACCGGCAGGCGGCGCATGTCGTCACGCCGGTCGACGAGACGGTAGAAGCTCGTGAACGCGCGCTCATTGGTGGCTCTCGCGACAAACGTGCCCCGCCCTCGCTGACGGACGACGAGGCCCTGGCCGCTCAACACGTCGAACGCTTTGCGCACGGTGCCGACGCTCACCTTTAGCTCTTTGGCAAGCGCTTCTTCGCCCGGCAGCAACTGTCCGGGCATCCATTCGCCGCCGACGATCCGTTCGCGCATGTGGCGCGCAAGCCGGACGAAAGCGGGACTCAGATCAAGTTGGGTCATCATTTAATTCTATAGAGAATATAGAAATAACACTACAGAATTTGATTCCCAACGCATCGGCAGCTACCTAGAGTTAAGCCTTGACGAGTGTCGCTGCCAACGGGCTGCGACCCGGCACCACGTCCACCTGCGTCGATTGACCGGCGCGGTATCGGTGCATGCACAACGACTTCCCATTACCTCATCAAGGCCGCTGGCTGGATCCACCCATGAAATCGAGTATTCACCGCATCACCTCTGTCGAAGCGCTACACGTCGGCCAGTTTCTCTACGCTCGCATCCGCACGGAAGCCGGGCTAACCGGTTTCGGCGAGGCGGGCTCGTGGGGACACATCGAGGCTGCGAAAGCCGCGCTCGAAAAGTTCGGCGAATATCTGGTCGGCAAGGACGCCAATCAGATCGAACGGCACTGGAACGTGATGCAGCGCTTCTCGCATTTTCGCGGCACCGCGGTCAACGCGGCCGTGTCGGCGATCGACATCGCACTCTGGGATCTGCTCGGCAAGCGGCTGCAGGTGCCCGTGTGGCAACTGCTCGGCGGCGCATACCGCGACAAGTTGCGCGTATATGGCCATGTCTACGCGGAAACGCTCGACGAAGTGCTCGCGGATTGCCGACGCCTGCGCGCCGAAGGTTTCACCGCCATAGGCCATATCAACCCGTTCCTCGACGAGCCGGAAGGCGATGTTTATTTCCGCTCCTTTGCCGGCAAGGTGCGCGACGCGAAGGAGCGGGTAATGGCCTTTCGCGAGGCAGTGGGACCGGACGTCGATCTGCTGATCGAAATGCACCGTCGTCTGAATCCCGCCGAAGCGATCGCGATCGGCCAGGTGCTGGAACCGCTCACGCCGATGTGGCTCGAAGACCCGCTGCGCCCCGAGTTCTACACGCAGATGACGACCGTCGGTCACGCGATCCGCGTGCCCGTCGCGACCGGCGAACGCTTCAGCACGCCGGCCGAATTCCATCTGCAACTGGCGGGCGGCGGGGTGCGTTATGCGCGCACGTCGGTCTGCGTGTGCGGCGGGATCACCGGCGCGAAGAAGATCGCCGCACTCGCGGAAGCGCAGAACGTCGACATCGCGCCGCATAACCCCTTGTCGCCGATCAGCCTCGCGGCGTGCATGCAGGTGGCGGCTTCAGTGCCCAACTTCGCGATCCAGGAGTACCCGACCGGCTTCGAGAACCTCGTGCTCAAGTCCGGGCAGAATCTGCTCGGCTCGGATCTCGTCAAGAACCATCCGGTGCCGAAGGAAGGCTTCATCACGGTGCCGGACGCGCCGGGTATCGGCGTCGAACTGGTGGACGACGTGGGGCATCGCCGTGCGCCGTTGCACCGGCCGGTGTCGATGCGCAGCACGATCGACGGCGCACCGCTCGATCAATGAAGCAGGCATCGGGACGCGACAACGCGAAGCGTCCCGATCAACACAAACACGCTTCGCGCGATGCATCACCAGAACAACATACAAGGAGACTACCGTGACCCCATCCGATCCGGACAATTTCAAAGGCGTCGGCCGCGGCCGATGGACGATCGTATTGCCGATCGTTTTCGCGGTCTACATGCTGTCCTATTTCGATCGCGTGAACATCGCGATGGCATTGCCGCACATGACGAAGGCGCTGGGCCTCACGTCCGTGCAGGGAGGCTGGATCGGCGGCGCGTTCGCGTGGGGCTATGCTTTCACGCAGCTGCTCGGCGGTTATATGTCGCTGAAGTTCGGGCCGCGCCGGCTCGTCGCGATCTGTCTGCTGCTGTTCGGCGGCGCGGCGATGCTGACCGGCGTGGCGACGACTTTCTGGCAGATCGTCGCGGTGCGCATTCTGCTCGGCTGCGCCGAAGGTCCGATCTACGCGGCGACCTCGATGCTTCTCGCACAATGGTTCACGAGGCCCGAACGCGGGCGCGCCTTCGGTATCTGGAATTTGGGCGCACCGCTCGGCGGTTTCCTTGCTGGCCCGATTTCCGGTGCGCTGATCGCCCATTTCGACTGGCGTGTGATGCTGATCGCCGAAGGCCTGCCCGCATGGATCTTCTGCCTTGTGTGGTTCAAGGCAATCCCGCAAAGCCTCGACCTGGCAGGCTGGCTCTCAGCCGCCGACCGTGACGTGCTGCGCCGCGATCTCGCCACGGAACAGTCGGGCTACACGAAGCCCGAGCACGACCCGTGGTGGACGATCTTCAACGAACCCGCCGTCTGGCTGCTGACGCTCGGCTTCGGGCTCAATACGATCCTGCTGTACGGCACGACGCTATGGCTGCCTTCGGTGATGAAGTCCTACGGACAGCTGAGCGAAACGACGATCGGCTTTCTGTCCGGCGCGCCATTCGTGATGTCGATGTTCGGCATCTACTACATCAGTCGCCGCTCGGACCGGCATGGCCAGGAGCGCCGCTGGCATGCGGCGATTCCGACCATGCTCACCGGCGTGCTAATGATAATGGCCGCGTTCGTCCCTGCTCCGCTGTTCTATTTGCAGATTGCGCTGTTCATTGCGCTCGGCTTCACGCTGAAGATGTTGATGCCGCTGGTCTTCGCCCGGCTCACCGAGATCCTGCCGATGAGGAAGGCCATGCCTGCCGTAGCGTTCGTGAGCGGTGTGGGCAATCTGATCGGACAGTTCCTCGGGCCGCTGATGGTTGGCTATGTACGTGCGGCTTCGTCCGACTACAAGCTCTCGCTGCTCGCACTGGGCGCGTCTGCGCTGCTGGGCGGTGTGGCGATCGCGTTGTCGAAGTCGGCCGCCGAACGGTCTGGAACGGCTCGCAACGCGGTGCGTAATGCCGAGGTGATGAAGTAGAACTACGTCGCGCCGGGGGGGCCTACGCCCCCCGTCCTGCGGACATCGCGGGTGAACTGCGCTAGAAAATCTCAATGCAGCGCAAGCGGTACTGTAGGCGCTTCGATATCCCGCTGCTGCGTACGATGAATCAGAAGTGCAATCACGGCGGCCGCGCCGAAGAGGAAGTAGCCGAGAATGTAGAAGCTGCTCGACAGATTGCCGCCGCGCGCATAGAAGCCAACGATCAGCGGCCCGACCACGCCGCCGAAGCTGGCAAACATGTTGATCATCGCGACCGACGGCGCCGCCTGATTGCGCGGCACCTTGCTGATCACCCACGCCCACCACGTGCCGGCCGGCGAAAACAGCCCAGCGCCGGCGATACAGAACATCACCATCGTAAACACAACGCCGCCTTCGATATAGTGCTGCGCGAGCAGCGCCGCACCGGCCACCACCAGCGGCACGGCGACGAACCAGCCGCGTGAAATGGTAGACGGCTTGTCCGACAGCCACGAGTTCACGAACATCGACAATGCGCCAAACAGCGAAGGTAGCGCCGTCAACCAGCCGACCGCGGCGTAACCGTGCGGGAAATATTGTTTGATGAGGCTCGGCATCCACAGGCCGAAGCTGAAAATCACCATGATCCACGACAGCGCGACGATCGCGAGAAGCCACACCGTCGAGCGCTTCAGCACGCTGCCGAAGCTGCCGTCCGCACCGGTTCCCGCGAGACGCTGCTGCGTGATGAAGTCGCGCTCCGCGCTGGACAGCCAGCGGTCGGTGGTCGGATCGTCGGAAACGAACATCCACACGAGCACGGCCATGAAGATCGCAGGCAGGCCTTGCAGCACGAACATCGTCTTCCAGTGGAATACGTCGATCATCCAGCCCGCAAGCGGCGCCATCAGCACTGAGGACAACGGCAGCGCATATTGCGCGAACGCAATGCCGCGCGCACGCTCGCGGGCCGGAAACCAGCGCACGAAGATCACCGAAAACGACGGCCAGATCACGCCTTCAGCGAGTCCCATCACCACACGCACCGCGATCAGTGCGGGCAGCGTGTGCACCATGCCGGTCAGGCACGCCATCAAGCCGGTGATGAACATCGAGACGGCGATCACGCGGCGCGGCCCGATGCGCGTCGAGATCCAGCCGCCGGGAATCTGGGTGACCAGATATCCCCAGAAGAATGCGCCCAGCAGCGCGCCGGTGATCGTCGTGCCGAGTTGCAGATCGTGCGCCATCTGCGGTGCCGCGACGCCGATGTTGGTGCGATCGGCAAACGCGACGAGGTAGCTGACAAAAACGATCAGACCTACCCGCAGCCAGCGTGATTTGCCGATCCGTTGCGTGTCGTATGCGGTGTCCATTGCGTGTCTCCCTTCGTTTTCGATGTTATGGGCGCTCGGCTGGCGCAGATTACGGAGTGACCAGCGCTTGCGCTTCGCGCGCGGCGATCTCGTCGAGCACGATAGGCAGCGCCAGCTCGAAGCTGGCTATCCCCATCGTGCTTGCCAGTTGCATGACTTCGAGAATCTCCGCCGGCGTTGCGCCGTACTTCAGCGCGTTCTCGATATGCACGTGCGTGCCGGGCACGTATTGATGCGTGACCGATACGTCCACGGCGATGTACATGAACTCTTTCACTTTCGGCGGCAGTTTGCCGTGCACCCACGGCACGGATGAGAACGTCGTAAACGCTTCGAAGAAGTCAGGATCGAGCGCGAGCGTGCCGTCCCAGATCGTGCTCCAGTAGCCGCGCTTTTCCGTAAATTCGCTCTTGATCGCCTGACGGCGCGCATCGGCGTGGCTTGTGTCGATCGCGTTGCGCGGGTCGTTCGCAACCTTCTCTTCGAGCACCGGCATGCCGATCACACAAGCATGCACGCCGATCACGCTGATCAGTTCGAGCGTCTCGAGCAGTTCGTCGCGCGTGGCGCCCAGGCGCAGCGCTTCGCGGCAATGGCGGCGCACGGCAACCGCATTGAGATGTGTGACCGACGCTTCGAGCGCGAAGCTCACGAGTGCCTTCACCTTCGGTTCGAGCGGACCGTTGCGATATGCGCATCCCGCGAATGCGAGGTAAGCCTCGACGAATTCCGGGCTAATCGCGATCAGCGGATCGAGCGAGGCGGGCCACGAGCCGCCGGCAGCAACGAACGACGAAATCCGGCCCTTGAGCGTAAGTGAAGTCATTAGGCATCCAAAGTGACAAGTCAGGAGTGAAAGCGCGCTGCCTCGCATGCAAACCAACGACCGGCGAACCGCGCGGAGGGAGTGACACTTATCTTATGAGCGACCTTACGAAACCGCAAACCGATATGCCCAGCGAGGCGCGTTGTTGCTCCGCAGCAGCCGCATGCGCCGCGAAACGCCCTCATGCGCTATGTACAAAGGGTTCCGGGGAGGGGGTGCGTGCGTGACGCAGCGCATTATTTAGCGTTGCTTATATCGACCTTTCGCACATTTCAATGGACGCTCGCGCTCGTCGCGCCGAGCATCTCCCTCATGACAACTGCAACAGGAATCCGCATGAAAGCGCTGGAAGGCTTGCGAGTGCTCGACCTGGGAACCTTCGTGGCCGGTCCGTTCTGTACGACGATCTTCGCCGAGTTCGGCGCGGAAGTCATCAAGGTGGAGCCGCCGCAAACGGGGGATTCGCTGCGCCGCTTCGGCACCGAGACCGAATGCGGCGACACGCTGATGTGGCTCACCGAAAGCCGCAACAAGAAATGTGTGACGCTCAATCTCGCCCACGAACGTGGCCGCCAGATGCTGCGCGATCTCGCAGCGAGTTGCGACATCGTGGTCGAAAATTTCCGGCCGGGCGTGATCGAGAAATGGGGCCTCGACTTCGAGTCGTTGCACAAGCTCAATCCGCGCACGATCCTCGTCCGCATTTCCGCGTATGGGCAGAATGGCCCGAATCGCGGCAAACCGGGCTTTGCGCGCGTTGCGCACGCGTTTTCGGGGCTTGCCTATCTCGCGGGCGAGCCCGGCCGCGTGCCGGTCACGCCGGGTTCCACCTCGCTCGCGGATTATGGTTCGGGCATGTACGCGACGATCGGTGCGCTGATCGCGTTGCAGGCCCGCGAGCGTACCGGCCACGGCCAATGCGTCGATCTCGCGCTCTATGAGCCCATGTTCCGCGTGCTCGACGAGATGGTTCCGGCTTATCACATGTTCGGCAAGGTGCGCGAACGGATGGGCGCGAACGCGGTGAACGTCGCGCCGCATGCGCATTACCGCACTCGCGACGAGCGCTGGATCGCGATCGCCTGCACCAACGACAAGATATTCCGCCGCTTCGCGCACGTCATGCAACGCCCCGAGCTGGCAGACGACGATCAGTGGGGTCGCGCATCCGTGCGGATCGCCGCCATCGACGCGGTCAACGCTTTGGTGCAGGACTGGATCGGTGCGCGCGACCACGACGAAGTACTGCGTCTGTGCGACGAAGGCTCGGTCCCCGCCAGCCTGCTGTACAGCGTCGCCGACATCTTCGACGATCCGCAATATGAGGCGCGCGGCAATATCCGCACCATGCCGTCGCGCGCGGGCGACGTCGCGGTGCCGAACGTGATTCCGCGTCTGTCGGAAACGCCTGGCGCGATCGAATGGCTCGGACCGACGCTCGGCAGCCACAACGAGGAGGTATTCGGCGAACTGCTCGGCTGCAGCGGTTCGGATCTCGCCGCGCTGCGCGCGGCAGGCGTGATCTGAGCCACCGACATCACTATCCATTTCTAACCATCGTCCATGTCACTTTCGCCACGCACTTATCTGTTCGCACCCGCAACGCGCCCCGAGCGCTTCGAGAAGGCCGCGCGCGCCGGTGCCGACGCGGTGATCGTCGATCTCGAAGACGCGGTCGAACACGCACGCAAGGACCACGCACGCGCTTCGCTGTCGACCACGCTGCCTGCCCTCGCCCCCACCGCGCGCGCATTGAACGTGCAACTGCTGGTGCGCATCAACAGCCACGGCTCGCCGTGGTACGACGCGGATCTCGACGCCTGCGCCGCGCTCGACATTGACGGCATCGTGATTCCCAAAGCCGAGCATGTGGACGAAATCGTGCGCATCGCGTCTTTGAAGCCGGCCTGGGCGCTGCATCTGCTGATGGAAACCGCAGCCGGGTTCGCGAATCTGGCGGCGCTCGCGCGTGCGCCGCACGTCGAACGTCTGATGTTAGGCACGGTCGATCTCGCGCTCGACATCGGCGCGAATGAAATCGGCGAGCCGTTGCATTACTATCGCTCGCAGATCCTGCTGTTTACGCGCCTGGCGGGATTGCTGCCGGCCGTCGACGGCGTCTGCACGACGCTCGACGACCCCGCGGCGCTCGACGACGAAGTGCGGCGCGCGCGAGCCTTCGGTTTCGGCGCCAAGCTGTGCGTGCACCCCAAGCAGATCGCGCCGGTTACGGCAGGGCTCGGCCCGACGCCGCGCGAACTGCAGTGGGCGACGCGCGTATGCGAAGTCGCGGGGAGCGGTGCCGCGATCGCGGTGGACGGCAAGCTCGTCGATGCGCCGGTGCTCGCGCAAGCGCGCCGCATTCTCGCGGCGGCCGGCCATGCGTGAGCTGCCGACAGGTCTTGGCGCGTTGACCGCGCCGCGTTTGCGGCCATTCGCGTCCCTGCCAATGACTCTCTCGAAGCTCTTTTCCGGCAAACCGTCAAGCCGGAGCATCAACGATCTGCAGCACATTCGCGCGTTCGTCGCGGTCGCGCGCGAGGGCAGTCTGACCAAGGCGGCCAGGTTGCTCAATCTCACGCAGCCCGCTGTCAGCGTGCAACTGAAGAACCTGCAGGATCAACTGAAGCTGCGTTTGCTGACGCGCTCGCCGCGCGGTCTCACGCTGACCGCCGACGGTCTCAAGCTATTGCCCTACGCCGAACAGATTCTCGACGCGATCGGCAATTTCGACGTCGCCGCCGACAACCTCGTCAGCATTCTGTCGGGCACCGTCTCGATCGGCACGATCCTCAATCCGCAGACGATTCGGCTGGGCGCAGTGCTGCAATACATGGCGAACCACTATCCGGAAGTGCGAACGCGCCTGCGTCACTCAATGACGGGGCAGATACTCGAACAGCTTGCGAGCGGTGCGCTCGACGTTGGCTTCTTTCTCGGCACGCCAGCGGAAAGCGACGGCATCGAATTGCATGCCATTGCCTTGATGCCGATCACCTATTACGTGATCGCACCCAAAGGCTGGCAGGAACGTATCAACGGACGCGGCTGGGCGGAACTGGCCGAGTTGCCGTGGATCTGGACGCCGCCTACGTCGATGCATCACCGGCTGCTGACGCACGCATTCGAATCGGTCGGCGCGAAGCCGCGAGTCGCGGCCGAGGTCGATCTGGAAGCCTCGATGATCGAACTGGTGCGTGCGGGTGTGGGTTTGTCGCTGGCGCGCGAGACGGTCGCGATCGACGAAGCGCAGAAATACGGCGCCGCGATCTCGCGCGAAGTGCCGATCGAAATTCCGCTGTCGTTCATCAGCCTTGCGCGGCGCCGCGAAGAGCCGTTGATCGAAGCAATGTTTTTTGCCGCGCAAATGGCGTTTTCCTGAACGCCTTCCGCGGCATGCACGGTTCCGCGCCTTTGAAGCCAAAGGTGCTTGCGACGACAACAACATGGGAGACAGACAATGTCGGCTTATGGAGCAAACGTGGCACAGCGGCTCGATTCGCTCGAGACCGGACCGTTTCATTGGCGGCTGCTCGGCCTGATCGGCGGCGGCATGTTCTTCGACGCATTCGACAATTTCCTTGCCGGCAGCGTGCTCGGCGCGCTCGTGCAGCAGGGTCTGTCGGACATGCACATGAACGCGCTATTCATTTCGATGAGCTTTGCCGGTCTGACGCTTGGCGCATGGGGCGCGGGGGTGATCGGCGATCGCTTCGGGCGGCGCTTTTCGTATCAGTTCAATCTGCTGATCTTTGGCCTCACCTCGATCGCGGCCGCCTTCGCGCCGTCCATGACATGGCTGATCGTGCTGCGCTTCATCATGGGCATCGGCCTCGGCGCGGAGATCGTGGTCGGCTATAGCACGCTCAACGAGTTCATGCCCGCGCATGCGCGAGGTCGCTTTGCTTCGCTGCTGAACCTGATCACCAACTCGTCGGTACTGGTCTCGGCGGCGTGCGGCTTCCTGATCATTCCGCATTTCGGGTGGCGCTGGATGTTCGCGATTCCCGGTATCGGCGCCCTCGTGATCTGGTATCTGCGCAAGAAGATGCCGGAGTCGCCCCGCTGGCTTGCGGCGGTAGGACGCCATCAGGAAGCGCGCGAAGTGGTCGAGAAGATCGAAGCGCAAAGCGTGCGCCGCGACGCGCCGTTGCCGGTCGCGCCGCAGGAAGAAGAGCCCGGCCGTCTGCGCGATCTGTTCGCCGCGCGGCAGCTATCGCGCACGCTGGTCGGCATCTCGGTGATCTGTATTTCCTTTACGGCGATGTATGCGTTCGTCGCCTGGGTGCCGACCTTTCTCGTCAAGCAGGGCTTCGACATTACCCATTCCCTGCTGATCACGTCGGCCATGTTCGCGGGCGGGCCTGCCGGTTCGCTGATCAGTATGGCGATCGCCGACAGGATCGGCCGCAAATGGGGGCTTGTGATCTTCTCCGCGCTCGGCGCGGTGATCGGCATGGCGTATCCGTACGTCACGCATGCGGTGACGATCGCGCTGGTCGGCTTCGGCGTGACGACGTGCATCTATGTCACCTCCGCGCTCGGCGTGGCGTGTTACGTGACCGAGCTGTTCCCAACCCGGCTGCGGCTGCGCGGTGTCGGCCTCGCGAACGCGGCGGGACGCGCGGTCAACGTCGGCGTGCCGTACGTGGTGGCAGCCGTGTATGCACTCGCGGGACTGCTCGGCGTGGTGTCGTTCATCGCCGCGCTGTTCGCCTTGCTCGTCGTGATTCTCATCACGCTCGGCGTCGAAACCAAACAACGCACACTCGAGGAAGTGCAGGCACAGCCGGGCGCCGACTCGGGCATCGACGTAAAGAAACCCCTCAATATTGGAGGCATGTAAATGACAGGCGCTTCAGACACCTATGAACTCTTTGCGATCAAGTACGCGCGCCGCGACGGCTGGCGCAGCGACAACTTCATCGGCGGCGACGACGATCACAGTAGTGCGATGCCGCTCGACTACTACGTGTGGGTCGCGCGCAATAGCGAACGCGCGGTGCTGATCGACACGGGTTTCAACGCCGAAGTCGCGGCAAAACGCGGGCGCGGCGTGCTGCGCTGTCCGATCGATTCGTTAAGGCTCGTCGGTATCGATCCCGATTCTGTCAGCGACGCCGTGATCACGCATCTGCATTACGACCACGTCGGCAACTTCACGCTATTGCCTTCGGCGCGTTTTCATCTGCAGGAACCGGAGATGCATTTCGCGACCGGGCGCCATATGAAGGACGCGCATTTCGCCCATCACTATGAGCCCGAAGATGTTGCCGCGATGGTGAAGATGAACTTTGCGCAACGCGTGGTGATGCACAACGGCCCCGCCGAACTTGCGCCCGGCATCCAGTTGCAACCGGTCGGCGGACACACGCCCGGTTTGCAGATCGTGCGCGTGAAAACGGCGCGCGGCTGGGTCGTGGTCGCATCGGATGCGTCGCACTTCTACGACAACATCGAGAAACGCCGGCCCTTTTCGAATGCCTGCGACGTGTGCAAGATGCTCGACGCGTTCGACACCGTCTACCTGCTCGCCGATTCGAAGCAGCACGTGATTCCCGGCCACGATCCGCAAGTCCTGGAACGTTATCCGGCGCCGACCCGCGAACTCGAAGGGATCGTCGCGCGGCTCGACGTGGCGCCAGTCAGCCATGCCGAATGAACCCCGCCTGAAGAAACATCATTAGACCAGGAAGATAACTCGCTATGGAAGACGAATTGCGCATCATGGCCGTGGCCGGCAATCTCGGTTACGGCTTTCCCGAAGCATCGCTGCGTAACGGTATCGCGCGCAAACCGCATCTGGTGGGCGCGGACAACGGCTCGTCCGATCCGGGACCTTATTACCTCGGCAGCGGCAAGTCGCTGATCAAGCGCGAGCAGTTGCGCCGCGATCTGGGGCTCTCGCTGAAAGCCGCGCGCGATGCGGGCGTGCCCTACGTGATCGGCACGGCGGGCACCGCCGGCGCCCAGCCGCATCTGGAAGAATTCCTCGACGTGCTCGACGAAGTCACGCGCCGCGACGGCCTGCGCTACAAGCTCGCGACGATCCCCGCCGACATCGACAGGAACGTGATCAAGCAGGCCATTCGCGAAGGCCGCGTGAAGTCGATGGGCGTGCTGCCCGAACTCACCGAACAGGACGTCGACGACGCAACGCGCATCGTCGCGCAGATGGGCACCGATCCGTTCGTCAATGCGCTCGAATCGGGCGCCGATGTGATCATCGCGGGCCGCGCGTGCGATACCGCGATCTATGCAAGCCTCGCTGCATGGCGCGGCTTCGATATGGGGCTCGCGTTCCATATGGCAAAGCTCCTCGAATGCGGGGCGCAATGCGCGGTGCCGCTCGCCGCGAACGACTGCCTGCTCGGCACGCTAAGGCGCGATCATTTCGAACTGGAACCGATGAACCCCGAGCGCGGCGTGACGCCGGTTTCAGTGGCCGCGCATATGATGTACGAGCAGCCCGACCCCCATCACTTCTACGAACCCGAAGGGCTCGTGGACCTCGAACACACGCACATCGAAAAACTCGACGACCGGCGCGTGCGGGTGAGCGGCAGCAAGCTCGTCGAGATGCCGCCGAGCATCAAGCTCGAAGGCGTGAAGCTGCGCGGCTACCGCACCATCACGATAGCCGGCATGACCGATCCGCGTCTGCTCGCGGCGGTCGATCAGGTCGAAGCTCGCGTGCGCGACGACGTGGCACGCCTGACCGCGCACGACATGAAGCCCGGCGAGTACGAGCTCAATTTCATCTACTACGGCCGCAACGGCGTGCGCGTCGATCAGCGGGTGCCGCATCTCGCGCACGAGATCGGCATGGTGATCGAGGCAATCGCGCCGACCCAGGAGCTGGCGAACATGGCGCTCTCGCTCGCGCGCAGTTCGTTCCTGCACGGCTATTTCAAGGGCCGCAAGGCGACCGCCGGCAATCTCGCGTTTCCGTTCTCGCCGTCGGACCTGGTCGGCGGGCCGGTGTACGAGTTCACGATCTATCACGTGATGCAGGTTCCCGACGCAGCCGCGCTCTTTCCCGTAACCACGACCCAGATCGGGTGATGCAATGAACCTGTCCGACGTATTCGACCCCTCCCGCGGCGACACCCTCTACGACCTCGCCGAAGTGATGCGCAGCAAGAACGCGGGCCCGTTGTACCTGACGTTCGACATGATCTTTCCGGACGCCGCCGCGTACCGCCGTGTACTCGACAGCCGCGTGCTGACCCCGGAACTGGTGAGCGCGCTGTACCATGTCGAGCAGAGCGATGTCAGCATCGTTGCGTTCGACGCGGCCAACGCGATCAAGATCACGATTCCGCGCACCGGGCCCACGTCCGGCGCACCCGGCGACCGCGACGTGTACGGCGCGCAGCAGCACGAACCGCTGATCGGCATCCGCATTCCGCCGGCCGCGAGTTCGCGCTGATGTCCATCACCTTTTGCGGGCCCGTTACGACATGAAGCGTATCGTCTTTCTCGACCGCGGCACGATCTCGCCGCGCACGCGACTCCGCTCGCTCGCGTTCGAACACGAACTGGTCACCTTCGATTCGACCTCGCCCGCCGAGGTCGCCACGCGCATTGCCGACGCGGACATCGTCATCACCAACAAGGTGAAGATCGACGCGACCGCACTCGCCGACGCGCCGCGCGTGAAGCTGATCGCGGTCGCCGCGACCGGCACCGACGTTATCGATATCGCGACCTGCGACGCGCGCGGCATCGTCGTGTCGAATATCCGCAATTACGCGCTGCATACGGTGCCCGAGCATACCTTCGCGCTGATTTTCGCGTTGCGGCGCTCGCTGGTTGCGTATCGTGAATCGGTGCTGGCGGGACGTTGGGAGGAAGCGGGACAGTTCTGCTTCTTCGATCATCCGATCCGCGACCTGTCGGGCTCGACACTGGGCGTGATCGGCGACGGCGTGCTCGGCCGCGAGGTGGCACGCATCGGCACCGCGCTCGGCATGCGCGTGCTGATGTCGGCCTACAAGGGTGTCGACGGCATGGGACCGCTCTACACGCCGTTCGAGACAATGCTCGCCGAAAGTGACGTCATCACGCTGCACTGCCCGCTGACGCCGGCCACGCGCAATATGATCGATACGCCCGAGTTCGCGAAGATGGCGAAGCGCCCGCTTCTGATCAACACCGCGCGCGGCGGTCTCGTCAGCGAGAGCGCGCTGGGCGCCGCATTGCAAAGCGGACAGATTGCCGGCGCGGGCTTCGACGTCGTGACCGAAGAGCCCATGCCCGCGTCGCATCCGTGGCAGAAGCTGATCCGAATGCCCAATTTCCTGCTGACACCGCACGTCGCCTGGGCAAGCGATGAAGCAATCCAGGCACTCACCGATCAGTTGCTCGATAACGTGGATGCTTTTGTCGCGGGCAAGCCGCGCAATGTGGTGGGGCAAGCAGGCCGCGCCTGAATGTAGCGCGCGGGTCTTTATTCCGCGCTTTCCAGCATCCGCAGCGCGGCTTTCTCGGCATTGGCGACGTGCAGCCGCGCGATCTCCTGCGCGGCCTCGCCGTCGCGCGCTTTCAATGCCTTGTATAGCCGGTCGATTTCGCGCAGGCTGTCCGGCAGCCGCTCCGGATGCATTAGCGAGGTGGTGCGCAGCAGATTGATGCGCGAATAGAGACTGTTGAGGATTTCCCGCACCAGCGCGTTGCCGCAGTTCTCCAGCAGCAGATCGTAAAGCGCGGTCTTGGCCCGCAGAACGCCGGCCTGGTTTTGCGCAGCGGCTTCGACGCGCAGTTCCTTCGCCACTTCACCAAAGCGCGCAATGGCGTCGTCGTTTGCAAGGCGTGCGAATTCGTGGGCGGCGAAACCTTCGAGCAGCCCGCGCAGCGCGTATAGCTCGACGGCCTCCTCTTTCGACATCACCGCAACGATGGGGCCCTTGTGCGGCACGCTGCGCACCAGTTTCTCCGCCTCGAGCCTGCGCAGCGCCTCGCGCACGGATGTGCGGCTCACGCCTAGCGATTCGCACAGTTCGCGTTCAATCAGCCGCGCACCCGGCGCGAAACGTCCGCTCACGATTGCCTGGCGCAGCACGTTCTCTACGTGATGCCGCAGCGTCTCGGGTCTGACCAAGCCCATGTCCGTTGACATTATTGTATTCCCGTCCGACAAGATTCAGCCTCCATGATACGTGAGCGGCTTCGTCACCGGCAGCCTTTGATGCGCAAAGGCCAGAAAAACAGCAAGTCGGCGTGCGTTTCAGCGGCTGACTGCCAGCGCGGCGAGCGGTGTGCGCGAAATCACCGAGAGCGTCGCATCGAATTTCATGACCAACGGTTCCGCATGCGCGACCTCGACCGAAGCGATCGCGTCGTCGCCGATGTTGTCGAGTTGCTTGAAAAGCGCGCGCAACGAGTTGCCATGTCCCACCATCAGCACCGACTGCCCACGCGTCAGGGCGGGTGCCACGCATTCGTCCCACAGCGGCAGCACGCGCCGCAACGTGTCGCGCAGGCTTTCGGTGCGGGGCAGCGCGGCGGCCTCGGGCATCGCGTCGTCGTGCAAGGCGCGCACCAGTGCCGCGTGCAGGTCCGTATCGAGCGCCGGCGGCGCCAGGTCGAAACCGCGCCGCCATTGCCGCACCCGCTCCGCGCCATAGGCGAGCGCGGCCTCATCTTTTTCCATGCCTGTCAGCATGCCGTAGTGGCGATCGTTCAGCCGCCACGAGCGCACGGTTCTGGGCGGCGGCTGATCGAGGGTTCGCAGCACGTGCGCGAGTGTATCGGTGGCGCGCAGCAACGCCGAGGTCACCGCCAGATCGAAGCGAAAGCCCGCCTCGCGCAGCCGTTCGCCGACGCGCTGCGCATCGGCCACGCCCTGCACGGACAGACCGACGTCGCTCCAGCCGGTAAAGCGGTTGGCGCGATTCCATATCGACTGGCCATGACGCAGCACGACCAGAGTGCCCGTTTGAAGAGTCATCTCGATGCCCGGCTTCAGTTGTAGCCGAGAATCGCGACGGCCAACACGTGCGCATGCTCGCTGCTGTTCGACGCGAGCACCGAAAGCGGCGGCTTCTGCATTGCCCGCCATGCCGACCAGTCCGGCCCGGACTTCGCGTTGGCCGGCAAAGACGACACACGCGGCACACCTCGCTCGCGCGGCGCCGGCCCCACGGAAAAAAACGGGCTCACGCACGTCACGCATGTCACGCACGGCCGGATTACGCATGCGGCTCTCCCGTTGCAGCGCCACTGCGTTTCAACGCGGCTTCGAGCAGCGGCGCGCCTAGCTCCGCTCCGTGGATCCCCGTCACGCTGACGATCTCCAGCAACTCCATCAGTTCTTCGGCGGTCGCGCCGTAGCGCAGCGCGTTGCGGATGTGCAGCTTAAGGCCCGGCACATAGAGGTGCGTGGCCGAGGCGTCGAACGCGCAGTACATGAATTCCTTGATTTTCGGGCTCAGCACGCCGGTGCGCCACGGCACCGACGAAAACTCGACATACGCTTCGAACAGGTCGGGGTCGAGTTCGAGCAGACCTTCCCATGTGGGATGCCAGTAGCCGCGATTCGTCTCGAACTCGGCTTTCAGCTTCTGCCTGCGTTCGTCGAGCGGCGGCGCGCCCTTGCGCAAGCCCTCTTCCTCCAGCACTTCGAGCAGTACCGGCACGCCGACGTTGCTGGTGTGAATACCAATCGTGCTGATCAACTCCAGCACTTCGATCAGCTCTTCGCGCGTCGCGCCGAAAGACAGCGCCCGTTCGATATGACGCGCAACACCCGGCGCATAGAGCTGCGTCGCGCAGGCATCGGCGGCGAGCGCGATGAACGCGCGCGTCTTGTCGTCGAGATGATTCCTGCGCTGCGGCACGCCCGCGAATTTCAGGTATGCGTCGACGAAACGCGGATCGAGGCGCACGAGGCTGTCCCACTCGGGACTTGCCTTGCCGTGCAGCCTGACGAGTTCGTCACGCAGACGGGACGAATCGGGCTGCGGTGTGGTCTGGGTCATGATCTGAATTCCCTCATTGCAATACAGCGCGTGATTCATCGGCGCGTGCGAGGCGTTTGCTGCGAACGCCCCGCACGCGCGGTCACTGCTTCGCGCTAGCGCGCGGCGGTTGCCGGATAATCCTGCTCCGCAACCTCTTCCTGCCACGTGCCCTTACCGATCGACGTCGCAATGTGGACCATGTAGCTGCCTTCGCTCGCACCGTGCCAGTGCCGCTCGTTCGGGCCGATGAATACGATATCGCCCTGGCGGATCGGCTGCGGCTCTTCGCCGTCCAGACAGATCCAGCCCTGCCCGGCCGTGACCTGCAAGACCTGGCCGTACTCGTGCGTGTGCCAGTAGGTGCGTCCGCCCGGTGCGAAGAACACCGTGTTGATGGTGACGCCATTGGTAGCCGGCATCACCGGATCGGCCCAGACGGTGCCGGTAAACGTGTCGCTACGGCGCTCGGACACCGCGCCTGCTGCTCTGCCGTGAAAGACCTTCATGCGTTTTTCTCCTTGTTTGCTCCGTCGAACAGCCGCACGCCGCCCGACACGTCGCCGATCGCATCGACGACACGGTTGCTGATCACATCGCCATAACCCAGTGCGGTGCCGAGGCCGAAGCTCGCCAGCGGGCCGGCCGAATTCAGCGAGATCACGCCGAGTTCGCGAATGCGGTCGACGTACAGCACGACGTCCTTGGTCATCAGCTTGCCGGTCAGGCCGCCTTCCAGATAGTCGCCGTCGACGATCTTCGGGAACCGGTTGAGCGTGGCGAAGTTGACGCCGCTGCTGCTGTTCAGCACGTCGAGCAGCAGATGCAGGTCGAGCCCCGCCTTCTTGCCCGCCACCATCACTTCGGCGCTGGCGGCAAGGCTCACGGCGTTCAGAAAATTGTTGAGCAGCTTGGTGGTGTGGCCCGCGCCGCTCTCTCCCATGTATGCGACCTTCGAGCTGATCGGCGCGAACGCCCATTGCAGCGCGGCGACCGCATCGGCGGCACCGCCCACCATCAGCGTCAGCGAGCCCTTCTCCGCGGCCGCGGCGCCACCCGAAATACCCGCATCGACATAACGCACGCCGCGCTCGGCGAAGCGTTTCGCGAGGCGGATCGTCGAACTGGCGGCCGCCGTGCTCAGATCGACCACGATCTGTCCTTCGCGGCAGTGCGCGAGCACGCCGTCCTCGCCTTCCACCACCGCTTCGACCACCTTGCTGTCCGGCAGCGACATCATCACGACGTCCGCGAACGCGAGCACTTCGCCCACCGTGCCCGCCGCCTTCGCGCCCGCCGCGTCGACACGTTCGCGCGCGGTGTCGTAGCCGAGCACCGCGATGCCCGCGTCGACGAGGCGCCGCGTCATGCGTCCGCCCATGTTGCCGAGACCGATAAAGCCGACCCGTTCCTTGTTCATGAATTCCACTCCTCCTTCAAATCAGAAATCGACATCCTTCGTTTCCGGGCCCATCAGCGCGCCGATCATGCCGATCAGGCCGCCCACGCACAGCAGCACGACCGAGGTCAGCCGCAGCGGCATGAACGCGCCGAGCCAGTTCATATAGAACGCGTAGAACGAAGGGATAATCACCGACAGACTGAAGCCGACGCCGAAGCCGGTTGCGCGCACATCCGTCACGAAGCGCTCGTTGATGTACGTAACGATCACGCCCCACGGCGACGTGACGAGCACCGCGAGCACACACACCAGCGCCATGATGGCCGGCAGCGACAGTCCGTCGACGTTCGCCAGCACGTACAGCAGCGCCGCGCCAACCGTGGCGATCAGCGGGCCGACGATCACGAAGAAACGGCGCCGGCCAATGCGCTGCGCGATCAGTCCCGAGCCGATGTAGCTGAAAAACAGCACGAAGTACGTGAGCATGAGCGTCGCGGTCATCTGGAAGCCGCTCAGATGCAGCGTCTTCACCAGCAGGCCGGTCGGCAGATAGATCGTGATGATGTTTTGCGTGAGCCAGAAGCCCGTCATCATCAGAAGCACCTGCAGCAGGTTGCGCCCGCTCTTGCCGCGCAGCAGGTCGGAGAGCGGCAGCTTTTCGGCGACGGCCGCCTTGTCGGCGGTTTCGCTCTTCCAGATCTCCGATTCGGCGACCTTGCGCACGTAGTACAGGGTCAGCAGGCCGGCGAGCGCCGCGCCGAGCACGAACGGAATGCGCCAGCCCCATTGCGCGTACGGCGAATGCATGCCGTTCAGCGGAAAGAGCACGAACATGAGCATCGCGACGAGGTTGATCGTCACGTATGCGGCCGGAAAGCCGGAAATGATGAAGCCGCCGACACACCCGCGCTGCTCTTTCTTCGAGTACTCGATCGCGAGCGGCATCGCACCTGTGTAGCCGCCGCCCAGAAAAATCCCGTCGACGAAGCGCAGCAGCACCAGCAGCCAATACGACACGATGCCGATGCTTTCATAGCCGGGCAGCAGCGCGATCAGCAGCGTCACCACGCCGAAGCCCGATACCGACCAGATCGACGCCATGCGCCGGCCAATGCGGTCCGCAATCATGCCGAACAGCAACGAGCCGACCGGACGGCCCAGCAGCGTCGTGATGAATACCAGCGACGCAAGAATCGTTTCCATGCCGGTAGACAGATGCGGCGGCTGGAAATATCCAAGTACCGGCGAGAGCACCACCACCGGCAGATAGATGTCGAACATGTCGATGAACTCGGAGAAGAACGCGCCCTTGATCGCGTTGCGCCTCTTCGTTTCGATCGACTGCTCGCCCTCCGACATTACAACGTCATTCCCAGTCAACGCTTTCATCTCTGTCTCCATTCGTTATTCGCACCGTGTGGCGGTGCGATTCTCCTTGCGCTTCCCCGTGTGCTGTCAGCCCCTGGCCGTCCGGGTGTTTTGCCGCGTCAGGCGGCCGCTGTTTCCGCTTCGTATGCCTTGATCGCCTCGCTCGCAACGCGGAAAGCCGCGAGCGCGAGCGGCGCGCCGCAATACACGGCGGCCTGCATCAGCACCGCGCGGATTTCTTCCCTGGTCACGCCGTTGCGCAACGCGCCCTTCACGTGCACCGACAATTCGTGGTGCTGGCTCATCGCCGTGAGCATGCCGAGGTTCAGCATGCTGCGCGTCTTGAACGGCAACGTCGGGTCGCCCCAGATGTCGCCCCAGCAACTTTCGGTGACGAACTTCTGCATCGGCCGGTTGAAGTCGTCGGCATTGGCCCACGACTTTTCGACGTGAGCCGCACCCAGTACTTCCTTGCGATTTTCAAAACCCTTGTTGAAGCGGTCGTTGGTATCCATCGTATTTCCTCTGTAGTTCAAACGGATTCGTATTGCCTGCCCGGATGATTGTCCGACAAGCCAGGTGAACAAATTTTTTTCGACGTAGCGCGCGAACCCCCGTGCGCTACGTCGTGCGTCAATCCACGCCGTAGCCGACCAGCGCCTTGGTTTCCAGATACTCGCGCAGGCCCGCTTCGCCCCATTCGCGGCCATTGCCCGAACGCTTGTAGCCGCCGAACGGCGCGCCGAAATCGGCAGGCGGGTAGTTCAGATGCACGCCGCCCGCACGCAACGCGCGGCCGACCTTGCGAGCCCGTGCGAGGTCTGCGGATTGCACGTAGGCCGCGAGGCCGTAGTCGGTGCCGTTGGCAATGTCGATCGCCTGCTCTTCCGAGTCGTACGGAATCATCGACAGCACCGGTCCGAAAATTTCTTCGCGGGCGATCGTCATTTGCGGCGTGACATCGGCGAATACGGTGGGGCGTGCGTAATAGCCCGTGTCGATGCCGTCCGGCCGCCCCGTGCCGCCCGTGACGAGACGCGCGCCTTCGTCGATGCCGATCTGGATCAACGCCTGCACCCGCTTGAACTGGTTCGCGTTGACGAGCGGGCCGAGTTGCGTGGCCGGGTCGTCGGTCGGTCCGAGCCGATATGCTTGCGCGGCACGCTTCGCGATCTGCGCGGCGTCGTTCATCAGATGACGCGGCACCAGCATGCGGGTCGGAATCGAGCACGACTGACCCGAGTTCGTGAAGCAGGCGGCAACGCCGCGCGTCACCGCCTGATCCAGATCGACGTCGTCGAGCAGGATGTTGGCCGACTTGCCGCCCAGTTCCTGAGCGACGCGTTTGACCGTTTCCGCAGCGGACTGCGCGACCAGCACGCCGGCGCGGGTCGAACCGGTGAACGACACCATGTCGATATCCGGATGGCTCGCGATTGCCGAACCGACGCCCGGCCCGTCGCCGTTGACGAGATTGAACACGCCCGCCGGCACGCCGGCTTCATCGAGCACGTCGGCAAACAGCAGCGCGCTCAGCGGCGAATACTCGCTCGGCTTGAGCACCATCGTGCAACCGGCCGCGAGTGCCGGCGCGATCTTGACGACGATCTGGTTGACCGGCCAGTTCCACGGCGTGATCAGACCGCACACGCCGATCGGTTCGAGCACGATGCGCGTACTGCCGCGCTGTTCCTCGAATTCGAAGCGTTCGAGCACGTCGATCAACGCATTCAGATGCGCGGGACCGCGTGCCGCCTGACCGTTGCGCGCGAACGTGATCGGTGCGCCCATCTCGCGGCGCATCAACTCGGCGAATTCGTCATAGCGTCGCTCGTAGATACTGAGAACGCGCTTGAGCAACGCGACGCGTTCGGCCACGCTCGTCGCCGACCAAGTCGCAAACGCGCGGCGCGCGGCGGCGACGGCGCGATCGACATCTTCCGCGTTGCCCAACGCGAGCTTTTCAAAGGGCGTTTCCGTCGACGGATCGACGATATCGAACCAGACGGCGGACGCGGGTTCGACCCAACGTCCGTCGATATAGAACTGGGCTGCGTGAGACATGACAGGCTCCGGAATCAATGAATCGGAATGCAGGTTCAGGATGCGGCTCCGGGCAGGAGCCGGTATAGCTCGGTGTGATCGGTGGCGGGCGTGGAGCGCTGCGCCGCTTCGTCCCATACCTCGACACAGGTGGCGCCGAACGTCATGGGATGCCCCACGGCCTGGGCGAGCGCTCGGGCGATCTTCAGATCCTTGTTCATCAACTGCAGCGCGAAGCCGGAAGCGAAAGTGCCGCTCAGCATGAACTGCTTAGCCTTGTTTTCCGACGTATTGCTGCGGCCCGTGGACGCATTGAGCACGTCCGTCATCACCTGCGGGTCGATACCGAAGCGGCTTGCGATCTGCAGCGCCTCGACCGTGGCCGCCACGCTCGCCGCCGACACGTAGTTATTGAGCGCCTTCGCCGCATGCCCGGCGCCCGCTGTGCCGATATGCAGCACGTTCGTGCCCATCGCGTCGAGCAGCGGCTTGCAGCGCGCGAGCACGTCCGCATGGCCGCCGACCAGAATCGCCAGCGTGCCTTCCTTCGCGCGCTTGACGCCGCCCGACACGGGCGCATCCAGATACGCGAGCCCCTGTGCTTCGAGCGTCTTGCCGAGCTCGCGCGAACGCTCCGGTTCCGACGAACTCATGTCGATAACCACGGCGCCTTTCGCGAGCCGCGCGGCCCAGCCCTTGTTGTTCCCGTCGCCGAGCACCACGGCCTCGACGATCGCCGAGTTGGGCAGCATGGTGATCAGCGCATCGAGCGAGGCCGCGTTGTCCGCGTTCAGGCGGTGCGAGCCGCTCTGTTCTGCCAGCGCGTCGGCGCGTGCGGCGTCGGCATCGTCGATGAACAGTTCGAAGCCTGCCTTGCGAAGGCATTGCACCATCGGCGCGCCCATCATGCCGAGGCCGATGAAACCGACCCGTTTGGCTTGTGTCATGAGAAAGCTCTCCTAGCGCAGCGCCGAGAAGGCGGTCGGCGCGAGGAAGTGGTTCTCGATGCGCTCGACGATCGGCTTGTCGGCTTCCGTCGCCGCACGTTTGGCCATCCACTCGGGGTCGGCCTGGAACGCGTTCCACTTCTGCTCGCGCTCCGCGAGGCTTTCCCACTTCAGCATATAGGTCAGCGCGTGATTGCTCGGACCGATCAGCGTGGTCCAGAAACCGATCTGTTCGATACCGTACTTTTCGAAAAAGCCGAGCGTGGTCGACGTGAAGCGATCGAGCAACGCCGGCAGGCGCGTCGGCGCACAGTGGTAGATACGCATTTCAACGATCATGTACATCTCCTTGTGGGATGATCAGATGGCCGCAGCCAAAGCCAAAGCCAAAGCCAAAGCCAAAGCCAATGAGTTTTGCTCGCGGCCGATTCAGTCCGCCAGTCCCTCGCCGGACGACCAGCGTTCGACATACCTGACCAGTTCGGTCATGTCGCGTTTCGAGCCGTCCTGCATGGCCGCGTAATTCCATACCTGACGGGCGACGCTGCCGACCCACATCGGCACGCCGAGCGCCTGGCATTCGTCGACCGCGAGGCCGATGTCCTTGCACACACTGCCGACCGGAAAGCCGAAATCGAAGCTGCCCGGCAGCACATGCTTCGGGAACTTGTCCATCGTCGCGCCGTTCTTGCCGCTGCCCGAATTGATCACCGACATCATCACTTCCGGATCGAGGCCGCCGCGCACGCCCGCGACAAACGCCTCCGACGTGATCGCAAACGCGGTGGAGGACAGCATGTTGTTCAGCAGCTTGAGCAACTGCCCCTGGCCCGGCTGGTCGCCGACCACGAACACCTTGCCGAGCACTTCGAACAGTCCGCGCACCTGGTCGAGTACAGCCGGCTTGCCGGCCAGCATGATCGCGAGCGTGCCCTTCTTCGCTCCGGCGGCGCCTCCGCTCACCGGCGCATCGACGGTATCGATGCCCTTCACGAGCAGGCCGTCCGCCACTTCCTTTTCCATGCGCGATCCGACCGTGGACAGATCGACGAGAATCTTCACCGCGCTGCCGTCGATCAGTCCGCCTTCGCCGAGCGCGACCTGCCTGAAGATGGCCGGCGTGGGCAGGCTCGTGAATACGATGCGCGCGGAGTCCGCCACATCCTTCACGGACTTCGCCGCGCGCGCGCCGATCGCCGTCAATTCCGCGACCGCCTGCTCATCGCGATCGAACACGACGAGCGTATGGCCCGCCTCGATGAGACGGCGCGCCATAGGCCGCCCCATCACGCCTACTCCGACAAAACCGATCGTGTTGCTGCCTTGATCACTGCTCGACATGACTGTCCTCATCTGTTGGGAAGCTGTTTTCGTTGCGCGGCTCAGGCCGCACGCGCGAGCCGCATGAGCGACGCGGCATCCGGTTCGCTGTCGAAACGCCACAGCGCATCGATCAGCGGTTGCGGCGCTACGCCCGAGCCGCCGTATGCGGCGAGATCGCGCAGTTTGGCCGCGAGTTCGACATCGGCGAGCGGCGCCGCGAGACTGCCGCGCGCCGCATGAATACGCCGCGACACGGTTTCGCCCGAGCGCAGCACGACGGCCACCTGGGCGGACTCCACCGGCCACGATGCGTCGTCGATAAAACGCAGACGCGCGCCGAACGCACGCAGCGACGGAGTGGCGACCGCGCTGTCGCTGAACTCGGCGAGGCCCGCTTTGCCCGTAGCCAGCGCGACCGCTACCGCATGTTGCGCGCTAACCTGCGATTCGCGGCCGGTGCGCACGTTCGGCCGGTCGGTGCGCTCGCGCAGCAACGGGTGCCCGGTCAGTTCGACGCGCTCGACGTCGTCCACGGTCCAGCTCGCATCGCGGCGCAGATCGAGACACGCTTCGATCACGGGGTTCAGCACCACGCCGCACGGGTACGGTTTATAGGTGTTCGACAGCAGCGCCCATTCGTGACCGAGTTCACGCGTCAACGCCTCGACATCCGGCTCCGTTGCGGCGACGCGCAGGAAACCGCGCGTGCCTTCGAGCGGCGCATCGGGACCGGAGAAATCGTCGGCGGCGAGCAGCGCGGATAGCAGGCCGTTGCGCGCCGCGTTACCGACGCTGATGCTCTTCGACATGGTGCCGAGCGTCTCCACCAGGCCGCCGGCCTGTGCCGACGCATTGCCCAGTGCCCACCCGATCTGTTGCGCGCTCAGGCCTTGCGCTTTGGCGATCGCCGCAGCCGCGCCGAACACGCCGCAGGTCGACGTGATATGCCAGCCACGCCGATAGTGCTCGGGCGAAACCGCATTGCCGATCCGGCATTCCACTTCCACGCCGACAACGAATGCGAGCAGCAGCGCTTCGCCAGTCAGCGGGCGGGCGCCAGGCGCAAAGTCCGCAAGCGACTCGGCGAAGGCGAACAGCGCGGCGGCGACAGGTGCAGTCGGATGGATGATGGTCGGAATATGCGTGTCGTCGAAGTCGAACACGTTCGCGCTCATGGCGTTGAGCGCGGCGGCGTTCAGCATGTCGAAACGTTCGCGCCGCCCGATCACACTCGAACCTTCGCCCGCGCTAAAGCGCTGATAGGTGCGCACGGCTTTGCCGAGCGTCGGGTCGGAGCAGCCGGCCAGCGCAACCGCCAGATAGTTGACGAGCGAGCGCCTGGCTTCGTGGCGCACGGCGGCCGGCACGTCTTGCCACGTCGTGTCCGCCACCCACTGCGCGACGCGCTGCGTCACGTGACCGGCGTCACTGTTCGTGCTGGCCTGGCCTGAACTGCTGTCTGACTGTGCTGCCATGTGCAAAGGTTGTCCTCTACCGGATGTCTCTCTTGATTCACTGCGACGCCTCGTGCGGACTCACCGCACGCGAGGACGCGCTTACGGTTCGGTGGCCGACGCCGCGCGGGCGTTGACCGACTGGCCTGACGCGTCGGTCGTGTCGCTGACTTCGGCGGCGATCGATTCGAGCGAACGCTTCCTGGTCTCGGTGCCGAGCACACCCACGATCAATGCCTGCACGAGCAACGTGCCGACGATCAGTGTCAGGACGCCGGCAATGCCGAAGCCCGTGAAAGCCCACGCTACAACGTACGGCACGGCGATGCTGACCGCGCGCCCGGCGGTATTCGACACGCCCGAGCCGCGCAGACGCAGTTCGGTCGGGAACAGTTCCGGCACGTAGGTCGCGACGCTGAACGACGACAGCACGTAAATACAGCAGGTAATCGCAAAACCGAGCGCGGTAATCATCACTTCCGACTGCGCGAACGGGTAAGCCGCGCCGAACGCCGCGCAGATCAGCGAAAACAGTACGATGCCCCATTTACGGCCGACACGCTCGGCGAGCGCAAAGGCGATCAGGGAGCCGACCGGACCGCCCGCGAACATCACGCTCGTCAGGCCGAGCGAATTCGACACGCTGTGGCCCTGCTTGACGAGGAAGGTCGGAATCCAGCTGACGAACGCGTAGTTGACGATAAAGAGCGCGACCAGCACGGTGATGCCGGTAATGGTGCGCGTCAGCAGACGGCGCGTGAACAGATCACCGAGACGGCCGTTACCCGGCGCCGCGCGACGCGGCTGCTGGGCGGCCGCCGCGATCGCCGTGGCGGAATCGACGCCGCAGGCTTTTTCGATGGTGGACACCACCTGGTCCGCTTCATCCGTGCGGTTGCGCGAAGCCAGCCAGCGCGGCGACTCCGGCATCGACTTGCGCAGGAACCACACGAAAAGCGCACCGCAACCGGCGATCGCGAACATCCAGCGCCAGCCGTAATGCGGCACGATCAGCCAGCCGAGGAAGGTGGACAGGAACAGCGAGGTGTTGATGATCAGATTGAGGATCGTGCCGAAGCGGCCACGCCACGCGGCCGGAATGAATTCGCTCAATGTGCCGTAGCCGACCACGATTTCCGCGCCCATGCCGATTCCCATCACGAGGCGGAAGAAGATCAGCCAGTACATGGAAGGCGCGAGCGCCGCGGCGATCGACGCGAAGCCGTAGATGCCGAGGTTGAACTGGTAGCAGAAGCGCCGGCCGAAGCGATCGCCGAGCACGCCCGAAAGCCAGGCGCCCGACATCATGCCGACGAACGTGACCGACACGAACATCGCATTGAGCTTCAGCGTGGATTCGCCGCTGTGGATCATCGCGGCAAGCACGGTGCCGGCGATATAGATATCGAATGAGTCGAAGTACATGCCCGCGGCAATCAGCCCGAGCAACCGCCAGTGATAACCGGATAGCGGCAGGCTGTCCAGCCGGTATCCAATCGTTGCTTCGTTCTGCATGGATGCTGTCTCCGTGAATGTCTTTGTTCTGGTTCCGTAGCTTCCAACACCGCTTGCCTTGCGCCGCTGCTTTCGTCGTAGCTCTCATCGCCGGATGTGAGCGGTAACATCAAAGTGGATTATATTCCTGTCATACAATCGGTCAAGGCGATATTGGCTGTTCCGCAGCTTCTTTTTGTGTTGCAGTGCATGACGATCAGGCATGTCTTCCCACCGCTAAGCCGGGTTTGGCCTTGATCGGGCCTGGCTGCGGCGTACAGGCTGCCAACGCTATTTTTGCGTCGGCGCGGCCGGTTCGCGCATCCTCGCTGACCGGACAATTCCGGATAGCGCTAACACATGAATAGGCAGGTTATGTCGCCAGCCAGCCGCCATCTACGGGCAGCATCGCGCCCGTCATCTCCGCCGCCGCGTCGCTGCACATGAACACCACCAGATCCGCGACATGCGACGCCTGCACGAAATGGCCGGTCGGCTGTTTGCCGGTCAGAAAGCGCTCGATTGCCGTTTCGCGGTCGAGTCTCTCTTCTTCCATTAGCGCCTGAATGCGGTTCTCGCTGGTCGGCGTATGCACGGCGCCCGGACAGACCGCATTGCAGGTAATGCCCTGCCCCATTGTTTCGGCGGCCACCGCGCGCGTCAGACCGAGCAGCGCGGATTTGGTGGTCACGTAATCGACACGATTGGCCGTGCCGCGCATGCCGTACACCGAGGTCATATTGAAGATGCGGCCCCAACCGCGCTCGCGCATGCCGGGCAGCGCCAGACGGATGGTGTGAAACGCCGCGCTCAGATTCACGGAGAGCGCCTGCTCCCATTTGTCGACCGGAAACGCTTCGATCGGCGCGAAATGGCGCACCACCGCATTGTTGATCAGCACGTCGATCGCGCCGACGCGCTCGATCGTCTCGAACATCATCCGCTCGACGGCCCGCGCATCGCCGAGGTCCACCTGCAGATAATCCGCGCGATAACCGTGTTTCTGCTCGAAGGCCGCGCGCGCGGGCTCGACCTGCTCAGGCGTTTCCACGCCGTGCAGCACGACCCGGCAGCCGGCGCCGGCCAGTGCGTCGGCCATAGCCAGACCCAGCCCATGCGACGAGCCTGTTACGAGTGCAGTTCTCCCCTTCATTCCGCGATTTTCCCTGTCTGTCGAAAGCATGGCCGTTGCCAGGCCGCAGGCGAAACACAAACGTTCGCCATCTCTTAATGATAGCGCTAACTTAACCGAAAAGGCGCAGCGCTGCAACCTGGGGAATTGCCCGGGAGCAGATAAAAGAGAGCACGACGGAACCGGGCGCGGCAGCGGCGGACGGGCATGACAAGGCAACGCAGCAAGCCTTTCGAACGGCACAAAAAGAAAAGGGGCGCATTGTGCGCCCCAGGTTCACTAGCAATGAAACCGCCGCTTCAGGTGCTTTCGCGCTGGATAATTTCGAAACCGAGATCGAGCCTGGCCGGCACGATCGGTTCGTTGCGCATTCTTTGCAGCAGCGCTTCGGCGCTGCGCCGGCCGATCTCCAGACGAGGCAGGTTCAGACAGGTCAGGCGCGGCACCGTGTGGCGCAAGATGTCGAGATCGTCGAAACCGGCAATCGCGACGCGCTCCGGCACTTTCCAGTTACGCCGCTGCGCTTCGAACAGCGCGCCGACCGCGAGCACGTCGCCGGCGAAGAAGATCGCGTCCACTTCGGGCACGCGCTGCATCATGTCCACCATCGCATGTGCGCCGGAGGTCAGGCCGCCCTCCACTTCGCGCACGAGCCCGGGGTTGCGCTCGCGGCCGAGCGCCTCGAGCGCCGCGTAGTAGCCCTTCAGACGCTCGCGGGCGCGCATGTTGTTCTTCGTGGTGAGGCAGACGAACCCGATCGACTTGTAGCCGCGCCCCGCCAGATACAGCGTCATTTCCTTGGCCGCGTTGAAATTCGAGTAGCTGACGGCCATGTCGAGCGGCGTGCGCGCGAGGTCGCCCGTTTCGACAATGGGAATGCCGGCGGCGCGGATCAACTGGACGGCGCGCGGCGTATGCACGGTGTCGTGCAGCACGAGCCCGGACACGCGCTGGGCGATGAACGCGTCGATCAGCGCCTCTTCTTCTTCGAGCGAGTAGCCGCTGTCGGCCAGCAACAATTGCATGCCGGCGGAGCGCAACACGTCGGCACAACCCTTGATGCTATGCGAGTACAGCGAATTCTGGATGCTCGGGACAATCTGGCCGACCACATTCGAGCGCGCCGACGCGAGATTCGAGGCGATGTGATTCGGAACATAGCCTATGCGGCGCACCGTATCGAGCACCAGCTTGCGGGTTTCCTTGGAGAGCCGTTCAGGTTCGTTGAGCGCGCGCGACACTGTCATCAGGGACACGTTCGCCGCCTTCGCAACGTCGATCATGCGCACCGCCTGCCCGCCCGGGCGTGTCCTGGCCGCGGTCGTGCCCGCGCTTTTGCCCGTTTTTCGCGCGGCTTTCGATGCGGTTTTCACTTCCCCGCCCGGCCCGCCTGCCAACCTGATCTTCCCGTCCTCGACGGCCGTCACACGCTTTTTCACTCGCCCATCCGGCTCTTTGATCTGATAGCCGATTGTATCGTATGCCAGGGGCCGTTCCGCGCGGGTTGGCCGTGACTGATCAAGCCGGGCACCGCTCGAACCGCGCCCGCAACGACACAACACAAGCCGCCGGCTGCTTGTTATGATAGCGCTCTCATATATGGGAAACAGGAGACAGCTGCCATGACAGCCGCACCGGAAAACTACAAGATTTACGCCATCAAGTATGCGCATCACGACCGTCCCGCCCGCGACAACTTCCTTGGCGGCGATCCGCACGATGTGAACATGCCGCTCGACTATTTCGTGTGGGCGGTGGTCGGCGAGAGCCGCACCTTCCTCGTCGACACGGGTTTCGACGTCGAAGGCGGTACGAAACGCCGCCGCACCATCACGCACTCCGTCGAAGCGGGACTCGGCGCGATCGGCATTCGCCCCGACACGGTCGAAGACGTGATCATCACGCACATGCACTACGACCACGCCGGCAACCGTTCGCTCTTCCCGAAGGCGCGCTATCACGTGCAGGACCGCGAAATGGCGTATTGCACGGGCCGCTGCATGTGTCATGGCGCACTGAACCACCCGTTCGATCCGGAAGACGTCAAATCCATGGTCGGCCGCGTTTTCGACGGCCGGGTGGCGTTTCACGACGGCGCGTCGAACCTCACCGCGGGACTGAGTGTGCACCGCGTCGGCGGCCATACCGACGGCCTGCAGGTGGTGCGTGTGCATACTGAGCGTGGCTGGGTGGTGCTCGCTTCCGATGCATCGCACCTGTACGCGAACATGGAACAGAACCGCCCGTTCCCCGCCGTGTACAACGTGGGCGACATGATCGAAGGCTATCGTCGCGCGCACGAACTGGCGGACTCCGCGCAACACGTCGTGCCCGGCCATGACCCGGCCGTGCTGACGCGCTACCCGGCCGAGAGCAGGGAAACGGAAGGCTGGATCGTGCGGCTCGACGCGGCGCCGCGTTGAGAGGGTGCAGCCGGGCCGATATCCGCACCGTCATGCAGCGTTTCCCGCACCGTCCTGGTGAGTTTTAAGCGAAGGCTAAAGAAGTTCGCCAACTGGTCGATACCATGATTAGGGGTTTTTCCCGCTTCCGGACCTGACCCAGGTCCGGCGTTCCCCGCATGGAGAAACGCAGTGAAACGTCTGGCTTATGGCGCCCGCGGTGAAGCCTCCGCGCTCGAGCGGCGCCCATGAAACGCAACCTGTTCTTCCGGTTTCTCGGGCGCCTGCGCGTCGGCCGCAAGCTGCTGCTGATCTATCTGCTCGACCTGAGCGCGGTGCTGTATATCAGCGGCATCCTGATCCACGAGAAATACATTGCGATCGACTTCTCCGACAAGGAGCTGGTCGGCAACGCCTACGTCGCGGCCGTGCACGACGCGCTCGTCGACTTTGCGCTCGCCGGGGCCGGAAAACCGCAGACGCCGGCCCAATTGCAACGCACGGCGAGCTGGCTCGCCGACGCGGAGCGCCGCTATGGCGCAAACATGCAGAGCGCCGAAATCAACGCGCGCGTGCTAGCGGCCCTCACGGCCAGCGCCGCGCCCCATGCGAGCGCCGCGACCGTGGACGGCGGCCTCGAAGCAACCCGCGAACTGGTGACGCGGGTCGGCAACCAGTCGAACCTGATTCTGGACCCGGACCTCGACAGCTACTACTCGATGTCGCTGTCGATCCTGCGCTATCCGGAGCTGCTCAGCGACGTCAACCGGATCGGCCGCCATCTGCACGATGCCGGCGCGAGTCTTCGCACCGCACGGATGAGCCACGACGAGATGCGGACCCGCTACCTCGTGCTGGAAGGACAGCTCGACGCGGTATTGCAGGGGCTGCGCTCCGACTATGCGGAAGCCGCGGCCACCAACGCCACGCTGACCAGAACCATCGGTCCACCGATCACGCATATGCTCGCCGCGATCGACGCGTATCGCCGCGTGGCCGGCGCCGCGGTCGATGCCGGCTCGGATGCCGCCACGCTCACGGCGCTCGATGCCGCGCAGCAGGGCGTGGTGATGAGCGTGAGCGACGCGTGGAGCGCGACCGGCAATCAGCTCGAAAGACTGTTGCATGAACGCGTGCGCGGCCTCTTCGAGCGGATGTGGCTGCACCTCGGCACCGCGTTGTTCCTGCTGTGCGCGATCCTCAGCATGGTGTATTTCGTCGCGCAGCAGATTTCGCGGCCACTGCGCCAGCTCGCGCGCGTGATGGACACGGTGCGGCGTACGGGCGACCATTCGCTGCGCGCCAGGTGGCATAGCCAGGACGAGATCGGCCAGCTCGTGCGAGGCTTCAACGACATGCTCGCGCAACTCGATCGCGAGCGCGACGTGCAGAAGGAACTCGCGGCGACAGCGCGCGCCTCGGCCGCGCAGTACGCACTGGTCGAGGCGACTCCGGTGCCGATGGTCGTCACGGCGATCCCGGGGCATGAAGTGCTGCACGCGAACAAGCCCGCGCTTTACTGGCTGAATGGCTGCACGGTCGATCCGTGGGCCGTCGGCCTCGACTCGGAGGTGCGCGCGCGCTTCTTCCAGCAGCTCTCCGACCGCGAGGCGGTCGACGAATTCGAGGTGCACTGGAAGGCCGCCAAAGAATCCACCTGGGCAATGCTGTCGGCGCGGCGTCTCGACTTCCAGGGGCGCGACGCCGTGCTGACCGCCTTCACACCGATCAACCAGATCAAGCTGATGGAGCAGCGCCTCGAATTGTGGGGCAAGGTGTTCGAGGCATCGTCCGAAGCCATTCTGATTCTCGACGCGCAACGGCGGCTCGTGACCGCAAACGCATCGTTCTATCGCGCGACCGGCTATCGCGCCGACAACGTGACGGGCAAGGAACCCGCTTTCCTGTTCGGCACGCAGGACCACGACGACATTCTTCCGGCCGTGATCGATTCCGTCGACCGCCTGAGCGTATGGCATGGCGAAGCGCACGTACGGCGGCGCGCGGGCAGCGACTATCCGGCGTGGCTGATGGTGAGCGCGGTGCGCGACCGGCGCGCGAACCTGTCGCACTACATCTGCACGCTGATCGACATCACGGACCGCAAGAAGAGCGAGGCGCGCATCCAGTTCCTCGCCGAACACGACGTGCTGACGGAGTTGCCGAACCGCGAGCTGTTCGTGAAGCGACTGGGCGTCGTGCTCGGCAACGCGCGCCGCACGGGGCAGCGCGTCGCGGTGCTGTTCATCGACCTCGACCGCTTCAAGAACATCAACGATTCGCTGGGCCATCACATCGGCGACAGCCTTCTGCGCTCGGTCTCGCGACGCCTGTTGCAGGCCGTGCGCACCAACGACACCGTAAGCCGGCTCGGCGGCGACGAATTCACGGTGATCCTGAACAGCGTCAGCAACGCGGCGGACGTCACGCGCACGATCGAGGAGCGTTTGCTGCCGCTCGTGCGCCAGCCGCACGAGGTCGGCGGCGTCACGCTGCAGGTGTCGTGCAGTGTGGGCGTGGCGCTGTTCCCCGACGACGGCGAGGACATCGAGACGCTGATGCAGAACGCCGACGCCGCGATGTACCAGGCGAAGGGCGCCGGGCGCAACCTCGTCAAGTTCTTCGCGCCCGACATCGCCGAGCGCACCCGCTACCGGCTGACGCTCGAAGCCTGCCTGCGCAGCGCGATCACCATGCACGAGTTCCGGCTCGAATACCAGCCGTGCGTCGATGCGCATACGGGCGAACTGGTCGCCGTAGAAGGCCTGCTGCGCTGGAACAGCCCGCAGATCGGCATCGTCTCGCCCGCGCAGTTCATTCCGGTCGCGGAAGATACGCGCCTCATCATTCCGATCGGCGCGTGGGTGATAGACGAAGCCTGCCAGCAGATCGCCGCGTGGGACGCCGAAGGTCTGACGCCGCTACGTGTTTCGATCAACCTGTCGGCGATCCAGTTGCGCGATCCGGACCTGATCGGCACGCTCGCGGACAGTCTCGCGCGGCATGGCGTCGCCCCGTGGCGGCTCGAACTCGAGATCACCGAAACCGTGCTGATGGACAACGCGGAGAACTATCTCACCATGATCAACGCGATCCGCGCGCTCGGGGTCAAGCTCTCGCTCGACGATTTCGGCATCGGCTACTCGAGCCTCAGCTATCTGAACCGTTTTCCCCTCGACCGGCTCAAGATCGATCGGGCGTTCGTGCTCGACATGCTCGATGCCCGCGCGGACCTCGCCATCGTCCGCGCGATCATCGAACTGGGGCATGAACTGGGTCTGCGGGTGGTCGCCGAGGGTGTCGAGAGCGAACATCAGGCGCGCATCCTGCGCACGATCGGTTGCGACGAACTGCAGGGCTTCCTGTTCTCGAAAGCGTTGTCGCCGGCCGATTTGTGGTCATGGACGAACGCGCGCAAGGTGGCGTGAGCGGCACGGCACCTTTCTCACGGTCGTGCGCTGTTTCTGCCGGCGCAGACGCGTGACGGCGGCGGGCCCAACGCTCGCGCTCTCCCGACCGGATAAAGTCTCGCCCATTTCGCTGCAAATGCCGGTTTTCCCACATACCGCCAGCTTACGACTTGTCATCCTGATGACTCGGACGTGCGGCGGGAGATTGCCATGTCGGTCTATGTGGATGAAGGGTTCAGGCCCTGTGTGACGGAATGCGCGACGGTCGCGTTCCGGGTGTGCTGTGACGATCGCGCGCAGATCTTCGAGGTCAGCGCCGAAGCACTCGTGACTTATTGCGGTGCGGCGAGCAAGCGAAAACAGGATCTGCTCGTCGCATTCGAAGATGCGCAACTGGAAATCCTTTCGGTAGCCGCGCAGAAGTGGACATTCAGACCGACGGAGCCGGTGCGTCTCGGCCTCGACGAATTCCGTATGGTCAGACATTAGACGGCAGGCATGCCAGAATAGCGCCATGACCTGGATCGCCGCCCTGCCCATGTATAACGTCACGCCCGCGCTCGACTTCGAGTGGCGCGAGTGGCTCGCCGACGTACTGCGCATGGTCAAGCCCGCGTGCCGCATTGTCGAACCGGACGAGGAATTGCATGGCTTCTGGCGGCGGCCCAATCTGCTGATCTCGCAGACCTGCGGCTACCCGTTCATGCACGGCCTGCACGAACAGGTGCAGTTGATCGCCACGCCGCGCTTCGACGCGCCCGGTTGCGAGGGCGCACATTATTCGAGCGTACTGGTGACGCGCGCGGATGCGCCGTTCGACACGCTCGCGGCGTGCCGCGGCGCACGTGCCGCCTACAACCAGGACGATTCGAATAGCGGCATGAACGTGTTTCGCCACGCCGTGGCGCCGCTCGCGCGCGCCGGCCTGTTTTTCAGCGCGGTGTTGCGAACCGGCTCGCATCTCGGCTCGTTGCGCGCGGTGGCGGAAAATCGCGCGGATATCGCGGCGATCGATTGCGTGACCTTCGCTTTCGTGTGCGACGAAATGCCGGAACTGGCGCGGCAGGTTCGCCGGATCGGCACGACGGCGCCATCGCCGGGGCTGCCGCTGATCGCCTCCGGCACGGTGCCCCCGGCAACGGTCGAAGCCTTGCGCGAAGCGTTGAACGAGGTGCTCGCCGCCCAGCCAGAACGTGCGAAACGCCTGCGTTTGCAGGGGTTTTCCGTGTTGCCGAGCTCGGACTACGAGCGCATCGAGGAACTCGAAAACGAAGCGCGCGCCGTCGGCTATACGCGCCTCGCCTGAACTGCGGCTTGACGGCTACTGCACGTCCAGCACCAGAAGCTGCGCGCCGTCGGCCACCTGATCGCCAACCGCATACAGCACCTCCGAGACCGTGCCCGCCGCCGGCGCACCAATGGTGTGCTCCATTTTCATCGCTTCCATCACGATGAGCGGCGTGCCCTTCTCCACCACGGTGCCCGGTTCCACCAGCACGGCGATCACCTTGCCCGGCATCGGCGCAGTCAAACGGCCTTCGCCGCCTTCGGTGTCCGCTGCGTGTGCTAGCAGGTTTTGCCATTCGAACGCCAGCGCTTCGCCGAGGCAGAACACATGGAACGTATCGCCGTCGACGAACACACGGCCCGTTGCGCGCGCGTCGCCGATCGTCGCGCGGAATTCATGCGGGCCGCTGCCGTCCGACCATTTGAAGTCCTCACGCACGCCATCGTGTTCGAGCGTTTGCGTGCCGCCGTCGCGCGCGAACGTGACCGTGAACAGGCGGGCGCTCTCGCCGCCGCTGTCTATGTCGCGCCAGCCGAGCGTCTGCGTATAGCCGCCATTCAGACGCCAGTGCGACAACGCATCCCACGGCGACGCGCCGTGCGCCGTGCCGCCCTCGCGCGTGAGCAGCGCCGCGCAGGCGAGCGCCAGCGCTTCCTTGTACGGCTTCTTGCGCGGCGCGAACAGGGCGTCGTGATGGCGCTCGATCAGGCCCGTGTCGAGATCGCCCGTTGCAAACGGCTCGCTCGCAACAATGCTCTGCAGAAACTCGACGTTGGTATGCGGGCCGACCACCTCGCACGCATGCAGCGCGCGGCTCAGGCGCGCGAGCGCCTCTTCGCGCGTGGCACCGTGCACGATCAGCTTGGCGATCATCGGATCGTAAAACGGCGTGATGGTGTCGCCTTCACGCACGCCGCTGTCGATACGCACCGGCGCTTTACGTCCCGGCTCGCCGAGACCCGACGCATCGATCGTGAATTCCACGCCTTCCGGCATGCGCAGATGTTTGAGCGTGCCTGTCGACGGCAGGAAGCCGCGCGCCGGATGCTCTGCGTAGATACGTGCTTCGATTGCGTGCCCGTCGATCTTCAACTGTTCCTGCGTGAGCGGCAGCGGTTGATCAGCGGCCACGCGCAGTTGCCATTCCACCAGGTCCTGGCCGGTCACCATTTCCGTGACCGGATGCTCGACCTGCAGGCGCGTGTTCATTTCCATGAAGTAGAACTCGCCCGTGCTGGTCATGATGAACTCGACCGTGCCCGCACCGACGTAATTCACCGCGCGCGCCGCGGCCACGGCCGCCTCGCCCATTTCGCGCTTGATTTCAGCGGACAATCCGGGCGCCGGCGCTTCTTCCAGCACTTTCTGATGACGCCGCTGCACCGAACAATCGCGGTCGAACAGATAGACCGCACCGCCGTGACGATCCGCGAACACCTGCACTTCCACGTGACGCGGCCGCGTCAGGTACTTTTCGATCAGCACGCGATCATTGCCGAAGCTGCTCGCGGCTTCCCGCTTGCACGAAGCGAGCGCCGCCGCGAAATCCTCACTGCGCTCCACCACGCGCATGCCCTTGCCGCCGCCGCCGGCACTGGCTTTGAGCAGCACCGGATAACCGATCGCATTCGCCTCGCGGTGCAGCAGTTGCGCGTCCTGATCGTCGCCGTGATAACCCGGCACGAGCGGCACGGCGGCCGCATGCATCAAAGCCTTTGCGGCGGCCTTCGAACCCATTGCCGCAATGGCTTCGACCGGCGGTCCGATAAAGACGATGCCGGCCGCCTCGCACGCTTGCGCGAAATCTTCGTTCTCCGACAGAAAGCCGTAGCCCGGATGTACCGCTTGCGCGCCGGTGGCGCGAGCGGCCTCGATAATGCGTTCGACGCGCAGATAACTTTCCGCCGCGCTCGCCCCGCCGATATGCACCGCCTCGTCGCAGGCAGCCACGTGTTTCGCGTTGGCGTCCGCATCGGAATAGACGGCCACGCTCGCGATGCCGAGCCGCTTGCAGGTTGCGGCGACGCGGCACGCAATCTCGCCCCGGTTGGCAATCAGGATCTTGTTGAACATGAAGTGTCTCGATGAAGTGTGCCGTTTTATCGGGGCTGTTGTTCTGGTCAGGGCGCGGCAAGCGCCCCGGAATGTGATGCATCAGTCGCGCCAGGCGGGCGCGCGTTTTTCGAGGAACGACGCGACGCCTTCGCGACCTTCCGCGCCGGCACGCGTGCGTGCGATGCGCGCCGCCGTGTCAGCGATCAAGGCCTCGTTCAACTCGTGGCCCGCGATATCCTGCACGAGCTGCTTGCACGCGCGCACGGCTAGCGGACCGTTTGCGCAGAGCGTCTCCGCAATCTGCCGCACAGTGGCGTCGAGTTGCTCCATGCTCACCGCTTCGCTGACGAGCCCGAGACGCAGCGCCGTCGCACAGTCGAACTGCTCGGCGGTGATGAAATAGCGGCGCGACGCCTGCTCGCCCAGCGCACGAATCACGTATGGCGCGATGGTGGCGGGAATCAGGCCGAGGCGTGCCTCCGAAAGACAGAAACGCGCGCTTTCAACGGCCACCACGATGTCGCACGCCGAGATCAAACCCATGCCGCCAGCGTACGCGTCGCCGTTCACGCGCGCGACTACCGGCTTGTTGCAGCGATAGATCGACGACAGCATGTTCGCCAGCAGCATCGCGTCGGCCCGGTTCTCGTCGTCCGAGTAACCAGCCATTTTCTTCATCCAGTTCAGATCGGCGCCTGCGCAGAAGGCCTTGCCATTCGCGGCAAGCACTACCGCGCGCACGTCGTCGCGATCGTTGAGCGCCGTGAAGGCAGAGGTCACTTCGGCGATCATCGTTTCGTTGAACGCGTTGCGCACGTCCGGGCGATTCAATGTGACCGTGGCGATCTGTCCGGCGAATTCGACAGTCAATGTTTCGTATTGCATCGTCGCAGCTCCCGCGCTTCGTCGCGCATCGTCACATTCTGAACACGCCGAAACGCGTGTCTTCGATCGGCGCATTCATCGCGGCTGACAAACCGAGACCGAGCACGTCGCGCGTTTGCGCCGGATCGATCACGCCGTCGTCCCACAGCCGCGCGCTCGCATAGTACGGATGGCCCTGATGTTCGTATTGATCGCGGATCGGCTGCTTGAACGCCTCTTCTTCTTCGGCGCTCCACGTGCCGCCCTTGCCTTCGATGCCGTCGCGCTTCACCGTGGCCAGCACCGACGCCGCCTGCTCGCCGCCCATCACCGAGATGCGCGCGTTCGGCCACATCCACAGAAAGCGCGGCGAATAGGCACGGCCGCACATGCCGTAGTTGCCCGCGCCGAACGAGCCGCCGATGATCACCGTGAACTTCGGCACCTTGGCCGTGGCCACCGCCGTTACCATCTTCGCGCCGTTGCGTGCGATGCCTTCGTTCTCGTATTTGCGGCCCACCATGAAGCCGGTGATGTTCTGCAGGAACACCAGCGGAATCTTGCGCTGGCAGCACAACTCGATAAAGTGCGCGCCCTTGAGCGCGGACTCCGAAAACAGAATGCCGTTGTTCGCGATGATGCCGACCGGATGCCCCCAGATATGCGCAAAGCCGGTGACGAGCGTGGTGCCGTAGCGCGCCTTGAATTCATCGAACGCGGAGTCGTCGACGATCCGCGCGATCACCTCGCGGATATCGAAAGGCTTGCGGGTATCCACCGGAATCACGCCGTACATGCTCTTTACGTCGTAGCGCGGCGGCTTCGGTTCCTGCAACGCGACCGGCACCTGCTTGCTGCGATTCAGATTGCCGACGATGCTGCGCGCAATCCCCAACGCATGCGCATCGTTCTGCGCGAGATGATCGACCACGCCGGACAAACGCGTATGCACGTCGCCGCCGCCGAGGTCTTCCGCGCTCACCACTTCGCCAGTCGCGGCTTTCACCAAAGGCGGGCCGCCGAGAAAAATCGTCCCCTGATTCTTGACGATGATCGACTCGTCGCTCATGGCCGGCACATACGCGCCGCCCGCGGTACACGAACCCATCACGACGGCGATCTGGGGAATACCCGCGGCGGACAGATTCGCCTGGTTGTAGAAGATGCGGCCGAAGTGATCGCGGTCCGGAAACACGTCGTCCTGATTCGGCAGATTCGCGCCGCCCGAGTCGACCAGATAGACGCACGGCAAGTGATTTTCAGCGGCGATTTCCTGCGCCCGCACGTGCTTTTTCACGGTGACCGGGTAGTAGGTGCCGCCCTTGACGGTTGCATCGTTGCAGACGATCACGCACTCGTGCCCCGCGATCCGGCCAATCCCGGTGATGACGCCCGCGCCGGGCGCATCGTTGTGATACATGCCGTAGGCCGCGAGTTGCGAGAACTCGAGAAACGGCGTGCCCGGATCGAGCAGTTGCGCGATCCGGTCGCGCGGCAGCAGTTTGCCGCGGCCCGTGTGTTTGTCGCGCGCCGCCTGACCGCCGCCCAGCGCGAGCTTTTCGATCTTCGCGCGAAGATCGGCGACCAGCGCTTCGAGCGCGGCTGCGTTGGCGCGGAAGTCGTCCGAGCGCGGATTGAGCTTTGATTCGATGATCGGCATGGCGGGCTTCTCCTTCAGACCGTCTCTGCGAACAGTTCGCGGCCGATCAGCATGCGCCGGATTTCGCTCGTGCCGGCGCCGATTTCATAGAGCTTCGCGTCGCGCCACAAACGGCCGACCGGATACTCGTTGATATAGCCATTGCCGCCGAGAATCTGGATCGCCTCGCCCGCCATCCACGTGGCTTTTTCCGCGGTGTAGAGAATCACGCCCGCGCAGTCTTTGCGCACCTGGCGCACGTGTTCCTTGCCGAGCGTATCGAGTTGCCGGCCCACCGCGTACAGATACGCGCGGCATGCCTGCAATGTGGTGTAGAGATCGGCCACCTTGCCCTGAATGAGCTGGAACTCGCCGATCGGCTGACCGAACTGCTTGCGGTCGTGGATATACGGCACGACCGCGTCCATGACCGCGACCATGATGCCCGTGGGCCCGCCCGCGAGCACGGCGCGTTCGTAGTCGAGACCGCTCATCAGCACCTTCGCGCCGCCGTTCAGCTGGCCGAGAATGTTTTCTTCCGGCACTTCCACGTCCTGGAACACCAGTTCGCCGGTATGCGAGCCGCGCATGCCGAGCTTGTCGAGCTTCTGCGCAACCGAGAAACCCTTCATGCCCTTCTCGACGATAAACGCGGTAATGCCGCGTGAACTCGCTTCGGGATCGGTTTTGGCGTAGACGACCAGCGTGTCGCAATCCGGGCCGTTGGTGATCCACATCTTCGTGCCGTTGAGCACATAGTGATCGCCGTTCTTCTCCGCGCGCAGCTTCATGCTGACCACGTCCGAACCCGCGTTCGGCTCGCTCATGGCAAGCGCGCCGATGTGTTCGCCGGACACGAGCTTGGGCAAATACTTCTGCTTTTGCGCTTCCGTGCCGTTGCGATGAATCTGGTTGACGCACAGATTCGAATGCGCGCCGTACGAGAGACCGACCGATGCCGACGCGCGCGAGATTTCTTCCATGGCGATCATGTGCGCCGTGTAGCCCATGTTCGCGCCGCCGTATTCCTCCGAGACCGTCATGCCCAGCACGCCCAGATCGCCGAACTTGCGCCACAGGTCCATCGGAAACTGATCCGTGCGATCGATTTCCGCGGCGCGCGGAGCGATTTCTTTGGCAGCGAATCCCGCGATGCTGTCGCGCAGCATTTCGATTTCTTCGCCGAGCGGGAATTGCAAACCGGGCAGGTTGCTCATTGCTGTGTCTCCAGAGTTCGTTGGCGGCCGGCCTGAATATAGGCGCCGACTGGTCCGAATGCGGCCCGGCGGACGGTGGCGGAACTGTTGACCCACCTCTGTCGTCCCACCCGAGGCGCAACGTTCAAGCCGCATTTCACGCCAGATTTACGTAAGCGTCAATAGGTATTTTTGAGTGTCACTCAGAAACTGGTCCAAGTGTGTAAAGAGCGTCCATGACGTGATAGGATTGTCATCAAGGGTTCATTCGGCACGCTTTCATACCGAATCCAACCAACAAATCTGAACTGGACTCATATGACGGTTGCCACGAAGGCCGAGTTACCCGCCTCGCGCCGCCAGCCGGCCGGGCGCAAGTCGCAGCAACGTGTGAAGGAGATCCTTCAGGCGGGGCGCGACGTGTTCTCCGAAAAGGGCTACGAGCGCGCGACGACCGCCGAGATCGCGCAGCGTCTCGGCATTTCCGAGGCGACCGTGTTCAGCTATTTCCGCGGCAAACGCGAGCTCTGCGCGCGGGTGATCGGCGACTGGTACGACGAGATTATCGAAGCGATCGAATCCGGCTTGCCGCGCGACGGCAATGTGCGGCAGCAGTTCGCGTTCATCGTTCGCACGCATTTGCGGCTGATGCTCGTGAACGGCACCGATCTATGCGCACTGGTGTTATCCGAAGGGCGGGCCCGCCACCACGAGTTGAGCGAAGCACTCACGGAGTTGCAGCGCCGCTATACCGCCCCGTTGATGCGCGTGCTTGCGCAAGGCCAGGAGAGCGGGCAGATTCGCGGCGACATGCCCTTGCGCCTGTTGCGATCGATGGTGTTCGGGCCGATGGAGCACGTGCTATGGGATGCGACGCTCGCGAACCGGCACATCGATATCGATGCGACCGCGGACCGGCTCATCGACGTGCTGTGGGCCGCGCTCACGCCGCCGGACCTGGCGGTGAGCGCCCTGCAACAGTTCAGAGTCGAAGTGGCGGAGGCGAACCGGCGATTTGAAGAGGCCGCGCGTCATGGGGCAGGTACGCCTCGCGGCGGCGAATAACAGACACAGGTCCGCTTTTCCGGTTCTTCGAGGTTGGGTCGTCGGGCGAAAAAACGGCTAATCTACAGCTTCCCTGCGAAGCCCGATGGAGAGCCCAAGTGCCGAAAGAACCCGCTGCGAAAACCGCAAAGGCCGCCGGAACGACGAACATCCGCATCGGTATCGGCGGCTGGACCTATGCGCCCTGGCGCGGCACCTTCTACCCCTCCGACCTCACGCAAAGCCGCGAACTCGAATACGCGAGCAGGAACCTCACGTCGATTGAAATCAACGGCACGTTTTACGGTTTGCAGAAACCGGCGAGCTACGAGAAGTGGTATCAGGAAACCCCGGACGATTTCGTCTTTTCACTGAAAGCGCCGCGTTATTCGACCAATAGAAAAGTCCTCGCCGACGCGGGTGAAACAATCGAACGCTTCTTCGGAAGCGGTGTGCTGCTGCTCAAACAGAAACTCGGTCCGATCAACTGGCAGTTCGCGCCCACCAAGAAATTCGATAGCGAAGACTTCGAAGCCTTTCTGAAATTGCTGCCGCCCAGTATCGAAGGCCAGAAGCTCAGACATGCGATCGAGGTTCGCAACGACACCTTCAAAACGCCGGAATTCGTCGCGCTCGCCCGCAAATACAAAGTCGCTGTCGTATTGGCCGGCGACAGCGATTACCCGCAGATCGCGGATATCACGGCGCCCTTCGTCTATGCCCGCATCATGGGCACAACGGATAAACAGGCCAACGGCTATTCGACCAAAGCGCTCGACGCATGGGCCGAACGCGCGCGGCAACTGGCGGCAGGTACGACTCCGGCCGACCTGGAGACCTCTGCGCAAGCGCCTGCCAAAGCGGCCGCGCGCGACGTCTATCTGTACGTCATCAGCGGTTTCAAGGAGCGCAATCCGGCCGCCGCGATGGCGCTGATCAAACGTCTCTGACCTGCGCCATCCCGGCCGAAGCACGCGAGTGTCATAATCCCGGCAGCGAAGACAGCCACGATCAACGCACCCACACTCACGCAGTCAGGCCGCGAGGCCGCTTCATCACCAAGGTCCGGGAGAACATTTTGAACGCCATCGACAATCCTTTGCACGATCAGGAAGTCGGCTCGGCCGACGCCACCCAGGACACCACGCGCATCGACGACGTTCGGATCGGTGCGGTACGTCCGCTGATTTCCCCTGCGCTATTGCAGGACGAGTTGCCCACGCCGCCTTCGGTGCAGACGCTGGTCGAGAAGACCCGCGCGGAAATCGCCGACATTCTGCATGGCCGCGACGACCGGCTCGTGATGATCGTCGGACCGTGTTCGATTCACGACCGCGACCAGGCGATCGAATATGCGCGCAAGCTGAAAGTCGCCGCCGACACCTACAGGGACGATCTGCTGATCGTGATGCGGGTCTACTTCGAGAAGCCGCGCACTACCGTCGGCTGGAAAGGCTATATCAACGACCCGCGTCTCGACGGCAGTTTCCGCATCAATGAAGGTCTGCGTCTTGCACGGCAACTGCTGCTCGACATCAACGGTCTCGGCCTGTCCACGGCCACCGAGTTTCTCGACCTGCTAAGCCCGCAGTACATCGCCGATCTGATCGCGTGGGGCGCCATCGGCGCGCGCACGACGGAGAGCCAGAGCCATCGTCAACTCGCTTCGGGATTGAGCTGCCCGATCGGTTTCAAGAACGGCACGGACGGCGGCGTACAGATCGCCGCGGACGCGATCGTCGCCGCGCGCGCGAGCCACGCGTTCATGGGCATGACGAAAATGGGCCTGGCCGCGATCTTCGAAACGCGCGGCAACGACGACGCGCACGTGATCCTGCGCGGCGGCAAGAAAGGGCCGAACTACGATAGCGCGTCGGTGGAGGCGACTTGCGCCGCGCTGAAATCAGCGGGACTGCGCGAGCAGGTCATGATCGACTGTTCGCATGCGAACTCGGGCAAATCGCATTTGCGTCAACTCGAAGTGGTGCAGGATATCGCGCAGCAATTGTCGCAGCACGAGCGCCGCATTATCGGCGTCATGCTGGAAAGTCATCTGGAAGAAGGCCGCCAGGATCTGAAGCCTGGTGTGCCGTTGCGTCACGGCGTATCGATCACGGATGCCTGCGTCAGTTGGGCACAGACCGAGCCGGTGCTCGAAACACTCGCCGAGGCCACCCGCAAACGCCGCGCGGGCTGAGCACGCGCCGGGCTGCCGGCACTACGTCGAGCACGCCCTGCAGGAAGTCCCGTTGGGGACAGCACGAAAAACACACGCGCCGCACCAGCCGCCGATGGATCCGTCTTACCGGGGTTGGGCAGCGCGTGATTCCTCACGCCCGATGCATCGCTCGCCGCGCGCCAACGCAGCGCGCGTGGATGTTCCGGCGCGAAGCGCGTTGCATTACGACGCGTTGACGGCTTCCTTGAACGCCTTGCCGGCAGTGAACTTCACCGTCTTGGCAGCCGCGATCTGGATCTCGGCACCCGTCGACGGATTGCGGCCCACGCGTGCTGCGCGCGCGCCGGTCGAGAAAGAACCGAAACCGACCAGTTGCACCGTATCGCCACCCACCACGGCCTTGGTCACCGCTTCGACGATCGCGTCGATGGTTTGGCCGGTGGCCGCTTTGCTTTCGCCCGTCGCTGCGGCGACTGCATCAATCAGTTCCTGTTTGTTCATAGCACTTCCCGTATGGTAATCATGGAACCGGCGCCACATCCGTTGCGCCGGGACCGACACACTAACGCATAGGCGCCGGTTCACGCAAACCTTGGGTGTAAGGCTTGTATCACCCGCCCACAGGGAATTTGACGATTTTTTCCTGCAAAGTGCCATAAGAATCGCGCGCTTAGGCGTTTCTTCCGCTCGATACGTGTTCTCGCGCTATCACAATCCGTTGCAATTTCAGTGGTTTAGCGCAGCGCAAACCATGACGGAAGGGCTTTTTTACTATGTTATGGTGGATTGGAGAGTTCCGGAAATTGTTAGGCCGCGGCGTCCGCAATCAGCAACCCGGGAGGAATAAAAAAATGAAATTTCGCCATATTGCAACATGCGCGCTGCTCGCCGCGATGTCCTGTACTGCTCTCGCAGCCGACGAAAATGCCTGCGCCACCCTGGTCGGCACGACACATTCAACGCCTTCCCAGGGCTTTCAGGTGCGTGAGGGCGAACCCGTCGACTTGGTTAGCGGCGCTCGAACCATCCACGGCAAACTGCTGGTTTTCGGCGACAGCGGTGTTTTCCGGGCTTACTGGCAGCCTGACAACAGCCCCGAAAAATATGTGCTGGCGAATGCCGGCGTGAATGCCGTGCGCCTCATCTCCGCCCCACCGCAAGGCACACCGGCACAGAACGGCCAGCCCGGCACGAGCATGGAGCCTCAGCGCGTGCTTTCATGTCCGGCGCTTTGATACGGCCACCTGTGATCCGTGTCGCCCCGACACGGCATAAATGACATACACGGCTGCACTGGCCGGTCGTACTTACCGCCTGCGCGCCCCGAATCGACTTCTGCTTAAGGCCTCCTCAAGATCCCTCCCGTGCTGCCGATATATAGCTGCGTGTGCAGCGCGAACGCTTAAAGGGAAGGGAATGGTTCTGATAGCCAAATTGAGGGATGCACTGTCGGTCGCGGAACGCGACCCCGAACTCGTGCGTTCGCAGCTCGATGCGTTTGGCCACCAGGTTCCCCTTCTCTATTTCATCCTGCTGGTCAACACGGCGGCCGTCGCGATCACGCACGTGAATTGCGCGCCGGCATGGTTGTCGATCTACTTTCCGGCCGCGCTGTGCGCCCTGTGCGTCGTCCGCTGCGTAAGATGGTGGCAACTCCGGCACCGCGTGCTGACCGACAACCAGGCCGTGCCCGAACTGCGCAAGCTGACCTGGCTTGCCGGCCTCTTCGCCATCGCATTCAGCAGCTGGTCGCTGTTGCTGTTCCCGTACGGTACCGCGTACGAACAGACGCAAGTCGCGTTTTATATGGCGACCACGGTTGTCGGCTGCGTGTTCTGCCTGATGCACCTGCGTGCGGCAGCCATGTTGCTGCTGTCGATCGTCATCCTAAGCTTTTCGACCTTCCTGGTTTTCACCGGCTATCCGGTCTTCATCGCGATGGCCGTCGACATGACACTGGTCGGCGTCGCGCTCGCCTTCATCATTCAGCTGTATTGCCGGACTTTCGCCGACGTGGTGCACGCGCAGCGCGAGTTGCAGGCAAGCCAGCAGAAAACGCAGCGCCTGAGCGACGACAACTTCAGGCTCGCGAGCATCGACAGTCTGACCGATCTGCCCAACCGGCGCAGTTTCTTCGCCTCGTTGCGCGCGCTGTCCGAACAGGCGCTCAGCAGCGGCGGCGGCTTCAATGTCGGACTGATCGATCTCGATGGATTCAAACAGGTCAACGATATCTACGGCCATGCGAGTGGCGATCTCGTTCTTCAGGAGGTCGGCTCGCGCCTGCTGTCGCTTGCGGAGCCCGGCATTTTCTTCGCGCGCCTCGGCGGCGATGAATTCGGCGTGCTCGCGCAGCACCAACTGGCGAACGAGACGCTCGTCGAATTGGGCCAACGTATTTGCGGCGCGCTCAGTCAGCCCTACCGGGTAGCGGGCAATATCGCCGAGTTGTCGGGCACGATCGGCTGGGCCGCGTTCCCCGAGGCCGGCACGACGATGGCGCAAGTGTTCGAACGCGCCGACACGGCGTTGTATGTCGGCAAGGAAAGCCGGCGCGGCACGCCGGTCATCTTCTCGACCGAACATGAAACGCGGATCCGACGTTCGAGTCTCGTGACTCAGGAGCTTCGCCATGCGGACCTCGAGTCGGAACTGTTCCTGGAGTTTCAGCCGATCTACGACGTGCTCGCACAGCGCACCATCGGCCTGGAAGCGCTCGGCCGCTGGCACAACGCGCGGCTCGGCGCGGTCAGGCCGGAAGAGTTCATTCGGATTGCAGAGCGTACAGAACTGATTCTGCGCATCACGGAAGTGCTGCTGCACAAAGCGCTCGCCGAAGTGGCGCGCTGGCCGTCAGAGCTTTATCTGTCGTTCAATCTGTCGGCGATCGATATCTGCACGTCGGCACGCGCCCGCCGTCTGATCGATATCGTCATGGCGAGCGGCGTGCCGCCGCATCGTGTGTCGTTCGAGATCACCGAGACCGCGGTGACGCGCGATTTCGAACAGGCGCGCTGTTCGCTCACCGTGATCAAGAAAGCCGGCTGCCGCGTGTCGCTCGATGATTTCGGCACCGGGTATTCAAGTCTTAGCTACGTGCATCGCCTGCCCTTCGATACGATCAAGATCGACCGCAGCTTCATGACGGACGTGGATTCCAACAGCGCGTCGAAAAAGATCGTCAAGTCGGTGCTCGACCTGTGCCGCAATCTTGGACTCGAATGCGTGGTGGAAGGACTCGAGACGGCATCGCAAGTCGAGGTCGTCAAAGCGCTCGGCGCTCGCGCGGTGCAGGGCTATCTGTTCAGCCGGCCGATGCGGGCAAGCGCCGTCGCCGAGTATTTGCATACGACGCGTGGGCACGACTACGCTGTGCAAACGCTGTCGTAGTCGATCCCGGGCGGCATGCCGTCTGCGCTCTATTGCCCACGCGATCCGCGCCGCCGCCGGCCGCGCGTCCGACACCAGTGAACAGCCGTGTCGAATCCGCCAGACAGCCTCGATAGCGACCTAACCCGCTGCGGCAGTGTATTCCAGCTTCGGGTACCAATCCGTGCCACGTCCGCCAGGCGTCATGTCGAGCACGGTCCAGATCGGCATCACGTCGGGCGCGCCGCGCGGATCCTGCCCCGGGTCCGCTGTCGACGGTCCCATCTCCTCGGCCCAGAAGTGCCGCACCGTGCCGCCTGAGCGCGTAAACACATTGAACGCGGGATGATCGTCGCCGGCAGGATCTTCCGCCGCGTAGTCGCGATTGAAGGTGTTGCCGCCCGACGAATACAGCCGCAGATTCCGCCAGCCTCGCTCTCTCCCGAACGCAACCAGTTTCTCGATCGGCGAACGGGCAATCACGGCGAACGCCACGCGCTGCAGGATGTCGGGCATTTCGCCGTCGTACGCGCTCAGCAGCGAGGTGCACATCGGACACGGCCGGGCACGCCGCGGGCCGAACATCCAGTTGTAGGTGACGAGCGTGTCGTGCGCGCCGAACATTTCAGATAGCGCTACCGGACCGGCTTCGCCCATGAACAGGTAATCCTCGGGCACGACGCCGCCGGGCGGCAACGCGCGTCTTTGCGCGGCAACGCTTTCGATATGGCGACGCAATTCGATTTCCTCGACGAGCAGATCGTTGCGCGCGCGACGATATTCGGCGCTCTCGCCGGGAAACCGGCTCGGTGAGTCCGCGAGCAGCCGCGCCGGCTTCAGCGCCTGGGTGGATGCGTGTACGTCAGTCATCAGCCCGTCTCCTCTTACGTAAAAAGGATAGAGAACGCGAGTGGCGCGCCGCGATGGCGGGCACGTTCCAGTCCTCCATATAGCCACGACGAACCGCGCGGCGGCAAATCGACAGCATCGGCAAGTTTTTTTGCGGCGACGCTCACGTTCGCCGTGACGGCAACCGGAAGCGCCCGGCAAGGTATCCTTAAGCGCACCAGCACGCGCGCCCGACGCGCCGTCCATGAGGATGCACCATGCCGCTTCGTCTGCCACCGCTGCCGGCGCTTCGCTTTTTCGAAGCGGCCGGCAGACACCAGAGTTTCAAACTTGCCGCCGCGGAACTGAATGTCACGCCGAGCGCCATCAGCCACGGCATTGTCGGACTCGAACAGGCGCTCGGCGTCGAACTGTTCGTGCGCGAGCCGCGCGGCATTTCGCTCACGGCAAGCGGCGCGGATTATTTATCGTACGTCTCCGAAGCGTTTTCGCTGATCGCCATCGGCACGCAGCGCCTGCCTAATCATCGCGCGGACCGCCCGATCGCGCTGAGTTGCGCGCCGACTTTCGCGTCTCGCTGGCTGCTGCCGCGCCTCGCCGGTTTTCGCGCGCGCTGGCCGAATGTGAATGTGAGCGTCGACACCTCGCACCGTCAGGTCGGTTTTCCAGTCGACGGTTTCGACTTCGCGATCCGCCTGAGCCGTGCGCCGGTTGCCGGCACCGCGTGGACGCGACTGTTCGGCGAGCGCTTCGTGCCCGTGTGCAGCCCCGCGTACCTGGAGACGCTGCGCGACGAGCAGGGCAACACGGACTTGCGCCGCGCGACGCTCATTCACGTCAACGCCGCCGGTGAAGACTGGCAGGCATGGCTGGATGCGACCGGTATCGACGGCATCGACACGACCGGCGGCTTGCGCGTCGACACGATCCAGCTCGCCTTCGAAGCCGCCGGCATGGGCCTCGGCGTCGCGCTCGGCAGAAGGCCGCTGGTGGACCCGGACCTCGACAGGGGCACGCTTGTGGAGGCCGATTCGGCGACGATTGCCTCCACCACCGCCTACTGGCTGGTGAGCGCCGAAAACGGCGATCGCCGGCCGGAGCTCGCCGACTTCAAGCGCTGGCTGGTGAGCGAGGCCGAGCGCCCGGAGGCACACGTCGACGCTTCTGGGCAAGCAGTGCGCGACGCCGTCAGCTGAACCGCAGGTCCGGCCCGCACAGGTGAGTCACGCTCACCTGTCGTCGAAATCTTTTCTTTTGCCGCTTCTGATGCTCGCTGCGACCATGTGTCAAAGGAGATCAGAATCATGTCAACCGCTAACAGCAAACGCTTCGCCCCCGCGTTCAACCAGACGACGCTGGTAATCCTCGCCGGCGCGCTCATTCTCAGTGCCGCGATGGGCATCCGGCAAACTTTCGGCCTGTTCATCGGTCCGTTTTCATTCGACCGCGGTCTGCCGGTCACGCTGATCGCGTTCGCGATCGCGCTGCACAATCTGGTGTGGGGCTTAGCCCAGCCGTTCGCGGGCGCCGCGGCGGACCGCTACGGTTCGGCGCCCGTGGTCGCGTTCGGTGCGACGACCTTTGCGGCCGGGCTCGGGCTCGCCGCGGTGGCGCCCAGCGGCGCCATGCTGATCGTCGGCATGGGATTGCTGGTGGGCATCGGCGTGAGTTGCACGACCTTCGGCGTGGTGCTGCCGGCGGTGGGCCGCATCGCCTCGCCGGAAAACCGCAGCATGGCGATGGGTCTGGTCAGCGCCGGCGGCTCCGCGGGTCAGGTGCTGATGGTCCCGCTCGTGCAAGGCGTCCGGCTCAGTTCGGGCATCGCCACGTCGCTCTTCGTACTGGCGTTCCTGATGCTGCTGATCGCCCCGCTCGGCATGGTGCTCGACCGGCGCGCGCGGGTCGGCACACCGCTTCAGGAAGCGCCCGTCGCACCGCTTCGCAAAGTGCTCGGCCAGGCGGCCCGGCATCGCGGCTACCTGCTGCTGACACTCGGATTCTTCACTTGCGGTTTCCAGCTTGCGTTCATTGCCACGCATCTGCCCGAATATCTGTCGCTTTGCCATATGCCGGTCGGACTCGGCGCCACTGCCCTCGCGCTGATCGGCCTGTTCAATATGGCGGGCAGTTGGGCCTGCGGCTGGCTCGGCGGCCGTTACCGGCAGCATCATGTGCTCGGCTGGCTTTATCTGATCCGCAGCTTGACGATCGGCGCCTTCTTCCTGCTGCCGAAAACCCCTGCTTCGGTCGTGATCTTCGCGGCGGTGATGGGTCTGACCTGGCTCGGCACCGTGCCGCTCACGAGCGGACTGGTCGCCAAAGTGTTCGGCACGCGCCACCTCGGCAGCCTGTTCGGGCTGTGCTTTCTGAGCCATCAGATCGGCTCCTTTCTCGGCGCGTGGCTGGGCGGGCTGGTGTTCGATCTCACCGGCTCGTATTCGCTGCTGTGGGAAGCGACTGTCGTGGCAGGCCTCGTTGCCGCGATGTTGCACTTCCCGATCGACGACACCACGGTGAGCACGCCCGCGCTTCGGGCCGAGCCGGCGGCGGCGTAAACCTGCGTGCGGTGGCGGCGGGCGCTGCCACCGCACACTCGCTTCAATGCGGAATGCGGAATGCGGTGAGAATAGAAGCGCCCGGCAGTTGCCCCCGCCGCTATTTTCGCGGCGTATCTGCAGCAGCGGCTTTCGGCACACGCCCCATCAGATAGAACTCGTCGTTCGGACGCATGGAAATGACGTTGGCCATACGGTTCGACAAACCAAAAAACGCCGTGATCGCCGCGATATCCCAGATGTCTTCGTCGGAAAAGCCGTGCTCGCGCAGCGTTTGAAAATCCGCGTCGCCGACGGTGCCCGATTCGCTGCAAACTTTCACCGCGAAATCGAGCATCGCCTTCTGGCGCGGCGTGATATCCGCCTTGCGATGATTCACGGCAACCTGGTCGGCGAGCAGCGGCGCCTTTTCGTAGATGCGCAGAATCGCGCCGTGCGCGACCACGCAATACAGGCACTGGTTGATCGCACTGGTGGCGACCACGATCATCTCGCGCTCGCCTTTGCTGAGGCCGCCCTCTTTCAGCATCAGCGCGTCGTGATAGGCGAAGAACGCGCGGAACTCGTCCGGACGGTGCGCCAGCGTCAAAAATACATTCGGCACGAAACCGGCTTTCTCCTGCACTTCGAGAATGCGGGCGCGGATGTCGTCCGGCCATTGGCCCGGTTCAGGCACGGGGTAGCGGCTAATCGGCTGAAGCTTTGCCATCTTTGTCATGCGATGTCTCCGTCATATTTGAATGTGCACGACGACGATTCTAGCAACGGACCGCGCGGCAGCGCCTCACGCCGCTCGTCCTCAGCCCGTCAACCTGCATGAATTGCCCTGACAGTTAGCCTCTTTCAGAGCGCCCTTTCGCCACCTGTGCTTAAATTCGCCTTTCACACCGTTCTTGTACTATTGCGCCCGTCTGCCGGCACGGCATCTCGCCCGCGGTCGTACGGGAACGGAACATGCGCTGCCTGCTCGCAACGCGCCGCCTGGGCGCGGACATTTCAAATCCCTTCATCGCATTCTGAGGAGCGCGGTTGTGTGGCATTTTCCGGTTGCTATTCCACCCTCGCTGGGCGTGTGGGCCGTGTTCATGAGCGTGCTCGTCACGCAGCTCGGCGTACCGATTCCGGCCGCGCCGATGCTGATCCTCGGTGGAACCATGGCCGCCATGGGGCAAACCTCCTATGCGAGCGTCGTGTGCGCCGCGGTCGGCGCCACGCTGATTGCCGACTCGCTCTGGTTCTTCACCGGACGTGCGTACGGCCGCCGCCTGCTGAACTCGCTGGTGCGCTTCTCCCTCTCGCTCGACACCACCGTCCGCGTCGCGCGCAATACCTACGAACGGTACGGCGCGCCGATTCTCACCGTCGCGAAGTTCCTGCCCGGACTCGGGCTGATCTCCGCGCCGCTGCTCGGCACGACAGCCATCAGCGTGGGCGTGTTTCTGCTGTGGGATTTTATCGGTGCCGTGCTGTGGGCCGGCGTGTGGGTGATCGGCGGCGGCGCCCTGCACGACCAGATCGTGCAACTGATGCTTCTCGTACGCCACAACGGCGGCACGATTTTCGACGCGTTCGCGGCGATCTTCGTGGCGGTTTTGCTGTACCGCTGGGTGCGCCGCTGGCAGTTTCGCCGGTGGCTCGCGCATACGCGTATTTCGCCGGAGCAACTCGACGAGCTGATGAAGTCGAACGAACCGCCGCTGATTTTCGACGCGCGGCCGCGCAGCGTGCGTGAAAAGGAATCGCACCGGATTGCCGGCGCGCGGCCGCTCGATCTCGATTCGCCCGAACCGATCGATCCGAAGCTGCTGGAGCGGCCGATTGTCGTCTACTGCGTGTGTCCGAACGAGGCGACGGCCAAGCGGATCGTCAACCAGTTACATCGCAAGAATATTCACCATATCCGCGCGCTCAAGGGTGGTCTCGACGCGTGGGAGAAGCGCGGTTATCCGGTCGAGCCGTTGCCGCCGGACTTCCACACGGCGAAGGCGCACATGCTGGAGGACGAGGGCGAAGAAGGCGAATACACGGTGCGGGCGCGGCTGGCGAAGTAAGGCCTCTATCTTCCAGCAGCACGGCACGCGCCGTCGAAAAAACCGCTTGCACTTCATACCCAATGTGTGCAACATGCATATATGCACGTTGCACACATTAAGGTGTCTCCATGACGCAGCGCACAGAAAATCTGCTGGGCGTGCTCGCCCTGCTGGTCACTGACGAAATGAACGCGCAGCCCACCGTGGATGCGCTCGCCGGCCCCACCGCCCGCGCCATGCTCAACGCGGTCGGCCAATACCCCGATTCATCGATTGAAGTGCTGCGCGAGGCAGTCGATCTGTCGCATCCGGCCGCCGTGCGCGCCGTGGCAGGGCTGGTCGAAGCGGGCCTCGTGGAGAAAAAATCGGGCGCGGACAAACGTGCGGTGGCCCTTGCGTTGACCGCGGCCGGCAAACGCGAGGCTAAACGTCTGCAAACGGCGCGCGACAGGATGCTGCAACGCATTGTCGGCCGGCTCGACGACAACGAGCGCGAGGTGCTGGAAAGCCTGCTGATCAAGATCTTGTGGAACGAGACCCGCGACCCGGCACACGCCATGCAACTGTGCCGCCTCTGCGACGACGGGCCGTGCCTGAAGGCCGGCTGTCCGGTCGAATGCCGCGAACAGGGGCTGCCCATGCCCGCGCGGAGCAGTTCGTGAAAGCCGCCGCGCCGGTGCGCTGGCGGGCAATCGCGGCGCTGACCGTGGTGTCGGCGCTGGCGCAGATCGGCCAGTTCGGCATCGGCTTCATGGTGCTGCCGGTATGGCTCGCTCATCGCGGTCTGGATGCGCCACGCGCGGGCCTCTTCTCCGCCGCCCAATGGACCGGCATGCTGGCCGGCTTGCTGATCGCGCCGTGGCTGATGGCGTGCATCGGCGCGAAACGCACGGTGTCGCTGGGCCTGCTCGCCACGCTCGCGGCGTTCGCTACCATGAGCGCGCTTTCGTGGCCACTGTGGCTCGTGCCCGGTCTGCTGACGGGCTTGGGTATCGGCCTGCGCTGGATTGCCAACGAAACCTGGCTCTACAGTCTGGTTCCCGCTGAATCGAGCGGGCGCGTGGTGGGCGTGCACGAAGCGCTGATCGCCACGGCGGGCGTGATCGGCCCGGCGCTGGCCGTGTGGTGCGACGTCGACGGACGCATCATGTTCGCGGCCGGCGCGGCCTTCACGTTCGCCGCGGCGCTGCCGCTGTGGCTGACCGCATCGGATGGAAAGCGGCCTGCTTTGGCAGAACAACCGCCCGTGCGAAGAAAAGCCGCCGGACGGCGCTTGCCGATCGGTCCGCTGGTGAGCCTCGGCATGGTGGTCGTCGCGGCCGGCGGTCTCGGCGACGGCGCACTGTACGGCCTCTTTCCGCTATTCGCCGACGCACACGGCCTCAGCGCCACGCAAACCGCCACGCTGCTGACGCTGTTCGGCGTGGGCGGCATGGCGCTGCAATTTCCGGTCGGCTGGCTGGCCGACCGCTCGGGGCTCGCCACCGCGGTGATCGTCTGCGCCGCGCTCAGCACGCTGGCCATCTGCGGTTTCGCGCTGGCCGCGCCCGCCTCATGGCTCGCGGCCGCGAGCGCGCTATTGCTCGGCGGCATGAACAGTTCGTTCATCACGCTCGGCATGTACGCGGCGGCTTGCAGCGACAAGGCCGCGCTCACGCGCAACATGCGCCTCGTGTCGCTTACCTTCACGGCGAGTTCGATCGTGGGACCGCTTGTCGCGGGCTTCGCAATGAAAGCGCGCGGCAGCGACATGCTGATGTGGCAACTGGCGCTCATGAGCGGCGCGCTGGTGGTCTATACGCTCGGATTGCGCGAAGGCCGGCGTCAGCCCGAACGTTCGTCGTCGTTGGGCTGAGCCGGTCCATTTAAATGCAAATGGCCGTCGAGCGCTTAAGTGCCGCGTTGCGCAACCTTGCGCTGACGCCACAGGCACAACAGATCGCACGCGATATGCGCGGCGGCAATCGCCGTGATCTCGCTCTGGTCGTATGCGGGAGCGACTTCCACGACGTCCGCGCCCACCAGATTCAAGGCGCCGAGCCCGCGCACGATCGCCAGTCCCTGCGCCGACGACAAACCACCCGCCACCGGTGTGCCCGTGCCCGGAGCGCACGCCGGATCGAGACAGTCGATATCGAAAGTCAAATAGGCGGGACGTTCCCCCACAATCGACGCAATCTGCTCCACCGTTGCCCGCGTGCCATGCTCGTGCACCCAGGCGGCGTCGAGAATATTGATGCCCATGAAATCGTCATTCCATGTGCGAATGCCGATCTGCACCGAGGTCTTCGGATCGATCAGGCCGTCTTTCACTGCCTTGTAGAACATCGAACCGTGATTCAGGCTGTCTGGACTATCGTCGGCCCAGGTATCGCAATGGGCGTCGAAATGAATCAGCGAGAGCGGTCTGCCGTACTTCTCCGCATGCGCGATCAACAGCGGATAAGTAATGTAGTGATCGCCGCCGAGTGTCAGCATCTTTGCGCCCGAGCGCAAAATCGTGCGCGCATGCTCGACGATGGACGCCTTGATCGTGAGCGGATTGTGCGCGTCGAACCAGCAGTCGCCATAGTCGGTCACGGCGAGGTCGTCGAACGGATTGAAACCCCACGGATACGGATGCAGTTCCGACAGCTGCACGCTGGCCGCGCGTACCGCCGCGGGTCCGAGACGCGCTCCCGAGCGGAACGTGGTGGCCAGATCGAGCGGCACGCCGGAGACCACGACGTCGACGCCGTCGAGTTCACGCGTGTACTTGCGGCGCATGAACGACAGCACGCCCGCATAGGTGTTTTCGATCGACGAGCCATAGAGCGACGCACGGCGGATCGCGCCGTCGCCGTAGACGAGTTCAGTCATGAGTGACCTGATACCTATAGACAGTCCGGCGGCGCGCGTGAAGCTTCAAGAGGCACGCGCAACGCCGGCATCGGATTCATTGGGAACGCGGCGGTGCGCCTCACGCACACCGCCGCGCCGGCTTCGCGAATCCTTTAGCGCAGCCGCACGAGCGTGGACTTCAGCTCGGTGTATTTTTCCAACGCGTGCAGCGACTTGTCGCGGCCATTGCCCGATTGCTTGTAGCCGCCGAACGGGAAATTCATGTCGCCGCCTTCGTCGTAGCAATTGACCCATACCGTGCCGGCGCGGAGCTTGCGCGACACTTCGTGCGCGGTGGTCAGATTCGAGGTCCAGACTGCGGCGGCGAGACCATACTCGCTGTCGTTAGCGATCCTGATCGCCTCTTCCACCGTGTCGAACGTGATCACCGACAACACCGGTCCGAAGATTTCCTCGCGCGCGACCTTCGCACCTGAAGCCGGAATCTCGAAGATGGTCGGCTCGATATAGAAGCCGCCCGTTTCCTCTTTCACGCGTGCGCCGCCCAGCAGCAGCTTTGCCTCGGCGCGGCCGGCTTCGATATAGCCGAGCACGCGTTCGAGCTGAACCTTGTCGACGATCGCGCCCATCGACGTGTTCGGGTCGAGCGGATTGCCCGGCGTATAGCTGCGTGCCGCGGCGATCAGCTTGTCGAGGAACACGTCTTTGATGTCGCGGTGCACGAGCAGACGCGAACCCGCCGTGCACATTTCACCCATGTTGTAAAAGATTGCCCCGGCCGCCGCGTTCGCCGCGCGGTCCATATCGGGGCAATCCGGCATCACGATGTTCGGCGACTTGCCGCCGAGTTCGAGCCACACGCGTTTCAGGTTCGATTGCCCGGCGTACTGCATGATCAGCTTGCCGACGTTGGTCGAACCCGTGAAGGCGAGGCAGTCCACGTCCTGATGCAGCGCCAGCAGCTTGCCCGGCTCGCCCCCGCCCGGCACGACGTTGAACACGCCGGCGGGAATGCCTGCATCGAGAGCGAGTTGCGCGAGGCGGATCGCGGTGAGCGGCGATTTCTCCGAAGGTTTCAGCACCACGCTATTGCCCGCAGCCAGAGCCGGGCCGAATTTCCACGACGCCATCAGGATCGGGAAATTCCACGGCACGACCGCGGCCACCACGCCGATCGGCTCGCGCGTGACGAGTCCGACCAGATGATGATCGGCCGGCGCGACTTCGCCGCCGATCTTGTCGATCGCTTCGGCAAACCACTCGACGCAATACGCCGCGCCCGGCACGTCCACGCTGGTGGTGTCGGCGATCGGCTTGCCCGCGTCGAGCGTTTCGAGCAGTGCGAGCTCGTCCATATGCTCGCGGATCGACGCTGCCCAGCGCAACAGAATGGCTTTGCGCTGGCGCGGGTTGAGGCCCGACCACACGCCGGAGTCGAATGCTCGGCGTGCGGCCGACACCGCCGCGTCGACCTCGGCCGCGCCGCTGTCGGCAACTTTGGCGAGCAGCTTGCCGTCGATCGGGCTCAGGCAGTCGAACGTGCGGCCGCCTTCGGCGTCACGGTATTCGCCGTCGATAAACGCGCGGCCTTCAATAGAAAGCGTAGCGGCTTTGTCTTGCCAGAAAGCGAGAGATTTCTTGTCCATCAGGATGCCTCAATGTGTTGTGCGCTCGACGCAAACCTGCATCGACTTCATGCGGTACTGAACTGCGGCACTGAGTTGAGTTGAGTTGAGTTGAGTCGAGGCGCGTTGGCGCGGAGTCCTCAGAAGGTGGGCGGCGAATTGGCCGACACGATCTCGCAGAGATGCTCCGCGCTGGGATTGCGAAAACGGTGCGGAAGACGGCTTTCGAAGTAGTAGCTGTCACCGGGGTCGAGCAGCCACGTGGTACCGTCCACCGTCAGTTCGATCTGACCGCTCACCACCACCCCGCCCTCGTGCCCTTCGTGCTCCAGCATTTCCGGCCCCGTGTCCGACAACGGTTGATAGACTTCGCGCAAAATCCCCATGTTGCGGTCTTTCACGCTCGAACCCGCCAGATAGAACTCGATCGATTCATTGCCGAGGTTCGGCATATCGGCGCGGCGCGACACGACCGAACGCTCCACCTCCACTTCGAAGGTGAAGAATTCGGCGAGACTCATGGGTATGCATTCGAGCAGTTTCTTCAGCGAGCCAACCGAGGGGCTCACGCGATTCTGCTCGATCAACGAGATCGTGCCGTTCGTCACTCCCGCCCGTTTCGCCAGTTCACGCTGGGACAAGCCGTGCTTCTTGCGGATGTATTGCAGACGGGTCGCTACTTCTATGGACATCGCTAGGTTCTCTGACATGGAAAACGATCGGGCCGCTAAAGGACCACATGACTCAGGCAACGAGGTGCCCGCGAGTGTTGAATATTCTAATCACTTTAATCGTTGCGCCGCTGGGGAAAACCCTGAAAGGTTTCCGAAATATGAACAGCGCAACGAACGTTCCCACCGGGCGGGATTCTAGCCGCACCCTCGGGAAAGCCCTGATAAATCTTTTATCAAAAAGGATTTGACGGCTTTATTGGCTCGTATATGCTGATTCACAGGCGGTCGTCATACCGACGTCGGGAAGCACCAAAGCGTGTTTTGCGGCGCAGCGAATTCAGTTCGCATCGGTTCAAGGCGATCATCCCAGCGTCCTGTTTCTTTAAACGCCCCGTGCGGATTTCGAGCAGGCCGTTCAATACTTTCAACGTCGCTAGTCGAGTGTAATCGTGAGAGTCCGAGGCCCTTTGGTGAGATGGAATCGTAGTCAGGCGAGTTGTCCTCGCGCTGACGGCGCCATCGCCGACGGCAGCAACGGCAGCCTTGCGTTCCGCCGCTTTCTGTCCGTCTTCACGATCCTGTCCCGCCGTTCAGTTCGACGTCACAACTCTATCTCCGCGCGCGCCTTCATTGCCGTGCGCACGGACGAAGTCGCCTCGCTGCTGCCGTAGCGCCTCTCTCCTTTTCGCCGTTCGATTCATCCGTTTGCGTGAGCGCGCTCTTTCGAGCCGTGCGTTCCTGCATGTGCGGTGCCGTCTGCCGCCCGCGCGTTTCATGCCCATCGGATCAGTTGCGCACCGCAGCGGATCGAATCGAACAGCCCATCCGATAACCACGCGCGGCGCGTTTCTGTCGACGACGACCGCCTGCACCACCCGGTGGCTTTGCGCTTCGCGCATGGCTGCGGAATCGTGCCGCGCTGTGTTTAACGTTGTTCATGCCGCGTCCCGCGGGGAACACACACGTCTATTCGTTATGCGAAACAAACCTCTCGTCGGCATCAGCGCCGACAGAACGATGATGGGAGTTCACCCGTCGCACGTGGTTGGCGAGAAGTACATCGCCGCTATCGTGGACGGCTCACAGGCGCTCGCCATGTTGCTGCCGGCGCTCGGCGAGCGTCAGTCCGCGGCGGACGTGCTGGCGACAGTCGACGGCCTGCTGTTTACCGGCAGCTATTCGAACGTCGAGCCGCATCGCTACGGCGGCCAGCCCAGCACGCCGGGCACGCTGCACGACGCCGCACGCGACGCGACCACGCTGCCGCTCATGCGCGCGGCGATCGCAGCCGGTGTGCCGGTGCTGGCCGTATGCCGGGGCTTCCAGGAAATGAACGTGGTTTTTGGCGGGACGCTGCATCAAAGCGTTCACGCGGTGGACGGTCTGAACGACCATCGCGAGAACAAGGAAGACGACCTCGACGTGCAATACGCACCGTCGCATTCGATCACGCTGACGCAGGGCGGCTTGTTGCAGCGCCTCGCGGGCGGCACGAATGAAGCGCGTGTGAATTCATTGCACGGTCAGGGCGTCGAGCGGCTGGGCGTGGGCCTCACGGCCGAAGCCACCGCGCCGGACGGCCTGATTGAAGCGGTAAGCGTGAAAGATGCGCGTGCCTTCGCGCTGGGTGTGCAGTGGCACCCGGAGTGGAAGCATGCCAGCGACGCGCTTTCCACCGCGATCTTTCGTGCGTTCGGCGACGCCTGCCGCGATCGAATGCGCACCAAGGCCGGCTATGGCGCGGCATCCGCCGCCGCCACGCATGCCTGAGCCGGTCGCGCACCAAAACTGAGAGAACAATCATGCATGACATCGACGATTTTCTGAAGAAGAACCGTGTCACCGAAATCGAAGCGATCATTCCGGATATGGCCGGGATCGCGCGCGGCAAGATCATTCCGCGCAGCAAATTCGAATCCGGCGAGTCCATGCGCTTGCCGCAGGCGGTGATGATCCAGACCGTCACAGGGGATTATCCGGAAGACGGCACGCTCACTGGCGTCACCGATCCGGACATGGTCTGCGTGCCCGACCCCAGCACCATCCGCATGATTCCGTGGGCCGTCGATCCGACCGCCCAGGTAATCCACGATTGCGTTCACTTCGACGGCACGCCGGTCGCGATCTCGCCGCGCCGTGTACTGCGCCGTGTGCTCGAACTCTATAAGGCCAAGGGCTGGAAGCCGGTCATCGCGCCCGAGCTCGAGTTCTATCTGGTCGACATGAACAAGGATCCGGACCTGCCGCTGCAACCGCCTATCGGCCGTACCGGGCGTCCGGAAACCGGCCGTCAGGCGTATTCGATCGAGGCAGTCAACGAATTCGATCCGCTTTTCGAAGACATCTACGAGTACTGCGAGGTGCAGGAACTGGAAGTCGACACGCTGATTCACGAAGTCGGCGCCGCGCAGATGGAAATCAACTTCATGCACGGCGATCCGCTCAAGCTCGCCGACAGCGTGTTCCTCTTCAAGCGCACGGTGCGTGAAGCCGCGTTGCGCCACAAGATGTATGCCACTTTCATGGCCAAGCCGATGGAAGGCGAACCGGGCTCGGCGATGCACATGCATCAAAGTCTCGTCGACGAAGAAACCGGCCACAACCTCTTCACCGGCGCGGACGGCAAGCCGACCACATTGTTCACGAGCTATATCGCCGGTCTGCAGAAGTACACGCCCGCGTTGATGCCGATTTTCGCGCCGTATATCAACTCGTATCGCCGCCTGTCGCGCTTCATGGCCGCGCCGATCAACGTGGCCTGGGGTTACGACAACCGCACGGTGGGTTTCCGGATTCCGCATTCGGGGCCGGCCGCGCGCCGCATCGAAAACCGCATTCCGGGCGTGGACTGCAACCCGTACCTCGCGATTGCAGCGACGCTCGCCGCCGGCTATCTCGGCATGACGCAGAACCTCGAAGCCACCGAGCCACTGCTCAGCGACGGTTACGAATTGCCGTATCAGTTGCCGCGCAATCTCGAAGAGGGCCTGACGTTGATGGGCGCCTGTGAACCGATCGCCGAAGTACTCGGCGAAAAATTCGTCAAGGCTTACCTCGCCCTGAAGGAAACCGAATACGAAGCGTTTTTCCGCGTGATCAGTTCGTGGGAACGCAGGCATTTGCTGCTGCACGTGTAAGGCAAACGCAAAAAATCTGGAGGAAGTATGAGCTACAGAACAGAAGAAGTCGCTTACGTGCAACCGGCGCAACCTGCCGCAAGCGCGCAAGCCGCACAACAGCAACGCAGCACCGCCGAATATCGCGCGCTGGACGCCGCGCACCACATCCACCCGTTTTCGGATATGGGCGCGCTCAATCGCACCGGCAGCCGCGTGATCGTCAAGGCACAAGGCGTGTACCTGTGGGACTCGGACGGCAACAAGGTGATCGACGGCATGGCCGGCCTGTGGTGCGTGAACGTCGGGTATGGCCGCAAGGAACTGGCCGACGCCGCATACAGACAGATGATGGAGCTGCCCTACTACAACACATTCTTCAAGACCACGCACCCGCCGGTGATCGAACTGTCGGCATTGCTCGCGGAGCTGGCGCCCGAACCGTTCAATCACTTCTTCTACTGCAATAGCGGCTCGGAAGGCAACGACACGGTGCTGCGCATCGTCCACCATTACTGGGCAACGCAGGGCAAGCACTCGAAGAAATTCGTGATCTCGCGCAAGAACGGCTATCACGGTTCGACGATCGCGGGCGGCACGCTCGGCGGCATGGGCTACATGCATGAACAGATGCCCTCGAAAGTCGAGAACATCGTGCATATCGACCAGCCGTATTTCTTCGGCGAAGCACAAGGCAATCTGACGCCGGAAGAGTTCGCACTGGCTCGCGCGCAACAGCTGGAAGCGAAAATTCTCGAAATCGGCGCGGACAATGTCGCCGCATTTATCGGTGAGCCTTTCCAGGGAGCGGGCGGCGTGATCTTCCCCGCTTCGACGTATTGGCCGGAAATCCAGCGCATTTGCCGCAAGTACGACATTCTGCTCGTCGCCGACGAAGTGATCGGCGGTTTCGGCCGCACCGGCGAGTGGTTCGCACACCAGTACTTCGGTTTCGAGCCGGATCTGATCACACTGGCCAAGGGCCTGACGAGCGGTTACATACCGATGGGCGCGGTCGGCCTGCATGATCGCGTCGCCAAAGCAATCATCGAGAACGGCGACTTCAACCACGGTCTCACGTACTCGGGTCATCCGGTCGCCGCCGCCGTTGCGGTCGCGAACCTCAAGCTGCTGCGCGACGAAAAGATCGTCGAGCGCGTCAAGACCCATACGGGTCCGTACTTCCAGAAGAAGCTGCGCGACACGCTCGGCAATCACCCGATCATCGGCGAGATCTCCGGCGCGGGTCTGGTGGCCGGCCTGCAACTCGCGGAAGACCCGAAAACACGCAAGCGTTTCGCCAATGGCGGTGACGTCGGCACGATCTGCCGCGACTTCTGCTTCAACGGCAATCTCATCATGCGCGCCACCGGCGACCGGATGCTGCTGTCGCCGCCGCTGGTCATCAACAAGCTGGAAATCGACGAGATCGTCTCGAAGGCCAAAAAAGCCATCGACGCGACCGCACAACAACTCGGCATTTCGTAACGGCAGTCCGTATCGGCATGGGCACACCCACACGTCACGCTCATGCCGGTTCTTCACATCAAGGGAAAAAACCATGAGCGTTAGTCATCTTCGTCATGCGGTCGCGGGGGCCGCGCTTCTCGCCTTCACCGGTTTTGCGGCGCTGTCGGTCACGCCGGCCCTTGCGGCCGACACGGAACTGAATGTGTACAACTGGTCGGACTACATCGCGAAGGACACGATTCCAAACTTCGAGAAGCAGGACGGCATCAAGGTCAAATACGACAACTACGATAGCGACGACACGTTGCAGGCCAAGCTGCTCGCCGGCAGCTCCGGCTACGACATCGTGGTGCCGACGTCGAACTACATGGCCAAGCAGATTCAGGCCGGCGTGTACCAGAAGCTCGACAAATCGAAGTTGCCGAACCTTGCCAATCTCGACCCCGTGCTGATGAAGATGATTGCCGACGCGGATCCGGGCAACCAGTACGGCGTGCCCTGGGCATACGGTACGGACGGTATCGGCTACAACGTGCAGGCCGTGCAGAAGGCGCTCGGCGCCAATGCGCCGGTGGATAGCTGGGCACTGATCTTCGATCCGGCCAATCTCTCCAAGCTGAAAGGCTGCGGCGTCTCGATTCTCGACCAGGCCGTCGACGTCTTTGCCGCCACGCTGCAATATATGCACAAGGATCCGAACAGCACGAATCCCGCCGACTACCAGGCCGCATTCGAAGTGCTGAAGAAGATTCGCCCGTATATCACCCAATTCAATTCGTCGGGCTACATCAACGACCTCGCCAACAACGACGTGTGCGTGGTGCTGGGCTGGTCCGGCGACGTCGGTATCGCCAGCCGCCGTACCGAAGAAGCCAAGCGTTCGTATCAGATCAAGTTCTCGAACGTGAAGGAAGGCGGCCTGCTGTGGTTCGACGTGATGGTGATCCCGAAAGACGCGCCGCATCCCGAAGCCGCGTTGAAATGGATCAACTACATCTCGGACCCCAAGGTCAACGCTGCGATCACCAACGAAGTGTTCTACCCGACCGCGAACAAGGCCGCGCGCCAGTTCGTCACGCCGGCTGTCGCACAGGACAAGACCGTTTATCCGGGTGACGAAGTGTTGAGCAAGATGACGCTGATGAAGCCGATGCCGACCGACATTCTGCGCCTTGAAAACCGTCTTTGGGCGCAGCTCAAAACCGGCCATTAATCAGGCCGACGTTATAAAACATTGATCCCGCGCTCAGGGATCGCTCGAACCCTGAGCGCATGAATAGCAGTAACGGCAGTCAGCCTGCGCGCTTTTTGGCTCCCACCTGCGCGCAGTCCCATGTTTTCCGATCGCAGCGCACGTTGCGAGTCGCTTCCAGCGCCTCGTATGGAGACACTTGCGCCCGCGATCCGCAAGGAACGGTTACATCATGAACTCGACGACCTCAAAAAGCGCCGCCGGCGCCACCCAGATGGCCCGCCCCGCGGTGACGGCAAAAGCGAAACCGGACGAATTCGTTCGCATCGAAAATGTCGTGAAGAAATTCGGCGACAGCACCGCTGTCGACAACGTCAACCTGAGCATCGCGAAGAATGAACTGTTCGCGCTGCTCGGCAGTTCCGGCTGCGGCAAGTCCACGCTCCTGCGCATGCTTGCGGGGCTCGAGACGGTGACGTCCGGGCGCATTTTCGTCGACGGCGAAGATCTCGCCGCGATGCCGCCGTACAAGCGGCCGGTCAACATGATGTTCCAGTCGTACGCCCTCTTCCCGCATATGAGCGTGGAGGCGAACATCGCCTTCGGTCTGAAGCAGGAAGGCACGCCCAAAAACGAAATCAAGGAACGCGTGGCCGATGCGCTCAATCTCGTGCAGATGAGTAAGTACGCGCAACGCAAGCCGCATCAACTGTCAGGCGGCCAGCAGCAGCGTGTGGCGCTCGCCCGTTCGCTGGTCAAGCGCCCCAAGCTGCTGCTGCTCGACGAGCCGATGTCGGCGCTCGATAAAAAAATCCGCCAGAAGACCCAGCTCGAACTGGTGAACATCATCGAGAAAGTGGATGTGACCTGCGTGATGGTCACGCACGATCAGGAAGAAGCCATGACGATGGCCGGCCGCCTCGCGGTGATGAGCGAAGGCCGCATCGTGCAGATCGGCTCGCCGAGCCAGGTCTATGAGTTTCCGAATAGCCGCTTTTCGGCCGAATTCATCGGCTCGACCAACCTGTTCGAAGGCACGGTGGTCGCGGATGAACCGGACCACATCTTTGTCGAAAGCGAAGACCTCGAATCGCGCATTTACGTGAGCCACGGCATTACCGGGCCGCTCGGCATGCCGGTTGGCATCTCGGTGCGCCCGGAGCGCATCAAGGTGTCGCTCGACAAGCCGTCGACGCCGCACAACTGGGCGCGCGGCGTGGTTTCGGATGTGGCGTACATGGGCAGCTATTCGCTGTATCACGTGCGTCTGCCGAGCGGCAAGACCGTCGTGTCGAATCTCTCCAGCTCGCATCTGATGGCCGAAGGTGCGCCCTCCTATAACGACGACGTGTTCGTCTACTGGTCGCCGGCTAGCGGCGTGGTGCTGACGCAATGAGCAATCCCACTACCTCCTCCCCCGCGGCGCTCGGCGCGCCGTCCGGCAGCCGTTTGCCCGGCTCGCTGAAAAAACGCCTGTCGATGCTGGTGCCGTCGGGCCGCACGACCGTGATCGGCGTGCCGTTCCTCTGGCTCACGGTGTTCTTCGCGTTGCCGTTCGTACTGGTGCTGAAGATCAGTTTCGCCGATCTGCGTCTGGGCATTCCACCGTACACGGATCTCGTGACGGTCAAGGACGGCATGGTGCATTTCGCCATGCAGCTCAGTCACTACGCGTTCCTGCTGCAGGACGACCTCTACGTCGCCACCTATCTCAGTTCGCTGAAGATGGCCGCGGTCTCCACTTTCTTCTGCCTGCTGATCGGCTATCCGATTGCGTACTACATCGCCCGCTCGGAACCCACCAAACGCAACCTGCTGATGATGGGCGTGATGCTGCCGTTCTGGACTTCGTTCCTGATTCGCGTCTACGCATGGATCGGCATCCTGAAGGACGACGGCCTGCTCAATCACACGCTGATGGCGATCGGCATGATTCATTCGCCGTTGCGGCTCTACCACACGGATATCGGCGTCTATATCGGCATGGTCTATTCGTACCTGCCTTTCATGGTGATGCCGCTCTATGCGCACCTCGTGAAAATGGATCTGACGCTGCTCGAAGCGGCCTACGACCTCGGTTGCAAGCCGTGGACGGCATTCACGCGTATCACGTTGCCGCTGTCGAAGAACGGCATTATCGCCGGCAGTTTGCTGGTGTTCATTCCGGCGGTGGGCGAATACGTGATTCCGGAACTGCTCGGCGGCGCCGACACGCTGATGATCGGCCGCGTGATGTGGGATGAATTCTTCAACGATATGGACTGGCCGATGGCATCCGCCGTCACCGTCGCGATGGTGCTACTGCTGCTCGTGCCGATGGCCGTGTTCCAGTACTACCAGGTCAAGGAACTGGAGGGCGCGAAATGATCAAGCCTAACAAGACGCTTTCCAATGGCGTGCTGACGTTCGGATTCCTGTTTCTCTACATTCCGATCATCAGCCTCGTGGTGTATTCGTTCAACGAATCGAAGCTCGTCACGGTGTGGTCCGGCTTCTCCCTCAAATGGTACGGCGCGCTGCTGCATGACGGCGAACTGCTGAACGCGGCATGGCTGTCGTTGAAGATCGGTCTGCTGACCGCGTGCGCCTCCGTTGTGATCGGTACGTGGGCCGGCTTCGTGCTCGCGCGCTTCGGACGCTTTCGCGGCTTCACACTGTTCGCCGGCATGATCAACGCACCGCTCGTGATTCCTGAAGTGATTCAGGGTATCTCGCTGCTGCTGCTGTTCGTCGCGCTCGAACAGATGCTCGGCTGGCCGAAGGGCCGGGGTCTCTTCACGATCTGGATCGGCCACGTGATGCTATGCGTGTCGTATGTGGCGATCATCGTGCAATCGCGTGTGAAAGAGCTGAACAAGTCGCTCGAAGAGGCCGCGCTCGATCTCGGCGCCACGCCCTTCAAGGTGTTCTTCCTGATCACCCTGCCGCTGATCTCGCAGGCGCTGATGTCCGGCTGGCTGCTGTCGTTCACGCTTTCCTTCGACGACCTCGTACTCTCCGCATTCCTGTCCGGTCCCGGCTCGACCACGCTGCCTCTCGTCGTGTTCTCGCGTGTTCGCCTCGGCCTGAATCCGGAAATGAATGCACTCGCCACGATCTTCATCACCACGGTGACGATCGGCGTGATTGCCGTGAACCGCTGGATGCAGTTGCGCGAGCGCAAACGCAACCGCGACATGCAGATGGCTTTCGCGCTTGCCGAAGCCGCAGATCCCTTGCCCTCCGCTCCACAACAAGCCGCCGTACGGAAGTCGCTCGATACGGCACGTGCATAAGAAGTCCGTTTGCAATACGACCAATAAGGAGAATTTGAATGAGAAAGAAACTCATCTGTCTGTTGGTGGCGGGGAGTCTGCCTGGCATAGCCGCGGCAGATGCCACCAGCGACCAGATCAAGGCGCTGCAGGCCCAACTCAACGCGCTGCAAAAGGAGGTCAAGCAGCTGCGCGCGGAAGTCGCCACCAAACCGAAGGCCGCCGCTGCCGCCACCGTGGCCCCGGCCCCGGCGGTGGTGGCCGCACCGGTGGATATCTCGTCGCCTGATTACGGCAAGGCTCAGGCGACGCTGACCAACGACGACGTGACGGCGATGAAGCAACAGATCGCCAATCAGCAACTGAAGGTCGACTCGCTCGAAGATGCCGCTCAGACCGGGCCGATCGCCGGTCTGTCGGTGACGGGTTATATCGACCCAACCTACATTTATAACCGTGCGCAGAGCAGTTCGTCGTTCCTGTTCGCTAACCACGAAAGCAGCTACAACTACTTCAACAGCACGTTCGGCGACCTGTACCTCGACATCAAGAAGACTTTCGGTGTCGGCCCGATGGCGCCGTCCGCCGAAATCACGTTGATGCCGAACCGTGGTAACGGCATTACGCTGCTGCAGAACTCGCACGGCGATATCGGCAACAACATCCTGAACACGGCGGTGGTGAACGTGCCGCTCACGGCGACCACGACACTCGTGGCCGGTTTGATTCCGAGCTTCGGCGGCTATGAAGTGCAGCAGTCGAATCAGATGCTCACGCTCACGCACAACCTGCTGTACGACTTCTCGGATCCGGGCAGCTACATCGGGATCGGCGCGAACTACACGGCCGGCAACTGGGCGTGGAAGTTCTTCCTCGGCAACGAACAGTACCGCACGTTCGGCGCAGTCACGCAGACGGGCACGAACGCGCTGGGCGATCCGATCACGACCAGCAACAAGATTCCGACGTTCACGGCTCGCACCGATTACACATGGTCGAGCGCGCTGGATATCGGCGGCTCGATCAATATCGGGCGTCAGACCTTGCCGAGCTCGATCGCTGACAACGGCACGGTCAGCTACGGCGTAGGCGGCCAGGCGCCGAGCTCGGGCGGCACGTTCTTCTTCACCGAAGCCGACCTGACCTACACGCTCGCCGACGTGCAGTACAACGCCGAACTCGACTACGGTCAGCAGCAGAACGCCGCGTACAACGGCGGCCAGGCACAGTGGTACGGCCTGTCGCTGCTCGCGCACCGCAAGTTCAATCTGCCGGTGGTGGGCCGCATGGGCGCGACCGTGCGCTATGACCTGCTGGTCGACAGCAAGAACGGCGGTGGCGGTGCTGGCATTGCGTTGAACGGCAACGGCATGGACACGGCGAACGGCTTCGGTATCGGCGCGGACTGTCTTGCCAATTCGCAGGCAAACGGCGGCCTTGGTTTCGAATGCAAGGGCGCAACCCGCCAGGACGTCTCGCTCGACCTGCTGTTCTATCCGACCCAGCAGATCACGGTCAAGGTGGAATACCGCCACGACTGGGCCAACAAGCAGGTGTTCCTGAAGAACGACGGTTCGTATGGCAAGTCCAACGACCTGCTCGCGACGCAGTTCATCTACTCGTTCTAATCCGTACCGCCGGCGCGTGGCCTCGCTGTAAAAGAGGCCACGCGCACTGGCTCATTCCGCATGCAATGCCTATGCTCCGATTCTCGAATCAGCCTCACGTCGCCTCGTATTACGCCGCCACCGCCAACGACACCACCCGCCATCCCGCACTCGAAGAAACCATCAACGTCGACGTTTGCGTGATCGGCGCCGGCCTCACCGGCATTTCCACTGCGCTCAATCTTGCCGAGCGCGGCCATTCGGTCGCCGTGCTCGAAGCATCGAAAGTCGGCTGGGCGGCGAGCGGCCGCAATGGCGGCCAGTTGATCGGCGGCTTTGCGTGCGATATCGATACGTTCGCGAAGTACATGCCCGCGGACGACGTGAAACGCGTTTGGGACATGGGGATCGAAACCCTCGACATCGTCAAGGAACGCGTCGCCAAACATCAGATCGATTGCGATCTGACCATCGGTTATCTGACCGCTGCCAATAAGCCGCGCGATACCGACACGCTGCAGAAATGGCGCGACGAAGCGCGGCGGCGCTTCGGCTATGACCGCTTCAGTTACGTCGACGCTGACGGCGTTGGCAACTATGTTCAGTCGCAGCGCTACCTCGGCGGACTGTTCGACGCGGACAGCGGCCATCTGCATCCGCTGAATTACACGCTGGGTCTGGCGCGCGCGGCACGCGAGGCCGGCGTGCGGATTTTCGAAGACAGCTGCGTCACGGCCTTACGCGAAGAAAACGGCCGCCATGTCGCGCAAACCGCGCGCGGCGACGTGCGGGCGCGATTCGTCGTGCTCGCCTGCAACACCTATCTCGGCAAGCTGGCGCCGGACGTCGCGAACAAGATCATGCCGGTCGGCACCTACGTGATCGCCACGGAGCCGCTCGACCCCGATCGCGCCGAAGCGTTAATGCCTGCCAAAGCCGCCGTGTGCGACAGCCGCTTCGTGCTCGACTATTTCCGTCCCGCGCCCGATAACCGCCTGCTGTGGGGCGGCAAAGTGAGTTATTCGACATTCGCGCCGCGCAACCTCGGCGAAGCGATGCGCCGCGATATGCTCAAAACCTTCCCGCAACTCGACGATGTCAAAATCGACTATGCGTGGGGCGGTTTCGTCGACATCACGATGAATCGCGCGCCGCATTTCGGCCGGCTCTCGCCAACCGTGTATTTCGCGCAAGGCTTCTCCGGGCACGGCGTGAACACCACCGGACTCGCGGGTAGACTGATTGCCGAGGCGATCGACGGCCAGGCGTCGCGCTTCGATCTGTTCGGCAAGATTCGTCACCGCGACTTTCCTGGCGGCGCTACACTGCGCACCCCCGCCCTCGTACTCGCAATGGCCTGGTATCGAATGAAGGATCTGCTTTGATGAATGCTCCGACGCCTGGCTTCAACACACTCGAGCGCCGCGCCGATGCGCTGATCGCCAACTCCTACTATGAGGCGAGCGCCGCCCGTCCGCTCACCGACGACCCCGCCTTGGAAGGCACGCTCGAAGCCGACGTGTGCGTGATCGGTGCGGGCTTTTCCGGTTTGTCGGTAGCGCTGGAGTGCCGGGCGCGCGGCCTCTCGGTGATCGTGCTCGATGCGTATCGTCCGGGCTGGGGCGCGTCGGGACGCAACGGCGGACAGACGCTGGTGGGTTTCGCGAAAGACGAGGTGATGGAGCGCCAGCTCGGTCTCGAAGGCGCGCGCGCTGCGTGGGCGATGTCGGTGGAAGGCGTGGCGCTGGTGCGCGAGCGCATCGGGCGCTATGGCATCGACTGCGATTTCACGGCCGGCTATCTGACGGTTGCCACCAAACCGAAACGCGTGCCCGATCTGCGTTCGTGGATGGAATCGGCTTCGCAGCGCTGGGGTTATACAAAACTCTCGTGGCTCGATACCGACGAAATACGTTCACGGGTTGCATCGCGGCGCTATCTGGCCGGCGTGTACGATCCGTTTTCCGGCCATCTGCATCCATTGAAGTACTGCCTCGGTCTCGCCGATGCGGCGCGCCGCGAAGGCGCGCAATTGTTCGCGCATTCGCCGGTCGTCGAGATTGAGCGTGGTGCGCGGCCTGTGGTGCGTACCGCTCGCGGCGAAGTGCGCTGCCGTTTCGTCGCGGCATGCGGCAACGCCACCATCGGCGACGTGCTGCCTGCGCCGGTCGCTGCGCGCATTGCACCGATCGCCTCGTATATCGTCGCCACCGAACCGCTCGGCAAGGAACGCGCGGATGCACTGATCAAAGGGCGCGAGGCGATTTGCGACAACAACTTCTTTCTCGACTATTTCCGTTTGTCGGCGGACCATCGCGTGCTGTTCGGCGGACGGGCGAGTTCGACCGGGGCGTCGCTGGCGCAACTCAGTGAAGAGATACGCCAGCGCATGATCGCCGTGTTCCCGCAACTCGCCGATGTGAAAATCGACTATGCGTGGGGCGGTTTTGTCGACGTGACGCGCAATCGTGCGCCCGATTTCGGTTCGATCGATCCGAACTACTTCTACGTGCAGGGGTTTTCGGGGCACGGCGTTGCGTTGACCGGTATTGCCGGGCGCGTGGTCGCCCAGGCAATGGCGGGCGAGACGGCGGCCTTCGATCTGTTCGCGCGGCTGCGCCATGCACGCTTCCCAGGCGGTCCGGCGTTGCGCGGGCCGGCGCTTGAACTTGGGATGATGTATCACCGAATACTCGAGTTGTTCTAGTCGTCATCGCATCTTGTAGCAACAGCACGGCGCAAGTGCGGTAGCCGTGCTGCTTTTTCACTTATATTCACGCCTCCGCCACCCGTGACGCGCGTCACTGGCCTCGCCTTTCCCTCGGCCCCGTTCCCTCGAACATCCACACTCTCCTAAGCGTTTACCCCAAATACCCAATTTGTCGACTATTTATCGATAAATTCTCGTGTTAGATTTCTTCGCCTGCCAGCCGGCGCAACCCGGCGCAACCAATCGGCGCCTACGTGCAACCCGTGTTCGCGGCACTGAAGCAACGCACCGGCAGCACACAACAACGACACCTCAGCGACGCAGCAAGGAGAACATCATGTGGGTTTTAATCGGCGTGCCGATCGTGGTACTCGGCTTCGCATTGCGCTTTAACTCGCTACTGGTCGTGACGATCGCGGGGATCGCCACGGGCGTCGCGGGCGGCTTGCAGCCGGTCGAGATTGTCAGCGCATTCGGCAAGGCGTTTGCCGATAACCGCTACATGGGCCTGATCTGGCTGACGCTGCCGGTGATCGCACTGCTGGAACGCAACGGTCTGAAAGAACAGGCCAAGCACCTGATTTCGCGCCTGCACGCCGCCACCACCGGCCGCGTGCTGATGCTGTACTTCGTGATCCGCCAGATCACCGCCGCACTCGGGCTGACGTCGCTCGGCGGCCACGCGCAAATGGTGCGTCCGCTGATCGCGCCGATGGCCGAAGCGGCCGCCGCGAATCGCTACGGCGAATTACCCGATGCAGTGCGTCAGCAGATCCGCGCGAATGCATCGGCGGTCGACAACATCGCCGTGTTCTTCGGCGAAGACATTTTCATTGCGATCCAGTCGATCCTGCTGATCAAGGGCTTTCTCGAACAGAACGGCATCGCCGTCGAACCGCTGCAGGTGTCGGTGTGGGCGATTCCCACGGCCGTGGCCGCACTCGTGATTCATATCGCGAGACTGATGCTGCTGGACCGCAATCTCTCACACAAGATGACCGCGTACGGCCGGGGTATCGCACGATGATGATCAAACTCGAATCGCTCTACGTGCTGGCCGGTTTGATGTTTGCCGCCTTCGCCCTCTTCAATCTGCAGGACCGTTCGAATCCGCGCCGCCTCGCCAACTTTCTCTTCTGGGGTGTCTATGCGATCACCTTCATGTTCGGTGGAGAACTGCCGCACTTCGTGACAGGCTGCCTTGCCATTGCACTGGCCGTGATCGCCGGTTCCGGCAAGCTCGGCAAAGGCAAAGCGGACAGCAACACCGAAGCGGCCGCCGCGCGCCGCGAAGCGAATGCGCAACGCTTCGGCAACAAGCTGTTCATCCCGGCGCTGCTGATTCCGTTCATCACGTTGCTCGGCACCTTGACGCTGAAATATGCACCATTCGTCGAAGCGAAGAATGTCACGCTGATTTCGCTCGTATTGGGCACGCTGGTCGCGTTCGGCGCGGCGCTTTTCATGCTGCGCGACTCGCCGGTGCACGCACTGAAAGACGCGCGGCACACTATGGACACCGTAGGCTGGGCCGCCATTCTTCCGCAGATGCTGGCCGCGCTCGGTGCGCTGTTCGCCGTGGCGGGCGTGGGCCACGTGGTGTCGGATCTGGTGAAAACGTGGATTCCGCTCGACTCCGCCTTCGCGGTGGTCGCGGCCTATACGTTCGGCATGGCCATTTTCACGATGATCATGGGCAACGCATTCGCCGCGTTTCCCGTCATGACAGCGGGTATCGGCTTGCCGTTGATCGTGCATCAATTCCACGGCAACCCCGCCATTCTGGGCGCGATCGGCATGCTGTGCGGCTTTTGCGGCACTTTGATGACCCCAATGGCGGCCAACTTCAATATCGTGCCGGCCGCGCTGCTGGAGCTGAAAGATCAGAACGGCGTGATCAAGGCGCAATGGCCGACCGCTTTGCTATTGTTGATCGTCAACACCATACTGTTATATCTGTTCGTATTCCGCTTTTGAGGAGGCGCCAATGACTACCCAACTCACTCGCGAATTCGCGTCGAAATTCGCCAATCTCGCACTCGCCCATCTCACGCACGAATACCCGAACAAGCTGACGCACTCGCTCGCCGGACCGCAAGACGTACAGGGTCCGCGCGCGCTGCATCCGATCTTTTACGGCAGCTACGACTGGCATTCGTGCGTGCACGGCTACTGGTTGATTCTGCATCTATTGGAACGCTTTCCCGATCTGCCCGAAGCGGCGCGCATTGTCGCGGTGGTCGACGAGCATTTCACCGCGGCGAACGTGGCCGGTGAACTTGCGTATCTCGATCTGCCGCACAACCGTGGTTTCGAGCGTCCGTATGGTTGGGCCTGGCTGCTCGCGCTCAGCGCGCAACTCGATTCGCTGAAGCTTTCGGAGGCCGCGCGCTGGTCGAAAACCTTTGCGCCGCTCACCCGGTTTTTTATCGAACAGTTCGAGGCATTTCTGCCGAAAGCGACCTACCCGCTGCGCGTGGGCACGCACTTCAACATGGCCTTCGCGTTGGCGCTTACGCTGGATTTCGCGCGGCAAACGTCGCGTGAATCGCTTGAGGCATTGGTCGTCAATACCGCGGAACGCTGGTTTGTGGACGACGTGGCGTGTCAGGCGTGGGAGCCTGCCGGCGACGAATTTCTCTCGCCGTCACTCATGGAAGCGGAGCTCATGCGCCGCGTGTTGCCGCCCGCGCAGTTCGTCGACTGGTTCGGCCGCTTTCTGCCGAACCTCGGCGCGAAAAAGCCCGCCACGCTGTTCGAGCCCGTCACCGTGACGGATCGTACCGACGGCAAGATCGCTCACCTCGACGGTTTGAATCTGAGCCGTGCGTGGTGCCAACGTTCTTTGGCGCGCGCATTGCCCGCAGGCGACATTCGCCGGACAGTCCTGTTCGACGCCGCCGAGCGGCATCTGCAAAGCGCGCTACCGCACGTGGCCGGCGACTATATGGGCGAGCACTGGCTGGGCACGTTCGCTACGCTCGCATTGGAAGCTTGAATAAGCCTTGATTCAAGGCTCCGATTCGAATTTTCATTGACGGCCTGGTCCGTCAGTCCGCCAGAAACGCGAAAGCGGCGCCGCGCACGAAACGGCTTCCCCCAACCGATTCGCGCCGCGAGCGCCGCTTTTCCATCATGGTCTCAATCCGGAGCCGCTTCTCGCGGCTCAGCCGGCGACCATGCCGGCTTCATGCATTATTGCCCCGTCAGCTTCTTGGGCTTCGGCGGCGCCTGAACCTTGTTGTACTGGAACGCGGGCGTCGCCTTCAAGGCGTCTTTGGTGGCGCCGGCCAGATAGAAATTCCCCTGGCGGATATCCAGCGCAGCGATGGGTACCGCAACGTCGTGCGAGGCCACGCCGAGGAAACCACCGGCGGAGACGATTGCGGCGGACAGCGAGCCATCGGGCGCAACCACCAGATCGCGGACCGTACCGATCTTCTCGTTCTGGTCGTTGTACACCCCCTTGCCAAGAATGCTCTTCTTGACACTCCAGCCGCTCAACAGCGCATTCGACTGCTCGACGGTGATGCTCAGCGGTTGCGTGCCGGCGACTTGCGCCTGCGCACCCAGGCTGGTTGCAGCTACTGCGACGACAACAACAAGTTTGCCCAAAGTCATATCGTTCACTCCGTGTTTAAAGACTTGACCGGCGCATGGCCTGCGCCGAAAGGAATCGCTGCAGCACGATCATACAGATTGCGCCGCGCGACTGCATCCAGCGCGGCGGGAGGCCGCATGCGGACCACGTAAAGAGTATTCGCGACAATGCCCCGTGCTGGCATCACGGCTCGAAGCTCGTGGCGGTAAAATCGCGCAAGGCGATCACGCCTGCATTAGAGGTGGAAGTTTGACTGAGCTTGAACAGGGTTTCATCCTGACCCGACATTGGCGGGACACACCCGCCGGCACGGAAGTCGATTTCTGGCTGGCAACGGACAGCGGGCCCCGTCACATCCGTCTGCGCCCTCAGCCTTCGGTGGCGTTCATTCCCGTCGAGCATCGTGAGCGGGCCGAAACGATCCTGCGCCGCGAAGCACCGCTCGATCTGCGCCCGCTCGATCTCTGCGACTTTCAGCATCGCCCGGTCATGGGACTTTATTGCCCGCAGTACCGGCAATTGACGGGGTTCGAGAAACGCCTGAAGCAAGGCGGCGTCGACGTCTACGAAGCCGACATCTTCCCGCCGGAGCGCTACATGATGGAGCGCTTCATCACGGCGCCGGTGTGGTTCAGCGCAGACGCGCAGAGCAACGGCCACAGCGGCCCGCTCCTTAACAGCGAACTCAAACCGGCCACGGGCTATCGCCCGCCCTTGAAGCTGGTCTCGCTCGATATCGAGACCAGTGCCCACGCCGAGTTGTACTCGATCGCGCTGGAAGGTTGCGGACAGCGCCAGGTGTATATGCTGGGCCCACCCAATGGCAATGCGGGCGCGCTCGACTTCGACCTCGAATACTGCGAAACCCGCGCACACTTGCTGGAAAAACTGAACGCGTGGCTGGAGCGGCATGATCCCGATGCGATCATCGGCTGGAATCTGGTGCAGTTCGATCTGCGTGTGCTGCAGCAGCACGCCGAACAATATCGCATACCGCTGCGGCTCGGCCGCGGTGGTGCGGTGATGGAATGGCGCGAGCACGGACTCAAACAGAACCATTTCTTCGCCGGCGCCGCGGGGCGGCTGATTATCGACGGCATCGAGGCACTGCGTTCCGCGACGTGGAGTTTCCCTTCGTTCAGTCTCGAACATGTCGCGCGTTCCGTGCTGGGCGAAGGCAAGTCGATCGACAATCCATATCAGCGCATGGACGAAATCCAGCGCCGCTTCGACGAGGACAAGCCCGCGCTCGCGCAGTACAACCTCAAGGACTGCGAGTTGGTCACGCGCATTTTCGCAAAAACGGAGTTGCTGCCGTTCCTGCTGGAACGCGCGAGCGTCACGGGGCTGCCGGCGGATCGCAGCGGCGGATCAGTGGCCGCGTTCACGCATCTGTATATGCCGCGTATGCATCGGCAAGGCTATGTCGCGCCCAATCTCGGCGACGTGGCGGGCGCCGCGAGCCCCGGCGGCTTCGTGATGGATTCGCGCCCCGGCCTCTACGATTCCGTGCTGGTGCTGGACTACAAGAGCCTCTATCCGTCCATTATCCGCACCTTTTTGATCGACCCCGTCGGCCTGGTGGAAGGCATGCTGAATCCCGCCGACGATCAATCCGTGCCGGGCTTTCTCGGCGCGCGTTTCTCGCGCACGCGCCATTGTTTGCCGTCGATCGTCGGGCAGGTCTGGCAAGGGCGCGAAACGGCCAAACGCGAGAACAACAAGCCGCTTTCGCAGGCGTTGAAGATCATCATGAACGCCTTTTACGGCGTGCTGGGATCGACCGGTTGCCGTTTCTTCGATCCGCGTCTCGCCTCGTCGATCACCATGCGTGGCCACGAAATCATGCATGCCACGCGCGAACTGATTCAGGGCGAAGGCTACGAGGTCATTTACGGCGACACGGATTCGACCTTCGTGTGGCTCAAGCATGCGCACAGCGAGGAAGACGCGAGCCGCATCGGCCGCGCGCTGGTCGAACATATCAATGCATGGTGGCGGGAGAATCTGCGGGAGAGATTCGGGCTCGACAGCGCGCTCGAACTGCAATTCGAGCGGCACTACCGGCGCTTCTTCATGCCGACCATTCGCGGCGCCGAGGAAGGCAGCAAGAAACGCTACGCAGGCCTCACGGTTATGCCGGACGGCCGCGAGGACATTGTCTACAAAGGACTCGAAACGGTACGAACGGACTGGACGCCGCTCGCGCAACAGTTTCAGCAGGAACTGTACCGGCGCATTTTCACGCGGCAACCGTATCAGGATTACGTACGCGACTATGTACGCGATACGCTCGAAGGCAAGCTCGACGACCAGCTCGTGTATCGCAAGCGCGTGCGCCGGCCGCTCGGCGAATACGAGCGCAACGTGCCGCCTCACGTGCGCGCGGCGCGTGTGGCGGACGAGTTCAATCGGCGGCAAGGGCGCCCGCTGCAATATCAGAACGGCGGCTGGATCAGTTATGTCATGACGGTTGCCGGACCCGAGCCGCTGGAAACGCTGCGCTCGGCGATCGATTACGAACACTATCTGACGCGACAGTTGCAGCCCGTCGCCGACGCGATCCTGCCGCTGCTGCGCGATGATTTCATCACTTTGATGTCGGGCCAGAAGCCGCTGTTCTGAAGCAGTGCTAGCATCGGGCGGATCAAAGCTCAAAGCAAAGGTCACGCATGCAAGAGTCGAACCTGAACACGGCAGGCGAGTTGAAAGACGACGCGCAAACCGCTGCGGATCGCGTGTTTTCAAACGGGGCGCTCAGTATCGGACTCACCTTGCCGATGCTGCGCGCCGGCACCGTCGTGGCCGATTTCGACGAGCAACTGGCGCTCGCACGCCTTGCCGACGAACGCGGCTTTCGCGCACTGTGGATACGCGATGTTCCGTTGAACAGCGCGGATTACCCGGACCCTGTCGGCCATCTCGACCCGTGGGTGTTGCTCGGCGCACTCGCCGTGAATACGCGGCGTATCGCGCTGGCGAGCGGCGCCATCGTGCTCACGCTGCGCCATCCGCTGCATATCGCCAAGGCGGCGGTATCAGTCGGCTCACTCAGCCACGGGCGCTTCATTTTAGGTCTGGGATCGGGCGACCGTCCGCCGGAATATGCCGCATTCGGCCGGGATTCCGACGAGCGCCGCGATCTGTATCGCAGTCACTGGGAAACGGTTGCTGCCGCGCTCGGCGAGCCGCCGCGCGTCATTCCCGATCGCACGCCTGAAGGCGCGCCGACTTTCCGTCTGCTGCCCGAGAGTTCTCATGAGGTGCCGCTGCTCGCGGTGGGATCGGGCGGCCAGAGCGTCGACTGGATTGCGCGTCATTCGCTGGGATGGATGACCTACCACCGCGAACCCGACGCGCAGCGGGCCCGCTACAGCATGTGGCGCGCTGCCGTGGAACGCGCGGCGCCCGAGGCGTTTCGCGCGTTCGGTGTCGCGATGCGGCTCGAACTCAGCAGTGATCCGCATGAGCCGGCCCAGGCCGTTTCACTTGGCTACCGGACCGGCCGGCATGCGTTGATCGACATACTGACGGAGATGCGCGCGGGCGGGACGCATCATGTGACGTTCAATCTGTCATCGGCGCGGCCGGTCGCCGAGGTCGTCAATGAACTGGCTGATGAGGTGTTGCCGCAGTTTCATCGAGAGTAATTTCCTTCACGATCCTGCGGCAGAAAGCATACCGCCCTTGCGCAAGCAAGAACCACCGCCGCTGCACGAACCCGTCAAACCCAGCTCTTTGTCCGCAACGTTTCGATAGCAAGGTCCAGAAATGACCGGACCTTCTGGTTTGCGTGCCGCCCTTCTCGGTGAACGACGTGCACAGGCAACGCGGCCGGTTCATAGTCGGCCAGCACGATCTTCAGCGCGCCCGCTTCGATCTCGCGCGCCACCTGATAGGACAGCAGCCGCGTAACCCCCAGTCCTGCGACGGCTGCCGCGATAGCGGAGTCGTTGGTGGTTGTGATCATGCGTGGTTGAATCGGGACAACGAGCGACTGCCGGTCAGCAGTGAAGCGCCATTCGGGCGCAGGCGAGACACCGCTTGCCTGAATGGTGGTGTGGCCTGCCAGATCCTCGGGGCGCTCTGGTACACCGTATCGATCGAGATAAGCGGGCGCCGCGCACAGGACGCGCCGAACCCCGCCCACCGCGATCGCTTGCAGGGAAGAACTCGGCAACTCTCCGATACGCACCGCGACGTCCGCACCTTCGTCGACCATATTCACAACGCGGTCGAGAAACCAGCAATTGACGTTGACCGCCGGATAGCGCGCCAGGTAGTCGAGCACGATCGGCATGAGATGCATCTTCCCGAACAGCACCGGCGCGGTCACGGTCAACTGGCCTCGCGGCGCCGCGTGCGTGCCGGCCGCCGTAACTTCCGCCGCGTCGATTTCGCCGAGTATGCGGCGGCAGTCCTCGAAATACGTGGCGCCGGCATCGGTCAGCCTGACGATACGCGTGGTACGCGTCAGCAACCTGACGCCGAGCCGTTCTTCGAGTTCGGTCACCATCCGGCTCACTACCGAGGGCGACACGTTCAGCTTGCGCGCCGCCGAAGCAAAACCTTCCGTTTCGACGACGGTCACAAACGTCGTCATTGCCTGAAGTCGGTCCATATCTGCCTGGATGTGCGAGTGAGCGATCGATGCACGCTCGCCGATCAGCAGCAGACTTCGATCAGCGGCGCGGATTCGCCAAGCATAGCAGGCGCGCCGCGCGGCTTCAGACGTAAGCGAGATCACGTCAAAGGTCCAGTAGCAGGCGTTCGGCGCTGCCGCTCCCGGCTTGCGCCGGCACAGCGCAACAGATCAGTGCCTCGTCGTTCGCCACCCTGAACTCGGGCGCGACAGGATACGCGACCGCTCCTTCGAGGACGCGGGTGCGGCAAGTCCCGCAACTGCCGCCACGGCAGCCGAATTCCGGCGACAAGCCCCGCGACTCGGCGAGATCCAGCAACGAACCACTGTCTGGATTCCAGCGCGCTTCCTTGCCGGACTTGACGAACGCAACCGGCGTCGGTTTATCCGCCGGCAAATGCGCAAGGCCTGCGTCTGCGCCGGCGTCTGTCCGACGATGCAACCCCGCCGGCCCGAACGCCTCGGCGTGAATCCGGTTATCGGCGACATTCAGCTCGCGCAGCCCGTCGTACAGCGACTGCATGAACCCCGCCGGTCCGCACAGGTAAAAATCGTAGTCGTTGAATGGGAGTGTCTCGCGCAGAAGTTCGATATCGAGCCGACCTGCGGCATCGAAATCCTTGCCCATTTGCGCGCCTTCGCTATCGGTCAGCGTGCGCACCACGCGCACCTCACCACCGGCATTCGCGGCCAGTTGATCGATCTCTTTCGTGAAGGCCCGCTCGGCGAGCGTGCGTGCCGAGTGAAACAACCACGTCGGTCGGACCCTGCGTGTACGCAAACCTTCATATACGACGTGCCGCAACATCGCGAGCATGGGCGTCACGCCGACACCCGCTGCGAGCAGCACCGCCGGCCGGTGCGCGGCGGCGTCGATGGTGAACTGGCCGGCCGGCGCACGCGCCTCGATGACACTGCCCACCCGCAACGTTTCGTGCAGATGCACAGAAACCAGTCCTTGCCGCTTGACGCTGATCCGGTACACCCCGTCTGCCGGCGCCGTGGACAACGTATAGGTCCGGATTACCGGTTTGGTGCAACCGGGCGGCGTGACGCGAATCGGCAGATGTTGGCCCGCTGTGTGCGGAATGAGGCCGGCGCCATCGAGCGGTTCAAGGTAGAACGAACGGATCACCGAGCTTTCGTCGACGACCTGGGTGACCTTGAAGGGACGCCACGCGTCGGCCAGCGCCTGCGCTTTCAGGCGGCTCGCCACCTCGTCCCAACTGCCCGTCATCAGCGAGTTCGGCGACCAGCCGTTCGCCTGAAACTTCCAGCGCAGCGGCAACGCGCCGGCGCGATAGACGATGCGACGCGGCTTGAAACGCCACAGACGCTCCGCGCCCTGAAATGCGGCGATTTCGGGGGAGTCGAGATCGACTTGCGCCTCTCCCGTGAGCTGCAACAGATCGCCGCTTTCGAAATCAGCGAAGACGAGCCCCGCGCGGGGATTGATGACGAAGTTGCCGAGCGTGGCAAAAAACAGGTTGCCTGCAAAGTCAGGAATCGTCAGCACGCCGTCCTCACTCAGGCGCACGAACCCTGCTTTGCCGCCGCGGTGCGAGACGTCGACCTGACGGCCGGCGGGGTCATCGACATAAGACGCGACGAAGAAAGTATCGGCCGTATCGATCATCGTGCGCGCCCGTTCCGACAGGTACTCAAGGTGCACGGCCTCGGCGGGCGGCGGGCTCGCCGGGTCACGAACGAATTCGGCATCGCGCATCTGGATGTATTGCGGACAGTTGCCGAAACTCTGCGTCACGTCGACGTTGAAACCCGCGCCGGTGCAATGGCTCACCGTACCATTCAGGCGATTACGCCGGCGGGTATGCAGTTCGATGCCCAGCAAACCCACCGCTTCGCCATCGTCGAGACCAGCGGAGGCCGGGTCGTGCGGGTCGCGCACCAGGTCGACTAGCAGCGTGCGCGCGGTCGGTGCGTGCAGAAATCCCGGCTTACCGGCAACCAGCGTGGCCCACACGTCGCCTTCGTGATCCACCGCGCCAAGCGCGACAAACGGCAATTGGGAGAAGAACGTGCGATGCTGGTCGGGCATGAAACGACGAATGACCCGCCGCCCGACATCCTGCATCCGCTCAGCCACGCCCACTGCGCGTTGAAGCTTCAATTCGCCCGCATGCCAGGGCGAAACCGCGTTGTCTGTCGAATTTGCGCTCACGATGACACTCCTGTCCGGATGAGGCATAAGCGGGGAATCAGAGAAACGGTTGGCGCGCATCAGGTCGCGCCCGTATCAGCTTGGGGATCGCGCCGGGATCAACCGGGCGGCACCCTGAGATCATCATTACGCCGCGAGGCCAACAGGTGTCTTCCTGAACTCGACGAAGCCAGGCAGCGCTTCGATGCGCCGCAGCCAGGTACTGACGTTCGGGTAGCCGGAGAGATCGACATTGCCTTCCGGCGCCCGCGCGATGTAGCTGTACAGCGCGACGTCCGCGATGGTCGGATGGGCTCCGACGATGAATTCGCGACCGGTCAGCTCCTGATCGATGATCTTGAGGATCGCGTGAGCTCGGCCGATCACCTCCTCCGCATTGCGTGCCGCACCAAACACTGTGATCAGCCGCGCCGCCGCCGGGCCGTAAGCGATTTCCCCCGCGGCAACCGAAAGCCAGCGCTGGATCGCCGCTTCGCCGGCCGGCGTCTGCGGCAGCCAGTCCTTCTGGTTCAGCTTGCGGGCGAGGTATACGAGGATTGCATTCGAATCCGCCACCACCGTGTCGCCGTCGACCAGCGCGGGCACCTGGCCGAAGCGGTTCAGCTTGAGGAATTCCGGTGACTTGTGCTCGGCCTTCATCAGGTCGACTTCAATGAGTTCATGCTCGACACCGAGCAGCGAGAGGAACAGGTGGGCGCGATGCGAGTGGCCGGACAGCGGGTGGTAATAGAGTTTCATGACGATCTTCCCTGGTTGGCGGTGTGGCTGGGAAATCCGAACCACTGGAGCCAAGTCTAGGGACGCCGTCCTTTTTCCAGAATACGTCGCAAGGTCAAATCAATGTTCTCGTAACGAGAACAGTGCTGGCACCCTGATTGAGTTGAGCCCCCGTTCGTCTCAACCCGGTAACGCTGCACGGGTCAAGGGATCTATCAATGGCCTGCGCCGACTTGCCCTGTCAGCGCATTCGAGGCAACATCGCTTGCTCGATGAACCGGATTTCCCAAACCGACCTGCTACAGACGCTTACCGGAAAAACTCAGGCGAACCACGGCCATTAAATGAAACGCTTCGAATTGCTGGCCAACACAATGGCCGACGAGATTCGCTCCGGCCGGCGCCTCGTTGGCTCCCGGATGCCTTCCCTGCGACAGCTCACGACGCAGCACGGCGTGAGTCAGTCAACGGTATTCCGCGCGTACTATCTTCTCGAAGAATGGGGGCTGATTCGAGCACGCGAACGCTCCGGATACTACGTAGCGCCAGGTGCCGCGCTTAAGCAGCCGCTGGCTTCGAAGCCTCCTCCTGCTTTGGCATCCGCCAGGGTCGAGATCAGCGACCTCGTCTTCTCGGTGCTCGAGGCGGCGAAGCATCCCAACGTGGTTCCGTTCGGCTCCGCGTTTCCGTCTCCCAAGCTTTTTCCCCTTCAGCGCCTCGCCAGATCGCTCGCGCACTCGACCCGTTTGATCAGTCCGTGGAGCACTGTCGTCGACCTTCCGCCAGGCAATGAGCAACTGCGTCGCGAGATTTCGCTGCGGTATATGGCGATGGGCATCGCGCAACCAATGGAAGAGCTTGTTGTCACGAATGGCGCACTGGAGGCGCTCAATCTTTGTCTGATGGCAGTGACGCGGCCGGGAGACGTGGTGGCGATCGAGTCACCCGGATTCTATGCGGCGCTGCAGGCAATCGAACGCCTCGACTTGCGGGCGGTGGAAATCCCGGTCGATTCCGTTTCGGGTCTTGATCTGGAGGCTCTGGCGCATGCGTTCGAGACGCAGCCTATTCGGGCATGCTGGTTCATGACGAACTTTCAGAACCCGACAGGCGCCACGATGTCGCAGGAAAAGAAGAAAGCACTGGTCGAGCTTCTGGCCCGGCACGACGTGCCGCTCATTGAAGACGACGTGTATGGCGAGCTACATCACGGAGCCGCCAACCCGCTGCCGGCGAGGGTCTTTGACCAGAAGGGACTCGTCATGCACTGCAGTTCATTCTCAAAGACACTTGCACCGGGCTATCGCATTGGCTGGGTAGCGGCGGGGCGTTTCGCCGGGAAGGTCCAACGTCTGAAGTTGATGACCACCTTATCGGCCAGCATTCCCGCACAGGCCGGCATAGCCGACTATCTGCAGCACGGCGGCTACGACAAGCATCTCCGGAAACTACGTGGCGCGTTGCGCAATCAGCTGGATACGATGGATGCCGCACTGCACCGCTGGATGCCCGCTGATTCGCACTGGACGCGACCGTCCGGTGGATATTTCGTCTGGGTCCGACTGCCCCACCATGTCGACGCGATGCAATTGCACCGCCTTGCGATAGAAAATGGAATCAGCATTGCGCCGGGCCCCATTTTTTCCGCGCAGCACGCATTCCGCGACCACATCCGTTTGAATTTTGGTCATCCGTGGGACGAAAGAACCGAGCAGGCTGTTAAAACCCTCTGCTCGCTAATCAAACTGTCCAGCCAGTGAACAACGGACACCTTCTCGCCTCTCAATGCGCGACGGTGATTGCGAGCTTCGCCAAGGCAAAGAGAATCGCGCCGAACCCGGTGGCAAGAAGCACGGCAACGAAAGGCAACAGCGGTAGCCTGACTCCCGTGATATCCGCTTGATGCGAGGCGCCGCGACGAACGCCCAGAAAACTCCACAGCACGATTCGCGTCATCTTCAACAGGTTCATGACCGCACCTCTCCATGCAGCATTGTTTGATCTCCCGTGACACTATGGGCCGGACAGATCCGACAAAGAAGTAGCAGTTGTGAACTATTCGAACGTAGCAGTCTTCCTTCGTGCGGCCGTTCAGCGGCCTGTCCGAGACCTGCGTCCGGATCTGCTACCGCGATTTTTGCTGCATCTGCTACTTTTCAGCGCTTTCCTTTCCCTCTATTGTTTGCGGATAATAGAACCCGCGTTTACCGCACAGCTGTCTTTCGAGGCACAGGGCGAAAAGTGGCAAAAAAGTCTTTGTGCAAGGCTCTTTGCCAGGCACCGCCAGGCCGACGAGGTACGGCAAGCATCACCACCGGCGAGACCCGTCTCTTTACCGACCCAACGCCTGGGCGAGCAGCGCCACGTGCAGCCGCAGACACACCGGACCATGTACCAATACACTGAGTTTGACAAATCCTTCGTACGCAGCCGCGCAGCACAGTTTCGCGACCAGGTCGAGCGATGGCAATCCGGTAAGCTCAGCGAGAACGACTTTCGTCCGCTACGTCTTCAAAACGGATGGTATGTGCAACGGCACGCTCCAATGCTGCGCGTTGCCGTGCCGTATGGAGAGTTGTCGAGTTCGCAGTTGCGTGTGCTCGCCCGGATTGCGCGCGAGTATGACGAGCCTGAGGCCGAGGTCTATCGGCTTGCTTGCGAAGCACAGCGCAAACTCGGCACTCTCCACCTGCCTACCCACTATGCGCATTTCACAACGCGCACCAATGTCCAGTTCAACTGGATTCCGCTCTCGAAAGCGGCGGACGTGATGGACCTGCTCGCCAGCGTCGACATGCATGGGATTCAGACCAGCGGCAACTGCATTCGCAACATTTCCTGCGACGAACGTGCCGGAGTCGCACCGGACGAGATCGCCGACCCGAGGCCATTCGCTGAAATCATGCGGCAATGGACTACGTTGCATCCCGAGTTTGCCTTTCTTCCGCGCAAGTTCAAGATTGCAATTACCGGCGCGGCCGAAGATCGGGCCGCGACGGAGTGGCACGATGTAGGTTTGCGGCTCATCAGGAACGAAGCAGGCGAACTTGGCTTTCGGGTGACAGTCGGCGGCGGAATGGGTCGCACGCCCATGATCGGCGCAGTGCTGCGTGAGTTTTTGCCGTGGCAGCAGATCATGAACTATATCGAGGCGGTTGTACGCGTCTATAACCGCTACGGTCGACGCGATAACAAGTACAAGGCGCGCATAAAAATCCTGGTCAAGGCCGAGGGGCAGCGCTATGTCGACGACGTGAACGAGGAATTTCGCCAGATCGTCGAATTCGATGGCGGACCGCATACCATTGCGCAGGCCGAACTCGACCGCGTCAGCGCTTCGTTCGTGCCGCCAGCCTTGCATAAGCGAACACCTGCGAACGTCGGCGGTGTCCGCATGGATCTGCGCGCACAAGCGGAAATCCATCCGCGTTTCGGGAAATGGTTGGAGCGCAACGTGGCGCTACACAAGGATCCGCAAATGCGTGTCGTGACCTTGTCATTCAAACGCCTGCTTCAGGCACCCGGTGACGCATCGGCCGATCAGCTCGATACTGTCGCCGAACTGGCCGCGCGATATTCGGCCGGTGAGGCACGCGTAACCCATACGCAAAATGTGGTGCTGCCGTGGGTCCATGCGGACGACCTTTTCCCGCTCTGGCAAGCCGCCTCCGACGCGGACCTGGCCAGTGCAAACGTGCGCCTTCTCACAGACATGATTGCGTGCCCGGGCGGCGATTTTTGCGCCCTTGCCAATGCACGTTCCATTCCGGTTGCACAGGCGATTGCCGAGCGTTATCAGGATCTCGACGAACTCGACGATATCGGCGAGATCGATTTGCATATCAGCGGCTGCATCAACTCATGCGGTCATCACCATAGCGGCCACATCGGCATTCTCGGCGTCGACAAGGACGGACAAGAGTGGTATCAGGTTACGCTGGGCGGAGCGGATGGGAAGAATTCGAGCGGTGTCGCGCAGCCAGGAAAAGTCATTGGACCGTCTTTCTCCTCGCATGAAATACCTGACGTCATAGAAGCGATACTCTCCACTTACCGCGATGTACGAAGCGCAGATGGAACGCGGGAGACGTTTATCCAGACAGTCAGGCGCGTCGGTCTCGAACCGTTCAAGCTTGCCGCCAACGGCGCCCGGTGCAAAACAGAGGTTTCATTGTGACAAATGGCACTCGACTGAAAATCCTGTCAACGTCCGAACATCTGGCGGACGATGTCGAGAACGCGACTCTGCTTCCCAATGACGCAGACCCGACTACGCTTGCAGAGCGGATTGAAACGATCGCACGCATCGATCTCCACTTCCCGGACTTCACAGACGGACGCGCATACAGCCAAGCCTATCTCCTACGCCGCAGGCTCGGATTCAAAGGTGACTTACGCGCCACCGGAGACGTTTTGATAGACCAGCTCGTCCAGATGCAGAGAACGGGATTCTCTAGCGCGGTACTCAAAGACGGTGTCGATCCGGCCGACGCGAAACGCCAGTTCGAGCGATTCCCCGGCTACTATCAGGCCGCCGCTGAAAAAACCAACGAAAAGCTCGAGCCGATGTGAAATCGAAACCGGTGCGGATAACCAACTGCCGTTGACGCACGCATTGAACGTTTGAAATAGCGCCGGCCCAATCGTCCCAGGCACGAACTGGCTACTTCGAAATCTTCTCCAGTTCGATTCCGTTGGTGCGTGGCCCCATCAAACCAATCGCGAGCATCACGATCAACATCGCACCTGCGATGAACACGAACACGCCGCCAGTGCCAAAGTGCTTCAACACGGCGGCGATCAGAAAGGCGGTGAAAATCGCCGAAAAGCGGCTCCACGAATAAACGAAACCGACTGCCCGCGCACGAATGCTGGTCGGAAAAAGCTCGGCCTGATACGCGTGGAAACTGTACGAAATGATGTTGCCCGCGAGCGTCAAACCTACACCGAGACTCACCAGCAACACAGCACCCGCCGCCTGACTGAACCACAGCCCGCAGACGATATTCACACCCGCCATCACCACGATCACCGTCTTGCGCTCGAAGCGGTCGCCGATAAAAAGCCCGATCACCGGACCGAGCGGTGCAGCCAGCGCGATCACGCTCGAATACATCAGACTCGTGGTGATCGTAATGCCCTGCTCGATCAGAAGCGTGGGCACCCAATTCGCAAAGCCGTAGAAGCCCACCGTCTGGAAGATATTGAAGATCGTCATCATCAGCGTACGGCTGCGGTACGGCGGCACCCACATATCGCGGAAGCTGCCGCGCGGCGCAACCGGCACCGGCGGCGCGGGCGGCGGCAGTTCGCGGCCGTACTCGCGGCGCACCTTCGTTTCGAGTTCGGTCATCACGCGATCGGCTTCGGCAAGACGTCCTTGTTGTGCGAGCCAGCGCGGGCTTTCCGGCAAGGCGCGGCGAATCCACCACACGAACAGCGCACCGTGTGCGCCGATCAGCACGACCCAGCGCCAACCGTCGAGGCCGAGCAGCGTGCGCGGCACCAATAGATACGAGAGAAATGCCACCACCGGCACCGCCGTAAAACCGACTGCCTGTTCGCACGCGAATGCGCGGCCGCGAATCTGCTTGGGCACCAGTTCCGAAATGTACGTGCCGATCGTCACCAGTTCCACGCCGATGCCGATCCCGGCCAGGAAGCGCCAGAAGTTCAGCCCGGTAGCCGTTTCCTGAAACGCCATCACGACGTTGGCCGCGGTATACCAGAGCAGCGAGTAGGTGAACACCGCACGGCGTCCGAAGCGATCCGCCAGAAAGCCGCACGCGATCGTGCCGATAAAGAGGCCGCTGAACAGCGCGGCAATGAAACTCGCTACGCCGGTCGAGCCGAACAGACCATGCGTGGTCGCGGTCAGCAGACCGCTTTTGACGAGGCCCGGCGCGACATAGCCCGAGTACAGCAGATCGTAGAGTTCGAAGAAGAAGCCGAGGCTCAGCAGCACCACCAGCTTCCAGATGGAGCGTGTGGCGGGCAGCCGGTCGAGGCGGGCGGAAATGCTGCCGGCGTCGACCGGAGTGGCCGCGCGCGCACTAGTCGCCGCCGTATCCGAATATACCGCGCCACTGCTGTTCGCGACGGAGCCGGCATGATCTGGGGATGCCATCCTGTCTGTCTCCTGTGTCGGTCGGAGTTAGCGCTTTAGCGCTTACTCCGACCCCATGCAAGTCATTGCGGTCGGTCGGAGTTAGCGCTTTAGCGCTTACTCCGGCCCCATGCAAGTCATTGCGGTCGGTCGGAGTTAGCGCTTTAGCGCTTACTCCGGCCCCATGCAAGCCACTGCGGTCCGCCAGAGTCGACGCTTTAGCGCCTATCTCGGCCCGTGGCCAGCATTCTAGCCGCGTGCGCGCTTCAATTGTTCGAGGGTCGCGATTTTCCCGGCCAGCTCGCTAGCTGCCACCGTAGACCGACTCGCATGACACACATCGATTGCCTATGAGGCAAACGCCCTTCCGTGCTCGACGCGGCTGCGCCGGCCAACCGCGAGTCGACTAACGCTCCGACTGCGGTGCAGCGGCGAGCATCTCCAGATGACGTGCTTCGGTTTCGTCGTCCGCGGGGAACATGCACTCGAGCCGTAGTTCCTGCGCCGCGACCGTTTGCGGCGTGCCCACGCTCGCGACCACCGAGAAATACTTCATGACGTGGCCGTCCTTGACGAAACCGATAGGAATGACCGGCATGGCCGCCGCCGAGGCGTCCGCAGCCAACGGATGGTCCGCCTCGAAGCTCGTGTGCACGGCTGGATAAGCCCGCAGCTCGTCAAGCAACTGCTGCATCCGATCATCGATCACGCGGCCCACCGACTCCCGGTAGACTCGCTGGATCAGGCTGTTCGCCACGGTTTGCCAATCGGCCACGACCGGGCGCATTCCGCCCGGGTCGAAAATTAGATGCAGCATGTTGCGCGGCCCCTTGCGTGCCGCCATATCGACAAAACAGTTGAAAAAGCGCGGCGCGGCGTCGTTTGTCATCAGCACATTCCAGTAGCGGTCCATAACCAGTGCCGGAAACGGCTCATGCTGACGCAGCATGCGTCCGAGCGCTTTCGTGACACTCTGCATTTCCTGCGCGTTCCACGCGCCGTCGGCGTAGATCGGCGCATAGCCCGCGGCCAGCAGCAGCGTATTGCGTTCGCGCAGCGGTATGTCGAGGGTCTGGGCGATATCCATCAGCATTTGACGGCTCGGCGCACTGCGCCCGCTTTCGATAAAGCTGATATGACGCTGCGAGACGCCGGCCCTGAACGACAGGTCGAGCTGGCTGATGCCGCGTATGTCTCGCCAGTGACGCAACAGCACGCCGAGATCGTTCGGCGGCGCATTTTTGACCGGATTCGCTGGGTTCATCGCTCTCTTGTCCGCAAGTCGATTCGGAATTGCCGGTGACGAGGGAACGCCGACATCCGTGATGCGCCGGCGCCGCAGTTCGACCGAAGCCTGCCGCCGAGCATACTCGCCCGGGCCGACCGTTTCTTCCCTCGCGCGACTCAAGCCGTCCAGGCGTGAACCTGGAACTGCGCTTCCAGCGGCGGCTGCGCGATGCTGCCCACGTAGTTCGTAATCGTCGACGCTGCCGCCACGGCGAGCACTTCAAGCACCTGATCGCGACGGAAACCGGCTGCGATGAACGCGCTCACATCGTGTTCGTCGAGATGTCCGCGCTTCTCGATCGCGGTCTTCGTCAACGCCGACAGCGCGGCACGCCGGCGGTCCGCAGGCTGCCGGCCTTCGCGAATCGCTTCGACATCTGCGGAGGTAAGCCCCTCGTTCAGCGCCAATGCCGTATGAAACGCGACCGCCCACGTACACGCGTTGGTCACCGCATTCGTCAACAGCAGCGTCTGGATCTGCGCTTCCGTGAACGTGCCCGCGTGGACTTTCTGGAACAGGTTGATGAAAGCGCCGATCAGCACGGGTGATTCGGCCATGACCCCCGCAATGTTGGGAATAAAGCCGAACGTCTGCTGGAGCTGCCGCAATACCGGTCGGGATTGCTCCGGTGCGGAGTCGATGGTGTGAAGCCGAAACGTCGACATGATGTGTCCTCGATAGTGGACGCGGTTCAACGTGAACTGCGCGAGAACCGAAGATTAGGCGCGGAGCGGAGGCTCGCCAATTACCTCGCATGTAATAGAAAGAGCGGATCGGGCCACCGGCTTCCCCGACGAGCCGCCCACGCGGCACAGTCACCGCCAATTGCCCGACAATGGAGACCGCGACGATCTGCCCGGAACACGTCGCCCCTTTAACTCTCCAGAGACCACGCCAATGAACAAACGCCAATTCCTGAGCAGCGCGGCTCTACTCGGCGCAAGCGCGGCCGCTGCGCCCGCGTTCGGCGGCCAGCCCGTCCGCAAACAAGCCTGCGCGGCATCTCCCGTCGTTCTTACGATCAGCGGCGCGATCAGGCGTCACAATCGCGGCGCGCTCGATCCCGCCTTCGACCAGTTGCTCGCCAAGCACCAGGTGAAGTTTTCCGAAGCATACGGCCTCGACGTCCCATTCATCGCCGGCATGCCGGCCGTGACGATCAAGCCCACCACGGAATACGATTCCCGCCCGCACGCCTTGAGCGGCCCCCTGCTCACCAACGTGCTGGAGCATGTCGGCGCGCCAACTGCGGGCAGCACGCAAATCGTCATGCACGCGGTAGACGGTTATGCCGTCGCGACGACACTCGACAAGGTGCGCGCCTATAAATTCATCGTGGCGACGCACATGGACGGCAAGCCGTTACCGCTTGGCGGCGTCGGCCCATTATGGGCAACCTACGACGCGGACAATATCCCCGAGTTGTCGGGCAAACCGCTCAAAGACCGCTTCGAACTGTCGCCCTGGGGGCTCTATCACCTGCAGGTTACTGGAGCGTAACTGTACGCCGCCGGCCGCGGCTCAACGCTTGCCCGGCGGCAAAAACTCCATCTGCTCTTCGACATACAACGCGTAGATCAGCTTCAGCATAGCGTTGATGTCTTCCGATTCGTCGAGCATGCGCATACTCATGATGATGGGCGAAACGAGATTCGGGTCGTCCAGATTCATGTAGCTCACGTCATCGCGCTTCAGGCCGTACACGCTGCTCGGCACGATCGCGACGCCTTCGCCGGCGGCCACGAGGCCGAGTGCAATCTGCAATTCACGCGTTTCGTACAGACGATTCGGTTTGAGCGAGCGGTCGTGAAACGCCGCGAGCACCTGGTCCGCAAAACTCGGGCGCGGCGCCTTGGGGAAAATGATCAGCGTCTCGCCGAGCAGATCGTGCAGCGACAGTTCCGGCTTCGACACAGTGAGCGGGTGCCCCAACGGCAGCGCCACGATCATGCGTTCCTCGCGCAGCACGACCCGGCGCACGCTCGGATCTTCGTGACGGATGCGGCCGAAGCCGACATCGATACGCCCTTCTTTCAACGCCTTGATCTGATCCATTGTCGACAGCTCGTGGAGGCTCAACTCCACCGCGCTGTTTTCATCGCGAAAGCGCCGGATGATTTTCGGCAGCATGCCGTATAGCGTCGAGCCGACGAAACCGACCGACAGGCTGCGCTCGATCTTGCCCACGCGCCTCGTCATCGATTCCAGTTCGGCGGTTTGCGCAAGCAATTGCACCGCGTGCGAATAAAAGAAGCGCCCCGTGTCGCTGAGATTGAGCGGGCGGGAGCCGCGCTCGAACAGCAGTACGCCGAGCGACTCCTCCAACTGCTGGATCTGGCGGCTGAGCGGCGGCTGCGCAATGTGCAGACGTTCGGCGGCGCGCGTGAAATTGCGCTCCTCGGCAACCGCGACGAAATAGCGTAAATGGCGCAATTCCATGACCATACCTTTTAGATATGAACCTGATACTAAAACGGTGTTGGACGCGTCAAACGGGCGCCAACTATCCTGCACCTACACCTGAAGCCTCCGCAAATTATACCTTTCAGGCATTGCATGGCGACAGCGGCAGCGTTTCGCGGCGCCGTTCGACAAGCACACTACTGTCAGGAGACAACCATGATTCCGATTTACCCCGATCGTCCGCCGCGCGTCACCGGCATCGACGACTTTCTGGTCGAAGACGCCGGGCGCGGCGACTATCGCCTGCATCGCAGTGCGTTCACCGACCCTGCTCTCTTTGAACTCGAAATGCGGCACATCTTCGAGGGCAACTGGATTTATCTGGCGCACGAAAGCCAGATTCCGAACAACAACGACTACTACACCACTCACATGGGACGACAGCCGGTCGTGATCGCGCGCAACCGGCAAGGCGAACTGAATGCGTTCATCAATGCATGCACGCATCGCGGCGCGATGCTCTGCCGCCACAAGCGCGGCAACAAAGCCACCTACACTTGCCCGTTTCACGGCTGGACTTTCAACAATAGCGGCAAGCTACTGAAGGTGAAAGACCCGGAAGAGGCCGGCTATCCCGACTGCTTCAACAAGGAAGGCTCGCACGACCTGAAAAAGATCGCGCGCTTCCAGAGCTATCGCGGCTTTCTTTTCGGCAGCCTGAATGCCGACGTGTTGCCGCTGGAAGAATTTCTCGGCGAGGCCGCGCGCATCATCGACATGATCGTCGACCAGTCGGAAGACGGACTGGAAGTACTGCGCGGCGCGTCGACGTATACGTATGAAGGCAACTGGAAGCTGCAAACCGAAAACGGCGCGGACGGCTATCACGTCTCCGCGGTTCACTGGAACTATGCCGCGACGACCAGCCACCGCAAGGAAGAAAACGCACGGGTCGATCAGGTCCGCGCAATGGACGCTGGCAACTGGGGCCGGCAAGGCGGCGGCTTCTATGCGTTCGAACATGGCCACATGTTGCTGTGGTCGCGCTGGGCCAATCCGGAAGACCGTCCGAATTACAGCCAGCGTGACGCGTTCGCCGCGCGTTGCGGCAGCGAAACCGCCGACTGGATGATCCAGAACTCGCGCAACCTGTGTCTCTATCCGAACGTGTATCTGATGGATCAGTTCGGTTCGCAGATCCGCCTGCTGCGTCCGCTCTCCGTCGACAAAACCGAAGTGACGATCTACTGCATCGCGCCCAAAGGCGAATCGGCCGAGGCGCGTGCCCGCCGTATCCGGCAATACGAAGACTTCTTCAATGTGAGCGGCATGGCCACGCCCGACGATCTCGAAGAGTTTCGCGCCTGTCAGCAAGGCTATGCCGGCAGCGCGCTCGAATGGAACGACATGTGCCGTGGCGCGCGCCACTGGATCGAAGGTCCGGACGAAGCAGCGAGCCGGATCGGTCTGAAGCCGTTGATGAGCGGCGTCAAAACCGAAGACGAAGGCCTTTACACCGTGCAGCATCGCTATTGGCTCCAGACGATGAAACAGGCTTTGCAGCCGCCAGTGGCACGCGCCGAATCCGCCGCAGGAGTCGACGCATGAAGCCGATCGCCATCACCGCTCTCGAAGCGTTTCTCTATCGCGAAGCGCGCCTGCTCGACGACGAGCAATGGGACGACTGGCTCCAGTGCTATCACCCCGACGCGGTGTTCTGGATGCCTTCATGGGACGACGAGGACAAGCTCGTCACCGATCCGCAGACGGAAATCTCGCTGATCTATTACCCGAATCGTCAGGGGCTCGAAGACCGCGTGTTCCGCATCAAGACCGAGCGCTCGAGCGCGACGATTCCGGACACACGGACCAGTCACAACATCAGCAACGTGGAACTGGAAAACAAGCAGGACGGCGTGTGCACCGTGCGCTTCAACTGGCACACGCTGAGCCACCGCTACAAGACGAATTACAGCTACTTCGGCATGTCGCGCTACGTGATCGACCTGTCGGGCGATGAGCCGCGGATTCTGAACAAGTATGTCGTGCTGAAGAACGACTACATCAATCAGGTCATCGACATTTACCACATCTGAGTAGACGTGGTTGGGGAGCAGCACATGGAACATAGCATTGCACTTCAATTCGAAGACGGCGTGACCCGCTTCATCACCTGCCGCGACAACGAAACGCTGTCGGACGCGGCGTATCGCCAGAAGGTCAACATTCCGCTCGACTGCCGCGACGGCGCGTGCGGCACGTGCCGCGGTTTCTGCGAATCCGGCCAGTACGATCTGCCCGCGTCGAGCTATATCGAAGACGCGCTAACCGAGGACGAAGCCGCCCAAGGCTACGTGCTCGCCTGTCAGACGCGGCCGCGCTCGGACTGCGTGATCCGCGTGCCGGCTTCTTCGGCGGCGTGCAAGACCGGTGTATCGAAGCATGCGGGCAAGCTGGCGACGATCGACAAACTCACCGACTCGACAATCCATTTTTCAATCGACGTGGACGAGCCGGAGCAACTGGGCTTTCTGCCAGGTCAATATGTGAACGTCGACATTCCGGGCAGCGACATCTTCCGTTCGTACTCTTTCAGTTCGGCCCCAGGCGCTGCGCAAGCCGCTTTCGTGGTCCGCAACGTGCCGGACGGCCGCATGAGCCGCTATCTGTGCGAGCACGCACAACCGGGGCAACGCATCACGTTTTCCGGTCCCTATGGCAGCTTCTATCTGCGCGAGCCGGTGCGGCCCGTGCTGTTTCTCGCGGGCGGAACCGGCATTGCACCGTTTCTCTCGATGTTGCAGGTTCTGAGTGCAAGCGGCAGCCCGCAACCGGTGCGCATGGTCTATGGCGTCACGCACGACAGAGACCTCGTGGGCACCGCGCAGCTCGATGAAGCGCAACGCGCGATCGGGCAATTCGAATACCGCACCTGTGTGGCCGACGCCGCCAGCGACCACGCCCGCAAAGGCTACGTCACGCAGCATGTGGACCCTGCCTGGCTCAACGACGGCGATGTCGATGTCTATCTGTGCGGCCCCGTCGCGATGGTCGAGGCTGTGCAGACATGGTTGCGCGAAACCGGCATCACACCGGCACATTTCTTCTACGAAAAGTTCTCGGCGAGCAACCTTGCATGATGACTATGACTTCGTCCTACCCACGCTTCCATGAAAAAGTCGTGGTCGTCACCGGCGCGGCGCAGGGTATCGGCCGTGGCGTCGCGCTGCGCGCGGCCGCCGAAGGCGCGATCGTCGTGCTCGCCGATCGCGCCGAACTCGTGCACGAAGTGGAGGCGGAGATCGCCGCCCTCGGCAGTCCTTCGCTCGCCGTGATCGCCGACCTGGAAACCTATGCCGGCGCGTGCAAGCTGATGCGAGCGGCGCTCGACGCCTTCGGCAAGATCGACGTGCTGATCAACAACGTGGGCGGCACCATCTGGGCCAAACCATACGAAGAGTATGAGGAAGCGCAGATCGAAGCCGAAGTGCGCCGCTCGCTGTTCCCCACCTTGTGGAGTTGCCGCGCGGTGTTGCCCGCCATGATCGCGCAGCGGCGCGGTGCGATCGTCAATGTATCGTCGATTGCCACGCGCAGTATCTATCGCGTGCCGTATGCGGCGTCCAAAGGCGGCGTGAACGCGTTGACGGCCAGTCTCGCCTTCGAACATGCCGGCGACGGCATTCGCGTGAACTCCGTCGCCACCGGCGGCACCGAGGCGCCGCCGCGCAAGGTGCCGCGCAATACCGCGCCGCAAAGCGAACAGGAAGCGCGCTGGTATCGAGGCATCGTCGATCAGACCATCGCTTCGAGTTTGATGCACCGTTACGGCACGATCGACGAACAGGTCGGCGCAATTCTGTTTCTCGCCTCGGACGAAGCGTCGTACATCACCGGCACCGTGTTGCCGGTAGGCGGCGGCGATCTCGGGTAGCGCGGCGCACGGGTCAGGTGAGCGCGTGGCCCGCGTCGGCGAATCGCTCCACGCACGCCTGTCTCACCCGCTCGACCGGCATCGACCAATCCTCGCCCGGTGCGCGGCGGAACAGGCGCAGCGTGTGCGGATACCACGGCGAATCGCTGCGTTCGTGCATCCAGCGCCAGTCGATATCTTTTTCCGGCAGCATCACCCAGCAAGGCTTGCCGAGCGATGCGGCCAGATGCGCGGTGGACGTGTCCACGGCAATCACCAGATCGAGTTGCGCGATGATCGCGGCACTGTCCGCGAAATCCGTCACGCGCGAGCCGAGGTCGAGCAGCGGCTGACCGGCGGGAGGATGTCTCGCTTCGTCCTCGCCGCATCCTTTTTGCAGACTCACGAAACTCACGCCGGGCACGCTCCAGAGCGGCGCCAGCATGGCGAGCGAGGGGATCGACCGATTCGCGTCGTTATGATGGTTCGCGTTGCCCTTCCACACCAGACCGATCTTGCGGGCGGCCGGCAGCGCATCCAGCAGCGGCCGCCACCGTTCGACCAGAGACGGCTCCGCAGCGAGACACACAGGCCGCGGAATCGTATCCACGTTCGTACCCAGATGCAGCGGCGCGCTCAGCAGGCTCGTCCAGCAGTCGTAAGCAGCCGCGTTTGCGCGCGCTGTGTCGTGATCGAGCACGGCGTCCACACCATCGACGCAACCCATCAACCTGTGCAGCGACGGCGCGCATGCAAAGGCGATGCGCGAGGCGCCCCGCGCCTTCAACAAAGCGAAATAGCGGCTGAACTGGATCATGTCGCCCAGGCCGTCTTCCTGCCACACCAGCAAGGACTTGCCCGCCAGCGGACCGCCCTGCCATTGCGGGCAGCCCAGCATCGAAGCGGTTTTGTAATGGACGAAGCCGCGCTGCTCGTAGCGGCACTCGTACAGGCGCCATCCTTCGTCGAAGCGACCCATGCCGAGCAGCAGGACGGCCAGACCGAATTTCGCGTCGCCGTAATCGGCACGTAAAGCGAGCGCCCGGCGATACGCGTTTTCGGCCCCGGATAGTTGCATGAGTTGCGCCAACGCCGCGCCCAGGTTGTAGTGCGCCTCCGCCAGATCCGGACATACGCCAAGCGCTTGCTCGAAAGCCTCGACCGCCGCAGTCAGACGATCGAGCCGGCGAAGCACGCAACCCAGGTTGTTGTACGCACGGACGAGATCGGGCCGCAGGCGGATCGCCTCGCGGTAGGCCATTTCCGCCTCGAACAGCCGCTCCAGTTTGCCCAGCGTCACGCCGAGGTTGTAGTGCGCTTCCGCATAATCAGGACGTTGCGAGATTGCTTCGCGATAGGCGGCTTCGGCTTCGGGCAAGCGTTCGAAATCAGCGAGCACCGTGCCGAGATTCAGGTGGGCTTCCGCGTAATCCGCACGAATGGCAAGTGCAAGGCGAAAAGCCAGCTCGGCTTCGGCGAGACGGAACGTGGCCTTCAGGACACCGCCGAGGTTATTGAGCGCCTCGGGATAGTGCGGCCGGATTGCCAGCGCCTCACGGTAGGCAGCGTCCGCTTCGGCGAGACGGCCCAGCTCCGTCAGCACGTTGCCCAGGTTGTTATGGACTTCGGCGTGGCCAGGCAGTCCCGTCACGGCGCGGCGAAACGCCGCTTCCGCTTCGTGCGGGCGGCCCAGGTCGTGCAACACAATGCCGCGGTTGTAGTGGGCTTCGGCGTAGTCGGGACGAAGCGCCAGCGCCTCGCGATAGGACGCCTCCGCCTCCTCCTTGTAGCCGAGGCCGTAGAGCACGGCGCCGAAATGATTGCGGGCGTCGGCGTGGGCGGGCTGCAGCGCGACCAGTTGCCGGTACATCGCTTTGGCTGCGGACAGGCGCCCTAACGACTTGAGCAGCATGCCGAGGCTGCCGTACACCTCCGCGTAGCCGGGTTTGATGCGCAGACAGCGGCGCCAATGGTGTTCCGCATCCGCGGGCCGTTGCAACGCGAAAGAACACGCGCCCGCGATATTCAACGCGTCGGCCCGCGCGCCGTCCGGCAGCGCACCACCTTCCAGCAGCGGCGTCACCATCAATAAAGCCTCCGCGAATTGACCGGCGGAGAACAACGAGACGGCCAGCTGGTTGATGTCGTCGATCGGGGACGCGAGCTGCTTGTCGGTCATGAGTTCGTGGTAACTGGAGTCGGCGGTGATCCGGCCGGGAAAGCGAACATTTACCACGCAGCTTACGGGAATCGGCGCACCTGTAACGCGCCGAAATGAGCGGCTTTCGGGCTTCTAATCTCACGCTATAACCAGGATCACCCGAGAAAAGACGGCACGGCGATGTTAGAATCGCCCGCGTCTTTACGCCTACCATCATGACTCTAAGCTCCCGCAACCGCATGACCGCCTGGCTTGGCCTGTTCGCCATGTGGCTCGTCGTGTTCGCGCCGGTCGTGAGTCAGATGCTGGTGTCCAACCGTGCGCACGAGCCGATCGCCGCGCTTTGTTCCGCGCTCCAGCCTCGTGATTTGGGCATGGCGAGCGCCACGACTCAGGCCGCCCCGGCGCCGGTTCATTTGAGCCACGACGACGCATTCGGCGCGTGCGGCTACTGTCATCTGCTGCAACACCACGTCGCCATGCCGACGGTCGCCTCGGTCGAGCCGCCGGCCGCCGTCGTGCTGGCGGGCACTGCCCCGCCCACGCTCTCCACCCGCTTCACGCCGCTCGGCGCATTTCCGTCCGGCCGCCCCAGAGCTCCGCCCGCCGTTTCCTGATCGCTGCCAGTCCTGATCGCGCATTCGCCGCACCCGTCGAGGGGGCGCGCGATCGCCTGTTCCATGCATCAAGGAAACGTTCATGTTCAACTTCGTCCTGCGAAGGCTGTCCCTTCGCGCCCGCAGCGGCGTGCGCAGCCTCTCGTTTCAAGCGCTGCCCCAGTCGCTTTTCCCGGCCTGCCTGCCTGCCATCGTTCCGGCGTTCGTACCGGCTTTCGTCGCCTCGCCCGCTCACGCGCAGAGCGCGAGCGCCGAAGCCACGCTGCCCGTCGTCAGTGTCAGTGCGAGCGCGAATGCGGTCGCCGCGCCGCGCGCCGTCGATCCCAACCTGCCGGCCTCGGTCGAAACCGTCACCCCCGAGCAGTTCGGCAACTGGAACGTCGTCAATACGGAAGACGTGCTGAAGTACATGCCGAACCTCGCCGTGCGCAAACGCTTTATCGGCGACCTCAATTCGATCATCGCCGTGCGCGGCACCAGCAACACGCAAAGCGCGCGAGGTCTCGTCTACACAGACGGTCTGCTGCTCAGCAACCTGCTCGGCAACAGCTATTCGTTTCCGCCGCGCTGGTCGATGGTGTTTCCCGACGAGATCCAGCAAGTGGATGTGATCTACGGGCCGTTTTCCGCGCTCTATCCGGGCAATTCGCTCGGCGCGACCGTGCTCATCAGCACACGCATGCCGAAGCAGTTCGAAGCGAGCGCCGACGTCAAAGGCTTTACCCAGCACTTCAGCCTGTTCGGGGTGAACCAGAATTTCAACGGCAGTGAAGCGAGCGCAACGATTGGAGACCGCATCGGCAAGTTCTCGTATCTACTCGGCGTCAATCACCTGGAAAACACCAGCCAGCCGCTGCAATTCGCCACGCTGGCCCAGTCACATACGCCCGCGAAAGCCGGCGACATACCGGTAACCGGCGCGTATTTCTACAACAACCAGACCAACACACCGACGGCGGTGCTCGGCGTGAACGGCGAAGGTATAGAACATACGGTGCAGGACCAGTTCAAGCTGAAAACCCAGTACGACTTCACGCCGACACTGCAAGGCGGCTTCACGCTCGGCTATTGGCATCAGACGTATAACAGCCAGACATCGAGTTTCCTGCGCGATGCGAACGGCAATCCGGTATACAGCGGCAAGGTCGCGATCGACGGCTATGAATACACGATTCCCGCCGCCGCCCTCGCCCCGAGTCTCGGACATAGCGAGAACTGGCTCTATGGCGTGTCGTTGAAAACGCGCAATGCCACTGGCTGGAATGGCGAGGCCATTGCTTCGTACTACGACGTCAGCGACAGCGTGGCGCGCACCGCGAATTCGGGCGCGCCGGGCAATGGCCCCGGCACCGTGATTTTCGGCGACGGCACCGGCTGGAAAACGCTCGATCTGCGCAGCACCTATACGCCCGCGACGAACCAGGCAGGTCTCACGAACCATGCGCTGAGCTTCGGCTATCACTACGACAACTACTTCCTCGACAACGAGAGCTACAACACGCTGAACTGGCGCGACGGCACGGCCACCTCGTTCGCCAATGCGTTCGCCGGCAAGACCCAGACCCAGGCGCTCTACGCACAGGACGCATGGCGCTTTCTGCCACGCTGGAAGCTCGTCTACGGCGTGCGCTACGAGGACTGGCGGGCCTACGGCGGTTCGCAGTCGCTGGCCGGCACGACCCTGCCGTACAGCGACGTAAGCCAGCAGCATTTCTCGCCGAAAGCCTCCTTGTCGTTCGATGTTACCGACGACCTGACCTTGCGTGCGTCCATTGGCCGCGCGTATCGCTTCCCGACGGTCAGCGAGCTGTTCCAGGGGCAAATCAACGGCTCATCGATCGTCAACAACAATCCGAACCTGAAACCCGAAGACGATCTCTCCAAGGAACTGACCGCCGAATGGGCGCACTGGAATGGCGTGTTCCGTTTCTCGCTGTTTCAGGACGACGTGAAGAACACGATCTTCAGCCAGACCGATACGACCGTGATTCCCAACGTGACGAACTTCCAGAACATCGGCAAGGTTCGCTCGCGCGGCGTGGAGACGAGCTACTCGGGAGAGGACGTGCTGGTGCACGGCCTGGACCTGCTGGCAAGCGTGGCCTACACGCAGTCGAAGATCCTCGAAAATGCGCAAAACCCCGCCACGGTCGGCAAGTACTTCTACCGGATTCCGCTGTGGCGCGCGGATATCGCCGCGACGTATCACTTCGGCGAACGCGCGGCATTCACACTCGCCGCGCGTTACTCGGGACGCCAGTACAACACGCTCACCAATACCGACACGAATCCGGACGTGTTCGGCGGCACCAGTTCGTACACGGTGGCCGACGCGAAATTCACCTTAAGGCCGAACAAGATGAGCGAAGTCGGCATCGGCGTCGACAACCTGTTCGATGCCCGCTACTTCGTCTATCACCCGTACCCCGGCCGCACGTTCTACGTCGAAGCGAAGCTGCGCATGTAAGCGCGCCCGACTTGCCGCATGCACACCGGCACCGCTAGAACCGATCGATTCATTTATTGCTCCAGGAGGATTTCATGTCCACCACCGCTACCACCACTATCGCTGACGCACGACGCGCGCCCCCTGCGACCAGCGCGGCTCACCCCGGCTATCGCACGCTCTGGCGCTGGCATTTTTATGCGGGCCTCTTCGTCATGCCGTTTCTGGTCGTGCTGGCGATCACCGGCACTCTATATTGCTTCCAGCCGCAGATCGAACCACTGCTTTATCCGGAACGTCTGATCGTCGCACCCCAAGCCGTGCCCAGGCTGCCCGCAGAAGCGCTGCTCGCCAAAGCGCGTTCGGCCATGCCGCGGGGCGCATCCGCGGTGACCGCCGTCGTCGATAGCGACCCGCGGCGCAGCGCCGAATTCGTCTTCCGTCTCGCGGACGGCAGTAAACAGAGCGTCTATGTGAACCCCTACACCGGTGCAGTGCTGGGCACGCTGAGCGTCGAGCGGCGCTTCATGCAGGTGGACCGGATGCTTCATCGCAAGCTGTTGCTCGGCAAACCCGGCGAGCTGCTGATGGAACTCGCCGCATGCTGGACGCTTGTGATGATCGGCACCGGCGTCGCCCTGTGGTGGCCGCGTGAGAAAACCACGGCACGTAGGGCGCTATTGCCGCGTTTCACACTGAAGGGCCGCACGCTATGGAAAAACATCCACACTGTGATGGGCATCTGGCTCGCGCTCGGCGCAATTGCGTTCGTGTTGACGGGGCTGCCCTGGACGGGATCGTGGGGCAAGCAGTTCAAGGCACTCGCAACCGCAGCGAATCTCGGCGCGCCGCCGGGTTCCTGGGGTGGCCTGGCGTTGCGTTCGACCCTGCCTGGTACGGGCGACATGCAAGTCGCCGAAGCCGACACGCGTGCGCAAAACGCGGCGCGTGACGAGCATGCCGGGCACAGCGGCCACCATACCGCCGCAGCCGGCATGGACTCGATGCCCGGCATGGTGATGGACGACCTGCCTCTGCCGCTCACGCCCTGGGCGGTCGGCAACACGCCGGTACCCAACTCCGCTTCCGCCGGCGCAAGCCCGGCGCACCCACTGCCGCTCGGACGCGTGGTCGCGCTGGCCGCATCGCTCGGTGTGACGGACGGCTATAACATCGTGCTGCCGACCTCCATGACCGGCGTCTACACCGTGTCGTACTTTCCGGCCGACCCGAAAGACGAACGCACGCTGTACATCGACCAATACAACGGCGCGATCCTGAAGGACATTCGCTATAGCGACTACGGCGCGGTGTCGAAGGCGGTGTCGTATGGCACGTCGCTGCATATGGGCCGTTATTTCGGCCTCGCCAACCAGCTTCTCTGCACCGCTATTTCTCTGGGGCTGGCGGCAATGGCCGTCACCGGATGCGTGATGTGGTGGAAGCGTCGGCCGCAACGCTCGCTCAGCGCGCCGTCGCGCGAACGGGCCGCGCCGCCCATGCGCGGCTGGAAAACCGGCCTCGTTCTGCTCGGCGTCGTGTTCCCGTTGATGGGCGCCACGCTGCTCGCGGTGTGGCTCATGGATCGCGCGATCTTCGGCCGGGAACGCGCGCGGACCTAGAACACGCCCGGAATCACGCGGTAACGTACGCGGTCTTTATAGGTCCGATACCCCTCGTCCGCTGAGAGAATCTGCTCCTCGCTCACGATGCGCCCCACCTGCAGCGCGAACTGGCAGCCGTATACCAGCAGATTCTGCAAACCGAAGTTCACCAGCAGAAAGCCGATGTCGGTCACGAAGTAGCCGAGGTACATGGGATGGCGCACGAAGCGATAGGCTCCGCGCGATACGACACCGCGGTTGGCCGGCAGGATGCCGAACGAGCGGCGCAGCGAAGCCTTGGCGAACAGCTGCCAGAAAATCCCCAGCAGTTGCAGCGCGGCGCCGATAGTCTCCGGCACGAGTTGCGCGCCGGGCGCGAGACGCACGGCCAGAAAGTAGTAGGTGCCGCCCATCGAACAGATGAAAGCGAACGGCCGCCAGTCGCGCCTGGTGGGCACCCTCGTGAAAAGCGACAAGCCCACCGTGAAACATGCCGCGACCACCAGCAACAACAGCGTGATCCGCGACGGCGCCGCCCACCACTGCGCAATCGCGGCACACGCGAACAGGCTCAGCATGGTCGCGGCGCCCACGCGCGTGGCCACTTCCACCAGCGCGTGACGCACGCCGCCTTCATTGCCTGCAGTTGCAGGCACGGCACTCGTAGCCGAAGTGCTTTGCGTGCTGACCGCGAGGGGCAGGTCTTGCAGAGATGTCGTCGGAGTCATGGCATGCTCACTTGGAAATGCGGAGGATTTGCGAAGCCAGTTGCGAAAAACACGGCTTCAGATCGGCCGGCGTTGCAGCGTAGCAATACACGCCGACCGGCTGTTTCGGGTTGTAGCAGCGCGATAACGAGTCGGCGGTGTTGGCCATGCATTTGAGTACGTCCTGGCCGAGTTCATTGTCAGGCCCGGCGGGTTGCACCAGCTCGGGTCCATAGCCGAGCGTGAACACGTAGGTGCCCTCATCGCGCGCCGCCGATGCCATCGCTTCGAGCAGATTGCGCGACGCACGGTTGACGTTCACATAGGTGACGTTGCCGTTCGGCACGGCACGCGGCGCGGTCACGGGCCAGATCGGGAAGGTTTTCTCGTTGACGTCGTGGGCGTTGTACCACTTCGGCATGGCCGTCACGAGCTTGGTCACGTTGCTCTGAAAACACGGCGAGCCGAGCGTCTGGTTGAGCGCGTTCATGTTGTACAGCCCGGACATCGTGCCCGTGCTGTCCGGGCTCGCAATCGTGCCGGCGCTTTTGTTGCAGCCGCTCTGATTGGTCGTGAAGAAAGAGGAGAAGCTGTTCGGTGCGCCGTCCGAGAAAAACACGATCACCCGTAAACTGGACGGCTGCGAGATCACCGTGTTCAACTGGTTGCGCGCGTTCCAGATCGCTTCGGCCGAATTGGTGCTGCCATTGAAGGTGTATTTGTTGATGTCGGCGGTCATCGTCGTGCGATCGAAACCGCGCGCATTGCCGCTGAACGGAACATCGACCACGGTGCCGTAGGCGAAGTGCATGAGCGCCACGCGATCGTTGGTCACGTCGAAATTATTGAGGAATGCCACCGCATTCGAGCGTACGGCGGCCGGCACGCCGGAGGTGTTCAGCGAACCCGTCGTATCGATCACAAACGCCATGTCCAGAGTCTTGCGAATCGCCTGCGAAGTCGAGCTCACGTTCAGCACCTTGAAGCCGAGCACCTTCGAAAAGCTGACCGGTACGCTCGCCTGTGCGGTCATGCCGATCGTTACCGTGCCCGCGTCGAATACGATCGACGGCGTGCCCGCTGCCACGCTCGAACCCAGAAAACCCGCCGGATAGTTCGCCGTAAAAAAAGCCGTTGCCGCCTGCTGCGCGTTATTGGTCTGCTCCGTCTGGTTGCTGCCGCGCGTGACCGCTTCGCCGGCCGCGATCACCGCGCCGTCGGTGGCGGCGTCGAGGCGTGCCTTGATCACGTAGCCGAGGCCGGAATCCACCGCAAGACCGAGAATACCCAGCAACGCAATCAGCGACACCGCGACGATGATACTGACCGATCCCCTCTGCCGTCTTCTGCATGCCACTGTTGTTTTCATTGCTTCCCCCGAACCCGTTTTTTTATTTGACCCGGCTTTTCGGTGCGTCAGAACACCGTCATTGCATAGAGATTCGGCGAGAGCGCGGGCGTTTTGATGCCACCGCCTAGATTCAGCGAACCGATCAGCGGCGTTTGCAGATAGAACGCCTCCACCACGTAAGCGATCTGACCGTCGGAGAGCTTGCCTTGCAGCAGGTTCACCACCGGCGACGTGCTCCCCGCTGCCGGAATTCCACTGCAGCCGCCGCTGCCGTCGGTCGCCCAGCGCGTGCCGCTATTGCCGCAGCTCCACAACTGGCTCGCCGGATAGTAGTTGCCGCCATTCCAGCGGTATTGCGCGACCACCACGCCCGTACAGTTATTGCCGCTGCTGTCGCAGTTATTGTTGCCCATGATCTCGGTGATATAGATCATGCCGTGCGCCGTCATGTTCAACGGCGGCGTAGTGGCGGTCAGCGAAGACATGATGGTCTGCATCGGATAAGTGAGCGACGCGCGCGAGGACAGACTCGCGCCTTCGCGGCTGACGTTGATCAGAATCATCTGCGCCTGGATGTTGCGGGCAATGTCGTATACCGGTAGCGCGAGTGCCACCAGCATCGGCAGTAACAGCGCCATTTCCACGCTGACAATGCCTCTGGACGCGCGGCGGCTTCGCAGGGAACGTGTGCGCATGTCAGAACCCCTCGTTGCGCATCGTCGCCGCGACGCTGAAGGTGAACTTGCCGTTGGCGAAGAACGGCTTGACCAGCGGCGTGAGAAGCGGCCAGATGCAATTGATCTGCAGCACCACAATGTCGCCGGGATTGCCGAACATGCCGGTGCTGTAACTCGTCTGCGTGCTATAGGTTTGGCTCGCCCCGTTGATGGTGATCACGTAGGTGGGCGAGACGAGCGAATAGAGGCCCATCGAACTATTCCTGATCTCCTGCACGACAGCCAGATAACGCTGCTGGTTGGTCGCATTCGGATCGAGATTGGCCTGGCCCGTTACCGAGTAGCGCGCGCCTTCCCGCACCGCGTATTGCATGGTCAGATTGACCCACAGCGCAATGCCGAGATCCATCGCGATACACAGCAGCAGGAATAGCAGCGGTGCGATCAACGCGAATTCGATCGTGGCAACGCCGCGCTGCCTGCGCGTGAGGCCGCGCTTCTTTGCGCGCGCCTCTGCGTTAGCAATGGACTTCCGGCGAGCGGCTTTCATTTCGTCTCCTTGTCCAGCACCGGCACCGCCTTGCCGCCGAAACCCGCACCGCGTCCGGCGTGCACGCGCAGCGGCCAGCAGAACGCTTGCAATAGCGAATGAGGTTGCGCGCCGTCGTCGAGACCGGTGGCCGGCCACTCTTTTCTGGACGGCACCCACTGTGTGTCGAACAGGTGATCCCACAGCGGCAGCAATTGCGTGAAGTTAAGGTCGAAATGCTCGCTGCGGCTCGAATGATGCAGGCGGTGATACTGCGGATTGTTGACCCACGTGATGTAGCGGCCCAGGTCCACGCGCAGATTCAGATGCGCAAAATAATTGCCGACCATGAACACGATCGAGGTCGAACCGACAATCCACGGCTCGACCTTGAACAGCACGCCGACGAGCGGATAGAGCAAACAGCCCCTGATGAAGAATTCCACCCAGTGGTGCCGCCACGTGACCGTGACATTGAACTCGACGGCGCTATGGTGCAGCGAATGCAGCTTCCACAGCACCGGCCACGTGTGCTGCAAACGGTGAAACGCGTATTCGAGCACATCGATGGTCAACAGCACGATCGCGAACGAAGCCAACGCGCCCCACCCGTGCGAATTGAGCACCACCATGCCGCCACCCAACGCATTCACGATCGCAATGCTCGCTGCCGCCGTCAACGGCTTCATTGCTTCCACCATCGCCAGATAGATGCCGGCATAGGCCACGTTGAAGCGCTGCGCGGCGCGCGATTGCAGCCGCGCGGCGGGCCAGCGCCGCTCCAGCGCCGCGCCCACGGCCATCATCACGAGAGCGAGCGCGTACGCGCGCAGCCACAAGCTTGAGTGGTTCAGCAGATCGGGAAGCGGGCTGGATGCGAACATGGGGTTCCCCAGTGAATGCGCGGCGCTCAACCACCCGCCATCGTGTTGATGGCCGGGAACAGCTGGCGCACGATCTGGATCGCCGACGGACCGACCAGCACGGCCAGCAGCGTCGGAAAAATAAAAAACATCAGCGGAAACAGGAGCTTCAAGGCGATCTTGGCAGCCAGTTCTTCCGCGCGCAAGCGGCGTTTGGTGCGCAGGTTGTCGGTATACACACGCAGCGAATCGCCGACGCTGGTGCCGAAGCGGTCCGCCTGGATCAGCATGGCGGCGAGTGTGTCGATGTCTTCCACGCCGGTGCGCAGCGACAGGTTGCGCAACGCCTTGTCGCGTCCCGAGCCGGCGCGCAATTCCAGCAACACCATGTCGAATTCGTCTTTCAGCGCGTGGCTCTTCACGCCGATTTCCTGGGTGACGCGCATCATCGCCGCGTCGAGGCCGAGGCCTGCTTCCACGCACACGGTCATCAGATCGAGCGCATCGGGCAGATCTTCGAAGAGCTTGCGCTGACGGCTTTCAACGAGGCGCGTCATCACGAGATTCGGCAGATAGAAGCCGAGCGCCGACGCGGCCAGCACCGTCAGCAGCAGATAGATACGCTGATCGGCTTCGAAGGCGTTGCCGAAGAAAATCAGCGCCACCGCCGGCAGCGAGAGCGCCAGCACCGTCTTCGCAGCAAAATAGATCGCCGGCGCGGACGGCGTGCGGATGCCCGCATTCGCAAAGCGCAGACGCAGTGCAGACTTGTCCCAGTCCTCTTTCGGCAGCGACAGTCTGGCTACCCGTTCGGACACCTTCGTCACCGTCTCGACCCAGTTCTTCTCGGCGCCGGCATCGGCTTCACTGGCGACGCCCGGCTGCGCGAGTTCCTCGATGCGCCGTTGTACCGGATCGGGCCGCAGCAGCAGCGTCATCGCCTTGAGCGCCGCGCCGAACACGATCAGGAACATCACCCCCAGCATCGCGATCTGTTCTATTTTCATGGTCTGCGGGCAGGCCCGCGCTCCTCGTATCGAACCGCTGGTCTAGATATGGATGCGCACGATCTTGCGCATCCACAAGATGCCGAACAGCATCATGGTGATCGCCACGCCGGCGAGCTGCACGCCGGCCGGGTCTTTCCAGAACACGCTGATATAGCCGGGATTGAGCACCGTCAGCAGCCCGAGAATCGCGAACGGCAACACGGCGAGCACCCAGGCCGACAGGCGTCCTTCCGCCGACAGCACACGCACCTTGCCGAGCAGCTTGAGCCGCTCGCGGATGATGCCGCTGATAGACCCGAGAATCTCCGCCAGATTGCCGCCCGCCTCGCGCTGGATCAGCACGGCGATCACGAAGTAGCGCAGATCCTCGACCGGCACGCGGCTCACCATGTTCAGGAGCGCGTCGTTCATCGAAACGCCGTAGTTGATCTCGTCGAACACCAGCGCGAATTCGCCGCCGAGCGGATCGGGCAGCTCCTGGCCGACCATGCCGAGCGTGGCCGGAAACGAGTGCCCGGCGCGCAGCGCACGGGCGATCAGATCGGCCGCATCGGGCAATTGGCGTTCGAGTTGCAATATGCGCCTCACGCGCTTGCGGCGCACAATCATGGTCGGCAACAGGCCGGCCACCGCGGCGAACACGCCCAGCACCGGCGCGGGCACGTGCAGCACGAAACCGGCAAACGCGCCTGTGAGCGCGCTCAACAACGTATAAGCGATAAAGCGCGCGACCGACCACTTCAGCCCGGATTGCTGCAACTGCCGGTCGAGCGCGTGCACGCGCGGCATGCGCAGCAGCAGGCTGGTGACGAACGGCGAGTCGCTCAGCATGCGCCGCTTGAGAATCGAGAGCTGCTCGCTGCTCACGTTGCCGCCAGCGGAAAGCGCGCGAATACGCTCGTCCATGCGCTTCACGCCCTTGCTATGATGGCTGGTCCAGAACAGATAAACGCCCTCGATGGACAGCACGACCGCGAGAAACGCCAGCACCGCAAAGCCGATAAACGACGTGTTCATGTGCCTCTCCTCAAGCTCGTTGCGCGCTCATACTTCGAAACGCCGTGCCGGATCGAACATCTGGTCCGGCAACACGATGCCGAAGCCCGCCAGCCGGTCGCAGAATTTCGGCCGCACGCCGCTCGCGCAGAAATAGCCTTTAATCAGGCCGTTTTCATCGACACCGGTACGCTTGAACGTGAAAATCTCCTGCATGTTGATGATGTCGCCTTCCATGCCGGTGACTTCCTGAATGCTCATCAGCTTGCGGCGTCCGTCGGTCAGGCGCGAAGCCTGCACCACCACCGTGATCGCCGAGGCGATCTGCTGACGGATCGCCTTGATCGGCATCGTCAGCCCCGCCATGCCGACCATGTTCTCCAGGCGGGTGAGCGCGTCGCGCGGCGTGTTCGCGTGCAGCGTCGCCATCGAGCCCTCGTGGCCGGTGTTCATGGCGTGTAGCATGTCGAGCGCTTCGGCGCCACGCACTTCGCCAAGCACGATGCGGTCCGGGCGCATCCGCAGCGCATTGCGCACCAGCGAGCGCTGCGAGATTTCACCCTTACCTTCGATATTCGGCGGCCGGGTTTCGAGCCGCAGCACATGCTGCTGGCGCATCTGCAATTCGGCCGCGTCTTCGATCGTCACGACTCGCTCGTCCTCGGGAATGAAGCCGGACAGCAGATTGAGCAGCGTGGTCTTGCCGCTGCCCGTGCCACCCGAAATCAGCACGTTCAGCTTCGCCTTGATCAGCGCTTCGAGCAGTTGCGCCATCGCGGGCGTGAAGCTCTGGTTGTTCACCATGTCGGTGACGGTGAGCGGATTCACCGCGAAGCGGCGAATCGACACCAGCGGTCCGTCGATCGCGGACGGCGGAATAATCGCGTTGACGCGCGAGCCGTCGGGCAGGCGCGCATCGACCATCGGCGTGGATTCGTCGATGCGGCGACCCACGCGCGAGACAATGCGCTCGATGATCTTCATGAGATGCGCGTCGTCGTAGAAAGTCACGTCGGTATGTTCGAGACGGCCGCACCGTTCCACGTAGACGTGTTGCGACGTGTTCACCAGAATGTCGGAGATGGTCGGATCGTTGAGCAAGGGTTCGAGCGGACCGAGACCGACCATTTCGTCGTGCACGTCCTGGGCAAGACGCCGGCGCTCGAGTTCATTCATCGGAATCTTGTCTTCGTCGACGATCCGCTCCACCAGTTGCGCGAGTTCACGCCTGATCTGCTCAGGAGACAGGCGTTGCAGCTTGTCGAGCTCCACCCGGTCGATGATCGCCTGATGAATGTTCATCTTGAGCTGCTGATACGCGCGCCGCGCCGCGAGGCTTTCGGCGGCCGCGCCGGCGGCTGCCGCGGGACTGGTGCTGTCGAACGGCAGGGTGCCGCTCTGGATCATCAACTGTTCGCGCAATGACATGGTGCTCTCCGCATTCTTTTCGATGGCAGCCGCGCTTGAACGGATTCAGGCGAGGCTTCCAGACTTCAGTGTCCGGGCTTCAGTTGCGGCGGCGAATTCGGCCGGCCGGGAAAGAGACGCCCAAGCACGCTTTTGCGCGCCACCACGGGCAATGGCCACAACAGCGCGGCCAGTTGCGAAATGCCCTGCGCGAGCGCGCCACCCTTCGCGCCGTTCACGAGCGGCACGCCGTGATTCAACGCTTCGGTCGCCTGCTTTTCGTCGCGCGGCAGATGATGCGCGACCTTCGCGCCGAACGTTTCTTCCAGCGTCGCCAGGTCGATGCGCGCGTTCTTGTCGTACTGGTTGACGATCACCTTCACCTTGCTCGCCGGATAGCCGAGCTCCCTGAAAATGTCGAGCATGCGGCGGCCCGCATGCAGGTACAGAATGTTCTGCCGCACCACCATGCAGATCGAGTCGCTGTGGTCGAGCGCGTGGATCGCGAGCGGATTGATGTTCTGGCCGACATCGATCAGCACCGCGTCGTATTGCTCGCGAACCAGCGTGAGAATCCGTTCGAGATGCGCGGCGCGCAGTTCGCCGGACTTGACCGGATCGCCCGCGCCGGCCAATACGTCGAGATTCGCGTGCACGTGCATCACGCAGGCTTCGAAGAACGCGGCGTCGAGGCGGTCGATCTGCGAGCACAGATCCGCGAGCGTGGCAGGCGGCGCTTTGTCGGCGACCAGCAGACTCGCGTCGGCGAATTGCTGGTTCAGGTCGATCAGCAGTACGCGCTTGTCGCGCAACGCGGCGAGTGCGTAAGCAAGATTGACGGCGATCAATGTGGTGCCGCTGCCGCCCTTGCAGGAAGTGAACGACACCACGCGGCCGTCGCGGCGCACGCCTGCGTGTTTCTTCGCCGAGACGTGGGCGAGCGCGTCGGCGATCTCGCCGTCGTCGAGCGGCCAGGACAGCACGTGCCGTACGCCGACGCGCATTGCCGCCATCAACAGCGTGGTCGACGGCGTGGGCGTCACCAGCATGCAATGAAGATTCGGCAGATGGGACAGCAGTTCCTCGACGCCGCTCAGATCGCGCGGCGTCAACTCGGCGTCGTCGACGATCAGCAGATCGGCGCCCTTGATCGCCGAGGCGTGCACGCGCAACTGCTTCGCCGTACCGTGCAGCGTACGCAGACGAAACGCAATGCCGCTCGCTTCGAGACGCGCCGCGATCAGCGGCGCACGCTCGCTGCTGGACGAAATCAGAAGAGTGTCGATCATGGTCAATCTCCGCTGGCTCCGATCGGAGCCGCCTGGTTGGACTGCATCAGTACCCGCTCGATGAGCCGATGCCGATCGTGAAGTTATTGGTCGGCGCGGGCGGCGCCGTGAACGACTTCGTGTAGCTCTTCTGTGCCGCCGCTGCCGCCTTGCCGTCGATACCCGCGACCGGATCGGTATTGGCCGAGGCTTGCGGGTTGAGCGTCTGCATTTCCTTGATCTGGTTGACCGAGTCGCCGAAGGTCGCGTCCCAGTGCGGCGTTGAGCTCAGGCAACCGGCGAGCGCGGCGCTCAGGCCGGCGCACAGCGCCGTGCGGATCAGTGTTCTGGTGGTTGTCATGTCGATCTCCGGTAGGCCGCGCATTACTGCGAGGCGTGTGAGTCGCTGGTTTCCGGCGCGGCCGGGAGCACCGCCACGGACGCGGCCGCGCTCGGTGCGGGTGCGGGTGCGGGTGCGGGGACCGGTGCCGGTGCCGAAGCCCCCGCAGCAGGAGCGGCGCGCTTCGTGCCTTCCATGTGGCCGGTCAGGTAGACGTTCGCTTCGCTGGCGTCGCCGAAGTTATCGGTAGGCAGCGGATAGTGCTGCGGCAGCGGCTTGGCCAGACGCGGCGTCACGACGAACACCAGTTCGGTCTTGTCCTGCTCGTAGCTCGTGCTGCGGAACAGCGCGCCGAGCACCGGCAATTCCGCGGCGCCGGGCAAGCCCTTGATCGAACCGGTCACGTTGCTCTTCAGGAGGCCGCCGATCGCGAAGCTCTGACCGTCGAACACCTGCAGCGTGGTGGAGGCGCGCCGCGTCGTGATCAACGGCAGGATCGACGTGGTGTTCGAGTTGCCGGCGCTGACCACTACGCCAGTGGACGACAGTTCGGACACTTCCGGCGACACCTTCAGGTTGATGCGGCCACCTTCGAACACGGTCGGTGTGAAGGTCAGACCGACACCGTACTGCTCCTCCTGCAGCACGATGGTGGTGCCGCCCGAGCCGTTGCTTTGCGGCACCGGAATATAGACCTTGCCGCCTGCGAGGAAACTCGCTTCCTGGCCGCTGATCGCCATCAGATTCGGCTCGGCGAGGATCTTCACGAGTTGATCGGTTTTCTGCGCGTCGATAGCGGCCTTGAGCGGCGAATTGTTCGCTTTCGATGCGGTCAGCGCGCTGAGTCCGCCCGACAGGTAATCGGCCAGCAAGCCGAAGCTCCAGCTGCCAATGCCACCGTTGATGTTGGCCGCCACGCCGAGCTGGTCGATCAGCGTCTTCGAGACTTCGGCGACCTTCACTTCGAGCATGACCTGCTGCGGCGCGGCCACATGCATCATGTTGATGATGCGTTCGCCGCCCGCGCCGCCGAGCGAAGGCGCCGGCATGCCCATCGCGCGCGGTGCGGCGCCGACCGGCAACGGGCCGCTGCCCATCGGCGCGCCGCCTTGCAACGCAGTGGTCGGACGGGCCACGAAGGCGCGCGCCAGTTCGAGCACGCGGTCGGCCTTGACCGCGTCGGAGACCGTGCCGGTGAGCACCAGGGTGTCGGCGGCCGCCTTCACCTGAATACCGGTTTCCTCGGGCATCAGCGCGGCGAGGGTTTGTTGCAGACCGCCCGGGTCCGCGCCGACACTCACGTCGATGATCGTGCAGGAGCCGCTGCGCCCCTGCACGATCATGTTGGTGGTGCCGACGTCGGAGCCGAGCAGATAAAGTGTTTGCGGCGACACGAGCATGGCCTGCACGATCGACGGATTGCCGACGGTGCGGCTCTTCACCGGTTCGCGCACATCGACCATCGCGGATTTGCCGACCGGGATCGTCACCGAGCTATGTTCGGCAACCGGGCCGGTGCAATTCGGTCCGCGGCCGCCTTGCTGCGCGCCGCCGGAATAAGCACCCGGACCCATGCCGCTCGCGGCGATGGTCAGATGCACGGAACCGTTCGACGCCACCGTGAGCGGCATGTCCGGCAGTCCGGGCGCGTTTGCCATGCCCGCCGCTGCCGCATTCTGGCCGGCTGCTTGCGCCACCGGCAGCATGGTCAGGTACAGGCCGAGCAGCACACCGGCGCAAGCTTCGGCGATCCGGGTGCGGCCGCGCGGCGAGTGCGAATCCGCTTTGCGTGGGCCGAGCGGGTGCTGCGGCGCGCTAGCGCGCTGAGTGGTTCTGGCGTTCATGTCCTACCCCCGTTATATGCCGCATTTTTTTACGTGCTGGTCTGGATGTCAGTCACGCATCGGTCACGGCTTGCAGGCTCGAGCCTGTCAAAAGCATTCCTGTCTTGCGTCGGCGCCGTCGAGTACCCGCACGCAGTTGGCCGGTGCGTGCGCCACGACTTTGCGCACGATGTGCACCGGCTTCGGTTCGGGCACCGGCGCCACGGCCACCGGCGTTTTCAGCAGCGTGGCCTTGGTGGCGCCGGCCGTGTCGATCGCCTGCGGATCGATCTGATTGCGCAATACCAGAGACAGCGTGCCGATGCTGCGTGCAAGGTCGATCTTCTCAGCCTGTTCCGGCGACACTTCGAGCGTCACCGCATCGACCACTTTCGGCTTGGTCTCGTCGCGGCCCACTTCCTGCGCGACCGCCAGCACGAGAATTTTTTCGAGCACGATCTTCGAGATGTTCTGATCGCGCTGGGTGCCCGGATCGCGGGCATCCTTCTGCGTGTTGACGATGATGTCGACGTAATTGCCCGGCAGCGCAAAGCCCGCCACGCCGATCACGTCGTTCACGCGCACCGTGATGGCGCGCTTGCCTTCGCCGATTACCGCCGAGAGGCCGCCGAGCGTGCCGACCGGCGTGAGCTTCGCCTCGAGAACCGGCTCGCCGTGCAGCAGGCTTTCCTTCAGCACGCGGCCGTCGAGTTTCTGGATGTCGGTGAACGATCCGGGCGGCACGCTGTTGGACGGCCACTCGGTGAGCTTGAGGAAATCCGGGCCGATCCGTTGACCGAGATTGATGTCGGTTGCCGCCACCACGACTTTGGTCGTGGCATTCGACGACTGCGAGATCATCCAGCGAGAAGCGAACACCACCGCGGTGAGGCCCGCCAGCGTCGCGATCAGCAGCATGGTTACAGCGCGCGCGTTTTTCATTTTCAACCCCCGAATTTTTGTCCTGCCCCGGCACGCGTCACACGCTGGCGAACAGCACGCATGCGCTGCCTATTGCTATCGCGACGCCGTACGGCATGGTCCCCGTCGCACTGCTTTCAGCCACACTGCCCGACCTTCGCCGCGCGCCGTTTCCCGGCGTCGCGCAGTCGATCAGGAGTGCCGCCATTCCACTCAGCCCGGCGCACATCTGGCGGCGCCGCAGCCATATGGCGAGCGACCCGATTGCACCGATTACACAGGTCGCCAAACCAATTTCGAGTGCGCCGTAAGCGCCGCAGAAGGCGCCGATTGCCGCCATCAGCTTTACGTCGCCCGCGCCCAACAGTCGCATTGCGTAGCCCGGCAGGAAAATTGCGCCACCGGCCAGCATGCCGCCCAACCACATCGTCATTCCCTCGACAGCGCCGTGCGTGAACCACTGCACCGGCATCGCCGCGATCAATCCTGCCGCCACCAGCCAGTTAGGAATCCGGCGCGTTTGCATGTCCCACAGTGCGGCGACGAATACCAGCGTCATCACGCACGGTCCAACCGGAAAAGGAACCCCGTTCATTGCCCGCTCCGTTCTGAGGATCGAATTGCCCTTCTTTGCTGGAGTCGATTCGTTCGGCGCGGGGCCGTCGCTACCCTATCCCGAAGGACCATCGAGGCAGGGCGAGCGAGCGGCTTTGCGCCTCTGGCCGTGTCAGGCGCCGGCCGGGTTGGCCACGCCGTTCAACGCGTTCTGCACATACGTGAACACGTTGTTCAGCTTGCTGCCGACCGTAGTGATCGTCGCAATGATCGCCACTGCGATCAGACCGGCCAGCAGGCCGTATTCGATCGCTGCAACGCCGTCTTCTTCGCGCAGAAATTGTTGGATCGTGTTCTTCATGCTAACCCCCGTAGAGTGAAAGTTGACTTCGGTTCATGCCGCTTGAAGCTGCCTGAAAAACAGGTGTGCCGAAGCGGCGTTCAAGCCCGTCACGAGGACGGAAAAAGTGGCGAGGTCAGCGCTTTACGTCGTCACGATCACGGTTGGCCGATACCCCGTATCGATTGCCTGTGTCGTTGTTTATCGACATCCGTTTTTCGTTGGCCCCGCCGCACCCCCGTAAAACGCGTGGACCTCCCCGAACGCGATTCACGAAGACTGTTGCTGCTGCCGGGAAACTATTGCCGCCTGTCTATCTCTTTGCCGCTTCCCGGCTGCAGCGTATTTCGCTGTATGACTCGCTATTTGCAACGGCTGTGCCATGCGGTGTCAAAGCCTTGCTGCGTAATGATCTGAGATTTGGCGGGGGGTGCTTCGGGGAGTTCGCAACACGCGATGACTCGGATTTGAGACGCCGGAAAGTGCCGTGGCGGAGTCTTCTAAACATGCAGGAGGGCTTATTTCCGGAGGGCGGAAAACCCTTAGGATCATTGACTGGCAATAGTTTGGCGGATCACCGGTCAAATATGCCCGCACCCGCGCCGATGAAGTAGCTTTTACTCGGTGCGGTCCGACATGTAGCAAGCATGAGACGAACGATCGATGAGCGGCAGCATGGCAGCGGACGCAAAAGCGGCACTCGTCTGCCTGCCTATGTGGGGTCGCGCACATTGCGCGATTGACGGCGGATCACTCCATCGCACGGGTTTGCGATGAAGCCCTTCAGATCGATGCCGCGCCAGCAATTTTTCGACTATGCCGCGATAAACGCGTGGACGCTGCGCAACGCCTTACCGGGGAGCGCGTGTCGCAACGGTCCGGACTGCTACACGGCGTCATGGATTTGCGTAAGGACAAGAAAACCACCACTCGTCATGTGCGAAATGACGAACGCGATAGAACGGAGCCGCAACGCGTCCGTTTTCATTCTGCCTTGCAAGGCAGACCCAAAAGAATTGGGTCCGCCAACAACGTTGGCCCCGACGTTTATCGCGCCGGTAAGCGCGTTCACGCGAGACACGATTGAATCTCGCGTACGGCCTGGGATCCGTCGATCAATGAACGTGCTGCACACCCGCGGCCAGCGTCCGCGTTCCCGGCACCACAAGACTTGCCATCAACGTGACTACCGAAGCGCCGATCACGTAATACGCCGGTGCCGCGAGCGACCCGGTCTCGCGGATCAGAACCGTGGCGAGCAGAGGCGCAAAGCCGCTGAACGCGACCACGGCAACGTTATACGACAGCGCAATGCCGCTGAAGCGGATCTGCACGGGGAAGTGATCGGCGAGCACCGACGCCCACGTACCGCTTGCCAGCGAAAACACCAGCGCCGCCAGCACGAATAGCACGACGGGGTCGACCGTATGATTGCTGAGCGCGACATAGAACGGATAACTCAGCACGATCAGCAACAAGGCGGACAAGCGCAGCAGATGCCGGCGCGGGACTCGGTCGCCCAGCCATCCGGCGAATAGCAGCCCGAACGAACTGACGACGAGGTAAGCGTTCTGCGCAATCGCCGCCGTGCGCGGCGCATAGTGCAGTTGCTGAACGAGAAACGCCGGCATGTGGCCGTACAGAATGCCGTTCACGCCGGCCATCACCGCGATCGACATCACGCCGGCCAGCACCGCTCTGCTGTGGTTGCGCAGCGTTTCACGAAACGGCTGTTTCGCGACCGCGCCTTGCATCTGCTCGAATTCGGGCGACTCGTCGAGATTGCGCCGCATCCAGTACGACACGATCCCGCACGCGCCGCCGAACAGGAACGCGATGCGCCATCCGTAGGCGGCGGCGTCGGCGCTGGAGAGAAAGGTTTGCACGGCGAGGTTCACGAGCGTCGCCAGCAACACACCGACATTGACCGCGCAGATGATGATCCCCGCAGCCAGTCCTGCGCGCTCGGGCGCGGCCTCCACGGCATAGGTGATGGCGCCGGGCATCTCGCCGCCCACGCAAAATCCTTGCAGCATGCGCAGCACGATGAGCAGGATCGACGCGGTGACGCCCCAGCTCTGATAGCTGGGCAGAAGGCCGAGGCAGATCGTGGCCGCCGTCACGACGACGATGGAGACGAGGAACACCGGCCGGCGCCCATAGCGATCTCCCCAACTGCTCAGGACGATACCGCCGAGCGGACGGATCACATAGCCGACCGCAAGAACGGAAAACGAGAACAGCAAACTGATCAGCGAAGACGCGTTGGGAAAGAACTGTGCGGCAATGTAATGCGCAAAGAACCCGTAGACGATGAAATCGTAAAACTCCAGCGAGCCGCCAAGACTCGCGATGAGGATCATCTTCCACTGCGCGCGTGAGATGCCGCGAGACGCGCTACGCTGCGCCGCGCCGGGTTCGTGCTGGGATGTTTCCATTGACTCCTCCGATAGGATTGTCTGGCTTCTGCTGGCCAGTACTGATGTGAGTGCCGGCAATACCTTTACGCGTGTTCGGTCTGCAAACCCGCGAAAACGTGCGACAGCAATGCGTGCAGTGACGCTTCGTCGTGAGCCGCGCCGTGTATGTACCGATCCGGCCTGATAAGCACGGCGCTCGCACCGATCTGCGCGAGCCACGCCCGGACCGCTGCGGAACCATCGGCGACGAGCGCCATGTCAGCGAGCGCCGCGCGTTCGGCGAGGCCGGGATGGTCAAGCAAAGTCTGCGGCAACATGACGAGCGCGAACCGGTAGCCGACGGCGTCATCGAGCAGACGTCCGTCGGAGAGTCTCGGCTGCGCGGCGATAGTCCCGGCCAGTGGCTGAGCGGGGCCAAGATGCGCGCCTTCGCCCAACCTCGGCTGCGGAGTGACGAAATTGCGGACCGCGCGGGTCGCGTCGCCGGTTTCGCCGGTTTCGCCCGCGGCAGAATCGGGACCGGCAGCGTGCAAAGGCGTCGTCTGGATCACCGCGCCGAGTTGCACAGCGGTCTCGATGAACTCGCGCACATGCGGAGAGCGTTCCGATTCGTAGGTATCGAGCAGCGCGCCGTCCGCTTCGCCGCGAATCACCGCAGCGAGTTTCCACGCAAGGTTGCTCGCGTCGCGGATGCCGGCCGCCATGCCCTGCCCCATGAACGGCGGCGTCTGATGCGCGGCGTCGCCGGCGAGCAGGAGGCGCGCGTTGCGCCAGCCTTTCGCCACCACCGAGTGAAACGTGTAGACCGCGGAACGTTCGAGCGTTGCATCGGCCGGCGTCACCCAGCGAGCGAGCTTGTCCCATAGCCACTCGGATGACGAAAGCCTCGACGTATCGTCGCCGGGCATGACCATCAGTTCCCACCGGCGGCGATTGTTCGGCCCGCGCGTATAGGTGCTCGGCCGCCTGGGGTCGCAATACTGGATCGAGTAGTCGCCGAGATCCGGGCGCGGCTTGTCGAGCAGCACATCCACGACGACCCAGCGCTCGTGCGACTTGAGATCGTCGAGTTCGGTGCCCATGAAGCGACGCACGATGGAGCGCGCGCCATCGCAGCCCACCACGTAACGCGCGGTCGCTCGTCCGAGCTTGCCCGTGCGGGTGTCTTCAAAGCGAAGCGCAACGCCGTTGGTGGTCTGATCAAGCGCGAAGGCTTCGTGCCGCAGACGAACGTCGATGTGCGGCTGCCTGGCAAGTTGCGCGCGCAGCGCGCGTTCCAGATCGGGCTGATGGAACTTGTAGCTCGCGCACCAGCCGAGCGGACCGACTCCGGTAGGCCGCGGCCAGTCGATCAGCAACTGGCCGGCCGCGTTGACGAACTTCATGCCGGGCCCGACGAACAGGTTGGGCAGCAAGGTCTCGGAGAGACCGATGGTCTGGAATACGCGCATGCATTCCGCGTCGAAGTGCACGGCACGCGGCAGCGCGAAGATGTCCTGGTCCCGTTCGAGCACCAGCACGCGCAAGCCGTCGAGGGCGAGCAGGTTGGCGAGCGTGGCCCCGGTCGGACCCAGGCCGATCACGGCGACGTCGTAGTCGCACGCGTCAGGGTTGGGGATGGGCTGTGACATGGATATCTGCCTTCAATGATGGGCCGGCGCGGCGCTGCGAACATGCGCGCGCGCCGGCCGGACGCGCTCAGAGTTCGTCGGCGACCGGGTTGGACAGAATGCCGACACGGTCCACTTCGACCTCGACCACGTCGCCCGCTTTCATGAAGAGCGGCGGATTGCGCTTGGCGCCCACGCCGCCCGGCGTGCCGGTCACGATCACGTCGCCGGGTGCGAGCGGCGTGAAAGTGGACAGATAGGCGATCTGGCTGGCAATGCCGTGAATCAGCATGTCGGTCGTCGCGCGCTGCACTTCCTGTCCGTTCAGCCGCGTGGTCAGCGTCAGCGTGGCGTTGGGCTCGATCTCGTCGCTCGTCACCATCCACGGACCGAATGCACCGGTGCGATAGAAGTTCTTGCCCGGCCCCCACTGCCCGGTGTGGCGCTGCCAGTCGCGAATCGATCCGTCGTTGTAGCAGGCGTAGCCCGCAATGTGATCCCACGCGCTCTGCTCGGCAATGCGCCGCCCGCCTTTGCCGATGATCACGGCAATCTCGCCTTCATAGTCGAACTGCGTCGACTCCGGCGGCCGCAGCATCGGCTGGCCGGAGCCGATCTGCGAGGCCGGCACGCGCATGAAGATCACGGGGTGCTCGGTCGTCTCGCGGTTGGTCTCTTTCACATGCTCCGCGTAGTTGAGGCCGACACAGAAAATCTGCCCGGGGTTCGGAATGACCGGCAACAGCGTCACCTCGGCCAGCGGATAGTCGCTCGCGCCGCTGTCGGCGAGGCGGCGCGCTTCGTCGAATGCATCCGCGGCGATCAGTGCCTTGAGGTCGGCGAAGCGTCCGTTCAGGCGCTTGCCAAGGTCGATCACTGTCTGATCGCGAACGATGCCGAAGGACGGCCCTTCATGGGTGGAAAAGCTGACGAGTTTCATGTTGCTCCGTGGATAAAAACAGATGATGGTCAAGAAAATTTATGCATTTGTTTTTGCATATTTATCGTTATTTGAGAATACACTTATAAAAACAGGTTTCACAAGACACTTTTTATCAGGGTTTATCACTACCAAGGGGGACGACATGACATCGACGAAGACAAGGCGCCCCGGGCTGTCGCTCAGCCACATGGGCTTTTACGTGAGCGACATGGCACGGGTCGAAGACTTCTACACGCGCGTGCTGGAGTTCACCGTGACCGACCGCGGCAGTCTGTCGACGCCGCATGGCGATGTGCGGCTCGTGTTTCTGAGCCGGGATCCGGCCGTGCATCATCAGATCGTGCTGGCGAGCGGCAGGCCCGAGCACCTCGCGTTCAATCCGATCAACCAGATCTCGTTCGAGGCGGACAGCCTTGCGTCGCTAAAGCGCTTCTACCGGCGTTTTATCGAAGAGGACGCGAAGGAGATCACGCCGGTCACGCACGGCAACGCGATCTCGTTCTACGCGCGAGATCCGGAGGGAAACCGGCTGGAACTGTTTATCGACACGCCGTGGTACGTGGATCAGCCAATGCGCGTGGCGGTGGATTTCTCGCTACCCGATGCGCAACTGATGGAATCGGTGGAACATCATGCGCGCGGCTTGCCGGGCTTTCGCCCGCGCGCGGAGTGGGAAGCGGAGATGGCGGAGCGCATGGGCATCGCTTGATGCGTGGCGCTGCCGTTGCGTGAACCTGTGTGATGCTGCGGGGCAGCGCCGCGCTGCCGTTGCCCGACACTACTGGCGTTGGTGCCGACACCGGTGCCGGCCGCACGCTCAGCCGGAAATGACGGCTCGCGTTCGCTGCGACGTGCGGGCGGCGGCTTCGCGGATCAACTCGACGAGCCGCTCCAGGTTCACGAATTCGAGCCGCGGCGTCGGCACGATCAGCGCGAGCGAGCCGACGGCTTCGCCCTGATCGTCGGTGAAAAGCGGCGCGGCAATGGCCGAGACGCCTGATTCGAGCTCGCCCTTCGACAGATAGAAGCCCGCCCGGCGAATCTTGTGCAAGGCGGCACGGAAGTCTTCGAAGCTCGGGCCCAGCCCGCTCGTTGCAATGTCGGCGGCGTGCCGCTCGAACAGCAGCGCGAGCTTCGCCTTCGGGAAAGTGGAAAGAATGGCTTTCGGCGCGGCGCCGAGAAACAGTGGCCGGGGACGCCCGCGCCCATAACGCAGATCGAGCTTCGAATCGAGGCTCTCGCGATGCGTATCCACCAACTCGTCGCCGTACCAGCGCGACATCACCACATCGAAGCCGGAATGCTCGCTCAGTTCGCGCATGATGGGTTGCCCCACTTTCAGCAGCGGATCGGACATGCGCAGGTTGTAGTCGAGCTTGATGATGCGCGGACCCAGCCCGTATTCGCCACCGGAGAACCGCACCAGCATGCCGGACTCGACCAGCTCACGCACATAGCGATAGGCCGTGGGAATCGAGCAGTCGAGCTCGGCGGCCACTTCTTCCGCGGAGAGAAAGGGGCGCCCCTCCGAAAAGAGTTCGAGTATGGAGAGAAGCTTGGCGATGCTCGACATCGAGGAGATTGCCTTCCGGGTGGGGTCGCGGAATTATAGCCCTCAGCCCGCGGCGACGACGCCGATACGCAGGGCTTCGCCACCCGCCGCGATCGCGAGCAGGATGTCGACGTTCGGGTGCGCGCCCGGCCGGTTACGCGCGTCGGCCGTGTGCTCGGCGAACACGACGAGGCCGTGCGCGGCCGCTTTGGCGTCGAGCGTGCCGAATGTCTGCTGCAGATAGTTGTACACCGCGAGCGAGCCCTGCTTGCCCGGCTTGTTCTCGATGCTGGCGACCACGGCGCCCTTGCCGTCGATCAGATCGATACGCGCGATGCCCTCGATGCCTGGCATCTGCGCGAGGTTGTCCTTGAATACGTTGCCCGGTTGGATCATTGGAAACACTCCTTCTATTCGGAAAATGACAGCGCGGGCCGTATCTTATCCGATAGGGTGTCGTTCGATCACCGGGCGCAAAGCCATCACGGCGTCCAGCGATACACCACCATGCTGGAGCCGTTGTAGTTGTCTTTCGTGATCACGTACTCGCCCGCGGCTCGGAGATACGCGCGCAGACCGTACATCGAATCGACGTCGTTGCCGACATCCACGGTTGCCGGACTCGAATTGATCAGCGTGGTGACGAGTTGACCGGTAGTGAGATTGAAGGCGTCGATATTGGGCACCGTATGCACGTAGCCGACGAACAGATAATTGCCCGCCGCTGTGATCGACTTGGGATTGGCGCTGGTGAGATTGATCACCGGGTCAGGCCGCGTGGTATTGCCCGCGCTCCAGCCGTGATACACCTCGATTCTCGACTGCATTGCCGTCCAGTCCCAGCTTCCGGCAATACCCTGCGCGAGAATCATGGTGTCGCTTTCGGCGAGGTAGATGATGCGCGTAAGCGGCCGGATGCTCTGCGGAATGGAAATGGTGACCGCCGGACCCCATGCCGGTTTTCCATTGCCGTCGAAGCCGGTCAGCGGATAGTGGTAAATGTGATTCGTCCGGTCAAGGCCGGCCCACACGTCGCCCCTGCTGTCGATGCAGAAACCGCCCGTGACCTGGACGTTCGTATTGAACGCCGTGCCTGGAATCGATGCATCCGGTATCGCGATGTAGCCGCTCGCTGGATTGAAATGGAAAAAGTAGAAGATGCCGGGGTTCTGTCCGGACGCCACCAGAATCCGGTTCCCGCCGACCGTGACCAGTTGGCCGAAATGTTCGTCGCGCTGCGTGTCGTTCATGTTCAGGCGCGGGTCGGACGGATACGTGAACGGATCGACCGTGTTCGCCACGAACGTGCCGCCCGCCGTGCCGGTGTAAATATGCGTGCCGCTATAGAAGTAGGCGCCGTCAGTCGATGGGTCCGGCGCCGCCACCGCTTCGAAATTGAGGGACTGCAGCTTCCATTCGAGATTGCCGGCCGTGTCGTATGCATGAAGATCGGTGGCGCCATTGCGGCCGAGATCCCAGCCGCCGCCCCAAGGATTGTTCAGCACATACAGGTTGCCGGCGGCGTCCTTGCCGATACCGACCACGCGTGTGAAGCGCTTGTCGCCCACCTGCCCCTTGATCCCGCTGGTCGTGTCGAGATAACCGCCCTGAATGCCGAACGTGCCGGCCAACGTCGGCGTGCCCGCGATGGCGTAGCGCTTGATGTTCATGTCCGGTCCCTGGTCGCCGACCATCAGTTGCCCGGACGCTGCATCGAAATAAAGCGCGGAAGGCCGCGATGCAGCCGGCATCTGAATGGTGTTCAGCAGAGTCCCTGCCGGATTGAATTCGACAATTGCACCGGCGCTCTGCTGCGCGACCCAGAGATTGCCGGCGCTATCCAGCGCGAGTGCGCCCGGACTCGATACGTTGATGTCCCGCTGCCAGACGCCGTCGGTCGTGAAGATCCGCACGCGATTGCCGAAGAAGTCGCTCGCATACAGCAGTGAGCCCGCGGTCGCGAGGCCGGTGATGACATCCGCATGCGGTATGCCCGTCCACACGCTGACGGGAATGATCAGATCGCGCGTCTGCGTGGCCCGGTTGTAGCGTCCCACCGAACCACTGCCGAACGACTTGTTGTACTGCAATGCTGCGAAGATCGACGTGGCGTTGCCGGTTATGGCACTGCCCTGAAAGTCGGCATGTGTTCCGATCGAGCCAATGCTCTGGCCATTCTGGTAGATCGCGACGCCGCCCTCGTTTTCGTCCCACAGCGAAGCCGTGTAAATGACGCCTTCAGGCGCGACCCACATTGAGCGCGCGGTGTTTCCCACGTGTCCCGCGAGCGTGCCGAACGTGTTTGCCAACCAGTCGGTGGTGTATTGCGCCTGACAGGTCTGCGCGACCATGACCATCATTGCGCATAAGACGACACTGATTCGATGCTTGATCATGGGTAAAGCTCTCCGCACGACTATTCCTCGCCAATTTGACCCGACGGATGTAACGACAGGGGATTGATATGAAAATATCTTGTTGAGTAGACAGGACAATCCATACAGCGCAGATACAAATAAAAAAAGATAAAAAAAAGAAACTTCACGGCTGTTTTCTCCGGCGTGCTCCGCGCCACGGCGCAATCACGCGGAGATTGCCGGCGACGTCATTTCAGCGACCGTTTTTACCGATGCGCGCCGCGTGCAATTACCCCTCTTTTCCGCTCTTTACCGATAACTGAACTCAGGCGCACAATCTCTGCGGATATCGCGGTCCGCCGCCGCTACCTGATCTTTCAGGTTGTCCGTACCGGCGCGATATCCGGCGGTAAGCTCACCACGGGCGCCATGCGCACTCTCTATTCGGAAAGCACAATGAGCAATAAATCGTCAAGCAGACTTGAAGACCTGATGGCAGGCGGCAGCCGTCACCATCAGATTTTCCCAAGGCTCGATGAAGCCCAGTTTGCTGTGCTGGAGCGCTACGGCGAACGGCGCCGGCTGAAAGCGGGCGACATCCTGTTCGCCGAAGGCGACCGGCACATTCCCATGTTCACCATCGTCTCGGGAACCATCGAGGCAACGAGAGGCGCCGGCGACAAGCGCCACGTTCTGGGCGAGCACGGCCCCGGCAGCTTTACCGGCGAAGTGGGCACGCTCGCGGGCCGCGGCGCGGTCGCAACGGCGCGCGCCACCAGCGACTGCGAAGTGATCGTGATCGACGAGGAATCGCTACGGGCGCTCGTGGTCGCGGAAGCGCAGTTGAGCGAGACGATCATGCGGGCCTATATTCTGCGGCGCGTCGCATTCATTCAGGACGAGCACGGCGGGCTCCTGGTGATCGGCAGTTCGGCGTCCTGGCCCACGCTAGCCCTGCGGCATTTTTTGAGCCGCAATGCCCAGCCTTTCGCCTACTTCGATATCGTCGAGCACGAGGCAGCGCACGCACTTCTCGAGCGTTATGACGCAACCGAAGCCGACATTCCGGTGATCATCACCCAGCAAGGCACCGTACTCCGGCAGCCGACCAACCGGGCAGTGGCGGATGCGATCGGCCTGAGTCCCGACAGGTTGAATGGCGAGCGGTTCGATGTGGTCGTGGTCGGTGCGGGACCGGCCGGTCTCGCGGCCGCGGTCTACGCAGCATCCGAAGGATTGAGGGTGGCGGTTCTCGACACCAAGGCACCGGGCGGCCAGGCCGGCACCAGTTCGAAGATTGAAAATTACTTCGGATTCCCGACCGGAATTTCCGGTCAGGCGCTCGCCGGCCGCGGCCTGTCGCAATGCCGGAAATTCGGCGCCGAAGTCGGCGTACCGATCGAAGTACTCGGCATTGAATGCGAGGGCGCGCCGCCCTTTCATCTGCGCCTCAATTACGACGAGCACGTGTATGCCAGTTCGGTCGTCATCGCGACCGGCGCGCGCTACCGAAAACCGCTGCTGGCGCGCCTCGAACAATTCGAAGGCCGCGGCATCTACTACAGCGCGACGTTCATGGAAGCCGCGTTCTGCAACAACGAAGAAGTGGTGATCGTAGGCGGCGGAAATTCAGCCGGCCAGGCCGCCGTATTTCTCTCAGGACTTGCGCGTCACGTGCATATCGCGATTCGCGGCGACGGGCTCAACGCGAGCATGTCGAACTATCTGATCAGGCGGATCGAAGCGACGGCGAACATCACCGTTCATCCGCGCACGCAGATTGTCCAGCTGAACGGCGAAACGCAACTCGAATCGATCAAATGGGACACGCAGGGATACATTGAGGAGAAACCGATCCGCCATGTGTTCCTGTTTCTCGGTGCTCAACCGAATACCGGCTGGCTCGGCGATTGCGTTGCGCTCGACAGGAACGGCTTTGTGCTCACGGGCCCCGATGCGGTTCACCAGTGGCCGTCCGACCGCGCTCCATACTATCTGGAGACCAGCCGGCCCGGCATCTTCGCCGTGGGCGACGTTCGCAGCGGCTCGGTGAAGCGCGTCGCGGCCGCCGTTGGCGAAGGCGCCGCCGCGATCCAGTCGCTTCATCAATATCTGGCACTCAATCGCTGAGGTTCAGTGAGTGGCGCCCGGTGATGCGGGAAGGCGGATACGTCTAACGCTGATTCCTTAACGTCAGACGCGCTTCGAGGCCGCCGCCGGGACGGTTGTGCAGAGACAGCGTCGCGTCCATCGCCAAGGCAAGCTGCCGCGCAATGGCAAGGCCCAGCCCCGTGCCTCCCGTGTCGCGATTACGCGATGCTTCGAGCCTGTAGAACGGCTCGAACACCGCTTCCAGCGACTGCGCCGGTATGCCGGGGCCGCGGTCGAGCACTGCGATCAACGTCTGCCCGTCGGGCGATGCGCTCACCGTGATCTCGGCCGCGCCGCCGAACTTCAGCGCGTTGTCCACCAGGTTGCCCAATATGCGGCGCATTGCCTGCGGACGCGTCATCAGCGAAACGCCGAACCGTCCCTGCAGGCTAACCGCCTGGCCGGCGTCGACGTAGTCGCACACGAGGCTGTCGAGCAGCGCGTCGGGATCGACCCGGCACGGCACTTCTGTTGCGCCGTGCAGCGTTCGCGCGTACGTCACGCCCTCCTTTACCAGGCTTTCCATCTCGTGCAGATCCTGACGCAGCTTCGCGCCCTGCTCGTCGTCGTCCATCACGTCGATGCGCAGACGCATCCGCGTGATCGGCGTTTGCAGATCGTGAGAAATCGCCGCCAGAATCTGCATGCGTTCAGTCATGTAAGTGGCAATGCGGTCCTGCATGGCGTTGAAGGCGCGCGCGGCGCGCGACACTTCCGACGGTCCGTCCTCCGGCAGGCGCGCCGCCTTCAGGTCGGGGCCGAGCGTATCCGCGGCGAGCGCCAATTGATGCAGTGGGCGCGTGGCGAGCCGCACCGCCAGCCAGCAGCACGCGACCAGCACCGCCAGTTGCAACGCGAGCACGAGCGGTAGCCAGCGCGATAACGGCGCGCCCGCCATGGGGCGCATATCGATCGTCAGCGGCGAGCCGTCGCTCAGTCGCAGATGAACCTGCAGGCGCTCCTTGTCGCCGGGAACCGCATTCACCGTCAGCGGGTAGCGAGTGCCGATACCGTCCGCGATGGATTGCGCGACGCGCGCGGACAGACGCGCATCGACCGGTCCGCCGGTCATGCCGGGCCCGAGAATGAACTCGTAGCTGCGCCGCGCGAGGCGCGGCAGCCACTGCACACGTTCGCCCGGCGGCAAATGATCGAGCAGCGCCACCGAACTGCTCACTTCGCGCTCGATGTAGCCCATCATCACGTTGGTCATGGTCTGATCGCGCTCGGTCAGCGTAAGCCAGAACGACAGCGTCTGCGCCAACGCGAGGCCGACGAAAAGAATCAGCGCGAGCCGCGCGAACAATGTACGCGGCCAGCGCAGCCATGACCAACGGCTCATTGCGGATCCCCGATCGCAGTCACCGCCGCGGAAAACACATAACCCTCGCTGCGCAGCGTCTTGATGTAACGCGGTTCGCGCGCGACGTCGCGCAAGCGCTGACGCAAACGGCTCACCATCAGATCGATCGAACGGTCGAACTGATCGGCCTGGCGTCCTTGCGTGAGATTGAGCAACTGGTCGCGCGTCAGCACCCGTTGCGGATGATCGAGAAACACACGCAGCAAGCGGTACTCGGCGCCGCTCAGTGCAACCATAGTGCCTTCTGCGTCGAGCAGATGGCGCGCGGTGGTGTCGAGGCGCCAGTCGCCGAAGGCCAGCATGGGCGCCGATTCCGTCACCTGCATGCCGGGCGGCAACATGCGCGCGCGCCGCAGCACGGCGCGAATCCGCGCGAGCAGTTCACGCACGGCGAACGGCTTGGGCAGGTAATCGTCGGCGCCCATCTCCAGGCCCACGATGCGGTCGGCTTCCTCGTTGCGTGCGGTCAGCATCACCACGGGCACTGAGCGGAATTTGCCCGCACGCAGTTCACGGCACAACACCAGACCGTCCTCGCCGGGCATCATCAGATCCAGCACGATCAGATCGGGCGCGCCTTGCTCCAGCGCCGCGCGCATCTGGCGTCCGTTCGCCGCGAGCGAGACGCGCATGCCGTTCTTCTCGAGGTATCCGGCGAGCAGTTCGCGAATGCCGCGGTCGTCGTCGACAATCAGCACGTGGTCGATGGTTTCCATCAATGCATCATCTCCGTTGGCGTTTTATCTGCGCCCGGCTCGCATTGAGCAGCGAACAGTGCGCCGGGTGCGCCAGTTCGGCGGCAAGGCCGCCGGAAACGAATACGAGGATTGCCAGCAGGCGTCTCATGCGTCCTCCAGCACGGAAAGGCTGGCGCCGTCGGCAAGCCCGGCTTCCAGACTATACGGATCGACGCCTTCCAGGCAACCGATGTTGACCCGCCACTGCTGCGGATCTTTGCGCGTCTGATGAAACGGATAAATACCGCAGTGCTTGCAGAAATAATGCCGGGCCACTCGCGTGTTGAATTGATAAAGCGTCAGCGCGTCTTCACCGCTCAGAATCTTTAACTGGCTCGCCGGGAACAGCGGCGTCATCAATGCGCCCTTGCGCCGGCACAAGCTGCAGTTGCAGCGGCCGGCAGGGACGATCGCGACGTGAACTTCGAATCTGACGGCTCCGCAGTGACAGGATCCTTGCAGCAAATCGGCGCTCATGGTGCTCTCCGCGATTGGCAATGCCTGCTTTATAGCCTGGCGCGCACGGCGATTTGTGTCGCAGTGTATCTGGACGCCGGGCGGATACACAACATTGCACTCGCGCGGGTCGGGCGACACAAAAATGTATTCGCGGATTCCGACGATACACACGATTGCAATTCGCCGATTCCCTCACACATGCCAGATACGCAGGCACGGTTCAATACATCAACGCCGCTTTTCAGAAGCTATCGCATGACCGCAAGTGCTGGCTTCTGTCCAAAGCGCGAAAGAACGAGCGACTCAGTATTCGACGAGAATGGTCACGCGCCGGTTCGCGGCTCGTGCGGCTGCGTCGTCGCCGATAATCAAGGGAAAATTGTCGGCGCGGCCAATAGCAGCCATCCTGTGCGCTTCTATGCCTTTGTCCGCAAAGAAGCGCACCACCGCGCCGGCCCGTGCAGAAGACAGCTCCCAGTTGGATTCGTATTTCGCCGTGGAGATGGGCACATTGTCCGTGTGCCCTTCAACGAGAATGTTGTTCTTCGACCGGTCCCGCAGTACGCCGGCAATCTGGTTCAACACCTCGAATGATTCCGGCAGTAAGCGCGCGTCGCCCGAGTTGAACAGAATCTTGGCGTTGATAGCGATTTCAACGCCTTGAGCGGCGTTTGAAATCGCGATCTGGCGCTTGTCCTGAAGCGGCGCCAGCAGAGCGAGCAACCGCTTCTTCGAGACATCCGGCGCAGAGGGCATGGCATTGGACGGTTGGGCGTTGCCGGCAGACGCCGCCTCAGTTAAAGCGTGGCGCTCGAGCGCCTTGATTTCGAGCTCCCTCGTTTTGGCCAACTGCAGCACATACAGAGCAAGAAACAACACCATTAGCGTGGTGATGAGGTCGGCGTAGGAAATCAGCCAGCGTCCAGACTGCTCCTCGCTTTCGCCGGCGGCATCATAGCCGGTCTTATTCGCCATGAGGCGTTTGTTACCCGAAGAGATATCCATACCCGAAGAGCCTGCGTTCGAAATTGCGTATGATTCGCGCCGTGCCGCTCGCTACCTGTACGGCCAAAACCGGTTAGCCCAGCAACTCAGCCGATCTTTCCCGTACATCGCCCGCAAGCCGCGTTTCGATTGTGTGAGGTGACTCCTTGCGCGAGATTGCGAGCAAACCGTCGAGATATAAACGCCTGAAACGCAATTCGCTATCCACCTGCGCCCTGATCTTTCCGTACAACGGCAGAAAGACGAGATTCGCCAAAGCAAGGCCGTACAGCGTCGCAACGAAGGCCATCGCGATACCTTGCCCGAGTTGCGCGGGTTCGAGCAGATGACCGGTTACCTGAATCAGACCGAGTACCGCGCCCAGAATACCGAATGTCGGCGCATAACCGCCAGCCTGTTGCCAGATTCGCGCAGCCGCCATGTGATTGCGCTCATAGGCAAGCAATTCCCGCTGCAAAGCGTCTTCGAGCACCGCGGTCGATACGCCGTTTGCCAGCAACTCCAACCCTCTCTGGGCAAACGGATTGATGCCGCCCGCCCCGATCGATTCGAACACCAGCATGCCGTTGAGCTTGGCCTGATCGCCCCACTCCAGCAGGACCGCCAGGGTCTCGCGGTCCACCTGTCTCGCCTTCACGAAAGCCAGACGCAGTTGCTTCAGGCCGTCGTAAAACCTCGCCCAGGTGTTCTGGATCATCACCGCGCCGAAAGTGCCGCCAACAACGATGACGAAAGCTTCCAACTGGAACAGCGAAGTAAAGTGGCCGCCCTCGAGAGAGAAGCCCACGACGATTGCCGTCACGCCGAACACCGCGCCAAAAAGCGTCAGAAGATCCATACGTCCTCTCGAATGGCCGCTCGCGCCACCGAACCCCGAAGTAAACATTGCATGAAGCCGGCGTGTTGCGCGTCAGACATCCAGATTGGAATGCGGAGCGTTCGTGCCGGGCGGAGATTTGATCGCTCGCACCGTTTCGAGAAAGCGCTCCTCGATCTCGGCGACCTCGATCGGATCGATCTTGACCTCACGGCGCATGACCCACGAAACTTCTTTCTTTCTCGCTTCGGTCATTACGGAAAGCAGACGCTCGGCGATCGGCTGGCCCGTCACCGCGGAAAGCAGCTTCGCGAGGTCGTATGTGTCGAACGCGCTCAGCGCTTCGAACAACGTTCGTTGATCGACGAATTCCAGATCGTCGAGCGATTTCAGGTCGCTCAGACCGCGAGTAGTACGCCGCGAAAAATAGCTGATGCCCTTTTCCTCGACGTAGTTCAACACCTTGGTCTTGCGAAACGCAAAGATATCTTCCGCGATTTCCGCATGAGACAGCTTGTTGAGAATCACCTTCTTCTCGACGCCGATCAAGGCCTCCAGGTCGTCCAGTTCGATCAGTTCCAATCGCTGCTGATGGAGAGATCGAGATCGTGGTCCGCCACCTGTTGCGCACGCTCGATGATTCGCACCGGATCGAAGGCGACCAGTTGCCGGTTCGCCGCGCCGTCCTGCGCGGAATAGCGCGCCGATGTGTTGCTCACACGATCGGACCGCCCTGGTTCGAGCGAGACGAGATTGAGTTTCTCCATCCGTTTGAGCATGGCCATCACATGCGGACGCGAATGTCCGGCAATCGCATGGCACTTTTTGATCACTTCGGGCAAGGGCACCGATAATTCCTCGCCTTGCGCACGTCGAACGCGGCTGTCGAGCCGGTCGGCGTTCTCGCTTCCCGCCATCAATGAGAGAACGTGAGCGTACGATACGACGCCCGGCAGGAAGTCCGCATGCGTATTCGTGGCGAGGATATCGTCCTTCTTCTTCACGCGCCGGATCAGCGTGCGTACGATATGACGAAGCAACGGCGATACGCGCGCGAGTTCCTCCTCCACCACGTCCGCCGCGACGACGGTCAACTGGCAGAAGCTCAGCGCCTTTGCAGTGTGCGCTCGCGGTTCGGGCGGCAGCAAGGCCGCCTCGCCGAAAAACTCGCCTTTGCCTAGCGTGGCGAGAATCACTTTTTTCTCGTCGCACTGGGTGGAGATTTCGACTTTGCCATCTGCAATGACGTAGACGACGGCGTCGCCCGCGAAGCCTTCGGAATAGATGACTTCGCCCGGAGCCGCTGTACGCGACCATGGCGATCGTTGGTGATTCAAGATTGATTCCCCCGAAGAGCTATTTCCCGGTCAGCGCGCGCCGTGCTGAAGGCTAGCGCGTGCCCCGATGGTCCTGATTTGTTTGACTGGATAACGACATGCAAAACGCAAAGCTTTAATAAATGTAATCGTCAGATGTGATAGCGCAAACGTTTGGTTGCCTTTCCCAATAAGGCTTTGCGCCACGCCGACTTTTCTGGTAGCGCTACGACGGCCTGATCTCGAGCGAGGTTCTGCAACGAAATGCGTCCGCCATTTGCGCAGCAATACGTTCAGGCAAATGTAAGAATCACGTCCGCATGCACGGTGCCGAAAAAAATTTGGAATAAGCGGAAACCCGGTGTGTTTGCCCCTACGTAGACAGCAACAAAGCTGCATCGCAACCCACGAAACAGATACGCATGCGATGCTCCTGTTGCAAGTAAGTCATGTTGGTAGATAGGCAGAGACGTAGCTTCACTCGAACCGCAAGGTATTTTCAATCTATTTATATTCAGGTATCCAAAATGAAACGCAAACTCTCAATCATCCTCTCGTTGATCGTCCTCGCTTCGGCAGGCGTCGTCACCCAAGCTTCGGCGAAGGAACATGTTCACGCGAGCACGCAGCAGTGTGTCGGTCCCGCAGGTTTCTGCACCCCGTACTTCGGCAGCTAAATACGTACCGTTTCCCGGCAATCGTTGCCCGTCAACTCATCACGTTCACAAAGGAATTTTTATCATGAAAAAAGCTCTTGTTTGTTTCGCTCTCGCCGCCGGCGCATTGGCCACTCCTGTTCTGAGCTTCGCACAATCGAATGCTCCAGTCACCCGCGCCGAAGTGCGTGCCGACCTGGTGCGCCTCGAACAGGCGGGCTACAACCCCTCGCTTGCGGACGACGCTGACTACCCGGCCGCGATCCAGGCTGCCGAAGCGAAGGTCGCCGCACAAAATGCTCCGCAAACAACACAATCGTCGTATGGCGGCGTGGCGCAGAACGGCAACTCTTCGGCCGGCATGCGCAAGCATTCGTCGTCAGATGCCACTTGCGTCGGCCCTGTCAGTTTCTGCAACGTTTTCTTTGGTAGCTGAATGACACGTGTCGGGAATCCTGTCTAGTCCTTTATATCGATAGGATTCCTACCTTTTTTTAGCAATCCGGGATAGTCTTTCCAGATAAAACTCAAACTTTGCAAATTCGAAGAGACTCGCTTCGCGCGCCAATCTCTCTAGCCGCCAGGCAGTTCCCACTGCCAGCGATGCTCGTGCTTCCCCGACAAGCCACTCCTTGAGTTTCAGCGCTCATGGCAGCAACTTTGCCCACGCTGGATGACCCAGGTCGTCGGCAATGGCTAGCCGGTCGGCTCGACAAAACACTCGAAACACGATCAAACCCGCCTCTGCGCCGCATCAGTCTGCGCGCGACACCCACGCTCACCAAGGCACGTAGAACGACAGCGGCAGCCAAAAAAACAAGCCACCGTTCACCTGCGAATTGCGCCAGTCCTCTCATCCCATTCGTCAAAAACCATCACGCCTTTAATTTGTCATTGTTTTCCATGAATGTAATGATATAACATTCCGTCGACAGGAACAGAAAAACCCGCATCCATCCAGTCGCCAACACACTCGAATACATAACGATGAAAAACCGCACGCGCGTCTCCTCCGCAGCTCTGCTGCTATTCGCCCTGGCTGCCCACGCTCATGCCGCAACCGACGAAGGGTCCGTAACCGGTGCGGTCACAGATTCCGCCGGACAACCCGTCAACAATGCCACAGTGATCGTGCAGAACGCGAGCGGCGCCGCCATCGGCGAGGCGAAAACGGACGCCGAAGGCCGCTTCGTGATCGCGCATGTGACGCCGGGCACTTATGCGGTCGTCGTCACCGCAGCGGGATTTGCGAGTGGCAACAGCATCGCGACTACGGGCACCGGCACGCAAAGCGCCGTCAGTGTCAGTCTCGCGAAGAGCGGCACACTCGACGTTCAGGTGAATGCGAAGCGACTGGACAGAGCGCGCAACGGGTTGTCGCCGGAGACCGGCAGCAGCGTGTACCGCTTCAGCCAGGCCGATATCGATGCGTTACCCGCGGGCCAGGACACGCCGCTCAATCAGGTGCTGCTTCAGGCGCCCGGCGTGGCAAGCGATTCGTACGGGCAATTACACGTGCGCGGAGACCATGCCAATCTGCAATACCGCATCAACGGCATCATCATCCCCGAACCGATCAGCGGCTTCGGGCAGGCGCTCGATACGCGGATCATCGACCAGGTCAATCTGCTGACCGGCGCGCTGCCGGCACAGTACGGCTACCGCACGGCAGGTGTCGTGGACATTCGCACGAAGACGGGCGATGTGGGCAACGGCGGCAGCATCGACATATTCGGCGGGAGCCACCAGACCCTCAAGACCAGCGCGGATGTGTTCGGCACGCAAGGTCCGTTCAGCTACTACTTCAGCGGCTCCCTCGGCGTGAACAACCTCGGTATCGAGAACCCGACTGCAAGCGCGAACGCCGTGCATGACCACACTCGCCAGGGCGATGCATTCGGCTATATGTCGTACATCATCAATCCGCTCACGCGGGTGAGCCTGATGTTCGGCACCACGAGCAATCAGTTCGAAATCCCCAACACCCCTGGTCTGCAGACCAATTTCACGCTCAATGGCAATAGCACGTTCGATTCGAGTCAGCTGAACGAAACGCAATCGGAGTTGAACAATTTTGCGGTGGTGGCGCTTCAGGGCACCAATGGCGGCGCACTGGACTACCAGGTCGCGCTATTTACCCGCTACACGCGAACGCAGTTCAATCCCGATCCCGTAGGCGACCTGCTTTTCAACGGCGTTGCATCGCAGGACTTTCACAGTAACTCGGCAAATGGCGCCCAGGTGGACACCACGTGGCGCCTGAACGACAAACATACGATTCGCGCCGGCCTGTTCTTCCAGCAGGAGCACGCGGTATTCGACGACAGCGTCAACGTGTTCGCAACGGACGCCGACGGCAATCAGTTATCGGACCAGCCCTTCAATATCCATGACTCGAGCAGCAAGACGGGCTACCTGTATAGCGCCTACGTACAGGACGAATGGAAAATCACCAGCAAGCTCACGCTCAATTACGGGCTGCGATACGACAAGATGGACGAGTATGTGAGCGCGAGCCAGTTGAGTCCTCGCATCGGCCTGGTCTATGCGCTGACACCGACCACCACGGTTCACGCCGGCTACGCGCGCTACTTCACGCCGCCCGCGTTCGAACTGTTGTCGGGTTCGACCATCAGCCGCTTCAACGGCACGACCAACCAGAGCCCGTCGAGCCAGAACGATCCGGTACAACCCGAGCGCAGTCATTACTTCGATCTCGGTGTCACGCAACGTCTGGGTTCGAACGTGACAATCGGCGTCGACGCCTACTACAAGAAATCCACCAACCTGCTCGACGAAGGACAGTTCGGCTCCGCCCTCATTTTCACACCGTTCAATTACCAGTACGGACGCGTGTACGGGCTCGAGTTCACCGCAAACTATAAGCAGGACAACGTATCTGCCTATCTGAACCTCGCCTACAGCCGCGCACAAGGCAAACAGATCGACTCGGCCCAGTTCAATTTCGACCCGGAGGAACTTGCCTATATCAACAGTCATTGGGTGTATCTCGATCACGACCAGCGCGTCACCGCCTCTTTCGGAGGAACGTACGACCTCGGCAGAACGACGTTCACATTCGACGGACTGGTTGGTAGCGGCTTGAGAAGCGGTTTTGCCAACACCGATCGCCTTCCCGTCTATGCGCAGATCAATCTCGGCGTGATCCAGCACTTCAACCAGCCGCTTGTCGGCAAGTTCGATGCGCGCCTGATGGTCGTCAATGCATTCAATCGTGTCTATGAGTTGCGCGACGGATCGGGCATCGGCGTGGGCGCGCCGCAGTACGGCCCGCACTTCGCCGTTTATGCCGGCATCACCAAGCATTTCTAATCTGTCACCCAGCAGCGAGGACGGTCATGCAAGACTGGATGAATATTCTGGCAGCAGTGCGCGTGGGCGGGTGGGTTATCTATCCGCTCACGTTACTCGCTGTTCTGGCGGTTGCGATCGTCCTCGATCGCGCCTATGTATTTCTGCGTTTTGGCCGCTTGCCGGCGGCGATTCATGCCGCGCATGAAATCGACGTGTTGGGATCCGATATTGATCTGGATAACCTGTTAAATGAAGCTTCCGCCCAGAACGCATTCAGGCGGATGAACTCTCCGTGGCTACCCGATCCGTCCGTGCCGCTATGGCTGCGCGAAGTCAAAGCGGAATCGGTGGCGTCACAGATCGAGCGTGACATGAGCAGAGGTTTCTGGGTGCTGGAGACGATCGTCACGGCGGCGCCGCTGCTGGGTCTGCTCGGCACCATCGTCGGCATGATGCATTCGTTTCAGCTGTTTGGCGGAACTGGGCTCGTCGATCCCGCCGGCGTCACGGGCGGGGTTGCGCAGTCGCTGGTGGCGACTGCGATCGGACTCGTCGTTGCACTGTTCGCACTCTTCGCGTTCAACTATTTTTCCCGCCGGCTCGAACGTCTGATGGACGAACTCGAATCTTTCGCGAATGCGCGGCTCGGTCAAATCCGCCTTGCCACCACCACCGCCGGAGCGCAGTCGTGAAGTTCAAGCGATCGCGCGCGGCGAGGCGCGGCCGCATCGAAATCATTCCGATGATCGATGTGATGTTCTTTCTGCTGGCGACCTTCATGCTGGCTTCGCTCGCCATGCAGCGGCTCGATGCCGTCAAGCTGACGTTACCAACCGGCCGCGCACAGCAGATGGCCGCGCATGAACCCCTGACTATCTCGGTGGATAGCCGCAATGAAATATTCGTGAACCATCTGCCGGTACGTCCCGATCAGATCGAGCCGACGGTGAAGCGCCTGTTGCAACCCAACGCGGATGTCGTCATTGCCGCCGACGCCGCCGCGGGCCACGGCGCAGTCGTGCAAGCCATGCTCGCGGCACGGCGCGCCGGTGCCGCACGGTTTCTGGTCGCCGTGCATCGTGAATAGCGCGATGCGTCTGAGCACTACCGTCGATGATTCGCCGAAGCTGCGCCTTGCATTGGCGATCCTCATCGCGCTCGTGGTCTGGCTCGTGTTTCTGTTCGCGCTCGGACATTGGCTCGACGCAACGAGATCCGAACCGGCACCGGAGAAGGCATTGGAGATGCGTGTAGTGGAACTTGATCCCGAGCCGCCGACGCACGCTGCGCCCAAGCCAACGCAAACGCAAACATCAACTCCACCGCCTGCGGTCAAACCGTCGCGACCGGGCGCACCACGCACCCATGCCATGCCGGCACTCACTGCACTGCCCGAAACTCCGACACCAGCCAGACACCCGGCCGACACCACCACGCCAGTATCAAAGGAGCCCGGCCCCTCTGCCGAATCCCCCACGCCTGCAAGCAACTCCGCGGAAGAAAAACAGAGCACATCACCACCCGCCACCTCGCCGGGCGATACCGCCGCACGCTCCATCGCGCAACCGTTACCAGCGTTACCCGACGATTTGCGCGAGCAGGCCTATCAAACCGTCGCGACCGCGCGCTTCGTGATTCATGCCGACGGCTCTGTCGACGTGGAACTCATCAAGCCGACACCTAATCCGCGGCTCAACCAGCTCCTTCTCGAAGCGCTTCACAAGTGGCGCTTTTTCCCCGCGTTGCAGGGCGGCCGTCCGGTCGAAAGCCGGCAGGACGTCCGCGTGCATTTCAATGTGAACTAGCGCGCCGCGTTCGCATTGATTGATGTGGCCGTAACAACATCGTGAACGTTACGTAGCGAATCCACCTTGTGCACACGCCGCATTCCCCGCGCATCGCCCGCAAACGCCCCCCAAACGCCCCCCAAACGCCCGCAGCAAACGCTTCGGCAGCATCCGAAACGCGTTCATCCAGCTTATCCCTGCAGTTGGCACGGTCCCTGCAATCAGACAGGCAAAGGCCGAGCACCGCCATGACCGGAAGGCCGCGCGTGCTCCCCAACCGGCCCGGCCAAGGCCATAACACGCGTGGATATTCCAATGATTGCCGATTTTCTGCTGGACGCTGACGTCACCGGACAAGCTCACGATCTCGACTCGAACTTCGCGCAGCGCCACCCCTTGCAAATCGCCGTTTGTCTGCGCAACCTGGTGGCCGGACAGGACTTCGTCACAGTCGAGTTCGGCGGCCGGCAAATCGTCACGCAGATACTCGACGTCGACTCGCGCAACGCGCGCTTCGTGTTCGATGCCGGCAGCATGGCCGTCGACAACAGCGCGCTACCCGCCGCGCGGCAGTTGACGTTCCGCAGCCTGCCGGGCGGCATTCGCACCGAGTTCACGACACAGGATGCCACCTCCATCGTGTTCGACGGGCTACCGGCGTTCGAGGCGCCCTTCCCTCCATTGCTCTACTACGTTCAACGCCGCGAATTCTTCCGCGTGCAAACGCCCGTGCTCGACCCGTACATCGCAAGCGGCCCGTATGCGGACGGCGGCTCATTCCGGCTGGAATTGCAGGATCTGTCATTGGGCGGCGTCGCGTTGAAGACGGCCGACGAACGCTTCGGCTCGCTTCAAAGCGGCACGGTTCTGCGCGACGTCGCATTGCAACTCGGCAGCTTCGGCACGCTGCGGCTCGATCTGGAAATCGTCGCGCCACGCCAGTTGACCACGGCGAAGGGCGATCGGCGCTTCGTGACCGGTTGCAAATTCTGCGCGACACTAGGGCCGGCTGAGCGGACGTTGCAACGCGTCGTCACGCAACTCGAAACCAGGCGGCAAGCGCTCGCACCGCGCGGATAAGCCCGTACGCATACGCCGCAGACTTCACGTCGGCGACGATCATACGATCGCCGCCGCGCGAACCACGCGTGCCGTGCACTTCAGGGTTCGCTGAACACGCTCACGACACCAGCCATTTGCTGTCGAGAAAACTCATTCAGCCTTCAATCCACTTTCATTCGAGCCAGGACTTTCCCCAAGCCCGAACGCTCGATCTTGCGTCGCACCACGCCGCTCAACCCGCACGGCGTATGGCTCACAGCCTTCCAGCAAGTTTTCGCACGGCACCTGCCACGCCGATCGTTTCCTTGACGAGCGTCGGCGCGCCTGCTGTACTAAATCAACCAAAGTGATTTAGGTGGCGGCAATCGAACCGGTCCGGATCGTTTCGAACCACCCCTCCCGCATCAAGCCGCAAACCAGGTTGTCAGCGCGCAGCGTTCGCGCGGGCACCCGCCAGTAGTCCATAACGTCGTTGCCAAAAACCGGAGGAGCGTCCCATGAATCTGAATTCCCGCAGGCTTCCTGTTGTCAGGAAAATCGTGTCGATGTGCGTCGCGGCATCGGCGGTGTGGTGTGCGAGCGCGAGCCAGGCGGCCGATCAGCCTGTTGTCGGCCTCATCACCAAGACCGACACCAACCCGTTCTTCGTGAAGATGAAACAGGGCGCCGAAGCAGCCGCATCGAAAGACGGCGCGAAGCTCATCACCGCCGCGGGCAAGTTCGACGGCGACAACGCGAGCCAGGTCACCGCCATCGAAAACATGATGACGGCCGGCGCGAAAGCGATTCTGATCACGCCGAGCGACACCAAGGCGATCGTGCCGAGCATCAGGAAAGCCCGCGCCGCCGGCGTGATGGTGGTCGCGCTCGACACGCCGACCGACCCGCAGGACGCCACCGACGCCCTCTTCGCCACCGACAACTTCAAGGCCGGCGTGCTGATCGGCAAATACGCCAAAGCCGCGCTGAACGGCAAGCCCGCGAAGATCGCCACGCTCGATCTCGCGCCCGGCGTTTCGGTTGGCGTGCTGCGTCATAACGGCTTCCTGCAGGGCTTCGGCGTGAAGGAAGGCGATCCCTCGGTGGTGTGCAGCCAGGATACGCGCGGCGATCAGGCCAAGGGCCAGACGGCGATGGAAAACTGCCTGCAGAAGTCACCCGACATCAACGTGGTCTACACGATCAACGAGCCGGCCGCAGCGGGCGCTTACCGCGCGCTCAAGGCGGCGGGCAAGGATAAGAACGTAATGATCGTCTCGATCGACGGCGGCTGTGAGGGCGTGCGCAACGTGAAGTCCGGCGCCATTGCCGCGACCCTCGCAGCAATATCCGCTGAAGATGGCCTCGCTCGGCGTGACGGCCGGTGTCGAGTACGCGAAGACGGGCAAGAAGGTCTCCGGCTATCAGGACACCGGCGTGACGCTGATCAGCGACAAGCCCATGTCCGGCATCGACAGCAAGGACACGAAGTTCGGCCTCGACAACTGCTGGGGCAACAAGTAACACGGACTGAATGGAGCGGCCCGCTTTGCTGGGCCGCCATTGGAATTGCCGCGTGGCCGCAGCGCCACGCGCATGCATCGAGGACATCCATCATGTCGACTCCTTCCGCGCCTGCCGGCCACTCGCGCCCGTTCGCCGACCGCTTGCCGTCGCTTGCCGAGATCGGGCCACTCATCGCGCTGGTGCTGGCTTGCGGCTTCTTCATCTCGCAGAGCAGCCGCTTTCTGTCGTTCCAGAACCTCTCGCTGATCCTGCAGCAGACCATGGTGGTCGCCGTCATCGCAATCGGCCAGACGCTGATCGTGCTGACCGGCGGCATCGACCTCTCGTGCGGCATGGTGATGGCGTTCGGCTCGATCATCATGACCAAATTCGCCGTCACGCTCGGCGTGCCGCCAATCCTCGCGATTCTGTGCGGCATCGCGGCGAGCACGCTGTTCGGCGCGCTCAATGGCGTGCTGATCACGCGCATCAAACTACCCGCGTTCATCGTCACGTTGGGCACGTTGAATATCGCATTCGCCCTCACGCAGATCTATTCGAACGCCGAGAGCGTGTCGAGCCTGCCGGACGCGCTCATGTTCTTCGGCAACACGTTCAGGCTCGGCCCCGCGGATGTCACATACGGCACGGTGCTCACCCTGCTGATGTATCTGGCCACATGGTTCGTCTTGCGCGACACCGTGCCCGGCCGGCATCTATACGCGCTCGGCAACAACGCGGAGGCCGCGCGGCTGATGGGCCTGTCGTCGCAGAAAATCCTGATGACGGTGTATTCGCTGGCCGGCGCGATCTACGGCATCGCCGCGCTGTTGTCCGTGTCGCGCACCGGCGTGGGCGACCCGCAGGCCGGCCAGACCGAGAATCTCGACAGCATCACCGCGGTCGTGCTCGGCGGCACGAGTCTGTTCGGCGGGCGCGGTTCGATTGTCGGTACGCTGCTCGGCGCGCTGATTGTCGGCGTATTTCGCAATGGTCTGACGTTGATCGGCGTTTCTTCGGTCTACCAGGTGTTGATCACCGGCATGCTGGTGATTCTCGCGGTGGCCGCGGACAAACTCTCCCATCGTCGCGGTTGAGCACTCACGAGGACTCCGTCATGTCGACACCCGCTTCCGCTTCAACCGCAATGCCCGTTCTACAGGCGCGCGGACTCGTCAAACGTTATGGCAACGTGACCGCGCTCGACGGTTGCGATTTCGAAGTGCTGCCCGGCGAGATTCTCGCCGTGATCGGCGACAACGGCGCGGGGAAATCTTCGCTGATCAAGGCCCTTTCCGGCGCCACGGTGCCGGATGAAGGCGAGATTCTGCTCGACGGCAAACCGGTCAGGTTCCGCAGCCCGCTCGATGCCCGCGCGCAAGGCATCGAAACGGTGTATCAGGAACTCGCGGTCGCGCCGGCCATGAGCATCGCCGAAAATCTGTTCCTCGCCCGCGAGTTGGTGAAACCGGGCTGGCGCGGCTCGATCTTCAAGATGATCGACAAGCGCCGCATGCTGGAGGAAGCAACCGCGCATATGAAGGATCTGCAGATCGGCATCCGTTCGATGCGCCAGGCCGTCGAAACGCTCTCGGGCGGCCAGCGCCAGGGCGTGGCCGTGGCGCGCAGCGCGGCTTTCGCGCGGCACGTGGTGATTCTCGACGAACCCACCGCCGCGCTCGGCGTCAAGGAAGGCAACATGGTGCTGGAATTGATCCGGCGCGTGCGCGATCGCGGCCTGCCGGTAATCCTCATCAGCCACAACATGCCGCACGTGTTCGAAGTCGCGGACCGCATCCATATCCAGCGGCTCGGCCGGCGCGCCGCGCTCGTCAACACCAAAGACGTGCATATGTCGGAAGCCGTGGCGATCATGACGGGCGCGAAGGAAGCCGACGTCAAGGCGATTGCATGATGCACGCATCCTGCTGAGCGGGCGCCCATCATGGATACCACCGGCACCCGCTCGCCCCTCAAACGCACGGTCGGTTCGAATCAGGTCGGCATGCGTCAGTTCAACGAACGCATCGTGCTGCAGGCGATCCGCCTGCACGGGCCGCTGCCGAAAGCCGATGTGGGCCGCCTCACGCGTCTTTCCATGCAGACGGTGTCGATGATCGTCGAGCGCCTCATCGACGATGGCCTGCTCGAAAAGCAGGCGCGGGTGCGCGGCAGGATCGGTCAGCCGTCCGTGCCGATCGCGTTGCGCGCGCAAGGCGCGTACACCATCGGCATCAAGGTGGGACGCCGCAGTCTCGACGTGCTGGCAATGGATTTTGCCGGCCACGTAGTGCACCGCGATGTGTTCGAATACGCTTATCCCGATCCACGCACGCTGTTTCCCGCACTCGAAAGCAAACTGGTACGCGTGAACCAGACGCTTGGCGCGAAGGCCAGCCAGGTGGTCGGCGTGGGCGTCGCCGCGCCCTTGTGGCTCGGCGGCTGGCGCGATTTTCTCGGCGCGCCGCCCGACGCGCTGGAAGCATGGACCGAGATCGATCTGCGTTCGCGCGTCGCCACCATGACGGGCCTGCCCGTCGAGTTCGCCAAGGACACCACGGCCGCCTGCGCCGCCGAACTCGTGATGGGCCAGGGCCGCGGCATCCACAATTTTCTGTATCTGTTCGTCGGCACGTTTATCGGCGGCGGTCTCGTGATCGACGGCCGTTTGCATGGCGGCCCGCACGACAACGCGGGCGCGGTCGGTTCGATTCCGTTACGCGAAGGCGGCCCGCGCAAACCCGCGCGCCAGTTGCTGCACGCGGCGTCGGGCTTCGTGCTCGAAAAGCTGTTGAGCGATGCGGGCGCGCCGGCTGCGGCCGCCCACGATCATCGCGCGTTGTCACCGGAAATGTGGCGCCATACCGAACAATGGCTCGATAGCGCATGCCCCGCGATCGCCAATGCGCTGACCAATGCGGCCGCGTTGCTCGACCTCGAAGCGGTCGTGATCGACGGCGAACTCGACCGGCAACTGGTGCGGGAAATCATTCGACGCACCGAGCGCGTGCTCGACCGCATCGAATGGGAAGGCATGGTGCGTCCGCAATTGCTGGAAGGCGCCATTGGCGCCGATGCGCGCGCGATGGGCGGCGCGATTCTGCCGCTCTACGCGCATTTCGCGCCGGTGCATGAGCTATTCCTGAAGCCGGCAGCGGAGACGGTTTATCCAACACCGCCGGCGTGACTCATCAACACCCGCACGCTTCATCCATGCTCATTGCGCAGCGACCTTTGCGACCGAAGCCGTCTTTGCAGGCGGATTGTCCAGCAACGGCTGCAACACCGGCGCCATCGACTTCAGCAACTGCACCGACAGCGCGCTCGTGAACTCGTAGTGCGCGGCATACGGTTCATGCACCCACGCGGTCAAGGTGCCGTAGAAGCGGTCGCCCATCGCGAACACGAAAGTCGCGCTGCGGTTGACCTTGCGCGACTCGATCAGCCGCGCGCCTTTGGCGAACACGTTGAAGCGCTGATCGCCGGTGCCGGTCTTGCCGTACACCTCGAGCGTCTGGCCGTCGGGGAACGTCATGCCTTGCGCAAGACGCCTCGCCGTGCCGCCCGTCACCACGTCACGCAACAGAACTTTCACCACGCCGGCGATTTCCGGCGACAACTGCTGTTGCGGCGCCACCGCCGCGCGCCGGAAATGGGTTTCGTAAGGCGTGTCTTTCGCGAAGTCGAGTTGAGTGAGGCTTTCGGTCGGCACCTTGTTGCCGTTGTTGGCAATCACGCCGATCAATTGCGCGAGCGCGGCGGGCCGGTCGCCGGAGGCGCCGATTGCCGCAGCATAAGAAGGCGTGAGCGTCGCGAATGGATAACCGAGCGCCTGCCACGATTTGCCGATTGCATCGTAGGCGCGCAGTTCGACCATCCGTTTGATGCGGCGGTCCTGCGTTGCGTGATAACGAGTCTTGAAGAGCCAGGAATACGTCGACAGACGCACGTCACGGCTCGCACTCTGAATCTGGTCGAGCGTGGCGTCGGGATGCTCGCGCAGATAGTTGAGCGTCCACAGTTCGAGCGGATGGACGCTGGAGATGTAGCCACGGTCGTTCAGATTGAAGCGGTCGATAGCGTATTTCGCGTACAGATTCGCCAGATCCTCGTCGTCGAGCACGGAGGCGGCGGGCGTGTTTTTGAGCGCCGCGCGCATCTGCGTGTTGAACCATGCGTTCGACTCGTTCGGGGCGACGCTGCGCAACACCGTTGCCACTTTGGACGGCGACTTGCGCACGCCGAGCAGCAGCAACGCCATGGCCTGATCGCGCGTCTTGCCGTGATACTTCGTGTAAAAACGATTCATATACACACGGCTTTCCTGATCGGCGAAGCGCGTCAGATACATCTTGCGGGTTTCCGGATCGCCGAGCCATTGCGACGACGGCCCGGTGGTCTGCACCATTTCGTAATGGACGATGTCGCGCATCAGGCGCACGAACACGAGATTCACCGAATGCTGGAACGCACGATGCACGGTCAGGATACGGCTGTTGTCATCCGCTTCGAAATTGTTGAAGGTCTGCGCGCCGCCGCCCGTGTAGAACGTTTCACCGGGATTGGCCGAGTATTTGCGCTCCACCGCCGCGTCGAGCATGGCTTGCAGCGAACGGTCCGAAGTGTGCGCGAGATAGTCGAGCGCCCAACGCGTGAGCTGGTCGTTCGGATCGGGATTGACGGCTTTCAATTCCGTTGTGCTCAGCGGTGCATAACGCTTGTGCAGATTGGAGACGATCTGCAAATACGTGACAACGGTACGCAGTTTCGCCGTTGAACCGAGATTCAGGCGCGCGCCGGAATTGATATCGAACGGCTGGTTGACGCTATCGGTTTGCACTCGCACGAGGTTGGCACCGTCGCGGCGCTCGAACAGCGTGAAGCTATAAGCGATTTTCGACGGATCGTCCGAGGCGCGCAGCATTTCGAAACCGACCAGACCGGCGGCTTTCGCGCCGTCGCGCGTGGCGGCAGCGGCGAGCCGTTCACTCACGGCTTGCTGAACGGCGTTGTTGAGCGTGCCTTTCGCCCGCAGATCGAGGCGATCGAGTTCGTAGAAACTCGAAACCCCGAGCGCGGCGAGCAGATGCGAACGCATGGACGTCACCGCCTTGCGCGACACGAAGGAATCCGTGCTCGCCGTTCTAGCGGGTGCGCGGTGCAGATCGACCGCGGCGGACAGCGCGGCATCGCGCAACGGAATCGACACGATGCCGCCGTTCGCCAGCAAACGCAGATAACTGTCGGTCAGCCGTTCGAGTTCGGCATAGCCGTGATGCAGGAAATACGACGGCGCGCGCTGCGCGATCATCAGCGAGAGCACCTGCCTGAACGCCACGCCTTGCTCCGGCAGATTCTGTTCGGTGGACGGCGCTTTCAGGATGCGATTGACGTCGTTGAAATCGCGGCCGTACCAGGCGGCGAGCCCGTCGCCGATACCGTTGATTTCGCCGATGCCCGGCTGCGCGGCGAGCGGCACCGAGTTGAGATAGTGAACAACGATCTGCCGGCGCGCCGGCATGGTTTGCGGACCGTTCAGATAGGCACGTACCGAAGCCGACGCGATCTGCCGCAACTTCTCCGGCGGCGTCGCCGTGCGTCCGCCCGCCGAGTGGCGGAATTTTTCGATCTGCGTGGCAAGCGTGCTGCCGCCGGGTTGCGACTGATGGCGGTTGAATACGCGCACGCCCTGATCGGCCAGGGCGCGGCTGAAACGTCCCCAGTCGATGGCCGGGTTGCGGTTCGGCTGATTCGGATCGAGCAGATAGCGGTCTTCGATAAAAAGCAGCGAATTCACGACGAGCGGCGGAATCGCGTCGAAGTTGTCGTATACGCGGCCCGGAAACTGCGCGGCGAAGAGCGGCGCGCCGGTGCCGTCGACGAGTTGCAGGCCCGCCCGATCTTTTTCTTCGTACGGCAGAAAGAGGCCGTTATCCGCCAGCGACAGCATCCGCTCGGAATCGCGCGCCTGCGCGCTGATTTCAAACCCGCGTTGCAGCAGGCGTTGCTGGATCGACGGCAGCAGTGCGTAGCCCAGACGGCTGTCGTAAGGGCCTTTGTCGGCTTCGGGAAAACGGATGGAGTGACTGGGACCCTCGGCGACGGAGAAACCCACGTCGCGAGTCAATTCGGAGAGATAGCGCGCCTGCAATCGCGAGGTTTCGATCTCGAACTGGCAAAAGCGCGCCGCCACTGCCAGCGCGAACAGAAACGCCGCCGCCAGCACCCATTTGAACCACCTCCGCACAGGCGCCGTGCCTGTTGCGCGAAGCGGTAACCGAACCAGTGGCCGATTCATGCTGCTCTCCCCGAGCGGGCGCCATGCTCTTCTGACCTGGCGCACCTTCCAAGGAGTGTAGCCCGGAACGCGAATTCGCAATCGGTTCGGATTTACCCGAGAGTGTCGCGGCTACAACACCCATTCGCGAGGCATGGCGCAGTGCCCATTGCCGTGAGATATTCAAAGTATTTCGCGTGTCGAAAAAGCGCCGTTGCAGGCGCTTTTTGCATTCGTGCCAGGCGCTCCGGCAACCGTCTTCGTGCCGGCTCCGCGGCAATCCGGTCAACTCTTCCGCGGTGCCGAAGGCACGTCGCCCATGCGCGTCACGAACCTGGCCCGCCAAGCTCACCCTGACTGTTTTCATGACCGCCAATCCTCAAGAACTGACGCCGGAAACGCTTGCTGAACTGCTCGAACGTGTCGCCGGACAGGACGCGGCGGCACTGCGTGAACTCTATGATCTCGCCGCGCCGAAACTGTTTGGCCTCGCTCTCCGTATATTGAGCAGGCATGAGTGGGCCGAAGAAGTGTTGCAGGACAGCTTCGTCAATATCTGGCGCTTTGCCGGCGACTATCGCCGCGCGCTGTCCGCCCCCATGACGTGGATGTCGGCGATCGTCCGCAACCGTGCTCTCGATCACCTGCGGCGGATCAACACGCAGGAAACAGAATGGAGCGATGCGTTGGACGATCTCGTAGCAACCGGCGGCCCGGATCCCGAAGCGCTGAGCGCGGTCAGCCTGCAGGCGCGTCTGCTGGCCGGCTGCATGCAGCAACTGGAGCCGGCGCAGCGTCAGGCGGTTGCCCTCGCCTACCTGCGCGATCAAAGCCATAGCGAGATCGCCGCAGTACTGGCGGTGCCGCTCGGCACCATCAAGTCGTGGATCAGGCGCGGCCTCGCCAGGTTGAAGACCTGCCTGGGAGGCGAGTGATGAATCTCCATCGTTATCCCCAGCTAGTCGATCTGCTGGCCGCAGAATATGTGCTCGGCACGCTGCGCGGCGGCGCCAGGCGCCGCTTCGAGCGCTACGCGGAGCAGGACACGACGATCCGCAAGGCCGTCGACGAATGGCAGCGGCGCGTGTCTCCGATGGCCGAACTCGCGGCGCCGCGCATGCCGCCGGCCGCCGTGTGGGAAGCCATTGAACGGCGCCTCGGCTTCACGGCCGCGCGTGACGCGGCACGCCCGCACGTTGTGGTTGAAATGCCCGCGCAACCGTCGCGCAGCCCGTTCGGAAACCTGGCGTTCTGGCGCGGCTGGGCACTCGGCGTCACAGGTCTCGCCGCGGTTGCCGTGGTGGTCGCCGTGCACTCGCTGTTGCCGTCCAGCACGGCGCCGGTCAGTGCGCCGACCGTTGCTCAGCAAACCGAAACAGCCGTGTCGCATGTCGCCGTGCTGAACAATAAGGATGCGCATCCGGTCATGCTGGTCGCATGGGACGAAGCCCATTCGACCATGACGGTGCAACCGCTCGGCAAGGTCGAGCTACCCGCGGGCCGGGCGATGGAGCTGTGGGGCATTCCGGCGAGCGGCCAGCCGGTCTCGCTCGGCATGCTGCCGGACAGCGCGAACGGCAAGGTCGCAGCCGGCCAGCAGAAGCCTGAGAATTATGCGGCGCTGGCGGTCTCGATCGAAGCGCCGGGCGGCTCGCCGGATCACAACGCGCCAAGCGGTCCGGTGGTGTACACCGGCAAACTGCTGCCGGTATCCTGAGGCCGCTCAGCTTCGTCTCGACTCCCGGTCCGGCAACGCCGGCATTTGCTCTATGCGGGTGCCGGCCTTCCCGGCCGTTCTTCGACACGGGCATCGCGCGACGGCTGGACGCGAGCGCACGAATGCCGCTACCCTAGTTCCATGCAAAGCTTTTACGAAGCCACTGTCACCCGTTCCTCCACCTATGCGCCGCTGGCCGGCCGGCGTGGCGCCAATGTCTGCATTATCGGCGGCGGCCTGGCGGGATTGTCCACCGCGTTGGGACTCGCCGAGCGGGGCGTCGCCGACGTCACCGTGCTCGAAGCGCGGCAGGTGGGTTTCGGCGCATCCGGGCGCAACGGCGGGTTCGTGTTCGGCGGCTACAGCCTCGATTGCGCCGACCTGCTGAAAACTCTCGGTGCAGTTCGCGCCCGCGAGCTCTATACGCTGACCACCGACGCCGTCGATCTGATGAGGAAGCGCATTGCACGCTATCACATCGACTGCGATGCGACCGACGCCGGCGTGATCCTCGCCAACTGGTTCGACGAACCGGCGCGGCTCGAGTCGCAGCGGCGTTTGATGCGCGATTCGTTCGGCGTCGAATGGGAACCGGTGCCGGCGGAGCAGCTCGCTTCGCAACTGAAGACGCGCCGTTATCACGGCGGTCTGTTCGAGCGCAACGCGTTCCACTTTCATCCGCTCAGGTATGTGCTCGGCGTGGCCGGCGCCGCGGCCCATGCCGGCGTGCAGATTCATGAGCACTCGCCGGTCGTGCGCTTGCAGCGCGAGGGCGGCGGGTTCGTGGTGCACACGCAGCACGGCGCGCTCGAAGCACGCCACGTCGTAATGGCGGGCGGCGGCTACGCGCGTCGCGTCTACCCGCGGGTCGAGCGCGCCGTGCTGCCTATCGCCACCTACGTGATGGCAACCGAACCGCTTGGCTCACGTCTGCCAGACGCGATCGACACCCGCGCCGCCGTCTACGACACCCGTTTCGCCTTCGACTATTACCGGCCGCTGCCCGACACGCGCATTCTGTGGGGCGGCCGCATCTCGGTGCGCGACCGCGCGCCCGAGGTGATCGCGCGCCTCTTGCGGCGCGATCTGCTGAAGGTCTATCCGCAGTTGCACGACGTGCGTATCGAGTACGCATGGGGCGGCCTGATGAGCTACGCGCGGCACAAGATGCCGCAAATCGGCCGCAGCACGGACGGCGTCTGGTACGCAGTCGGCTTCGGCGGGCACGGCATGGCGCCGACCACCGTGTCCGGCGAACTGCTGGCGGCGGCGATTGCCGGAGAGCGGCCGGTGCCCGAGGCGTTTGCTTCGTTCGGGCTGACGCCCGCTTATGGCGCGCTCGGTCTGGCGGCCGCGCAACTCACCTACACCGCCATGCAGACACGCGACGCGCTCGCCGCGCGCCGCCGGCCCGCTGTTTGACGTCGGCCAACCTATGCGGCCGCTCAAGCCCGGAACCCCGCGCCGGACGCCATTTTCGCCATGCTAGAATGCGCCGTCACTGCCGCTCGAATACACAATGAAAAAGGGAAGCAAGGCTGCCGAGCCTGATACCAACGGCATCCCGTCCGACAGTCCGCGTACCGACACCCGGCGCAAGTACGATCCCGAACAGACGAAGCGCAACATCCTCGAGGTCGCGACCCAGGAGTTCTCCGCGATGGGACTGACGGGCGCACGCGTCGACGCGATCGCGGAACGCACGAACACCACCAAGCGCATGCTGTACTACTACTTCGGCAGCAAGGAAGGGTTGTACCAGGCGGTGCTGGAGAAGGTGTATGGCGACATTCGCGCACTCGAACAGGATCTGCACGTCAGCGAACTCGATCCGGTCGAGGGCATGCGCGCGCTAGTCGAGTTTACGTTCGACTATCACGACCGTCAGCGCGATTTCGTGCGGCTCGTCACCATCGAAAATATTCACGGCGCGAAGTACGTCGAGCAGGTCAAGAGCTTCAAAGGCCGCAACGTCACCGTGATTCATACGATCGAAGACCTGCTCAAGCGCGGCATCGCGTCCGGACAGTTCCGCAGCGACATCGATCCGATCGATCTGCATCTGCTGATCAGTTCGCTGTGCTTTCACCGCATCGGCAACCGGCATACCTTCGGCGCCGCGTTCGGGCGCGACCCGTCGCATCCGCGTTTGCGCGCGCGGCATCGCGCGATGATCGTTGATGCCGTGCTGCGTTTCGTCCGGTCCCGGACGTTCAATCCACCAGCACGATCCGCTTGATATCGCCGACGATAAAGATGTACGACAGCGCGCCCACCAGAGCGATCGCGCCGATAAACACCAGCGCGCCGACAAACGAGCCGGTTGCCGCGACGATAAAACCCACCACCAGCGGCGTCACGATGCCGGCGAGGTTAGCCGCGAAGTTGAAGATGCCGCCGGTCACGCCGAGCAACCCTTCCGGCGCGATGTCCGACACTAGCGTCCAGCCCAGCGCGGCCATGCCCTGCGCGAAAAACGCCGCGGACAGAATCGCGATCACCACCACGTTGCTCTCGACATAGTTGGCAAGCACGATGGTCGACGCGAGCAGCAGGCCGGCAATGATCGGCAGCTTGCGCGCCACATTCGGCGACTTGCCGCGGCGCAGCAGCCAGTCCGAGAAAATGCCGCCGAACATCACACCGATCGACGCCGCAATGAACGGCATGATCGCGAAGAAGCCGATCTTCAGCCACGCCATATGGCGTTCGGTGGCGAGATACGTCGGGAACCAGGTGAGGAAGAACACGAGCGTCGAGTTGCCGGCAAACTGGCCGAGGCAGATGCCCGCCAGTTGACGATGCTTGAGCAGGCGTCCAATGGTGCGCCATTCGAAGCCGTTCGTCGAAGCGCCGGCCGCGGTACCCTGTGCATCGGCGGTCTTCTTCGCGTTCGTGAGACCGCCGCCCGCCTCGATATAGTCGAGCTCCGCCCGATTCGCCGCAGGATGATCGCGCGGCTCCCGATAGAACATCCACCAGATCACGCCGAATACGAGGCCGATGCCGCCGACCACATAGAACAGCGAACGCCAGCCGAATGCGCCCATCAGCATGAACAGGAACGGACTGAAAAAAGCGAGGCCGATATATTCGCCGACCGTGTACGTGCCGGTTGCCATCGCGCGTTCGCTCTGCGGGAACCATGTCGCGACCACGCGGCTATTGGTTGGAAAACACGGCGCTTCCGAAACGCCGAGGCCGAGCCGGAACACGAACAGCGCGCCGATACCGTGCACCAGTCCTTGTGCGAGCGTGCACAGAGACCAGAAGGTCATCGACAGGAAATAAGTGAGCTTGCTGCCGAAACGGTCGAGAAACAGACCGCCCGGAATTTGCGAGGCCACGTAGCTCCACGAAAATACGGAAAAGAGCAGTCCCATGAGCGCGGCGTTGATGCCGAGTTCTTTGGTCAACTGCGGCGCGGCGATGCCGAGCACCGTGCGGTCGAGATAATTGATCATCGTTCCCACCGCAAGCAGCGTCAGAATCTTATAGCGGGCGTTCGAGCGGCGCACGGTGCTTGCCGCCACGTCTTTCGGCGTTGCGGCGCCGGCGTGGGTAGATTGAATGGGTCGGTGCATGTCGTGTTCGTCTCCTCTGCCTGTTACCGGTTGGGGCGCTACCGGTTAGCGTTGCAACAACGACTGAAAATGGCCATACACCCGCTCGGCGTCGGGTTCGAGACCAGTGAAGATGCGCATGGCGTCGACCGCCTGATACACCGCCATGCCGCCGCCGCTCAGCGTGCGGCAGCCGAGTGCCTCGGCCGCCTGCAGGAGCGCCGTGCGAATCGGGAAATAGACGATGTCCGCTACCCACAGGTCGCGGTGCAGCAATTCGACCGGCAGCGGCAGGCCAGGCAATTTCGCCATGCCGGTGGGTGTGGCGTGAATCAGGCCATTGGCAGCTGCTAGCGACCCGGCGAGCGAACTGCCGGCGCTGACCGCGGCGGCGGGAAAGCGCTTCTGCAATTCGCCGGCGAGCGACACGGCGCGCGCGGCATCCACATCGAATAGCGTGAGCGATTTCGCGCCCAGGGTCAGCGCGGCGTGCGCGACCGCCGCGCCGGCGCCGCCCGCGCCCAGTTGCACGACGCGCTCCAGCGACACGTCCGGCAAGCCGCGCTGGAACGCGCGTGCGAAACCGGACCAGTCCGTGTTGTGGCCTATGCGTTTGCCGTCCTTGAACAGAACGGTGTTGACCGCGCCGAGTGCGCGTGCGTCGTCGGACAGTTCGTCGAGCAGGGGAATCACCGCCTGCTTGCATGGATACGTGATGTTCAGACCGTTGAAGCCCATGCGCTCGGCGGCGATGAGCAGATCCGGCAGTGCGGTGATGTCGAGCTTCAACGCTTCCAGATCGATGCGGCGGTACACGTAGTGCAGGCCGAGCCGGCTGCCCTCCTCCTCGTGCATGGCGGGCGTGAGCGATCCGCCGATGCCCGAGCCGATCAGACCGACCAGGCAGGAATGGGGTGTTGCCTGTGAGTTCGCTTGTGCGTTCGGTTGTGCGTTTGCTTGTGCGTTTGCTTGTGCGTTCATTCCGCTGCCCTATGCTCAAGAATGGTCGCCATCCGCTCCAAAGCCAGCACATAGCCCTGCGTGCCGCAACCGACAATGATCGCGTCCGCCACCGCCGACACGTACGAGTGATGCCGGAACGCCTCGCGGCGATGCACGTTTGAAATATGCACTTCGATGACCGGCTTTGCGATCGCAGAAAGCGCGTCGGCAATCGCCACCGAGGTATGCGTATAAGCCGCCGGATTGATCACAATGCCGTCAACCTTGGTCCGCGCCGCATGCAGCCAGTCGATCAGTTGATGCTCGGCGTTCGACTGGCAGAAGTCGATCGACAGTTTTAGACGCTCTGCCGCGTCGCCGCAGAGTTTCGCGACGTCATCGAGCGTTTCCGAGCCGTAGATGGCCGGCTCGCGCGTGCCGAGCAGATTGAGATTCGGTCCATTGAGGACCAGTACTGACGCAAAACTCATGACATCCACTCCTGCAAAGTAAGGCATGAAGCCGGGCGCACCACCTGCGGCGCTCTGGCAGCGTGAACGAAGTGTGCGCCCATTGGATGCCGTCGTCATTCGGGGTTTATACGAGTTTGTACCATCTAGTTAGTTTGTATAATCTGTTTAAAATTCAGTCTAATTTGGGCGATTCTGGTCTGTGTCTTGCTGGCACAAGTAACGAACTGGTCCATTTTAAGCATTTCGTCACACCTGTCACCAGCACATGCGAGCATCGCGCGCGGGCTGTCGCGCGCCTTATCCAACAGCCGTTTTGATTGTTTTGCAGGAGCCGTCCATGCAACGTTCGATTGCCACCGTGTCGATCAGCGGAACCCTCGTCGAGAAACTGACCGCGATCCAGGCGGCGGGCTTCGAAGGGGTCGAGATCTTCGAGAACGACTTGCTGTATTTCGACGGCTCGCCCGCCGACGTGCGGCGCATCGCCGAAGATCTCGGGCTGAAAATCATGCTGTTCCAGCCGTTCCGCGATTTCGAAGGTGTGAGCCCTGAGCGCCTCGAACGCAACCTCGAGCGCGCAAAGCGCAAGTTCGACGTGATGCATGAACTGGGCACGGTCCGCATTCTGGTGTGCAGCAACGTGTCGACCGACACCATCGGCGACGACTCGCTGATGACCGACCAACTCGGCGCGCTCGCCCGCGCCGCCGAAGCGGCCGGGGTGATCGCGGGCTACGAAGCGCTCGCGTGGGGCAAGCACGTCAAGACCTACCGGCACGCGTGGAAACTCGTGAATGCCGTCGATCATCCCAATCTCGGACTCGTGCTCGACAGCTTCCACACGCTTTCGCTGAACGATTCGGTAGAGGGGATCGCCGACATTCCGGGCGAGCGCATTGCCTTCGTGCAGATCGCCGACGCGCCGAAACTCACCATGGACGTGCTCGAATGGAGCCGCCACTATCGCTGCTTTCCCGGCCAGGGTGATCTCGATCTGGCCGGTTTCACCGCGCAGGTCGTGAAAACCGGCTATAGCGGGCCGCTTTCACTGGAGATTTTCAACGACGGCTTTCGCGCCGCGCCCACCACCATCACGGCTGCGGACGGCCATCGTTCGCTGCTGTTCCTCGAGGAGCAGACCCGCGCGCTGCTCGAAACCACACAGCAGCCGATGGGCGGGCTTTACCGCTCACCCGCGGCGCCTGCGCACGTCGGTTATCAGTTTCTCGAATTCGCGGTCGACCACACCACGCGCGCACAACTCGTCGACTGGCTCGGCAAGCTGCGCTTTCGCGAGGCCGGCCGGCATCGTTCGAAAGAGGTGACGCTTTATCAGCACGGCGCGGCTTCGATCGTGCTGAACGCCGAGCCGGATTCGTTCGCCAATGCGTTCTTCCAGCAGCACGGCTTGTCGCTGTGCGCGTCGGCATTTCGTGTGGACGACGCCCATCAGGCGTTCGAACGCGCCGCCGGCTTCGGTTACGCGCCGTTCTCCGGGCAGATCGGCCCGAACGAGCGCGTGCTGCCTGCCGTACAGGCGCCGGACAGCAGCCTGAACTATTTCGTCGACGAAACGCCGGATCAGCCCACTTTGTTCGAAGCCGATTTCGTCCTCACCGACATCAACGGTCCGAGCGAAGTGGGACCGCTCAGCCGCATCGACCATGTCTGTCTGTCGGTGCCGGCGAATTCGCTGGATACGTGGGTGCTGTTTCTGCGAACCGCCCTGGGGTTCGACGCCGAGCCGGGCGTGCTGGTGCCCGATCCGTACGGCCTCGTGCGCAGCCGCGCGCTGCGCAGCCACGACGGGTCGGTGCGCATCGTGTTGAATGCCTCCGTAGACCGTCACACGGCGGTGGCCGAGGCGCTGCACACCTATCACGGTTCCGGCCTGAACCACGTCGCCTTCAGCACCGCCGACATTTTCAGCGCGCTTCCCGAGTTCGTCGGCGACGGCTTGCCGGTGCTGCGCATCCCCCGCAACTACTACGAGGATCTCTCCGCCCGTTACGCATTGCCCGACGAGACGCTCGCGGCGCTGCGCACCAACAACATCCTGTACGACCGCGACGAGCGCGGCGGCGAATTTTTCCACGCTTACACGGAACAGCTCGACCAGCGTTTCTTCATGGAAGTCGTCGAACGACGCGGCGGCTACGACGGCTACGGCGCGGCCAACGCCGCCGTGCGGCTCGCCGCGCAGGCGCAGCGCCGCAAATAGGCTTTTCTCTGGGCAGGCTGGCGCCATCGGGAGCGCCGAGCCGGGCCCGCCGGGCACGGCGTGTGCGGGATCGGCTGGACAGCCGCGCCGCCCCGATATAATGGCGCCTGATTTCGCGGCCCATGCCGCGCGGCTGTGCCAGGTGCGGGCGTCGCACGAACTGTCGGCCGAATGTCATGCCAGGAGAGATATGAAGAAGTTTGCCGTAGTCCTGTCAGTTCCCCTGCTTCTCAGCGCGTGCGCGTATTTCCAGAAGAATCCGGATGCCGGCGAGCCCGTCACGGACACCACCACGCAGCGCTCCGTCAACGACGTGGTGGCGTGTATGACGCAAGTGGCGACCAGCCACAACGCCGCGTTCAAGTCCACCGCGATTCCGCAAGGCCAGATGCTCGACTTCGGCGATTCGAATATCGTCAAGGTGCGCAGCGACAATGGCGCGACGACTTACCGTTTTTATGCGGGCAAGCGTCACGTGAATAATCTGTGGATTGAGACGGCGGGCAAAACCTGCGCCCCATAGGGCTTTGCGGCGGAAGCAGCCGTAAGTGTGACAATTGGTAACTTGGTCCGGTGCAATCTTCGTGTCATGGTGTTACAGGATAATGGTGTCTTAAGAATCGTTTAAGACTTCGTCCGCATCATCCACCCGACACCACTATCCCGCACAAGGGGCGCACCATGAACCAGCCCGACCCGAACACGAACGACACTGTGGCGCCGGCCAGGCGGCCTACCATCCTGCGCCGCCTGCTGAGCCATCACGAACTGGCAACGCTGCTGCTGTTGCTGCACGCACCGATCGACGCGTCCGCGAAACCCGAGATTCCGCAGCTTCACGAAGCCGGCCTGATCGAAACGGTTTCCGGCGACGCCGGTTCTTCCCATATCCGTCTGACGCCTGAGGGCAACGCAGTGCTGCGCGGCCTTGGCGTGAAGTAACGCGCATTCGATATCCGGGTTCAAAGGCGCGCACATACAGCTCCGGGAACCTTCCCCTCATCGAGCGGTGAGCAGACCCGCCGACGTAAGCCGCGGCCGCATCGCGCAAGTCATGCCTGCCACACGCCGTATCCCGCTTCACGCAGTCCAATCGCCAGTTCCACTTCCATATCCTGTGCGCCGCGGTAAGGCATGGGATTGAACACTTCATATAGCTCGGGCACGAGCCGCAAACCGTAGTCGCGCACATAGCGATTCGCCTGAATGCCGGCCTTATGCCGGTCGAAGCGCAGGTCCGGGTCCAGTCCCGTCATTCCCACATACACGCAAGGCTTGTCGAACCGGTAGTCAGGATTCGCGCGGCGAAAGCGCGCCTCGTTCCACACCTTGTCGTCCAGCGCGACGACGTACACATAGTAGTGATGCTTGCGACGAGCCATGTGCAGCGGTTCAGCTCCGCGAAGTGCCGTGCAGCAGCATGCGGTATTCGGTCGGCGTCACGCCCACGGTCGCTTTGAATTGCCTCGTAAACGCGCTGTGATCGGTGTAGCCGCACAGTGCGGCGACGTCGGTGACCTTGTCGTGCGAAACCAGCAGCGCCGTAGCCGCGTCCAGCCGGGCCTTCAGCAACACCTGGCGCGGAGTCAGATGAAACACCTTGTGAAAGTAGCGCTCCAGTTGCGCGACCGACATATCCGCCATCGCCGCGAGCTGCTTCAGATTCAAAGGCTGGACGTAATTTTCCTGGATGGACTGCACCACCGTGGCGAGGCGGCTATAGGCCGGATGACTGCTTTCGTCCGCTTTCAGATCGCGGGAAATGCCGGCGAGGCCGACCACCTTGCCGGCCGCATTCCGCAGCGGCTGCTTGCAGGTCAGACACCAGCCCGGCTGTCTGCCGGGATAGAGATGCAGTTCCAACTGATCGATCAACTGGTTACCGACGTTGATGATCGCCTTGTCCTGTGCCGTGTAGATGCGCCCAAAGCGGCGCGGGAACACGTCCTCGGCGGTCTTGCCCAGCAGCGCGGTCTTTTCCTTGAAGCCGCAGCGGGACGCGAGCGTGCGGTTGACCAGCGCATAGCGCGCCTCGGCGTCCTTGACGAAGAACACGACGTCCGGCATGGCGTCGAACACCGGCTCGAGCAGCCTGAAGTGCGACAGCATGCCCGACAGCGTTGCGTCGTCCGTTTCGGGCGGATGAGCCAGCGTGTTCGTCATGCGGGTCCCGTTGGTCCGTGCGTTGGTGGGGGCATTCGGGGATGCGTTCGTCGTCGCGGCCGGGCGGCCGGCGTGTGCGGTCGATTATAGGGCCGCGCGGCAGCGGAACAATATGCGCCGGCATGCAAGCGGACGGGTCATTCGCCTGGCGGCGGCTCCGCATTCATCGCCATCAGCGTGCCGACCTGCGCCGGGCTGAAAGGCGCACGCGGCGCCGCGCTCTGCCAGCCGAAGTACAGGCTCGCCGCCGCGCCGCAGATTCGCCCCTGGCAGGCGCCCATGCCGCAGCGGGTATGCAGCTTGGCGTCGCGCCAACTCGAAAACTCGCGGACTTCGCCAATACGCACGTCCTCGCAGCGGCACAGCAGCGTAGTGTCGGCAGGTGGCGTGCGCGCGGCGTCCCGCAGGGCGAAAGCGGTGTCGACACGTCGGCCGAAGCGGCGCCATCGGGCCCGTTGTGTATCGAGTGCGGTGTGGCCCGTAGCGCCGCTCGCAACGAGACCGGCTATCTCGCCTTCCACACCGGCCAGTTCCGCGCCGCCGACGCCCGTGCACTCGCCCGCCGCGAACACGCTCTCGACCGACGTACGCTGCCCGTCGTCGACGACGATCTCGCCCGCCTCACTGATCGCGCAGCCGAGCGCCTGCGCCAGCGTGATGTTCGGCACGAGTCCATAGCCACAGGCGATGCGGTCGCAGTCGAGCGTGACGCGCTTCCTGCCGGAACCGCGCGCGATGGTGACGCGCTCGACGCGGCCGTCCCCATGCGCCTCTTCAACGATGCTGTCGGTCCAGTACGGCAGGCCCACGAACCCGCGCGTCATGCCGACGGCTTGCCGCAACTTGCCCGGCTCGGCCAGCAGCGAGGCGCCAAAACGCGCGACATCGAACGCCGAGGCCTGCTCCACCACCGCCACCACGCGCGCCCCGGCCGCGCGTGCGGTGGCGAGCGCCGCGATCAGCAAAGGACCGCTGCCGGCAATCACGATCCGCTCGCCACGCACCGGCATGCCGCCTTTGATGAGTGCCTGCAGCGCGCCCGCGCCGGTCACACCGGGCAAGGTCCAGCCCGCGAACGGCAGGAGCCTTTCACGCGCGCCGGTTGCGAGAATCAGGCGCTCGTACGTGATGCACACGCCACCACGTTCCGCCGATTCGAGCAGCAGCCCGCGCGGACCTAGCGGCGCGATCACGCGAGTGGACGGCCAGTGCGAGATGTTGGCCTGTCCACCTATCGCGGTGAGGAGGTTGTGCAACGGCGCTTGCGGCGCGTAGCCCGGACCTTGACGCCAGATCTGGCCGCCCGCGCGTGGGTTGTCGTCGAGCAGCGCAACCGAGGCGCCCGTGCGCGCGGCGGCATGCGCTGCGTTCAGGCCCGCTGGCCCCGCGCCAACGACGACGATATCGAAGTGGTGTCTCATAGTGTGGTCGGGCGTCCGGCGGATTCCCGTGGCGACGGTGTCGACTTGCTGTTTCATAGTGTGCCCGCCACTTCGTCCAATCCGGCCAGGTGGGCTTTCCTGGCGACCATGCCTAATCGCCGTCTCATCGCATGTCCATCGAATCGTCGGTACGAACGATCTGACCTTCCCGGCACAGGGTCTG